>JAWVEN010000048.1:0-6061 GCA_033856675.1 Gaiellales bacterium | reverse complement strand
TCCAGGCCTTCCGGCTCGTCTTCGGGTTCGGGATGGTCGGGTCGATCGTCCTCGGCTTCCTTGCCATTCGCCGGCGCGAGATCGCCCGGCACCGTGCCTGGATGATGCGCGGCTACGCCATCGGCCTGGGGGCCGGCACGCAGGCGATCCTGTTCCTGTTCGGGGAGCTGATCGTCGGCAAGCCCGACGTGACCGCCAGGGCGCTCATCATGGGCGCCGCCTGGACGCTGAACCTCGCAGTTGCCGAGTGGATCATCCGCGGACGGCCGCTGTGGCCGATTCGCCTCAGCCGTGACACGGCCAGCGCACCCGGCTGATCGACCAGCCCGGGCGCATTGTCTGGGTACCTGAGGGAAACCGATGAGTCGAGGCGTCGCTACCATCGTTCCGTGGGTGAGGCAACCTCCGGCTCGGACCTGTACGACTCGATACCGAAGGTCGAGCTGCACTGTCATGTCGAGGGCTCGGTGCGTCCGCAGACGGTGGCGGATCTCGCTCGGAAGGCTGGTCGGGCATTTCCCGTCGAGGATCCGACTGAGCTCTACCGCTTTAGTTCGCTGGATTCGTTCCTCGCCATCTTCTGGATGGTCCAGGAGACCCTCGTAGAGCCTGGCGACTGGGAGCGGATCGCATACGAGTCGCTGGTTGATGCCGCACCCCACGGTCTGCGCTACCGGGAGATGTTCTTCACGCCTGCGCGTCACTTGGCAGCTGGACAGGCGCTGGCCGGCATCATCGACGGCCTGACTGCGGGGATCGAGGCGGCCGAGAGAGATACCGGGGTGCAATGCCGGCTCATCGCCGACATGGATCGGGCGTATGGACCTGCCGCCGGGCTGGAGCTCGTCGAGCAGTTCGCCGAGTTACGGCAGCGGGGCGGCGCAGAGCGAGTCATCGGCGTGGGGATGGACTCGACGGAGCTCGGAGTTGACCTCGCCGCCTTCGCCGAGCCGTTCGAGCTCGCGCGACGTCACGGGTTCCGCAGCACCGGCCATGCCGGCGAGGCGGTCGGGGTGGGGGCCCAGAACATCGTGATCGGCCTCGAGGTCCTCGGCCTCGAGCGCATCGATCACGGCATCGCAGTGGTAGACGACCCGGCACTGATGCGCCGCATGGCCGCCGACCGTGTCCCGTTGACCGTCTGTCCGAGCAGCAACGTGGTGATCGCCAATCGGTTCCCGAGCCTGCGCGAGCATCCGTTCCGAAGGATGCGGGAAGCCGGACTTCTCGTAACGCTCAACACCGATGACCCGGCCATGACCGATCTCGACCTCGGCAGGGAGTACCGCTACGTGGCCGAGGCTCAAGGGCTCGAGTTCGATGATCTCGCGGCGATCGCCCTCGACGGGATCGAGGCATCCTGGCTCGACGACGTCGATAGGCGCGTCATGCGCGCAGAGTTCTCGCAGGCCCTCGCAGGACTTCGGCCGCGGGCTCCGACGCAGTGACGAGTCTCGCCGCTTGGTGCCATGCGCGGCTGATGCTCGTCGCTAACATCAAGCTGTGACCCAGCGACCCGAGAATCCGAGCGACGACTTCGTCCACCTCCACGTCCACTCCGAGTTCAGCCTGCTCGACGGGCTGAGCCGCATCGGCGAGATGACGAAGCGGGTGGCGGAGCAGGGGATGCCGGCGCTGGGGCTGACCGATCACGGGAGCATGTACGGGGTCATCCCGTTCTACGCCGCCGCCAAGCAGGCCGGGATCAAGCCGATCATTGGCATCGAGGCGTACGTCGCCCCCCGGGGCATGGCCGACAAGGAAGGCAAACAGGACGCCGACTACCACCACATGATCCTGCTGGCCAGGGACGACGTCGGCTATCGCAACCTGCTGGCGCTGACGACCGCGGCGCACCTCGACGGCTACTACTACAAGCCGAGGATCGACAAGGAGCTGCTGGCGCGGCACAGCGCCGGCCTCATCGGCACATCTGCCTGCCTGGGTGGAGAGGTCCTTAAGCGCCTCGGCCAGGGCGACGAAGCCGGCGCTGCGAAGGCCGCGACCGAGTACCGGGACATCCTGGGTGACGGGAATTTCTTCATCGAGGTCCAGGAGCACGGGATCGGGGAGCAGCAGCGGCTCCATCCGCAGCTGGTGGAGCTGGCGCGCCGCAACAACCTTCCGCTGGTCGCGACCAACGACACGCACTACACCTCGCCCGACCAGTACGAGGCGCACGACCTGCTGGTCTGCATCCAGACCGCCAGCAACGTCGACACGCCCGGCCGGATGCGATTCGAGAACAACGAGTTCTACCTGAAGTCCGCCGCCGAGATGCGTCGCCTCTTCAACGGCGAGCTGCCCGACGCCATGGACAACACGCTCCGCATCGCCGAGATGTGCGACGTCAACCTCGACTTCAGCGGCCTCCGCCTACCGCATTTCGAGGTCCCCGCCGGCGAGACCGAGGGCTCCTGGCTGCGCAAGGAGTGCGAGCGCGGGCTCCCGGACCGATACGGCGTGATCAGCGACGCCATCCAGACCCGGCTGGATTACGAGCTCGGGATCATTGATCGGATGGGGTATTCGGCCTACTTCCTCATCGTGGCCGACTTCATCCGCTTCGCGCGCGAGCGGGGGATCATGACTACCTGCCGCGGCTCGGCGCCGGGATCGATCGTGACCTACTCGCTTGGCATCACGCCGGTGGACCCGCTCGCCTACGGCCTGCCGTTCGAGCGCTTCCTCAACCCGGACCGGGTGACGATGCCGGACATCGACATCGACTTCCAGGATTCACGCCGGGACGAGGTCATCCAATACGTCACGGCCAAGTACGGCGACGACCGGGTGGCGCAGATCATCACCTTCGGGACGCTCGGCGCCAAGGCGGCCATCCGCGATGTCGGCCGCGCAATGGGCCTCACCTACGCAGAGGCCGATCGGGTCGCCAAGGCGGTCCCCAACGAGCTCAACATCTCGCTGGCACGTGCCGTGGAGACCTCGCCGCCGCTGCGCGAGCTGATGGCGGGGGACGATCGGGTCGACAAGCTCATTGGCATCGCGAAGCAGCTCGAGGGCGTGTCGCGCCACGCCTCGACCCATGCCGCCGGGATCGTCATCTCGCGTGATCCGCTCACCGAGATCATGCCGCTCCAGCGCGCGACCGACGGCAAGACCACCATGACCCAGTTCGAGATGCACGCCTGTGAGGCGCTGGGCCTCCTGAAGTTCGACTTCCTGGGCCTCACCAACCTGACGATCCTGGCCGATGCCGTCGACCTGGTGGAGAAGCATCGGGGCGTGCGCCTGGACGTCGACAAGCTTCCCCTCGACGATCGCAGGACATTCGACCTCCTCTCCACTGGCGAGACGATGGGCGTCTTCCAGCTGGAAGGCTCGGGCATGCGCCGATACGTCAAGGAGCTCAAGCCGACCGAGGTGCGCGACCTGGCGGCCATGGTCGCCCTCTTCCGGCCTGGACCGATGGCGAACATCCCCGCCTACATCCGCCGCAAGCACGGCCTCGAGCCGGTGACGTACCTGCACGATTCTTTGGAGCCCGCACTGCGCGACACCTACGGGATCTTCGTGTACCAGGAGGACATCATGACCGCCGCCATCGCGATGGCGGACTACACCGGTCCCGAGGCCGACAACCTCTGCTATGCGATCCGCAAGAAGAAGGAGGATGTCCTCCGTCAGCATGAGGCGAAGTTCAAGGCCGGCGCCAAGAAGAAGGGGATCCCGCCACACATCGTCGACAAGGTCTTCCACGAGTTCGAGCCCTTCGCCCGCTACGGCTTCAACAAGGCCCACGCCACCTGCTACGGCCTGATCGCCTACCAGACGGCCTACCTGAAGGCGAACTACCCGATCGAGTTCATGACCGCCGTCATGAACGGCTTCCGCGAGCGCGCCGAAAAGGTCGCGGCGGTCATCGCCGAGTGCCGGCGCCTGGGGATCGACGTGCGGCCCCCGGACGTGCAGAAGTCATCGGCCCTCTTCACGGTCGAGACCGATGCGTCCGGCGCTCCGGAGGCGATTCGCTTTGGCCTGGCCGCCATCAAGAACGTGGGCGAGGGGGCCATCGAGGCAATCGTTGCCGTCCGCGATGGCGGCGAGTCCCCTGGGCCGTTCCGCTCACTTGCGGATCTCTGCCAGCGGGTGGACCTGCATACGATCAACAAGCGAGTCATGGAGTCGCTCATCAAGGCCAACGCGGTGGCGTCCCTCGGGACTGCCGGGGCGCTGCTGGCTGCCCTGGACGTTGCCCTGGAGAACGGGCAGCGACATCAGCGCGATGTGGCCGCCGGGCAGTCGACCCTTTTCGACCTATTTGCGATGCCGGCGGACGAATCGGTCCAGTTCCTGGACGGCGGCGAGGAGATTCCGCGGCGGGAGCGGCTGCGTTGGGAGAAGGAGCTCATCGGTCTCTACCTGTCGGAGCATCCGCTGGGGGACATCGCTGGCGAGCTGCCCGACTACGTGACCGCCTACACCGGCGAGCTGGCCGAGGAGGCTGACCAGGCCAAGGTCACACTGGGCGGGATCCTCATCTCGTCGCGGCGGGTGGTGACGCGGGCAGGCTCCACCATGCTGGTCGCGACCCTCGAGGATCTCCAGGGATCGGTCGAGGTGGTCGTCTTCCCGAAGGTCTTCGAGCAGACGGCCGTGTCCTGGGCCGATGACAACGTGGTGCTCGTGACCGGGCGTATCGACCGGCGCGACGATGCGCCGCAGATCCTGTGCGAGGCCGTCCACCTGTGGGACGACGCGGTTCGGATGGGGCCGGCTTCGTTCGGCGCCGAGCGGGATCGGCTGCTTGCGGCACGCGGCAACGGCCGTCGCTGGGATCGGCCGCCGGAGCAGGGCGTCTGGAACGGCTCTCCTCGCGAGGCGATCGCCGTTGCGGCACCGCCGCCGGCCGCGGTTGCCGTGGTCGAGGCCGAGGCGGTGGCGGCCGCCATCGGAGCGCCGGAGCCGCTCGAGGAGACGCCGGCTCCGCTGGATGCCGTGCCGATCCAGTCGGCGCCGGAGGCATCGGCCGCAACCATCAGCGTCTCGATCGGCGACGACGTGCCGACGGATCGGCTCTTGGGAGCCATCGAGTCCGTCAAGGGGTTCCTGGCTGGTCGCCCGGGACCGTTGCCCGTGGTGCTCTTCATCTCGGTTGCCGGCGCCACGCGCCAGGTCCGGCTTCCCGACCACGTTGCGTGGGACGAACGGTTGGGAGATGCGCTCCGTCGCGCCGCCGGGGTGCCGGTCGCCGTCGAGCTGCGGCCGGGAGTGGAAGACCGCCTGGCTTAGGCGATTGACCCGCCCCACGGGTCTTAAGTGGAAGGAACTCGGGCTCCGTCGCGCCTCACCCGCACTACGGGTCAAATCGCGACGGAGGTAGGCAGGTTCGGTTCCTTTGCGCTAAGACCCGCCCCACGGGTCAAATGCCATCCGCCCGCGACTCGAGCGTCTCGCCTCGGGCGGTTGACCCGCCCCACGGGTCAATCGGCCCTCAGTCGGTGAACTCGATTGAGTTCATCACGGCACTGAGGTCTTCCAGGACGGCTTCCCGATCGAGCTCCAGGCCGTTGACTTCGGCGCTGACCTCGATCCATCGGTCAGGGAAGCCCGGTGGGCTGAGCTGCCACCAGTAGGTGATGCTGTCTCGCCGTTCTTCTCGTATCTCGAACGCGGCAGGCTCGCCGCCGATGATCGCATCGGCATCCAGGCCGAACGGTCGTGACGTCACCGGATCCGGCACGGGCGGCGTGCCGCCCTGCCATGCGGTGATGAGGATCGACGCCTCGCCAGGCGGAATGTTCTCGCCGGTCACGTGGCACGGACTCGCGAAGTTGGTGCAGTAGTCGCGGGTCGGAATCGAAAAGGTCACCAGGTGCGCAAGCACTCGATGGCCCGCCGGGTCCGACCCATCGCCGGCAGCCACGTTCCACTCGGGCGGGTGCACGAAGCTGATCTGCTCGTCAGCGAACCGCGCTCGATTGTCGGCCGGACGGGCGGCCAACGACACGCCGATCATGAGCACGGCGACGACGACGGCCACCCCGGCCAGGACGCCGATGGCCACCCACCCCGAATCCATCGGTGAAGAAGGCGCCTG
>JAWVEN010000047.1:0-3123 GCA_033856675.1 Gaiellales bacterium | reverse complement strand
GGTTTCACGCGTCCTGCCGATGTTGGGGAGAGTGACCGTTGACCCATCCGGGTGACATCCGTCCGCATCCCCCAGCCTGGAGGACAGACACCGTGGCAGTTCGAGCAGCCGCCGATGAGGCAGTGGCGGCTCCCACCAGCGACGCCTCCGGCCGCCGCTTCCTCGGCGAGATCCTCGTCGAGAGGAAGCTGCTGTCGAGGGACAAGCTCAACGATGCCCTGCTCAAGCAGCGTGTCTCGGGAAAGCGGCTCGGCACGCTGCTCGTCGAGCTCGGGGCGATCGACGAGCGAGAACTTGCCACCGCCCTCGGCGAGCACTTCGGCGTGGCCGTTGTGGACCTACGCCGGCGAGCCGCGAACCCCGACGCGGTCCAGCACCTTCCGGAGGCAGCGGCACGTTCGCTGCTGGCGTTGCCCCTCGAGTCCCTGGACGGCGTCCTCGAGGTGGCGGTAGCCGACCCGAGCGACCAGCTGACCGCGGAGCTCGAGACCACCACTGGCATGAGCGTCGCCGTCGTCGTCGCTTCCTCCACGGACATCCGCCGCGCGATCGACCGCGGCTACCGCGCACTGGCCGGCATCCACCGACACGTGGCGGCCTTCGAGGCGAGCTCGGAGACGCGGCAGCCCACGACCGGGCTTCCGGCCCGAGGCGCGGTCGACGAGAACGCACCCGTCGTACAGGTCGTGACGATGATCCTCACTCAGGCGCTCCGTGACCGCGCCTCAGACGTGCACATCGAACCGATGGACGGTCTCACCAGGGTCCGGTTCCGCATCGACGGCGTGCTGCAGGACGTGCTCACCCTGCCCACAGCGTTGGGTGGCGCGGCCACCAGCCGCATCAAGGTGCTGGCGGGCATGAACATCGTCGAGCGCCGGCGAGCGCAGGACGGTCAGTTCTCCGCCGACATCGAAGGCCGCAACGTCGACGTGCGCGTGGCAAGCACCGGCACCGTCGCCGGCGAGAAGATGGTGCTGCGCCTACTGGACAAGGCCACGTCGTCCTACCGCCTGTCCGAGCTGGGCATGCCGGCCGACACCTACCAGGTCTACTCGGCGATGGTGCGCTCGCCGTTCGGCATGGTCATCTGCGCCGGCCCCACCGGAAGCGGCAAGACCACCAGCCTGTACGCCACGATGGCGGAGCTCAACGGCACCGAGCGCAACATCATGACGATCGAGGACCCGGTGGAGTACGTCGTCCCGTCGATCAACCAGATCCAGATCAACGAGCAGGCCGGAGTCACCTTCGCGAGCGGGCTGCGCTCGATCCTGCGCCAGGACCCCGACATCATCCTGGTGGGAGAGATCCGTGACGGCGAGACGGCCCGCATCGCCGTACAGTCCGCGCTCACCGGCCACTTCGTGATGACCTCGCTGCACGCGACCGACACGACATCGGCGCTGCTGCGCTTCCTGGACATGGGCATCGAGCCGTACATCGTCGGCTCCGCCGTGGCCGGCGTGCTGAGCCAGCGGTTGCTGCGCCGCACCTGCGACCAGTGCCGCCAGCCCTACGAGCCGACGGCCGACGAGCTGGAGTTCTTCCTCCAGGCGGGCGGGACGGTGCCGGAGCGGGGCTTCTCAGACGGAGAAGGGTGCACCTTCTGCGTCGACACGGGCTATCAGGACCGGATCGGTGTCTACGAGCTGCTCCGGATGACGCCCGACATGCGTTCGCTGGTAGCCGGCAAGCCGGACCACGAGTCGGTGCGCGAGTTGGCCATAGCCGAAGGCACGCGCACCCTGCGTCAGGAAGCGGTGCGGCTGGTCGAAGACGGCGTCACGACGATCGCGGAAGTCATCCGCGGGATCTACGTCCTCTGAGGCCGCGATGACAACCACCGAAGCTCCTCCTCGCAAGGAGCCGCGAGAGATCATGCCTTCCCGGGTCACCGGCAAGGACCTGATGCATCTGTCTCGGCAGCTCGGCGCGTTCCTCCGGGCCGGCATCCCGATCCTCGACGGCCTCGACTTGCTCGGCCGCGAGGCTTCCAACACGACCATGCGCCGAACGCTGACCGACGTCGCCGAGGGCCTCCGCCAAGGCGAACCCCTGGCCGAGGCGTTCGACCGCCACCCGAAGGTGTTCCCGCAGGCCTACCGCAGCATGATCCGCTCCGCCGAGCTCAGCGGCAGCCTGGACACCGTCCTGGACCGCTTGACGGTCTATATCGAGCGCGAGGTCGCCGCCAAGAGCAAGATTCGCTCGGCGATGGTGTACCCCGCTGTGATTGTGGTCCTCTCCATCTCGGTCTCCGTGCTGCTGGTGACATTCGTGCTGCCCAAGTTCCGGGTCTTCTTCGCGTCGTTCGACCAGGAGCTGCCGCTGCCCACCCGCATGCTGCTCGGACTCTCCGACTTCGTGCACAGCTACTGGTGGGCGATTCTCGTCGTCGCAGCCGCCGGCGGCACCGGTGCCTTCTTCTACGGCCGGTCGGAGGCGGGCCGCGCGATGACCGACCGAGTACTGCTGCGCCTTCCCGTCCTCGGGGACGCACTGACGTTCTCCATCGTCGAGCGGTTCGCTCGGGTGCTCTCCGCCATGCTGCGGGCCGGTGTTCCGCTCGGTGACGCCATGGACGTCGCAGCGTCCGCCACCAACAGCCCGTCAGCGACGCGGAAGCTGCGTATCGCTCGCGAGGCGATGCTCAGCGGCGAGGGTATGAGCGGCCCGCTGGCCGCGACCGGCATCTTCCCGCCGTCGGCCACGCAGATGCTGCGGGTCGGCGAGGACACGGGTTCGCTCGACGACCAGCTGGACACCGTCGCCGGGTTCTATGAGAAGGAGCTCGACTACAAGGTCAACCAGATCACCACTCTGCTCGAGCCCGCCGTGCTGCTCGTGATGGGGGCGATCGTGGGCTTCGTCGCGCTGGCGCTCGTCACCGCGATGTACGGCATCTACGGCAACGCAATCAAATGATCCGCGGCCTTCGCACACGCAGCGAGGACAGGGATGCGGGCCTCACCCTCGTCGAGGTGCTGCTGGCCGTCGCGATCCTCGGCATCGGCGTCACGGCCATCGTCGGCGGCATGATGACCTCGATCAAGTCCTCCGACATGGAGCGGCGCGCTGCCGACGGGCAGACGGCGATGCGGGCGTACGCCGAGGCCGTCG
>JAWVEN010000046.1:0-17302 GCA_033856675.1 Gaiellales bacterium | reverse complement strand
TAATTAGGCAGCGAGTGCGAGATCAGTTTCCGCACTTGCGGTTTTCCAGGGATTTTACGAGGCCACCTGGAACCTCGGCTTGCAGCCCTCCTCGAAGATCGACCGTGTCGAAACCTGGTCGCCCCCTTGGAGGTACTCAGCGAATTGTAGCGGCTCAGACGCTCGCGTCACAGCGTGCGAGCCACTCGCCGACCACCTCGACGAACCGCTCCGGCTCCTCGACGTGCGGCATATGTGAGCTCTCCTCGAACAGCACCCATTCGGCGCCGGGGATGCCGTCGCGCACGGTCTGGGCGATCAGCGGCGTTGCCTCGTCGTGGCGGCCCGAGATGACGAGGCTCGGAATCGTGATCTCACCGAGCCGCGGGATGATGTCCCAGTCCTTCAGCGTGCCGATGCTGTGGAACTCGCTGGGGCCGTTCATCGTCAGGTACACCTCGTTCGGCATCTGGTCGAACGAGCGCTGCACGAAGTCGGGGTACGGCCTGACCCGACAGACATGGCGGTCGTAGAACACTTCGCACGCCCGCTCGTACTCCGGGTCGTCGGTCGTCCCTGCCTCCTCGTGCCGTAGCAGCGTCTTCTGCACATCCGGCGGGAGGTCGGCGCGCAGCCGGTTCGCCTCGGCCACCCACTGCGGGATGCTCGCGGGCGAATCGCAGATCGTCAGGCTCTGCACACCGCTCGGCTGCGTCAGCGCATACTCCATCGCCAGCATGCCGCCCCACGACTGCCCGAGCACATGAAGCCGGTCGAGGCCGAGGGCGTCGCGCACGGCGTCCACCTCGTCCACGAACAACTCGACCGTCCACTTGCCGGGGTCTGACGGGTGGGGCGAGCGGCCGCAGCCGAGCTGGTCGTAGAGGATCACGCGCCGGCCGGTGCGAGCCAGCTCTTGCAGCGACTCGAGGTAGTCGTGCGAACCACCGGGGCCGCCGTGCAGACAGAGCAGCGGCGCCTTCCCGGGCTCCTCGCCGCCCCCCACCACCTTGTACCAGGTGCTCTCGCCCCCGAAGGGGATGCGGCCCTCATGCACGGCGAGCGTCTCCATCAGGCGCATACACCTATCACACCGCGAAAACCGCGGCCGTTGCTAGCCTTGGATCCATGCCCTATTGCCCGCATTGCGGCTCGGCTCATCCCGAGGACGCAACGTTCTGCCCGCAATGCGGCTCATGGGTCGGAGAAGTCGGAGCTCTGCCCGCCGAACGTCCGCAGCGCTTCGCCAGCTTCTGGCAGCGGCTGGGAGCGTGGGTCATCGACTGGCTCGTCATCGCCCTCCCGTTCAACATCGTCTCGGCCGTGATGCTGCCCACGATGCCCAGCGTCGAGAGCACGACGAACCCCGCCACGGACGAGGTGACGCTCCACTGGCAGGGCGACTGGGACCGGTTCCTGATCCTCGCGCTGGCCGCGACCGCGGTGCAGTGGTTGTACACCGCGGTGTTGAACAGCTCCTCCCGGCAGGCCACCCTGGGAAAGATGGCCCTTGGCCTGGTCGTGACCGACGAGAACGGAAAGCGAATCAGCTTCCTGCGCGCCAGCGGGCGGTTCTTCGCCTCGCTCCTCAGTCAGCTGACCCTTGGGATCGGCTATCTGATGGTGATCTGGACGGGGAAGAAGCAGGCGTTGCATGACAAGGTGGCGCGTACCGTCGTCGTACCCTCGCGCTAGACGAGGACTGCGGTGGCGAGGCGCTCTTCCGCCGCTTGGTGGCCTTGGCCGTTCCTTACACCTGGTACTTCCTGGAGAGGCCCAGATCGTTACCGGCTACCGCTACGAATACCACGCCGGCGGGTCGGCGCCGGGGGCGGGCGGGTCGGCGCTCTGGCCGCCCGCGTACTCGCCGCGCCCCGTGGTCACGCACCAGACCGAGACCCCTTCGAACCGCTCGGCCATCATGCGCGCCGTGACGTCCTGCATGCTGGCGTCGGTGACGGACGCCAGACCGTCGGTCTCGAGTACAAGCAGCCCTTCGCCGTCATCCGGGAAGTAGGTGGCGCGCACGCCTGTCCCGGAGAGGGGCTGCTTCAGCCAGTGGAAGCCGATGCCGTCCAGCTCCGGGCCCCAGTCGAACCGGTAACCGAGCGGTTCCAGGAAGGCGCGCAGGCCCTCGACGTGCACGGCCTCGAACCGCACCTCCAGCCTCATGGCCAGAGGAGCTCGAACCGCTCGAGGACGAGCTCGGTGTCGTCGTCGACCGGATTGCCCTCGGACGCGAAGAAGTCGATGTGAGCTTCGCGCCAGTAGGCCAGGCTGCGGTCGCCCTCGCCCTCCACCCACGCGAACTCCTCGTCGACCTCGCCGAACGGGCGCACCTCGACGCCGGTCGTGCGGATCACGCACAACGGCTGCCCGTGCTCGTCGAGGATCACGCTCAGATCTCCCGGCTTGGGGAGCGGCTCGTCGTCCTCCTCGTAGGACTCGAGCCGGCTGGCCGTGCCGCGCTTGGGGCCGTCGCGAACGAGCAGGCCGAGCTTGGTGGCGAGCTCGTCGGTGCCGCTGCCGAACCCCCAGGCGGTGTACGGGCCGTCGATGCCGGTCGCTTCGGTGAACGCGCGCCAGAACTCCGTGACGCGGTCGTCGGCGCTCATCTGCGGTACTGCTCCTTCACGACACGCTCCATCTGCCGCTTGGCGTCCCGCTCGGCCATCGAGTGCCGCTTGTCGACCCCCTCCTTGCCCTTCGCGAGGCCGATCTCGAGCTTGACCCGGCCGTTGGTCAGGTACAGAGACAGCGGGACGAGCGTCATCCCGCGCTGGGCGACCTTCGCGCCCAATTGCTCGATCTCGCGCCGGTGCAGCAGCAGCTTGCGGTCGCGCATCGGCTCGTGATTGGCGAGGTTGCCCTGCCGGTAGGGCGCAATGTTCGCGCCGACCAGGAACATCTCGCCACCGCGCAGCACGGCGTAGGCCTCGCGCAGGTTTCCGCCGCCGTCGCGGAGCGACTTCACCTCGGTCCCGGTGAGGGCGATGCCCGCCTCCACGCGGTCGAGGATGTGGAACTCGTGCCGCGCCCGGCGGTTCTCGACGATGATCTTGCGACCCTGGCTCACGACGGAATCCTAGGCGGCGGCCGGCTCGGGGGCCTCCAGCCCCGTAAGCCGCTGCGACGCGATGAACAGGCCGGTCGCAATCAGCGACAGCACGGCGCAGACCGCATACCCGGTCGTCCAGCCCTCGTGCTCGTTCAGCCAGCCCACGAGCGGGAACAGCCAGAGCATCTGAATCGACAACGCACCCTCGGCGATCGACATCGACGTCGCCCTGAACTCCGAGCGCGTGTTGTGCTGAAGGTAGGTCGACAAGGTGACGTACACGAGCTCGGGTGCACCCGCGATGACGAGGATGACGATCACGGGAAGCACCAGCCCCGGTAGGGATGGGCCGATGACCAGCCCGACTGCCGCGGCGAGCGATGCGACGCCGACGCTGATCGTCAGCGGCACGCGCTCCGCGATACGGCCTCCGACCCAGCTGAAGGCGGCCGCGGCCAGCATGCCGCCGCCCAGCACGAACCCGAGCACGGCGTCAGACGCTCCCCGTTCCGAGAAGAACGGGGCCGCATAGAACCAGGCACTCGTGAACGCCGCCCAGTACACGCTCCACGCGATCGTCAGCGTGGCAAGCCGCGGCGAGCGTCGCAGCGCCGTGATGCCCTGGCGGGCGACGTTGAGGCCATGGCTCGCGCCTCCACGAGCGTCGCGGGGCAGCTTCAACGCGATCGCGCTCGCCGCGAGCGCGCAGATCGCAGTCAGCCAGAACGCGGCCGGCCGCGACCACGTCGCGATCAGTCCGCCCGCGACGAACGAGATGGCGGCGGAGAATTGGAACACCGCCCAGAGCCCACCCAGCATCCGCGGGAACTGCGCGTGCGCGTCGTCGTGTGCCAGCGCGTCGAAGAGATATGCCTCGTCCGCGCCCGTGCGCAGGGCGAATCCAGCAGGCTGCGCCGGCCGAGCGCATCGGCGAGCGCCCCGCTCGGGATCTGCGCGGCCAGCATGCCGACGTGCAGCGCGGCCTCGACCATTCCGAACTCGGTGAGCGAAAGGCCGCGTGAGAGCAGGAACACCGCCCAGACAGGGCCGGTGAAGATGATGCCGTTGAAAAGCTGGTAGAGCCTGAAGATGGTCAGCGTGCGCGCGTTCATCGGTACCTCGACGATCGAAAGCCGGATAGGTCAGCAGGACGGGGAAGGCACCTGAGGGCACACCTCTCCCGTCATCCGGACATCGTCAGTGTGAGACGCGCGAGATGCAGTGGCGCAGCCGACGGACCGCCGAGGCGAGGAACCTGGTGTCAGGGCTGCACTGCATCGCGGAGATCGTAGCGTGAAAAAAAGGGGTCTGGCCCCTTTTTTTCAGAGCGCGGCAGGGAGCGCGGCGAGCGCGGGCAGGTCGAGGTCGACGTCGGCGCCGGCGGAGAAGTTCGCGCCCTTGCCGGTGCGCACGAGGCACGTGCGCATGCCGATCTCGCGCGCCGGCGGGAGGTCGGATTCGAGGTCGTCGCCGACCATCATCGCGGCGGACGGCTCCACGCCGAGCAGCCGGCAGGCCTGGCGGTAGATGGCGGGGGAGGGCTTGCCGATCACCGTCGCCTCGGCGCGCGCCGAGTACTCGAGCCCCGCGACGAACATGCCGGCGTCGAGTGACGGCCCATCCACGGTCGGCCACCAGCGGTTGCGCTGCATCGCCACGAGCGGCACGCCATCCATGAGCCGCCGGAAGACCGCGTTCAGCCGACCGTACGTCCAGCCTTCGTCAGGGCCTCCGAGCAGCATCACCTCGGCGTCGCCCGGATCCTCTACCAGGTCGACCCCGTCCAAGTCGTCGGACATCCCACCTTCGAGGAGGGCGAAGACCCGGCTGCCGGGGTGAACGCGCCGAAGATGGTCGGCCGCGGCCGACGCAGCGGTGACGATCCGCTCGGGCGGGAAGTCGAGGCCCATCGAGGCCAACCGCTCGGCGATGGTCACGCGTGTCTTACCCGTCGTGTTCGTCAGGATACCGAGCTCGATCCCGCTCTCGCGCAGTTCGCGGACGGCGTCGGCGGCTCCGTCGATCACCTCCCAGTCGACATGCAGCACGCCCTCCATGTCGAGCACGATGCCGCGGGGCCGATCACCCACCGCTCAGCGCTGCCTCGATCACCTGGCGCCCGAGCGGAGCTGCGACCTTGCCCCCCACGCCGCCGTGGACGATCAGCACGGCCACCGCGATCCTCGGGGCCTGGGCCGGCGCATAGCCAATGAACCAGGCATCGCTCTTGATTCCCGGCCCCAGCTCAGCCGTGCCGGTCTTGCCGTTGATCGTCGCGAAGGCGCTCGAGGCAGCCGTGCCCGTGCCGTAGCTGACGACGGCCCGCATCATGTCGGCGATGTCATCCGCGACGCCGGCGCGGATCGCACGACGCGGACGCGGCCTGTCGCTCGACCGCCGTGGCAGCCGCGACAGCCACGGGGCGTTGTAGATGCCCCGGTTGGCGATCACCTGCGCAACTGCCGCCATCTGCAGCGGTGTGGCCGTCACGCCGCCCTGACCGATGCCTGCCACCCCGAGGTGCACGTCGTTGGCGAGCACGTCGGTGCCCGGGACGATGCTGTCCTCGACCGGGTAGTCGATCGTCGGCGTGCGGTTGAATCCGAACAGCTTCGACATGCGGAAGAACCCGTCGGGGCCCGTCTCGACCGCCACGGGCGCGAAGACCGAGTTGCAGCTGTGTGCGAAGGAGTCGAGGAACGTGCCGCCACACAGTTCATGGCGGAAGTTCCGTAGCTTGAAGCCGCCCACCATCACGAACCGCGCAGGCTCGAAGTAGCTGTCGGGGGCGACCACGCCGGCGCTCAAGGCAGCCGCGGCCGTCACGACCTTGAAGGTCGATCCGGGAGGCTGACGGCCGTCCATGCCGATCCCTGCAGACGCTCGCACACCGCCGGTACGGGTGTCGATCACGGCGATGCCGCCGAACTGATCGCCGAGCAGGTCCGTCGTCGTCGCCTGGAGGGTCGCATCGAGCGTCGTGGTGACGTTGTGCGGGGGCCGTCCCTTGTGACTGGCAACCGGGCGCTCGCCGTGCGGGCCCGACACGACCAGCTCGATCCGCGGCTTGCCCGCCAGCACGTCGTCCAGCGACTGCTCCAGGCCGCCCTGCCCGTATGGCGCATCCTCCGGCCATCCGTCGCGTACCCGGGCGCGTTCGTCGGTGGCCGTCTGCGGTGGCCGCACGAAGCCGGTCAGCACGGCGAAGGGCTCTCCCTCCGGGTACTCACGGGCGTCCGCGGGGCCTTCCGCCAGAACCGTCCGGTCACGCGCGAGGATGGCGCCTCGGCGCTGCGGCGGATCGGCAACGCGCTTCAACCGCTCATCCTTGTTCAGCCCGGGCCAGGTCAGGCGCGCAGACCAGTTCACCCGGTAGCTCTCCGCCTCCAGCACGAGCGGCAGGGCGAGGCCGCCCGTGATCCGCCCGAACAGCTTGGTGCGGAGCTGCAGCGTGACAAGGCCGGTGCCTCCGGACGCCGTCTCGGTGCCGGACTGCCGGACGGACACGAGGCTCGCCGTCGATGCAGTCGACCGGTACGAGGCGAGGAACCCGGCGTAGGACACCCTCCCGCGCGATTCGGCGGTGAGCAGGCGGTACATCGCACGGTAGTCCCGCGCCGCCCACGCTGCAGTGAACTCCCGGATCGTCACCTTCGGGTCGGGCCCTGTTTCGCGGACACCGGGGATGTCACCGCCGCGGACCGTGAGCACGGCACCCGTTGCCACAACTGTCACCAGCGCGATCAGCCCGGCGACCAGCAGGCCGCGGCGGAGGGGACGCCGCGGCCGGCGCCTTGCGGTGCCCCGTGCACTAGCCACTCACGTAGTCTGCATCAAGGCTCCGCGTCGCGGGCGCGATGAAGCAACACACGCCCGCGGGGCCGCTCGATCGAGCGCACCGTGACCTCGACCGGGTCGCCCAGCCGGAATCGGCGCCCGGTGGAGCGCCCGACCATCGCAACGCCGAGGTGGTCGGGCTCGAACCATTCACGTCCCAGCACCCGTGCCGGCAGCAGGCCGTCGAACACCTCCTCGAACTGCACGAACAGGGCGCTTTCGATCAGCCCGGTGATCTCACCGGCGAAGGGCTCCGACCATCCGTGTTCGTACAGCCTGTGCTCGAGGAGGAACGCGAGGCAGACGTCGTCGCCCCGGCCCTCGATGCGCCCGGCATCGCGCTCCCGTTCGCTGCTTCGGACAGCGATCCGCTGGAGCACCTCGCGGTCGCCCGGCGCCGCGTCGGCCTGTCCGACGTGGGCCAGCAGCGCCCGGTGGCAGACGAGGTCGGGATAGCGCCGGATGGGTGAGGTGAAATGACAGTACGCCGGGCTGGCCAGGCCGGAGTGACCGAGGTTCTCGGGCGAGTAGCGGGCGCGCTGCATCGCCCGCAGCACGAGTGTCGGAAAGGTCAGCCTGCCGCGACCCGACGAGGCGACGTACTCGGCGACGCGTTCGCTGATCCGGGCGACGTACGCGGCGGCCTGTTGCGGACTGAGCTGCTTGGGGTGGGGCGGCGTGGGGACGTCGAGCGCCTCCAGCCGCGAAACGAGGAGCTCGACGGCGTCGGGCTCCGGCGCCTCGTGGACGCGGTAGATCGCAGGCGCCCGCGCGTCGTCGAGCAGCTGCGCCACACGTTCGTTGGCCAGGAGCATCAACTCCTCCACCAGGGCGTGCGACTCGTGCTCGGTGGCGTTGTCGGCGTCGACGAGGTGTCCGTCCTCGTCGAACATGAACTCGACCTCACGGGACTCCACGCGCGCTGCTCCGCGCCGGAAGCGCGCCTCCCGGAGCTCCGCGGCCATCGACCGGGCGTCGGAGAGCGCTTCCAGCAGCCCCGGATCGGCCGGGTCATCCCCCGCGAGGATGCGCTCCACCTGCGGATAGCTGAGACGGTGGTCACTGCGTATCACGCTGCGATACGCGGTCATCTCGCCGTCCGGCGCGATGTCGATCGTCACCGCGTAGCGGTCGACGTTCGGCTGCAGGCTGCAGACGCCACTCGACAGCGGATGCGGGATCATCGGCTCGACCCGTCCCGGCAGATAGACGGAGCAGCCGCGCCGCTCTGCCTCGATGTCCAGCGGGCCACCCACGGGGATGAACGCCGCGACATCGGCGATGTGCACCAGCAACCGCAGCCCGCCGGCCTCACGCTCGACGGTGATCGCGTCATCGAAGTCGCGGGCGTCCGGCGGGTCGATCGTGAATGTGAGCCGCCCGCGAAGGTCGGCGCGGCCTGGGTCCATCGGGAGCGGATCACGCGGAAGGGCTGCCAGCTCCTCCTCGACCTCCTCCGGCCACGGCCGGGCAATGCCCTCGTCAACCGCGATCCCGTAGATCACGGTGGGGAGGTCGCGCGCCCGGCCGAGCACTTCGACCACCCGCCCACGACGATCGCCCGCAGGCTCGACGGCCACGAGATCGCCCTCCCGCGCCGGCACCGAGCCGCGCCGACCGAGCGTCAGCGGCAGGCCGGGCTCGAAGAACGGCTCACCGACCAGCAGCTTCCCTCGTCGCGTGACCTCACAGACGACGAGGGTCGGGCCCTCAGTGACCGTGACCATGCACAAGCACCCGCAAAGCGGCGCTGACGGCCTCGTCCACTGAGGTTCGCGGCCGGTCCAGAGCGCGGACATCCGGGCGAACGCCGCGACGGTTGACCGGCTTGTCGCCGGCCAGGCGGAGGACAGCGACGGTCAGCTTCAACGCCGAGCCGTCGGCCAGCCGGCGCACCGCCTGCACCGTTCCCTTGCCGAAGCTCCGAACGCCGACCACGGTGGCGCGTCCGGCGCGCTGGAGCGCGCCCGCAACGACCTCGGCTGCACTGGCCGTCGACCCGTCGACGAGCACCACGAGCGGCAGCCTGCGAACGGAATGGCCTTCGGCGGAATAGACCTGCGTCCGCTCGTGCAGGCCGTGCGTCGAGACGACCACGCCGTCACCCTGGAACACACGGACAACGTCCACCGCTTCTTCCAGCAGCCCGCCGACGTTGCCGCGCAGATCGAGGATCAGGCCGGCGCGGTGCTTGCGCGATGTGCGCTCGGCGAGCTCACGCACAGCCTCGCCGGCGCCGCTCACAAACTGCGGGAGCCGCAGGTACTGGTACACGTTGCCGCGCACGTGCAGCGTGCGCTTGAGCACAACGGGGAGTGAGAGCCGACGGCGGACGACTGTCACCTCGAACGAGCGGCGCCCACGCCGGCTCAGGAGCAGCTTGACGGACGTTCCGGCACGGCCGCGCAGGAGCTCCGCCGCGCGTGTGTACCTCAGCCCCCCGATCCGCCTATCGTCGATGCGGGTAATCACGTCTCCCGCCCTGATACCCGCTCGGGAGCCCGGCAACCCCGGGATTGCGGCCACCACCGCGAGTCCCCTTACCGCCTGCGACAGAGCCAGACCGACGCCGGTGAAGCTGTTCTCCTCGCTGGCCAGCAGATCCTCGTAGTCGGATTGCGGCAGATGCTCGGTGTAGGGGTCGTCGAGCGCGAGCAGGACGCCGCGCAGGGTCCGAGCGTTCAGCGCCTCTTGCGACAGTGGGCGATAGTAGGACTGCTGCAGGGCCTCGATGACCTCCTCGCGGATCGTTGCGGCCTGGGCATCCGGGGTTCGGTCGGCCACCCCCGAGACTGACCGGGAGTGGAGCTGAAACCCGCTGAAGAACGCCACGACGAGCGCGACCGCAGCGACGAGCCAGATCAGTGTGCGTCGCCCCATGTATCGGCGTTGGATTGTATCCCGGCACGCCACCGGCGGAGTGTCGGAGTGAGGCCGCTCTCAGATCCGCAGGAACTTGCGGAGCGTCATGCCGGAGCCGACAGCGCCCAGCAACGTGCCGAACGCAATCAGGACGAGCCCGAGGCCGGTCACACCACCGGGGAAGCTCGTCGCCGGGTCGGTCAGGCCGTCGTTCAGGTTCGAAAGGGCCACATAGACACCCGCCAAGAGCGCCACCGCTCCCGCGGCCCCCGCGAATCCCGTCAGCATCCCCTCGAGCACGAACGGAACACGGACGAACCAGTTGGTGGCGCCGACGAGCTTCATGACCTCGATCTCACGGCGGCGCGAGAAGATGGACAGGCGAATGGTGTTCGCGATCAGCACCACCGCGGCCACTCCGAGCATCGCCATCAGCGCTCCGAGCACCACCAGCACCCACTTGGTCACCGTTAGCACGCGGTCGGCGATCTCCTTGCCGTACGTCACGCACGGATCGGAGCCGCAGTCGCGCACGCCGTCGAGCTGGCCGGCGCCCGCTGCAACGTCGGACGCCTTGTCGGGGTCGGTCAACTTCACGTAGAAGGCCGGAGGCAGCGGGTTGTTGGGCAGGTACTTGATGTTGTCCTGCGCCTCCTTGTCGAGGAGGGTGATGGCTTTGTCCGGTGAGATGTAGGTCACCGTCTTGACGAACGGCATGGCAGCCAGCTGATTGCGGATCCGGTTCAGCGTCGCGGTGTCGCCCTCGGCGTCGCGCTGCATGTAGACCTTCACCGTCAGGTCATTTCGCACGCCCACGGTCTTGTCGTAGAGGAACAGGCCGAGCGAGGCGAAGACGGCGAGCAGGAACGTCACGATCAGCACGGTGACGCTCGCGGCGACCGTCGTTGCGACGTTGCCGCGAATCGATCGCATCGCCTCGGAGACGAAGAACCGCCACCTCATGCCTGGTAGCCGCCTCGCCGGTCGTCGCGCACCACTCGCGCTTCGTCGAGCTGGATCACGCGGCGGCGCATCTTGTCGACCATCTCGCGGTCGTGTGTTGCCATCACAACCGTGGTGCCGGCCCGGTTGATGCGATACAGCAGCTGCATGATGCCGACCGACGTGTCGGGATCGAGATTGCCTGTCGGCTCGTCGGCAATCAGCAGCGGCGGATGGTTGACGAACGCGCGCGCCACCGAGACGCGCTGCTGCTCACCACCCGAAAGCTCGTTCGGATAGCGGTCGCTCTTGTCGGCCAGCCCCACCAGGCCGATGATGTCGGGCACCTTCCGGCGGATCTCCGCCCGCGAGCGGCCCTGCACCTGCAGCGCGTAGGCGACGTTCTGGTACACCGTGCGGTTCGGCAGCAACTTGAAGTCCTGGAACACGCAGCCGATGTTGCGGCGCAGGATGGGAATCTTCGACCGCTTCAGCTTCGGCAACGAGCGGCCACCGACGATCAGGTTGCCCGACGTGACGTCGAGCTCCTTCAGCAGCAGCTTGATGAACGTCGACTTGCCCGATCCCGACGGCCCGACCAGGAACACGAACTCCCCCTTGTCGATCTGCAGCGAGACATCTGCCAGGCCCGGGATGTGCGGCTCGTACAGCTTCGACACCTGGTCGAAGATGATCATCGCGGCGCCCAGCGAGCGGGTCGGATCGACGCCGTATTCCGGCGCCTCGGCGACCGCCGGAGCGGGACCGGCGATCGGGCTCGAAGTGGACGCGCCTGTGAGCTCGTCGGGGATGGTTGGCTGGTCGGTCATCGCAGAGAAGTAAGCGCCGTTCGGCGCGTGCGCTGAATCCGGTCAGGGTACCCCTCGCCGCGGATGCGTGCAACGAGGAACGGGCCTGAACGTGCCCATTTGCTGGGCATTTACGCGACGGTATTACGCCTTGACTGCAGCCTTTCCTAACAAGTAGGCGTGAATCAGCTCGTCCAGATCGCCGTCGAGCACGCCCTGCGCATTGCCGATCTTCATGTTCGTCCGGTGGTCGTTGACCATCGTGTACGGGTGCAGGACGTATGAGCGAATCTGGCTTCCGAACGAGATGTCCTGGGCCTCCCCGCGCTCCTTGGCCATCGCCTGCTCCTTCAGCTCCCGCTCACGCTCGATCAGCCGGCTCTTCAGGATGCGCATCGCCTGCGCCCGGTTCTGGAGCTGCGAGCGCTCGTTCTGGCATTGGACGACGATGTTCGTCGGCAGGTGCGTGATCCGCACGGCGGAGTCGGTCTTGTTGACGTGCTGGCCACCGGCGCCTTGCGCACGGTAGGTGTCGATCCGCAGCTCGGTCTCGTCGATCTCGAGCTCGGCGTCCTCCTCGATCAGCGGCGACACCTCGACCTGCGCGAAGCTCGTGTGACGGCGGTGAGCCGAGTCGAACGGCGACAGGCGGACGAGACGATGTACGCCCTTCTCGGCCTGCATGATCCCGTACGCGTTCTCGCCGGTAAGCGTGAACGTGCCGCTCTTCAGTCCCGCCTCCTCGCCCTCCGTCGCCTCCACCATCTCGACCTTGAAGCCACGCCCGGCGGCCCAGCGCTGATACATCCGAAGCAGCATCTCGGCCCAGTCCTGGCTGTCGGTGCCGCCGGCTCCGGCGTGGACGGTGACGACAGCCGGGCCGGGATCGAACTCGCCCGTGAACAACGCCTCCTCCTGCAGCCGCGCGATCTCCTTTGACAGGCGACCGAGCGACGCCTCCAGCTCATCGCGCCAGTCGGGCTCGTCGGCAGCCATCTCGAGCATCGTGTCGAGCTCGCCGGAGTCGCTCTGCAGCTGGTCGAAGGCCTCGAGGCGGCGCTGCACGCGGGCGCGCTCCGCCGCCACCTTGGCGGCCCCGCGCTGGTCGTCCCAGAACGCAGGAGCCTCCATCTGGTGGTCGAGCTCCTCCCGCCGCTCCGTCAGCGCCGCCGGGTCGAGGTACTCCTGCACCCAGCCGAGCTGGCCGCGCACCTGTTCGACCTCAGCCTTCAGATCGTCGAGCGAGCGCGGTTCTTGACCGTCCCCGGTCGTGGAATCGGCCACCTTAAGCCCCGTGGCAGCGCTTGAACTTCTTGCCGCTGCCACACCAACACGGATCGTTCCGGCCGACGTCCCTGTCAGGATCGACGTGGCGCTGCTCGACGATCGGCATGCCGCCGACCATCTCCTCTTCGCCGTTCACGTCTGCCGCGGCGAGCGCCTCGAGCGTGGCGCCGTCGGCGTGCTGGTACTGCAGGTCACCGCGCGGGGCGGTCGGAGACGGGATCGCTGCGGACCCCTGCCCGTCCTCCACCTGGACGTCGGCGTGCATCAGGGCGCGGACGACTTCCTGCTTGATCAGGAAGCTCATCTCGTCGAACATCAGCTGGCCCTCGGTGCGGTACTCGACCAGCGGATCCTTCTGTGCGTAGCCGCGCAGCCCGATGCCCTGGCGCAGGTAGTCCATGTTGTCGAGGTGCTCGCGCCAGCGCGCGTCGGTCACCTGGAGCGTGATCCACCGCTCGAGGTTGCGCGACAGGTCCGACTGCTGGGCGTCCCAGGCAGTCTCGCGCGACTCGTAGTACTCCACCGCATCGTTGTAGATCGTCTCGACGAGCTCCTCGCGGGACATGTTCGCGCCGACCATCTCGCTCTGTGGGATGCGAACCGGGAAGATGCCCTTCACGGCGACCCACATGCCCTCCCAGTCCCAGTCCTCGGTGTAGTCGCCCTCGGCGTGCACGTCGACGACGGCCTCGATCACGTCCCAGATCCACTCCATCACGCTGTCGCGCACGTCTTGGCCCTCGAGGATCTCCTGCCGCCGCGTGTAGACCTGCTTGCGCTGCTCGTTCATGACGTCGTCGTACTTGACGACGTTCTTGCGGTTGACGAAGTGGAACTCCTCGACCTTCTTCTGCGCGCCCTCGATGCGCTTGGTGAGCATGCCGTGCTCGATCGGTGAGCCGTCACCGGGGCCCAGCTTGTCGAGGATCGTGTAGATGCGGTCGCCGGCGAAGAGGCGGATCACCTCGTCCTGCGCGGACAGGTAGAACCGGGTCTCGCCGGGGTCGCCCTGACGCCCGGAGCGGCCGCGCAGCTGGTTGTCGATCCGGCGCGACTCGTGCCGCTCGGTGCCGAGCACGTACAGGCCGCCGATGTCGTGAACGCCCTCTTGCAGCTTGATGTCGACGCCGCGTCCTGCCATGTTGGTCGCGATGGTGACCGCGCCGCGCCTGCCGGCACCCTCGATGATGGCGGCCTCTCGCTCGTGGTTCTTCGCGTTCAGCACCTCGTGCGCGATCCCCTTGCGCTCGAGCAGCTTGGACAGGTACTCGGATACCTCGACCGAGATCGTGCCGACCAGCACCGGCTGCCCGATCTCGTGACGCTCGACGATGTCGTCGATCACCGCGTTGAACTTCTCCTCGGACGTCTTGAAGATGAGGTCGTTCTCATCGAGCCTGGTGACGGGCACGTTCGTCGGGATGGGCACGACCTCGAGGCCGTAGATCTCGTGGAACTCCGCCGCCTCGGTGGCCGCGGTACCCGTCATCCCGGCAAGCTTCTCGTACATGCGGAAGTAGTTCTGGATCGTGACCGTCGCGACGGTGACGTTCTCCTCCTGAATCCGCACGCCCTCCTTGGCCTCGACGGCCTGGTGGAGGCCCTCCGACCAGCGGCGGCCCTCCATGATCCGGCCGGTGAACTCGTCGACGATCTTGACCTCGCCGTCGATGACGACGTACTCGTCGTCGCGCTTGTAGAGCTCCTTGGCCTTGATCGCCTGGATCAGATGGTTTACGAGCTGGCCGTTCTCGGGCGCATAGAGGTTTTCGACGCCGATCGTCTTCTCGACCTTGTCGACGCCGGCCTCGGTCGGTGATGCCGTATGGAACTTCTCGTCGACCTCGTAGTCGTCGCCCAGCGTCAGGTCGCGCACGGCCTTCGCGAACGAGTAGTACGTCTCCGCGGCCTGCTCCGGCTCGCCGGAGATGATCAGCGGCGTGCGGGCTTCGTCGATCAGGATCGAGTCGACCTCGTCCACGATCGCGTACCAGTGGCCGCGCTGCACCGTGTACTCGATCGCCGGCGCCATGTTGTCGCGCAGATAGTCGAAGCCGAACTCGGAGTTCGTGCCGTAGGTGATGTCGCTGGCGTAGGCGGCCCGGCGCTCGTCGTCGGGCATCATGTTCTGGATCACGCCCACCGACACACCCAGCGCCTGGTAGATCGGTCCCATCCACGACGCGTCACGGCGGGCCAGGTAGTCGTTCACGGTGACCAGCTGGACGTTCACGCCGGCAAGTGCGTTCAGATAGAGCGGCAGCGTGGCGACGAGGGTCTTACCCTCGCCGGTCTTCATCTCGGCGATCTTGCCCTCGTGCAGCACCATGCCGCCGATCAGCTGTACATCGAACGGCCGCAGACCCAGGGTTCGCTTGGATGCCTCACGCACGCACGCGAAGGCCTCCGGGAGCAGCTCGTCGAGGCTCTCGCCCGCCTCGAACCGCTCGCGGAACTCGATCGTCTTGGCTGCGAGCTCGTCGTCGGACAGCGCCGCGATCTCCGGCTCCAATGCGTTGATCTCGCGGACCCGCGACTCCATCCGTTTCAGAGTCCGGCCCTCGCCAACGCGAAGAATCTTGTTGAGGACGCTCACGGGTTTGGATGGTACCAACCTGCGCTTGAAGGGTCGTTGGCGCGTTCGGCGCACGTGACGTATTCGTCCGCGACCTCAAGACAGGGCGGTGCTGTCGTGGGATGGGATGTGGGCAGTGTTCGCCTCGCTCGCATCCCTCGTCCCCGCCGACACCAACGACCGCCGCGACCTGTACATCCGCGGCACCGGCTGCTGACGAAAACGATTCGGGCGTCAAACCCACACGGTGTTGTCATCTGACATGATCGGCTCGGTGGGCCGAGACGGGCGCGGGGCTTCACCAGACGCGCCGGCAGCTCGACAGATGCAACGAAGGGACTCTGATGGCGCGCAGACTTACGAGGCGTCGGCTGCTTGGCTCGGCGGCGGTCACGGCAGGCGGCCTTGCGGTTCGCACCCGCCCGGCGCTCGCTGCACCGCCACAGCCGGCGGGTGGTGGGGCATCGGTCGCAGACAACCAGCTGACCGTGAATGTCCGCGCCACCGCCGGGGCTCGCGTCAGGGCACGGGCATGGCCGACCGCGAGACCGGCAAGCGTGATCGTCACTCCGTGGTATTCGACGAACTCGTCGAACGCCGCACGGATCGGCATCCCGGGGACATCGGTCGTCAATCGCGGCTGGTCGTGGCAGGGCGAGGTGCAAGACCCGCTTGGGCTCCAGGCGCCTATGGCGGACATCGTTCGGCAGGTGCCGTCCTGGCCGCCACCCGGACAGCGGTCGGCGTTCGCGTTCGCCTTCGGCTCCTGCTTCACACACGCCTTCCCGGCGCCGACGATCACGCAAGCCCGCGGAGCGAACCCCCAGTTCTTCGCGATGCTGGGAGATATGGGGTACGTCGACTTCGGCGGGTCGCAGAACTACGCGCGGTACTCGAGCTCGTTCGTCCGATGGATGACTCGCACCGAGGTGGCGGGGCTTCTGTCGGCCTCTCCGATCATGGCGATGCAGGACGATCACGATTACGGCCTCGACGAGTGCTGGGCGCAGACGGTGAAGGGCTATGCGGCGCAGGCGTTTGCCGACGTCGTTCCCGGCACGCAGTATCCGGCTCTGACGTACCGGCGCTGGAGTCTCGGCGACGTCGACGTCTGGCTGCTCGACTGCCGACGGTACAAGGACCCCAAGTCCACGCAGGGCGGGGTGTACGAGAACGGCCGCTGGATGAGCGTGTTGCGCCAGACACAACGAACGTGGCTCCTGAACGGCCTTGCCGGCTCCAGCGCAAGGGTCAAGATCGTCCTTTCCCCCATGGCCTTCAGCTTCGACTGGTCTGGGAACGAGCAGAACCTGGTCAGACAGTGGGTCAACGAGCACGTGACCGGTACCGTGATCTTCTGCTCGGGCGACAGGCACGCCACGGCGTTCGTCCATTCGCCGGCGGCGTCACAGATCTGGGAACTGCTCGCCGGCCCGCTGAACAACGAGGTCAAGCACCCCGTCCCCAACGTCCGCGGGCTGCTCTGGAGCGAGAACCCTGGAGGACGGCCGCGGTCCAGCGTCGTCGGAATCGTCGAAGTCGACACGCAGACACCAACGCCGTACGTGAACCTCCGTGCGGTCACGGGCGACGGCAGGACCCTCCACGGCGAGACGGTGCAGGTGTAAGCGCCGGACGCCGCCGCCTCCCTAAGAGCGGCAGCATCCGGCTCCCGACACGTTTCGAGTGAGTGCCGCAGGGTGTCCCGGTCGGTTGCGCGCCGCCTCGCGATGTCGCGTCGCCACCGGACACAGGACGCCACTTGGCGGTGCGAGTGGACGCCATTTGGCTGTTGTGACGGTTTGGCGGGTGCGTGGGAGGCTGGGTAGGGGATGGCCACTTGGCGCTTCGAGTGGACGCCATTTGGGTTTCCCGACACAGTCGTGACAGGTCGTCACCCACGCGTGACGCTTGGCCTGCGAGCCTCTTCCCAGCCATGTTCTCGCTCTACAA
>JAWVEN010000045.1:0-148283 GCA_033856675.1 Gaiellales bacterium | reverse complement strand
CGCCTACCTCGCGCTGGCCCTCGGGTTCAGCCATCAGATCGCAACCGGCCAGTCGTTCGCCGGCCATCCGGCCGCACAGGCGTTCTGGATCGCGCTCTGGGCGTCGACTGCGGGCGTCGTCCTCGTCTATCGCGTCGGGCTGCCGCTCGTTCGCTCGCTGCGCCACCGCCTCGTCGTGGTCGGCGTGTACAACGAAAGCCCGGACACGTACTCGATCATCCTTCGCGGACGCAAGATCGACCGGCTCGCCGTATCCGGTGGCCAGTTCTTCCAGTGGCGGTTTCTGCAGCGCGGCCTCTGGTGGCAGGCTCACCCCTACTCCCTGTCGGCGCTGCCGGCACCGCCCTACCTTCGCGTCACGATCAAGGTCCTCGGCGACCACTCGGCGACACTGGCGACGCTCAAGCCGGGTACGCGCGTCGCTATCGAAGGCCCGTATGGGGCCTTCACGAAGCACGTCGCGCCGGGCAGGAAGGTGCTGCTCGTAGGCGCGGGCGTTGGCGTGACACCGATCCGAGCGATGCTCGAAGATCTCGAGCCGGGTGTGAGCGCCGACGTGATCGTCCGAGCATCGACCCCGGAAGACCTCGTGCTTCACAATGAGTTGCGAGACCTCGTCGACCGCCGGAACGGCGCCCTTCACGAAATGGTCGGCCCACGGGCCGACGTGCCGTTGCACGCCGACGTCGTCCGGCGGCTGATACCCGACATTGCAGAGCGGTCGGTCTTTCTGTGCGGCCCGGAGGGCTTTGTGAAGAGCTTCATCACGGTCGCCTGCGCGCTGGGCGTCACGCCCCACAGAATCCACCACGAACAGTTTGCGTTCTAGGAGCACCGTTGACCCGCGTATCGATCGTCATACCGTCCACACTCGCCGGCCTCATCGGCGTCCTCGGCGTGCAGCACCTGATCGGCGGCCGGCCCGTTGCGGTGTCGGTCCCCGCGGCCACGGCGGGCACGACGAGCTCGAGCTCACCACCGAGCACCGGCGCAACGTCACCTGCAACCACGCCAACTCAGACGCGAACCGCTGTCGGCCAGGACGTGGCAATGCAGTACGGAGACGTCCAGCTCAAGGTCACCGTGAGCGGCACGAAGATCGTCGACATCTCGTTTGTCGCCCTGAACGCCAACGATGGGAAGTCCCAGGAGATCGATCAGTACGCCGCCCCACTCCTCAACCAACAGGCGATCGCGGCGTCCAGCGCAAACATTCAGGGCGTCTCCGGTGCCACGTATACGAGCGATGCGTATAAGCAGTCGCTGCAGTCGGCACTCGACCAGCTCAAGCAGTGACCCGACACCACGAAACCGTTATGGGCACCGTCGTGTCGTTCGACGTCCGTAACGGCGCTCTCACGGAAGCAGCGGTCACAACAGCGATCTCCGCCGCCTGCGCGAGGCTGCACCAAATCGACGACGTGTTCTCGACCTGGAAAGCCGACAGCCCGGTCAGCAGGCTACGACGGGGGGACATCGCTCTCGGTGACGCTCCGGCGGAGGTGGGTGATGTTCTGCGGCTGTGCCGCCTGGCCCGAGCGATCTCAAACGGGTACTTCGATCCCTGGGCGATGCCCGGTGGCGTTGATCCGACCGGGCTGGTGAAGGGATGGGCTGCGGAGCAGGCGTTGGCGACGCTTCGTGCGAGCGGCGCTTCTGCGGCGATGGTGAACGCCGGTGGCGACATCGCGGTGTACGGCCGCGCCGAGGAAGGCGCGTGGCGCATAGGCGTCACGGAGCCCGGACGGGCAGATCGGCTGCTGTGCGTCGTCGAGGTCGAGTCGGCAATCGCGACGTCCGGAGCCTACGAGCGCGGCCCTCACATCATCGACCCCATGACCCAGGCGCCTGCCATGCGGTTCGCTTCGGCAACCGTGGTGGGACCCTCACTCGCGATCGCCGACGCCCTCGCCACGGCGCTCGTAGCAGGCGGTGGGGAGGTGCTGAAGGCCGTTTCAGCCATGCCCAACTATGCCGCCTGCATCCTCACCAACGAGGGCGTCCTGCGAGCAACGGCCGGCTTCCCGGTGGAGGAAACCTCCCAAGAGGCGGCCATGTGACAACGAACGGCGAGTCCCGCGACCATGACGATACGTCGTCGCCGAGGTATCCCACTCATTTCCCTGCCCCTCCCCCGTGCCGTGGGTCGTGACTGGTACGGTATTCGGCTATGGCAACTCCCACCCGCCGCCACGATCCGCACGCCGACGAGGCGGCCCGCTGGGACCCGCCGGCGACGCTGCTCGGGCGCGACTACTGCTCGACCGAGGTCTTCGAGATCGAGCGCGACCGGCTGTTCCAGGGATCCTGGTTCTGCGTCGGGCGAGCCGAGGAGGTGCCAGACCCGGGCTCGTTCATCGTGGCCGACGTGACCGGCGAGAGCGTCATCGTCGTCCGGGGGGACGACCGCACCCTGCGCGCATTCCTCAACGTGTGCCGCCACCGGGGCTCACAGCTCTGCGAGGGAAGCGGGTCGGCGAAGGCAATCCGTTGTCCCTATCACGCGTGGTCGTACGGGCTCGACGGCCGGCTGCTCTCCACGCCGAACGTCCGGCGTGGTGAGAAGCTGCCGCGGGAGAAGCTGGGCCTGCATGAGATCCCACTGGACGTGTGGGAGGGGTTCGTGTGGGTCTCGGTTTCCGGTGACCGCGGAGCGCTGCTCGACCATCTGACGACCTGGGGCAGCGACGATCCGTTCCAGTGGGGGCGCTACGGGGTCGGCGACCTGGTCATCGGAGCGCGCCGGGACTACGTGGTGGCCGCAAACTGGAAGATCCTGGTCGAGAACTACAACGAGTGCCTGCATTGCCCGACCGTCCATCCCGAGCTCACCGAGATCGTGCCGGTGTACAGGCGAGGCGAGGTCGAGGAAGTGCCGGGCCGAAATGGGATCGGCAATCAGCTTCGCGACGGGCTCACATCGTTCACCGCGCGCGGCCGATCCAACCTGCCACCTCTGCCGGGGCTCGAACCGGCCGACCTTGGGATGTTCTACGGAGTCACGCTGCTCCCGAACCTGATCGTCAACTACCACTCCGACACCGTGTCCACGTTCCTCATGCAGCCCATGGGGCCCGGCGAGACTCGCGTGACGTGCCACTACCTGTTCACAGCCGAGACGGTTGCGGCGCCGGATTTCGACCCATCGGAGGTGGTTGACTTCCGCCATCTCCTCGCGCAGCAGGACTGGTCCGTCTGCGAGGGCGCGCAACGCGGGGCCGGCTCTCGCGGGTATGCCGAGGGCGGCGTCCTCCCCTACGCCGACCGCTTCGTCCTGACCTTTCACAATGGATACCGCGGGATGCTCGCGGGCACTCCACCACCACGGCCCGAGCGCCTTTGACGCGGTTCGAAGGCAAGCGTGCGCTCGTCACCGGCGGCGGGACTGGCATCGGGGCCGCGGTCGCAACGCGGCTGCAACAGGAGGGCGCCGAGGTGACCGTGATGGGCCGCCGCCAGGCCCCCTTGGAGGCGGTATCCAGCCGCTTCGTCGTCGGCGACGTCAGCAACGTCGACGACTGCCGGCGTGCCGTCGAGGAGGCCGGCCCGCTGGACATCCTCGTTCACAACGCCGGCGTCGGCGGCACCGGGTGGGATGACGTCATTGCCGTCAATCTCACCGCCGCACACCATCTCAGCGAGTTCGCGGAGCACGATCTGATCGAGCGACAGGGCACCATCGTCACTGTCGGCTCGACCGCTGCAGTCGTCGCCGGGGCCGTCGACGCCGACTACAACGCGGCGAAGGCCGGTCTGGTGATGCTCACGCGGTCGCTCGCCGTCCGCTTGGGGCCGCACGGCGTCAGGGCCAACGCGGTCTGTCCGGGGTGGGTGCGCACACCGATGGGTGAGGAGGACATGCGCAGGCTCAGCGACGACGTGGACGAGACCTACCGCCGGGTGACCCGCTACGCCCCGCTGCGGCGTGCGGGCGACCCGGAGGAGATCGCGTCCGTGATCTGCTTTCTCGCCTCGGACGACGCCTCGTACGTGACCGGAGCGGTGATCATGGCCGACGGCGGCTCGACGGCGGTCGACGTCCTCGTGGTCGACTATAACGAGGAGTAACCGCTCCGCAATGCTCAGGTCGCCGGTGGGTCGGACACCCGCAGGACGACGTTGCCGAACCGGTCGTGGTCGACCAATCGCCGCGCAGCCGAACCGATGTCCACGAGATCGTAAACGGTGTCAATCACCGGCCTCCAGGCGTGAGTGGAAACGTGGTCGAGCAGTGCCCGGTATTCCTCGGGGCTCCCCATCGTCGTGCCCACGATCGAGCGCCACGCCCAGTACACCTCGGACACGGGGACCGTCGATGTCTCACCGCCGGTGTCGCCGAAGTTGACCAGGACACCGCCCCATCTCAGCGCCCGCAGCGCTTCCGGCCAGGCGTCGGCGCCCCAACTGTCGATGGCAGCGTCGAACCCAGCCCCGGCCGCCTCTCGGAGGCTGGATCCCCAGTCCGGCTGCGAGTAGACCACCCCGCCGCGGGCACCCAGCTCCCGCAGGCGCTCGAGCTTCGCATTCGTCGAGGTCGTGACCCATACCTCGCTGCCGACAGCCGCCGCGATCTGAACCGCGAAGGTCGCCACGCCGCTCCCGGCGCCGATGACGAGCACACGGCGGCCCTCGGCTGCGCGGGCGCAGGTGATTACCGCTCGCCAGGCCGTCAGGCCGGCGAGGCTCAGTGCCGCCGCTTCCTCCCAAGACAGGTCGGGCGGCCGCGCGGCGACGTTCGCCGCCGGCACCAAAACCTCGTCGGCAAAGGTGCCGTCGCGCGGCGAGCCAAGGATCTCGAAGGTCTCGGTCGGTACGTGCTCGCCGGGAGACCATCCGAGCGTCGGGTTGATCACCACCTCATCTCCCACCGAGACCGTCTGGACACCGGCGCCCACACGGACAACGACGCCGGCGGCGTCGGAGCCGAGCGTCGCCGGGACATCCTCGGGTCCTCGCCAGATCCACCAGTCCCGCCGGTTGAGAGCCGCCGTGACGACCCGTACGACCACCTCTCCATCCCCGGCCATGGGTTCGGCCACGTCCACCCGCTCGAAAACAGGTGGCTCTCCAGGTTGGACAACGCGCATCGCTCGCATCATCCGCAGTGTTACGCCGACCGCCCGAGTCGTCAACCGAGAACCCGACCGGCGTCGCGATTCGGACCGGCGAGCGCCCACAGGGCTCCGAGCGATACCAGAGATGCACATGCGGTCAGTCCCCACCCGATGCCGACAACGTCGAAGACGCCGCCGACGAGCCATGCTCCGAGCGTTACGCCACCGACCGTCGCGGTGAAGAACAGGCCTGTCATCACGCCTGACATCGCCTCGTCCGCAAACTGGACGCCGTTCAGGCCGGCGATGAAGAGGATGTCCCACGCAAGGCCGCACAGGACCATGGCGACGATGGCAAAGGCGTAGGTCGGCGAGGCGGCCAGGAGGAGCAGCGCCGCGGCCGCAACGATCAGCGACCCGCCCAGAGCGGTCGTCGCCCCCACCCCTCTCGCCTTCAAGAGGGAGCGAGCCGGGATGGCAATCAGTCCGCCGATGGCAAGCCCGGAGAGGAGAAACCCAAGGAGATGCGCTTCGTGTCCGTACCGGTGTGCAACGGCGGGAGCGAGCTCCTGCACCGGGCCCACGAGCACGGAGAACAGCAGCACGACCGGAAAGATCTTCCGCAGCAACGGCTGAGTCCGCGCTCGACGTACGGCCAGCCTGAGGCTCGTCGCACTGCCCGAAGACCGACCGGTTTTGCCAGGCAGGCCGATCGCCAGGAGTACCACGGCTCCATAGGACGCCGCATTGACGGCGAAGCACAGCCCCGGCCCGGATGCCGTCAGCAGCACCCCACCAGCCGCGGGGCCGACAAGCCGTGCAACGTTGAACGACGCAGAGCCCATTGCAGTCGCGCTCTTTGCCACGTCCTTGGGTACCGTCGCTGCCACGATCCCCTGGATCGCCGGGCTGGCGAGCGCCCCGGCTGTCCCGATCAGCAGAGTGAGGGAGTAGATCTCGAACAGGCTTGGGGCCTCGGCCCAGGTCACGAACGCGAGGAGTGCGGCAGGAATCGCCTGGAAGCCGTACAGACCGATGGCGAGCCGGCGCCGGTCGAAACGGTCGGCGAGCGTGCCGCCGTAGGTTGAGAGGAAGATGGCCGGGCCACGCGAGAAGCCGGAGAGGATGGCCAGGGCCGTTGCGCTGTGGGTCAGGTCAAAGACAAGCCAGCCGGCGGCCACAGTCTGCATCCACGAGCCGGCTGCTGAGACGGTCCGCCCGAGAAGCGCCTGACGGAACGCCACGTACGCGAGCGGCCCGCGGTGACCGGCGCGCTCGCCCGTCGTCTTCTGCCGGACACGGTCCTGCCTTGCGCTGCGGGATTCCTGCGCGCTCGCTTCGATCGCCTCCTGATGCCCAATCCGGTTGCAGACCGACTCCCGGCCTCCGGTGATCGACGGTACTCAGGTCGGGGGCGCCGACGGATACCCGGTCGCGCAGGAGCGATACCGGTTCCCGATCACGTTCTCGGAACAGCGACAACAGGCGGCATTGAAGCGAGTCGCGACGCTCGTCGCGCCGAGGCACCCAACCCAGCAGCATCGTCGCCGCCGTTGCCGACTGCGACCGGACCTAGGCGCTCGCCGGGAGGCTCGAGATCACGCGCCCGGCCGGAAGCGGGACAACCCTGCGTTGTCAGGATTAAGATCGAGAACGACCAACCGGTGTCGTGCTCCCGACCGGAAGCGATACCCGCAACGATGTGCCCGCGCCGGCCGGGCTCGTGACACGCAGCGTGCCTCCCAGTGCCGTAACTCGATCGTTCAGGCCGACCAGCCCCGAGCCGAGTGCTGGATCGGCCCCGCCGACCCCATCGTCCCGGATCTCGATGTCGAGGCCCTCCACGCTGCGATCCATTCGGATCTCCACACGCGACGCGTCCGCGTGCTTCGAAACGTTGGTCAGCGCCTCGGAAGCGACGTAGTACGCCGCAACCTGGACCCGGTCGGGCAGAGAAGGGTCGACCTGCACGGCCAGCCGCACCGGCACGGCGGAGCGGCGCGCAAGCGCCTTGAGCGCCGGCTCGAGCCCGCTCTCTGAGAGCAAAGCGGGATGGAGGCCGCGTGAAAGCTCGCGCAGTTCGTCGATCGCTCCGCCGATCGCCTCCGCGACCTCCGAAAGCTCGGCGTGAAGCTCGGGCGACACGTCCTCAACGGTCACGTCGGCGGCGCGAAGCCGCAGCGCGATCGAGACGAGCCGCTGCTGGATCCCGTCATGGAGGTCGCGCTCGAGCCTGCGCCTGGTCTCGTCCGCAGCGGCGACGACGCGCAATCGGGAAGCCGCCAACTCCGCGCGCGTCGCGGCGTTTGAGATTGCGGTTGCGACCAGCTCCGCGAAGCGGGCGATTCGATCCTCGGCATCGTCGGGCAGCGTCGCCTGCCCCGTTGAGCCGGCAAGCGCCGCGCCCCAGACCCGACCGTCGACGATGATCGGAGCACCGACTCCCGAAGGCGTGACCACCGGCAAATCTGCACCGTGCCCGGCGACGACGGTCGCGGTGCCGTCGGTCTCATAGCGGATGATCTTCGCTGCCTCGACGTGCAGGACGCCGGCGAGCTCATCGGCGACGGCAGCGAACACGCTGCCAGGGGCGGCGCCTTCACCAACCAGTGTGGCCACCCGGCGCAGCGCCGCCTGCTCCTCTGCCAGCCGTGCCAGGGCGGACCGCGCCTCGGTATTCGCAATCGCCGTGGCCACGAGGCGTGTGAACTCCCCCAGCCGCACCTCGATCCGCGGAGGCGGTTGCTCGGAGCCGAGCGGCCTGATTGCCAGCAACACACCCCAACGCCGTCCTGCAACCAGCACCGGCGCGCCGGCGGCGGCCCGCCCGCGTGCGTCCCCGAGAATGGCGGCAAGCCCGGGGCGCAGCTCCCGCAACGCCTGACCTGGCGTCGTCCGCCGTTCCAGCGGCACTCGAGTTCCCGAGTCCAGGCCGACGTTGGCTGCGTCGCTGATCGCCACCACCGTCGCACTGCGGTCATTGTCATACCGAAGCAGCACGGCCGCGTCGAGCCGCAGCAGCGCTCGTACCTCAGTGGTGACCACGGAAAACGTCTCCGGCATCGACCGTTCGTGCGCCACCGCGGTGGCGACCCTGCGAAGCGCCGCCTGCTCATCGGCCAACGCCGCGCGTTGCGCCTCCGACTCGGCCGCACGGCGGCCGGCGAGCTCGGCGACACGGCCCAGGACAACAGCGGCGGAGAGATAGGTGCCGGCGGTCACCAGGTTCGTCGGGCTCGGAAGCGCCAATGGGTGCGTCGGCGGGATGGCGAACCAATCGATGGCCAGCAGGCCCGCCATCCCCACCGGCACCGCGTATGCGAAGCCGCCATAGCGGCCGACCACGAGGACGACGAGGACGTAGAGGGCACCGACGACGACCACCGGGACGCGAGGCTCGGCGATCGTCGTCACGACGGCGGCCAGCGAAAAGGCGACGACGCTTGCGATCATGGCGAACGTCAGGCGGGCCGCCAGGCGAAGGCTTTCTCCGCCCAGCGCCGAACCGCGGCGGCCGGTCATGCCGCGACGGCACTCCCCGCCGCGGCCACGGCCGGCTCGACGATGCGCATCGTCGTACGGCGCTCGCGCACGAGATGCAAAAGCCCCTCGACGGGTGCGTCCGACCCGTCACTGCGGGTGAGGAACGCCATCTCCGTCGTCAGATGCGGCTCCGTCACCGGAAGGAACCGGACAGCGGGCGCACCGTATCGGGTCGCCGACGCCGGGAGCAGCGCAATGCCCATCCCGGCAGCCACGAGCAACAGGACGTGATCGACGCTCGATTCGCTCGTCTCGATGAGGGTCGGTGCGACGCCGGCGCTCCGGCACGCCGCCAAGACGCCGTCATGGAATGCGGGGTTGTCGCCACGGGGCAGAACGATCAGAGGCGTCTCGCCGAGCCGATCGAGCTGGAGGTCAGGCCGGCCGCTCAGCCGGTGCCGGTCGGGCACGGCTGCGACAGTCTGCTCCTCGGAGAGGGCTGTGACCCGCAGGCCGGGAGCGAGGATCGGCAGCCCGACGACCGCCACGTCGAGCCGTCCAGAGGTCACATCGCTCACCGCCTGGCGTGCGGTCACCGTCTCGGGAACGACCCCAACGCCCGGGAAGCGCACGGCAAACCGGGTGATCGTCTCCGACAGCCGCGTCGGCAACGGCCCAGCGGGATAGCCGATCCGGAGCCGGCCCAGCGACCCTTCGCTCGCCTGGCGAGCCGCCTGAGCCGCGGACTCGGCCTGACGCAGCGTGCGTCGAGCCTCGTCGAGGAAGGTCGCGCCTGCGGCGGTGAGGGAAACCGCTCGCTTGGAGCGCCGGAACAGGTCGACGCCGAGCTCGACCTCCAGCTTTCGCACCTGCTGGCTCACAGCCGGCTGGGCGACGTGCAGCTGCTCCGCGGCACGGCGGAAGTTCAGCTCCTCGGCGACAGCAACGAAATACCTCAGGCGGCGCAGTTCCATGGTCAACCTCCGTCGTGGGGTGATGTCACAGATCGTGACCGCACACGGGGCCGTTTCGCGTCGGCCATAGGAACGCACTTGACGTCGTCCTGCCGGGGCAGATCGGCGAAGCCGCCTACTCCAAACGGCGTACGTCTCCCCCGAGGTGGAACGCCACCGTAGACGACCGCGACGGAGCCGTCAGAGCCCGTTTCACAATCACGTGAGAGGGCAGCTCCAGAGTCACTCGTGCTGGACATCGCGCGATATCCAGCGGCTCTCAGCCGCTGGAGGGCAGCCATCTAGCCTGGCCCCGAGATGTCTTCCCATCGATCACAATGGACGCGACGAGCCAAGCCCGTGGTTCTGCTGGCGATTGTCGCCGCTGTCGTCCTCTCCCCGGCGCTCAACCCGGGCCAGGCAAAGGCAGATCAGTGGTATTCGAGCGTTCGTTCGGCGTGCCGGCACTCGATCTCGACGATGCTGTGTTACCACGTCCGGACGCGGGCGCTCGCGCATATACCGAAGTTGCAGCGAAGCGAGCCGCTATACCGGTCAGCCGAGCTGAAAGCGGCCCGAATCGAGCGTTGCAACCAGCACCGGCACGACCCGTGTGGCGACGATTGGGTGCAGCCGTTCTATACGGCCGGGTACCTGCCGTCGCGGGGAGCGTGGGCGGTCGGGGAGAACATCGCGTGGGGATGGGCGAACGCGTGGCAGGCGTTCAACGCGTTGATGCACTCGCCGTCGCACCGAGCAAACATCCTCGACCCTCGATTCCGTGACGTAGGCGTCCAACCAATCAGACGGTCCGCCTGGGGGTCGCTCTGGGTTATTCACTACGGCCGTCGCGCCTAGCAGAGAGAGAGTCGATGCCCGGCTTGAGTGGACGAGAGTTTCTGGCCGCCGGCGCGGCGGGCACTGCCGCGTACCATCGGCTTATCAAGGGCGGCTAGGCCCGAGAGGTCACGGTTCGCGAACTTCCCTGGCACACCGCTGCCGAATAGCCGTTCATGCTCGCCGGGCGGGCCCGGATCACCGCGATCGCGGTGGGAGGGCCCGAACATTGAACCACGCCGCACCTTGACCGAGGCACTATTGACGCCCTCTCGAAGACCAAACGGGTGGTCGTGTCATGAGCGCCGGCCGCACGTACGTTGCTCTACGCTCGGGTGACGCCGCGCCCGGGTCTTCCAGCGGGACCTCGACCATCGTCGCGGATCGTCAAACCGCAAGCGCCCGTCGCCGGCGTCGAGCTCGACGCTCACGACGGATCCCTGCGCCTACTTGGCGGCGTTCGTCAGCGCCTCTGACACCACGTAGTACACGGCGACCTGGACGGACTCGGGAAGCCGCCCCTCGGCGCGCATGGCAAGCTCGGCGGGGACCGCCGAACGGCGTGCCAGAGCTTTGAGCGCAGGCCCGAGGCCCCCCTCGGAGAGGATGGCGGGGTGAATGCCACGGAAATCCCCAAGAGGCGACCGTCAAGCCGTGCGCCACGAGCGTCGCGACGCGACGAAGCGCGGCCTGCTCCGAAATCAGCTGCTCCAACTTCGCTTGCGCCTCGGCGCCCGACATGGCCGACCCGGTCACGCCACAATGCACCGCACCCTCGTAACGATCGCGCCATGGCACATGGGTGTGTTCACAGCCGGTGCTTGAACTCGCAGTGCTCGGCATGTTTTCCGCGGGGCAACGAAGCGCTGCACCCAGGGCAGCGCTTGTGCGCATCCCAGATCTCGTTCCGCGTCACGCGCAGACCGGCAACCATCGTGCCGGCGAGCATGCCCAGCAGGGCGACGATTTGCGGCTCCACGGTCAGTCTCCCCCCGCAGCCATGGTGGAGGCCATCGGGTCGTCGTCGATCGTGCCCGTGCCGTTGCTGATCCCAAGCCCGGCTGCGACCTGCCGCCCCAACGCCGGGTCCACCTTGGCCCAGTAATCGATGGCCCGCAGGAGCACGGTGTCGCTCACGTCGCGACGGAGATGGGTGACGATGTTCCCGACCAGGTTGACCCGGTCAGTATCCGACATCACCGCCCGGTAGAGATTGCGGGCCTGCAAGAAGTCGTCGTCCGAGACGCGCAGCTCTGGAGCCAAGCGCACCATGTCGCCGCTCGTGAACCACCCAGGATCGGTGAACCGCTCGGCGGCCTTCGGGCCTCCGTAGCTGTTGGGTGCATACACCGGCTGCGCACCGTTGTCCTCGTACCGCATCGCGCCGTCCTTGTTGTAGCTGTCCACCGGGGCGATCGGCTGGTTGATCGGCAGCTGGAGATAGTTCGTTCCGATGCGGTACCGGTGTGCGTCGGGGTAACTGAACATCCGTCCGAGGAGCATTTTGTCGGGACTGGGCCCGATGCCCGGCACCATGTTCGCCGGCTCGAATGCGGCTTGCTCGACCTCGGCAAAGTAGTTCTCCGGATTGCGGTTCAGGACCAGGCGGCCGATGGGAATGGGCGGGTGGTCGCCGTGCGGCCAGACCTTCGTCACGTCGAATGGATTGAAGCGATAGTCCGCAGCCTCGGCGAACGGCATGACCTGCATCTCGAGCCGCCACTCCGGCTCTTCACCGCGTTCGATCGACGTGTAGAGATCGCGAAGGTGGAAGTCCGGCTCCTCGGCGGTCATGGCGCTTGCCACCGAGTCTCGGAAGTTCTCGATTCCCTGGGCGGTCTTCCAGTGGTACTTCACCCAGAAGCGCTCGCCGGCTGGGTTCACCCACATGTAGGTATGGCTGCTGTAGCCGTTCATATGACGCCAGCTGCGCGGCGTGCCTCGGTCGGACATCAGGATCGTGACCTGATGAGCGGATTCGGGTGACAGCGTCCAGAAGTCCCACTGCGCATCGTTGCTGCGCCGGTTCGTGTCTGGCATCCGCTTTTGCGAATGGATGAAGTCCGAGAACTTCTGAGGATCGCGAATGAAGAAGACCGGCGTGTTGTTGCCCACCAGGTCGTAGTTGCCTTCCTCCGTGTAGAACTTGATGGCAAACCCGCGCGGGTCGCGAGCGGTGTCCGGACTGCCCAACTCCCCTGCGACCGTCGAGAACCGCACGAACACACGCGTCTGCTTTCCGACCTGTGACAGGAACGCTGCGCTCGTCCATTCCCGCACGTCCTCGAACACCTCGAAGAAGCCGTGAGCACCACCCCCCTTCGCGTGCACCACCCGCTCGGGAACGCGCTCACGGTTGAACTGGGCCATCTTCTGAATCACGTAATGGTCGTGCAGCAGGATCGGCCCATCCGACCCGACGGTGAGTGAGTACTCGTCGCTGGCTGCCGGAATGCCGGCGTCCGTCGTGGTGATGGGATCGTGTTCGTCTGGCATGGAATCCTCCGTCGCGCGGTTCAGCCGCAGGCTGCGCCGGCGGCACTCACATGAAGCGAAGCGCGTGCCGGCGTCGATCTCGACACGGAATGCGGCTCAGATGATCCACGCTTACGATCGCCGCCCGTTGATCGCCAGGAGGCGCACCGCGAACAGGCGGAGGTGCCCGCCCATCTGACGCCACCAGAGCCGCTCCCGTGCGATGAACGCCGAGGCATGCGGGCGCACCGCCTCACGGCGGAACGCCGTCCAGCGCGCCGGCCCCACCTCTCCGTGCAGGGTCACAGCAGGCCCCGACGCCGGCGGCGGCCAGGCGGGCTCGCCCCAGGTCGACAGATGGGCATGAAGAACCTCCGCATGCTCGGTGGAGACGAGGAAGCGCAGGACGTCGCCGGCTCGGATCCGGGTGGAGTTGGACGGAGAAAACGCCTGCCCTGCCCGGACGATCGTGGTCAGGCCGGCCCCTGTGGGCAGGTGCAGGTCGCCGGCAGTACGTCCGACCGCATCCGAAGTCGGGTACACCGCGTACTCCGCCTCGAGGACGCCGGCCTCTGTGAACTCGGCTTCCGCGAGCGCCGTGGGCAGGGCCGTCGACGCGGCGGTGAGCCCAAGCGCGCGCGTCAACCACCGAACGGTCGCCCCCTGCAGGATCGCGGATGCGAGGACGACGACGAACACGATGTTGAAGTACTCGAGGCTGCCCGGAATGCCCTGGGTGATCGGAATGGTGGCCAGGATGACTCCCACCGCGCCGCGCAACCCAGCCCATGACAGGAGCACCCGTTCACCCGTGGAGAACCGCCCCCCGGCGGTCAGCGTGAAGACCGCCAGCGGACGAGCGAAGAAGGCAAGGATGAGGGCGATCGCAACGCCTTCGGGCACCGCGTTTTCGAGCTGCGCCGGGGACACGACGAGGCCGAGCGTGACGAACAGAGCAATGTCGGCCAGCGAGCTGAGACCGTGCTGGAAGCTCGTTACGGACTTGTGCGACCGCCGAGCCTGGTTTCCGAGCACGAGGCCTGCGACGTAGATCGCAAGCAGGCCTGATCCGCCCAGAGTCTCGGCGGCGCCCAACGCAACCATGCCAAGCGCAACCGACGCAACCGAGTACAAGCCGGCGATCGGGAGCCATCTGATCTTGAACGCGACCGTGCCGAGGATTCCGACCACCAGCCCGACCAGTAACCCGAGCACGAGGTCTCTTCCGAACAGCACGGCGATGTCGCCAAGCTCGCCCCCGGACTGACGCACCCACGTGACGAGACTGATGACGAGCAGGATCGCCACCGGGTCGTTCAATCCTGCCTCCCCTTCCAGAGTCAGAGCGAGACGACGATCGAGTCCCAACCGGCGCACGAGCCCGAAGACGGCGGCCCCATCCGTGCACGCGAGGAGCGAACCGAGCAGAAAGGCCTCGATGAACGGGCGCTGGAAGAACACCGCGATCGCAACACCGGCCAAGAGCGCTGTCAGAACGGTGCCCACGAGGGCCAGCCGGGTCGCGATCCCCCATACCGGACGCATGGCCATGAGGTCCGATCTCCATCCGCCTTCGAAGAGGACCAGGCCAAGGCATGCGGTGCCGATGCGCTGGGCGGTCAGGAAATCGTCGAAGTGCACGAGGCCGGCGCCGTCTGTCCCGATCGCCATGCCGACCACGAGGCATAGGGCGAACGCCGGCACCTGAAGGCGGTCGGCAACCGACATCGCCGCGACGCCGGAGATCAGGAGAATGCCGGCCACAAGGACGACCTGCGGATCGCTCATCGGATTGCCGGCCTCCTTAGATCCAGCGCCCCCGGTGCGCGATGATCAGCACGCCCGAAATGAGGGAGGTGATGAAGGCCACCACCGCCCAGAAGAGGCCCGGCTCATCGAAGAAGCCGGGATGGAAGTTCATTCCCATGATGCCCACGATCAAGGTCGCGGGAAGGAGGGTCACGGAGACGACCGTCAGAACCTTGATGATGTCGTTCGTGCGCTGTGCCGTGGTGGACATGACCAGCGCGAACGAGCCGTTGATCGAGTCGCGAGCCGTGTCGGCGGCCTGCGATGCCTGCTCGATTCGCGGGCCGATCCGTTCGAAGTGCTCCATCGCCTCGGGGCTCACCAGGTAGTGCTCCGACGCGTGCGAGATCCAGAGCTCGAGATCACGATGGGCGGCGAGCATTCGGCGCAGCCGAGTCACTCGCCGGCGCAGGCCGACGAGCGTTGAAACAGCGTGATTCTGGTCATCGACGGTTCCCTCCAGCACCGCCGAGTCGAACGCGTCGACGGCTTCCTCGAGCTGCTCGAACGACAGGCGGTACTGGTTGAACAGCCAGTCGACCAGAAGTCCGGCAAACGACGCGGAGTCAAGCGCGCCCAGCCAACCTGATGTCCGAACGTGAGCACGAAAGAGCGAGAGGGCATTCGACACGGTGTCCTGTGCCGTGATCACCCACCCCTGTCCGATCGCGCACACGACAAGCAACGTCCGCCCGTCCTGCTCGACCAGCGGAACCCGAACCGAGACGGCCGCGAGCTCGCCGTCATCGCGGAACCTCGGCCGGTCATTCCACCACATCAACCGCATGAGCCGCTCGGGCGGCTCGTCCACCGTCGCCGCCGCCGCCTCGATCTCGTCCTGCTCGAGCCCGATCGTGATCCAGATGAGCTCGGTTTCGACGTCGATTCCCTGTGTCTGAGGCACGCCGAGCTCGACCTCGCAATCCTCTTCCGGTAGACGCAGAAGGACAGCCCGCGGCCTGACCCCCCCGGTGGCCCGACGGAGGTCGACAGGCGGCGTCGCACCGTCCGCAGATTCGACTCGGCCCTGGCCGTCCACGCCGACCGGCTACTTGCCCGCGAGGATGGTCGGCTGCTTGCCGCCGGTGTTGATGATCACCGTCGCGTTGGGCGGCGCTGCCTTGAGGGCTTCGATCATCGCAAGCGCGGGGCTCAAGTTGTACGTCTTGGCCAACAGCGCGTTGCGCTGATTCTGAAACCGCGCCTGCAGCACCTCGGCGCGGGCGCCGTTGACCTCGGCGTACTTCGCCTCGGCGTCGTCGATCGCCTGCTGCACGTTCGACGGGAGCGTCACGTGGGTTATCCGAAAACGGACGTCCCAGAAATATCGTTGGCCTAAGGTCTTCGCCAGGTCCGCTTCGAGCGTGTCGTTGATCTTCTGCTCGATCCGCGCAATCGACGAATCGGCCTTTACCGCCTTCACGTTGCGTCCGTCGCGGATGATCGCGCACGAAGCGACCAGCTGTGCGCATTGGAACTGCGCCACCTCGCGCCGAAGATCGCTGTCCAGCACGGGGCGCATCAGGGTGTCCACCATGGCTGCGAATCCCTCGTCGCTTTCGTACGGATGCATCAACGTGCCGTCGGCGGCGGCGAATCGGCGAGTGCCGGGCCCCACGTCGAATGCTTTCAGCGTGTCGAGGTCCTTCTCGCCGATGAAGCGAAGGTAGACGGCGCCTTCCAGCTGCATCTGGACGCCGTCCTTCGTCGGCAGCGAAAAGCCGTCACCGCCGCTGCCGGAGTCTCGGCTCGGGTTGCTGCTGACCTCGTACACGCGCGTCACGTTGGACGCCGGGTAGGTGTGGGGCTGCTCCGAGAACATGCCGATCCAGGTCAGCTTCTGACCGGGCAGCAACACCTGGCGAATCGTCCTGTCGTCCAGCGGGCCGCCGTTTCGCACCACGCCGACCGTGCCGACGTCCTGCCGAGCTACTCGGACGCCGCTCAGGCCGATGATCACCGCGACGGCCATCAACGCCCCGATGAGCGTCAGAAGCCTTCGGCCGTGTCGCCAATCCAGCAGGCGGCGAAACCACGGCGGCGGTCCCGTCCGCCGCGCTGTTGGGCCCGTGCGGAGCCCCGGCGCGGCCTGCACCGGAAGCGGATGCCGAGGATCGTGCCAGAGCGGCGGTCTCGGCCGTCTGTCCCGCCGAGATCGGCCGGGTCGGGTCCAGGTTGGTGCGGTTGTCCGGGCCATGCGCGAAGCCTGCCCATCCTGGGAGGGGCAGCCGTGAAGATCTGGCGATCACCTGATCGCATACGTCGTCTCCGGGTGGAGTGATCGCAAACAGCGCTCAGGTGACCTCGCCGCCATCTCGTCGCAGCCGGCCGGACGAGGTCTCCTACACGTCGGGTCCACAACCGTGAGAGGAGATCGGCTCCATGGAGCGATTGGAGTACTTCAGGTCGGGTGGTTCGCTGCCGGCGCGGAGAGGCGGGGCGAAGGCGTATGCCGCTCGGGCGGCGCGCCTGACGGCACTTTGGACCACCTGGCGCTTCGCGGCCGTGGAGGTCGAGATCGCGTTTCGCCAGTGGTGTGAGGCATCCGAAGCGGTGAGCGCCACGGCGTACGCCGTCTATGTCGATTCGCTCCGGCGCGAAAGCGCGGCCGCCGAGCATCTCGCCGAACGATATGGCTCGGCACCCTCGCACCCAGCCTGATCGACCGGCATCGCGACTCGACCTGGCCATCCCCGGGCGGCCGCCGCTCGCCGTGCGGGCCGACATGACCATCGGCCGAGCTCCCGAAAACAGCATCAGGTTCGTGGATCCGTCGGTCTCTCGCCGGCATGCCCGGATCCTGCACCGCAACGGCCGGCTGCTGATTGCCGATCTGAACTCGAGCTCGGGCACGTGGGTGGACGGAGTGAGGATCACGCAACCGACCGAGCTGGCCGATGGCTCACAGATCCGTCTCGGAGATCAGATGCTGGTTGTGGAGCGGCGACGCGGAGCGAACGAATCGTCGGCGACGATGATCGTGTCGGACATCCCGTCCGGCACGCCGCCCGCCCGACCGGCCGGCGTCGGGGCGGAGGATCATCCGATGCTGCGGCCCGGCTACGCGCTGAAGCGCCTTGCGGCGTCGGAAGGCGACCGCCGGTACGTCCTCAAGGACCTTCGCAGCGGCGGGTTCGTCCGCCTGACGAGCGAGGACCGCCGTCTGATCGAGCTGCTCGACGGGACTCGTTCCGCCGGCGACCTCGTCCTCGACGCGGAGCGACTGCTCGGTGACGGAGGCGGTGCACGCGTCGCCCGGTTGCTCGCGGAGCTGGCGGACCGCGGCTTGCTCGAAGGTGTGGACGGACGCGAGACGGCCCGCAGTCCCGGCGGTGTGCTTCGACCTCGTGAATGGGTATGGACCGGAACCGGGGAACGCTTCGAACGCGTGTACACAGCCGGCGGCCGGTGGCTCGTCTCACCGCCCGGCCTTCTGATCGCTGCAATCCTGATCGTGGTCGGTCTGGCCCTGTTTCCCTATCTCGTCTTCGCTCGTTACGGCACGCCGTTTGTCGTGGTGAAGCACATCGGGCTCGGTGGCGCCGTCTTCCTCGCCGGACGCCTCGGTCTCGGCGTGGTGCACGAAACCGCCCACGCAATGGCGCTCGCCTCGTTCGGCCGGCGAGTCGGGCGCGGCGGTCTGAAGCTGGTGCTGATCTTCCCCTACTTCTTCGTCGACACCTCGGACGCGTGGTTCGAGCGGCGCCGGCGGCGGATCGCCGTCAGCGCGGCCGGACCGGCGACCGACCTCGCCCTGGCCGGCCTGTTCTCTCTCGGCTCACTGGCTCTCGCTCCCGGGGCTGTTCGGGACGTCCTGTTCCAGCTTGCGTTCGCCGCATACCTTGGCGGACTGTTCAACCTCAATCCCTTCCTCGAGCGCGACGGATATCACGTGCTCGTCGACGTCCTCGGCGAGCCGCGGCTTCGGCAGCGGGCCCAAAAAGAGCTCCGCGAGGTGCTCGCCGGCCGTGCCCCGCTGCAGTTCGGGCTCCTGATGCGATACGCGATCGGCGGGTTGGCGTGGTCGACGGTCGCCTCGCTGTTCGCGGTCGTCATGTCACTGCGGTACGAGTCCACGCTGGCCACGCTGCTTCCCACGCCCGTCGTCTGGCTGGTGCTCGCGGTTTGCTGGGTCGCGTTCTTCACGCCGATGCTGCTCATCGTCGTTCCGGCACTCTCGCGAGGCAGTCGCCATGTCAGGTGATCGGCGGGGACGCGGCTCGACCACGGCATCCGTGCTCGAACGGCTCATGCGCGACGCCGACTTCCGCGCCCGGTTCCGCGCCGATCCACGCGCCGCGCTCGAGGAGATCGGCATGGCCGACATGGCGGAGCAGTTGTCGACGATCAGCGATCCGATGCAGACGCTTCAGCCGCGTGAATCCCGATCAAGCCTCGCCGGCGCGGCGATGGCTGCGGCGCTGGAGGGGATCGCCCTGCTCGACCCTTCGGGTCATCTGGTCGATGCCGCGAGCGCGGCCCCCCTTGGCGGCGGTGGCGGCGGCGGCCGGCAGTCGGGGAGCGTCGTTGCGCCCTTGGCCACGGCCGACATGACGGGCAGTGACGCCGGGGGCATGTTGCACGGGTCGGAGTTCGCCATCCCAGACCCGGAGGGTGCGCCGGGCCCCAATGGCCCGATGCACGCCGGGTATGACCTGTTCGGCCGCGCCGGGGCACCGATCCGTTCACCCGTTGCCGGGACGGTGGTCGAGGTCAAGCAGTCGTCGGGCACCAGCGGGCAGGTATTCGGCGGCACGGTCAAGGTGCAGCAATCCGACGGGAAGGTCTGGGTGTTCAGGCACGTCGTGCCCGGTGGGCTCTCGGCCGGCCAGCGCGTCGGCGCCGGGCAGGGCATCGCCGCGATCAGCAACTGGGACGGCGGTGCCCCGCACACCCACATCGAGCTCTGGAAGAACCTGGACGGCGGCTACAGGGTTGAGAACATGGAGGATCCGCTTCCCGCACTGAGGGTTGCGTACTCGGCGCCGTCGCAGCTCCCCTCGACACCCGTGGCCGACGCCGCCTCGGCTTCGGTGGTCGAGGACGGCGGATCCGGCGATTCCTCGGATTCAGGCCCGGGCGACACCGGCGACGACAGCAGCGACGACAGCGAAGATGACAGCGGAGACGACAGCAGCGACGACAGCGAAGATGACAGCGAAGATGACAGCGAAGATGACAGCGGAGACGACGGTGCAGACGACGCGGCCGATGGCGTTGGCGACGACCAGCCGGATTCGGTCGATGAGCAAACGAACAACCTCGAGAGCAGCGACACCGGCGGCGACGGCAGCAGCGACGACAGCGGCAGCAGCGACAGCAGCGACGACAGCGGCAGCAGCGACAGCAGCGACGGCGGCGGATCTCCCTCGATAACGGACGGCGCCCCCACCGACTATCCGGGTGACGACGCGTCCCAGCCACAGATCGCCGCGTGGATGGGCCAGGAAGCCGAGAAGCGCGGCCTGCCGCCGGAGCTCCCCGTGATGGCCGCGCTGACAGAGTCAGGGATGCGAAACCTCAGCTACGGCGACGCCGACTCGGTCGGGTTCTTCCAGATGCGCACGAGCGTGTGGAACAACGGCCCCTACGCGGGCTACTCCACCGACCCGAAGCGTCAGCTGGACTGGTTCCTCGACCAGGCGCAGGCGGTGAAAGAGCTTCGCCAGTCGCGAGGCCAATCCGGCACCGATCCCGGCCAGTACGGCAACTGGATCGCGGATATCGAACGACCGGCAGAGCAGTACCGGGGCAGGTACCAGACGCACCTGGCAGAGGCGCGATCACTGCTGTCGCAATCCCAGAAGGGCAACCAGAACGGAGCCGGCCAGCTCGTCGACGCGGTCGACGCCGGGGCCCCCGCGCCAGGCACGGCGGCAGTTGCCGCGCTCTCGGCGGCACGCGATCAGCTCGGCACCCCCTATCAGTGGGGCGGGTCCAGCCCCGCGACCGGATTCGACTGCTCGGGGCTCGTGCAGTGGGCATATGCCCAGGCGGGGATCCGCATCCCGCGCGTGACGTATGACCAGATCGATGCACCAAATGGCAGTCCGGTGGGCCGCAACGAGTTGATGCCGGGAGACCTGGTGTTCTTCAAGGATTCATCCGGCGACGTGCATCACGTCGGGATGTCACTGGGGGGAGACCGGTTCATCGCAGCGCCGCATACCGGCGACGTCGTCAAGATCTCGAGCCTCAAGGAGCCGTACTACGCGCAGGAGTTCGCGGGGGGCAGGCGATTCGTCCCAGCAGGCACCGCGGGCCCATCCGTCGACCCAGCACAGGCAGCCCAGGCCAAGGCGAACGCGATCGACGCCAAAGCGGTGAAGCTCGCAATGGCGGCGCTCGAGCAGGATGGACTGGAGCTCCGGCGCCCCGGTTCTCTGATGGCGCAACTGCTCACGCAGCAGGAGCGCGGCAAGGGGAACGCAGCGATGTTCCTCCCCGCCGTGTCCGACGGCTAGCCGGGGTCTCAGCTCCTCGGGTCGGCCACTGATCGCGCAATCGGATCAGATCTGCTGTCCGATCCTCTCACCGGCCGCCTGCTACGCATCCAGACTCGGATGACATGAGCGCCGGCCGTACGACAATCGCCGGGATTCCGATCCCCGACAGCACACTCGCTCGCGAGGCAACCGAGTTCGTGCACGATGTCTCCACGCAGCTGCTGTTCGACCACTCCCGCCGTGTGTTCCTCTGGGGCTCGCTGCAAGGTGAGAAGCTCGGTCTGGATTACGACCCTGAGCTGCTCTATGTCGGCGCACTGTTCCACGACATCGGACTCGTCGAGGGCCACCGTTCGCCGCACGAGCGCTTCGAAATCGACGGGGCAAACGCTGCACGCGACTTCCTGGAACGCCATGGCCTGCCCGAGGAGCGGGTCATGACCGTCTGGGAGTCGATCGCCCTCCACACCACGCCGGAAGTCCCACGCTACAAGCAGCCCGAGGTGCGCCTGGTCACCCTCGGCGTCGAGTACGACGTGCTCGGGCTGCATCACGACGAGCTATCGGCGGAGCAGCGCGACGCCGTCGTGGCCGCCCATCCGCGGACGGGCTTCAAGACCGGGATCGTCGAGGCCTTCTCGGCCGGGATGCGCGACAAGCCCGAGACCGCGTTCGGAACGATGAACACCGACATCCTCGAGGCGACCATCCCTGGGTACGTACGGCCCAGCTTCTGCGACTTCATCCGCGGCTCGCGGTTCGACACATAACGCCGCGCGACAACAGGATTTCGCCATCCCCTCCTAGCGGGACCTTGCGCTCAGGGTTCGGGCTGATCGTCGCTCGGATCATCCGACTGGGAGTCCCCGACCCCGCTGTCGGACGTCCCGTCCCCTCCCTGTGCGGGTGCCCCGGCGGAATCGGTCCCTGTTCCCTGGTCCTGTGGGCTCAGCGCAGCGATCGCCTGTTGGACGGCCTGCTTGCTGCCATTGACCTCGTTCGTGGCGGCGGCGTACGCCGCGAGCTCGCCGCTGCCGGCGGCTCGGGCGGCATGGCGGTAGGCCGTCGCGACCGAACGCAACGCGGCCACAAGGTTGGCGAGAGCCGGCGACGACGAACCGGTGGTGAGGGCAGCGATGCGATCGGCGGCCTTGGTGTACTGCTTCGCGAGGCCGCTTGCGATCGGCTGTTGCTTTGCCAGGGATGCACGGTCGACAGCAGGCTTCGCACCGGCCGCGTCCAGGGGTATGGAGGCGAGCGCTGCTGAGGCCGGATCGGTCGTCGTGGGTGTGCCGGCGCTCGTCGTGGCCGGCGGCGTGGCGTCCAGGGGCGCGGTCGCCGGACTGCTGCTCGGCTGGCGGGCAAGCTGTGCCGCAACCGCTGCGGTCGCGCCGAGCACGAGCATGGCGAGCACCGGCGCAAGCACCCATCGCCTCAACCGGCTCCGTCGCGGCCTGTCGGCAGCGCGTTCGGCGGCCCCGTTCATCATCGCCTGAGGAGGTGTCGTCGGCGCGTAGGCCCCCGCGCCCGCGCTCGCCCTTCGGCCGCTGCCATCACGCCTGGGAAGCGGGAACGTCGTTCGCGTTCTGGATGCTGCGCGCGGCGGCGCGCCCTCGTTGCCTGCTCCGAGCCGGGACTGCCGCCGCCACCGTGAGCCGAGCAGGGTCAGGAGGAGCTCCTCGAGCTCATCCCAGGCCTGCGAAGCGTTCGGACGCATGCTCGGGTCCTTAACCGTCAGGCGTTCGATCCACTCGGAGATGCCACGATCGACCCCTGGCCGGAGCGTCGCGACGCGAGGGATCGGCTCCGTCACCTGCCGCATCAGGACTCCGATCGGATCGTCCGTGTCGGAGAACGGCGGACGACCGACCATCATCTCGAATGCCATCACCCCGACGGCGTAGATGTCCGTCGTGGGGCCGATGGCTCGAGCGGTTGCCTGCTCCGGGGCCATGTAGTTCGGCGTGCCGACGGCCGTGCCCGGGGCGGTCATCGAGGCCGCGCTGCGAACGACGTTCGTCGCCGTGGCTATGCCGAAGTCGGCGATCTTCGCGCGACCGTCGGCGTTGATCATCACGTTCTCCGGCTTGATGTCGCGGTGGACGATCTGACGCTTCGATGCGTGGTCGAGACCGGCAAGGACACCTTCCAGCACACCGCCCATATGGGCGAGGCTCATCCGGTTGATGTAGCGCCGGAGCGACCCGCGCTCCTGGTACTCCATCGCGATGTACGGCACGCCCCCGTGCTCGAAGTACTCGTGAACCGTGACGATGTTGGGGTGGCTCAGCGAGCCGGCGAGACGGGCCTCGCGCAGGAACCGGCCGGCAAGCGCCGCGCCACCGGTGGGCAGGAGCGCGAGCTCCTTGAGCGCGACCAGCCGGTCGAGATCCAGCTGCCGTGCCAGGTAGACGACCGCCATGCCTCCGCGGCCGAGCTCGCCTTCGACCCGGTAGCGCCCGACCAGGCGTTGGATGTCAGTGACCGACGGAGGCACAGCTGTTCGGCTGCGTTGTCGGGGTGCATCGATCCAGGACGTGCACGTGCGGACGCCCGTTCTTGCGCGTCAGGTCGATCAACGACCATGAGACGTTGTTGCCGTAGCTCACCTCGGCGAGACGGTGGGAGCGGTTGACGCGGTGGACGAGGTAGTAGCGCCCCCGGTGAAGGCCGGTGATGTCGATGTACTGCCCGTCCAGGTTCGCCGCGTAGTCATCGCCATAGCCGACCGAGATGCCCTCGGTAATCGTGCGAAGGTCCCGGTGGCCGCGTCCGCAGTTGCTGCGGTACACCTTTTTCCGCGGGGACTGCGGAAGGGCGGGGCCGGCGTACCGATCACCGAGGCAGAACCCGGTTTTGGCATCCCGGCCGACGATCGCCTCGCCGCCGACACGCCGCAGCTCATAGCTCATGAACGGCTCCAGATGCCAATGCTCGTGGTCGGGCGAGACGACGTAGTGAAGATGGCCGACACCGCGGATCACTCGCGTTGCGCCGCTCGCCAGCCGGACTCGCTGGCTCGCCACCATCGTCGACCCGCCGACCGGCCGCTCGCCGCTGATCTCCAGTGGCCCCGCGCCGACATTCGTCGCCGCCGACTCGAAGCCGAGCCGAAACCGTCCGTCGGCCCTGGTCACACGCAACCCCCGCGGGGCCTCCTGCCGCATGTCCGGAAGCACCTCCACCTTTCCTGGGTCCGTGGTCAGCCGCGAGCGCAAGCCTTCTCCGGTGATCATCGTGGCGAACACGATGAAGTTGTCGACGTAGTGTCCGGTGGAATTGTCGAACGCCCCGTCGCAGGTGATCAGCCGAAGCGTCGGCTGCGGCGTCTTTCGGTACACGATCTTGGTCGGAAAGCGAGTCTTGCGAACCGCCACCGTCGACGTGACCGCAAACCGGACCTCCGAGCCGCCTCGAACCACCACCTTGATGATGTCGCCCCGCCTGAGCGCCCGGAGGCGGTAGAAGACACCAGGGCCCGACTTCGAGTCGACGTGGCCGGCGATGACCGAGGCACCGCGCTCCCCTGGCTCAGCCCCCTTTACGAACCACCCTGCCTTCGAGAAGCTCGCTGGTACCTCGAGCGATCCATCAGGTTCGAGCCCCAGCGGAATGAGCGGCGCCGAAAGCCCGATGGCGGGAACGAGCACGCGCACCGGGTCGGGCATCTGCCAGTCGACCGGTCGGTCAGGGTGATGATGGATCGTGACGCTGCCACGTCGAGCGACCTCGCTGCTGCTGTTCGGCAGCACGGCCTGTGGAGTTGTCGGGACGCCGGCCACTCGCATCGCCGACCAGTCGACGGCCGTGTTCGCCGATGATGGTCGAGTGAACACCACCCCGGCGGCAACGACCATGGCAACCCCGAGCAGCACAAGCGCGGCCACTGTAAGACGCCGACCGCGCCCGTGCTGCAGAGGATTCACCGGTTGATGCCGCCCGTCGCCTCGAGCTCGTTGCGGCGGCGAAAGGCAATGCCACCCGCAGCGGTGAGCACGAGCATTCCGCCCCCGGCCAGGAGCGCAGGGATCATCATGCTCTGATCGCCGGAAGCGGCCATGCCGCCGAACCCGGCACCGACGCCGCCGGAGGCGGAGCCGCTGTCGCCCGCTCCACCGCCACCGGTCGTGGTCCTGGGCGTATCGTCACCATTGTCCTCGCCGGCGTAGGCCACCGGTGCGACGGCCATCGCCATCGTCAGAAGACCGATGACGAGGGCAAGCACGCGCCTCGATACTGCACTGTTCATGTTTCCTCCTCCTGGAGGTCGTTGACACAGCGCACTGTATGGACGGAAATCGCGCCGAAAAAACCTGCACGCGATCACGTGATAGCTAACACCCAATCTCCGGGCATCGCTTGTCCTTGACGGCGGATTGCACCTCGAAAAAGCGATCAACCGAGATGATCATGCGATCTGCCGGCGGGCGCGAAGCACCTACGTTGCCGCAACGGGTCACACGGCTCACAAACCATGTGGTTGTGGCTCGAAAAATCATCATGCCATACGACTGGAGCACCTCAAGCCCGGGAGTCTTCTCCCGCCACGCCGACACATGCCCTGTGCGTGACGGCGGTCTGTGCACGTGCGGCGTGCTCGGCTATCGGGCGACCGATTTTGCCGGTGGATCAGACCCCCGCATCCTCGGCCCCGAGTTCAGATCGGTGGCGGAGGCTCGAGCCTGGCAGCAGGGGCATGGTGATTCGCGCGGCGGTGGCGGGTTGGTGGGCTTCCGGATCACCGACCTGATCGAAGACTTTCTGACCGCCGCCGAACGCGGCGAGACCGACGCGCCGTGGGGCATCGAGTACACCCAACCGCAGTTGCGGGAGCTCCGTGGAGCACTCGGGTACGCGGATTCGGAGCTCGGCACACTCGACGTGCGCGAGGTCAGCCGGCGGCGGGTGCAACGGCTGATCGACGAGCTTGCCGACGCCGGACTGAGCCAAGCGCGACTCAACTCGGTGGTTGCTGCGCTGCATGCCCTCTACGGGTACGGCGTTGCGGTGGGCGTCGTCGACCACACGCCGATCGTCGAGCTGACGATTCCCGAGCCCGGTCGCGACCGGCCGGGACGAGCCGCGCCTCCGAGGCGGCGCGACGTCGTCGCCTCGGAGGCGGAGGACGTCGCCTCGGCGCGTGGTCATCGCCAGGCGACGGATGGAGATCGCTCCGCGGGCGAAGATTCGACGCCGGCCGGCTTCGAGGCGGATCCGCAGCGACGCGAGCAGGCACCTGGCGCCGAACACGTGCGGAGCGACACGTCGACGAACCCCGATCCCGATCCGGCCGCAGACGTTGCGACATCGCCCTACGCGAGTCCCCCGCCGTACCCGACGCCGAACGGCAACCCGGCTGCGACTGGCTACTTCGGGCCTCCGGGATACCCCCCGCCAGGCGGGTACCCGACACTGGAGGGGTACCCCACGCCCGCCGGCTACGGGACGCCCAACGGCTACGGACCTCCACCCAACGGGTACGGACCTCCACCCAACGGCTACGGAACACCGCCCACCGGGTACGGGACGCCCAATGGTTACGGGCGAAACCCCTGGGTGACCGCCAACGGCTACCCGTCGCCCCCGGGGTATCCGACGCCGGACCCGTACGCCCCGCAAGGCGGCGTCTCGACACCCACGGAGCAATCTTCACTGCCGAGCTGGGCCACGGGCAATCCGACGGGCGCGTTCCAATCGCCTCCGGGCACCGCTGCCTTCAATGCCGAGTACGACGCAACGATGCAGGAGCGATTCCTGTGGTGGACGGTCAGGATCGTCGTGATCATCTTCGTGCTCATCGCACTCGTTCTGGCGGCCGAGTCGGTCTAGTGACGCGGTCGGCCGCAGCGGTGCTCGCAGCCGCCCTCGCGCTTCTCGTCGGCTGCGGCGGCACCGATGCCACCGGCGGCAGCTCTGGCCCTTCGCCGGCCTCCCCTCAGCAGGCCTCCGGCCGGCAGGCTGCGCTGACGGATACCGCTGTCAGCAGCAATGGAACCTCGACATCGGGTGGCGGACAGCAACAGCCTGCGACGGACCCGTTCTGGGGGCTGATCGCGGAGACGCGCGGCGCCGCGGGCAAGGACACGGGCGCGCAGTCGGAGCTCTTGCGGGACAGGCTCAGCAAGCTCAGTCCCTCGAAGATCATCGAATTCGAGGGCTGGTGGCAGACGCTGGACAGACGTCTCTACACCTGGGACGTATGGGGAGCCGCCTACATCATCGAGGACGGCTGCTCCGACGACTGCTTCCGTGACTTCCGCGCATACGTGATCTTGCTGGGCAAGGACGCGTTCAACCGCGCGGTCAAGAATCCGGACTCATTGGCCGGGGAAGTCAGCGATTCAGAGACAGGCGACTGGGAAGGCGCCGACAACGTCGCTCCCGACGCGTACAGCACCGCAACCGATACCGACTTCCCAACCGACACCCCAGACCTCTCCGGAAACCCTCGCGGCACCCGGTGGAGCGATGGCCAGTTGCAGGCGCTGATGCGCCGCTACCCGCAGCTGGCGTCGCGATTCCGGTAGCGCGGAACAGCGGCCCGGCCCGCGCGGCGGTGATGCTGGCAGGTAGAGCGGGGTTCCACCAGCAGGGGGCATCGACTGGCGCTGGCCGCGATGCGGCGCGTCGGAGCGGGTGCGACGATCGTTCCGCCTGTACGAGGTCCAGCCGCTGAAAGAGGGGTCAGGATGGAAACTGCAGTCGGTGCTCCTGAGTTTTGGTCGCGGCATGTGACCGACGCCGAACAGCGGCGCGGTCTCGTCCGTGATGTGCACGACGTCGTCGGTAACGCAATGACGGCAATCAACCTTCAGGCCAAGCTTGCTCTGCGGACGCTCGAGCAGCGACCCGCGGAAACGGCAGAAGCGCTGCGTGCCATCGCCAGCTCGAGCCAGCGGTCTCTTCACGAGCTCCGATCGATCCTCGGCGCTGCCCAGCGCACCGATGCTCCGGTCGCGACGCTCGCTCAGCTCGAGACACTGATCGAGACGACGGTGGCCGGTCAGATCGACGTCGAGATCGACGTGACCGGAGATCTGGACACGCTGCCGGCGACCCACGGTGCGGCCGCGTATCGAATCGTTCAGGAATCGCTGACGAACGTTCTTCGACACGCGAATGCCACAAGCATCAGGGTCGTTGTGTCAGTGGAGTCCGACACGCTCACGGTCGAGATCACGGACGACGGCGAACGGGCGGCGGAGCCACCGGTTGTCAGCGGTCATCCTGGTCACGGCATCCGAGGGATGCGCGAACGCGCGGGCATGCTCGGTGGGGATCTCTCCGCCGGCCCCAATCAGGACTCGGGGTTCTGTGTCCGCGGGCGGCTGCCGCTTCCTCACACCCGGCCGGAAGGAGATCATCATGGACACTGAGCGCCGGGAAGAGGTCATCGACGACCATCGACTCGCGGAGTGGATGAGCTACGGATTCCGGCAGCTCGACCGCTATCTCGTGCGACACGCCGCGTTCACCGAGTGGCTGGAAACCAATCGGCACGACCGATGATCCGCGTGCTGATCGCCGATGACGAGGCGTTGCTCAGAGCAGGCCTTCGCGCCCTTCTCGACACCGAGTCCGACATCTTGGTGGTCGGGGAGGCAGCTGATGGCCGAGCCGCGATAGCGCTTGCACGGCAGACGAGCCCCGATGTCATTCTGATGGACGTCCAAATGCCATCGCTCGACGGTATCGAAGCGACGCGTCAGATCACGGCCGAAGCCGGGCTCACGTCCGCCCGTATCATCATCACGACCTCGTTCCCCACCGAGGACTACGTCGTCGACGCACTACGAGCAGGTGCGAGCGGCTTTCTCGTCAAGGACACGGCACCCGAGGAGCTTGCGAAGGCAGTGCGCATCATCGCCGCCGGCGGTGCACTGCTTTCGCCCTCGGTCACGCGCCACCTGATCACCGACATTCAGGCGCGACGGACTGACAAGCCCGTCGACCCCGGCTTGGTGTCATTGCTGACAACTCGTGAGCGCGAGGTCATGTCACTGGTCGCAGCCGGGTTGAGCAACTATCAAATCTCGGAGCGTCTATTCATCACTCCGGCCACGGTGAAAACACATGTCGGCCGCGTCCTTGGCAAGGTCGGGGTGAACAGCCGATCTCAGCTTGTCACCCTTGCATATGAAACAGGGTTGGCGACGCCGATGAGGGCGCGACTCGCGAACAGTACGTAGCACCAGGCCCGATTCCAATCGGGCGATCGCGGTGTCTTTTCAGCCGGGGCCCGCGAGGCCAATACGATTGAGAACCGGATCCTGGCCTGTGACCCAAATGGTCACGCCGGGCGCCGGAGTCCCATCACACGTTCTCGAACCGGGAGGTTCATCCATGCCGACGTATCGTCGATCTCGGTGGCTGTCGCTCGCGTTGACAGCAACCGCACTTGTTCTTACGGCTCCATTCGCTGTTGCCACGGGGACCGCACACGCCGAGGCAGAGGGGACTCCCGTTCCCAAGTCAGTCGCTGTCCCGATCAAGGGCGCCCGCCTCGCACTGGGCCACGTGATCGATCACGTGGCTGCACGCCGGTACACGAAGGCCGCAAAGGCCCTCCTGGCCGTGCAAAAGCATCTCGCCGCAGCACAAAAGGCGGGCATGAGGCAAATCGGCGCACCACCCCCGGATCCCGAGAGCGACGAGTCACCCGGCCCGCCGTCGGTGATCGCTGTGCTGGCCCTCGACCATCGCATCGTCGTTCGCGTGGCCGGCCTGTTCGATGGCATGACAGAGAAGGTTGGCCTTGGCACGACCCTCTCAGCTGCGGCGAGGCTGCGATTAGTCATGCTCGACAAGGTCCTCTCGCTCGATCCGGAGGGAGCGGGCGGAGATTTCGCGGACGGTATGACGGACACGCTGCCGATCTACTCGGCTGAGGTGACAGCGGTCTCCAACATGCTACGCACCAGCCGGCTGACAGCGTCTTCACGCAAGGCGCTGACGAAAAACCTCGTCCGCGTGAAAGAGGCCAACCAAAAGATGAACGCCGCGTACGGTGGCGGTGAGTGAACGATTCCCGTCGGCCGTTAGGTATCTGCGGTCGCACGACTGATAGCGACCCGAGACCGAACGATGCCACCCGGCTCTCAAACACCGAAGCGACCCCGCGTACCGTGAACGCGTCATGGGCCACGCACGGTCATTTTCTTTCGAAAGGATTGGTATGCGTTCATTTCGATCAGTAGCGATGCTGGCACTCGTGGCCCTCGTCGGCGTTGTCGCCGTGGCCTCGGGAGCGACGCGTCCTTCGTCCGAACCGCAGGCGGCCGGAAGCTACACCGTCCCGATCGCAACGGCTTCGGGGAGCGACGGCGGCCCACTGGTGTACCCGTCGATCGTCAACGTGAGGCTCATTCGGGCCCAGGCGGCACTCGACCGCGCGACCGCGTGGGTCGACCAGGGCCAGAGCGCCGGCGCCGTCGCCGAGTTTGCTGCGGTACAGGCGAACATGACCGAAGCCTGGACGGCTGCAAAGTACGTCATCGAGACCGCACCGCCCCCGGTCGCGGGAAGCGGTGCCTTCGCTCACACGAGCGGAGCCGCGCCAGGCGGCGGCAGCCCGTTCGCATCGCCCGAGGACACCGGATTCGCTGTCCTCACCCTGCAGGGCACGATCGTCACCACCCTCGCCGGCCTGATCGGCACGGTTGACCCGTCGGTGCTGCACGATCTCCGTGTCACTGTCCGCGCCGCGCTCAGTGCCCGTGACGGCGCGATTGCCTACATTCATGCGATCCCCACGCCGCCGCCGGTGGGAGACAAGCCGAGCACGGGCTCCAAGCCGAGCAAGAAGGCAAAGACGTCCGGCGCGCCTGTGGCCTCCGGATGGGGATCGATAATGCCCAACCTGCTGCCCCTCCTCGACGACGAGATGCAGCTGTTCCGCGGCACGAACAAAACGCATCCCGATCTTCCCACGGGGGTCCACAACAGCCTGAAGAAATGGCGGCTGTTGGATCTCGACACGCGTGACACCGTCAACGGGTTCTGGCCACCGGTCCCGGCCGGGTGACCGAACGGTCGACACCGTGCCGAAAACGTCGAGCGGCCGGCCCTCCCCGGCCGCTCGACGCGTAACCCACCATCTGAATCGGGGGCCGTCTCGTGACACGCGCAATCTTCAGGCTACTTCCGTTGCTCGTGGCAACCGCCCTGGCCGTCGCCGCCCTGGTCGCCGGCGTCGGAACGACGGTGCAGGCGATTGAGCCGCACCGCGCCGAGCTGGTGGAACGACTTCCCGACCTGGATCAGGAGACACCGGCCGAGCTCGAGGTCAAGGTGCTCGATTCTCACGCGGGCCCGTCGTACCGGCTCGGCTTTCGCTCGGCTGTCCGCAATGTCGGGGCCGGCCCCCTGATCGTCTACGGATCCCGCCCGAACACCGAGACGCCATTCATGACTGTCGACCAGCTGATCGACCGCTCGGGTGAACCGGCGAGGGTCGTCCGGGACGTTGGCTTGATGAAGTACACGATCTCGCCGGGCCACCGCCACTGGCACTACCTGCAGTTCGACCGGTACGAGTTGCAGCGCTACGAGCTACTCCGAGCAGGGAGCAACGAGGCACTCGTCACCGACCGCAAGACCGGCTTCTGCCTCGGGGACCGCTACAGGGCGAAAACCGCGCGCCGTCTACAGGCCGCATCGAAGCGACCTGTCTACACCGGCAGCTGCGGGCTCGGTGCCCCAGACCGGCTGTACATGCAGGAGGGGATCTCGGTCGGCTGGGGAGACGACTACGGCGCGTTCCTCGAGGGCCAGGATCTCCCGCTCGACAGCCTTCCCGATGGCCGTTACGTGCTGGTGCACCGCGTCAACGCCGACCGGCACCTCGAGGAGCAGTCGTACGCAAACAACGCGGCGTCCGTGCTCCTCGACCTTCGCTGGTGGCGTGGAAAGCCCTATCTGCGCGTCATCGCGACGTGTCCTGACAGCGACCGCTGCGCCGCGGGAGACCGTCCCGCTGCGGCGGCGAAGTGACCCGCCCCGTGCGCCCGATTCCCACGAAGCCGAGCCGTCCGGCCCTGCTCATTTCACTCGTGGTTCTCGTTGTGCTCGCCGCGGTGCTCTACAGCCGGTTTCCCGACGTCCGCGCGCAAGCGGCTGCGGCTCCGTTCACTCCGAACGACGGCGGGAGGACCGCCGACCCGGCCGGGTGGAAGCAGCTTCAGTGGAACTTCGTGGGCACCTACGGCGTCGACGCGCCGCACGCATGGGGCAACCTCATCGCGGCGGGCGCTTCGGGCGGAAGCGGTGTGACGGTTGCCGTGCTGGACACGGGGGTTGCCTATTCGAGCGACCGCTCCTCGAGGCCCGGGTCACCGGACCTCGTCGCACGCCGTTTCGTCCCAGGCTACGACTTCGTCGACGAGGACAGCGAACCGTTCGATGAGAACGGGCACGGCACGCACGTCGCGTCGACGATCGCCGAGCAGACCGATAACCGCTATGGGCTGACAGGCCTCGCATACGGCGTCCGGATCATGCCCGTGCGGGTCCTCGACCGGTCGGGCGACGGAAACGCGGTACCCATCGCCCGGGGCATTCGATTCGCCGTCGACCATGGAGCAAAGGTGATCAACCTGAGCCTCAATTTCGACGAGAGCGTCACCGCGGGCGAGGTCCCAGAGCTCGTTGATGCGATCGAGTACGCGCGCCGCCGGGGACGGCTGATCGTCGCTGGCGCGGGCAACACGAGGAGCGATTCGGTGTCGTACCCGGCACTCGGCCCTCATGTCCTTGCGATCGGCGCGACGACCGAGCACGGCTGCCTCGCAAGCTACTCGAACCACGGAGCGGGCCTCGACCTGGTGGCGCCGGGAGGTGGCCGGGACGCCGAACTGCCCGACGATCCGGCGTGCCGGCCAGGGCGATCCGGGCCACCCATCTACCAGATCACCCTGGCCGGGCTCTACCTGGATCGCTTCGACATCGGCGGCTACATCGGCACGTCGATGGCGGCGCCGCACGTCTCCGCCACCGCAGCCCTCGTGGTCGCAAGCGGCGTGATCGGCGCCGACCCGTCGCCCGCGGCGATCGAGGCCCGCCTCGAGCAAACCGCCCGTGACCTCGGCCGACCCGGACGTGACGAGATCTACGGCTGGGGACTCGTCGACGCCGCTGCCGCCACAGCACCGGGGGCCGCCCGGCGACCGGCTGCGCTCCCGCCGCCGACCTAGTCGGTCTGAACGGTTGGAGGCGCGGAGAAACCGTACCGGGCGACATCGACGGCCTCGCGGAGCTCCTCGTCAAAATCCCGGCGGTGATGGGGCCCGCCCTCGACGCCGAGCTCTCGATGAAGATCCATCCGCGACACCTCGTCCGCGTACCCCCGGGCCCCTCCGAGCGATGCGAACTCGATGGCAACCTCGAAGCGATGCGGATCGTCCACAAGGCGGGAGATTCGATGGCCCGTTGCGCCGTGACGCACCCGCACCGCCCGTTGGCGGTGAAAGGCGTCCTTCCACGTCTCGAACTCCGCAGCGTCGAACCGCGCGACGAACTCCACGGCGCCGGTCATCGGGGGCAGACTGAGATCGTTCACGTTGTCACTCTGCGTCCTCTTCCAGCAGCCTGTGAGTCCGACCAGGTTTCAGCTGATCGGATGGTGCGCAAGGGCATGGCCCTGCTCCGCGGAACCCCCTACCACCCAGAGGCATAGAATGGTCGAAACTCCCACTAGCGGTAATGCGAATCCCTGCAAAGTTTGCAACCCTTCCTTCGTGACCCTTTCCTGCCTGATCGTTGACGACAACCGGGCGTTTCTCGACGCCGCCAGCGCGCTTCTCCAGCGTGAGGGCCTCACCGTCGCGGGTGTCGCATCGACCAGCGCAGAGGCACTCCAGGACGTGGACAGGTTGCGACCGCAGGTCGTCCTCGTCGACGTCTTTCTCGGGGAGGAAAGCGGCTTCGACCTCGCACGGAGCCTGACCAAGAACGGACGAGGCCATGCAACGGCGGTGATTCTGATCTCAACGCATGCCGAGTCGGAGCTGAGCGACCTGCTCGACGAAAGCCCCGCACTGGGCTTCGTATCGAAGGCCGACCTGTCCGCAAGCGCGATCTTCCGGATCATGCGCGGACGCGCGGACGGATCCGCCTAGCGTGCGTCCAGGAAGGTGATCACGGCCAGGACCCGGCGCTGAACGTCGTCCGTCGTCGGAAGCCGCAGCTTCGCGAGGATGCTGTGGACGTGCTTTTCGACCGTTCCTTCGGTGATCCAGAGCCGGCGCGCGATGCCGGCGTTCGAGCGCCCCTCGGCCATCAGTGACAGCACCTCGCGCTCGCGCGGCGAAAGCACGTCGAGGGGGTCATCGACCCGGCGCGCGGCAACGAGCTCCTGGACGAGGACAGGATCGACCACAGATCCACCCCGGACGATCCGATCCAGTGTGTCGATGAACTCGTCGACGTTCGTTACGCGGCTTTTCAGCAAGTAGCCGCTGCGGTGGCCGCTCGCGAGCAAGTCCGTCGCCTGCTCCACCTGGACATGTGCGGACAGGACGAGGATTGCGGTCTGCGGCCACTCCTCGCGGATCAGGCGGGCAGCATCGAGCCCTTCGCTGGTGTGACTGGGCGGCATCCGGATATCGATGATCGCGAGCTCGGGCTGGTGCTCGCGAACGAGCTCGATGAGCTCCGAGGCGTCCCCGCCCTGTCCGACAACGTCGAAACCGGATCGATTGAGCAGGCCGGCCAGCCCTTCACGAAGAAGGACATCGTCGTCCGCCAGCACCACCCGTGTCGCAACCGCCGCCATACCGCCGATTATCGGATATCGGCCCACCAATGAGCAAATCAGCGCGACGGAATCATCGAAGGGTCGAGACCACGCCATTCGCAGGCGCCCGAACCGGCGCCAGCGGCAGCGTGATCTCCACGGTCGTTCCGTGCTCTGCGCCGTTCGACGCCACGACGCTGCCGCCATGGGCGTCGACGATTGCCCGCACGATCGCAAGCCCAAGCCCTGCTCCTCCCCCGGAGCGGGCATCATCAGCGCGGCTGAACCGTTCGAACGCTCGCGGCAGGAACTCCTCGTCGAAGCCATCGCCCTCGTCCTCGACTGTCAGCATCAGGCCGTCGGGCGTCTGCGCGGCTCGCATTGCGACGTTTCCGGTGCCGTGCCGAAGCGCGTTTTCGACGAGGTTCGCCAGCGCCTGCTCGATTCGTGTCTCATCCAGCACAGCCTCGCGATTGAACCGGTCATCGACGACGACAGTTCGCCCCTCGTTGGCAGCCCGCCGGTGAAACCGCGCGGCGACGCGGCTGAGGATGCCGCCGACCGGCGTGGGTCGTGTCGTCAGTGGCAAACCCGAATCGTCGGAACGGGCGAGAACCAGCAGCGCTTCTGAGAGCTGCGACAAGCGTTCCGCCTCCGCCGCGGCAGACCACAGCGCCGTCACGAGCTCGTCATTCGTCCGGGGGCGGCGGAGGGCGAGCTCGAGCTCTGTGCGCATCAGCGCCAACGGGGTTCGGAGCTCGTGGCTGGCGTCGGCAACGAACCGGCGCTCGTGCCGCATGGACTCTTCGAGCCTCGTCAGCAACCCGTTCAGCGTTGCGCCGAGGCGTCCGATCTCGTCATCCGCGCGCGGCACCGTCACGCGCTGTGAGAGCTCGTCGCCCGACAGGCTGTCGGTCTGCTCGCGCATCGCCTCGACCGGTCGAAGCGCCGCACGGGCAAGCAGGAAGCCGGCGAGCGCCACCGCAAGCAGCGCAGCCGGGCCTCCGGCGAGCAGCTCAAACCGCAGCGTGCTCAGCGCCTCCTGGCGGTCGGCCAGCGATGCGCCGACGACGATCACCAGGCGCTGATCCTGAGCTGTCACCGGAGAGGCCAGCAGGCGCACGCGCTCAGACTCACCGCCCACAAGGACGGTGCGGTCGATCCTCAGCGGATGCCGGAACGCTTCTTGAAGCTCGGGAGCTGTCAAAAGCGGCCGGTCGTTCAGCTGCGGCGAGCGGTCCAGCACGGAGCCATCAGCGGTCAGGATCTGCGCGAAGCTGTCACCGGGTGCTGCGGCGCCACCGCTCTGTCGCAGGCCACTGTCCGCCTGACTGGCGAGCGCTGCAACCTGCCCACGCTGCGCCTCCAGGGAAGCGTTGATGCTCGCATCCAGCGCCCGTTCGAGCCGGACATACAGGAACGTGCCCGCGAGGACGAACACGACGGCCACCGCAGCCGTGAACGCGAGCGTCAGTCGCGTGCGGATCGGCAACCGGCTCACGGCTACGCCGCCCGAAGCCGGTAGCCGGCGCCGCGAACGGTTTCGATCGACGAGGCGCCGAACGGACGGTCGATCTTTTCGCGCAGGTAGCGGATATAGACGTCGACCACGTTGGAGCGGTTCTCGTAGCCGTAGTCCCAGGCGTACTCCAGCAGGGTGGCGCGGTCGAGCACCATCCCCGGTCGCCGCATCAGTGTCTCGAGGAGTGTGAACTCCTTCGTCGACAGTGAGACCTCGGTCTCGCCGCGCCACACCTTGCGGCTGGCCGGGTCGAGCCGGAGATCGCCGACCGCAAGCTCGGTCGGCCGGGGCGAGCTACCGCGCCTCGCAAGCGCGCGGAGACGCGCCAGCAACTCGCTGAACGAGAACGGCTTCGCCAGGTAATCGTCGGCGCCGCAGTCGAGCCCCGACACGCGATCGGTGACGGAGTCGCGCGCGGTCAGCATCAACACGCCGGTCCACACGCCCGCTTCCCGCATGCGCCGGCACGCGCTGAACCCATCCAGCCGCGGCAGCATCACGTCCAGCACGATCACGTCGTAGGCGCTCGCGCGTGCCATCGCCACGGCCGTTTCGCCGTCCCCGGCCACCTCCACGAGGTGCCCCTCCTCGACCAGGCCACGGCGAAGCAGCGCGACCATCTTCACCTCATCTTCGACAACGAGCACACGCATGAGCGAACTGTCGCCGCGCTGTGTGAAAGGAGCATGAGAACACGATGAGCGCACCTCTCATGGCCGGTTCAGAGGACCCCCGTACCGTCCATCTCGTCCAGCAAGTCGACGAAAGGAGGTGCACTACATGAGACGCAAGGTACTGACATTGATGGCGCCGGTCGCAGCGATCGCCGCCCTTGCAGTCGGGGGTGTGGCATACGCAGCCAACGGCGCCCCGGCAACCCAGCCGGCGAAGCCGAAGGCCACATCCACGGCGCCGGAGAACACGTCCGCGCCTGACACCGACACGATCCAGTCAGGCGATCAGACGACTCCCGACGACAAGGGCGGGAAGGCGGAGCCGGCCTCCGAGCCCTCGAACGAGAGCGGATCGGAAGTCCCCGGCGACGACGGCCCCGGAGGCCACGCCGATGAACCGGGCAACCCGAACGCCGACCATCAGTTCGAGGGCAAGGAGTAGCGCCCACCACCCACCACCACGTGCGGCCTCCACTCGGGAGGCCGCACAACTTCGGCTTGGTGGTACCAGGTAGCTCGAGTGTCGGGCCGGCCGGGGGGCCCAACGGACGCTGGCCGTCTGGCCCCCCGACGACCCGCAGGCGATTGTTCGGGCACGACGATCCATCGAAAGGACGACGCGCGATGAGCACCCAGCCTGAGATCCTCTACACCGCCGAAGCAACCGTCACAGGCGGTCGTGAGGGCCATGTCCGCACGAACGACGGCCGGCTCGAGGTCGACCTCGACGTGCCGAAGGACATCGGCGGCTCAGGCGGGCCAGGCACCAACCCCGAGCAACTCTTTGCCGCTGCCTTTGCCGCGTGCTTCCAGTCGACGCTGATGCGATTCGCCTTCGGGCGCATGCTCGACCTGACCGACGCTCGCGTCACCGCACTCGTTGCGATCGGGCTGGTCCGGGGCGGTGGCTTCGGACTCGCGGTAACGCTCGACCTCGACGCTCCGCACATCAGCCTTGAAGACGCCTTCGACATCATGGCCCGCGCGCACGAGGCCTGCCCCTACTCGCGAGCGACGCGCGGCAACATCGACGTCCGGCTCACCGTCGGCGGCACGATCCTCGAGCGTGACGCGGCGTGAGCCTCCGGCGCGGAGCGATGTGTCGTGACCGCGGACGATTCGGTTATCGGGTGATTCCGATGCGTTTGATTATCGGCATCGCATGCGGGGCATGATTTCGGCGTGGGGTTCGACCAATACCACGAACCGGCCGACGAGCTTCCGGACGAGACCCGGACGTTCGCCCGTCTGTGCGCCTCGCTGACCGAGGAAGCGGAGGCGATCGGCTGGTACGAGCAGCGCATGGCGGTCGAGAAGGATCGCGAGGCCAGGGCGATCATGCTCGACGCCCAGGGCGAGGAGTTCAAGCACTTCTGCATGGACCTCGAGTTCCTCCTCCGCCGCACGCCGCTTTGGCGCGAGATCGCGCAGGGGGTCCTCTTCCAGGAGGGCGACATCGTCGAGCACGGCGAGGAGGCCGAGGAAGAGGCGGTTGAGGGTGCGGCCGCTCAGGGCGCGCCGGTCGCCGGCTCCCAGTCGCTCGGGATCGGCAGCCTCAGGCCGGGTGCCGGATGAGCCACCTTCTCCGCGAGCACGCGCCGATCACCGAGGCCGCCTGGAACCTGATCGACGAAGAGGCGCGTGAGCGTCTGACACCGGCCCTCGCCGCGCGCAAGCTGACCGACTTCTCCGGCCCGCACGGCTGGCAGCACTCCGCGACCAACCTCGGCCGGACGCAGCCGGTCGCCGAGCCGCCGGGCGAGGGCCTGATGGCCGTTCAGCGCCGCGTCCTTCCGCTCGCCGAGCTACGGGCGTCGTTCTCGGTCTCTCGCAACGAGCTGGCCGACGCCGACCGCGGCGCCGAGGACATCGATCTCGCCGACCTGGACGACGCGGCCCGCCGGCTCGCGATCGCCGAGAACGCCGCCGTGTTTCACGGCTGGAAGGCAGCGGGCATCGCCGGCATCGCCGAAGCATCGACGCATGACGTCGTGACGCTCGGCGAGGACTGTGACCGCTATCCGCGGCACGTTGCCACGGCGGTCGAGGCGCTCCTCTCGGTGGGCATCGCCGGCCCTTACGGTCTCGCGCTCGGCCCCGACGCGTACACGCGAGTGCTCGAGACGAGCGAGCACGGCGGCTACCCGATGCTCGAGCACCTTCGCAAAATCGCCGGCGGCCCGCTCGTGTGGGCGCCGGGCGTCGACGGCGCCGTCGTCGTCAGCATGCGAGGGGGCGACTTCGTGTTCGAGTCCGGAGAGGACATCTCGATCGGCTACGAGAGCCACGACGCCGACGCGGTGCATCTGTACCTCGAAGAGAGCTTCACCTTCCGGGTCGTCACCCCGGAGGCCGCCGTTCCGCTCGTTCCCTAAGGGGGGCGAGTGTGAGCGAGCGGTATGGTGAACCGCGAAGCCAATCGAAGGGAGCGTCGTGCAGGAGCAACGGGCACGTGAGCTGTTGAGTGCGGAGCGAGCGCGGATCGAGGGCCAACTGCGTTCTGCGGGCATCGAAGCCAACGATGAGCTTTCGACGACTGAGATCGCAGACAGCGGCACCGACACGTACCAGAGCGAGTTCGACGAAGGCCGCGCCGACGACCTCCGCGCCGAGCTGTCGGCCGTCGAGCGCGCCGAGCAGCGTCTTTCGCAGGGGACGTTCGGTCGCTCCGTCGAGAGCGGTGAGCCCATTCCGGACGAGCGTCTCGAGGCGCTGCCGACCGCCGAGCGCACCGTCGAGGAAGAGACGAGGCGAAGCGCCGGACGGTGAGCTCACTGTGAGCCGGCTCACGGCGTGGGCGCTGGTACACGACGTGCGGAATACGCACTGACCCCTATCGTCTAACGACATAGCCGGAGCACGCATGGTGTAAGGCCATGCCCCACGGCTCCGACATTGACCGGTACACCAACGCAGGCTCCATGGCCGTACCGAGGCTGGACGACGGACGACTGTCCGTCTTTCGGCTTGCGTTCCCGCCCATATCAGGGCAGCACGACAAGGAGGCGAAAACTGATCAAGCGATTCACCATGCTCACCTTGGCCGTTGCGCTCGTCGCACCTGCGACGGCACACGCGGCCGTGAAGAACATCGCTCCAGCAGCGGGGATCGGCATGACGGCACAATCGTGGGACGTCGCCGTCGCCGATTACAACGCGGACGGCTATCCGGACTTCCTCTACAGCCCGCAGAACGGCAGCGCTCGCCAGCTGTGGCGCGCAAACGGCGACGGCACGTATGCCATGAGCCACTCGCTCGCGGGGACTGTCACAACCGACCAGCACGGGTGTGCCTGGGCCGACGTCAACCTGGACGGCGCGCTCGACGTGTACTGCACCCTGGGAGCGATCGGTGGGAACCGGTCGAAGCACAACAGCCTCTGGCTCCAGGGACCCGGCGACACATTCACCGACGCCGGGCAGTGGGCGGGCGTCGACGACCCCATCGGCCGCGGCCGAAACGCCACCTTCCTCGACGCAAACGGCGATAGCTATCCAGACCTGTACGTCACGAACTACGCCGCTCCTCGTACCGACGGCCTGCCCGCGCCGAACCGCCTGTACACGAACCTCGGCGCAGATCCGGTCACAGGTCAGTGGCTTGGCTATCAGCCGGCTCCGGAGATGGGCCTCGATCAGAACCAGGGCGAGCGCGGCTGCACCTACGCGGCACAGTTCCCCGGCGACGCGCAGGACGATATCGTCTTCTGCGCCAGCAACAGCATTCACCTGTACTCGCACACGGACGCGGGATACATCGAGACCACGCTTCAGCAGCTCGGCGGAAACGGCAAGTGGGGCGCCGCCGGCACGGAACTGGCCGACATCACCGGTGACGGCATCCGCGATCTCGTGTATGTCCGGCTCAGCCAGTTCGGTGTCCGCGCCGGGCGCGCTGGCGGGACGTTCGCACCCCCGACGATGATCCGTGCTTTGACCGCCGGCCGCGACATCGCCGTGGCCGACGTCGACGGCAACGGCACTCAGGATGTGTACGTGCTCCAGGGCAACGGGCAGCCGGGATGCACCACGTGTGCAACCAACCATCCCGACATGCTGCTGATGAACACCGCCGGCAAGCTCGCTCCGACCGCCATTCCGCAGACGAAGCTCGGGTCAGGCGATCAGGCGGTCGCGATCGACACCGACCTGGATGGCCGCTCCGAGGTCATGGTCACCAACGGCGCGAACCTCAAGAAGGGCCCGGTCATGCTGCTCCGCTGGACAGCATGACCCGGGGGGCTCACCCGATGCGACGGTATCCATCGTATGCGTCGAGCAGCGCAGCGATGTCGTCTTCGTTGTTGAACGCGTGCGGGTCGATCCGGGCGACGCCCCACGGATAGCCGCCGATGTCGACCTTGTGAGCCCGCAGGTGGGCCGCGAGGTCGACAGCGGCGTCGTCCTCGATTGCGATGACACCTGCGCGGCGCCGAGCGTCAACGGGCGTGCGAACGCGAACGCTGCGCTCGAGCAGACCCTCGATTGCGTAGCCGACGAGTTCCGAGACACGGTCGTGGACGACCTGGATGCCGACCTGCTCGAGCAGATCGATCCCCGCCCGTGCCGGGCTGAGGCCGATCAGCGCCGGCAGCCCCACCTCCAGCCGCCGTCCGTCATTTCGCAGTGGCGGCATCTCGGTCAGGGGCCACCCCTCGCTCATCTCCAGGTCGACGCCCATGTATCCGATCTGCTGAACCGGGGCGTCCGCCAGCAGCGTGCGGGAGACGTATGCAAAGCCGATCCCCGGTGGGCCGAGCAGCCACTTCATCGCCGTCGTGACCAGCGCATCCACGCCCTCGGCCACAACATCGATCGGCACGACGCCGGTCGTCTGCGCTGCATCTACGACGAGCACCGCCCCGTGCTCGTGGGCGACGGCCGCCAGTGGCGCCAGCTGATGGCGAAATCCGGTCTCCGGCGAGACGTGGCTGATGCACACCGCCACCGTCTCCGAGTCCACCTGCGAGGCGATGGCGTCGACTGGGTCCGGCGTGGTGCCGGCTTGCACGCGGCGCAGCTCGTGACCGGTCATCGCGTGCCATGGGTACGCGGCGCTCGGATAGGTGGTGTCATCGATGACAACATTCGAGCCCGGCCGCCGGCGGAGGCAGGAGACGACGAGGTTCGAGGCTCTGGACGTGTTGTCGGTGACGGCGATCTCATCCGCGGTCGCGCCGACGAGCCGGGCGAAGGCCCGACGCAGACCGTCGAGCTCCGGCTCGAAGCCGTCGTAGCGGGAGATCGGGTCGAGCTCCCAGTCGTGCACCCAGCGGTCGAGCTGTCGGCGGACCGCATCGGCCGTCGGGGTCAGCGCCCCGTTGTAGAGATACGATCGCCGGCCGGCGATCGGAAACTGTGCGCGGAACTCGTCGAGGTTCATCCGGCGACGATTCAGTAGGCCATCCGCGCGCCGTCCACGACGAGCGTCGTTCCCGACACGAAGCTGCCTCCCGGCCCCGCCAGGAACTCGACCGCTGACGCGACATCCTCTGGCATCCCCTGCCCGAGGGGGGTCGGCTTGAGCTCACGCTCGCCGTCCACGGGTGCCGCCCGCTGCGACTTCTCCGTGTGGATGTCACCGGGGGCGACGGCGCACACCCGGACGTTGTACGGCGCGAGATCGAGCGCCATCGCTCTCGTCAAGCCGATCAGACCGGCCTTTGCGGAGCAGTACGCGGCGGCCCACTCCTCGGCTCCGATCCCCGAGACGGAGCTGATATTCACGATGCACCCGGACTGCTGCTCGGCCATGATCCGAGCAGCCGCCTGAGAGACCAGGAAGGCACCTGTGAGGTTCACGTCGACAATGCGGCGCCAGTGCTCCGGCGTGACCTCGAAGATGTCGGCCTTCACCTCCGTTCCCGACAGGGCGGCGCAGTTCACTGCCACGTCGAGCCGCCCGTGCTCATCCACGATGAGCCGGCAGACCGCCGCCACGCCGGGTGCATCCGTGACGTCGCAGGCGGCAGCAAAGGCAACGTGCCCCGACGAGACGATTCCCTGGGCAACCCGCTCTGCGATGTCCTGCGACCGGTCGAGCACGCAGACGGCGTATCCCACCTCCGCGAGCCGGACGCAGATCGCCGCGCCGATGCCTCCGCCACCGCCGGTGACGAGCGCCGTGCGGCCCGGCGACCTGCTCATGCGGGGACCCTCGAGAACGGTCATCGGCGCCAGTGTACGCTGTCGACAATCCATCATGCGAACCAACGGTTCACCATCCACAACGGTCCGGTGAGCAGGCCCCGGATCGCCATCGCGGGCCTCTTCCACGAGTCGAATACGCTCGTCGAACGGCCCACCCGGCTCGGTGACTTCCACGTCCGTTCGGGCGCCACGCTCGTCGAGGAGCTGTCCGGCACGCAGACGGTCTGCGGCGGGTTCGTGGCCGGCGCCGCGTCGCCGGTGCCCGTCATGCACGCGTACGCCACGCCCGCTGGTGTCGTCGACCACGCGGCCTACCGCGACCTCACCGGCCGGCTCTGCGAGGGCCTACACCAAGCGCTGCCGCTCGACGGCGTGCTCCTGGAACTGCACGGCGCCATGGTGGTGGACGGCATCGGAGCGGCGGACGGCGAAACGGCGAGGCGGGTGCGCGAGGCGGTCGGCGATGTCCCGGTCGTGATCGTCATCGACCCGCATGCAAATCTCACCGCCGGCCTGGTCGAATCGGCCGACCTCGTGATGGCCTACCAGACCAACCCGCACGTCGACATGGCCGAAACCGGCGAGCGGGCTGCGGCGGCGCTCACCCGGATCATCGAAGGCCGGCTCGCTCCCACGTCGGCAATCGTGACAGTGCCCGTCACCGCGCCCGCCATCGCGCAGGCGAGCGCAGACGAGCCGCTGCGCGGCCTGCTCGCGCGAGCGCGCGACCATGAGCGCGCCGGCCGCTGCGTCTCTGTGTCCGTCCTCTTCGGCTTCGCTTACGCCGATGTGCCGGAGCAGTCGATGGCCGTGATCGCATTCTCGGATGGCGACCCGGTGGCTACCGCCGCGGTCGCACGCGATCTCGGGGAGCTGGCGTGGTCGAGCCGCCATGACTTCGCCCGCCGCCTGCTGACGCCCGCCGAAGCTGTCGCGGTGGCCGCGGCCTCACCCGGCCTGACCGCGCTTGCCAACGTCGGCGACAACGTGGGCGGCGGCGCGCCCGGCGATTCGACCGCGATTGCCGCCGAGCTACTGCACCGGACAGGGCTGCGGGCGGCCACCACCATCTGCGACCCGGAGGCCGTCGCGGTATGCGAAACGGCGGGAGTAGGCGCAACCGTCAGGTTGTGGGTGGGCTCCCCGCCGCTCGAGCTGTCAGGTGCCGTCGTTCGCGTCCAGGACGGCCGCTACGTCAACGACGGACCGCTCGCGCGCGGCGTGGTGTTCGACATGGGCCGGGTTGCGGTCGTCGAGTGCGAGTCGCTGACGGTCGTCCTGCAGAGTCGCGCGGTCATGGCCAACGACCAGAACATGCTGCGGTCGTGCGGCATCGACCTCGGCTCGCTGTCGGCCGTCGACCTCAAGGGCGCCGCTGCCGTTCGGGCCGGTTGGGAGAGCCGGGCCGCCAGGATCGTCGACGTCGACTCGCCCGGGCCGACGGCCGCTGATGTAACGGGCCTTGGGCTGGGAAACGTCCGCCGGCCGCTGTGGCCGTTCGACGAGTTCGACTGGTGCCCCGGTCAGGCGGTCTCCGCGAACCGCGACACAAGCGCCTCGTAGAGGTCGACCGCCTCGCCGAGCCCCCGTACTGAGACATACTCGTTGGGCCGGTGGGCCTCTGCCAGCCGCCCCGGCCCCAGGGCCGAGACGGTCGGAATGGCCGCCATCCCGTCGAAGAAGTAGGCGTCCGTACCCCCGGGGAAGACACCGAAGGGAACCTCGCGGCCGAGCGCCAGCCGACATGCGTCCGCGCACGCCGCCGCCACAGGCGACGACTCGTCCACCCCGACCGATTCAAAGCCCGGATGCCCGAGCTCATCGATCAGGATCTCGGCGCGAAGCGCGTCGTCCACAGACTCCGCGACCACACGCCGCAGGATCGACTCGGCGTCGGCCAGCCGGACCCCCGGAGCGAGCCGCACGTCGCCGCGAAGAGCGCCGCGAGCGGCCGTCACGCCGTAGCCGATTCCTTCGCCCCCTTCGATCCAGGCCGGGACGTTGACGGCACATCCCGGAAGCTCCCGAAACGCCGCATCGAGCCGCTCGGCGATCCGCACGGCAACCCGCAGGGCGCTGTCGGGGCCACCGCGATCCCCGAGCGAGGAGTGGCCGCCGGGACCGTCGACCTCGACCCGGAAGAGCAATGCGCCGCGACATGCGAGGCCGATGCACTCCCACTCCGTCTCGACGCCGCTTGCCTCGCCGATCACCATCGCGTCGGCCTCGACCGCCCCCAGCTGCGCAAGGTGCTGGGCGCCGTAGACCGAGCCCGCCTCCTCGTCGGCCGTGAGCACCAGCAGCACGTCACCCCCCGGAGGCCCACCCGCGGCTTGCAGCCGTCCAAGGGCGACGATCATCGCGGCAACAGCACCCTTCATGTCGGCCGCGCCCAGCCCGTACAGCAAACCGTCGTCGACCACACCGCCGAAGGGATCGTGCCGCCAGGCGCTCAGGAGGCCGACCGGCTTGGTGTCCAGGTGCCCGCTCAGCGCGAGCACGGGCCCCGCTCCGCGGCCCTTGATGCGCGCGACCAGGTTCATGCGCTTTGGGGCGACAGCATGCAGGCGCACCTCGTCGATGCGACGCTCCGCGAGCTCGCGCTGGGCCAAGCGCATGACCTCACGCTCGTCACCGGGCGGGTTTTCGCTCCCCGCTGCGATCAGTGACCTGGCGAGCCCGACGACGTCGTCCACCGCTCAGGCTCCCATCTGGGGTGGAAGGCCCCCGCCTGCGAAGGCTGCGATGGCACCGTCGAGGGCCGGTGACGCACCGCCCGTCGACGGCAGTCCGTGGCCGGCGGCGAGGTCGTGGGCGTCCAGGCGACGGGCTTTGAGAAGGCTGTCCCAGAGCAGGTCGAGCCGGCAGTCCGGAAGCGGCTGAAGGACGATCGTCCCGCCGGGGAAGACGAGGTCGCCCGCAAGCAGCGTGCGACGGCCCAAGCGCTCCTCCACCAGGAAGGCGTGGTGTCCGTCCGAGTGGCCGGGAGTCTCGACGGCCGTCACCGTGACGCCCCCGAGATCGAGCATCTCTCCCTCAACGATGTCCTCGACCGACGGCACAGGCGACAGGCTCGCATCGGGCGGGTAGAACCCGCGGTCACGCGCGAGGACAAGCCCGGCGCGGTCCTCGTCGCCGGTGCGCAGGGCTTCGGCCGTCCAGGGATGGGCGAGGATCCGCAGCCCACGGCCGGCAAGGGCAGCGGCGCCGCCCGAGTGGTCGAGGTGCAGGTGGGTCAGAAGCACTGCGCCGGCGCCCCCCGGGTCGACGGGCCCGCGGCCGCAGCCCGCGTCGACCATCACCGTTCGGTCGGTGCCCCGCACCTCGTAGACGTTGCAGTCCCAGTCGTCGCTCAGCCTCGGACCGAGCGTTCCACCCGCCACCAGTCGCACCGCACCGTTGCCGCTCATACCGTATCGATCTCCTCGACTCCGATCGGTGGCAGCGCATCGTTCAGCGGCAGCGGCGTCTTCAGGCCGGTGCCCGTCAGCACCACGACGTTGACCCCCGCAGCCGGCCGCTGTCTGAACGCTGCGTACGCGAGCGCAGCAGCAGGCTCGACGAGGATCCCGAACGAGTCGGCCAGGAGCGCCTGGGCCGCAATGGCATCGGCGTCCTCGACCGCGATGGAGTAACCATTCGATGCGCGCACCGCTCGGAGGGCCTGGTCACCATCGGGGGGAGCGACGAGCTGCAGCCCCGAGATCGCCGACGTGCACCGCTCGATGGGCGCCACCTCCTCAGCTCCGCGACGGATCGCCTGGTGAATCGGCGCGCAACCGGCAGGCTGGGCAACGACCAGCCGCGGAAGCGCATCGATCACGCCGGCCCTCTCGAGGTCGAGGAATCCGAGCCAGATGGTCGCGGCCAGGCCTCCTCCCCCCGTCGGCACGAACACGGCATCCGGCGCTCGTCCAAGCTCCTCGACGAGCTCATACGCGATCGGCTTCACCCCATCCATCGCGGCGGCGTTGTAGGTACGGGCCGTGATGGCGAGCGCGAGCCCTTCGCGCACCGCCCGAGCAGCCACCGCCTTAAACAGGGAGGTCTCGGAGCCGGGATCCTCACCCAACCCCCGCACCCTGCGGATCGTCGTGCCGAAGAGCTCGATCTGCGCGCGCTTCTGGTCGGGGATGGTTGCGCTCGTGAAGACCGTTCCGCGGATGCCGGCCCGGGCGCCGTATGCCGCATATGCCGCGCCGGCGTTCCCCGACGACGTCCCGATCCACCCCGGTGCGGCAGATGCCGCCGCAAGGCTGATGCCGACAGAGGCGATGCGATCCTTGTACGACCCGGTCGGATTGAGGTGCTCGCACTTCAGCAGAGCGCCTCCCGCTTCGACCAGCGGCGTGTCACCCTCACCGAGCGTCATCCTGGCCGCTCCCAGCGGAAGCGGCAGGAATCCGGCGAAGCGGTTGGCGCCGTCGCGGCGGCGCAGCCCGTCGAGCGACGCCGTGTCGTACGCCGTCTCGTACTGTCCGCCGCAGGACGCGCAGGACACGGCGATACCGGGCGGAGCCTCGTGCCCGCAGCCGGTGCAGAGCAGGCGGACGTGGGTCGCTATGTCGTGCGTCGCCATTGGTCGTTTGTCGACATTCAGGCATTATGATTGCTCGACCGAGCGAGTCAAGAATGACCAGAACCCCCGACCTTCTGATCACCAACGCGTGCGTTCTCACGATGGACGCCGACCGGCGCATCCTCTGGCCGGGCTGGATCGCCATTGCCGGCGGCCGGATTTCGGAGGTCGGAGCCGGGGCCGCACCGGACGGCATGGACACCGGCCGTGTGATCGACGCGGATGGCGGCGTCGTCCATCCCGGCCTGATCGACGCCCATGCGCACGTCGCCTGGGGCATCGCGCGCTGCTTCGTGCCCGAGCGGTTCACCGAGGACGAGGTGTTCTGGCGGTTCGACGCGCCGATGCTCGCCACCGTCACCGACGAGGAGGAGCACCTCGGCACCAGGCTCGCATGTCTCGAGATGGCGCTCAACGGCACCACGTGCTTCGCCGACACCGGGAGCGCATCCCGTGAGCTGAGCGCCACGGCGGAGGCCGTGGAGGCCGTCGGCATTCGCGGAATGATCGCGTTGCTGAACGGGGACGCCTTCGATGGCGTCCCGGAGCTGAGCATGCCGACCGACACCTGCGTCGACCGCATTGAGCGCTCGCTCTCCGCGTTCCCGCTCGGCGCAGGGCGCGCCTGGGCATGCCCCGGTCTGGTGGGCATGGAGACGTCGAGCGACGAGCTGGTCGCGGCCGCCTCCGAGCTGGCGGCCAGAGCCGGCGTGCCTCTGAACGTCCACAAGTCCTTCAGCCCGGGAGAGGTGCATGTCTGCCGCGAGCGGCTCGGGGGGCGCGATCCGATCGACGGGTATCGCGATCTCGGCGTGCTCGACCGGCCGCTGACCCTCGTGCACATGAACCTGACGAGCGACCACGAGGTCGGCGTGCTCGCCGACGCCCGGCCCGGCATCGTGCACTGTCCCAGTGCGTCGATGATGTACGCCATCGGCGGCTCTCGTACCGGCCGGTTCCCGGAGCTCGTCTCGGCGGGCGTCCCGGTCGCGCTCGGGACCGACAGCACCCAGTGGCAGAACTCCTGGGACCTCCACCGCGCCGTCTACCTCGCCGCGACGGTGCACAAGGAGGCCCGCGGCGAGGAGCAACCGGCCATCGATGCGGAGTCTGCGCTCGAGATGGCGACACTGGGAGGAGCGGCCGCGGTCGGGCGTCTCCATGAGCTGGGCTCCATCGAGCCGGGCAAGCTGGCCGACCTCGTGCTGCACGGGCGCGACCGCCCGGAGGCGCACCCCGCCGTCGACCCGGTCGGTTCCCTCGTCTTCTCGAGTGGATCGCGCACCGTGCGCACGGTGTTGGTGGAAGGCGAGCCGATCGTGGTCGACGGGCGCTCCACACGCATCGACCATGAGACGCTCTACGCCGATGTCGACAGAGCCGGCCGTGGCCTCATGACCCGTCTCGACTACCGACCGGGCGGCCGGTGGCCGGTGTTCACGGGCCAGGCGTGACTGCGCATCCCGAGCCCGACGGACAGAACGCCGGGCAGTTTCGTAGACTCGTCCGCAATCCTCCGGCCATTCCGATGTCATCCAGTCATTCCAGCTTTCGCCGCAGCCCCCGTCGCGTCTCCGACCACGTGGCGAACTTCCTGAGGGAGGAGATCTACCGAGGAGGACTGGTCCCCGGGCAGCGGCTGCTCGAGCTGGAGCTCTGCGAGCAGCTCGAGGTCAGCCGGGCACCCGTGCGTGAAGCCCTGCTGGCCCTGCAGCGCGACGGCCTGGTGGACATGCGGCCACACCGCGGGGGCACCGTGGCGATGTTCACCGACGATGACATCGTCGAGATCTACGAGCTGCGCCGGCTGCTCGACCCGGTGGCCGCCCGGGGTGCGGCCGTACTGCACGACCCGGCGTCGGTCGAAGCGCTGCGCGGGGAGATCGAGCGGATGGGCCTTGCGCTCGAGCGTCGCGACGCCTACCAGGCGGCCATCGCCCACGCCGACTTCCACCGGGCTCTGGGGCGGGCCTCCGAGATGCCGCGCGTCGCGCAGTTCATCGACTCGCTCTGCACCCAGATGCTCGCAAGCCACGCACGCGGTAGCGTCGAGCACCCCGAGCAGCTCGACCTCCTGGTCGCCGACCACACCCCGATCGTGGACGCCATCGAGCGCGGCGACGCCGAGGCCGCCGCAGCCGCAACGTCCGCGCACTTCCGCCCGGTCGAGCCGATGCTCGAGAGCTACCGCCGGCTGCGCCAGCAGGCCGGCGACGCGGACCCGGCCTAGCCGAAGCCGCAGAGCTTCCGTGAAGGAGCGGGCGTCAGCCCCGTTCTTTCACCCCTTGACATCGCGATTTGTACATCAGTAGCATTGTCGACATTCTTGCGACCCCCACTAGGCCAGCAGGAGGCCGGAATGACGACCGATGACGGCGGCAACGCCGCAACGACAGGTGGCCCCGGTGACGGGAACCTGCCGATCTACACGAGAAACGCCACGGGCCTTGTGCGCGAGGTGTCGCTCGTTGACCACCTGATCTTCAATTTCACGTCGGCGACCGCCCTCGTGTCCGGGCTCGTCGTCACCTCATTCGTGGTCGCGGTGTTCCCCGGAGCGAACTATCTCGTCTCCATGGTGCTCGCGCTCCTCCTCAGCCTCGGCGTGTGGGCCTGCATCGCGCTTCTCACCGCCACGCTGCCGAAGGTCGGCGGCGACTACGTCTTCAACTCCCGCATTCTTCATCCCGCGCTTGGCTTTGGTCTCAACCTCTGCGTGGTTGCCATCAGCCCGCTCACGGCAGGCCTCGTGGCAGGGTTCATCGCGACCCTCGGCCTCTCCCCGGCCTTCGCCGCCATCGGCAGCGTGACCGGGTCGGAGACCTTCACCGACTGGTCGGCCGCCCTCACCTTCCCCCACAAGAACGCCGTCTTCATCGCCGGCACCCTGGGCGTGCTCGGCGTCAGCATCCTGGCAGCTCTCGGCACCCGAATCCTGATCCGCACCATGACCATCCTGATCCTGGTGTTCGCGGGCAGCGCTGTCATCGACCTGCTGATCCTGGCCTTCACGAGCCGGGACAGCTTCGAGCAGACCTACAACGACTTCGCCGGCGCGGGCGCCTACCAGGGCGTCGTCGACGCCGCCAAGGGCAGCGGGCTGCTTCCCTCCGAAAGCGGCTACGACTTCAAGGCGACGATCGGTGCGCTGTTCTTCGCCATCACGATCATCACGTACTGCTTCTGGGGCACGTACCTCAGCGCCGAGGTGCGCCGCGCCGGCCAGCGCGACCGCATGCTGAAGAGCTTCATCGGCGGCGGCCTGATCCAGTCCCTGTCGCTGATCGTCGGCTGGGTGCTGATGCTGAAGGCAGTCGGCGAGGACTTCTTCATCTCGGCGACCGCGGGCAACATCGAGACGGGCTTTGCCAGCTTCCCGTTCTTCGCGGCGCTCGTGGCGGGTCAGGACTTCATCGTGATCATCCTGTCGCTCGCATTCACGTTGTGGATCATCCCGGGCATCAACATCAACATGGCAGTGGTGCAGCGCGGCCTGTTCGCCTATGCCTTCGATGGCCTGCTGCCCAAGCGCGTGGCGAGTGTGCACCCGCGCACCCACACGCCGGTCGTCGCCATCGCGATCGTGGCGTGTCTGTCCGAGATCGGCGTCGCCCTCTACGCCTACTGGGCCGACATCATCACGATCGTGACCATCATCAGCTACTTCCCGCTGGTCGCCCTGTTCTTCGTCGGGGTCTCGGCGATGCTGATGCAGTCGCGGCGCCCCGACATCTACAACGGCTCGCCGGCCGATTGGCGCCTCGGGGGTCTGCCGATGCTGCGAATCTGCGGGGCGCTGACCAGCGCGGCCGCCGCATTCGCGATCTTCCTGGTCTTCTACTTCCAGGACGAAACCGGGCTCGCCGCCCACCCGTGGTGGGCTGCGTTCGGGCCGGTGCTGGTGGTCGGGTTCGGCATCGCCTGGTGGTTCGCCGTCAGGGAATACCGGCGCCGCGCGGGCGTCGACCTCGACCTCCTCTACCGGACGATCCCACCCGACTGATCTCGAGTGAGCATCTTCAAGCGAACACGCCGGCCATCGACGTCGGAGACGCGGATCTTCTTCGCAACGGACGTGCACGGCTCCGACGTGTGCTTCCGCAAGTTCATCAACGCAGGGAAGTTCTACGGCGTCAGCCATCTGATCCTCGGCGGGGACATCACCGGAAAGGCGATCGTCCCCGTCGAGCGGCGGCCTGGCGGATGGGCGGTGAGCTTCCAGGACGAGACGCACACCGGCCTGACGCAGTCGGAGGCGGTGGCGGTCGAGCAGCGCATCCGAAACGCGGGGCTCTACCCGATGCGGGGCGAAAGGGACGAGCTCCTGGCGCTCGAGGACGAGGAGTACCGTGAGCGCGTCTTCGTCGATCTCGTGGTGGCCCGGATCGCGGAGTGGGTCGAGCTCGCAGAGGAGCGGCTGCGCGGAACCGGCATCCGCTGCTTCATCACGCCCGGGAACGACGACTTCCCCGAGATCGACGTGCCGCTGAGTGGATCGGACATCGTGGAGTTCGTGGAGGGACGGTGCGTGCGCCTCTCGGACGAGCACGAGATGATCACGACCGGCTACTCCAACGTCACGCCGTGGAACTCGCCGCGGGAGCTCGACGAGGATGCCCTCCGGGCTCGCATCGAGCGGATGTACGAGGAGGTCACGGAGCCCGACAGCCTTGTGGCGGTGCTCCACCCGCCGCCGGTCGGCACGGGCCTCGACCAGGCCCCCGCGATCGACGAGGAGTTCAACGTCAAATTCGAGGCGGGCGGCGTGATCGTGATCGGCGTGGGATCGATTGCGGTCAGGGAGTTCATCATCGAGCGGCAGCCGCTGATCGCGCTGCACGGCCACGTGCACGAGTCGCAGGGCAGCGTGCAGCTGGGGCGGACGACCTGCCTGAACCCCGGCTCGGAGTACAACGACGGCACCCTGTCCGGCGCCATTGTCACGCTGGCCAACCGGGAAGTCGCCTCGCACCAGTTCGTGGTGGGATAGCCGTGGCCCGGGTCGCGGTCGTGACCGGGGGCGGCCGCGGGATCGGCCGGGCGACCGCAGACCGGCTGTCCCGCGCGGGCGACCACGTGGCGGTGCTCGACGCCGACCCGGAGCGGCTCGAGAGCACTCCGGCGGCGCTGCGGCTGTGCGTCGACGTCTCGGACGAGCAGGCGGTCGAGGGTGCGGTGGCGGAGATCGTCAAGTCACTCGGGCCGGTCGACGTGCTGGTCAACAACGTCGGCATCACGTCGCCCGAGTTCGTTCCGCTGGAGGAGCTTTCGCTCGACACCTGGCGACAGGTGGTCGACGTCAACCTGACCGGCACGTTCCTGATGACCCGAGCGATCGGTCGGGCGATGATCGAGCGCGGCGACGGCGGTGTGATCGTCAACGTGGGCTCGATCTACGCGCGGCGCGCGATGGACTGGCGGCTGTATGACGACTCGGCGCCGCCACGGCGGCAGGACGATGCCGCATACCACGTGACGAAGGCGGGGATCGTCCAGCTGACCCGCGTGCTGGCGGCGAGCTGGGCGCCGTTCTCGATCCGCGTGTGCTGCGTCAGCCCGGGGCCGGTCGATACCGAGCTCGTCCAGGAGACGCTGGGGCCGCAGGAGACGGAGCTGATCTCCGGGCGGATACCGGCAGGCCGCTTCGCGCGGCCCGACGAGATCGCCGCCTGCATCGAGTTCCTCGCGTCCCCGGGCGCGTCCTACGTCACCGGCGCGGATCTGCTCGCAGACGGAGGCTGGACATGCTGGTGATCGAGCGTGACATCGAGATGCGCACCTCGGACGGCACCGTCCTGCGGGCCGATGTGTACCGGCAGCGCGGCGCGGGCGAGCTGCCCGTGCTGCTCGTGCGGCTGCCATACAACAAGGCGACCGGTGCCATGTTCACGTACGCGCCCCCGCACTGGTTCGCGGAGCAGGGCTACATGGTGGTCGTCCAGGATACGCGAGGCCGCTACGCGTCCGACGGCGTCTTCGAGCCGCTGTTTCACGAGGAGCGCGACTCCGCAGAGGCCGTGGAATGGGCGGCCCGCCTGCCCGGGTGCAACGGTCGCGTGGGGACGTACGGCGGTTCGTACCTGGGATGGGTGCAGCTGGCGGCGGCCGTGGCGCAGCCGCCCTCTCTTCAGGCCATCGCCCCGGCGGTGATCTCGCCGGACGCCCACCGGTGGGCATGGCGCAACGGCGCGTTCAACCTGCACTTCGCGCTGTCGTGGATGGTGGAGACCTCGGTCGAGCGTCTCGAGCGAGCCGGCCGCCGCGACATGCTCGACGATGCCGTCCAGGCGCTCGCCGGGTTCGACTCCCTCGTGCTGCATCAGCCGCTGCTCGACATCCCGCTCGTTGCCGACGAGCTGGTCGGGAGCTTCATACGCGACTGGGCCGCCCACCCCGACCCCGCCGACCCGTACTGGGCACCCGTCGACTTCACGCCGCGCCTCGACCGGATCGCCGTCCCCGGACTGCACATCGGCGGCTGGTACGACATGTTCGTCGAGGGGACGATCGCAGCCTTCCAGGTGGCGCAAGCCGCCAACGGGCGGCAGCGGCTGCTGGTCGGGCCCTGGTACCACATCCCCTGGTCGCGCGAGCTTGGCTGTGCCGACTTCGGCCCGGAGGCGGCGAGCATGTCCGACCACGTCCAGGTGCGTTGGTTCGACCGCTGGCTGAAGGACGAGCCGAACGGCGTCGACGAGGAGCCGCCGGTCGAGGTGTTCATCATGGGAGCCAACACCTGGTGGCGGGGCGACGCGTTCCCGCCCGCTGAGGCGGTCGAGCTGTCGCTTCACCTGACGAGCGCCGGACGTGCGAACGGGTCGGGCGGCGACGGGAAGCTGGTCGCGGAGCCTCCGGGCGACAGCCTTCCGGATCACTTCTACTACGAGCCGTACGAGCCCATCCCGAGCCTCGGGGGCCGCTCCTGCTGCTTCCCGGACGTGGCGCCGATGGGGCCGCGAGACCAGAGCGACATCCACCGCTACCCGACCGTGCTCGTCTACGACTCCGAGCCGCTGCGGGAGCCCATCACGGTGCTCGGCTTCGTCCGCGCGGAGATCTGCTTCGACTCGACTGTAGGCGACACAGACCTGGTCGCCCAGCTGTGCGTCCACCGGCCGGACGGCCGGGTGATCAACGTCATCGAAGGCATCGCTCGGGTGCGAGGCGCAGACGGCGGCCGCGTGGACATCGAGCTGGGCGCAACGGGCATCGAGTTCGCCGCCGGCCATCGGGTCAGGCTGATGCTGACCAGCTCGCTGTTCCCCTTCTACGACCGCAACCACAACAACGGCCACCGCGACGTGGACGGTGGCCCGGGCGGGACGGTGACCGCCATGCAGACCATCCTGCACGACTCCGCCCATCCATCGAGGTTGGTGCTACCGGTTGTCCGACGCGCGTAGCACTCTGCCGCCCCGTCCGCCGGTGGGCACACCGTCCTCCACGGCGACGACCCCGTTCACCAGCACATGCCGAACTCCGCGCGGGTGGTGACACGGATGCTCGAACGTGGCCACCTCTTCCAATCCCTGGAGGTCGATCACCGTCACGTCGGCAGCCATCCCGGACGCCAGCACGCCCCGATCGCCCAGGCCCAGCCGGGCTGCCGGCTTCGCTGTCAGCTTGCCGATGGCGGCCTCCAGGCCCAGCAGCGGCTGGTCGCGGACGTAGTGCGCGAGCAGCCGCACGGCCGCGGCGTAGTCGCGCGGATGCGTGTAGGGCGCCGCGTCGGTTGCCATCGTCCAGCCATCCGAGCCGAACACGCTCGTCTCGTGGGCGATGACGGTGCGGACGTCCTGTTCGGACATCCCGTCGACCAGCATGATCGGCTCAAGCCCGTCGGCGCTGATGATGTCGAAGAGCAGATCGGCGGGGCTGACGCCGTCCGCCCTGGCGAGCTCCACGAGCCTTCGGCCGCCGATGTCGGGACGCGATGGGGTCGCGCCGAGGATGATGGTGTCGAGCGACTTCTCACCGCCGTCCAGGAGCGCGACGAGGGCCCGCCGCGCTTCGGGATCGGCAAGCCGGCGACGCACCGCCGCCTCTCCGCCGGCCAGCGCAGTCGGAGGCAGCGCGGCTGCAAGCGTCGTACACCCGGCCGTGTAGGGGTACACGTCGACCGCAACGTCGAGGCCCTCCTCCGCGGCCTGCTCGATGCGGCGAAGGGTCAGCTCGACCTTGCCCCAGTTGGCCTCGCCAAACGCCTTGTGATGCGAGATCTGCAGGCGGCAACCCGAGCCGGAGGCGGTTGCGAGCGCCTCCTCCACCGACTCCTCGAGCCGGTCGCCCTCGTCGCGCATGTGGGTTGCATACAGGCGACCGTGATCGGCCACCGGCCCGGTCACGGCGACCAGCTCGGCGAGGTCTGCGAAGCCGCTGGGCGCGTAGACGAGCCCCGAAGACGCGCCGAAGGCTCCCTGCTTCAGCGCTTCGGTGACCAGGTCGCGCATGCGCTGGAGCTCTCGCTCGGTGGCCGGCCGCTCCTCCTCGCCGACCGCCGCCAGCCGCACCGCGCCGAGACCCACAAGCTGAGCGAGGTTGATGCCGGGCCGCCGTTCTGTCATGGCGTCGGCGTACGCGTCGAAGGTCGCCCAGCGCTGATCGAGCAGCGGCTCGATGAACACTCCGTGGCGTTCGCCGCCGGGCACTCCCGGCGCCAGCGGGAACGGGGAGAAGCCGCAGTTGCCGGTACAGTCGGTGGTGATGCCCTGCAGCAGCTTCGCCTCGGCAGCCGGTCTCACAGGCAAGGTGAAATCGCTGTGGGTGTGGACGTCGACGAACCCCGGGCAGACGTGGAGCCCGCGTGCGTCGATCGTGGCACGGGCCGCCCCCAGCCCGTTGCCGATCGCGGTGATGGTGTCTCCAACGACGGCAACGTCGGCTGTGAATGCGGCGCCACCGCGTCCGTCGACCACCGTACCGCCCCGGATCACAAGATCGTGCATCGACGGCAAGCGTATGAGATGCCGACGAAGGAGAACGGGTGAACCGTCGGCATCGACGGCAAGCGTATGAGATGCCGACGAAGGAGAACGGGTGAACCGTCCGGTCATCCCCCGCGCCGAGTTCGCACAGCGCCGCGACGCGGCGAGAGCCGCCGCCCGCGAGCGCGGGCTCGACGGTTTGCTGGCCTGGTCGATGGGCGGCTCGACGCTGGATCGCTACGCCAACGTCTTCTACCTGACGAACCACTACGACTCCGGCAACGTGTTCCCGGACACCCACGGCCTCTACCAGGGGTTCGGGATGGCGGCTGTGGTCCTGCCGGTGGACGGTGAGGCGATCCTCCTGGTGAACCAGCCCGACTGGCGCACCGACCTGGTCGAGTGCGACGACGTGCGGGTCTGCCGCTTCCTGTACGACGGCGTCGGGCAGGCGCTTGCCGACGCAGGCCTGGCCCACGGGCGGGTCGGCCTCGTCGACGAGGAGCGGCTGCCGGTCCGGGCGCATGCCGCTGTCCGCGCGGCGGCGCCGGGCGTCGAGCTCGTGCCGTGCGACGAGCTGCTGATGGCGCTGCGGGTCGTCAAGAGCCCCGCCGAGATCGAGCTGATGCGCCATTCCTCGGCGGTCTCGGTTCAGATGATGACGGCGATGATGGAGGCCTCGGTAGTCGGTGCGACCGATGCCGACGTCGTCGCCGCCGGGTTCGCCGCCGGAGCCCCCCACGGCGCACACCCATATGACTTCGCAATGGCTTCCGGGCCTGAGGACGGGCACCTCTGGTGGTCGCGGCTGCCGAGCTGGAACCCCACCCGCCCATACGAGCTGGGAGACATCGTCCATCCCGACATCTATGGCGCCGTCGGCGGCTACTTCTACGACTTCGTCCGCTCGTGTGTTGTCGGCGGCGAGCCGAGCTCCGATCAGCTCGGCATCCTCGAGGCCGCGATCGGCTGCATCCATGCCGGCTGCGCCGCAGCACGTCCGGGAGCCCGCGGCAAGGATGTCTACGCCGCAGTGCGCGATCACCTGCGCGAGCTCGGCATGGATCACTCCGACACGGCCGTGCACGGCGAAGCGACGCTGTCCGAGGACGTGCTCGAGGCAGCGGGCCACGGAATCGGAGCCGGCTGGGAGCGCCCATTCCTGACGCCCCACGAGGAGATGGAGCTCGTACCGGGGATGACCATCGCCATCGAGCAGCACGTCTCGAAGCCCGGGGTCGGCACCGTCCGTTACGAGGAGACCGTCCTCGTCACGGAGGGGGCACCCGAGATCATGACCGCCGGCTGCCCGGCTCGGTGGTGGTAACGGAGGTGCACCTGTGATCGACCTCGACTCCCAGCGGACGACCTGGCCGCCCGCGCTCACCATCGGTGACGACGGCCGCGTGCTGATGGACGGCATCGACCTGGACGCACTCGCCCGCGAGCATGGCACGCCGCTCTGGGTTGTGTCCCGCTCCACGATCGAGGAGAACTACAACGGGCTGGTCGCGGCGTTCCGGCAACGCTGGCCGCGCTGCGAGGTCGCCTACTCGATGAAGGCCAACAACGCGCTGGCGGTCAGCCGCCTGCTCGCGCGCTGCGGCGCACCGATGGACACCTCGAGCGAGTTCGAGGTGCGAATGGCGATGGACGCCGGCGTTCCGGCGGGTGACATCATCGTCAACGGGAACGGAAAGTCGGACAGCGCCCTCGAGCAGGCCGCGCGCATCGGTGTCCGCCAGGTCAACGTCGATTCGCTGGACGAGGCCCGCCGCCTCGACCGGATCGCCGGGGAGCTCGGCGTCCGGGTGCCCTGTCTGGTCCGGGTCCAGCTCGCATACGAGCGGCTGCTGGAGCAGGATCCGAGCTTCGAGTCCACGCTACGGATCGGCGAGGGCAAGTTCGGTTCGAACGTGGCGGGCGATCAGGCGTACGAGACCATCCGGGCCGTCGTCGAATCCGCGCACCTCGACTTCCTCGGGCTCCACCACCATGTCGGGTTCTCCGGCTACATGGGCGACTACACGCCCGACCGTGAGGTCATGCACCACCGCGAGTGCACAAGCGAGCTCTGCGGGATCGCCAACGAGGCCCGCCACCGATTCGGGGCGGCGGTGCAGCGGCTCGACCTGGGTGGCGGGTTCCGCGGCGGACGTTCGATGATCCTGTCGACTCCGGGAGCGGCGACCGATCTCTCGGTGCATCCGTTGCCCGCGGCCAGGGACTACGCCGACGCGATCTTCGGCGCGATCGAGGACGACCTCGAAGCCGACGAGCCTCCGCTGGTGCAGTTCGAGTCGGGCGGCTACATGGTCTCCAACGCCGTCGTGCTGCTGGCCACGGTGAGCGAGGTCAAGGACGTCTTCACCACACCCGCACGCAGGTTCGTGACGGTCGACGGCTCGATGATGATGTTCGTATCCCGCGGCATGATGCGGGTGGGCCACCCGGTGCTCCCCGCTCGCGACCCGTTCCGGCCACCGGACGACATCGCCGTCGAGCTGTGCGGTCAGACGTGCGTGTACGACTCGATCGCCGAGGACATCCGGCTGCCGGCCGTGGCCGCCGGCGACGTGCTCCTCGTCCTCAACCAGGGCGCGTACTGCGAGACGGAGTCGACGCAGTTCGGCGGGTTCCCGCGACCGGAGGTCGTCCTGCTGTCCGGGGGTGCCGCAACCGTGATCAAGCGCCGCGAGACCCTGGCCGACATCGTCGAGCGCGACACCATCCCACCCGAGCTATGGACGTAGGCCTCGCCCAAGCACTCGGCGGGGCCGTCGACGCGCTCGCCGATGACCTCGTGGAGGCGACCGGCCAAGCGGTGCGGATTCCCAGCGTGACGCCCAACTACCCGGATATCGACCCGGGTGAGCACATCGGAGGCGAGGCCCGGGTGTCGGCGCTGCTCGCCGAGCACTATGCCGCGATCGGCTGCGTGGTCGACGTCTTCGGCGAGGTTGCCGGCCGCGAGAACGCCGTCGGTGTACTGCGGGGGACCGGCGGCGGCCGCTCGCTGATCTTCAACGGCCACGTCGACGTCGTCCCCGCCGGCGCCGCGGAGAGCTGGCGCTTCGGCGATCCGTGGAGCGGCAGGGTGGCGGACGGCCGGATCTATGGGCGAGGAGCGTGCGACATGAAGGGCGGCCTGCTGGCGCAGGCGTTCGCCGCCCGGGCGCTGGTCGAAACAGGCGTCCGCCTCCGCGGAGACCTCATCCTCGAGGCCGTGGTCGGCGAGGAGATGATGGAGCACGAGCTCGGCACCAGCGCCTGCATTGCCCGCGGGTACCGGGCCGACGGCGCCGTCGTCGCCGAGCCCTCCGGCCCGCCTCATCCGCTCGCAGTCATGCCGGTGACCGCGGGGGTGCTGTCGTTCACGCTGTCGGTCGAAGGGAAGACGACGCATGCGGCCCTGCGAGGCCCCACACTCCAGCCCGGCGGCGAGCGGTTCGGCGTCAGCGCGATCGACAAGATCGCCCTCGTCTACGAGGCGCTGCGCGGCCTCGAACGCGACTGGGCCACACACAAGCATCACCCCCTCTTCGAAGACGGCCACTTCGCCATCTACCCGGGCGTGGTGGTGGGCGGGCCAAGCAGCGGCCTCGTGCCGTTCTTCATCGCCGACCAAGCGCGCATCGAATATGTGATCGTCCACCACCCGGACGACGATCCTGACGCGGTACGAGCAGAGATCGAGCACTGCGTGACACGTGCTGCCGGCGAGGATGCGTGGCTCCGCGCCCACCCACCGGCGGTCGTCTGGAACCACCGCTGGCCCGCCGGCAAGATCGATCCGGAGCATCCCTTGGTGCTGGCGGCATGTCACGCGCATCGCGCCGCAACCGGCGAGGAGGCCCGGGTCCACGGCTTCGCCGCGGTCGAGGACACGACGTTCCTGACGAGCGCCGGTATCCCCGCGATCTCGTATGGTCCCGGCGACCTGCGGATCGCCCACGCCGTCGACGAGCACGTCGAGATCGACGAGTTGGTCACGGCGTGCAAGACCTTTGCAATGCTCGCCGCGACGTGGTGCGACGTCGCGTGAACCGTCCCGCCGAGGACGGGCGCAGGACTTGCCCCGCAGAGACAGCGCTGCCCTAGACTGGCCGCCCCGTCAACAGCCCGGAGAGCCGTTCATGACAACAGCCGCCCAGCGCCGCCATCCCCTCTACCCGAATGTCCGTAGGTCGCCGTACTTCGAGCGCACCGAGGCCGAGGGGGCCACCGAGTACATCGTGTACAACCATATGTACATGCCCATGGCCTACGGTCGCGACCCGCGCGAGGACTACCGGGCGCTGACCGAGCGTGTGACGCTGTGGGATGTGGGCGCAGAGCGCCAGACCGAGATCCGAGGCCCCGGAGCCAAGGCGTTCGCCGACATGCTGACGACCCGGCGGCTCGACGACCTCAAAACCGGCCAGTGCCGCTACACGCTGTGCTGCGACGACACCGGCGAGATCATCTGCGATCCAATTCTGGTCGCCCTGGAGCACGACGTGATCTGGCTGTCGCACGGGACGGTCGACCTGACGCTGTGGGCACGCGGAATCGCACTTCGCGGCTCGTACGACGTCGAGGTGTCCGAGCCGGACGTCGCTCCACTGCAGGTTCAGGGGCCGTCGTCGCCGGACGTCATGCGAACGCTCATCGGGGACAGACTGGACGACCTGCGGCCCTTCCACTGCATGCAGGCGACGATCGCCGGCGTGGACTGCATCGTCTCTCGCACCGGCTGGAGCGGCGGAGCCGGCTTCGAGATCTACCCGCGGGGCACCGAGCGCGCGCTCGACCTTTGGGATGCGGTCAAGGCGGCCGGAGAGCCTCATGACCTGCTCGTCATCGGCCCCAATCTGTCGAAGGCGATGGAGTCGGGAATCACCGACACGAGCTATGCGACCAACCAGGACCTGAACCCGCTCGAGCTGTGGCAGGACTACCTGGTCGATCTCGACAAGGGCGATTTCATCGGACGCGAGGCGCTTCAGCGGATCAAGGACGAAGGCGTGTCACGCCGGCAGGTCGGGTTGGTCGGCCCCGGGTCGCGTCTTCCGAGGCGGCTCGAATGGCCGTGGGACATCAGAGTCGGCGAGGAGTCGATCGGCTCCACCCGCTGGCTCGCGTATTCGCTGGGGCTGGACCGCGTCATCGCGATCGGCGTGGTCGACGTGGACTTCTCCGCGGTCGGCACACGGGTGGAGGTGGTGCATCCCGAGGGAGTCGCCTCGATGGAAGTCGTCGAGCTCCCGTTCGTGCGCTGACATGGCCGATCTCGACCTGCTGTTCCTCTCCGGAGACGACATCGCGGCACTCGACCTCGAGCCCGACGACGTCCTCGACGTGGTCGAGCAGGGCCTTCGGGCCCACGGCCTCGGGGAGGTGGTCATGCCGCCCAAGGACCATCTGTCGCTGGAGGAGCGGTACAACGGCCACTTCAACATCCTCAAGGGATACGTCGAGGCATTCGGCCTGGCCGGGGTGAAGGTGATCGGGGACTACGTCGACAACTACAAGCACGACCTCCCCTCCGAGCTCGCGCTGCTGACGCTGTACCGGGCGGAGACGGGGACGCCCGTTGCCATCCTCGACGCCACCAAGCTGACGTGGATGCGCACCGGGGCGGTTTCGGCGATCGGCGCGAAGCACCTGGCGCGCCCCGGCAGCAAGGTGCTGGCCCACATTGGAGCCCGCGGCACGGCCTGGTACAACCTGCGCTACCTCGACCACCTGTTCGACTTCGACGAGATCCGGGTGACCAGCAGGCGGCCCGAGTCGCGCGAGCGGTTCGCCGCGGAGATGAGCGGCATCCTCGGCAAGCCGGTGATCGCCACGGAGGACGTCGAATCTGCGGTGCAAGGCGCCGACGTGATCGTCGACGCCACGCGTCTGTCACGGGAGCACACGCTCTTGCGCAACGAGTGGATCGCTCCCGGAGCGCTCGTGATGCCCTACGGAGCGGTGCGCTCCACCGACCCTACACTGCCGCGCGTGGCCGACAAGTTCGTCGTCGACGACTGGCTGCAGGCAACCGCCTCGGAGTTCGGTCACTACTACCGGCTGATCCATAGCGGCAAGCTGACGAAGGACGACGTGTACGCCGAGATCGGTCAGATCGTCGCGGGCCTGCGGCCGGGACGGGAGACCGACGCCGAGACGATCGTGTTCTGGCACCGCGGATTTGCCGTAAGCGACATCGCGATCGGCAGCCTTGCGATGCGGAAGGCGCGGGAGCGGAACATCGGCACGACCGTCGTCTACGCCTCGGGCACCCGCGAGTCGTGACGCCGGCCCGGCGCCTCAGCCGCCGTACAGATGCTCGAGGACGAGGATCGTCGCGCCGAGCATGATCGAGAACGCGCCCAGCGCGTACCCCAACCCGGTGTGCCGGACGGCGAGGAATCCGGCGCCGTAGATCAGCCTCCAGATCGCCGGCATACGCGGTCGCCCCGCCATATCGAGCTCCAGCTGGTCCAGAGCCCGGCTGAGCTCGCGCTTCACCGCATGGATCGCCGCGACGACCAGGATCTCTGCGACGCCGAGCGCGATGAAGCCGGCCGCGCCCCAGACGCGAACGGTGTGCGGATCATCCATCGTGTGTGTAGGCCTGCGGTCAGCCGGATCGAGATCCGGCGTTCTCGCGGTGCGGAGGTGCGACGTCCCGCCCCGGAGGCAGACCGGGCGAAGGGCGGCCGCCGGGGACGTACTCCACCGACGCCTCGCGCCCGCGCGGCTGCGGGTAGAGGTCCATCAGGAGGCGCTCCTCGAGCGGAACACCCTCGCGCACCGGGAGTCCCAGCTGTCGTAGGTCTGCCCCCATCAGCGGATGGTCGTGCGTCCACGTGCCCTGCGAGAGGAGCTGCCCCACGTCCCGGGCAGCCATCGGGTCCATGTGCCGCTCCAGCAGCTGCGCGGTGAGGACGTTCATCTGACGCAGGGCCTTGCGCCCGACGTCAGCCATCAGCAGGGTCTCGTCGTCGTGGTCTCCCGGCATCTTCGACACCTCGACCAGCGACCGAGCGGGATACTGCCCGAGCTGCGGATCGACCGGCCCGAGTGCGGCATGCCGGTCCACCACGATCTCATCGGCCGAGAGCGCAATCAGGGTGCCGCCGCTCATCGCGTAGTGCGGAACCACCGCGACGACCTTGCCTTCGTGGTCGGCGAGGGCCTTCGCGATCTGGCTTGCTGCCAGAACGAGGCCACCGGGGGTGTGGAGGATGATCTCGATCGTCCGCCCTGACGGCGACTCGCGGATCGCGCGCAGCACGCTGTGCGCATCATCGATGTCGATGTGCCGCACGATCGGGATGCCGAGGAACGAGATCGTCTCCTGGCGGTGGATCAACGTGATCACCGTCGCGCTGCGCTCCTTCGAGATCTTCGTCAGTGCACGGCGACGGGCGATGGCCAGCATGTTTCGCTGTACGACCGGCTGCAGCGAGCTGAGGATGAAGAAGATCCAGAGCAGGTCGATCGGGCTCACGAGCCGCACCCTACTCCGCGGAGTGCGATCCGAATCATCGGGAGGCGCGAAGCGGTTACCTCGTCGTAACCGTTGGCCCGGGCGCCATAAGCGCCGCCTATGGATCCACGGCAACGCGTCTTGGACTGGCCGGGACGGCGCCATTAGCCTCGTCGGAAACACGGGTCGGTCACGGTTGACCCACTCGACAACACGACAAAGGCAAGGAGCAGAGATGCCCGAGACAACGGCAATACCGATCCGCCAGCAGGTGCTCGTGATGAACGACCTGGTGAAGTTCCATCTCCCCCACCAGCAGACCGACGGCGCGTTCTTCGTAATGGAGGTCGTGGTGGCACCGGGCGGCGGCCCACCGCCCCTGCACACCCACCCCGCGTCGGAGTTCTTCTTTACGCTCGAAGGGCAGCTGACCTACTTCCGCGACGACGGCCCCGAAGGCGTCACCGAGGTCACCGGCGGGCCGGGGACGAACGCCTACATCCCGGGCGGCGCCGCACACACCTATCGCAACTTCACCGAGCGGCCGGCGCGCTACCTCGCCGTTCTCACACCTCCCGAGGGCATGCAGGAGTTCCTGCTCGAGGCGGGTGTCGAACCGGGCAGCGAACCGCTCGGCCCTCCCGAGGTACTGGCTATCGGCGAGCGGTTCGGCATGGTGATCCTGGACGCGGTGCCGCAGCCGTCGACAGCGAGCTGACCCGCGGGCCATCCGGGGCTCCGCGGGCGGCATCCGCGGAGCCCCGGTAATGTGGCAGGCATGGCGATCGAGCTTCGCCTCCTGCGCTCCTTCGCCGTCGTCGCGGAGGAGCTCCACATCGGCCGGGCGGCGGCGCGCCTCTACATCAGCCAGCCGGCGCTGAGTCAGCAGATCAGGACGCTGGAGGAGCAGGTCGGGCTGCCGTTGTTCGTCCGCCATCCACGCGGCGTGGGGCTGACCGGGGCAGGCGACGCGCTGCTGCTGGAGGCACGCGAGCTGGTCGAGCGTTCCGAGTCGTTCGAACGGACGGTGGAGGACCTTCGCCGCGGCGTAGAGGGCAGCCTGCGGATCGGCGTCCCGCCCGGCGCGCCGCAGTCGCTGCTGCCCGACCTGCTGGCACCGCTTCGGCGCGACCAACCCGACGCGAGCATCGAGGTGCACGAGCTGACATCGCCGGAGCAGCTCGATGCGCTGCACGGTGGGTCGCTCGACCTCGGACTGGTACGAGAGCCGATCGACGACAGCACCCTGGCACGCCGGTCGCTGCTCGTCGAGCCGCTCGGCGTCAGCCTCCCCGCCGGCCATCCGCTGGTCGAGTGCGAGAGCATCTCCCTCCGTCAGCTCGAGGGCGAGCTGTTCGTCTGCTTCCCGCGCCCGTGGGCGCCGTCGCTGCACGACCTGCTCGTCACAGAGCTCCACCGCACGGGCGTGCAGGCGCGGTTCCAGGACTCGGCACATCTGAGCACCACGCAGGGGATGGTCGCTGCCGGCCTGGGCCTGACGCTCTCCGCGCTCCCCTGGCTCGAAGGCGCCGAGGGCATCGTCTGGCGGCCGCTCTCCGACGTCGACATCCAGATCCGCACGGCTGCGGCGTGGCGCCCGGCGAACCATTCGCCGCTCCTGGCCGACCTGGTGCGGACGCTTCCACCAGCGGAAGCCATGCCTGCGGTGCAACAGTAGGCCACTCGAGCGAAGGGGGGAGCATGGAGAAGATCGGCGCGGCCGTTTGGGCCACGGGACGGGCTGGGCAGGAGATCGTGCGGGCGGGGATGCTCCGTCCGTGGCTCGACTTCAAAGCGGGCATCGTCTTCACGCCCGCCAAGGAGGGCATGGATCTCGGTGAGGCGTGCGGGCTCGACGTCGGTCTCGATGCCCCCGTTACGGTCGACGCCGACGCGGTGCTGGCGCGGGACGACATCGACGTCGTCTTCTACACCGGCCTTGGCACGCCGGCCGAGGTGGCGGAGGCGTGCCTGCGCGCCAACCGAGCCGGGAAGGACGCGATCACCATCTCCGGTCTGGTGCATCCGAAGACCATCCTCGGCCCCGAGGCGGCAGCCGAGCTCGACGCAGCGGCGAAGGAGGCGGGCCGGCGGATCGTCGGTACGGGCCTCTGGGACTACCTCACCATCACGCTGCCGGTGGCGTCGATGTCGAACGTGCTCGAGTTCGAGGAGCTGCGCCTGGAGCGGGTCGCCGACATGACGTACTGGGGTCACGGGATCCTCGCCGACGAGGGCATCGGCGGGCCACCAGGGGCAGCGGGCGGCGGTTTCATGATGCGCAACTTCCTGATCGAGTCGATGATGCTCCTCGCGGAGTCGCTCGGCCTGAAGATCTCCGAGCCGGCCTTCGCCAGCGACCCGATCATCTCGGATGTCCGTCGTGAGCGGGCGGGATATCTGGTCGAGCCGGGCACCGTGGGCGGCCACCGCCGCAGCGTGGCGGCCGACATCAGCGGCGGCGGGCGGCTGGTCTCGACCTGGCAGGGCATGTTCGATCTCGAGCCGAAGCGTGACGGCATGGAGGGCGGCGCGAAGGTGATCGTCACCGGCGAGCCGAGCTTCGAGGTCGCCGTTCGCGGCGATCTGTTCCTCGACACCTATCCCCCGACCGGCGCCCGCGCGATGGCCGCTGTGCGACCCTTGCGCGCGCTGCCGCCAGGCCTGCACACGATCGACGAGCTCGGCCAGCGGCCCGTCTTTTTGTGAAACCCGTTAGGCTAACGAGCGTTAGTTAGCGAGACCTACCGCCGCCATCAGCCGCACCCACGCACAGACCTCCTCCGGCCTCTACGAGGCAGCGCTCAGCCGGCTCCCCGGCGGAAACACGAGATCCTCGATCTTCGTCCCTCCCGCTCCGCCGTATGCGGCGCGAGGTGACGGCTTCACGGTCACGGACGTCGACGGCCACGAGGTCATCGACCTGCAGGGCAACATGACCGCGCTCGTGCACGGCCACCGCCACCCCGCCATCGTCGAGGCCGTGTCCCGGGCGCTGGAGGACGGCCTGTCGTTCGGCCTCCCGACCGCGGCCGAGGTCGACCTCGCGGGTCATCTCTCCGAACGGATCGGCGCCGTCGACAGCGTCCGGTTCGCAAACTCGGGCACCGAAGCCGTCATGTCGGCACTGCGGATCGCCCGCGCCTTCACCGGCCGCCCGATGATCCTGCGCTGCGCCGGCGCCTACCACGGCACCTACGACCCGATCCTGCCGGAAGGCGCGCCCGGCGTGGCTCCCAGCACGTGGAGCACGGTCGTCACCATCCCGTTCGACGATGTGGAGGCACTCCGCGCCGCTGTCGCGGCACATGCCGGCGAGCTTGGCGCGGTGATCGTCGATCTGATGCCGAACCGGCCCGGCCTCGTGCCGGCGAGCCGGGAGTTCGCAGCGGCCGCGCGCGAGGAGACCGAGCGCCACGGGATCCTGCTGATCGTCGACGAGGTGATCACGTTCAGGCTCGGCGTCGGCGGCCTCCATCAGGAGTACGGCGTGCGACCCGACCTGGTCACGCTGGGCAAGACGATCGGCGGTGGGCTTCCCGTCGGCGCCGTCGGTGGTCGCGAGGACGTGATGGCGATGACCGATCCCCGCCGTCGTGGATACGTCGAGCACGGCGGCACGTTCACCGCCAACCCGCTCACCATGCGCGCAGGACTCGCCGCCCTCGAGCTGCTCGACGCCGGTGAGATCGCGCGGATCAACCGGCTCGGCGACGCGCTCCGCGAGGAGCTCGGCGCACTCGGCGAACGGGTCAACGGCCGCGGATCGCTGATGCGGATCATGTCGCCCGAGCCCGACGACCTGTGGTGGCGGCTCTACCGGTCCGGCATCCTGATCGGGCGCAACGGCCTCGCCGGCATGTCCACGCCGATGGACGAGAGCACTGTCGAGGAGATCGTCCGGCGTTTCCGTAAGGCGGTCGCGTGAGCAAGCTCTGCGGGCTGGGCGACGCCGTCGAGCGCCACGTCACCGACGGGGTCTCCCTCTACATCACGGGCTTTACGCACCTGATCGACTTCGCCGCCGCGCACGAGGTCATGCGCCGGCGGATCCGCGGCCTGACTCTGGTCCGCATGACGCCCGACGTCGTCTACGACCAGATGGTCGCGGCCGGATGCGCCTCCCACCTGGTGTTCAGCTACATCGGAAACCCCGGCGTCGGAGCGTTGCACGTCGTCAAGCGGAGGATGGAGTCCGGCGACCTGGCGTGGACGGAGTACACCCACGGCTCGCTGATCGCCGCGCTGCGAGCCGGCGCTTCGGGTGCGCCCTTCGCACCCGCACCGGCGCTGGCCGGCACCGATCTGGTGGGGCTCAATCCCAACATCGCCACCGTCCGCTCACCATTCGGCGACGGCGACGTGACGGTGGTCGCACCGCTTCGGCCGGACGTCGCAATCGTGCACGTCCAGCGCGCCGACGCCGAGGGCAACGCCCAGGTGTGGGGGGCCGCCGGTGAGCTGGCCGACGTGGCGTTCGCGTCGAAGGCGGTGATCGTCACCGCCGAGGAGATCGTCGACGAGGGCGTCATCCGCTCCGACCCCAACCGCACGCTCCTGCCGGGCTGGGCGGTCGACGCCGTCGTGCATGCTCCATGGGCGTGTCACCCGTCGCACGCGCAGGGCTACTACGCGCGCGACAACACCTTCTACCGCGACTGGGCGCGCATCAGCCGCGACGAGGACACGCTCGCTGCGTATCTCGACGAGTGGGTGTACGGGGTCGGCTCGCGCGAGGACTACATGGCGAAGCTCGGCGAGCGAGCCGGTGAGTTGCAGTCGATCGGCGAGGCGCCGGCCGCCTCCGTCAACTATGGAGACAACGCGACCATTGCAGCAGCCCAGGACAGGGAGGCCTCATGACATCAGCACCGTCTGTCGTCGTCGTCGGTGGAGGGGCGCTCGGGCTGTGCACGGCGCTCGAGCTGACCGAGCTCGGCGTCACCTCGGTGACGGTGCTGGAGCGGGAGCAGCCCGCGTTCGGGTCGTCCGGCCTGTCGGTCGGCATTGTGGAGTCGCAATACCTCGACCCGATGGCCATCGCGATCCGGGTCTATGGAATGGAGTTCTTCGCGCGGCTGGCAAAGGAGTCCGGCCTGGAGGTGACGCGTAACGGCTACCTCCGGCTGTCGCACAGCGCCGGCGACATCCCGACATTCGAGCGCAGCGTGGAGGTTCAGCGTGAGCTGGGGGTCACACACCCGCGGGTGCTCGACCACGATGAAATCGCAAAGCTGATCCCCGACATGGACTGCGAGGGCATCGTCGGCGGCCTGTTCGGCTCGGAGGACGGCTACATCGACGGCCACCACTACTGCTCGGTCCTCGCCGACATCATCCGGGAGCGCGGTGGCGGCGTCCTCTCGTCGACCGCGCTGCTCGGCGCCGACGACAGGCCAGGCGGCGGGCACGTCCTTACAACCTCGAAGGGGCCGCTCGAGTGCGACATCGTCGTCAACGCCGCGGGCGGGTGGGCCGGCAAGGTCGGCGATCTGCTGGGAGCGCCGAGCAACATCCTGCCGCAGCGCCACCGAGCGCTGGTGGCGCACCTGCCGCGGACGCTCGACTACATGATGCCGTCGGTAATGGACTACGTCCCCTCCTCCGGCACCCAGGGCCTGTACTTCCGCCACGAGAGCAGCTGCAGCCTGATCGCGGGGCTCCATACCGAGGAGGTGCTCCACGACATCGTGGATCCGGATGAGTACGGCAGGGGTGACGACAACGAGTACATGTCAGAGGTCGGTGAGCTGTTCGCGCGGAGGCTGCCGGGCCTGGCCGACGCCCGCCTTGGCAACGTCTGGGCCGGCCTCTATCCGATGAACCCGGACGGCAAGCCCGCTATCGGCCCCTACCGCGACCGCCCGACGGTCGTCGCCGCTCTCGGCGGCGGCGGATCGGGGCTGCAGGCATCGCCGGGGATCGGGCGGCTCGCCGCCGAATGGATCGTCCACGGAGAGCCGCGCACCATCAAAGGCGCCGAGGCGCTCCTGCCCGACCGGGCGAGCCTGCGCCAGGAGGCACCCGCGTGAGCTCCGCGCGCGATCGCATGATCGACGCCGCCGCGGCGCGCCTGCGAGACCACGAGGTCGTGCTGGTGGGCGTGGGCGCCCCGGTGGTCGCGGCGAACCGCGCGCGCGAGCGGCAGGCGCCGAACCTCCAGCTGGTGTTCGAGTCCGGCGCCATCGGCGCGGTGCCCGCACGCCCGCCGCTCTCGATCGGCGATCCGACGCTGATCGCCGGGGCGATCGCGTCGTTCTCGATCGCCGACATCTTCAGCTACGTGATCGAGGGCGGCCGCATCGACACGGCCTTCGTCGGTGCCGCCGAGATCGACCGCGCCGGCCGGTTGAACACGACGTCCATCGGACCGTACGACAACCCCAAGTCGCGCCTTCCCGGCAGCGGTGGCGCCGCCGAGATCGTGGCCTTCGCCAAACGCGTGCTCGTGCTGACAACGCTCGAGCGGCGCCGGTTCCCCGAGCGGGTCGGCTTCGTCACCAGCGACCCGCCGGCCGGTACCGAAGTCGTCGTCGTGACAGACCGCGCCGTGCTGACCCGCCCGCCCGGAGGCGACCAGCTGCTCCTCACGGAGCTGTTTCCGGGAGAGACAATCGAATCCGTCAACGCAGAGATCGGCTGGCCACTCGAGACCGCGCCGGATCTCGATCCACACCGAATGGAAGGAGCCGCATGAGCACAACGGCAGACCCCACGACCTGGGCCGCACAGGCCGAGCAGCTGTCCGTCTCAGGGCAGGCGTTCATCAACAACCAGTCGGTCGATGCCCGCTCGGGCAAGACCTTCGACAAGCACAGCCCGGTGGACGGGCGGCATCTCGCCGCCGTTGCCGAGGGCGACAAGGAGGACATCGACGATGCGGTACGTGCGGCACGGGCCGCCTTCGAGGGCGGCGCCTGGCCGAAGCTCGCACCGCGCGAGCGCAAGAACCTGCTGCTTGGGTACGCCCAGCGCATCCTCGCCGCGAAGGACGAGCTCGCGGTTCTGAGCACGCTCGAGATGGGCAAGCCGATCGCCGACTCGCTGGGCGAGGTCGACGCGGTGGCGCAATGCATCGCCTACTACGCCGAGGCCATCGACAAGACCTACGGCGAGATCGGCCCCACCCCGCAGTCGTCGCTGACGCTGATCACCCGCGAGCCCGCCGGCGTCGTGGGTGCGGTGACGCCGTGGAACTACCCGCTGCTGATGCCGGCATGGAAGATCGGGCCCGCTCTTGCGACTGGCAACACGATGGTGTTGAAGCCCGCCGAGCAGACCCCGCTGTCGGCGATCCGGCTCGGGGAGCTCGCCGCAGAGGCCGGCATTCCGGCCGGCGTGCTGAACGTCGTGCCCGGCTTCGGTGAGACGGCGGGGGCCGCCGTCGGCCTGCACATGGACGTCGACGTGATCTCGTTCACGGGTTCCGGCGAGGTCGGCAAGTTCTTCCTCCGCTACGCCGGCGAGTCGAACATGAAGGCGGTGTGGCTGGAGTGCGGCGGCAAGTCGCCGAACGTGGTGCTCGCCGACGCTCCCGACATCGCCCGCGCCGCCGAGGCGATCGCCGAGGGCGTGTTCGTGAACGCCGGCCAGATGTGCAACGCAGGCACGCGCCTGGTGGTGGAGGAGTCGGTCAGGGAAGACCTGCTCGGCAGGCTGGTCGATGCGGCCAAGCCATGGATGCCCATTCACCCCTTCCAGGACGGCGCCCGCATGGGAGCCATGGTCGACGAGAACCAGATGAACCGCGTGCTCGGCTACATCGACGCCGGCAGGAGCGACGGCGCGACGCTCGTCACCGGCGGCAACCGTGCGCTGACAGAGACCGGCGGCTACTACATCGAACCGACGATCTTCACGGACGCCAAGAACGACATGCGGATCGCCCAGGAGGAGATCTTCGGCCCCGTGCTGACGGTGATCGGCGTGGACAACCCGGAGGAGGCCGTCAAGGTCGCCAACGACACCAGCTATGGCCTTGCGGCCGCGGTCTGGTCGCGGGACATCACCCGCGCCCACCGCATCGCACGTGCCCTGCGTGCCGGCAACGTCTACATCAACACCTACGACCGGGGCGACATATCGGTGCCCTTCGCGACGTTCAAGCAGTCGGGCATCGGAGTGGACAAGTCGCTGCACGCGATGGACAAGTACACGCGGCTGAAGACGACCTGGGTCGACCTGAGCTAGCGGCCGCCGGGGTGATGACCGCCGACGAGCGCATCCGCGACGTGGCCACCGTGCTGTTCTTCGAGCGCGGGTATCACGGCACCACGATGCGGGAGATCGGCAAGCGAGCCGGCATGAAAGCCGCCTCGCTCTATAACCATTACCCCGGGAAGCAGGAGCTGTTCCACCGGATCGTCGCCGAAACGACCCGGGCCCTGATCGACGAGGCCAGGGCCCGGCTCGCCGGCCGCGACGATCCGGAGGACCGGCTGCGGACACTGATCGACTGCCACGTCCGCTACCACGTCGACCACCGGCTGGCAGCGCGCGTCTCGGAGGATCAGCTGAATGCGCTCGAACCGCCGAACCGGTCGGACGTGGTGGGGCTCCGCGACGAGTACGAACGCCTCTTCAAGCAGATCCTCAGCGAAGGCCAGGCCCGGGCCGGATGGCAAGTGCCCGACGTCGCCGTGGTCGCAAGCGCGATCGCCACCATGTGCACGCAGGTCGCCGGCTGGTTCCGCGAGGACGACCGGCTGAACGCGGGCGATGTCGCCCGGATCTACGCCGACTTCGCGCTCTCGGGCGTCGCACCCGCGACGGCCCGGGCGTAGCCCTCGGGGTCGGTGGCGCCTTCGGTGGCGACCACCAGCACGCGCCGCGCCGATCTGACCCGGTCGGCAAGCTCGCTGTCGTCGCCCGACAGGGCGATCAAGCCGGCCAGGCCGGCCGCACCGGTTTCGCCGACGGTGCGACCCTCGCCCGCCAGGGCGCGCATGGCCGTGATCGCGTAGCTGTCATCCAGGGCGACGTACCCATCGACGCCTGCCATCAGGGCGGGAAGCGCGATCAACGCGGGCAGCCCTGCGTTCAGGCCGGACATGATCGAGCGGTGCGGCCCGGGCACGAGTCGGGGAACGCCGCCTGCGGCGACGGCTGCCTGCACGCACGCAGCGTCGAGCGGCTCCACGCCGACGATCAGCGGGTCGCTCCCGGCCCCAGGCCGGCGGAAGTGGGCGACAACGGCCGTCGCCAGCGACCCCACACCCATCTGGATCAGCACCAGGTCCGGCCCGGTCTCACCTCGCTCCGCCAGCTCGTCGTCGACCTCCCAGAAGATCGTCGAGTAGCCGTCGATGACGTCGCTCGGCACCTGCTCGTAGCCCGGCCATGCGGTGTCGGAGATGACCATTGCGTCTGGCCCTGCCATCTCGGCCGACCGCGCGACGGCGTCGTCGTAGGAGCCGTCGACCCGGATCACGTCGGCGCCCTCGCCCTCGAGAGCCGCGATCCGCGAGGCTGCCATGCCGGCCGGGACGAGGATCGTCGAGCTGAGGCCGAACAGCCGCGCCAGGTGCGCGACAGCGCGCCCGTGGTTTCCATCGGTTGCGGCCACCAACCGCAGTGGCCGCAGGCCGGCGAACCGCTCGGCAAGCGAAGCGGTGCCGTCCCACCCTTCCAGATCGGAGCCCGGCCGCGCGGACAGCGCGCGGTACGTCGCCCAGGAGGCGCCCACGACCTTGAACGACGGCAGCCCGAACCGCTTCGTCTCGTCCTTCAGCCACAGCCGCTCGAGGCCAAGCGACTCGGCGGTGCGCTCCAGGGACACGAGATCCGTCCGCCGGTAGCCGTCGAGCCGGCGGTGGAAGCCAAGCGGCTCCCGCGTAGGCGTCCGCAGCGCGCCGGCAGCGGCGTGGTCGGCGGCGGTGCTCGTCAGCGTTCGAAGACCGGTCATCGGCGATATGGTGTCATGCGTTCGTTGCGGACGACGCACGTGGGTGCGACGATCGCGCCATGCGCATCACGCGCCCGTACGTCCTCGGCGCTCTTGTGGCCGTCGCGCCGCTGGCGCTGCTCGCGCTCCTGCTGGCCAGCCCGGAGGCAGACGACGCCTGGGAGAACCACCCTGCCCACTTCTGGCTCGTGCTTTCCACGGCGGGCGTCTGCGTCGGCCTTGGCGCGGCGGTCGGCGCCGCGGCGCGCCGCCGCCGGGACTCCCGCACCGTGCTGGTCGCGCTCGCGTGCATCACGGCCGCAGGGTTCCTGGGCCTTCACGCGCTCGCCACCCCGGGCGTGCTGCTCGGCCCCAACGCCGGATTCGAGCTCGCCACGCCGGTCGGCCTGGCGGCGGCGGGGTTGATCGCGGCGCTGTCCACACTCGAGCTGCAGCCGGCTGCTGCCGCCCGTGTGATCAGCCACGCCCCGCACATGCTGGCGTCGCTCCTCGGAGCGATGGGTATGTGGGCACTCATCTCGCTGACCGAGCTGCCGCCGCTCGACAAGCCGGTCGGCCCCGATCAGCTCGATGGGTGGCAGATCTCCCTCGCCGTCGCCGGGACCGCCGGGTACCTCGCGGCTGCTGGTGGGTACGCGGCTTTGTACCGAAGACGGCGGGCCGGTTTTCTCGTTGCCATCGCCCTCGCCTTCGCGCTGCTGGCCGAGGCCATGGCGGTGATCACCGTCGCCCGCAACTGGCGGCTGTCCTGGTGGGAGTGGCACGTCCTGATGCTGCTGGCCTTTGCATTGGTGGCCATCGCGGCGCGGCGAGAGTGGCACGAAGAGCGCTTCAGCGCCCTGTACCTCGAAGACACCGCGGCCGGCTCTCGTGAGATCAGTGTGCTCTTCGGCGACCTCGCCGGGTTCACCGCGTACTCGGAGCGCCTCCTGCCGGGGGCCGTGGCGGCGATGCTGAATGCGTACTTCGGGCACCTGATCCCGGTCGTCCAGGCCTCCGGCGGGCAGGTGGACAAGCTCATCGGCGACGCACTGATGGTCGTCTACAACCTGCACGGCGACCAGCCCGACCATGCTGCCCGTGCTGCGCGGACCGCGCTTGCGCTGCAGTCCGCCGCGGCAGCGCTCCTCGCCGAGAACCCGGACTGGCCGCGCCTGCGCGTCGGAGTGAACACCGGCGACGCGTACGCAGGCCTGCTCGGCGCAGACACCGGGCACCGTACGCACGGAGTGGTCGGGGACGCCGTCAACCTGGCGTCACGGCTGGAGGCGCAAGCCGCCCCCGGCGAGGTGGTCATCGGCGCCGAGACAGCCCGCCGCTTGCCGGCCACCTCAGTCGTCATCCCACTGCCGGCTCTCGTGGTGAAGGGCAAGGCGGCAGAGGTGGAGGCATACCGCCTGGTCGACCTCCAGCCCTAGCGCACCGGCACCCCCGCGGTGAGCTGGGCCACCCGCTCCCGCTGCTCCTCGGTGAACCACGGCCCCGAACCGGCACGGAGGTTGGCCGCGGCGTGCGCGGAGTCGGATGTCGCAGGGATCGCGACCGTGATGCGCGGGTCGGACAGACACCACCGCAGCAGTGCCTCGGCCCAGCTCGACACGCCCAGTCCGGTCAGGTCGGGTGCCAGGCGCATCAGCGAACCGCCGCCCATGGGCCGCATCGCGAGCACGCCCAGGCCGAGCTCCTCTGCGAGCGGAAGGATCCGCCGCTCGCAGTCGCGCTCCTGCGGGTTGTAGGGCACCTGCACGCAGGTGATCCGGCCGCTGCGCATGACGCGTTCGAGCTCGCCGAATGCGGACGCGCTGTAGTGGGTCGCACCCAGCCAGCGGATGCGGCCGGCGTCGCGCTCCTGCTCCATCCAGTCGAGGTGCTGCTGCCAGCCGACGAGGTTGTGCACCTGCTCCACATCGACGACGCCCCCGAAGAACCGGAGCTGGTCTGCGAACTGGGCCCTGCCCTCCTCGAGCGAGGGCGTCCAGATCTTGGTCGCCACGATCGCATCCGGCCTGCGCGGTCCCAGCGCCTCGCCGAGTACCGCCTCGGCCCGTCCGTACATCGGAGACGAGTCGAACAGGCGGCCCCCGCCGTCCAGCACCGTGCGCACGACCTCTCTGGCCCGCGGCACACCGGCCGGCCCGACATCGAACACCTGCCAGGTGCCGAGCCCGACAACGGGCACATCCGGGCCGTCGCGTCCGAGCGTTCGCGTCTCCACCAGGAGTGTGTATCACCGACGCCAACCGTTTGCGCCGCTGCCGCCTCACCCGTACCATCGATGCTGGGCGCGATTCCGAACGCTGCAAGTTGGGCACACCAGGGGGGCCACAGATATGCGCATGCGCAGGACACTCTTCCCGCTACTCGCGGCCATGTTGGCTGTTGTGGCAACCTCGCCCACCGCACAGGCGGCGCTGACCGCCACACCGATCGCGACCGGCCTGGCCTTCCCGAATGCGCTGACGGTCGCGCCGGACGGCACCATCTTCTACGGCGAGCGGCTGACCGGGAAGATCGGCTGGATCGACGCCGTGACAGGGGCGCGCCACGCGTTCGCCACGATCCCGATCCCGGGCAGAGTGCCCGGCCGCGGGATCCAGAGCCTTGCGCTTCACCCACGGTATCCCGCGCAGCCGTATCTGTACATCTCCGTCGCGCGGACGGTCAGCGGCGCCGGGAAGGTGCAACTGTTGCGGCTGACCAACTCCAGCGGCAGAGGAACCGGGCTGCGCACGCTCTTCCAGGCGCCGACCGGCAGCGACCACAACGCCTCCCGTGTCGCCTTTGGGAATGACGGGAAGCTGTACATGGCGATCGGCGAGGCGGGTAGCCCGGCGAAGGCACAGAACCCCAACCTCGCCAACGGCAAGGTCTTGCGCATGAACCTCCTGGGCGGCATCCCCAAGGGGAACCCGTTCCCGAACAGCCGCGTCTGGGCGTACGGGCTTCGCAACACGATCGGCATGGCCTTCGACCCGCAGACCGGCCGCCTCTGGGAGACCGAAAACGGGCCGGAATGCAATGACGAGGTCAACCGCATCATCCGTGGCGGCAACTACGGCTGGGGACCGTCACAGAGTTGCACGTCTCCTCCTCCCGCACCTGCCAACACCAATCAGGACGGCCCATCACCGATTCTGCCGCAGGTCTGGTATGCCGTGCCGTTCGGCCCCACCGGCGCCGCGTTCTGCGACGCCGCATGCTCGCTCGGCGTGGGCAGTGCGGGGGCGTTCTTCTTCGGCGCCTTCAACACGGGCGACATCCGCATGCTGACTCTCGGCGCGACCCGCCTGACGGTGGCGAGCCAGGAGATCGTCTACACGCATACCAGCGGGGTGCTGGCGGTCGAGTCCGACCACAACGGCGGCATTGTGTTCTCGGAGCCCGGCGGCATTTACCGGCTCCGGCCGTAGGTCAGGCGACCCCTGCTACCCGCATTCCCCGGCCTGCGCATCCGGCCGAAGACGGACGTGCAGATGGTTGTCGTGGTGGACAAGGGTCTGCACCACGCCGGCAGGGCCATGAAGCCCCGTCGACGGCCCGACGAAGATGAGCAGGGCGCACTCCCTTACGAACCTGTCGACGAGGTCCTGCGCCAGCCGGCGGTTGACCTGCGAGACACGGTCGGGCCAACGCTCGCGCCCGTCGCGCCGCGGGTACCAGATGTCGACGTCGAGGCCGTTCTGGTGGGACACATGGCCGATCCAGCCGAACTGCGGCCCGAAGTCACCACCGTGCGGACGTGACAGATCCCCCACGCCGACGCGGGGCGCGCCAGGGTGGGCGGCGGCGTACTCGTCGATGACGCGAAGCACCGTTCGCACGAGGCGTGCGGTGCCATAGCGCCGCCAAGGCCGGTTCGGCGAGCTTCGCAGCGCCATGTCCCAGGTGAAGAAGTGCCGCCCCTCGGCCGGGAACTGCACGCCGTTGACGAGTCGTCCGGCATCCGGTCGCCCCAGGGCGTGCGAGTCCTTCCAGACGATGGGTGGCTGCTCGGCGGCGCCCGACGCGGATGCCGACGGCTGTCCGGCCGCCGACGGCGACGATGCCGCGATGAAGGCGGCGATGAGCGTGGCAAGAAGGTTCAGCATGGCCCTGCTACGGACGGGCATCCATCCGGCGTCCAAGGGTAGCGTTCGAAATGCGCCGAGGGACCCCGGCCCGCTATCCTCGCGCGTATGCCAGTTGACCTCGCAGTGGGCACACCGGCGTTCCTCGACCTGACGATCGTCGGGCTCGACGCCGCACCCCAGCTCGGGGAGGAGCGCTTCGCGAGCGATCTGAAGCGCACGCCCGGTGGCGGTGCGATCACCGCTGTGGGCGCCGGTCGCCTCGGGCTCTCGACCACACTCGTTTCCGCGCTCGGCGACGATCTGGCCGGCGAGCTCGTCCGGGACACCGTCGCCGAGGACGGCGTCAACGTGGTCGTGAAGCGCTGCCCACGCACGCCGATCACGGTCGTCATTCCGGTCGCGAACGATCGCGCCATGATCACGATCGACCCCGGAGTGCGGGTCAGCCGATCGGATGTGGCGCCGCTGGAGCCGAGAGCCGTGGCGGTGAACCTCGACCTGATCCACGTCGTCCCGCCCGGCGCAGCCGGCTACGTCACCTGCGGCGAGGACGACGCGCGCGCGTTCGCCGGCCGGCCTCCGGCCGACCTCGCCAACATGCGGGCGCTGTTTGTGAACGAGCGTGAGGCCGTCGCGCTGACGGACGCGCCTGATATCGAGAGCGCCGCCGAGCAGCTCGGGAAGCTGGTGCCGGCGGTGATGGTCACGCGGGGCGCAAACGGCGCCATCGCGATCATCGACGGGCAGCGCTACGAGTCTCCCGGGTTCGACGCCGGGCCTGCGGTCGACACGACCGGGGCCGGAGATCTCTTCACTGCCGCCTACATCTGGGCCGAGCTTCGCGGCGCTGAGCCGGAGGACCGCCTGCGGTGGGCGGTGCTCTACGCAAGCTTGTCGGTGACCCGGTCGACCGCCGTGGGCGGCGCGGTTTCCGAGGCACGGCTGCTCGAGGAGGGCGCGCAGATCGGCTTGGCGCCTCCGCCCGCAGTCAGCTCGACGGCCTGACGCCCACAAGCTGAAGGACGCGCGCAAGGCCGCGCGTCTCACTCCCCGAGTCGGCGCCCCAGGTGGCTGCCCGCCCATTGCTCGCCGCGCCGGGAAGCACGTAGGCGGCCAGGCCGGTGCGCACCGCGCCACCATCCGCGACCGGGTTGTCTCCGACCATCACCGCCGCGGCGGGATCGACGCCAAGTGAGCGGCAGGCGATGGCAAACAGCTCGGGGTCAGGCTTCTCGACCCCATGCTCGAAGGACAGCGTGTAGCTGTCGACGAAGGCGTCCAGGCCGTGGAGTCTGAAGCTCTCGCGGATGTCCCAGCCGATGTTGCTGACCACACCGACCTTGCGCCGGTCGGCTTTGAGCGCTCGCAGCACGGGCTCCGCGTCGACGTACGGGCGCCAGGCGTCCGGCGCGATCAAGCGCTCGTAGAGCGCCTCACTCAGCCCCTCCACCGTTGTCTCCACAGCTTCCAGCACCGAGCCGATCGCCGCGCGGTGCGCCTCGGCCGAGAGATCGCGCCCGACCTGGCTCTCGGCAAACTCCGGGGCGGCCAGGAGCCGCTCGATCTCCGCGGCGATGCGAGCCGTGTCGTCGTCGCCGAACTTCGTCCCTGCCATCGTGCCTGCACACCGCACCCAGTCCGTGCCCGTCTCCGGGCGAAACAGCGTGTGCGAGAAGTCGAAGAGCACCGCTTCGACGGCCGGATGCGACGTCTGATCGGACATACACCCCTAGTCTGACCTGTACGCCGCGCGGAGCGCGCAGTAAACTCGCGCGGCGTGGCTGAGATTGTTCTGGAACAGGTCAGAAAGACCTACGGCGACGGCACTGAGGCGGTCTGTGGAGTCGACCTGACGATCCCGGACGGCAGCCTGGCGGTGCTCGTCGGGCCATCAGGCTGCGGGAAAACGACGCTGCTGCGACTGGTCGCGGGCCTGGAGGCGATCTCCGCCGGCACGGTGCGCATCGGCGACCGGATCGTCAACGACGTCTCTCCCAAGGATCGCGATCTCGCCATGGTCTTCCAGGACTACGCGCTCTACCCGCAGATGTCCGTGTACGACAACATGGCGTTCGGGCTGAAGCTGCGGAAGATGTCGAAGCGAGAGGTGCGACGGCGCGTGGACGAGGTCGCGGGCACGCTTGGGCTGTCCGAGCTCTTGAACAAGAAGCCGCGCCAGCTCTCCGGCGGGCAGCGCCAGCGGGTGGCAATGGGCCGCGCGATCGTCCGCAATCCCCAGGCGTTCCTGATGGACGAGCCGCTCTCGAACCTCGATGCGAAGCTGCGTGTACAGATGCGGGCGGAGGTGCGCCGGACGCAGCGCGACCTCGGCGTCACGACGATCTACGTCACGCACGACCAGACCGAAGCGATGACGATGGGCGATCGCGTCGCGGTGATCAAGAAGGGACTCGTGCAGCAGTGGGACTCGCCGCAGGTGCTGTACAACCAGCCCGCCAACCTGTTCGTCGCCGGCTTCATCGGGTCTCCCTCGATGAACTTCGTCGAGGCGCAGCTGCGGCGCGACAACGGTGGCGCGACGCTGGAGTTCGGCGGTAACACGATCCCCGTGCTCCCGGAGCTCCTCGAGAGCCGGCGCGGGCTGAGATCGCGACCAGACGGAAGCGTGATCCTCGGCATCCGCCCCGAGGCGATCTCCGACGCGGCGGAGCGCGACGGCGCACGTCCGACGGACCCGCTGCTCGATGCGGTGCCGACGCTGTGCGAGGCGATCGGCTCCGACGTGTATCTCCACTTCACGGTCGACGCGCCGCCGGTGCTGACCGAGGACATCCAGGAGCTTGCGGCCGACACGGGAGTCGAGGCGCTGGAGGAGCTCCATGCTCACGCCGCGGAGCAGCGCACGGAGTGGGTCGGCCGCGTCAGCCCACGCTCCAAGGCACGCGAGGGTGAGCCGGTGCAGCTCGCGCTCGACACACAGCAGCTGCACTTCTTCGACCCCGACACCGGCAACTCGCTCTAGACGTCGAAGAGCTCGGTCGCGAGATCGTCGAGCGTGGCGATGTCGTCGAGCGGGAGCAGGGCTGCGATGGGCTCGAAGACGTCGATCGTGTGATGCTGGACGAGGCCGACTGCCTGGCGGCGGAGCGCGTGACCGAGTGCCTGGCGAGGAAAGTCCCCGCCGTCCGGCCAGTCGTAGGCATCCAGGAACACCTGCAACAGCGCCTTGTCGCAGTCGAACATGTCTCGGTAGAGCTGGATCAGCTCGTAGTGCCGATCGGTCACCATCGCATCACCCCAATCGATGATGCCGGTGAGCCGGCCGTTCTCGACGAACGCGTGATTGGCCACCAGGTCGCCGTGGACGAAGACGCGGTCGAATGGGCCGAGCCGGGCGAGGTAGCCGGCGACCTGCGCAACCAGATGACCCGGCAGCGAACTGCGCTCAGAGGCCGCTGACACGTCCGCGGCCGGCCAGTCCTCCTCGGTTGCAACTCCTCCGGCCGGCCGGAGCTCATGCAACCGGCGTACCCGCCTTCCCAGCTCCGCCGCGAGCGAACGCCGTTCTTCAGGCGACAGGTGGGCACGCCACGATGCGACCCCGGACATCCGGGTGGTGATCAGGTATGCCCACGCGTCGTCGTCGTCGTACAACCACCCCACCGCGAGCAGGCTCGGCGCACCGATTTCCGGGTCGGTTGCGACGAGGGCGTGCGCCGCGCGTTCGGCCGCGTGACTTTGGTGCCACGACCGGACGCAGCCGAAGAGCTTCACCACGACGTCCCCGCAGACGAACGTCGGATACGTCACATTGAAACCGGCCACCGGCTCAGATCCGGCTTCGGCAAGGTCGTGACGTTCGAGGATCGCGGTGACGGAGGGCCCCCAGAAGCTGACGTCGCCGAGACGTGAGCTGTACTCCTGTACCGACGCGAAGGTCGGAGGCGCGGTCATCGGACGCGCGCCACGGAGCGACGACGACGCCCTAGGCGGACCAGGCACTGGACGCGTCGAACAGCGCGGGGGCCGGAGCGCTCGCGCGCAAGCGGTCGAGGTCGGGTGCGATGCCCGCGCGGTCGAACGCGAACAGCAGCGATCCGACCACCGGCTCGTCGGTCGAGCGCACCGTGTCGGCCTCGGGGATGCCCCCGCCGATCACGTCGGCCAGCAGCCGGGTGGGATGACGCATGACTCCGCCGGCGAGCACCAGGCGGAAAGGACTGCCCGCCATCCCGACCATCCGAGCGCACGCGAGCGCTTCGCCGGCCAGGATCCGGCCCTGGTTCTCGACGATCGCGTGGGCGACGGGGTCGCCTGCGTCGGCCTCGTCCAGCACGACCGCGGCCATCCTGTGGTCTGCGCCCGCCGGCAGCCCGCCGCGGCGCGTGTACTCGTGGAGCAGGCCCAGCGGGCTGCTCGCGCCGTAGAGTTGCAGCGCGCGCTCCGTCAGCGAGGTTTCGGGCCCCGTTCCCAGACCGGACCTCCACACCGCCTCCAGGCCGGCGCGGCCCAGCGGCCGGGCGCCGGTCGAGTCGGGCCAGAAGCCAAGGTGGAACACCTCCCCCGCCGTGTTGCGCGCGCCGGCAATGCCATAGGTACCGCAGACCACAGACACCCCCACGCCGTCCGGCGTTCCCGCCCGGATGGCGCCGATTGCGTCGTTGACGATCAGCGGGTCCGACTCGAAGCCGAGTCGCGGACGCAGCTCGCGGCGGATCAGCTCGAAATCCTCGGGCCAGTCGGCTCCGGCCAGGCCGAAGCAGGCTGCTGCAACGTCGTCCCCGGACGCCCCGGCCGCGGACAGGGCATCGAGCGTCGCCTCGCGCACGGCGTCGAGCGCCGCCGCCGGCGACGGAGCGTTGTAGATGTCGGAGCAGCCGGCCCACCCCGACCCGACAACCGTCCCGTCGGCATCAGCCACCAGGGCGACAGTCTTCGTGTTGCCGCCGTCGACGCCGACCAGCAGCCTGCGGCCGTCACGCCGCAAGGCGATCCGGCAGGTGCCGCCGGTGAGCGTTCGCGAGCTCGTCGTAGATGCGCTCCGCCAGGTCGAGCTGCGCCACCAGCGGGTTCGCCGACAACGCGCGGACGGCGTCGCCGCGGGAGCCCGACCAGGCCGCCTCGGCGGCGAGCGCCTGGTATTCGCCCAGCATCTCGACCAGCCCGCGCACGTGGCGCGGGAGAGGCTTCGCCGGGAGCGGCTCGATGCCAGCACGAGTGCAGCGGCCGAGCACCTCGACCACCAGGTCGTCGGGGAAGTTGGGGAGCACGCCGCCGCGGTTCGGCACGTTGACGGGATGCACCTCGTCCCTGTCGTTGAAGATCGCGTCCATGACGTCGATCGCCAGTTCGAGCTCGTGGATCCCCCCGCGCGATCGTGATGGGTCGAGCTGTGGGTCCGATGACTCGGCCTGCTCGCGGTAGTGCTGCCAGTAGTCCGACGACCACCCCATGATGTCCTCTGCGCGAGTGGTCGGTTTGGCCCGCATCTCGGCCACGATCTCGTCGCGGAAGTAGTAGTACAGGAAGTACTCCGCGGGGATCGAGCCCATCGTCGCCGCCAACCGCAGCCAGCGGTGGTCGCGGGCGGAGATCCCCGGATCGAGGCGCCGGCGCTCCCACGCCGCCTCGATGTGGGGGATCAGGTCCTCGCCGCCGTACGTATGCTCCACGCTCCAGCACGCGTGGTTCAGGCCCACCATGGTCGTCTTGACGATACTCGGGTCGAGCTCGGCGATCCGCGCGACCTTGTCGGTGAAGTAGACCGGCCCTTCGCACAGCGACACGATCCGGAGGGTCGAGTGATGGGTGACCGCCTCCGCAACGATGTTGACGGGGTTGGTGTAGTTGAAGATCCACGCGTCGGGGCAGATCTGCTCCATCTCGGCGCAGACCTCCTTCAGCACGGTGATGGCGCGCAAGGCCATGAAGAAACCGCCCGGCCCCTGGGTCTCCTGCCCGATGACCGAGTGGCGGATCGGGATTCGCTCGTCCAGCGCGCGAGCCTCGAAACCACCCGGCCGAAACGACGACAGCACCGCGTCGCAGTCCTGAAAGGCTGCTCTGCGATCCGATGTGGCCGTGACCGTGATGTCGAGCCCGCGGGCCTTCGCCATCCCCTCGGCGAGCTTGCGGATCAGCTTCAGCCGGTCGGGGTCGAGATCGACGAGCACGACCTCCGAGCCGTCGAAGTCGGCACCGTTGTGCATGAACGAGGCCATCGTCCCCGCGGCCCGCGTCGAGCCGCCTCCGAGGTAGACCAGCTTGATCCGAGCCACGTTCTCGTCCGCCTCCCGCGGTCGATGGACACTGCGGCCACTCTAGACCACCTGTGGGCGCTCAGCCCTTGATAGCGCCCGCCAACATGCCCCGCACGAAGTGGCGCTGGAGCAGGATGTACACGACCACGATGGGCATCATCACAAGCACGGCGGCCGCGGCAACCTTGGTCGGGTCGCCGGCGCGGACAGCCCCGGCGAAGAAGCTCAGGCCGAGCGGAGCCGTCTGCTTGTCCGGAGAGGTGATCAGCACGAGGGCCAGGAGGAACTCATTCCAGGTGTAGGTGAAGACGAGCGCGCACAGGGTCAGGAGCGCCGGCCGCGCCTGCGGTAACAGGACGCGCACGAGCACCCCGAAGCTGGATGCCCCGTCGATACGCGCGGCCTCGACGAGTCCTCGCGGGGTGGAGCGGAAGAACGCCCGCATCCAGAACGTCCCGAACGCCACCGACTGCCCCACCTGCGGCAGGATCAGCGCCCAGTACGTGTCGAGCAGCCCGAGATCCTGGAAGTCGTAGTACAGCGGGATCACGGTCGCCTCGTACGGAAAGATGATTCCCATCAAGAAGAGCGCAAAGATCCACCGGTCGCCACGGAACCGCATCGTCCCGAACGCGTAGCCCGTGCCGAGCGAGAGGACGGCCGACACAAGGGTCACAGCTGCGGCGACGATGAAGCTCGACTTGAAGCCTGTGGCAAACCCGCCCTCGTCCCAGGCGGCCCGGAAGCTGTCGAGCTTCGGATCGGTCGGCCACGCGAAGCCCGTCACGAGGTCGTCCTTCGTGTGCAGCCCGAGGAACAGGATCGACAGGGCCGGGTAGATCGCGCCGACCGCAAACACGATCAGCACGGTGTAGGTCAGAGCCTGCTCGGCCCTGGTGGCTTTCACCGCTCCTCTTCCCGGCTGCTGATCCAGATCACGAGAAACGCCAGCGCGAAGATGGTGACGGCCAGCATGACCGCGATCGCAGAGGCGTAGCCCACCCGGTTGTATACGAAGGCGTTCTGGTACATGTACATCGAGGGCACGTACGTGGTCGTGCCGGGGCCACCGGCGTTGGTGTTGTAGATCAGGTCGAAGCTCCGAAGCGCGTTGATCGTGGTCAGCACGAACGCCACCACGATCTCGTTGCGCAGGCCGGGCAGCGTCACGGCGAAGAACTCCCGCACCGCACCGGCGCCGTCGACGCGCGCGGCGTCGTAGAGGCTGGTGGGGATGTTCTGCGCACCCGCGATGAAGAGCACCATGCAGAGCCCGTATGTCACCCACGTCCCGATTCCGCCGATGGCCGGCAGCGCCCAGGTGAAGTCGCCCAGCCACGGCCGTGCCAGGGAGCCCAGGCCGATGGTGCGCAGGAACTCGTTCAGCGGGCCCTCGTTCGCGTAGATCCAGACCCAGGCCTGCGCCACCACGACCCCGGCGATCATCTGCGGCAGGAACAGCGCCGTGCGAAAGAAGGTGAACCCCCGGACCGGGTGCCGCGTCAGGAGCGCCGTCAGCAGCAGACCGAGAATCACCGGGATGACTGCGTAGAACACGATCAGCTCGGCCGAGTGCTTGAACGAGTCGCGCACGAGCGGGTCGGAGAACGCTTCGCGGTAGTTGTCGAGGCCGATGTAGCGCCCGACGGTGAGGCCGTCCCAGTCGAAGAACGACAACTCGACCGTGTGCACCAGCGGCGCGAGCGTGAACAGGACGTAGAACGCCAGGCCGGGAAGGATGTACAGCCAGGCGACATTGCGAGGCTCGCCGGGCGCCCTCTGGGACGCCCGGCGAGCTTTGACTGCCGACGGGTCTTTCGCCTCCGCCGGAACCGCTACATCGGCGGGGACGTCAGCCATCTACTTCAGCGTCGCGTCGAACTTCTCCCAGTCATCCTGGACGGCCTTGGCCATGTCCGCGGGAGTCTTCCTGCCTGCGAGCAGCTCCTGGAAGTTCGCCGCCAGGGTGTCGTACATGGTGGGAGATGCCCAGTCGGTGTAGAGCATCAGGCCGTCGTTCTCGGAGACCTGCTGCCACGCTGCGGTGACCTCGCCGAGGAACGGATCGCCGGACGGCTCCGAAGCCCCATTGATCGACGGGATCTGCTGCTGGCCGTACATCAGCTCGTGCGCTTCCGGCGAGGCGATGATGTAGTCGAGCCACGCGGCTGCGAGGTCGGGATACTTCGTCTTGGACGAGATGTGCCACGGGCCCGACGTCGCGCCGATGCTGGCCCACGTGCCGCTCTCTCCGGGCGGGATGTTCATCACCGTGGCGTCGTCGCCGAGGCCCTCTTTGACGATCGACGAGTCCCAGTCGCCGCCCATCCAGAACACGCCGCTGCCCTTCGCGAAGTTGCGTGCGGACTGGTCGTACTCGACGGCGTCGTAGTCGCTGTTGAAGTAGCCGTTCTGGGCCCAGGACTGGTACGCGGTGAGCGCCTGGATGTTCTCGGGCGTGTCATACGACGAACCGGGGGCGTGCATGATCCAGTCACGTACCGACTGCGGATCGACGTATGCCGCCTGGATCCCGCCGTACATGTGGATGGTGCCGTATCCCTCGTTGTTGCCGAACTGGATGACGGGCTCGTTCTTCGGCAGCTTGGCACGGATGTCCGCCAGCATCGTGTTGAACTCGTCGAACGTCGCCGGCATGCTCGCCGTGTCGTAGCCCAGATCCGTCAGCTTCTTCTTGTTGGCGAAGACGACGACGTTCTGGCCCGTTTGAGCGACGCCCCACTTCGGGCCCTCGCCGAACGTCTTGCCGTCCTCGGTCCACTGGAAGATCTGCCAGGTCGAATCGGTGTACCAGTCGTCCCACCCGTACGCCTCGATGTACGGCTCCAGCGACCGGATCAGCCCCGCCTGCACGAGCGCGGCATCAGTCTGGTAGCCCTGGTTGCCCTCGGTGATGTCCGGCCCGGAGTCGGACGCGAGCGCCCTCGGAACCACCTTGACGAGGCTGTTGAAGTCCTTGAACTCCATGTTGATCGTCACGTTTGGGTACTTCGCCGTGAACCTGTCGGAGAGCTCCTCGAGCACGGGCTGAAGTCCTGGATCCTGGTTGTCGTACGACCAGATGGTGAGCGTGACCGGCCCCAGATCCTCGAAGCCGGACTTCTGCACCGTGCCGCCGGTGGGCGTTGAGCCCGAAGTCTTGTCGGCGCCAGGCGTCCCGCCGCAAGCACCGGTGAGGGCGACGACCAGCACCGCCGTCCCGATCTGCAACCATCGTCTCATCTCTGACCGTCCGGCCATCCTGGCGTCCTCCGGTTCTTTGGGGGGTGTGCGCGACTATACCGATCAGGTCCCGGGGGCACTGGGGGCTCTGGTACCATCGCCCGCCATGAGCGCCGGTGGGTATTCGCCGTCGCCGCGTCCGACATTCGACCGGCCGACGGCGATTCCGCTGGATGCGGCGACCCGCCACATCTGGGGCGACGCCGAAGCCGGCAACGTGGCCGACGTCATCTACGCGTCGACCGACCATATGCACGCGCTGGTCTTCGAGCTGCCTGCGGGCGCCGCATTCCGGCACTCGCCCGAGTTCCGCACCGTGTTCGGTGCCGACGAGGTGCTCCACGTGCTCGAGGGCACGATGGTGGCGGCGAACCCCGAGACCGGCGAGGTGCACCGGGTGGGCAAGGGCGAGCGGTTGTTCTTCCGCCGCGACACCTGGCACCACGCGTTCGCGCATGGCGGTGAGCCGCTGCGAGTGCTCGAGATGTTCGCCCCTCCGCCGTCGGCGGGCACCTCGGGCGCCTACGCCCGCGAGCGCCCCTATCTGGAGCACTCGACATACGCGAACGACGACGCCCTCGGACAGGTGCCAGGATGGGCCGCGCAGGCCACCATGCAACCGCTCCGCGATTCCGACATCGTCTGGCGTCGTGACGCCGGTGTGCTCGAGGGCATCGTCGCCAGTACCGAGCACCTGACGGTCACGACGCTCGAGCTTGGCCCGGGCGACGTCTCCACGGAGCACGAGCATGGCGGCGACGAGGTGCTCTATGTCCTCACCGGCTCCCTGTGGGTGCGCGCCTGGTATGGCGATTCCACGTTCGTCTTCGAGCTGGGGCCAGACGACGCGGCGTACCTGCCCATCGGCTCCCGTCACGAGTACCGCAACATCGGACGCGAGACCGCCACGGCGCTGGCGGGAATCGCGCCGGCCTACCGGCCCTGATCGTGCGCCGGGCGATCGGGATCGACGTCGGCGGGACGAAGATCGCCGGCGGCGTCGTGGATCTCGACAGCGGCCGCGTGCTGCAAGCCGAGCGGCTGGCGACGCGTCCTGAGCGCGGCGGCGCAGCGGCGCTCGCCGACTGCGCAGCGCTCGCCGGGCGGTTGGGTGCACCGGAGCTCCCCGTCGGGATCGGCATTTGCGAGATGGTGAACACCGCCGGCGAGATCACCAGCGCCGAAACGCTGGAGTGGCGGACGCTCGACGTCGCCGCGGTGGGACAGGGCGGGTCTGTGACTGTGGAGTCCGACGTCCGCGCCGCGGCGATGGCGGAGGCCGCCTTCGGCGCTGGAGCCGGCCTGGGGTCGTTCCTCTACGTGATCGTCGGCACCGGCGCGAGCTGCACGCTGGTGCAGCGCGGGGTGCCGTGGCAGGGCGCGCGTGGCAACGCCATCGTACTTGGGTCGCCGCCTGCGGAGCTGGTCGCGAGCGGCCTGGCGCTGGCGCGGCGAGCAGACGCTTCCGATGCCGGGCAGGTGCTTGCGGACCCGACACACGAGCACTTGGTGAGCGAGGCGGTGTCCGAGCTTGGGACGGCCGTCGCGGCGCTCCTCAACGCCCTCGACCCGGAGGCCGTGATCATCGGGGGTGGACTCGGTACGGCCGGCCCGTTCTTCGAGCGGGTGGCCGAGGCGACGCGCGCGGGCGTCGAGTACGAGGATACGCGAGGGCTTCCGATCCTACGCTCGGCACTGGGCGCCGACGGCGGGGTGATCGGGGCGGCGCTCGCGGCGAGGCGGTAGCGTGCCGCCGATGTGGACCGAGACCGGCCTCTGGGCTGACATTCGCGAACTTCCCGAGGCGCTCGCCGCAACGCTGGACGCATCGGATGGGATCGCGGAGACCGCAACGATGCTGGGCCGGCCCGAGGTGCGGCGGATCGTGGCCAGCGGAAACGGCGCCGCGTACTACGTGGCGATGGCGCTGTGGCTCGCGGCGCAGCACGCTCCCGGCCGCGGTCCCGACGTGATCGCCGTCCCGAGCGGCCTGCTCGCGCGGGGTTGGTTCGGCTTCCGCCCCGGCGACCGGCTGCTCGCCATCTCATCCTCAGGCGAGTTCCGCGACGTGATCCAGGCGGTGGAGTCCGGCGGGGCGCCGATGCCGTACGCGGCAATCACCGCAACCGCGGGATCGACGGTGGAGCGCGGCGCGGGCGCACGCGCGCTGCAGCGGGTGTTGCACCAACGAGCGGTTACGCACACGCAGGCGCTCGCCGGCGGCGTCATCTGCGCGCTCGCGCTCTGGGCGGAGCTTGCCGGCGACGAGGCGCTGAGCCGTGCTGTCCGGGAGGCGCCCGGAGCGGCCGCACGCGCCGTGACTGCGGCCGAGCGCTGGGGCGAGGATCTCGGCCGGTTGCGGCGGCCGACCGCCGCAATCACCTTTGCCGGCGGCGCCGGCTGGGCCGCGGCGCTCGAGTCCGCGCTGCTTCTGAAGGAGATCTCCCGCGTGCCGTGCGAGGGCGTTGAGACTCGCGAGGGCGCCACTTCTGCGATGTTCGGCCTGGCGCCAGGCAACATGGCGCTCAGCCTACCGCTCACCGACGATGCGGATCTCGGCGAGACGGAGCGGCTCTGTGCCGAGGCGGGCGCCGAGGTCGTGCGCGTCCCCGGCGGCGAACTCGCCGATCCGCGGCTTGCGTTGATCACGACCCTGCCCGGCGCGTGCGCCGTCGCGGCGATCCTTGCCGAGGCCGGGGGCCACAATGTCGACCGTCCCGCCTGGACCGATGCCTACGAGTCGACTGCGAGGACCACGAAGTGACGACGCGCCTTGGCGTGCTGGGGCTCGGCAGCGTCTTCTGGACGCCCTATCGCAGCCTGATCCAGCGGTTGGCGGCGGACGGCCGGGTCGAGCTCCGCGCGGGCTTCGATCCCGACCCGGCCAAGCTCGAGGCGCTGGCCGGCGTCATGGATGTCGACGTCGACATCTCGGACGCCGAGTCGCTGATCGCGCGCGATGACATCGACGCGGTGCTCGTCCTCACGAGCATGCTCGAGCACGGAAGGCTCGCGACGGCGGCGCTTCGGGCGGGTAAGCATGTGCTCGTCGAGAAGCCGATGTCGACGTCGCTCGAAGATGGACGCGCGCTGCTCGAGGCGAGCCTGACCGCGCCCGGCCACCTGGTGTGCGCCCCCCACATCGTCCTCTCTCCGACCTACCGCGAGATGCACCGGCGAATCGAGGCCGGCGTGATCGGCACGCCGCTTTCGGCGCGCGGGCGCTACGGCTGGGCGGGCCCCTGGTGGTCGTCGTGGTTCTACGAGCCTGGTGGTGGGTCACTGTTCGATCTCGGGATCTACAACCTCACGAGCTTGTGCGGCTTCTTCGGGCCGGTGAAGCGCGTGACGGCGCTCGTCGGCACGGCGATCCCCGAGCGCATCGTCGAGGGCCGCCGGATCACGGTCGCCGCCGACGACAACGCCCACGTGCTGTTGGACTTCGGCCAGTCCCGGTTCGCGTCCGTGATGACGGGATTCACGATCCAGCAGTACCGCGGCCCGGCCGTCGAGGTCTACGGCACCGAGGGCGTCCTGCAGATGATGGGCGACGACTGGGCGCCCGAGGGGCTCGAGCAGTGGCGGAACGAGGCGGGCGTCTGGGAGATCGTCCCTGAGACCGAGCCGACCTGGCCCTGGACCGACGGCCTACGGCACCTGATCGACTGCATCGAGCGCGGCGCCACGCCGGTCAACCGGCCCGAGCACGCCTACCACGTGCTGGAGGTCGTGCTGGCCGCGGTTCGCTCCGCACAGGAGGGTCGCGTCGTCGAGATCGAGAGCGACTTTCCGGCGCTCGACTACAGCTCCCTTCCGCCGGGCGGGGCCGACGAGCACCGCGTGCACGACCCACGCTCGCTGGTCTGAAAAAAAGGGGTCTGGCCCCTTTTTTTCACCTAGAGCATCGACCGAAACTGCGCCACGTCCTCCCGCTGCCAGTCGGTGTGGTCGTTCATCCAGCCCTGGAGGTCGTGAAAGTGCGGCGAGTCGTTTGCCGTGGCGTGGCCGATCACGCCGCTCTTCGGGATGTCGAACCGGTGCTGTAGCCACCGCACGAGGCGAACCAGGCTTCTGATCTGAGCCCGGCGGTGGAGGATCTGCTGGTCGGCCCAATGCGAGGACGACCCGCCTTCCTGGATCATCTCGATGCCGAGTGCGCGATCGTTGACCCCGATGGTGTGGCGGCACATCACCCCCAGCGGAACGAGCTGGTAGATGGTGCCGTCCTGATCGATGACGAAGTGCGCGCAAACGCCGGGAAGCTCGCCGCGGTTGGGCGCGTTCGACGAGAAGGTGGCGTGCACGCCGGGATACGAGCCGGCGCCCGAGGCCGTGAAGTGCAGCACGATCAGCTTCGGCCGGAGCGTGGAAGAGGAAACGCCGTAGTGCCGGCGTGCGTACTCCGCCATCTGCGCGCGCCGCGCAGCGCTGTAGGGAATCGGATCCTGAACCATCTTCGGCTTGCGGATCGCGATGGGCTCCGGTGGCGGCGGCGGAGCGACCGAGGGGCCTTCCTCGGTCGTTGGCGCGGAGGCAGATGACGTCGCCGTGCTTGACGCCGAGGGCTCGGTCGTCGTGACGGAAGCGCCGGTGCCTCCCGGCGCTCCCGTGCTCTCAGTCGTTCGGCCGGCGAGTGCATAGCCGCCCACGCCCAGCGCCACGGCGGCTGCAGTGCCGAGCGCTGCGACGATCGCCGTTCGGCCGCTCACCTGCTTCCGCCCAGGCGATAGAGCAGCTGCAGCCCCGCGGGCGACCCCGGCCAGTGCTCCGCAAGGAGGTAACGCTCTTGGCGAAGCACGCGGCGGAGCACCCGCGCACCGTAGCCCCAGCCACGGGTGTGCGCCGCCCTTGTCCGCCCGCGGTGCCGACTGTACGGTTGCCCGGTGAGGCGCTGGCGGTTCCCAGTGTGGGTGGGTGCAGGCATGGCCGCGTTCGCCATGGGCGGAGCCGCGCCGCCGGCGCACGCCGCGCCGGAACTCGAGCCCTGCGGCGGTGGGGCGCTGTGTGGCTCCATCTCGGTGCCCCTCGATCGCACCGGCGCGACGCCTGGCCGAATCCGGATCCATTTCGAGCTCTACCGGCGCACCGACCGCACCCGGGCCCGGCTCGGAACACTGATGGCCGCCGAAGGCGGCCCTGGCTATTCCACCACCGACAGCCGCGACTACTACCTGGAGCTGTTCGGGCCGCTGCGCAAGCGACATGACGTGCTCTTGATCGACCAGCGCGGCACCGGACTCTCCGGAGCGATCAAGTGCCCCCTCGTGCAGCGGTACATCGGGGACTCGGTGAAGAACGCGGAGGTCTGTGGGGCCTCGCTTGGCGACCGGTCCGATCTCTACACCACCGCGAATGCCACCGCGGATACAGCGACGGTGCTCGATGCCCTCGCGATTCCCAGGGTCAGCCTCTACGGTGACAGCTACGGGTCGTTCTTCGCGCAGGCGTTCACCGTCAACCACCCCGACCGCGTGCGCCAACCTCGTCCTCGACGGCACCTATCCCGTCACTGGCATCAACCCGTGGTACCCCTCCACCGAGCCCTCGATCCTCCGTGCCCTCGCGACCGTCTGCGCCCGCAGCGCCGCAACGTGCCCGGTTGCGCCGAGCGAGATGCCGGCCCTGCTCGGACGGCTGCTCGAACGCGTGCGCGCCGAACCGATCGCCGGCAGGGCGCCGGATGGCTATGGCGTCGAAGCCCGTGTGGAGATCACACCCGACACGCTGATCTCGACGCTGCTCGCGGCCGACGGCGTGCCGGCGGTGTTCCGTGAGTTCCCGGCCGCCGCCATCGCGGCGCTGGAGGGGAGACCGCGTCCGCTTCTCCGCCTGGTCGGCGAGGAGGTGACCTACTACAGCGGCGGGCCGGTACGGGGGTGGTCGGAGGGTGCGTACCTCGCGTATGCATGCAGCGACTATCCGCAGCTCTGGAACGTCCGAGCCCCCTTCGACGTACGGCGCGCGCAGTTTGCTGCAGCGCAGGCTCGGCTCCCCGCCGGCCTGTTCTCTCCCTGGACGGTGGGCGAATGGGCGAACTCCACCTTCATGGACTACGACTATTGCCTGCGCTGGGCGGCGCCCGACCATCCGACGCCGCCCGTGCCACCTGACGCCACCTATCCGGATGTTCCTGTGCTGATCGTGAACGGTGATCTCGACATCCGAACCGACCTGCCCCAAGCGAAGCAGGTCGCGCGAAACTTCCCGAACGCGCGATTCGTTCGCATACCGAACAGCGGCCACGTCACCGCGCTGTACGACGCCGACGCGTGCTCATCGACGCTCGTGCGGCGCTTCCTCGCGACCGGCCTCGCCGGATCGCAGGCCTGCACCGCAGAGATTCCGGAACACCGCGTCGTCAGCAGCTTTCCCACGCGAACGGCAGATGCCCGCCAGGCGACGGTTGCGGGCAGTGGCGACCGCTCGAACCCGGCTGCCCGCCGAGCCGCCACCGTGGCGTCCGAGGCGGTGGCCGACGTGATCGATCGCTGGTACGCCATTGCCGGGTACACCGGCGTCGGGCTGCGCGGCGGCACATTCTCGTTTGCCGCCACCTCGCTGGTGCCGTTCCCGCGCAACGTCTGGACGATCCGCCTGAACGGCAGCCGGTTCGCCCGTGACCTTGCGGTCACCGGCGGCGGGAACGTGCCTCGCGGGCGTGGCACGGCACGCGTCGCCCTGCAGTTGTCCGGAGCGGCGAGCGGCCGCATCGTGCTGCGCTGGCCGACACGAGCCGTGCACGCGCACGTGCGGATCACCGGCACGATCAACGGCCGGGACGTCGACCTCGCCGCACCCGCCCCGTCGTTCTGGTGAGCAAGCCCCGCGTCTACGTGAGCCTGCCGTTGACGGGTCCCATGGGCGGTACGGGCCGCGAACTGCTTCGTGCGGCGGAACTGGCTGTGGAACAGCACGAAAACCCGGTCGGCGTTGTCCCGCTGGACTCGTTTGCCGACGATCGCGAGGAGCAAGCCGCGGCTCATGCAACGCGCGCGGCCGCCGACCTCGGTGCGCTCGCCTACCTCGGCGACTTCCACTCCAGCCAGGTACAGCGGACGGCGCCGATCCTCGCGGCCGCGGACATGCTCACGGTCGCACCCGTCGCCACCTTCGCCTCGCTCCAAGGTCCGACCCTCGTTCGGCTGATGCCTCACGACGGCGTCGGAGCGCGGGCGATCGCCGGGTGGCTGGTGGACGCCCGCGTGCATCGCCTGCTGGTCGTCCACGACCACGGCCGCGACTACGGCGTCTCGGTGGGTGCCATGTGCACCGATGCCGCCCGCTCGCGCGGCATCGACGCGCGGTCACGCCCCGTGTGGAACCACGACGAACGCCCGGCCGACGACCTCGGCGACGCCGACGCGGTGCTGTACGTCGGTGTCGCCGGCTCGGGAGCGGCCGGGATGTGGCGCGAGCTGCACGAGTCGAATCCGCAGCTCTGGCTGCTCGGCAGCGAGGGCGTTGCGGATCCGCGGTTCGCGCGCGAGATTCCCTCGACCGCAGCCGAGCGCACCCGGTTGTTCGTCGCGCCACGGGCCCCACTGCCGTTCTACGGGTTCGAATCGATGGCGCTGATCCTCGACTCGATCAAGGCCGGCGAGGGCGTTCGCGCGTCGACCGTGCACGCAGCACGAACGACGCGCGAACGCAGCTCGATCCTCGGCCGCTACTCAATCGACAAGGAGGGCCACACGACGAGCACCGCCTACGGCCGCCTGCGAATCGCCGGCGGCGAACTGGTCTGGGACGGAGGCTGAGCCGCTAGGTCTAGGCAGCCACCGCCACCGGGGTGCCGAGCTTGCGGTCGGAAACGCGAAGACGCAGCGAATAGGTCGCCGAAAAGCCGGGCCGCTCATCGGGCTGCTGCATCGTGTCGCGAACCGCCGAGACGAACTTCGGACGGACGGGCACGTGGAACGTGACCGCACGAGCGGATTTTGGAACCGAATGTGGAGCATTCATCTGGAGCATCCTTCATTGGGTCGGGACGATGGATCGCGCCCTCTCATCTATCGCGACGCGACCGCCGGGCGCTTGGCCCATTCAGGTGGATCGCCGTCCTCGGACTGCGCGAGCCCGTTGGAACCGTCAGAGGCATACGCCTGCACCCTTTCGGGGCGCGTCTATCCCTCGTCCGGCGGGATGTTGTGGTTGAAGCGGAACAGGTTTTCGGCGTCGTACCGCCGCTTCAGCCGGCGCAGCCGCTCGAACTTCGCGTCGCCGTAGGCAGCGCGCACGCGTTCGATCGGCTCGTCCGGGGCGCCGTAGTTCAGATAGCCGCCGCCCGTGATCGAGCGCGGCTCGAGGGCGTCCGCGAGCCGCCGTGCCCAGGCAATGTGCTCCTGATCGCGCGAGGGATCCTCCCAGACCGCCATCGCGCTGATGTTGAAGCACGCTTCCCGGCGGCTGAAGGCCGTGGCGTCCGCCGGCACTCGCAGCGCGGCGCCGTGCATCGGTTCGATCAGGACGACGTCCTCGCCGTCCACCTCGTGGGAGAGGTAGTGCTCGACGACCTCGTCGATCAGATCGTCGGGTAGCGAAGGTACGAAGTGCCCCTTCCAGTAATGCCGCATGCCGAACGGCTCGTCGCCGACCATGACCTGGATCTGCAGGTAGCTCGTCAGCCCAAGGCCGTCGTGGAACACCGGAAGCCCCTCACGAAGCGGGCGCACGGCTTCCTCGGCGTCCGCAGGCTCGCCGGCATAACACACCGTGACATCCACGGCACCCTCCGGCGCCGAGGGGCTGAGAAACGCCATCACCGTCAACTCGTCGGGCGCCGACGCCGCCAAGTCGCGGACGAGACGCACCGCGTCGCTCAGATGGGGTTGTGTGTAGGAGATGATCCCGCCCCATGCCGCCGGCATCGGGTGCAGGGCGAACTCGAACTCGGTCACGACTCCAAAGTTGCCGCCTCCGCCGCGAAGCGCCCAGAGCAGGTCTGCGTCGGCATCCTCGGACGCCGTTGCCACGGTGCCGTCAGCGAGCACCACCTCGGCCGAGACCAGATTGTCGAGACTGAGGCCGTACTTGCCCATCAGATGCCCGATGCCGCCGCCGAGCGTCAGGCCCGCCACTCCCGTGGTGTCGAATGTCCCGCCAGGCGTCGCAAGGCCGAACGCGGCGCACGGCGTGTCGAGATCGCGCCAGGTGGCCCCGCCCCCGGCCCATGCCCGGCGCGCGGAGGGATCGACGCGAACCTGGCGCATCAGGCGCAGGTCGATCACCATCCCGCCGTCGCACACGGAGTGTCCTGCAACGCTGTGCCCGCCACCCCGGATGGCCACCGGCAGCCCCTCCTGGCGCGCAAAGCCGAGCGCCGTGGCGACGTCGTCCCTGTCCGCACAGCGCGCGATCACCGCCGGCCGGCGATCGATCAATGCGTTGAAGGTGGTACGGGCGACGTCGTAGCCGCGATCGTCCGGCGCCAGCAACGGCCCCCGCAGCGCGCTGCGTAGCTCTTCGACCGGTGACGACGCCACGGCCATGGATCACGATACTGTCATAATGCGGACATGGTTGCGTGCAATGTCAGGCGAGCCGCCGACCGCTACGCTGACAGTCATGCTCGACCGGAAACAGGCGCTTGGCCTAGGGCTGCTGGCAGCCGTGACGCTCGTGCTGGGGGGATGCTCCTCTGGCTCGTCCGGCACCGCCGGCTCCTCGGTCGGACCCACCGGGTCGACGCAGGGTGACACCGGCGGAGGGTCGTCCGACGGCGGTTTCGTGCCGCCGACGGGGACGTCCTCAACGGGCCTCCTGTTCGAGGAGTACACCAACGCGCAGTTCGGTTACAAGCTCGCGTACCCGGGCGGCTGGCGGGTAAAGGAGGAGGGCGACACCACGCGGATCGCGAAGCTCGGCAACGCGATCGTGGTCACCGTCCGAACGGCCGACGCGGCGCCCAAAGCAAAGGGCGTACGCGAATCCCTCGCGAAGCAGATCGACAACGGGGCGGTGGCGGAAGTCGTCGACGCGCCAAAGGACGTCAAGCTCGCCGGCGCCCCCGCGGTTCGTCTGGTCTTCACACAGGAGCGGCCGGCCTCGGACACCGCCCCCGCGGAGACCATCGTCGTGCTCCGCTACATGCTGTTCCACAGCGGGAAGGTCGCCGTCTTCTCCCTGCAGTCACCACAGGACGTGGACAACATGGACGCATTCGAGTTCATCGCCCGGCGCTTCAGCTGGACCTAGCGCTCATCAGCCTGGGCTCAACCGCAACCGTGAGCACAATGGCGTCGTCGCGCACGTCGTCGGCGAACTGCATCAACTCGGCGACGAGATGGTCACAGAGCTCGCCCGGCGGCGAATCGGCATGCCGCTCGACGGCCGCGGCGAGGCGCTCGGGACCGAACAGCTCGCTGCCTCGCCGGGCCTCGACGACGCCGTCCGTATAGAGCACGAGCAGATCGCCCGGTGTGAGCAGTTCGACCATCTGCTCGAACGCCGACTCCGGGTAGATGCCCACAGCCGGCCCCTTACCGCCATCGAGCTCTGTCGTGGCTCCGTCACGCCAGAGGATGGGAGGCGGGTGGCCGGCCCGCGCCATCTCGATCTCGCAGACGCCGTCGCCCACCGTCAGCTTCACGATTACCAGCGTGATGAAGCGCCGCGAGGGGTGGTTCAGGAGCAGCGCATTGAGGCGCGCGAGGGCCTCCGTCGGCGTGTGCCCGACGTAGAGGTGATGCCGCAACTCGTGGCGCACGAGGCCGGTGACCGCCGCCGCCTCGAGGCCCTTCCCCTGCACGTCGCCGACACAGACCACGAAGGAACCGTCGGGGCACGGAAACACGTCGTAGAAGTCGCCGCCGACCTGAAACGTCCCTGTGGCGGGGCGATACACCGCCGCGATCGACATTCCCTGCATGAATGGGATCTGGGCGGGGACGAGCGTCCGCTCGAGGGTCTGCGCGGCACGCTGATAGCGGTCGCGGGACGTCCGCACCTGCGAAACCAGGGTGTAGATGATCGCCGCCGCCACCGCCAGTGTTCCGACCCGCACGACCGCGACGGCAGCCGAGATGTGCGCGGCGCGATCCCAGACATCGGACGACACGCCCGCCAGCCCGTTCAGTGAAACGGACAGCAGGACCAGCCTCGCAGGGAGGAACAGGCTCGTCCAGACGACGGGAAGCACCAGGCACGGCCAGAGCTGGTCGGTGGGCTGAAACGCCAGCCCGGCGTACCCCGCGTAGGTGGCAGGCACGGCGATGACGAACACGAGCGCCGCGGTGTCGCCGATCTCCGGCATCACCACCGTGTACAGCCACTGCGCTACGAGTGCCGCCGTGATCGCCCAGAACAGCGCCGGGTGACGATCGTCCGCGCCACCGGACAGCTCGATGCCCACAGCGAGCGGGACGAACACGGTGTAAAGCGTCGCTGCGACCAGCTTTCGCGCCCGCTGGGTATCTGCCAGTGCGTCAGGCTCCCACTGGCGAAGGATCCGACGCAGAGCTTCCGGGATGCGCCGGAGGACCCGCTCACGCTGCGCGAGGTTCTCCGTCACGGTGTGATGTTCGCGACGGGCCGCCGTAGCCCTGTAAGGCGGGTTTCCCGCAGCACGCTGTGGGTAAGGCGATGGCGTGGCAATCCACTATGAGATCACAGTCGTTCATCCCGGCGGCCGCCGGCACGCCAAGCCGTACGCGTCCGACGAGCCGCTCCGCCCCGGCGACACCATCGTGATCGAGGGACGCGACTGGGTGATCGAGAATGTCGAGGAACCGGCGAACGGTGGCGACGTGGGCCGGGCAACCGCAAAGCCGGCGCGCTACCGGCTGCGCCTGCGCCATCCCGACGGACGCGAGGAACTGGGCGCGTTCAGGCGTTTCCGGCCCGACCGTCCGCAGCTCGGCCACGCCTTCACGACCCTGGAGGACGGGCGCCCGATCAGCTGGGAAGTCGTCGACGAGCGGCTGGCGTTCGACGAGCAGGGCGAGCCATTCCTGGATCTCGTCGCCGAACGCGATTACGCCGAGTACGAGCAACTCCCCGACCACGAGCTCGAGCACGCCATGGCGCGGCGCGAGACAGGGCTGCCCGCCGGGGCCGTCGCGATGCTGGGCCAAGCGCAGCAGTCGGGCCTGCAGGTTGAGCTCGCCGCGCTCGAGCCCGGTGAGGAGCCCGACTGGGACGAGGCCGGCCGGTTCATCGACGCACTGATCCTGGACGAGGTCGAGGACGACCTGCTCGAGATGTGCGGCGTCGACACTCGCCGGTCCCCGCGTGACACGTGGCTGTACACCGTCAAGGAGCGACTCTCGTCCGACCTTGCGCAGTTCCGCGCCGGCGTCGAGAACGGCAACGGGCCGATCGAAGTCTGGGAATTTCGCGAGGGCCGCATCTTCGCCTCGGTGGGCAGCATGGACGACGAGTTCGACCCCGACCACCCGCATGGATGGATGTGCCGCCTGCTCGACTCGAGCACGCTCGGCGCTGCGGGGTTCGAGCGGGTTCGCAAGGCGGAGATGAGCCAGCTCGAGCCATGATCTAGCCGTGGACGCGATCATCGTCGATGTCGACGGCACGCTCGTCGACTCAAACTACCTTCACACGATCGCGTGGCAGCGAGCGCTCCGCACACATGGGCACGAGATCCCCGCTTGGAGGATCCACCGCCACATCGGCATGGGCGGCGACAAGATCATCGATGCGGTGGCAGGCGAGGCCGTCGAGCGCGAATGCGGCGACGCCGTCCGGGCGAGCGAGGCGGAGCTGTTCATGGAGGTGATCGGCGAGGTGGCGCCGCTGCCCGGGGCGCGGCAGCTGCTGGATGCACTTCGCGCGAGGGGTTGCAGGATCGTGCTCGCGAGTTCGGCGAAGGCGCACGAAGTCGAGCACTATCTCGACCTGCTAGATGCCCGTGAGGTGGTCGACTACTGGACGACCTCGGCCGACGTGGCCTGCACAAAGCCTGATCCCGACCTCCTGCAGACGGCGATGGAGAAGGCGGGCAGCGACCGGGCGCTGATGATCGGCAATAGCGTGTGGGATTGCTATGCGGCGGCGAGCGCCGGGGTCCCCACGGTCGGACTGCTGTCCGGCGGCTACTCGGCGGGCGAGCTCTACGACGCCGGCGCACGGTCGGTCTACCGCGACGCCGAGGAGCTGGCCGAACGCCTCGACCATGCACTGACGGCATCCGAGGAGCCGGCGGCCGCGCCCCAGGTGGGCGGCGGATAGCCGGCGCGCGCGGCTTTGGGGGAGGCAACCTCCCCCGACCGGCGGATACGGCATCCACGTGCCGGTCTCGATACTCGTACGAGTGGACGGAACGCTCACCTTCGACTACCCGGACTGCGGCATTCGCCGGCGAGTGCGCGTGTGCGCGCGTGTCCTGCCTCCGCTTCGGCCGCTGGCGGCGCTCTGCTGGCCCGCCGCCCGGCGTGCCGACCATGTCGAGCTCTCGAGCGACGGCATCTTCGCCCGCAGCCTGTCCGGCTATGCCCGGATCGGCTGGGACGAGGTGCTCGCCATCCACCGAGCCCGCACAACGTGGGGGCGGATGACCGTGCACATCGTCGCGAACAATCCGCGCCGACAGATCGAGATCACCGAGTCGATCCCCGGCTTCGACCAGCTCGTACGCACGGTGGTGGCGAACGCCGGCGTCGGCGAGATCGTCCACCTCAACACGGCTCGCCGCGCGGCGTAACTACCAGCCGCGGCGACCGCCGCGACCCTTGCGCGACGTGTACACGAGCTTGGGCGGCGCAACCGTCATCCCGGAGCTCGTGAACTCTTCCCTCAGGTCGAGGCGTGCTGCGATTCGGCTGACGTCGGCTTGCTGGTCGCGCGTGACCAGCGTGACGCCGGTGCCGGCGCGGCCCGCACGGCCGGTGCGCCCGACGCGGTGCACGTAGCCCTTGTTGTCGTCGGGCGGATCGAAGTTGATGACGTACGTGATCGACTGCAGATCGAGCCCGCGAGCGGCAACGTCGGTCGCAACCAGCGTGGTGACCTTGCCGCTCTCGAAGCGCGCCCACGCCTTCTCGCGCGCCTGCTGTGTCATGTCACCGTGCATCGCGACCGCCGAGACACCTCGCTCACGGAGCTTCGCCAGCAGCCGGTCGGCGCCGCGCCGGGTGCGAACGAAGACGAGCGCATGACCGCCCTCGGCCTGTCCGAGCAGGTCGACCAGGGTCTGTACCTTGGTCTCGGGCGTCACCTGGACGAACTGGTGGTCGACCTCCTCAACGGTCTCGGCCTCGGGATTCGCCTCGTGGCGAGCCGGATCGTCCGTGTAGGAGCGCGCGAGCCGCCCGACCTCACCGTCGAGCGTCGCCGAGAAGAACATCGTCTGGCGCTTGGCGGGGAGGCGGCGCACGATGCGGTCGACCTGCGGCTGAAAGCCCATGTCGAGCATCCGGTCGGCCTCGTCGAGGACGAGGGCCTGAATCTTGTCGAGCGAGAGCAGCCGCCTGTTCGCGAGGTCCTCCAGCCGGCCAGGCGTCGCAACCAGCAGGTGCGCATTCGCAGCACGCTTCGCCTGGTCGCGGAGTCCCACTCCGCCGTACGCGGTCGCAACCCGCAGGCCGCGTGCGGCGGCGACGTTCTCGAGCACTTCGCCCACCTGGGACGCGAGCTCGCGGGTGGGCACCAGCACGAGTGCGGCCGGCGTGGGCCCGTTGGGATCGATCCGTTCGACCAGCGGGATGCCGAACGCCAGAGTCTTGCCGGACCCGGTCGGCGCCTTTGCAAGCACGTCCTGGCCGGCGAGCGCGTCTGGCACCACCAGCTCCTGGATCTCGAAGGGCGTGGTGATACCGCGCTGTGCCAGCGCATCAGCCACGGGCGCACTCGCGCCGAGGCTGCGGAAGGTGGTCTCGCTCATTTACTCTCCTGTCATGTGACCCGGCCCGGGCCACGCGTCATGTCGGGAGGGTTCAATTCACTCCGCGACTGCGTCAGGAAAGAGAACCCACGGGGTGAAACCAATTTTCACCCGTGGATACAGGGTAGCAGCGGCCGCGGTCAGGGCTAAGGTTCTGTTGATGGCAGGTTTGCGGCGCAAAGCGGGCGCGGCCGTCGCCGTGATGGCGGTTGCCGGCGTCCTCGCAGCCGGCCCGGCCGACGCGCGGATGGACGGGCAGGCGACGACCGCCGCAGCGGTCAAGGTTGTCACGATCGTCATCGACCCCGGCCACAATCGCTACGCCAACCTGGAACGTGAGCCCATCGGCCCGGGCTCGTCGATCACCAAGATCAAGGACGGCGGCGGCACCAGCGGAGTCGTCACCGGCCAGAGCGAGGCCGGCCTCAACATGCGGATCGCCAAGCGCTTGCGCACACTGCTTCGGGCAACACCCGGCATCCGGGTCGTGATGACCCGCAAGCGAACGTGCTGCGTCTCGAAGGGCAACATCGCCCGGGCGAGGATCGCAAACCGCGCCGATGCCGTGCTCTTCCTTCGCATCCACGCCGACGGGTCGACCGACCACAGCGTGCGCGGCACGTCCACGCTGTACCCGGCGACACACAGGGGGTGGACCGACGACATCGACGGCCGCAGTTACCGGGCGGCTCAAATTGTCCAGCGGCGCGTCGTGCGTGCCCTGCGGTTTCCCAATCGAGGGCTGGTCGCGCGGGGAGACCTGACCGGGTTCAACTGGTCGAATGTTCCTGCAATTCTCGTGGAAGTCGGCTTCCTGTCGAACCCCACCGAGGACCGCCAGCTTGCCACGTTCGTGAAGATGAACAAAGCCGCCTGGGGCCTTCGCAACGGCTTCATGGATTATCTCCGCGACCGGGGTCTGCGCTAGTGTGCCACCGGCACTTCGGAAGCCAGGCTTGACTCCTTCCGCTGCGCTGTTAGGCTCGTATACAAAGGCTCAAGTACGCGATGGGGGCGAGCGCCGGTTCGGCGGCTTGCCAGGGGAGTCATGAAGAGAACACGCACGGTGGGCATCGTGGCGCTCTGTACTTTCGCATTGGCGGGAGGCCCTGGCCTTGCCATGGCAGCAGATCCGCCGCCCCCACCCCCGCCGCCACCGCCGCCTACGGCAACGGGTGGTGGAGGAGGAGGCGGGACCACGTCGCCGCCGCCCTCGACGACGTACACGCCACCGCCCACGACGAGTGAGGCCCCGCCACAGACAGGCGGCACGCCCACGAAGAAGCCCGACAAGAAGCCGCACAAGAAGCCCGCGGCCGACAAGCCGAAGACCACGGCTCCGCCCACGTCGACCGTTCCTGGCACGACCGTGGCGCAGCCGGCAGCCGAAACGATTCCCGCCCCGCGCGCCGACAGCGGATCATCCATTCCGCGCGCCGTCCTGGTGGCGTCGGTGGCAGGCGGCGGCGCAGTTCTCCTCGGCGCACTGGCGCTGATGGCGGTGCTCGCAGCGACGCGCCCCAGGCGCGACCGCAGGCGCGAGCGTCGCCCAGGCGGCCAGGTAACGATCCGCTGATATGAGGGCCCGGGCGACAGCCGTGGTGTTCGTTTTGGCATGCCTTTTCGTAGTGGGCGGCTCGTCGGTGAGCGCATCCGTAACCCCTGGTTCGCTGTCGTTCGGCAACCAGAAGGTGGGCACTTCGTCTGCATCCCAAGATGTCACGATCACGAATGACACCGGGTCCGAGGTCGTCCTCACCGGCCCCGCAGTCACCAGCCCATCCGATTACACAGTCGGGGGAAACTGCGGCAACTCCCTCGTGGCAGACGAGTCGTGCACAGCCACAGTCACATTCCACCCGGCGGCCGCAGGCTCGCGGCCCGACTCTCTCGCATTTTCCTTCGATGGCACTCCGCAGGACCCCGTCACGCTAACCGGCACCGGGACAGAGCCGGCGGTTAACTTCCCTGACGGCGCTTCAGTGACGTTCGCCGCTGCGGTCGGAGCCGTCGACCCCAAAGTGATCACCCTCAAGAACAACGGCGAGGCGCCGCTGGTGATCAGTGGCACCTCATTGCCCGGCACCGACGCCGCTTTCACCAAACCGTCCGCCGACGACAACTGCGCCGGTACAACGGTCGCCCCCAGCGACTTCTGCACCGTGACCATACGATTCTCACCAACAGCGAATGGCAGCCATAGCGGCACGCTGAGGTTCACGGACGACGCGACTGGCTCACCGCACGACGTTACGCTCACCGGAAGCGTGCTCCTTCCGGGCATCGACAGCAACCCGACGAACGTCGACTTCAGCGACTTCACGCATGGGCAGCGGAGCCCCGCCAGGACCGTGACCATCACCAACACGGGCGGAGCGAACCTGCACCTTGGCCTGGTGCAGATCGCGGGTGCGAATGTGAAGAGCTTCTTTCTCGGCACAACGAACTGCAAGAACGCAACGCTGGCGCCCAACGAGACCTGCACCGTCAACGTCCGCTTCGTCCCCAAGCGGGCCGAGCCGCGCGGGGCCGACCTGATCGTCCAGAACGACGCCGGCGCCGACAAGCACGTCGCCCTGGCAGGGACGGGTGTGCCGCCCGATGACGTGACGGGCTTCAAGAGCGCATCCGGATGCAGCGACGTGGCGATCAGCTGGGTGCGGCCAACGGACAGCCACCTGCGAGGCATCGTTGTGGTTCGGAACAAGAGCCGGACGCCGCGCGGCCCGAAGGACGGTACGCCCGTCAGGCACGGCAAGACCGGCGCCGTCGACACCGCCCCCAAGACGTTCACGACGTACCACTACGCCGTCTTCGCTGCCTACACGACATGGGACGGGGCCGGGAAGGTCTATGCCAAGGGCGTGGATGCACGGATTCGCACCGGTCGCGTCTGCAGGCCGCGCAACGGCGCCGAGACCAACGATCTGACGCCGCGAATCGACTGGGTTCCCTGGCGGGATGCACGCAGCTACGCGTTCATCCTGCAGCGGAGTGGAAAGACCATCCTGCTGCGCTACCCGAAGAGGAGCGACTATCAGGTGCTGCGGCAGTGGAGCTATGGCGGCGCGAATCGGAGCCTCCAGCACGGAGCCACGTACTCGTTCTATGTCTACGCGTACACGGCCGGGCGGCCCGGCGGCTTCCTGATCGGCCAGACCACCTGGAAGATCCGGTAGCGCTCGCCCGTCAGGGCACGAGGTATCCGAGCGCGACGTAGCCGAACGCGATCACCTGCACAGCGGGCGCGAAGACGACGTACGCACGGTGTAACGACGGACGTCTGATCCCGAGCTCTGCCAGCGCGAAGAACAGTGGAAACGCGAGCAGTCCGAACCTCCCCGAGGACTGCAGGATGCCCGCCAGCATGGGCAGCATGAAGATGCCGGCGACGTACGCCACGTCCTCCCAGCGGTGACGCTCGAAGACCGGCGAGCGCAGGATCGGAATCAGCAGGGCGAGGTAGATGATCACCGTCAGAAACGCCATCAGGTGGATCAGGCGGCCCGTCTGCACGAACTCGAAGAGCTCTCCGAACAGCGCGAACGGCGGCACCGACGGATGACCGCCCCACCGGTCCTGGACGTGGACGAATGCGATCGCGTCCCCCACCTCGTGCTGAAGCCAGGCCATGTGGACCGCAAGCCCCGCGGCGGGGGCGACCGCGGCGACGACGCTCCCCAATGTCCTGCGGCGCCAGGCCACGATCGCAAGCGGCAGCATCAGCACGGCGCCGTTCACACGCGTCATCCCGGCGAGGAAGCCGAGCACCGCGGCCGGGCCTTCGCGGTGGCGGTCGCTCGCAACGAACAGCCATGACGCGAGCGCGAGGAAGATGCTCTCGCTGTAGCCCAGCACGAGCACGAACGCGTACGGCGAGAGAACCAGGTAGAGCACGCCTCGCCAAGCGTGCAGCTCCGACAACCGGCGGCGGGCCAGCACGTACAGGCCGAGCAGCGCCGCCAGCGTCGCGAGGTTCGACACGGCAAGTGCCGCCAGAGCGTCGCCGAGACCCGTCAGCTCCTGCAGCCCTCGGATCAGGAGGGGGTAGAGTGGGAAAAACGCCACCCGGGCCCCATCCATATAGCCGTCGTGCGCGATGCGGATGTAGTAGACCGTGTCCCAGCCGGTCAGGGCCGTCCACGGCTGCCGCTGCCACGACTCGAGCGCCCGATGCCATCCCAGCTGCGTGCTCATCAGCCAACCCAGCAGGACGACGGCGACGCGGCTGGCGATCCAAAGCACGAGCACGCGGCGCCACATGAGGCGGTATCTTACGGAGGTGGCCGTCCTCGGGGCGGTGGCACGGAGAGGTGGCCGAGTGGCTTAAGGCGCCCGCCTGCTAAGTGGGTCTGGGGGGTAAACCTCCAGCGAGGGTTCGAATCCCTCCCTCTCCGCTTACAACTGGTTTCGAGCGGCATCGCCGCCGAAACCTCCTGGGTTGACCTTCCAGCGTCACAGTCCCGGGTCGCCGGTACTCTGGACCGTATGAAGGGTCCGACCGACAGGCGGCTGGTGGTGCTCTGTGCGGTTGCCGTGCTGTCCACGGTCATCGCCATCGCGCTGGCGGCCTCGAGTCGCTCGAGCAGCTCACCTGACCGCTCGACCCGCGCACCGGCCGCGGATCCGTCGGAGCTGCTGCCAGACCTCGATCAGGAAGTCCCCAGCCGGGTCCAGGTCCGCGCCGTCACGTCGGCGGCCGGGTCGAGCTACACGCTCGGATTCCGATCAGCGGTGAGGAACGTCGGTGACGGGCCGCTGATCGTCACGGGAAGCCGTCCCAACCTCGAGACGCCGTTCATGACGGTCAACCAGATCATCAACCGCGCCGGAACAGGGCCGAGGACGGTGCCGGACGTGGGCGTCATGAGATACACGATCTCGCCGGATCACCGCCATTGGCACTACCTGCAGTTCGAGCGCTACGAGCTGCAGCGGTACGAGTTGCATCGTGTCGGGGACAGCAAGGCGCTCGTGACGGACCGAAAGACCGGCTTCTGCCTGGGTGACCGCTACCGGGTCAAGGAGCCTGTCGTGCCGGCCGCGGCGGAGCAGCCCGTCTTTACCAGCCGCTGCGGACTGGGAGCCCCTGACCGGTATCACATGCGCGAAGGGATCTCTGTCGGCTGGGGCGACGACTACTCCGCATTTCTCGAGGGCCAGGATCTCGCGCTCGCCGGCATCCCGGACGGCCTCTACGTCCTCGTGCACCGCGTGAACACCCCGCGTCACCTCGAAGAGCTGTCCTACGCCAACAACGCGGCCTCGGTGCTACTCGACCTTCGCTGGCGCGACGGGAAGCCGTACGTGAGCGTCCGGGCGACGTGCCCCGACACCGAACGGTGCGATCCCTGAGACTGCGTGCGCTCAGGCGTCCTCGTCTGCCGCCGGCCGTTGGCGCGCGCCCCAGTCGACGAAGCTCGACAGGTACGCGGTCAGGACGCCGAACCCGGTGAGCATCTCGATCATCGTCGCCGCACGGGCTCCCCGGGAGTGGGCGAGGATGTCGCCGGGCGGCGAAATCAGCGCGGTGGAGACGGAGTAGTAGAAGAAGTCCGCAAACCGCGGTGATTCCTCGAGGCCGCGGAAGGCTTCGTCGGGGTGGATCGCCCACAGGGCGAGGTACACGAACGTCCAGACGAGGAAGAAGAGCAGCCCGAGCAGCGGCAGGCCAATGCGGCGCAGTTCGATCACCACCGCGTCGGCCACGCGCTGCGAGCCGGAGAGGAACGGCAGCCGCTCGGCCAGCCGGCGAGCCGCCGCCACGAACACGACCCCGCCTGCGGCCACGCCGACGGCTCCGGCAGCAGCCACGATCGCGGCGGAGTGCGGCGAAAGCCGCGGCCGCAGCATGGCGATCACGACAATGAAGACGCACAGGATCAGGAGCCGCACGGCGCCTGCCGACAGCCAGTCGGGCCGGACGCCACGAGGCCCCTGGTCGGTCAGCCGCGGTAGGTGCACCCGGCCACCGTACCGGGGGCAGCCGACGTTACTCCGCGCCGTCGGGTCGGACGGGCGCCATGGTTGTCCGCGGCGGTGACGATCCCGGCCGGGGTCGCCTGTGGTCCACGACTGTGGACGATCACCGGGACGTCGAACCAGAACGCCTTCGAGCTGGTCGATCCAGCATGAGACCCCTTGACCTTCGATCGCATTCGCGGGTAGTGGGTCATTTTGAATCCGTCCGCCGTGGGCGGTATCGTGCCGATGCATGGCAAGGTCTGGATCTGCGAAGTCGCCAGTTCCGGCTAGCGTGGGGCGGCATGCGGGGAAGTGGGTTGCCGTCCGCCACGGGCGGGTGATCGGGGTCGCCACAAGCCTCGATGAGTTGCGCGGGAAGTCACGCGTGAGGCAGTCGGACATAGTGTTCCCTGTCCCGGCGCGGGGTACCCTGACTCTGTAAGGAGGCTCCAAACGGCCGCGCAGGCTTTCGACTTCACCGAGGTCGAGGGTGTTGGTGGTCCGCGCGTCGCGGTTGTTCTGACGGCGGCAAGCGGTGAACGGCCGTGCATCGCGTTGCTGGATACCGGCGCGAGTCGCAGCGCGTTCCCCCTCTCCGTGGCGAGGGACCTGGGCATCAGCGACCAACTCGGCGTTGCATCGCCCTTGAACATTCCGGGGCAGGGGGGCAAGACCGCCGAGTGCTGGACGGCGCCGCATAGCGTGATTCATGCACAAGTCATCGCTGATCTGGCGGGCGGGCCCGTGCTGTTCGGGCCGCGAGTTCCCATCAACCCGCTCTTCATCCAGGACGAGCGCTGGTTCGTGCTTGGACGCGACGACTTCTTCCGTGCGTTCACGGTCACGTTCCCGAAGCCGCAAGGTGCCAAGACTCGACGATTTGTGCTGGAATATCCCGACTAGACGAGGCACGGCACGGCACGGTATGGCCAGGGTTCGCGTGTTTTGGATCGTCGAGCTAGGCCCGAAACTGGCAGGGGCCGAAGTGGCCTGCTTCGAGGATGCAGTGCCAGGTGGGGTGGTCGGCCCATTTCTTTGGACAAGGCTTGGGCCTATCGCCTTCCACCTTCTTGTCACCGGCAGTAGTCGCCTCGTCCACGATTCGGTATGCGAGTGTGTTGATGTCAGGTTGGTCAGTCATCAGATTGGCCACGCCTTAAGTGCGAGTAGCGCCAGCTGCTTCTGGCGCTCATCGATAGCGTCCTCAGTCCAATGATCTACGCTCGCTACTTGGCTCGTAAGGACATAGGGTGACGCCGCGTAGATGGGCCGCTTCTCCTTGAAGCCGTCGCTCCTTAGGGAGGAGTTTTGACTCGCCAGCATCAGAGTTTGATTGCCGATCCGGTTCGTGAGCCGCTTCACGTCGTCATCGTTGAAGTCCGGCCAGTTCCCCTCGGGCTTCTTGGGCAGGATGTGTTCGAGGTTGATGACGGCCTTGTCGTCGGTTGGAATGAACCAGGGAGAGGGCTCACCCTTAGCAACGCTTTCGAGCGACCGAAGATAGTACCGGGCTAGTCTCGCGTTCGAAACTCTTGCGCCTACGAAGGCATTCCGGAAGACGGAATCACTCGGAGCGAGAAGATCTAGCGCCTCACGAACCTCCTTCGCGGTCTCAAGCCGTCCATCGAAGACGGATCGAGCGGTCTCCGCTAGGGGAGTCTCCACTGATCCGCTTCGAGTGCTGGAAGCGATGATGAGGCGGACACCAAGGCTGATCAAAAATTGGTAGACCTTCGCTGCCTCGCGTTTGTCCATCGTCGCTGCGACGGCGAGTATCAGAGGCCGCATTGGCTTGATGTCGAACAGGTTGAAAACCTGGATCGACCTGCGCACTGAGTCTGAGTAAGAGTTCCAGCGTTCATGCTCCGGATTGAACGTCGCGACGTATGCGTTGGCCAAGGTTTCCAATGTGCCGGCGAATTTGACGGCTGTGGCTTCGGACTTGACGATGGACTGGGCGGCGTCATAGACGTCATCTTCACGAAGCGGACCTTGCTGCACGATCAGTGCGTGCCGTAGAAACGTGATGGTGATGTCGTCGTCGTCGGAGCTGGATTCAAGGGCGCCTCGCATGTACGACCAGCGGTCTTGAACCTCTGCAACGCGTGATCCAGCACGACCGAAGAGGTAGTTTTTCACCAGGTCGGCCTGTGACGTTCGAAGCCCTCTGTCGTTGAGCGTTTCGAACATGCGATACGCATCGTGTTCGTCTGGGACCCGTAGTAGCACGACGAGCGCCCTGTACTGGATGAAAGAAATCCAGCGGTTGAGCACGTCCCCGTGTTCGCGGTCTTCGAGGGTCGCGACGATGCGCTTGACGTGCTTGCGAGCTTCGTCGCGTGCCGCAAGCAGGCGGTCGTGTGAAGCACGCGTCGCTTCGCCTGTGTCCTCACCGGTCACGATCTGCTCGAAAAGCGTGTTGTCGTCCACATTCAGGGTCAGACGTGGGATGCGCTCTCGCCGACTGCGATCGAACGTCCACAAGAAGTCCTTGTCCACTGACTCCGCCAGTTCATCCTCCGCCACGGTGTCCTTGAGGTAATCGCGTATGGCGGCGAGAAGTAGGGCGGTGGTGGCAAGGCGCTGTTGGCCGTCAACGACTTCGAGTTCCCCCTCGGCCCGCGGGATGGTCACGATTGTTCCGAGGAAGTAGGGCCCTTCATCGCTAATGGCCCGGGCGAAGTCCTGCAGTAGCTTCGTTACGTGCGGCTCAATCTCCCATGCGTATTCTCGCTGGTTGGGTGGGACTCGGAGGATGTATCGACTGAGGACGGCCCCCAGTCCGAGTTCCTCGAAAGCGATCTGGCTGCGGGCCTCAGTCGTCGTCATCCGGTCCTGCCAGTGGCATCGGTTCAATGAACGGAATCCGTTGGCCTGCACTTTCGAGGTCACGGATTGCCGCCAGCCGAAGCCGCTCGCGCACCCATGAGGACAAAGGGATCCCCGCGATGGCGCTGGCGGCCTGGAAGCCGCGTTTCTCGTCTTCGGAGAGGCGAATTTGAAGGGTTTCGACTTTTGCCATCCGAGCGTAGTGTACTGCAACTAGCAGCACATTTCAAGAACATCTCTTGATTTGTACTGCAAAATGCATTACACTGTTCCCATGAACCGGCTGCCCGCTGAGAAGCGCACCCAGGTGATCGCCGCGCTCGTGGAGGGAAACTCGATCCGCGCCACCTGCCGCATGACCGGCGCAGCGAAGGGCACCGTCACGAAGCTCCTCGCCGACCTTGGCGCGGCCTGCTCGGCCTACATGGACGCGAGCCTGCGCGACCTGCCGTGCCAGCGGATCCAGTGTGACGAGATCTGGGCGTTCGTCGGAATGAAGGCCAAGACCGTCCCAGCCGAGCGCAAGGGCGAGTTCGGCGTGGGCGACGTCTGGACCTGGGTCGCAATCGACGCCGACACGAAGCTCGTTCCGAGTTACTACGTCGGTCTGCGCGAAACCGGCGACGCCTACGCGTTCCTGCGCGACCTTGCCGGCCGCCTCCACGCACGCGTCCAGCTGACCACCGACGCATGGCGCGGATACCTAAGCGCCGTCGAGACGACCTTCGGTGACGACGTGGACTACGCCCAAGTCCACAAGATCTTCGGCCCCGACCCCGCCGCGGAGCGGCGCTACAGCCCACCCATCTGCATCGGCATGCACGGCCGCGTCCTCAAGGGCGACCCCGACCCCGACTACATCTCCACCAGCTACGTCGAGCGGCAGAACCTTACGATGCGAATGGGCATGCGCCGCTTCACCCGCCTGACCAACGCCTTCTCGCGGAAGGTCGAATACCTGACCGCCGCCGTCTCGATCCACTTCATGCACTACAACTACTGCCGCGTCCACCAGACGCTCAAGACGACCCCGGCCGTCGCCGCGGGCGTCACCGATCACGTCTGGACACTCCCCGAGATGATCGCCCTGCTGGACGCGACCGAGAAGGCTCCGAAGCGGCGCGGACCGTACAAGAAGCGCGCCTAGGAACGTGGATGGCCTGGGGGTCAGGTCCCCCAGGCCATCAGCCCCTCAGAAGCGGTCGCGAACCGTAGAGGGATCCTAGGCGACTGGTCCGACGGACATGAATTCGGCATAGCCATGCGGTTTGTCGGCATCCGTCCGACAGGCGGACCATCAATTAGTGGCACATCGCATTAACCGGTTCAGGAAACGCCGCGTCAGGAACGGCTACCGGCGATGCGAAAGCCCCAAGGAGGAACGATGTACCGGTTTCTGATCTACCGCGACCACGCGGGTGAATGGCGCTGGACGTTCATCGCGCCAAACAACCGCCGCATGGCGGACTCTGGCGAGGGATACGCCAACCGATCCGACTGCGAAGACGCAATCGACACCCTCAAACGCCAGGTGCCTACCGCAAAGGTGCTGTACCAGCAGTAGCACAGGATAGGCACACCGCTTCCAGAAGCGGCGAGTCGTCCATGAACCCATACAACCGGGTGCAGTACGACTCGTCGCGCTGGAAGACGTGCGGACAGGCGACACACATCAGACCGTGCGGCCATTCCTCGTCGCGATACGCGATGCCGAACTCGGCTGCGTTCATCAGGGCCATCCTTTCGGCAAAAACGCAGTCGTTTCCTGCCCGAGCCAGATTTCAAACTGGCCCACTACCCATTCGCGCTATATAGCATGTATGCGATTGAAGGTGGTTTCACCCAAGCAGATGGAGGAACAGCCGTGAATGGCCCCAACCCCGGACCCGAGCTGCTCGAGCTCTTGCAGGGCATGCGGACGCGGTTCGCCAGCATTGACAAGCAACTGATGGGGCTCCAGGCCGACATCGCTGCCTACACATCCGAAGCAACGCGGCCCGACCACGAAGAGCCACGCCCGGCACCGCGCGAGCAGACCGCCTGGGCGCCTCCGACCTGGGAGCGACCGGTGACGCCGCCACCACCACCGCGTCCCGAGCCGACCCGCGAGCCCATCGCGGCGAAGGTGCCATACACACCGCCCAAGGCGACGGAGCCGATGTGGCTCGACCGGCAGTTCGAGGCACTGGGCAAGGCGCTCAAAGCATGGCGCGGCGACCTCAACCTCTCCGACTTCCTCGGCCTTCGTGCACTGGCCTGGATCGGCGGCATCATCACGCTGCTCGGCATCGCCTTCTTCTACGTCCTCGCCGATCAGCAAGGCTGGGTCGGCCCCGGCAGCCGCGTACTGCTCGGAACGGCCCTCTCCGCCGGCCTGCTCGGCCTGGCGGGATGGCTCCGTCACCTCAAGGACCAGCCGGAGGCGGCACTTGCCGCCGCGGGAACCGGCATCGCCGGGCTCTACGTGACCCTCTTCGCGGCGACGAAGCTCTACGACTACATCCCGACCGCCGGCGGCATGCCGCTGGCACTCTCGATCGCGGCTCTCGCGGTCGCCATCGCACTGGCATGGTCGTCTCAGCCCCTGGCACTGCTGGGGCTGACGGGCGCCGCGCTCGCTCCGCCGCTGGTTGAAGGCGGCAGCTCCACACCGGGCGTCGCATTCGCGGCAATCGTCGCGGCAGCGGCAATGGCACTCTGGGTCGAACGAAACTGGAAGCTGGTTCCCGCGATGGTAAGTGCGGCGACGGTGCCACAGCTCGCGTGGCTGCTCGCCGAGGAAACGGGCCCCGCGCCGGCCTTCGGCTGGAACACGCACTGGCAGACGGTGGCCCTCGCCGGCGGCTTCTGGGCGCTGTACGTCACGGCCGGATTCGCGCATCATCTGCGGCGTGAGAAGGGGGTCATCGAGCCCAACACGCTGCACCTCTTCGCAACGACGGCCACCGCGGCGATCCTCTCGGCCGGCCTGCTGTTCGACGAGTCCGACCGCGGCTGGGCGATGCTCGGGGTCGCCGCGCTGCACGGGGCGCTGGCGTTTCTCCCGGGACGACTTTCCCGCGCAAACCGGAACCTCTCGAGCGTGTTCGGCGCGGCGGCGCTCGCATCGGCCGGCATCGCGACGGGCGAGTTGCTCGGTGGCGGCGCACGGGCGGTCGCCTTCGCCGGTGAGGCAGCACTGCTGGTGTGGCTTTCGAGCCGCTTCCGGGAGCAGCGCTTCCAGTACGGATCGCTCGCGTACCTCGCGGTGGCCGCCGGCTTCGCGCTGTACCACGCGCCGCCGATGAACCTGGTCGACTTCCCGCCACACCGGCTCGGAGGGACGTCGCTTGACAGCTCCCTGGTGCTCCAGAGCATCGCCGGCGCGGCGGCGCTCGCGATCGGTGCCATCGCGTTTGCCCTGTTCAGCCGGCCGATGGGCGTCAGTGGACGCGATTGGCGCAGGATCACGGGCGGCGTGGCCCTCGGCGCATCGCTCTACGCGGCGTCGCACGCCATCCTGGACGGGTTCATCCGGCTGCACTTCACGCAGCGCAGCTTCGAGAACGGCCACACCGTGGTCAGCCTCGCCGTCGCACTGGTGGGCGTGGCCCTCCTCGTCGCCGGACTGCGCCGCCGATCGACCGACGAGCGCACCGCCGGCCTGATCCTGCTCGGCGCTGCGGTCACCAAGCTGTTCCTCTACGACTTGGTGGAGCTGAACCTGATGGCTCGCGCCGCGGCATTCATCGCTGTCGGGCTGCTGATGCTGGCCGGCGGCATCGTCTACCAGCGGCTCTGGGAAGAGCGACCGGCGCCGCCAGTCCCAGCGTGACCTTCAGCGGGGGCCCGGGCGACCGGGCCCCCGCATCCCTCAGTTGCGCGGCTTCCAGCTCGGCATATAGCTCTCCTGCTCGAGCCAGTGCCCGCCATCGATGACGAAGTTCTCCCCGGTGACGTACGACCCAAAGCGCGAGCAGAGCGCGCTCGACCACCACGCGATCTCCTCGACGGTGGCCAGCCTCCCCAGCGGAACGCTCTTCTCGACGCGAGCGCGATCCTCGGCAGAGGGCCACAGCGCCTCGCCGGCGCCCTCGGTATCGGTGGGGCCGGGGCAGATGGTGTTGAGCCGGATCCTGTGCGGCGCCCACTCCACCGCGAGCGTCCTCGTCATCGCCAGCAGGCCGGCCTTCGCGGCCGCGGAGTGCACGGTGCCAGGCCCTCCCGTCCACGCATAGCTTGCGATCACCGACAGGATCGCCCCGCCGGAGCCTTGCGCGATCATCTGGCGTCCGGCCGCCCGGGTGCAGAGGAAGCCACCGTCGAGCACGATCGACACGACCGCGCGCCAGCCGTTCGGCGAGAGATCCTCCCCCTTGACGACGAAGTTGCCGGCGGCGTTGTTCACGAGGACGTCGAGGCGGCCGAAGCGCTCCACGGCGGCCGCCACCATGGCCTCGACCTGGTCGGGGTCGCGGACGTCGGTCGGCTGCGCCGCCGCTTGACCGCCCGCCTGGTCGATCAGCGTGACCGTCTCTTCCAGCGGCTCCTGCCGGCGGCCGGCGACGACCACGGCGGCCCCCAACCGGGCGAACTCCTGGGCCATCGCGCGGCCCATACCGCTGCCGCCTCCGGTGACCAGCGCAACCTGTCCCTCGTAGGAGCCCTCAACCAGCATCGTCGTCTCCTTCCGTTGCCGGGATGATCCTCGCATCCAGCGCGACCACGCCGTCGGCGGTCACAAGCAGCGGGTTGACCTCGATCTCTGCGATGTCGGGCCGCGCCGCCGCGAGATGCGACAGCGCCGCCGCTGCCTCGGCGGCCGCACGCAGGTCGACGGGCTTGCGGCCGCGGATCCCGCCGAAGAGCACGGCGCCCCGCAGCGACAGGAGAAGCTGCTCGGCCGTGTCGGCATCCAATGGGGCGAGGCCCACTGCGACGTCGTCGAAGGCCTCGGCGAAGACGCCGCCCAGCCCGACCATCGCGACCGGCCCGAAGCGGGTGTCCCGACGTGCGCCGATGATCACCTCGATGCCGTCGCGAAGCGGCGCCATCCGCTCGATCGAGAACTCCGGTGGTGCGAGGCGCTCCTCCATGTCGCCCCACTCCCACGCGAGCGCGTCGGCATCCGCTATCCCCACCACGACGCCTCCTGCATCGGATTTGTGCAGGATGCCGAGCGCCTTCAGCACGACCGGGTAGCCAACCTCGTCGGCCGCGTCCAGCGCCTGCTGGCTGGTGCGCACACGCCTCGCCTCGACGAACGGCACACCCGCCTCTGACAGCAGGTTCCGGGCGCCGAAATAGGAGTCGTCGATCTGTCCGGCCGGCGCTTGGGGCGGAAGCGGTGGCGCCCCCGGCGGATGGGGCTCCACCTGCAATGCCGCCAGTGCCGCGACAGCGCACTCGATCCGCTCGTAGACCGGGACGCCGCGAGCGCGCAGGCCGTTGGTCGTCGCCGTTGACGGGTACATCGACTGCACGACCAGCGGGCGACCTGCCTCGGCGACCACCCGGGCGACCTCGGCGGCGACCTCCAGCTCGCGGTCGGCGAGATGGTTGGGGTACTGGCTGTAGCCGCCGAAGAACCCGGTCATCACCAGGCCGTCGACCTCGCCCGACTCGAGCAGGATCTTGGTGCACGCCGCAAAGCTCGTCATGTCCTGCTCGCCGCCCCCGGCCAGATCGACGGGATTGCGCGTCGCCGCGGTCGGCGGCAGGACGCGAGCGAGCTCGGCGGCGAGCTCGTCCGACAGCTGTGGCACCTCCAGCCCGGCCATGACCGCGTGGTCGGCCGCGATGGCGCCATGGCCCCCGCCGTCGCCGAGTGACGCGACGCGGGGCCCGGAGAGCCGCCGCGGCTGCAGCAGCGCCTGAGCGAGGTCGATCATCTCGCCCGGCGTGGAGGCGAAGATCGCCCCCGCGCTGCGGGCGGCGGCCTCCACGACCGCCACCGGGCTGACAAGGGCGCCGGTGTGCGAGCGGGCCGCCCGGACGCTCGCCTCGGTGCGGCCGACCGTAAGCAGCACGACCGGCTTTCCCGCCTCGGCGGCCGCGTCGACGAACGCCCGCCCGTCGCGAAAGTCTTCGACGTAGATTGCGATCAGCTTCGTCTCGTCGTGCTGCGCAAAGGAGGCGACCAGCTCGGCCAGGTCGAGGTCGGCCTGGTTGCCGATCGACGCGAATCTCGAGAAACCAAGCCCGTAGCCGCCGGCCAGGATGCCGAGCTCGAGTGCGAGGTTGCCACTCTGGGAGATCAGGCCGATCGACCCCGGCGGGAGCTCGTTGGATGCCAGCCCAAGCTCGGACGAGGCGTCGAAAACGCCGAGACAGTTCGGGCCGAGCAGCATCGCACCGGCCGCGCGAATGCGCTCGACGAGCGCCCGCTCGCGGGTGGCTGCATCGCCACCGCTCTCGCCCAGGCCGGCGGTGATGCCCACCAGCGCCCGCGCGCCCTTGGCGAGCGCGGCGTCGACCGCCTGCTCGAAGCCGGCCGCCGGAACGGCGATCACGACCAGCTCCGGCGCGTCCGGAATCTCCTCCAGCGACGTATACGCCCGGTGGCCGAGCACCTCGCCACCGTTGCGGTTGACGAGGTAGACGGGGCGACGGTGTGCACCTTTCAACGCCCCCTCAGCAAGCCAGTTGCCCCACTTGGACGGGTCGTTGGAGGCGCCGAGGATGGCCACGGAGCGAGGTGCGAACAGTGGCTGCAGGTCGCGCGGCATTGGGCGGGGAGTCTGCCAGAGACACCCGCAGCTGTGACGCGGGAACTGAGCGATCCGGTGAGGCCGCTCCTTGACATGTACCCCCCTCGCTTCGGTACAGTCGGCGACAAGAACCCTTTTTGACTGTCTAGTCAGTCAGGATACGGAGGACCCATGCGGCACCCTAAGGATCGCCCCCTGTCCGGCACCACCCGGCGGGACTTTCTTCGCCAGTCCAGCGGAGCTGCGCTCGGCCTGGCGGGAGCGGGCAGCTTCCTTGCCGCGTGCAGCAACAGCACGACGACGGTGAGCCAGCCTGCGGGGACAGGAGGAGTGCCCGTCGGGTTGAACGGTGTGCCGCTCGCACGGCCTGACAGACGCGTGCAACTGCCGCTCAACGGCGACCCGATCGCCGCGGGGCTCCAGCCCGAGACTGGCGGCACCTTCACCATCTTCAACTACCCGGATTACATCTACGGCAAGGTCATCAAGGACTTCGGGAAGAAGTACGGCGTCGACGTCAAGGTCACCCCGTTCGACGACATCAACTCGGGAATCGCGCGGCTGGCTTCCGGTGCTGTGGAGGCGGACGTGATGGAGATGACGCCCGACAACCTCGATCGCGTCGTGGCCGGTGAGCTGATCACGCCGATCAACCTCGAGTACATCCCGAACCTCGCCAAGAACGTCTGGCCCTCCCTGGTCGATCCGTTCTACGACGTCGGGTCGCAGTACGGCGTCCCCTACACCGTCTACACGACGGGCATCGCATGGCGCAACGACCGCGTGACCGAGGACATCGAGGCGATGCCGAACCCGTGGGACATCTTCTGGGAGTCGCAGGCGTACAAGGGAAAGGTCGGGCTGCTGGCGGAGGTGCGCGAGACGATCGCGATGGCGCTGCTGCGCCGTGGCATCAAGGACGTGAACACCGAGGATCCCAAGCAGATCGATGCTGCGATCGCCGACCTCAAGCAGCTCTACGGGATCTGCAACATCAAGTACGACATCACCCAGTATCAATCTCTCCCGGAGGACCGTTCCTGGCTGCACCAGGCGTGGTCGGGCGACATGCTGGCCGGGTTCTTCTACTACCTGCCGAAGCCGAGCGACGGCGAGGCCCTGCGCTTCTGGAACCCCGGTCGCGGCAATGGGCCGATCCAGAACGACATGTGGAGCATTCCGCACACGAGCAAGAAGCCGGTGCTCGCGCACCTGTTCATGAACCACATGCTCGACAACGGTGTCGCCTATTCCAACTTCGTCGACTTCAACGGCTACCAGCCGCCGCTGAACGAGATCGACCCGCAGGACATGATCGCCAAGAAGCTGATCCCGGAGACGCTCGGAAACAGCGTGCTGGTGGCCGACGACCTGGGCGCGGACTCGCTCCAGGAGATGACGCTGACCGCCCGAGGCCAGCAACTCTGGCAGGACGGCTATTCGTCGTTCATCTCGGGCGCCTGACGAATGTATCCACGCTGGCTTTGGCCCAGCTTTGCCGCTCCGGGCGTCCTCTGGCTGATCGTCCTGTTCCTGGTGCCGTTCTACGCCGTCCTCGGCGTGGCGTTCGGCACCATCACGCCCCTGTTGCAGGTCGCTCCGGCCTGGAACCCGCTCGAGTGGAATATCGGCTTCATGACCCAGGTGCTCGGCGACCTCAAGCCGGGCCACGTCTACTGGGACGTGTTCATCCGAACGGCCATGTACGTCGGCTTCGCTGTGGCCGGTTGCATCCTGATCGGCTATCCGGTGGCCTACTACATCGCCCGGCACGCGAGCCGGACGAAGACCATCCTGTTGATCCTGCTGGTCCTGCCCTTCTGGATCAGCTACCTGATGCGGATGCTGGCGTGGGTGAACCTGCTCTCCACCGACGGCTGGGCGACGCGCCTGCTGTCGTTCACCAACGTCAGCGACACGCTTGTTCGTCTGGACCTCCTCAGCGCCCCCAACAACTGGCTGGGCGGCGAGAGCATCACGGTCGTGCTGGCGCTCATGTACGGCTACATCCCCTACTTCATCCTGCCGTTGTACGCCTCGCTCGACCGCATCGACCGCAGCTTCCTGGAAGCCGCGCGTGACCTGGGCGCGAGCCCGGTTCGCACGTTCTTCCACGTGACGCTTCCGCTCAGCAAGGCCGGGCTGCTGGGCGGGATGGTGCTGATCCTGTTGCCGATGTTCGGCGACTACTACACGCCGAACCTGGTCTCGAGCTCACCCACGACGACCATGATCGGCAACCAGATCGACCTCTACTTCCACGGCGGCCCCCAGCCGATGATCGGCGCCTCGATCACCATCCTTCTGTCGGCCTTCCTCGTGGTGCTGATGGCGTACTACATGCTGACCATCTACCGGGCGTCGAAGGACATCAGGACATGAGCGAGACCGCCGCAACCGCACCCGCCCCCACCCGGCGGCAGTTCTCGCTGTGGGAGCGCATCCGCGGCTGGGTGCTGAACCCGTGGGGCCGGCCCCGCTTCCTCGCCGTCATCACGTGGGGCTACATGATCTGGGCAATCGTCCCGGTGCTGATCGCGATCCAGTTCTCGTTCAACGACAGCCGGTCGAGGACGACGTGGCACGGGTTCTCGACGCGGTGGTACTACTCCGACCCGGTCGACTCCGTCTGGAACAACCCGGCGCTGCGGGACGCGCTCGCCCAGAGTCTGAAGCTGGCCGTCGCAGACGTCGTGATCGCAACGCCGATCGGTGTGCTGCTGGCGATCGGCCTCGCCCGCTGGCGGGGACGCGGCTCCGGCCCCTCGAACTTCCTGATGCTGTTCCCGCTCGTCACACCCGAGATCGTGATGGGCGTGTCGCTGCTGCTGCTCTTCACCCGGCTGGAGCCGTTCCTCGAGATCGGAACCGGCACGACCGCGCAGGTGCTCGGCCACGTCACCTTCTCGATCTCGTACGTGGTCGTGATCGTCCGCGGCCGCCTGTTTCAGATCGGGCGGATCTTCGAGGAAGCGGCCGCCGATCTCGGCGCAGCGCCCCGGGTCGCGCTGACCAGGGTATTGTTGCCCCTGCTGACACCGGCAATCATCGCCAGCGCTGCGATCGTGTTCGCCATCTCACTCGACGACTTCGTCATCAGCCAGTGGCTCTCCAGCGGCAGCAGCACCGACACGGTGCCGGTCAAGATCTACAGCGCCACCCGTGCGGCGCCCCTACCTTCGACGAATGCGATCGCGACCATCATGGTGCTGATGACCCTCACCTCGGTCGTGGCCGGATATCTCGTCTACCGGTTCTTCACGCGCGGCGAGCGATCGGGCCCCTCCTCCGGCGCCCGGCAGTTCGCAACGTTCGATGCGGAGTAGCGTCCTGCCCCCAAATACTGGAGAATAGGCCCGTGGCCGGTGGTGAAGTCAAGCTGATCGACTTGGTGAAGCGGTTCGCCGACGTGACGGCGGTGGACGGCATCAACCTCGAAATGCCCGCGGGCGAGTTCTTCTCAATGCTGGGACCGTCAGGCTGCGGCAAGACGACGACCCTGCGGATGATCGCCGGGTTCGAGCAGCCGACGTCGGGCCAGATCCTGCTGGACGGCGACGACATGGCGTACACCCCGCCGCACAAGCGCCACGTCAACACGGTGTTCCAGAGCTACGCGCTCTTCCCCCACCTGTCGGTGGCCGACAACATCGCGTTCGGGCTCAAGCGGCAGAAGACGCCGAAGGCTGAGCTCAAGCAGCGCGTCGGCGAGGCACTCGACCTGGTGCAGCTCGGCGGGTACGAGAAGCGCAAGCCCTCCCAGCTCTCGGGCGGTCAGCAGCAGCGCGTCGCGCTGGCGCGAGCGCTCGTGCTGAAGCCGTCGGTGCTGCTCCTCGACGAGCCGCTGGGAGCGCTCGACGCAAAGCTTCGCAAGGCGCTGCAGATCGAGCTCAAGGCGCTGCAGCAGCAGGTCGGCATCACGTTCATCTACGTGACACATGACCAGGAGGAAGCGCTCACGATGAGCGACCGCATCGCGGTGATGAACGACGGCCGCGTGGAGCAGGTCGCTCCGCCCGAGGAGGTCTACGAGGAGCCGTCCACGACCTTCGTCGCAGACTTCCTCGGCATCTCGAACCTGATGACCGCGACCGCACACGGCGGCTCGAACGGAGCCTGCCGCGTCACGCTCGGCGACTTCGAGCTGCTCGCAGGCCGTGGCGAGACCCAGACCAGCGGCGACACCAAGATCGTGATCCGCCCGGAGCGCGTGCGCCTCGAGCCCCATGAGACGTCCGGCGAGAACCGCGTGCCGGGCATGGTGGAGCGCATCGTCTATCTCGGCAACGCCAATCACCTGATCGTGCGGCTCGCCAACGGCGACATCATCCAGGTGCTCGTGCAGAACACCGGCGATCACCTGCCCTACAAGCAGGGCGATCCGGTGCGCGTCCACATGCCGGCCGACGCGCTTCGGGTGCTGACCGACACCGGTCGCGCCAAGGTGGACGAGGAAGCGGCGCAGCCCGAGCCTGAGCCCGAGCCGGTCACAGTCGCTCCGTCTGCTCCACCGCCCGACGAAGGCTGACAGCACGAAGGAAAGGGGTCTGACCCCGTTCTTCCATTGAGCTTCAGTCGCGCAGCAGGCCGCGGCTGATGATCAACCGCTGGATGTCGGAGGTGCCCTCCTCGATCTCTTCGAGCCGGGCGTCGCGCGACCACTTCTCGACCGGGTACTCGCGCGAGTAGCCCCAGCCGCCGAGGGTCTGGATCGCAGCCCAGGTGCACCAGGTAGCGGTCTCGGACGCAAACAGCTTTGCCATCGCGGCCTCACGCGGGACGTGCTTGCCGCTGTCCATCAGTCGCGCGGCGCGGTGGGTCAGGAGCCGGGCCGCGTCGATCTTCGTCGCCATGTCGGCCAGGCGGAAGCCGACCGCCTGATGCTGCCCGATCGGCTTGCCGAAAGCGGAGCGCGTCTTCGCGTACTCCACGGAGTACTCGTACGCCGCCCGGGCGATGCCGACCGCGCTCGCCGCGAGATGGATTCGCGACTCGTCGAACGTGTGCATCAGGCTGTAGAAGCCCTTGCCCTCCTCGCCCAGCCGGCGATCCTCGGGCAGCCGGCAGTCCTGGAGAAAGACCTCGGTGTTGAGGATGGCCCGCTGGCCCATCTTCTTCATCGGCTCGCCGAACGCCACGCCCTGGTCGGACTTCTCGACCACGAACGCCGTCACGCCCTTCGACCCGGTGCCGGGCGCCACAGTCGCGAAGAGCACGTAGAACTCGGCGATGCCGCCGTTCGAGATCCACGTCTTCTGCCCGTTCAGGACGTAGCCGCCGTCATCGGTGCTCGTCGCCGTCGTCGTCATCGCCGCAGCGTCCGATCCCACGCCAGGCTCGGTCGAGCCGAGCGCTGTCAGCGGCGGTCGCTCGGTGCAGAGCGGAGCCAGCCAGCGCTGCTGCTGCTCGGGAGTCCCCATCTCGAGCACGGGGCGGGCGAAGAACGCGCCGGAGGTAACCAAGTTCCCGATGCCCGCGCAGCCCCAGTTCAGCTCCTCCTGCACGAGACAGCCGGTGAAGACGTCGGCGATCCCGCCGCCTCCGACGTCCTCGGGCAGCATGTACGAGGTCAGTCCGACCTCGGCAGCCTTGTAGACAATCTCGACCGGGCAGTAGGTGTCCTTCTCGTCGACCTCCGCCGCCGAAGGGCGAATCTCGGTGCGCGCGAACTCCCGCGCCAGTGCCTGGATCTCGCGCTGCTCGTCGGTGAGGTCGAGGGTCTGTGGTGCCAGCTCAGCCATCGGTTGACGGTACCAGACGGCGTTTTGCGGCTGCCTCGCGAACCGGCTTCGTTAAACTCCAGCGCGCTGGATGCTCGGAGGGGTGGCAGAGTGGTTGAATGCGGCGGTCTCGAAAACCGTTACTGGGGGTTTCCTCAGTCGAGGGTTCGAATCCCTCCCCCTCCGCTGATGAACCGACAGCCAAGGTCGGCGGCTGCCCCCAGCCCTCGCCAGTCGCCGCTCAGGTGGAGAAAACGTCGAGCGGCAGCGTCAGTCCCACGTTCCAGACCCCCGCATCCACTACCTCGTGGATCTTGAGATCCCCGGCGACGCTGCAGAGGACATATGCATCCTCTCGCGTGAGCCCCCGCTGCGACACGAGCCACTCGATCATCGCGCGGGCTGCATCCTTCGCGCACTCCATCAGGTCGGGCCCGAGCCCCATCGTCGCGTGGTAGCCGCGCTGCTCTCTCGTGGCGACTCCGGCGGGGACGGAGAAGCTCGGCGCCGGAATCGACGACTTATGGAGGTGGAATCTCAACGACGCTCGCATGCCGCACTCGATCGCGCTGACACAGATCTCGCCGTCGCCCTGCGCCGCGTGCGGATCGCCGCACGAGAAGAGCGCGCCCGGACACCACACCGGAAGGAAGAGCGATGACCCGACGACGAGATGGCGGTTGTCCAGATTCCCGCCGCCCTTGTGGGGTGGGAACGGAGCGAATACGCCGTCCTCGTCCGGGTGGTTTCCCATCGTGCCGAGAAAGGGCGTCACCGGAACATCGACGCCAGGGCAGAGCTCCGTGGTCTTGCCGCTCCGTAGATCCCAGATCTTGAGGTAACCGTCCGGGAAGTCCTCCGGCATCAGGCCCATGTCCGGCAGAATCACCGTCCATCCCCAGTCGCCCGGTTCGAGGGCGACGACGTCGATCTGGAGCGTGTCGCCCGGCTCCGCGCCGTCGACGTGGACCGGCCCGCCGAGGTTGTACATCGTGTCGAAGTCGAATCGCGTCTGCTCGAGGGTCGAGTCCTCCGAGACCTGGCCTTCCCCAGCCATCAGGAGGTCGTAGTGCACGGTGTCGCCGGGCGCGACGACGAGCTGCGGCTCGAGCGACCTGTCCCAGGCGTGGTGAAACGTGTCCGGGTCGAAGACGTGTTCGGTCGGCGCCGGCTGTAGCGTCATTCCGTGGTCACCTCGCAGAAGTCTAGAGCCGTCAGCGCGAGCACCTTCGTCGCGAGGACCATCTCGTCGATGAAGATCGCGTTGTCCGGTTTGGCCGGCGTCCCCGGGCTCCCGGCCGGGCCGTAGAGCACACAGGGGATCCCCGCCCTCCAAAGGTGACACGTGTCGTTGACCGTGTAGGACGGCGGGAGATGCGTTCCGATCGCATTCGGCGGTTTTCCGGCCACCTGCTCGTAGTGGCGCACCACCGACTGCACGATGTCCGCGTCCGTCGGGACGTCCGTCGGCTCCATCACCCGGAGGGCCTTGAACTTCGGCGGCGGCGGCACTTCGATCTCGTAGCGAAACTCGGGATCCTCGGCCTGGAGGGCATCGAGGACGTTCCGGACGTCGTCCACGACCGTCTCGGAGGTCTGGCCGGGGAGGAACCGCACGTCGACGATCGCCGTGCAGTAGTCGGAGGTGAAGTACGCCCCCTGAAGGTCGTGGTCGCGTCCGCGGCCGCCGATGATGCAGTTGACGTTCAGGTACGGGAGCGCGGGCAGGTCGGGTCGCGGCTGGTGGCGGAACTTCACGTGCTCGAGCGCAGAGATCACCTTCATCATCTTCCTGATCGCGTCGATGGGGTGTTCTCTCGTCGTGACGTGCTCCGAGTAGCCGATCGTCGAGACGGCCATCTCCATCGCACCGGCATGGGTCGTGACGACGTTGGCGGCTCCCACCGGCTCGGTCACCACAGCCGCGTCGGTGCGAAAGCCGCTGTCCAGCAGAGCTTTGGTGCCGACCCCGCCTTCGAGCTCACCGACAACGCAGGCGATGACGAGGTCGCCTTTGAGCTTCGTCCCCGACCGGCGGACGGCTTCGGCGGCGCAGATCATCGACGCCACACCCCCTTTCATGTTCCACACGCCGGCCCCGTAGAGCCGGTTGCCCTCAAGCCGTGGAGTGAAGGGATCGCCCGTCCAGCCATAGGCGAGCGGATCGATGTCGGTGTGCCCGTTGAACATCAGACTCGGCCCATCGCCAGTGCCTTTGAGGGTCGCGATGGCCTGGAAGCGTCCGGGGTCCACCTCCTGGAGGTCGACCACGTAGCCTCGCGCCGAGAAGTACTCGGCGAGCCATTCCGCAACCGGCGTTTCGTTGCCCTTGAAGCTCGGGATCCGAATCAGATCGGAGGCCAGCTCGACCAGTGCCTTCTCGTCCACATGCTCGAGCACGTTCCCTGTCACGGCCCCTCCTCTTTGCGGTACCCATACGCAGCTTGAGCCTCGGCGGGCGTGATGACTCCCTCGCGGAGGTCCTGCTCGATGAGCCCGTGGTTGCGCTCGCGCGGGTCGCCATAGCCACCGCCGCCTCCGGATTCGCAACGGACGATGTCGCCCCGCCGCAGCGGCAATCGATTGACCTTGAGCATCTGCTTCGCATGTGCCGTGCCCGGGTTGACCTCGACGACAGGAGGCTTGCCGCTCTGACCTCCGAACAGGCCCCATGCCGGGGTCTTCGAGCGCTCGTACCAGAGGCTGAGCCAGGCTTCCTCGGACAGGATCTCAAGCTCCCGGATCGTGCCGCAGCCTCCCCGCCACTTGCCCGCGCCGGAGGAGCCGCCGCGGAGTGCATAGCGGCGCAGGCGCAAGGGATAGCGCGACTCGACGATCTCGATCGGGAAGTCGTTGAGCGCGCCGTTGACGCTGTTGATCAGGCAGCTCTCTCCGTCGGAGCCATCCCACGCCCCCCATCCCCCGACCAGGTCGTCGTTGTGGATGAACTGCCGGCCGTTCTGCTCGCCCGTGATGAAGAGGACCATCGAGTCGCCGTGGCTTGCTGCAGCAACCTCTTCCGGCATCACCGGCGCGAGCGCCTTCGCAAAGAGATCGATCAGAAGACCGAGCGGCGTGAAGTACCACTGGCAGGCAGCCGGCTCCTCGGCGGCCAGCAGCGACCCCGGGCGCACCTTCACCTTCAGCGGAGCGAACGTCCCGCCGGTCGCCGGCCGATCGGGGTTGATCAGCCGCTTGAAGGCGACGCGGCAGGCCGAGACGGTCTGCGCCTCGCCGCAGTTGATCGCCCCGCGCGCGGAGTCGCTCGACTCGCTCAGGTCGACCGCCATCTCGTCGCCCGCGACCTCGATCGTCATCCGGACCCAGAACGGATCATCGGAGACCCCGTCGTTGTCGAGGCAGCCCTCGGCCGCGTAGACACCGTTGGGGATGGCGACGACGGCTGCGCGGTCGAGCGCGGCGCTCTGCGCGAAGATCTGCTCGCACGCCGCCTTGACCGTCTCGACGCCGTAGCGGTCAAGGATCGTCGCCAGACGGCGCTCTCCAGTCCGGGCAACGGCGATCTGCGCGTGCAGATCGCCCACCGTCAGATCGGGCAGCCGTGAGTTGCGAGCCAGGATGTCCACGATGTCCTCGCGCAGCCGCCGACCTTCCATCACCTTGGTCGGGCCTAGACGCAAGCCCTCCTGATAGATCTCGGTGGAGTCGGTAGGACCTCCCGGATCCTTGGCCCCGATGTCGTACCAGTGCGCTCGCGAGGCGGAGAAGCCGGCGAGTTCGCCGTCGTAGTGGATGGGCGCGAAGATCGTCACGTCGCCCAGGTGCGTGCCGGTCATGTACGAGTCGTTCATGATCCAGACGTCGCCAGGCTGCCAGCAATCCGCGCCGAACGCATCCTCCGTGAGTTGGATGCAGATCTCGAGATTGCCGAGGAAGATCGGGAGCCCCGCCGACTGGCCGAGAACCCGCTTCTCCTCGTCGAGGAGGGCCACCGAGCAGTCTTTGGCTTCGTAGATGATCCAGCTATAAGCCGACCGGATCAGCGTCGCGTTCATCTCGTCGGCCGCCGAGATGAAGGCGTTGCGGATGATCTCCGTCGTGATCGGGTCGGCCGTCGCAGACAACGGTCATAGAATATGACATTTCACATAGCGCCGAAGGGGGAGGTCTTTCCCCGAACGCGAAGCGGGCGAGCTGACTTGGGACTCGAGCGCTCCTTTAAGGGGTCGGGCGCCCGGCCTCGCGGCCGAGCGCCCTAGTCACGACCTGGACGGGGGTCGATAGAACCAGTATGGCGAGCGTACGCCGATCCCAGTAGAACCACGCGGGCCTTTTGTCTAGGTCTGAAAGGGCCTAACCCGCGCCAACGGCGCTGATTCCTCGCGACATCGGCCACGACCTTCAAGAACCGACCGTTATCGGCCGATATCAGGCTTGGGCGGCGTCCCATAGCCGTTCAGTGCCCCCATGCCGTTTCTTCCCCCGCCACTGGTTCGTCGTTTTCGCAGCAGAACCGACGTTTCGTCGTCGAGGTTCGGCGTCCTGACCGCGGGCGCCTTGGCACTGGTGCTGCTCCTGACGCTGCTCGTCAACCACGAGATGAAGTCCGAGACCGCTCCGTCCGCGGACATCACCGAGGTCGCACAGACGGTGAGCGTTCTGCTGGTCGAACCGCGCTTTCATGGCACCGCGCCAGGTGTGGACCTCCGTCGCCGCTTCCCCGCAGCCCTGATTCGCGGACGCCTCGAAGGATCGGAGCGCATCGTCGTTATCGACCGAAAGGGGAATCTGGTGGTCTCATCGACCGCCGGCAGCGGCCAGAAGGTGCTGAGCGCGGGCGACCGTGGCCTGCTCCAGGCGGCGATCCAGCGAGGCGAGCCGGTTAGGCGTGACCTCCCTGACGGCACCGTGGAGGCCGCCGTCCCGGTCCGCGACGGCAACCACATTCGAGGCGCCATGCTGCTGGCCATCCCTCGCGGCGACCTGGCCGCGCAGGGCCCGTACAGCTCGTTCGCCGAACTGTTGCTGCCCACAGGCGGCGGCCTGCTCTGCATCGTCCTGCTGCTGAACGGCGCCGTGGCACGCAGGCGCCAGATGTCGGAGTCGCTCGGCGCATACGCCGCCCAAAAGGAGTACCTGGCGCGCCACGACCACCTCACCGGGCTTGCGAATCGGCTCGAACTGCGCGACTCGGCACACACGGTGATCGTCAGCCGGCAGCCAGACGACAAGGTGGCGCTGCTCCTGCTCGACCTCGACGAGTTCAAGGAGATCAACGACACGCTCGGGCATTCGAGCGGGGACAGGCTGCTGCGCGACGTCGCCGACCGTCTCGGCAAGCTCGTCTCGGGCAACGAGCTTGTCGCGCGTGTCGGCGGCGACGAGTTCGCACTGCTGATTCCCGCGGTGCCGAGTGTGGAGCACGCAGAGGCAATCGCCGAAAGGGTGTATGCCGCGCTGGAGCGGCCGTTCTCGGTCGACGGCTCACTGCTCGACATCCATCCCAGCATCGGCGTCGCACTGATCCCGGATCACGCGGCGGTGTTCGATGACCTGATGAAATGTGCCGACATCGCGATGTACGAGGCGAAGCGCCACCGGTCGCGGATCGAGGCGTTCCACGCCGACCACGAGCTGGCCAACCGGCGTTCAGCCGGCCTCGCATCCGAGCTGCGGCGGGCAATCTCCGAAGGCGAGCTCCGCCTGGACTACCAGCCGAAGGCGCGCATGTGCGACAACAGCGTGACCGGTGTCGAAGGGCTTGTCCGCTGGGTGCACCCAGTCCGCGGGATCATTCCCCCCGGCGACTTCATCTCGCTCGCAGAGCGAAGCGGCCTGATGCGCTCGTTGTCGCTCAGTGTGCTGGAGCAGGCGGTCGCTCAGGTTCGCCAGTGGCTCGACCTGGGACTGGAGCTCTCGGTTGCGATCAACCTCTCCACGCGAGACCTGGTCGACGTCAAGCTGGTCGACGAGGTCGCGGGCTGCCTCAGACGCAACAACGTCCCGCCACACCTGCTGGAGCTCGAGATCACCGAGTCGGTGCTGATGGCCGACCCGCGGCGGGCCGGAACGATCCTCGCGAGGCTGAAGGAGATTGGGGTCAGCACCGGCATCGACGACTTCGGCACCGGCTATTCGTCCCTCGGCTACCTGCGCGACCTGCCGCTGACGAGCCTCAAGATCGACCGCTCCTTCGTGCGGTCGATGCAGGCCGACCGCCCCGACGAGGTGATCGTGCGTTCGACCATCGACCTGGCCCACAACCTCGGGCTTGCGGTGGTGGGTGAGGGCATCGAGGAGCCACGCACCTGGAACCGGCTCAAGGAGCTCGGCTGTGACTACGGTCAGGGCTTCCTGCTCAGCCGCCCGCTGAGCCCAGACGCGCTCCTCGAGTGGTTGAAAAGCCCACGGCTGACTCAGCTCCGCGCCGCCTGAGCGGTATCGGTGGCTGACATGTTCCGAGACATGTAGTCTGTTCGTGGCGCGCGGCCTGGAGGGGTCTTAGCCGGCGCCGTTTCCCAAGATGGCTTCACCGATGCTGCGCGCCCTGTTCATCTGCACCGTCCTGGCCTGTTGCGCCGTGTCCTCGGCCGGCGCACAGCCCGCCGCGACGGAGGGCGCAGCGGCGCGGCCGATAAAGGGGCCGTTCCTGACGCTCCTGTTTTCGCGTAGCGAGCTCAGCTTGGCCAACCGCTGCGCGCCCGACAACGTCAATGTCGTGCGGCTCGACACGGGCGTGGCCCCGGAGCTGCACCGCCGCGGCCTGAAGGGCACGGGCACGGTGCAGACCAAGGTCACGCGGATGGATCACCGCGGCTGCGTGCACTACAAGGGCGCGATCACCGCATCCTGGCCCGATCTCGAGCGGCTGCGGGATGAGTTCCGGTGGTCATTCGTCTCGCACAGCAGGACGTTTGAGACCAACCTCGGACACCTGTCGCCGCGCGCTCTGTACCGGGAGACGTGCGGCACGCTCCGCGTGCTCAGGAAGCACGGTCACGAGCGCGCAGACGGCTTGTTTGCGTACCCCAACAACAAGTGGAGCGTCGGGGTGCAGACGCAGGTGGCGAAGTGCTTTGCGTTCGGTCGCCGCTACGAGCTTGGCGCGGGGAAGAAACCCGAAGTGATGCAGAAGCCGTACTTCCAGCCCACCCAGGGCATCTCCGGCGGTCGGTGTCACGTAGCGGGTACCGCATGCGTAAGCCTCCAGACCGTCACCAAATACAAGTCGCCGGTCGTGGTCGCCGACCAGCTGGCACGTCTCAGGCGAGGCCAGTGGCTGACTCTGCAGTCCTACATCTTCGTCACGGGAAGCCGTGCCGATGCGTGGGATTGCACCAGCCCCAACTGGAAGCTGCACTGGTCGAGAGACGTCGAGCGCTACTGCTGGGTGGACTACCTGCAGATCCTCGATGCGATCCCCCAGCATGTTAACGTCGTCGACCCGAAGACAGTGGCGCGCGCCTGGGGCCGCAAGGACGACTCCTACTCGCCGCCACCGCCACCCCCGCCGCCGCCGTGAGCGGCTACGCCGGCCGGTCTGCGACCCAGTAGCGCGGCCCGGAGCCGAGCCCGGCGGCCCGATCGCCTGGGTTGGCGAGCTTGCAGCGGTCGAGCGAGAGGCAACCGCAACCGATGCACTCGGCCAGGCCGGCTTTGAGGCGCTCCAGCTCGGCGATTCGCTGGTCGATCCGCGAGCTCCACATCCGCGAGAGCCGCGACCAGTCGCGACGCGTGGGTGCGCGGTCGGCAGGGAGCTTTGCGAGCTCCGCGCCGATCTCGTCAAGTGACAGCCCCACGCGCTGGGCGAAGACGATGAACGCGATGCGCCGCAGGATGGTGCGTGGATACCGGCGGTGCCCCGACCCGGCCCGCTCGGACGCGATCAGCCCGCGCTCCTCGTAGAAGCGAAGCGCCGACGCCGCGACGCCGCTTCGCCGCGACACCTCGCCAATGGTCAGCAGCTGGAGCACGTGGGGAAGCGTACCCGCGGTGGTTCTTGACTTCAAGTTCACTTGAGCTTGTAGCATGGAGCTCATCCGTGTTCCGAAAGGAGAACGCCATGAGCGCGACACAGACAGCGAGCGAGCAGATCATCGAGGAGGTCACGTCCTGGCCGGGCGTCACGGCAGGGCCGGGCAGCAGGGGCGAGTTTTCGTTTACGGTCGGCCGGCGGGAGATCGGGCACCTGCACGGCGATCGCGTGGCGCATTTCGGGTTCCCGAAGGACGTCTGGGCGGGCCTTTTCGAGCAGGGCCGCATCGACTACCACCCATTGTTTCCCGGCAAGCCCGGCTACGGCGCGCGCGCGATTGAGGGCGACGCGGACATCCTTGACGTCATCGAGCTCCTTCGGCTGAACTACGACCGCGTCTTGACGCGCCACGGCTTGCCGGCAGGGGTGTGACGGCGGACTACGCCGAGATCGCCGGGATGTCAGGTCACGCGTCGTGATCGTCATCGACCGGGGCCTGGTGCCCGCGCAGAAATCGATGCCGCCGGTGGGCCATCGCGGTCGCCGCGGCGTCGCCGAGACGGATCCGACGCAGCCGAAGTGCATTCACCGCGACCGAGAACGTCGACAGGCCGGACGTCCCCGCGTACTTCGTGACCGGCATCGACACCGGAAGCGAGACGCTGAACGTCGCGCCCGGCGCCGCACTGCCGCTGATCCACGCGAAGGGCCGCTCCCCGCAGACCATCGAGGAGGGCATCGCGATGCTAACCATCCCGGCGTCCTTCGCTCGAAGAACGCCTTCTCGCTTCTATGGTCGCGCCGTGGCGACAAGCGATTCCCAGCGCTCTGGACGAGCAAGGGCAGTCCTCGCGTGGGATGGTGCTGGGGCCGGCCATCCGCACACCGGGCTGGGCTCCGCGTCCTGCGCCGCGAGGCTGGACGCGGCCGGAACCTGACCTTCACGGGTAGAATCCCCAGGTCAAGCGCGAGGGATCAAAGCAGCTCAGCGGCGAACGTGCCGCAAAGCCGCTCCCAGCTTGAGTACGCGCCCGTAGCTCAGGGGATAGAGCGCTGCCCTGCGGAGGCAGAGGTCGCACGTTCGAATCGTGCCGGGCGCATGGCTTAACCGCATACCGGATTCGAACCGGTGTACCACCGTGAGAGGCGGTGCCGACGGCTGCGGGCCTCTTCGGAGACCGGCCAGACGCGCCGCGGGCGACGGCCGGAGCCTTCTCCGGCCCGTTCGTGAGCACACCCCACGCGCTGCTGGCATCGGCGCGTATACCGCGGTTTTCGTCATCCTGTCCGGCTGGCTCCTCCGCCGGCGCGACGTCGCCTGAACTCGCAGGCGGGACATAAGAGCACAGCCACCAGCCTCACGCGCTGTCGCGGCCGACGCCCGGTTCATAGAAGCGAATCGCGGCCCAAGGCGGGGGCGAGAATACGCTCGATAACGACCGTTATGTGACGCTTACGAACTGACCGAGCTTCACTCGCATCGGCAGCCTGGCTGGACCGTTTCAGCGGTCGCCGGATATGTAGAACGCAGCGGCGAGAACCGCATAGCCGACCAGGAGGATCGCTCCGCCGGGGCGGATCGTTCTGCCGGACCGCAGAACGAGGGCGGGGAGGGCAGCCGCGGTCGCCATCGCCACGAGCTCGATGGGTCGGAAGCTGAGGGCGAGCGGTTCAAATCCCCACGAGATGAGAGCTATGAGCGGGATCAGGAGGGCAGCGATTTGGGCGCTCGAGGCCAGAGGGATTTCCACAGCCAGCTCGACCCTTCCTCGTCGGGCCAGGAGCACCGCGCTGCCGTGCTCAGTTGCGTTTCCGACGATCGCGACGATCACTACGGCGACGAAGAACTGCGAGAGGTGTGCCGTCTGTGCAAAGGCCTGCAGGGTTCCGACCAAGGCTTCGCTGACGAAGGCGGTGAGGACTGTCGCCAGACCGAGTACGACCAGGGCGGTAGGCAACGGCCAGCCAGCACCCGCGGGCACCGCCGGCCGTTGGAATTGCCGCTGGCGGCGGAGCGCATAGCGAGTCACCGCCACGCGGACGATCAACAGCAGCGCGGCGAGAAGGAGCGAAAGCTCAGCGAGGGAGCGGCGGTCGGGATCGCCGTGGAATCCAGGCACGGCGACGACAAGCACGACCAGCGTCGCGAACCCGACCTGGGCGAGCGAGATGTAGGCGGATCGACGATCGATCGAGCCCGTCTGGCCGAAGAGAAGCGTGAAGCCGAGGACAAGCAGGAGGTTGCCGGCAATCGAACCGACAAGCGATGCCCGAACGATCTCGGTCAAGCCATCGGCGACGGCGACGATCGCAATGATCAACTCTGGCGCGTTCCCGAATGTCGCGTTCAGGAATCCTCCGATGCCCGGACCAGTGTGGAGCGCTAGGTTGTCGGTTGCCTCCCCGATCAACCACGCAAGCGGAAGCAGTGCCACACCGGAAAAGACGAACAGCGTCAACCCTCCGACCGCATCGACCCGATCCAAGACGACCACCAGCGGCCCGAGTAGGAGAAGGAGGGCGATGAAAGCGGCTCGAGCGCCTTTCCTTTCAGCCTTTGGCTCTGTCACTCCTACCTCACTGCCCAATCTCCGCTCTTACACATCCCCTGGCGGGAAGCTCCGGCCTCATGCGGCACCGGCGAGGGCGGCACCGCCGTGTGCTTCCGCCAAGGCCGCGAGGGCGTCCTCCTCCAGACTTTTTACGCGAGCGATGGTCGATCCGATGCACTGGGCAACTGCCCGTAGCGAATACTCGACCCCGTCGTTGAAGCCGAAGCGCAGTTCGATCACCCTCCGGCTCTCGTAGGGGAGGACAGCCAAGGCGCGGGCGATGCGCTCCTTCTCCGATCGCTCCTCGAGGCCTTCGGCGAAGTCGATGTCCGCATCGGCGAGCGCGTCGCCGAGCTCGACCCCGGTCTCTCCCGCCGGCTGGTTCAGCGAAACGACCTCGCGCCGCCACCTGCTAGCTCCCGGCGGCCGCCTCGCGAGCTTTTCTGACTCGCTCGAGATCTCTCGCGTACGACCGCCCCACGGATATCGAATAGTCGATCCTGTTGCAGAGGCGGTGGGCAAGGACTGCGTTGTCGACGCGTCTATGGCCACCTTCTCGCTTTGAGCGCGGGAAATGCTCGTGGGTCGGCATCCAGTCGGTCAGTTCGGTGGTGACCGGTTCGAAATAGCACGCACCGCCCAGCTCTTCGGGACAAAAGCACTCGGGCATCCGGCACGTAACCTGTGTGATGTAACCGAGCTCTGCCGCTTTGACGAGGACGCCTTTGACGCCCAAGGCTTTGAGTTTCCTGGCTGCGTCCGCACCTCGCACCGGGTCTGGCGGTGGTCTTGTCACACCGAAAAGACTATCTTGGCGAACTGGTCGTTCACCGTGCTTCACTCGACGGCCTGCACGAACGCGTAGCCCACGTCAGACATCGCACTCAATAGGTGTGGTGAACTGCCGGGTTCGCCTCGACCGGAAACGACACAAGAGTCTCACCCACGACGTCCTGGGGAGCGATGACGTCGCAGTTTGCAAACCGGTGCCCGGCTGGGATGTGCGCGACCAGCGCCTCTCCTGTGAAGCGCGGCACCGCCTCGATGCCGTCGTGCTCCACGGCATGGATGATCGCGAAGTCCAGCTCGCCGGCATGCAGGCGGCGGGGTTGTTCGAGCGACAACAGGTAGCTCACGCGAACACTGTGGGCCGGACGAGCGGGTCCGCAGGTCGCCCAGAGACTGCCGGAGACGTCCGAGCGGGAGCTGCGGGATGCAACCGATGTGAAGGGACATATCGTCCGCTCCGGCCCGGCGTGCCTCAGAGACAGCGCAATCCACTGGTGCGCATGAGCAGCGCAACTCCGAGGCCGTCCTCGAGCTTGCGGATTGCCTGCGACAACGGCGGGTTGGCGATGTGCAGACGCTCAGCCGCACGGGTGAAGAGCAACTCCTCGGCCACGGTCATGAACTAGCGGAGGTGCCTGATCTCGATGGCTATCGGGGCCAGTTTCGTGACCCTCGAAGTCACAAGCTGTGTTCCCTCGCCGCCAGAGCGTCCAGGGCCCGTCAGATGATGGTGTCGAGCGCAGCGCATGCCGCCGGGCTGAACTGGGTCCCGGCCAGCGAGAGGCATTCAACCAGTGCTTCCGCCTCGGGCTTGGCCGAGCTATAGCTGCGCACCGTGGTCATGACATCCCAGCTGTCGGCCAACGCCAGCAGCGCGGCACCCTCGGGGATTTGCGCGCCCGCCAGACCGCCGGGATATCCCGCGCCGTCGAAGCGCTCATGATGATGGTGGATCCAAAGGGCTTGCTCCTCGTTGAGGGCGACGCGCGCCATCTGGGCGCCGACCGCCGGGTGCGACTTGACGAGCTCGTACTCGGTCGCAGTCAGCACTGCCGGCTTGCGCAGGACATCCTCGGGGACGCAGACCTTCCCGATATCGTGAACTTCCGCAGCCTCGACAAGTTGCGCGACTCGCGCCGGGGGCCAGCCCGCCGCCTCTGCCAACTGACGCACAATGGCGGCGACTCGTTCGGAATGGTCCTGGCCCGGCGACTCCTTGCTGTCGATCAAGCGGGCCACGGAGCGGATCGCGACCAGCGCCTGCATCCGCTCCATCCGGTCCGCGCGGTCCCTGTCGGGAACGTCCTCCACGGTCTCGGGCGAGTAGGCGACGACGGTGTCGCGGCCCTGGCTCTTCGCACAGTAGAGCGCGGCATCCGCGAGCCGCAGGAGCTCCCTGCTTCCATTGGCATGGGTGAGGTCACACACGCCGGCCGACATCGTCAGGTGGACGGCTACGCCGACCGGCGCGGCGCGGAACTGCGCCGCCCAGCGTTCGGCGATCGGCAGCGCGTCCTCTGCGCTCGTCTCGGGCAACAGCAACGCGAACTCATCGCCACCGATCCGCCCGAGGACGTCGCCGGCGCGCGCCCCGTCCTGAAGGAGGCGCGCGGCCTGCATCAGCGCCGCGTCCCCCGCCTGATGACCGTAGGCGTCGTTGATGCACTTGAAATGATCGAGGTCGAGGAGCACGAGCGCCAGCGGCCGCCCATAGCGCTGCGCGCGGCCGGCCTCGCTCTCGACCCGCTCCTGGAACGCTCGATGATTGAGGAGGCCCGTCAGTGGATCGCTTGTGGCCTGCGACAAGAGACGCGCACTCGCATCGGTGTTCGTGATCGCAAGGCCGACAAGGTCGGCAAAGATTGCGAGCCGTTCCTCCACGTCAGGAGCCATCCCCTCGGCGGGACGCTCGGCCACGAGCAGAGAGCCCCACAACTCCCGGCGTACGCGGATCGGAACGGCGACTCCACCGAGGAACGACTGCCCGGTCGACGACGCCTGCATCGGCCCCCGGACAACCTCCGACACCTCGGAGCCCGTCGTCCGTGCGGGGCGCCCCGTCCGGGCAACGACCGCAACGCCCTCGGTGCCGTCCAGCGGGATCAGGCTCCCCGTCTGGCTGCTTCCCATCCGCCAGGAGCCGACGACCTCGCCGACGCCGTCAGCGCGGAAGCGAACAACGGAGCCGGAGTCGACACCGGCGACGCCGGCGGCTTCCTTGGCGACAAGCTCGTAGATCACCTCCGGCGCGCGCATCTCGCCCACGGCGATCGCCAACTCGCGCAACGCGACTTGCTGATTGAGCAAATCGGTAACCCTGGTATCAGGTCGTCCATTGTGGACGCCGCGGGCTTCCGCATCCGCCATGACACTGACTCCTCCGGTCGCAGACGTCCGGCCCACCAGAGGATTAGGGAGGGTGATGCGCGGGGAGCCGCCCACGTTGGGCTCCCACCTGCACAACGCACGGGCGTTTACGCATGCTGTGCAGGCACAATATAGCAGGGCGATGTACTTAATGCCAAATGGCGAAGATGTTAGCTCGGCGCATTCCGGACGAGCAGGAGGTGGCTCTCCAGCACGGCCTGAGCGACGTCGTAGACCTTGTGCCCGCTGCGTTGCGACTGAGAGCGCAAAAGCTCGAAGGCCCGCTGCTCGTCGACGCCCTGGCGGGACATGATGATCCCCTTCGCCCGCTCGATCACCGCGCGCCGGGCGAACGCCCCTTCGAGACCGGCGTACTCCGCATAACGCCGTAGCGTGATGTTGATCGCGCTTTGCATTTCGTCGAGGCTGCTATCGACGATGTAGGCAAAGATCCCGCGCTTGGCCGCCTCGTTCACCCAGCTCGGATCGTCAGATTCGAGCAGCGCGATGACGGGGCACGAAGCCTCGCGGACGATCTCGGAGATCATGTCAAGTGCGTGTTCTCCGCTCACACCCAGACCGACGAACGCGAGATCCGGGTGGTCGCGCTCCGTTGCCGCAGCGACGTCCGAAACCTCCAACTCGCGTGAGATGACTTCGTGACCAAGTGCCGTCACGATGTTCGCGATGCGAGCCAGCCGATCCTCGCGCTCGTTGGCGATCAGGATCCGTAACGCCGTCGAGGCGGGATCAGGCGTGCGGTGTGTGGGCGGCAACGAGCTGGATTGTACTTGGCACCATCGCCAGAATGTCTACCACAAGACGAGGAGGCACCGGACGGCGCCGCAACAGGGTTTCGGCTTCCAGATTTTTCCATGGCGAGAAGTGCAACGTTGTCCGCCGGCGCTACATGATCGCAGATCCCCTCGAGCTCCTCGAACAGGCCGACCTTGAGCGGCGTGTCGTGGGTGACCGCCTCGATCACGAACTGCCGCATCGGCGAGATCGGTGCTCGTCCGGATCCGGCCGACCGCCGCGTCCGCCTCCTCCGCCGTGACGAGCCCGTGGCGCTCGAAGTCGGCCAGGCTCGCGCGGATGTTGTCGGTCGCGCGTCCGAGGTTCACCTGGCTGACGCCGTGCCCGATGATGCCGTTGCCGATGACGGCGAGCGCGTCAAAGCCGGCAGGCGTGCTTATCGGCCATCAGCCTCTCACAAACGGCACCGCCGGAGGCGCTGGCTGCGGTCGGTAGGGCGCTCGATGACGGTATTCGACGTGCGTGTGGCCCACGTCGCAGAAACCTTCGGCGGCCTGTGCCGCCCGGCGGGATGCGTACGGCCCGGACTCGCCGGTCACCAACGTGCCGTCGTGATTCGTCATGACCACATACCAGCGCTTCCACATTCCTGTATGGGCGGCGGCGAGCATCACGGTGTCATCCGGGCTGCGACGTGGAGACCTCGGCCTGGCCTGCTGCGCGAGGTCCTCGACGCACCCAACGGAAGAGCAGGAGCGCAAAGGCAACCATCGCCATGCACACGAGGAGGGCAACCACGGCGAGCAGCTTTTGGCCGGATCGATCGGAAACGATCGTCGCCGGGGACGGGGAAAACCTGATCGTCGCCGCGGCTGCTCGTTCGATCTGTCCGCTCCGCAGCCGCATGTGCGCTCGCCACGAGCCCGCAGGGAGACGTTTGTCCAGCCGCACCGTGAGCCGCCTCGAATCGCCGGGGCCGAGAGGCGTTCCGAGCTCGACCGGGACCGGCAGGATCCGCAGCCCACCTGGGCCGTCGGAGAGCGTCAGGCTGCCGCTGATACCGAGTGTGCGCTGTCCGTTGTTGCGGATGTTCACGACAACGCGCGGCTCCCCGCTCGCCGAGCGCTCAGCGCTCAGCGCACCGATTGCGAAGCTCGACACAGGCGCCCCGCCGGGCCCGACCGAGAGGTACATCCGGATACCGACGCGGTTCACGAGCGTGACTCCACCGGCATCCGGTGCCGGCGCGGATACCTCCGCCCAGATCACGGCGTAGCGCTCGCCGGCCGAGGCGTCCTTCGGCACGTTGACGGTCACCGTGTCGAACGCCTTGCTGCCTGGTGCCAAGCGCAGGGCGTTTCGGCTCACGGATGTCCAGCCGGAGACCTCGTTTTGGCTGTGACCGGCAGCGAACGCGAACGTGCCCCGGCTGGAGGTGGCGGCGGCCGGGTAGACCGCCACGTCAGCGGTCGAACCCGTGCTGTTCGTGATTTCGACACGGCGGCGGATGACCGTCCCCGGTGCCAGCTGATCGACGATGTATGACCGGGCGCGGGGATCGTCGAGAGAACCCGCCGGCACGTCTACAAGCCGGATCCCGATGCTACCCGAGGCTGCGATGGTTTGGTGCGGCGCCGCCGCGAGTGCGCTGCTCGCCGGGACGATAATCCCGGCGAGCAACGACACGGCGATCAGGCTGCCGTGGGTGATTCGCTCGCGCATGCGGTTATGCGACCGAGTGGGTGATCGTTGCCGAGTAGATCCCGGGGGCGGAGTTCGCCGGCACGAACACCGAGATGCTCGGGTTCCAACTGCCGGTGCTGACTCCGCTACTGGTGCCGTTCACGACCGGCGATACCCCGGTCAGGTTCGCTGCGTCGACCCCGGTCGCGACGAGGTTCGCCGACTGGGTAATCGTGCCAGCGGCATAGCTGACGTTGCTGGCCGGGTTCGCCGTGCCTGTCGGAGTGGGAGTAAACGACGTCGAGATCACAGACGACACCCAGGTCGTCGAGCCACCGCGCAGGTCGGAGACAGTGACGACACCGAGCGGGCCGGAGATTGTGCTTGAACCGTTCGAGGCGACCTGCGTTCCGAGTGACACGCTGGCGGTCGGGGCGCTGATCGACAGCGCACCCGCGGTGACCTCGAAGGTTGTCGGTGTAGCCGCGCCGGCCGGCAAAGCGGACGTGGCGGAGAGCACGCTGAGCGTGCCGGCTAGGAGGAAGAGCTTGCGCATCTTCATGACCCCTTCAGTTGCAGAGAGGCGGGAAACAGCTGCCTCACCGGGTCCATCGGCATCCGTTCCATGCAGCGAGAGGACTTCCGAAACCGGAACGCCAGAAGGACGACTCAAGATCGCGGGATCTCGAGCACCCATATGCCGTACAGGCGAACCACGTGGCGGTCGGGAAGGCTCGCGATCGTGAGTGCCACGTCGATGTAGACAGGGCACCGAAGGGCCGCGCCGGCACCGCGGTAGACGTGGTAGGCGCCGACCATGTTGGGGGTTCGGCACGAGTGGCAGGGGCGCCACAACGTCGTCAGCTCGGTGCCGAAGACCTCGTAGAGGACGCCCGCAATCGCGTTGCCGTCGAGCCGGAGTGCTTGGATGGTCATCTGGTCGATCCTCCGGTGGGGCCGAATCCTTCGGTGCGGATGGCGAGTGGGTTGTGACCGAGCCCGACGAGCACGTCCGCGGTGCGCTCGACAAACGGCGTCCGGCCGCAGACGAACGCTCGCGGCTGCTCGGCGGGAGCCGGTCCGATAGCCGCGAGCATCTCGTCGTCGACTCGCCTGGTGAACCCCGTCCAGCCGTCCGGCTGGGAACGGGTCAACGTGTAGTGAATCTGCACGCTTTCGAGCCCTGCCAGCGACGTGAGCTCGTCGCGATACAGGATGTCCTCCTGGCTTCTGGCCGACACGAGCAGCGGTGTCGACGCCTGCGCGTTGTGCCGCTTGGTGCCGCAGCATCGCCATCAGCGGCACCAGCCCCGAGCCGCTCGCGGGGCCTGCCCAGGAGTTACCTGGCGCAGAGACGCGCCGCGCAGCACTAACCGCGGCCGGCGGAGCCAGCATTGCATCGCTCCGGCCTTCTTTGCCCTCGCGCCAGCAAGCGGGGCCGATTCGCTCCTTGTCGCTACCACACGAGTCGGAGGGGGCACTGTTGACCGCGGCCGTGGGTCGCGTCGAACGGCGACTCCATGGGAATCAAGGCGGGTCAGACTGATTGTCCGCGGAGCGGCGGCGCGCGCGTCCTCCCCCGTACCGCCTCGATGCCAGCCGAGCAGCTCAGCGAGCCGCGAGCGCTTCCATGTGGTGACCGTCCAGCCACCCAGGTTCCATCGCTTCAATCACTCCACAGCGTCGGTAACGCAGCTCGCTCCTTCCCCGCGTAGCAAGGGTCGGTTTCGACGAGGCCTGGTGGGAACGGTGATGGTCGTTTCGACGCGGCTCGGCCATGGTGAGCGCGTCACCGTATTGCTCGATCGGCCGACAACCGATGGGTTCGCGGTGCTGGTTGTGCCGCCGATCGAAGTTCTCCGTGCGTGAAAGGACGAAGGAATCACGTTTCTGCACGGGCCTCGTCGAGCGCTGCAAAAGACACAAGGAAAGGGGCGAAACCGCGACTGAGACCTGCCGGGGAGATCAGGCTTATGACCCGCCGGTTAGGTTACTCGGCCTCGAAGTCGTGGCTTGTGAATCCGAGCGTGCGGCCGTTCTCGGTGACGGTGCGGACAACGTTCTCGGGCACTCCATCGGGGATCTGGGCTTCGAGCTCCAGCGTCACCTTCACAGTGGCCCCGACCAAGCCCGGCGAAGTGGACGATCACCTCGTCGGCGATCCTGCTCGCGTCACGGCCGACTCGGGTGGTGTCGAGCACAACCGACCGTGGGAGCGTCACGGCGCCGGAGTGGCGGGAGACTCACCCCTAGGAGTCACAGGCAGCACAGGTAGGTCGCCCTCTGGCGGCAATGTCCGCTTATGTTTGGCGGCGCCTCTGCGTCGATCTGCCGTCGAGCGACGTCCGGTTTCACCAGCAATCCTGATGCCTGGTGATCAAGCATCACATGAGTGCCTCCACGTAGCCCGACGTAGCGGTCTGAGCTTTCGTCGTAGCCATCGGCGTAGGCGAACGCTTCAGTCTCCCAGGTCAGCAATCCACCCATCGGTGATCGCCCGCACCAACACGGAAGGTGTGGTGAACCGCGAGGGGTACGGGTACCGGCAGTAGTCCTCGACGAGCTGCTTGACCTCGACGTGATTGCCGCGCCACAGGGGGATATTGTCGAGCTCCATTCGAAGTCGGGTGGCGGCAAACACCGGCAACAGCAGCTCATCGCTGCGAAATTTCTTGCTGGCTCGCACCGCAAGCCCCTCCTGGCCAAAAGAGCCGGATTGTCTGCCACGTGACCGCGTCTTTCGGCGTGGCCTGTTCAGGCACCATCAGCCACTGGTACGTCCCAGGTAGCTGCGCCGAGACGGCCACGTTGCCTGCCGCCGTCTGCGCCTCCACCCGCTTTACCTGCTGTGGTGTTGAGTTCCAGCGACTCCTTCTCGTTCTGGATCGACCCCCAAGGCTAGGTAGCGCCTGAGGGCCTCGTCGAGGTCCTGCATGCGCGTCGGTACAGGCGCGCTTCCCCGGGTCTCCAGAATCGACTTACCCCGCAAGCTACGCATAGCCGCCGCGGCGCTGGTCGCGCACCACGCGGGCTTCCTCGAGCTGGATCAACACGGCGGCGCATCTTGTCGACCATCTCGCGGTCGTTCGTGGCCATCACAACAGTGGTGCCGGCCCGGTTGATGCGTGATTCCGACCATTACAGGCGGCGCGTTGATGACGGCCGCGAGGGGCGACCCTAGCTCATGGTTTCTCGACGACGGTGTAAAGAGCGGTCGCGGTGAGGGTTTGCTCGTCGTGGGGAAGCTCGTGGCCGTTCTGGACTATGAAGCGGCGGGTGTAGGCTCGGATGGAGCGGTACTCGCGCGCGGGGACGGTGACTTCGGCGGCGCAGTCTTCCGCGCCGCATTCACAGCGGAGCACGAATGCCGGACCGGGGGCGTCTTCGAGGCGTCGTTCATTGCCGTCGCGGGCGGACTGCTCATTGGCGAAGACGCGGAGCGTCCGCTCGAACGCCGGACCGGTGAGGACGTCGATGAGGTCCGGAAAAAACTGTCCGCCGGCGCCGCGCTTGCATTCCTCGAGTGCTTCCGTGGGGCGCATAATCCGCGCGTAGGGGCGCTCACTGGTCATCACATCCCAGCTGTCGGCAAGCGCGAGAAGGCGAGCGCCGTCGGGGATGTCCTCGCCGGCGAGACCGTCGGGGTAGCCGGTCCCGTCGAAGCGCTCGTGGTGACCGCGAAGCCAACAAGTCTGCTCATCGCTTAGCACCCCGCTTGCCATCTGCGCCCCCAGCGCCGCATGAGTCTTGACCAAGTCAAACTCACTCGCGCTCAGGGCACTCGGCTTGAGCAGAAGAGCGTCTGGCAAGGCGAGCTTGCCGATGTCGTGGATCAGTGCGGTCTCGTGCAGCGCCGCCGTTCGAATGGGCGACCAGTCAAGCGCGACGGCGAGCCTGCTCACCAGACTCCCGACTCGCTCAGAGTGAAGAGCTGAAAACTGCCCGTTCGCGTCGACAACGCGAGCGAGAGCCCGAAGCCCCGCAAGCGCCTGATTTCGGGCAAGCCGCGCTGCTCGTTGTTTGTCCGAAAGGTCGACGACCCCCTCGGGGCTGTAGCGCCACACAGCGTCGCTGCCGTGGTTCTTTGCCCAGTAAAGGGCCCTGTCCGCATAGCGAACGAGCTCCAACGCAGTCGAGGCATGTTCGAGGTCGCAGATCCCAACCGACACCGTAATGCTTGGGCCAGCACCGGCCAGATCGACGCGTACCAGCTCATGCGCTCGCTGCGCCACCACCTCCGCTTCCGCAGCCGTCGTCTCGGGCAACAGGACAGCAAACTCATCCCCGCCCAGACGTGCCACGAGATCCGAATCCCGCGCAGCCGCGAGCAACTGTTCCGCGACCTCGGTGAGCAGCCTGTCACCCACCTGATGGCCAAACGCGTCATTCACGTCCTTGAAAGCGTCAACATCGACACATGCCACAGACAGCGCTCGACCGTAGCGCTGCGCGCGCTCAACCTCCACATCCAGCCGCTCATGAAACGTTCGCTGATTCGCAAGCCCAGTCAGCGTGTCCGCCGCTGCCTTGACCTTCAGACGCTTCAACGTACGCTGCGACCGGGCAAGCGAACCCTTCAGACCGTCCACCTGCTCCACAAGCTCACGCTCATGTGCAGTGGAAAAACGATCCTTATCGCCTGTGCGAGGTGACATCTGAGCAGTGCTCCAAGTTAACCAACGGGGCAACCAGGGGCCATGATCAGAATGCGGGCCGGCCCAGCGGTCTGGAGGCCAACGAAGTAAACAATAGCACCACGCCAATCTAGCGTACAAGCTCGCCTTTCTGGGAGCGACGCTCGAGGCACCTAACTGGTCATCGTTGTCCGGCAGGGACGTCGTGGACGCCGTTTTGGAAAACGAGTTCGAGCCAGGCAAGCTCAGAGTCGTTCAGACATTGCCGCGCCAAGCGCGGCACCCGACAGCTTCTGCGGCATGGCGGCACGGGATGGTCAGCGGCCAGTGTGCGCAGCGCGCACATGGCCCTCCAGCGCGAGCTCGAAGCCCAGGCCTGAGCGCGTACGGCGAGTTCGCCTGACCGATGGTCTCACAGGGGGACGAGATCGGCGCGCCCTTTTTGTGGAGAGGCGCCCGAGGCAACCAACTGCTCGTTGTTGGCCCGGATTTCGGCGCGCAAGCGCGGCTTGGAGGGCGTCGTCGCGAATCGGCTCAGCGGCTCGTACCAAACGTGGCGACGTGGCTGGGTGAAGGTGAAGAACCGCGACTTACTGGCGGTACCCGCTTGAGGTAGAAGCAGCCCTGCGGTGATGCTGACACGACGCTTTTCGGAGGACGGCTGGATCGCGGTATCCGAATATGCAGGCAAAACGCGGCGGCGACGACCGCGACCGCGTCCAGTCCGACGCCGACCTTGGATCGCGTCTCGCCTGCTACATGTCCGGTGCTTGCCATGCCGGCGAGCACCGTCGAGTCCACGACGGTCCACTCCACCGAGGCGGCTTCAGTCGCAGGCTCGAGCGCGCGACTGGATGCGGGGTACCGGGCGCAACGATCGAAGTCAGCGATACTTCCGGGACGTGACCGACGGGCAACTACGGGTTCTCTTGGTCGATGATCACCGCGTCGTCCGCGCGGGCCTCCGGATGCTCCTTGAGTCGGAGGATGGGATCGAGGTCGTCGATGAGGCTGGAGACATCCGCGACGCCGTCTTCAAGGCCCGCCGACACCTCCCCGACGTGATCCTGCTCGACGTCGCCCTTCCCGACGGGGACGGTGTCGACGCCATCCCCCAACTGAAGGCGGAGAATCCGGATGGGCGAGTGCTCATACTTTCGATGGAGGAGGACCCGCCCCATGTCCGGCGTGCGTTCGCCAACGGGGCAAGCGGATATGTCCTTAAGGACGCCGCTGAAGAGGAGCTCATCACGGCCGTTCGCGAAGTGGCAAAGGGTGGCCGCTACCTCCATCCGGAGCTGGGCGCACGGATGCTTGACGCCGACATGCACGAGCGGGCGGCCGCCGACGCCGACCCACTCTCCGACCGTGAACGCGACGTGCTTCGCCTCTTAGCGCAAGGGCACACGAACCAGGAGATCGCCGGCACCCTCTTCATCTCCGTCCGCACGGCGGAGACACACCGCGCACACGTCATGCAGAAGCTGCAATTGCACACGCGAGCGGATCTCGTCAAGTACGCCGTGGACCAGGGCATGCTGGAGCGTCAGTAGCCGCCTGGCACGCGCTCTGTCAGGCCATGTACGATCATCCGCCGCGAGGGGGTTGAGGCATGGATGCCAGGCTCGACAGCGATGGGCTCGATGAAACCCGGCTTCGCAGATTGCTCGAGGTCGGGCGCACCTTGGCCTCCGAACTGGAACTCGAATCGGTTTTGGCAAGCGTACTCGAGGCGGCACGCGACCTGACGGGTGCCCGGTATGCGGCTCTCGGCGTTCTGAACGAGGGTGGTGACATATTGGAGCAGTTCCTCACCCGCGGCATCGACGAGGCTACACACCAGTTGATCGGAGATCTGCCCCGCGGCCACGGCGTACTGGGCGTCCTGATCAGCGACCCCCAGTCCCTGCGGCTCTCTGAGGTCGGAAACCACCCTCAGTCATACGGCTTCCCCGCTGGTCATCCGCCGATGAGCAGTTTCCTCGGGGTGCCGATCCGAATCCGCGACGAGGTCTACGGGAATCTCTATCTGACCGAGAAGGACGGCGGTGACTTCGATGCGGCCGACGAGCAGGCGGTGCTGGTGCTCGCCGAATGGGCCGGCGCGGCGATCCACAACGCTCGCCTGTATCGGGACGCTACCGAACGCCGTGACGAGCTTCAGCGCGCGGTTTCGGCATTCGAGGCATCCCTCGCGGTGGCCCTCGCAGTTGGCGGTGAGACGGAGCTCGGCCGCATTCTGGAGCTGATCGTAAAGCGGGGTCGTGCGCTGATCGACGCCCGATCGATGTTCATCGCGTTGGAGAGCGGCGGGGCCCTGACGATCAACGCGGTGGCCGGCGAGCTCGACCGCTCGCTCGAGCAGCGTGTCGTCCCGCTCGCCGGATCTGTCGCTGCGGCGGTAATGGAGCGGAGACAGCCCTTGCACCTCGGTGGTGATCCCGCAGGGCCGCCCGCGATGCCGGTGGAAGGTATCGAGGGCACGGCTGCGCTGATCATGCCGTTGGTGTACCGCGGAGAGTCGGTGGGCGTCCTGTGTGCGCTTGATCCGCTGGACGCGGCGAAGTTCAGCCAGGAGACCGAACGGGTGCTAAAGGCATTTGCCAGCAGCGGCGCGACGGCCGTGGCGACTGGCCGAAACGTGGCCGAGCAGCGTCTAAAGCGCGGCATCGAAGCTTCCGAGAACGAGCGCCGGCGCTGGGCTCGAGAGCTCCATGACGAGACCCTTCAAGACATGGCCAGCCTGAAGCTGATCCTGTCGTCGGCGCGACGGTCGAAGGACCCGGCGGTGGTTGCGGACATCTTGAACCAGGCGGTGGAGCAGATCACGGCCGGGATCGCGTCGCTTCGCCGCCTGATCAACGACCTGCGGCCGCCCGTCCTCGACAACGCCGGCGTGCGCCCGGCGCTTGAGGCGCTGGTGGCCCGGGTTGCCAGCAGCAACCCGATCGATGTACAGCTTCACGTCGACCTCGCCTACGCGAGCGGTGCCGAAACGACGCGGCTTCATCCACAGGTGGAAGACACGCTCTACCGCGTCGTCCAGGAGGCGCTGACCAACGTCTTGAAGCATGCGGATGCCACATCGGTCGCGGTGTCCGTCGTCGAGCGTGGCGACCACGTCGAACTGCTGGTCAGGGACAACGGCATAGGCATCGGCGAAACGGAGGGGCCCAGCGGCGGATTTGGCCTGGTCGGCATCCGCGAACGCGTGGAGTTGGTCGGTGGGTCATTCGCGGTCGGCGAATATGACGGTGGCGGGACGGAGCTCCGCGCGACCATCCCTGCCACACGGCAGCAGGAGCCGGCGCTGCCCGGCGGCTGACGAGGTCTACCCGCGAGGACGCGACAAGGGGGCATCGTTGCCCCAGCGGGGAACGGCGCTTGTCGCTCCCCAGATCGCCGCGAGCTGCGTCACGCTGTCGCCGTCGCGCTGGAGGACACCGTCAACGCCCAGCCTGGTGGCCTCGCGTCGCATTTCCTCCTCCTCCCCGACTCCGACCATCAACACGCGTACGTCACCCCCGCAGAGCCGGAGGCTTCCAACGACCATCGCGCCTGCGTCGCGGAGCAGCCGATCGCCCACGAGCGCCACCGCCTCGCCTTTGCGCACGGACAGCGCATGGCACGCCGCCTGCAGATCCTCGGCCATGGCCACGACCCGCAACGCCGGATCCTCCCTGCAGAGGAGGCTGAGCGCCAAGCGGTCGAACCCACGGGAGTCCACGATTACGACGTTCAACAATGGGCCTCTGAGTCTTGTGGCCATGCGATCGCCTCGCGCCATTCGCTCGGTTGAGCTGTGGTCCATAAAGCCCCCTTCTCGAAGGACATCATGCGCGACCGAACTGCTCAAGACATCGGGGTTTCCGTGGAGTGGACTGCGGGATCCCCGCGACGGCTGTTGCGTAGTTCTCCGCAGCCGGGCTGTAGGTCGCCACGGACGCCGGTCGTCCCGGCGACAACTACCTTCACATCACGGGATAACTC
>JAWVEN010000044.1:0-7946 GCA_033856675.1 Gaiellales bacterium | reverse complement strand
CGCCGGACGGCGATCGTCGGCCACGGGGAGGGGGCGGTCATCGCCCTGAGCGTGGCGATCGGCGACCCGGCGATCGGCGCAGTTGGTCTGATCGGCGCCTCAGCTCGAGGCTATCGCGACGTGCTTCGTCGGGGGGTCGCGGAGCGGGGCCGGAGCGGTCGCGACCGCGTGCATCCGATCGTGGCGGCCCTGGACCACGGCACCGAGGAGCTCATCGAGCGAGCCGACCGGCGGGAGCGAACGATGACCCTCGATGTGGGGCCGGAGCGGGTCGAGCTCAGCCTCGCGGCGTGGGAACAGGCCATCCACACGCCGAACCTTGCACTGGCCACGATGCTGCACCGCGACACGGTGCTGGCGCACGGCACGTCCGACGCGTGGTCAGACCCCGAGGAGTCGCTGCTGCTCGCTCAGGTGCTGACCGACGCCGGCAACGAGCCCGTCCTGCAGCTCATCGACGGTGCCGGTCACGAACTCGACGAGGCGGATGAGGCCGCCATCGGTGCATTCGCGGACTCCCTTACCACTCGCATGCGGCCGCGCGAGCTGCCGCCGGTGCTGATGGCAATCGAGGAGATGAGCTGACGACCCGGTAGACTCTTGTCCATGACTCGACTCGTCGCCGGCGACCCGGCCCCCACCTTCGAGATGAGCGCGGACGACGGGTCGGTCGTCACCAACGAGACCCTCGCCGGCTCCCGCTACGTCCTCTACTTCTATCCCAAGGACGACACGCCCGGCTGCACCGCGCAGGCGTGTGGGCTCCGTGACAGCTGGTCCCGCGTGGCGGAGACCGGCGTTGACGTGTTCGGCGTCTCGCCCGACAGCGTGAAGCGGCACGTCAAGTTCCGCCAGAAGTACAGCCTCCCGTATCGGCTGCTCTCGGACGAGGGCCATCGGGTGGCGGACGCGTTCGGCGTCTGGGTCGAGAAGACCTTCGCGGGACGGACCTACTTCGGCACGGAGCGGACGACCTTCATCATCGGCGAGGACGGGCGGATCGAACGGGTGTTGCCCCAGGTCAAGCCGGCCGCCCACGTGGATCAGCTGCTCGAGGCGCTCGCCGCGTGAACGAGGAGCCGCCGGCGTGGGCCGCCAGCGCGGTGGTCGCGTCGATCCTCCTCCTCGTCGTCCTCGGCGTCCTCGCGTTTGCCGTGATCCTGGACCCGATCCCGTAAATCGCCCTCGAGATCGTCGCTCGCGGAGCGAGTGAGCCCTCGTACGCTCGGCTGGCACGCTTTCTGCGATGCGATCTCTCGCAGGTCGCCTCGAGCGGCGACCGCCGAGGGAATTCGAAAAAAGGTTTGAGGAGAACCCGATGCTCTGGACGATCATCGCCATCCTGCTGGTCCTCTGGCTCCTTGGCTTCATCGGCAGCATCGGCGGTGGCCTGATCCACCTGCTGCTGGTGATCGCGGCCATCGTGCTGCTGTTCCAGTTGCTCAGCGGTCGGCGCGCCGTCTGAGCGAGGGCACCGCCTGAGCCGGCCGCACAACGGGGAGCGGCCGGACGCTGACGGACGTACCGGGCCCGCCATGCGACCGATGAGCTTCACGCCCATCGGCTACGCCTGGCGGGCCGTGTCGTCCCCTGGAACCCTTCCGCTCTCTGCATACCGGTGACGGGGCACGCCACCGGTCCAGCTCTCTCGCGGCAACGGCCCCATCCGCTGGATCTCGGGGGCAGGCGGACCCTCGGGGTGGCCTGACTGCTAGGATCACCGCGGATCCGATGCCTGACGATAAGCTGCCGACTCCCGAGCGCGTCCTTGTCGTCGCGGCGCATCCCGACGACATCGAGTTCGGCGCCGCCGGCACGATCGCCCGCTGGATCACCGAGGGGGCCACCGTCCGCTATCTCCTGGCAACCCGCGGGGATAAGGGCAGCGACGACCCGGCGACCGACGTGGCGGCCCTCGCCGAGCTGCGTGAGGGGGAGCAACGCTCCGCGGCCGCGGAGATCGGCGTCGATGGGGTCGACTTCCTCGACGAGCCGGACGGCCAGGTGGAGCCGTCGCTGCGACTGCGGGAACGGATCACGCGCGTCATCCGCTCGTTCCGTCCCGAAGTCGTCATGACCCACGACCCGACGGTCCTCTTCGTCAACAACGAGTGGGTGAACCATCCCGACCACCGCGCCGTCGGCCAGGCGACCGTCGACGCGGTCTTCCCCACGGCCCGCGACCCGCTGAACTTCCGAGAGCATCTCGAGGCCGGCCTGGAGGCTTGGAAGGTCGCCGAGCTCTTCCTGTGGAGCACCAACGAGGCCAACCAGCTCGTCGATATCGGCGGCACCATGGAGCGCAAGATCGACGCGCTCAGGCACCACGGCAGCCAGTTCCGGTCGTTCGACGAGATCGCCAGATGGGTCCGCCGCCGAAGCGAGGAGCTGGGCGACCGGGCCGGCTACCGGGCCGCGGAGGGCTTCCGGCGCGTGACCCTCGCCCGATGAGCCTCGGCCGCGACCCCCGCAGCCGGGCATGGGTCGCGTTGCTCGTTCTCGCCACTGCCTGCAGCAACCAGCCCACGCCGGAGCCCACACCCGGACCGACGTCATTTCCGAAGGCATCCCCAGAGGCGGCGGACGCGCTGGCAGCCGAGTACCTCGATGCCTGGGCTGCGGGCGACTATGCGTCGATGTACGCGACGCTCGACCCGACTCTGCAGGAGCGCTACCCGCTCGAGCGCTTCACCGAGCTCCACGAAGCCTTCGCCGAGATGGCCGGCGTGGCCTCGCTTTCGGCGACGACCGGCGATCCGAGGATCTCCTCGCTCGCACCAGAGCGCCGGCCCGCGGACTTTCCGGCACCGACCCCCACCCCGGCGGCGTCCGCCGACCCGTCCGCCACCGCGGCCGAATCGAGCTCACCGAGCGCGGCGCCGACAACGCCTCCCGACCCGGACGCAGTGCTGGCAGGCCCAGTCCCGGCATTGGCCGTTCCGGTCGAGCTTGCCGTCGCCACCGATCGGTTCGGCGAGCTGAGCCTCGAACGTGACCTGACCATGGTCAACGGTCGGGATGGCTGGCTCGTCCGCTGGAGCCCCGCCATCCTGTTTCCGGAGCTCGGGGCGGAGGGAACTCTTCGGCTCGATCGTTCGCTCGGGCAGCGCGGCAAGATCCTCGGCACCGACGGCACCGTCTGGGCCGAGACGCGCGAGGACGGGGCGCGTGTCTACCCGCAGGAGGCGCTCGCCGGCCAGGTGATCGGCTACGTCGGCGATGTCACGGCGGAGGACCTGTCCACGCTGGCGGATACGGGCTACCAGTCCGGCGACGTGGTGGGACGCAGCGGGCTCGAGTCTGGAGCGGAGGACCTGCTGCGCGGAACGCCCGGCTGGACCCTGGTGGCGGTCACGCCCGACGCGCCGGAGTTGGTCATCCTTGAGACCGAGATGGTGCCGGGCGCGGACATCGAGATCACGCTTCGGCCGGGGATCCAGGCGGTTGCCCAGGACGCGCTGACGCCGTATGCCGGGGCGGCGACGGCGGTCGTGGATCCGAAGAGCGGAGACGTGTGGGCGCTGGCCAGCCAGCCGGGTTTCAATCCGAACTCGATGACCATCGGCACCACCCTCGGCGGCCAGGCGCTCACTCCCGCCGGCGCCGGGGAGATCCTCAACAAGGCGGTGCTCGGTGCCTACCCGGCGGGATCGTCGTTCAAGCCGTTCACGCTCGTTGCGGCGCTCAAGACCGGGGTCGCGACGCCGCAGAGCCTGGTGACCTGCCCGCCCACCTGGCAGTACGGCGACTTCACCTTCCGCAACTACATGAACCACACGCTACCCGGACTGGTCACGCTGGCGCAGGCGATGGCGTTCAGCTGTAACACGACCTACATGCCCCTCGCGTTCGCGGTGTACCAGCAGAACGAGACCGCCCTGACCGATCTCCTCTTCGAATTCGGCTTCGGCGCGGCCACCGGCATCACCTACCTCGTCGAGGACACGGGCATCGTTCCCGACGGCGCCTGGCTGGCGGAACACGGGCGTGGCGGATACTCGGGATTCGAGCAGGTCCAGCTGGCCATCGGCCAGGGCGCGTTCCTGGGCACGCCCCTCCAGCTTGCGAATGCATACGCAGCCATCGGCAACGGCGGGACGCTCTGGACGCCGCGGATCCTCACCAGCGCCACGCTTCCCGACGGGACGGTCATCGAGACGGTCGAGCCGACCGTGGCGCATGAGATCTCGGTCAGCGTGGAGGATCTCGCCTACGTCACGGACACGCTCGAGGCGGTGACGACGCTGCCCTACGGCACCGGGACCGCCGCCTTTGCCGGCTTCGGAATCCCGGTCGCCGGCAAGTCGGGCACCGCCGAGACGGGCACTCCCGACCCGCACGCCTGGTTCCCCGCGTTCGCTCCCGCGGACGACCCGACCATTAGCGTCGCCACGATCCTGGCCTACATCGCGCTCGGCACCGGGGGCACGGACGCGGCACCCCTCGTCCGGCGCGTCATGGCCGCGCACTTCGCGAGCTGACCGCGCCTGTGAAAGCACGTCGCCTTGCGCCGCACGCGCGCGAGCAGGTAGCATCGGAGGCGCCGCTCCTTTGATAGCCCCTTCGTGCAAAGCCGCCCGGAGAGCGACCACGACGCCGTGATCTCAGATACCGCGATTCCGCTGAGGTTCCAGACCGCCGAGGTTGGCGTCGACTGGCTTCAGTGCAACATCGAGTGCCAGGAAGGCTGCCCGGTCAACACGAACTGCCGGGGCTACTTGATGCTGGCCGCCGAGGGTCGCTTCGAGGAGGGCTACATCCTCGCGCGCGACCCGAACCCGGTCGCGGCCATCTGCGGCTACGTCTGCTCGGCACCGTGCGAGAAGGCCTGCCGGCGCGCGGACATCGACAAGCCGCTGGCGATCCGGGCCATGAAGCGATTCCTGGTCGACTGGCACTACGCCAACAACATGCCGGACAATGTCGTGGTCCAGCCGCCAACCGGCCGCAACGTCGCCGTCATCGGCGCCGGTCCAGCCGGCCTCGCCGCCGCGAAGGAGCTCGGCAGCTGGGGCCACGAGGTGCACGTCTACGAGGCACTTCCCTCGGGCGGCGGCACGACCCTCATCGGCGTGCCCGCCTTCCGGCTGCCGCGAGACGTCATCGAGCTCGACGTGAACTGGGTCGCCAAGCACGGAGTGCAGTTCCACTACAACGTGGAGATCGGGCGAGACATCACCCTCGAGCAGCTGCGCGAACGGCATGACGCGGTCCTCGTCGCCGCCGGCTGCATGTACCCGGTCGCCATGAACGTTCCGGGCGAGGAGCTGGAGGGCGTCATCTACGGCGTCGACTTCCTCAAGCGCGCGAACCTTGGGCAGCCGCAGTGGGTCGGGGACCACGTGGTCATCATCGGCGGCGGCTACACCGCCATGGACTCCAGCCGCACCGCTCTGCGCCTCGGCGCCAAGACGTCGACGATCGTCTATCGGCGCGGGCCGGACGAGATGGTGGTCGACGAAGAGGAGCAGCACGAGACCCGTTTCGAGGGCGTGCGCTTCGAGTACTTCTCCTCGCCCGTCGAAGTGCTGGCCGGCGAGAACGGCAAGGTCACCGGCATGAAGTTCGAGCGCACCCGCCTTGGGCCGCCGGACGCGACCGGCCGCCGCACCGCCGAGCCGATCCCCGGCAGCGAGTTCGTCATCCCGTGCGACATGGTCATTCCGTGCACCAGCCAGGCAGCGGACAACAACGTCCTCGGCGAGTTTGGAGCCAAGCTGAACCGCCATGTAGGGGTGACCGACACCCGCAACGTCGTCGAGGGGGGCTCGCTCTCGTCGTGGCGCACCGATCCGCTGAACGGCACCACTCCGAAGGGCCCGGACGGGCGGCCGATGAACAACCTGAAATTCGACTTCAACCGCGGGTACGTGGCGATCAACGCCGACACCTTCGGCACGACCTCCGACGGCATCTTCGCGGTCGGCGACTTCGTCACCGGGCCGGCCACCATCATCGAGGCAGCTGGTCTCGGCCGGCGCGCCGCCCGCTCGGTCGACCGCTGGCTGGCCGGGCTGCGCGGCGAGGAGCTCGAGGAGCTCCCGGTCATCAATCGCGCGGTCCTCACCCAGAGCCTCGACCACGACATGCCGCGCTTCTACGAGGCGACCGAGCGCCAGCACATCCCGATGGCCCCGCCGGAGCTGCGCCGAGACTTCACGAGCCTGGTGGAGGTCGGCTACGACACCCGGAGCGCGATCGACGAGGGGACGCGCTGCCTCCAGTGCAACCACAACATCAACATCGACGGCCCTCGCTGTATCCTGTGCGGGCTCTGCGCCGACGTCTGCCCTGAAGGCGTGATCTACATGGTCGACAAGGCGCAGGTCGGCGGCGACGATCCTGAGCAGGGCTTCTTCCAGACCTGGCCGCGCGGCATCGCGATGATCATCGACGAGGAGCGCTGCATCCGCTGCAACCTGTGCGTCGAGCGCTGCCCCACCAACTGCATCACCATGGACCGTCTCGAGCTCGAGCGGTTCACGCCTGACGGGAAGGTTCTGTTGGAGAGCTACAAGGACAACGTGCTTGGCCAGGTCGGCCAGCAGGCCGGCGCGGCGGTGGACCGATGAGCAACGGCCGCGACCGCAACCCGATCATGCGCGCCATCACGGAGTCGGCGGCCTGGCGGAGCCTCTTCCGGCAGCCGTATCCGACCACCAGCCGCACGCGCGCGCTGGCGGTCATGAACAACGTCTTCCTCCACCTCCATCCGGTGCGGGTCAAGCGGCACGCGGTGCGCTACACGTACACCTTCTGCCTCGGCGGGATCAGCTTTTTCCTCTTCCTGGCGCTGACCGTCACCGGCCTGTACCTGATGTTCTTCTATGTGCCGTCGATCAGCCGCGCCTACCAGGACATCCAGGCCATCGAGGCTTCCGTCGCATTCGGTTCGCTGGTGCGCAACATGCACCGATGGGGCGCGCATCTCATGGTCCTGACGGTCTTTCTGCACATGATCCGGGTCTTCTACCACGGCGCGTACAAGCCACCCCGTGAGTTCAACTGGGTGATCGGCGTGCTGCTGCTCTTCTTCACGCTGGCGCTCAGCTTCACCGGCTACCTGCTGCCGTGGGACCAGATCGCCTTCTGGGCCATCACGGTCGGCACGCAGATGGCGACCTACGCGCCGCTGCTGTCGCAGGAGTCGAGCTTCTTCCTGCTCGGCGGGATCGAGGTCGGGCAGGGGACGCTCCTACGCTTCTACGTGGCGCACGTCATCGTCTTCCCGCTCATCACCGCCATCTTCCTCATCATTCACTTCTGGCGCATTCGAAAGGACGGTGGCATCAGTGGCCCCGTGTAGCCTGGGATTGGACCGATGACCATCGAGAAGCGACCGAACCGGACCGCAGACAAGAACGCGCCGACGCAGGCGCCGGAGCGCGCGCCGATCACGACGCCCGGCACCGGTCCCAAGCTGCCGGGCCCGCCCGGCGTGCCCGGCACCGAGCGATTCCGCCTGCTCGCCTACGTGAAGCAGGAGTCGATGGTGCGGGTCGACAAGCGCCCCGATGAGACCGTCCTGACCTGGCCGCACCTGCTGCGCGCCGAGTTCCTGATGGCCATGCTCATCAGCGGGCTGCTGGTGGTGACCAGCGTCTTCATCCAGGCGCCCCTCGAGGAGATGGCGAATCCGGCCGTCACCCCCCACGTCGCGAAGGCGCCGTGGTACTTCCTTGGGCTGCAGGAGATCCTCAGCTACTTCAATGCCACGGTCGCCGGCGTCCTCGTCATCCCCGTCTACCTGGGCGGGCTGATGCTCATCCCGTACATCGACCGTACCCCGTTCAAGGCGGCGCGCGATCGCAAGCTGATGTGGGTCCTCTTCCTGTGCGTGATGATCGGCGGCCTGATCGTCACCTTCATCGGCTCCTTCTTCCGCGGGCCAGGCTGGAACTGGGTCTGGCCGTGGGACGGGATCTTCTTCAACCTATGACGCACCC
>JAWVEN010000043.1:0-7805 GCA_033856675.1 Gaiellales bacterium | reverse complement strand
CCCATGACAACCTCCCCGGCCGCCGACGACCTCGGCGGCCGGTCCGTTTCCGTCACGCTTCCGATTCCGGCCGACGCGCTGGTCCTGCTGGTGGGGGTGGCCGCCAGCGGCAAGAGCACCTTCGCGCGACGCCACTTTGCCGCCACCGAGGTCCTCTCCTCGGACGCGATGCGCGCGATGATCGCCGACGATCCGGCCGCCCAGGGCGCCACCGACGACGCCTTCGACCTGCTCCACCGCATCGTGGCAATGCGCCTGCGCCGTGGCCGGCTCACCGTTGTCGACGCGACCAACGTCGAGGAATGGGCACGCTCCGAGCTGCTCGGCATGGCACGCGGTCATCGTCGGCCGGCCGTCGCCATCGTGCTGGATGTGCCTCTCGCGGTTTCGCTGGAGCGAAACGCCGCACGTCTCGCTCCGCGCCCGCCGCCTGCGGCATTGCGCCGACAGCATCGCTGGCTGACCGACTCGCTGCCCTCCCTCGCCGACGAGGGGGTCTTGGCCGTCCATCACCTCCGCTCGGTGGCGGAGATCGACGCGGCCCGGATCGAGCGCACGTAGGCACGACGAAGCGCCCCGAAGGAACAGGCGTCCGACCTCGGCGACCGAAGCCACCGCTGCCGGTACCGGAACCTACAACCGAAGTCATGTGATCCGGTATCGCTTGCCCCTTCGGGACGCCCTCAGTATCACCGGCCGCAGCGACGAGACGCAATACCACTTATCCCCGAGTTTGCAATCAGTCGCGGCGGCTATCCACACGCCGTCCACGACGGAGCGACAGTCAGGAACCGATGTCCACCATGACCGGCGCGCTGAACTCGCCGCCGCGGCCGGCTGCGTACTCGTTCAGCCACAGGGTGAACCCGTCGGGCACGGCCTCATGCGCGATGGCCACGACGAAGACCGCAGCGCCCGCAAGGTCCGCCGTGCAGCCGCGTGGCTCGAGCGGATCCGAGGTGATGCTCCACACGATGCCGTCCGCGATGTGGACGCCGTCGAGGCGAACCTCCGGGCAGCCCGAGCCGATCCCATGGGCGAAGCTCACCACAGCTTCAGTCGCCAGGTCCACGGCCGGCGCGTCTCCGCCGATGCCCGCCGCGTCCCACAGCCTCCCATAGGCTGCCTCGTCCGTCGCCGCGCGGACCACGTAGGCATCTGTTCGACTCTCACCAGTGGCGAGTAGACGCCATCCGTCCCCTTCGGCAACGTTCCGCCAAGCACCCGGGACGGGAAAGATCGTCACGTCGAGGAGCCCACCGTACGCGAGCTCAAGCCTCGCTTCGGCCGTGATGTCATTCGACTTGGCCTCGAGGGTGACGCGGTTACCGATGACGTCCACCGACGCGGTCACCAGTTCGACTCCCTGGGAGGCAAGCGCATCGAAGTCCAGGCTCTCGAGGAGCCTCGTGAGCTCGGCCTCGGTGTGCTCGACCTGGCGGAGCGTCGTGCCGGGAAGGATCGTCTCGACCGCGAGGGCGTGCTCATCGAGGTTTTCGGTGAAGAGCATCACAACGTGCTGGCCACCAGGGGGATCGACATACAGCCCGCCAAACTCATCGAGGTGGTCCTGGCCGTAGGCCTGGAGGCCCTCGATGCCACGACCAAGGACATCGGGCGCCGCGTCGGATCGTGCCGGCGGGGATGAGCTCGGCGGCGGCGCATCACCAACCAAACAGCCGGAAAGCGCCAGGCCGGCGACGACCCCGATCACGACCCGCATCGGTCATCTCCCATTCGCGACTGAGTCGATGTTCCCACCAGACGCTCGACGCGGCACATCCGTTCGATACCGCGAGGCTACACTCCGCCGATGCGTGCGAGAGATCTTGGGATCCGGATCGGACGCATGGAGCCGGGCCCGGTCAACGCCATCACCGACGTCGCGGGTGTGCGGGTCGGGCACACCACTCTGATCTCCGGTGAGGGGCCGCTCCGGCCGGGCGAGGGGCCGGTCCGCACGGGGGTGACCGTGATCGTGCCCCACGACGGCGACATCTGGACGGAGCCGGTGTTCGCCGGAGCGCATCGGCTCAACGGCAATGGCGAGCTCACCGGGCTGGAGTGGATCCGCGAGGCCGGCATGCTCGCCGGAGCCATCGGCATCACGAACACCCACAGCGTGGGGGTCGTGCACGACGCGATCATCGAGGCGGCGGTGAACGCACATGCGCTGAGCGACGCGGTCTGGGCGCTGCCGGTGGTCGGCGAAACCTACGACGGGGCGCTGAACGACATCAACGGCTTCCACGTGCGCCCCGAGCACGTCCATGCGGCGCTGGCCGGCGCGACCGGCGGCCGCGTGGACGAGGGCAGCGTCGGTGGCGGCACCGGCATGATCTGCCACGAGTTCAAGGGCGGCATCGGGACCTCGTCGCGGCTCGCGGCCGAGTGGACGGTGGGCGTGCTCGTCCAGGCCAACTATGGCGCCCGCGAGCTGCTGCGGATCGACGGAGTGCCGGTCGGAGCCGCCATCACGCGCGACGAGGTGCCGTCGCCGTGGGACGCGGTGGACGCCCTCCACGCGCGGGCCGGGGCGGAGGGAGGCTCGATCATCGGTATCGTTGCTACCGACGCGCCGTTGCTGCCCCACCAGTGCACGCGGCTGGCGCAGCGGGTGGGGATGGGCGTGGCCCGTATGGGGAGCTACGCATCCCACGGGTCAGGCGATCTGTTCTGCGCCTTCGCCACCGGGAATCGCGACCTGTCGCGGAACGCCGGCGAGGACGACCCACGCCCGACGGTCGCGCTTCGGATGGTGAGGGACCAGCAGATCAATCCCCTGCTCGAGGCGGTGGCCGAGGCGACCGAGGAGGCGATCGTCAATGCGCTCGTCGCCGCGGAGACGATGGTCGGCCGTGAGGGAATCACCGCCCATGCGCTGGACCACGCTCGGCTCAGAACGATCATGCGCGAGCACGGGCGTCTCGCCGGCTGAGCCTGGAAATCGGCTCGTACGTCGCATGACGTAGTGGCGGATGGGCGCTTCGGCCGTCGCGCCGCCTCGCGGCGGGGACGACAGTGACGGTAACCCAACCTCCCTCCAGGCGAACGCCCCGATCGGTCCCGAGCCCGAGCGGGGCGTTTGTCGTTCCTTGATGAAGTTGCGGCGCGACCCACGCCCCTGGGCCGCGCCGCGGATCGTGTCAATGGATACCCGGTCAGGGCCGCAAACGTTCAACGACATGCGGCGCCCTCAGCGTCCCCCGATCGGCGTCGGCCTGCCGTCGTCGTCGATGGCCACGAACACGAAGCTTCCCGAGGTCGCCAGCCGTCGGTCGCCGCTCGCCACCTCCTCCGCATACATGTCGACGCCGACCGTGACCGAGGTGGTGCCGACGCGAGTGACGCGCGCCACCAGCTCGACCAGCTGACCGGCCCGCACCGGCACCTTGAACTCGACGCGGTCGGAGGCGACGGTGACCATGGTCCGGCGCGCGCATCGAGTCGCGGCCACCCAGCCGGCGTGATCCATCAGCCCGAGGGCGTGGCCGCCGAACAACGTGCCGTGATGGTTGGTGTGGTTCGGCATGATCAGCTCGGCCAGCCGCACCTCGGGATACTGCGTGACGTCCTTCGTCATGGCGCCGATGGTATCGGCCCGAACGCGTGCACGTTCGCGGCGGCTGCGTACACTTGACGCATGTTCCTCTTTGGCAACAAGACCCGGATGCCGGTCCCGGGCGACGCCCTCCCCGGGCGTGAGAGGGCGCTCCCCACCGCCGAGCGCCACGCCATCACCGATTCACCACTCAAGGGTCCGTATCCCGCAGGCAGCGAGATCGCTGAGTTCGCCCTCGGATGTTTCTGGGGCGAGGAGAAGCTGTTCTGGGAGCAGCCGGGCGTCATCGTCACCGCCGTCGGCTACGAGGGTGGTTTCACTCCGAATCCCACCTACGAGGAAGTCTGCAGCGGCAAGACCGGCCACGCCGAGGCCGTCCGCGTCGTGTTCGATCCGTCGCGCATCACCTACGAGCGGCTGCTGAAGCTCTTCTGGGAAGCGCACGACCCGACGCAGGGCATGCGCCAGGGCAACGACGTCGGCACGCAGTATCGATCGGCCATCTTCACGCACGGCGATGCGCAGGCGGCGGCCGCACGGGCCTCCCGCGACATGTACCAGCGCGAGCTCAGCAAGGCGGGCTATGGCGAGATCCAGACCGAGATCCGCCCGGCGCCGGAGTTCTACTTCGCCGAGGACTACCACCAGCAGTACCTCGTCAAGGTGCCGAACGGCTATTGCCCGGTGCATGCGACCGGCGTGAAGCTCAAGGGACCCATCGTGACCATGGAGCAGGTCTGAGCCTTGCGTGTTGTCGTCACCGGCGGCAGCGGCAAGCTGGGACGTGCGGTCGTCGATGAGCTGGCGACGCACGGCCATGACGTGGCGAACGTTGATGCGGCGCCGCCACGGGACGCGCGGAGCGCGTTCACCCGTATCGACCTGACCGACTTCGGGCAGGTGGTCGAGGCGTTCTCACGCATCGACAGCCGCTACGACAGCGTCGACGCCGTGGTGCACCTCGCGGCCATCCCTGGGCCGGGCAACGCGCCGAACGCGGCGACGTTCGCGAACAACGTGGTGGGAACCTACAACGTCTTCGCGGCTGCACGAGCAGCTGGGATCCGCAACGTCGTGTGGGCCTCGAGCGAGACGGTCCTCGGCCTCCCCTTCGACGAGCCGCCCCCCTACCTCCCGGTGGACGAGGAGGTCCCGTTGCGTCCCGCGACGACCTACTCGCTGGGCAAGGTGCTGGACGAGGAGATGGCACGGCAGTTCTGCCGCTGGGACCCCGAGCTGAAGATGATCGGCCTGCGCTTCTCGAACGTCATGGAGCCGGCCGACTACGCACAGTTCTCCGCATGGAACGACGACCCGTCAATCCGCAGGTGGAACCTGTGGAGCTACATCGACGCGCGAGACGGTGCCCAGGCCGTGAGAAGGGCGCTCGAGCACGAGGCGCGCGGCATGGACGTGTTCATCATCGCGAACGCGGACACTGTCATGTCGCGGCCGAACGAGGAGCTCGTGCGCGCGACGTTTCCCGACGTGCCGATCCGCCGTCCGCTTGGCGAGCACGACACGCTGCTATCGATCGAGAAGGCCCAGCGGGTTCTCGGGTATGCACCCGCGCACAGCTGGCGCAACGCCTGAAGGACGATCCGCTGCCCCCAAACGCCTCAGTCCGGTGATCGGCGGGTGGCTGCCAACAGCCACATGACGGCCACCAGCGCGGCCAGCAACAGCCCCATCACCAGCAGCGCGCTTCCCGTTCCGAGCTCCACGTCCTCGTTCCTCCGGGCAGGGTCGACCCCCACTGCTCTGCCGAAGGACACGGACGGCCCGATGAGCATACGCACCCACGCAAGAGCGTGGGTCAGCGCGAGGCCTCACGGATCCGCTCGACGGCATCCGCGAACGGGAGGCCGTCGAGCGGCGCGAGCACGCCGGACTCGTCTGCGCCGGCCCCCGCGGTGCCCGACTCGTTGCCGATGACGGCCCCGAAGACCACGAGGCGGTAGAAGGCGGCGTCGGCTCGCTGCTCGGCGGCGGGCAGGCCGGCCGCTCGCGCGGATGCCCCCTTGTTGCGCAGGAAGAAGACCCCCTCGTTGCCGACGAGCGCGGAGGCGACAGAACCGATCGAGTCACCGCCGTCGAACAGCGGGATCTCGAGCGTCAGCTCGTCTGCGTCCGGCGCGCGCAGGCTCCCGGCAACGACCGTGTCGACGCGGATCGTGGCAGCCGCGTACTGGAGCGGAATGCCTCCCGGGTCGCCGAACGCCCTTCCCGGCTGAACCGCAGTCACCGTTCCGAGGACCACCGCGTCCGAGGCGAGCGTGAGCCCGCGGAGAGACGCGTGGCCCTCCGCCTCGAGGGCCTCCGCCGTAGTGCTCCCCAGCGCGCCGACCAGATCGGCCGGAGCGGCAACCAGCCTGATGCGGCGGCTGGGCGGAGGGGCGACGTAGTGGTACGCGTTGATGTGGTCGATGTCGAACTGGTGGAGGTCGGGCGGGCCGTTCGGCGTGTCGGCGTTCATGCAGGTGGCCGACGGTGGGCCGGTGCTCTCCGGCGGATTGCCCCAATGGCGAAGCCCCACCGTATGCCCCATCTCGTGGCAGGCGACATGGTCGCGACTGCCGTCGTCCTCGAAGAAGACGGCGTAGCGCGCGTTCAGGTTGAAGTTGAGCTCCTGCCCGCGGCACCAGCGGTCGCCTTCCGAGTTCACGCCCTGTGGCGCATCGGTCGGACAGTAGACCCAGGCGGCAGCGCCGAGGTCGCCGTAGTCCTGCGAATAGGCGATCACATCGGTCTCGTCGGTCAGCTCGGTCTGCACCGATGCGATCAGGTCGGTCGCGTCGTAGTCCTCCGCGATGGTGTCTCGCAGGGACGCCGCAAGCTCGTCACTCAGGGTGCCGTCGAAGAAGACGCGATGCCGCAGGTCATTTGCGACGCTGGTGCACCTCGGCGGGACGATTCCAGGACGATTGCAGGTGAACATCGAACCGATCGGCCGGCCTCCGTGGTGCGCGGACGCCACGCCAGAGATGCCGGCGACAAAGACCATTGCCAGGAGCAGCGAGAGGCGGCGGAAGGGTGGGGATGCCATCGCCTCGATCGTCGGGGGGTCGCTCGCGGCTGTCAACGCCGCCAGAACCAGAACATTTGTTCTATTCTTCTCTCTTCAATGCGTGCCTCGTATCGCGAGGAGCCGTGCAGCACGGCCCTCAACAGGGTGACCGGGATGGGCTTCAGATGGAGCCTGAACCCGTACATGGGCTGCGCGCATCGGTGTGCCTTCTGCTACGTGCGCGGTTTCGAGCGCCGGGCGGATCGTCCGTCGGACGATCGCTACGGCACCAACATCAGGGTCAAGACGAACGTGGTCGAGGTGCTGCGCCGCGAGCTCGCGCGCCGTGGCTGGCGACGCGAGACGGTCGCGATCGGCGCGGCCACGGATCCGTACCAACCGGCCGAGGGACGCTTTCGCCTGACGCGCGGCTGCATTGAAGCCCTCGGCGCGGCGCGGACGCCGATCGACCTCATCACACGCGGTCCGCTCGTGGTCCGGGACGTGGATGTCCTCTCCGCGGCCGCCCGTCGCGCGGAGGTGCGGATCAGCGTCAGCATCGCAACGCTCGACGAGTCGCTCAGCAGCCGGCTCGAGCCCGGCGTCGCCCCTCCACGCCAGCGCCTGCGTGCCATCCGGACCCTGACCGATGCCGGCATCGCCGCCGGCGTCGCCCTCGCGCCCGTCCTCCCCGGACTGACCGACGCCCCAGCCGACCTGGCCGCCGTCCTGCGCGCGGCGCGCGATGCCGGCGCCACCCACGCCTGGTCGAACGTCCTGAACCTGAGGCCCGGCACCCGTGAGCATTTCCTGGCTGTCCTCGAGCGCGAGTGGCCGGCTGAGCTCGAACGGTATCGGCGGCTCTTCCCGGCGGGAGGTTCGGGCTACCTTCGGCGCCCCGATGCCGACCCGATCGAGCGACGGATCGCTGCCGTGCGGCGCGGCTCGGGTATCGGCGACCGGAGGAGGATCGTGCTGACGCCCGAACCTGAGCCGAGCCAGCTCGCGCTGGCGCTGTGACGGTCAACCGTCCAAGGCGTCGAGCAGAGGCCGCAGGAATTCGCGCCGTCGCCGTCCTGCACGGGAGAGATGTCGGTCATCGGCCTACGGGCACACGAAGCGTCCCGAAGGAACAGGCGCCCGACCTCGGCGGCCGAAGCCACCGCTGCCGGTACCGGAACCCTTGATGCAATCGCCTGATCCGGTATCGCTTGCCCCTTCGGGACGACCTCAGTA
>JAWVEN010000042.1:0-4555 GCA_033856675.1 Gaiellales bacterium | reverse complement strand
CCGGACGGACGCGGGGGCAATCGAATTCGCGTCGACAGTGACAGAGACAAGGTTGCGACTGGAGTCCGAGGACCAGGCGGGCCAGGCAATCACGCTCGTCCAGAACGATCGAGACACCGTCTGCCCTGTCGTTCAGCCGGCAGACGTTTAGGCCCAGGTCTCTTCCGCCTCGGCTAACCCCTTCTGGGGATCGTGATGGCGTCTCTGGGGATCGTCATGGCGTCGCCTTCGTGGAAGAGGCCGGTGGGTACCGGCAGAGCAGGCGAATAACACCGCCGCGGGACTCGACCCGTGAGAACGTCTGCGAACATGAATGCGACCACGAGCGTCCACTCGCGCGCTACGCGTCATCTTCAGATTCCGGCGGTTTGCGCGGTGTTCGTGGCTTCGCGGCCCCGCGCGTGGCCGCGCTTCCCTCCCCGGAACCTGAATGGTAGGAGGGGGTCTCCGGTTCGAGTCCGGAAGAGGGCTCTTGGAAAGGCGCTGGAAACAGCGCCTTTTCGCTTCCCAGGACACTGCTCGTACCCACCATCGGCGGGATAGATAGGGGCGGACGGTGCCGCGCTATTTGTCGACGCGCGGATCGCCTCGAGCGTGGTTGTCGCCCGTCGATGTACTCCATCGCGGCAAGGTGCGCTGCGGTGGCCGGCTGCGTCTTGTAGTTCGGGTCCCAAGTGCCTTCGATGACTGCCGCGGCGTCGACCCCTCCGCGACGCCGGCGAGCATCCGGAGGAATCCCGGCTGAGAAGCAGCATGGATCCCGTAGCGGTTCATCGTCTCGACCAGGCCGAGCGCCATCTGGTCGTCGTCCGCTGGCTCGAGCACTTCGGCCTCGACGCCCTTGGGGATCTCCTCCGGCGCTCGTGGCTCAAGCGCTTCCGGGAGGTAACGACGGTGGCTGTCGTAACTCTCCGGGTGCTGTCGGGCGTCGATCTGTTGCAGTCGGCGCTCTAAGAGCCGCTCGAGCTCAGCCGCCTGCCCAATCATATCGAGAAAAGCTGATGCGCCACAGACTTTACTGATTCGATTGATTGAGCCCCTCCAGCCTCTGCTGTAGAGTCGGGCTCGTGCGCGCCGATCCGGCTGACGTCATTCGCGACCGTGGTCTTCGGGTCACGGCTCAGCGCGTCGCTGTCCTGCGGGTGGTCTCGGGTGAACCTCACGTGAAGGCCGATGCCGTCGCTGAGCGGGTTCGCGCCGAGATCGGTGTGATCTCGGTTCAGGCGGTCTACGACGCGCTCGGCGCGTTGGTCGACGCGAACCTCGTTCGCCGGATCCAGCCGGCCGGGTCGCCGGCCCGCTTCGAGGCTCGGGTCGACGACAACCATCACCACGTCATCTGTCGGCTCTGCGGCCGTGTGGCTGATGTCGACTGCGCCGTCGGCTCCGCGCCCTGCCTCACGGCCGTCGACGGCATGGGCTTTCAGATCGACGAGGCCGAGGTCATCTACTGGGGCCGCTGCCGCGAGTGTGTTGCTGCGACAAGAGAAACGGTGAGCGAGAGGAAGTGAGGAGCGACGTGACTGAGAGCGTCAGTGAGAGTGAGAACCCGGCAATCCCGAGCCCCACGCCGAAGGCGACTCGGCCAAGGACAAACCAGGACTGGTGGCCGAACCAGCTCGACCTGCGAGTTCTCCACCAGCACTCGCCCCTCTCCAATCCGATGGGCGAGGACTTCGACTACGCAGAAGCGTTCAAGACCCTCGATCTCGAGGCGCTGAAGCGCGACCTCGTCGAGATGATGACGAAGTCGCAGGAGTGGTGGCCGGCCGATTACGGTCACTACGGGCCGCTCTTCATCCGGATGTCGTGGCATGCGGCGGGGACGTACCGCATCGCCGACGGCCGGGGCGGCGGCGGCAGCGGCGCTCAGCGTTTTGCCCCGCTCAACAGCTGGCCAGACAACGCGAGCCTCGACAAAGCGCGCCGGCTGCTCTGGCCGATCAAGCAGAAGTACGGCCGGAAGCTCTCCTGGGCCGACCTCTTGGTGTTCGCCGGCAACGTCGCCATGGAGTCGATGGGGTTCAAGACGTTCGGCTTCGGCTTCGGCCGCGAAGACATCTGGGAACCCGACGAGATCTTCTGGGGCTCCGAGGACACCTGGCTCGGAGACGAGCGCTACGGCGGCGACCGGGAGCTCGCCAATCCCTTCGCCGCCGTGCAGATGGGCCTCATCTACGTCAACCCGGAAGGGCCGAACGGCGACCCCAATCCGCTGGCCGCAGCCCGCGACATCCGAGCGACCTTCGGTCGCATGGCGATGAACGACGAGGAGACGGTAGCGCTCATCGTCGGCGGCCACACCTTCGGCAAGACGCACGGCGCGGTCTCGGCCGAGTTCATCGGGCCGGAGCCGGAGGCAGCGCCGATCGAGGACCAGGGCTTCGGCTGGAAGAACAGCGTCAACGGCGGCAACGGCGTCCACACGCTCACAAGCGGACTCGAGGGTGCCTGGACGAACGAGCCGACGAAGTGGGACAACGGCTTCCTGGAGAACCTGTACACCTACGACTGGGAGCTGACGACGAGCCCGGCCGGCGCGAAGCAGTGGACGCCGGCGAATCCGGAGGCGCAGGGCACGGTGCCCGACGCGCACGATCCGTCGAAGCGGCACGCGCCGATGATGCTGACAACTGATCTCGCGCTGAAGCTGGATTCCGTCTACGGGCCGATCACGAAGCGCTTCCACGAGAATCCCGACCAGCTCGCCGACGCATTCGCGAAGGCCTGGTACAAGCTGCTTCACCGTGACATGGGACCGGTGTCGCGCTACCTCGGCCCGTGGATTCCGGAGCCGCAGCTGTGGCAGGACCCCATCCCCGCCGTCGATCACGAGCTAATCGACGACGCAAACATCACTGCTCTCAAGGTGACGATCCTCGCGTCGGGCGTGTCGATCTCGCGTCTGGTCGCGACCGCGTGGTCGGCGGCTGCGTCGTTCCGCGGCACCGACAAGCGCGGCGGCGCGAACGGCGCGCGTCTCCGCCTTGCGCCGCAGAAGGACTGGGAGGTCAACGAGCCGGCCGAGCTGGCGCCGGTGCTGCAGACGCTCGAGCAGATCCAGCAAGACTTCAACGGCTCGCAGTCCGACGGCAAGCGGGTCTCGCTCGCCGACCTGATCGTCCTGGGGGGCTGCGCAGCCGTCGAGCAGGCAGCGAAGAACGCCGGACACGAGCTCACCGTCCCGTTCCGCCCGGGACGGACGGACGCCTCGCAGGAGCAGACCGACGCCGAGTCGTTCGCCGTGCTCGAACCGAGCGTCGACGGGTTCCGCAACTACTTCCACCCGGGAGAGAAGATGCCGCTGGAGCACGGACTCCTCGACCGGGCGTACATGCTGACGCTGACCGCACCGGAGATGACGGTGCTGATCGGCGGCATGCGTGCCCTGAACGCCAACGTCGGGCAGTCGCACTACGGCGTTTTCACCGACCGGCCCGAGACGCTGACCAACGACTTCTTCGGCCACCTGCTCGACATGAGCACGGAGTGGACGCCATCCGACTCGGCCGAGAACGTGTACGAGGGTCGCGATCGCAGAAACGGAGACCTCAAGTGGACGGCTACCGTCGTCGACCTCGTCTTCGGTTCGAACTCGCAGCTCCGAGCGCTCGCTGAGGTTTACGCATCCGACGACGCCAGCAACAAGTTCGTGCGCGACTTCGTCGCCGCCTGGGACAAGATCATGAACCTCGACCGATTCGACCGTGCCTGATCACGAACCGTTCTCGTCGGCCGCACTAGTGACAAGCTGAACTGCTTGGCCCTGGAGGGACCGCCAAACCTGGGCCTAGTCCGCTCAATCACCAGACAACCCACCCGACAGGAGACATGATCACGATGAACTGCCATGAATGCGCACGCGATCGCACCGAGCAGCCCGCGGTCTCGATCTGCCTGAATTGCGGCGTTGGTATGTGCATGCAGCATCTGGACAAGGAGAGCGCCCGGAGCGGCACCGGCGGGACCCAAATCGGCTGCGGGCATGCCTTCTCGCAGGCTGCACAACAACATCGCTAGACGGTTACGCCCCAACACGTCCGATTGGCGCCGAGCGTCGCCTGGATTCTGTACGGGAGCCACCCCGTACGAGGGAACATGGAGGGAACACAAGCCCGACCACTCGTGTCCGCGCGCGGGTTACGTCTCGTCCTCTGATTCCCTCGGCTTGCGGGACTTTCGTGGCCGCGGTGACTCGGCCGACACGCTCACGCAGTCTGTCCCCCACAACGTCACGTCGGAGATGGGGCTGGCGCTCCTGGACGTCGCGGACGTGATCCGCCCGCATCCCGAGGTGGTGGCTTTCCTGCAGCACGTCGAGGACGAGGGCTTCCTGTACGAGCTGGCCAAGCTTGCAGGCGGGCAGGAAGCACGAGACGCCATCCAAGCCTGGCTCGACAAGTACGGCATGCGCTGCGTCGGTGAGATCGACATCACGAGGCCGCGTTGGAGCGAACGCCCCACCACGCTCGTGCCCGTGATCCTCGGCAACATCAAGAACTTCGAGCCGGGCGCCGGCGAGCGGCGCTTCGAGCAAGGGCGGCAGGAGGCCTGG
>JAWVEN010000041.1:0-3121 GCA_033856675.1 Gaiellales bacterium | reverse complement strand
CCGATCATCGAGACGCAGGCCGGCGACGTGTCCGCCTACATCCCGACCAACGTGATCTCGATCACCGACGGGCAGATCTTCCTCGAGCCCAAGCTCTTCTACTCGGGCGTGCGCCCGGCCATCAACGTCGGCATCTCGGTGTCGCGCGTGGGCGGCAACGCGCAGATCACCCCGATGAGGAAGGTGGCCGGCAAGCTCAAGCTCGAGCTGTCGCAGTACCGCGACCTCGAGGCCTTCTCCCAGTTCGGGTCCGACCTCGACCAGGACACGCAGCGCACGCTCGCCCGCGGCGCGCGGCTCGTCGCGACGCTCAACCAGGGCGAGCGCCAGCCGATGGCCATCGAGGACCAGGTCGCGGTGATCTACGCGGCGACGAACGGCTACATCGACCGGATCAGCGAGAGCCGGGTCCGCGAGTTCCACCAGAAGCTCGTCGAGCGCCTCCACGCGGAGATCTCAGACGTGCTGAAGGCGATCGGCGAGGGCGACTGGTCCGACGAGATCCAGAAGAAGCTCGACGACGCGACCGCCCAGTTCGCGGAGGACTTCGGGTACGACCTCGACGAGGAGGGCCACCCGATGGAGGACGAGGACCACATCCGCGAGGGCCGCGGCTCGCGCGGGCGCGACGAGGACTCCGACTCCGACTCCGACTCCGGCGGCGAGGACGACGACTCGTCGGAGGACGAAACGACGGAGCAGGAGCGCGAGGGGGCGCCCGCGTAGCCATGGCGCAGAAGGACGTCAAGAACCGCATCAGCTCGGTGAAGAACATCGAGAAGATCACCCGCGCCATGGAGATGGTCGCGGCGGCTCGCCTGCGCCGGGCCGAGCAGCGCATCGAGGCGCTGCGGCCCTACGCCTCGGCCATCCGGCGCATGACCCGACAGGCGGCCGAGGCGGCGCAGAACGTCCCGAACCTGCCGATCCTCCAGGAGCACGACTCCGAGGACACGGTCGGCATGATGCTCGTCACCGGCGACCGCGGGCTGGCCGGCGCCTTCAACTCGCAGATCGTGCGCGCGGGCGTGCGCGCGGCCGCCGAGTACGACGGCAAGGAGATCCTCTGGTACGCGTCGGGCCGCCGCGGCGTGTCCTCGCTGACCTTCCGCGGGCAGTCGGTCGCCGGCGAGTACACCGGCTTCACCGACCGCCCGGCCTACGCCAACGCGCGCGAGATGGCCTCCGACGTGATGGCCGCCTACGTCGACGGCAAGGTCGACCGCGTGGAGATCTTCTACAACCAGTACATCTCGCCGCTGACCCAGAAGGTGACGCGCGAGACGCTGCTGCCGCTCCAGCAGGCCACCATCTTCGAGGACTCCGACGAGGAGACGCTCGGCGGGCGCGCCGGCGGCGACGAGGACGACGGCGGCGAGCACGGGCCCGGGGCGCTCGTCGAGTACGAGCCGGGGCCGGAGGAGATCCTCCAGCGCCTCGTGCCGGCCTACGTCGAGATCTCGATCTTCCGCGCGCTGCTGGAGTCCACGGCGTCCGAGCACGGCGCGCGCATGACCGCGATGCGCAACGCCTCCCAGAACGCCGGGGACCTCATCAAGGACCTCACGCTTCAGATGAACCGCGAGCGCCAGGCCGAGATCACGCAGGAGATCATGGAAGTCGTGGCGGGCGCAGAGAGCCTTACCTAGGAGAAAAATGGAAGCCAGCACCAAGGACCGCGACAAGACCGAGAAGGACGAGCAGGGCAAGGAGAAGCAGGACACCGAGCGCAACGTCGGCCGGATCGAGGAGATCCAGGGCGTCGTGATCGAGGCCGTCTTCCCCGACAAGCTGCCGGAGATCTACTCGGCCATCGTGGTCGAGCGCGACCGCGCCGAGGGCCAGGACGACGAGAACATCAGCGGCAACCTCGTGTGCGAGGTCCAGCAGCACCTGGGCGACGACCGGGTGCGGGCCGTGGCCATGGACACCACCGACGGGCTCGCGCGCGGCGTGGAGGTCGTCGACACCGGCGGTCCGATCACCGTGCCGGTCGGCAAGGTCACGCTCGGGCGCATCTTCAACCTGCTGGGCGAGGCGATCGACCAAGGCGACCCGGTGGAGGTCGACCAGCGCTGGCCGATCCACCGCGACGCGCCGTCGGTCGAGAACCTCACCCCGACCACCGAGATGTTCGAGACGGGCATCAAGGTCGTCGACCTCCTGGCGCCCTACGCCAAGGGCGGCAAGGTCGGCCTGTTCGGCGGCGCCGGCGTGGGCAAGACCGTGATCATCCAGGAGCTGATCCACAACCTCGCGCAGGAGCACGGCGGCCTGTCGGCCTTCTGCGGCGTGGGCGAGCGCTCCCGCGAGGGCAACGACCTCTGGCTGGAGATGACCGAGTCGGGCGTCATCGACAAGACGATGCTCGTGTTCGGCCAGATGAACGAGCCGCCCGGCGCGCGCATGCGCGTCGCGCTGTCCGGCCTGACGATGGCGGAGTACTTCCGCGACGAGGAGGGGCAGGACGTGCTCCTCTTCATCGACAACATCTTCCGCTTCGTCCAGGCCGGCTCGGAGGTCTCCGCGCTCCTGGGCCGCATGCCCTCGCAGGTGGGCTACCAGCCGACGCTGGAGTCCGAGATGGGCCAGCTGCAGGAGCGGATCACCTCGACCCGCAAGGGCTCGGTCACCTCGATCCAGGCCGTCTACGTCCCGGCGGACGACCTCACGGACCCCGCCCCGGCGTCGGTGTTCGCCCACCTCAACGCGACGACGTCGCTGTCGCGCGCGATCTCCGAGAAGGGCATCTACCCGGCCGTCGACCCGCTCGACTCGTCTTCGACGATCCTCAAGCCGGAGATCGTCGGCGACGAGCACTTCAACGTCGCCAACGAGGTCAAGCGGGTCCTCCAGCGCTACCGCGAGCTGCAGGACATCATCGCCATCCTGGGCATCGACGAGCTGTCCGACGAGGACCGCATCACAGTGCAGCGCGCCCGCAAGGTGGAGCGCTTCCTGTCGCAGCCGTTCTTCGTCGCCGAGCAGTTCACCGGCACGGATGGCCAGTACGTCCCGATCGCCGAGACGGTGCGCTCGTTCACGGAGATCATCGAGGGCGAGCACGACGACGTCCCCGAGCGCGCATTCCTGCTCAAGGGCACGATCGAGGACGTGCTCG
>JAWVEN010000040.1:0-3728 GCA_033856675.1 Gaiellales bacterium | reverse complement strand
GAAGTACGGCGTGAGGCTGACGCCGTCGAGCAGGGCGACGAGCGCCGCGAGCTCTGTCTCGACGTCGTTCGTGGCGTCTACGGGCGGCTTCAGCGCTGCCTTGACCGTGCCGCCCAGCCTGTCGCCGAGCCGGAAGCGGAAGGCGTGGCGCAGGACGGCGAAGGAGTCGAGCGCGGCGGGGACGCGGTCGGCACCCAGCTCGGCGAGGGCGTGCGACTGAAGCAGCTCGCTCAGAGCACGTGCGGCGGCATGCTCGGCGTCCAAGGACGCACCCGCCCCAAAGAGGCCGCCCTCGAAGTCGTGCTCGGGAAGCACGGCAACATAGACCGGCACGGCGAGGTCCGTCGTCAGGTCGGCCAGGATCGGGGAAACCCGGAGTCGGTCGCAAACCTCGGCCCAGAGTGGCTGCAACGAGCCGGGCAGCAGGTCCGGGTCGACCACGGTCGCGACGTCCTCCCCGCGGCGGAACCATGAGATCAAGGCAAGTGACAACGCGTCGTGCTCGATCAGCTCGCAGAGCCCGTGCAGGGCGGCCTCCTCCCAGGTGCTGCCGGAAGCCGTCCCGAGGCTGCTGGTGTAGCGCAGGTAGTCGCGAAAGTCAGTGACGGTGTCCCCGGGTTCGGGGGCGAGGTGGTAGCGCGGGTCGACGAGGAACACCGGGTACCACAGTTCCCTTCCATCTCGGGAGTGGTACGCCGTCGCGGCCGTGACGGCATCGGGGTGGTCGACCGCCCACCGCTGGACAGCCTCGTCGGGCCGCACCTCTGGCTGGGCGGCCAGCTGCTTGCTGGACATCATCCGTCTCGCGGCGCCGCTGCGACCGTTGTCCTGTGCCGTCATGATCGCTCGCTCGAGCGTCTCGAAGAGAGCGCTGGCCTCGGCTTGCGCACCCGGCCCCTTGCCGTACGCCACAACGCGCCGGCCGTCCGCGGTCCGGGCCTCGCACGCGAGAACCGGCCAGGGTCCACCCGAGAGCCGCCGCTCGTCCAGGGCCATCTCGAGTCGGGCGATCTCTCGACGGGCCAGGGCGATCGCCGCCGACAAAGTGAGCATGCGTTGCGGCGGTGTCGGGTCAACTCTCATGCCTGTTCCTCGCTCGCGGCTTTCGGTGTAGCGTCCCGAGGCGTGAGATCGGGGCGCATTTCTCGACTTTTCGCGGTACGCGAGTTCCGTCTCTACTTCGCGGCGCGGATGTTGTCCAGCGCGGGGTCCATGTTCTCGTGGGTCGCGCTGCCAGTGCTGACCTACCAGCTCACCTCGTCACCTGTCTGGACCGGCGCCGTGGCGGCGTCGAGCGCCGTACCGTATCTGGCTCTCGGCCTGATGGCCGGTGTCGTCGCGGACCGTCGAAGCCGTCGGAAGCTGATGGCCTACTCCGACCTGGCCAGTGGGGCGATCCTCACTGGGGTCTTCGTCCTCAGCCGCGTCGGGACTCTGCACCCCGCCGAGGTCGTCGCCGCGGCCCTGACTGTCCAGAGCCTGTTTGTCTTCTTCGACGCTGCAAATTTCGGCGCTTTGCCGGCGCTGGTAGGACGCGACTGGGTGCTCGAGTCCAACAGTGTTCTCTACTCGGTCATGTCCGTGGTCGAGACCACAGCACCGCCGCTGGCCGGAGCCCTCCTGCTCGTTACCGACGCCCCGGCTTTGCTACTGGTCGACGCGGCGTCCTTCGTCGCGTCGTCGTGGTTGATCTACCGACTGCCCAGCAGCCTGGAGGGCGATCGCGCCCGCGGCGCCCTCTCTTGGCGGGTGGTGCGTCGCGAAGCCGTTGCGGCGCTGCGCTACATCCGGGACACCCGGCCGATCCGCGCGACGACAGTGGGGAACGCATGCATCTGCGTCGTGACCGGCGGGTTCGCGGGACAGCTGATCGTCTGGGCGAACCAACGCCTGTCGGCGAGCCCTGGAGAACTTTCCTTGAGCGTTGTTTTCGTGACATGGACGCTGGGCGACCTTGTCGGTGCCGCGGGAGTGACGATGCTGGCCAGGCGACTAGGCCCCCTGGCCGAGATGCGGGCCCTCATCACGGGCACATTGATCTTCGGGGCTGCGCTGCTGACGAGCCAGTCGCTCTGGATGGCCGTGCCCCTGACCGTTGCGTGGGGGGCATGCTCGACGGGTGCCCTCATCACTGGTGTCTCGCTGCGACAGTCGGTGTCCCCGGAGCGGATGGTGAGCACCATCAACACCGCGGGCCGGATGCTCACGCTCGGCATCGGCTATCCCTTGGGGGCGCTCGTCGCCGGCTATTTGGCCGCGCGCTATGACGCAGCCGTCGTCGGGATGGGAGCCTGCCTGCTCGCCCTCCTTCCTGCGCTCGCAGTGCTGCGGTCGGCCGATTCCATCGCCGAGCCCGCGACTGCCGTGGAGGGGTTGAGCCAGGCCTGACAGCATCGGTTACAGGGACTGCAAAGTTGCATGCATTGCAAAGGTTGCGTCACGCGTCTTGCGAACGCCCCGGCGGAGGACTAATTTCCGGTCCACGCGGCCGACCAGGTAATTAATTTCGTGGTCCGCATTCCATCGACATAACCTCCGGAGGCTGGGCAATGAACGACGACAAGGTGGGCCTCTGCGTCCCAGCGCTAGCTTCCTCCCTCGCGCCACGACGAGACGACAAGGTGGGCCTCTGCGTCCCGGCGGAGCGGGTCGCGCTCGGCGTGGCTGGCGACCTGTCTGGCTCGGACTTGCGCGAGCTCGTGTAAGCACAACGTGGGCAATTCAGCAGTACTCGCCCCCCGAGGATGCTGTGTCGAGACGGACCGATGACACCGGGCCACGATCGAGTGCAGTCACATGTCTGAACTAGCTGTTCTGCCCGGCTTTGCCTGGAGGCGTGGCGCCTGACATGCACCTCGGTTGTTTGGCGAGGGCAATCTCTTGATCCGGTTGGAAAGACAGAGCAGCATGCCAGCTAGTGGATTTGTGCTGCCCCGCTGATGAAGCGCGCCGACCGTCGGAGGTTGACGTCTCATGCGCCGAATCACTGTTCGCCCGACATGCGCGAGTTGACCGAGGCCAAGGTGGGATCATAAGCAATGCGCGGGTCGGCCTTCTGGTTGACGTGCGCACTCATCAAGTTGTTGTGCCTGAGACGCGCGCGTGCGCCGCATTGGTCACCCATGCCTGTTGCCTGCTGCCCGCAATGCAGCCGTCTACGATGGCGCGGCGACTGTTGTGCCCTAGACGTAGTACAGGAACCATTGCGCCGTGGCAGCGAGGCGTACTACGTTCCCGTCGGCCGAGACGGGCTGCAGGGTCGATCGAGCTGTTCGATCGGACACCAGGCCCTGCTCGCTTGTAACCAGGAGCAAGACATGCCTGGTGGTGGGATGTGTTGTCCGGCGGAGGACTCGATTCCGGTGACATCTCGTGAGGTTGTAGCGGTTGAGCCGCTGTCCCCTCCGAGCTGACCGAGCTCGGCTAGCTGGTAGGAGGACTGGATGCCCAAGATGGGTCTGTGCGTTCCCGCGGAGGGGGCGTGCCCAGCGGCGGGGGCAAGCTCTGCTCGCCCGCCGAGCAGGCGCCGTCGCTGACGGATCTCCGTCGGGTATGGGTGAGTTGACCGGCTCCGACGCCTGATGAGTGACCTGGCGCGCCGGCCCGGCAGGGTCGGCGCGCCTTGTCGTGTCCGGGCCACCACTGGGGCGCGCACGGCCCGCCGTAGGCTGGCACGGTGCTGCAGATCGACCAGGAGACCGCCGACGCGATCGTCGCCCACGCCCGCC
>JAWVEN010000039.1:0-7165 GCA_033856675.1 Gaiellales bacterium | reverse complement strand
ATCGCATCGGCATCCAGGCCGAACGGACGCGAGGTCACCGGATCCGGCACGGGCGGCGTGCCGCCCTGCCAGGCGGTGATGAGGATCGACGCCTCGCCCGGCGGAATGTTCTCGCCGGTCACCTGGCACGGACTCGCGAAGTTGGTGCAGTAGTCGCGGGTCGCGATGGAGAAGGTGACCAGGTGCGCAAGCACTCGGTGGCTCGCCAGGTCCGTCCCATCGCCGGGTGCCACATTCCAGTCGGGCGGGTGCACGAAGCTGATCTGCTCGTCGGCGAACCGCGCTCGATTGTCGGCCGGACGGGCGGCCAACGACACGCCGATCATGAGCACGGCGACCACGACGGCCACCCCGGCCAGGACGCCGATGGCCACCCACCCCGAATCCATCGGTGAAGAAGGCGCCTGCCGCACTGGCCTCGGGCGGCGGGCGACCTCGACTGGAGCGGATCCCCAATGCGGCGGCGCGATGACGGTGTTGAGGCGCTCCCATCGCGCGCGGCGCATCGGGTCCGAGAGGATGTGCCACGCCTCATTGATCCGGGCCATGGCCGTGGTCGTGACGGTGACGCCCGCATCGGGGTGGTGCTGCTTCGCCAGGCGCCGATACGCCCGCGCGATCTCGTCGCGCGACGCGGTGCGCGGCACGCCCAGGATGGAGTAGGGATCGATCTCGGCCACGACGGCCGCAGTCTACGCCGCCGGCCTTGCTATCCTGTCGCCCGTGATCCTGAAGCGCGCGAAGAAGCCGGCCGAGGTGGGGGACCCGGGCTCAACGGTCAAGCCTTCCGGGGCCGATGCCGCCGCCGTCGCGACCGTCCCGTCCGCCGCCGATGCGCCGATCGACGGCGCCCAGCTGGACGCCGTCATCCTCCGAACGCTGCGCCGCTTCCCGAACGAGACCGTCGACCTCGCGCCGCTGGCGGAGGAGCTGGGGATCGAGCCCTCGCGCATCCAGCTGGCGGTCGAGGCGCTCGGGCGGCGGCGCATGGTCGTCGTCCCGTTCATCGAGCCGGGCGCCGCCGGGGGAGGGACGATCACGGAGGTCGGCCTGCGCTGGCTCATCGAGCGCGAGGGCGGCAAGCCATCGGACATGCCGACGGCCCTCCAGCCGGCCAAGAAGCACGTCCGCGCCGGCGACGAGGCGGCACGGCTTCCTCGAGCCGAGGTCTACGGCCTCAAGAAGGGCAGCGCCCGCTAGCGGTCGAGGAAGCGGCGAAGGAACCGCCGTGTCGATTCCTCGTGCGGCTCGTCGAGGATCTGCTCCGGAGGACCCTGCTCCACTACCGCGCCGTCCTCCATGAACACCACACGGTCCGCGGCCTCGCGGGCGAAATGCATCTCGTGCGTCACAACGATCATCGTCGTGCCGCCGTGCGCGAGGTCCTCCATGACCCGCAGCACCTCGCCGATCAGCTCCGGATCGAGCGCCGAGGTCGGTTCGTCGAAGAGCAGCACCTTAGGGTCCATGCACAGGGCGCGTGCGATCGCGACCCGCTGCTTCTGGCCGCCTGAGAGGCGAGCGGGGTACTCGTCGCGCTTGTCGATGAGCCCCACCACCTCGAGGTAGTACTCCGCCCGGGTCACCGCCTCCGCCTTTGCGAGGTGGAGGACCCGCATCGGCGCCTCGATGCAGTTGTCGATGACCGACATGTGCGGGAATAGGGCGAACTCCTGGAACAGCATCGAGGCGCGCAGGCGGATCTGTCGGATCTGCTCCTGGTGCGCCCTGGAGCGAGCCTTCAGCGGCGCCGCGTCCACGTGCAGTCCGTCGATCTCGACCGATCCCGCGGTAGGCTCCTCGAGGAAGTTCAGGCAGCGGAGCAGGGTCGTCTTCCCGCTGCCGGATCGGCCGATGACCATGACCGCCTCGCGCCGATGGACGTCCAGGTCCACGCCCCGCAGGACGTGGTTCTCGCCGAAGTACTTGTCGAGGCCGCGGGCCTTGATGATGACGTCCGCCGCCGCTGCCTCGGCCTGGGGTTGATCGGTCAACGGTCGCCCCGTGCCATGCGCCGCTCCAGACGTTCCTGGAAGAAGCTGAAGATGATGGTGAGTGCCCAGTAGATGGCGGCCGCGATCAGGAGCGCCTGGAGCGTCCGGAAGTTCCTCGTCCCCACCGCGCTGGCTCGCCACAGCAGCTCGGTGACGGAGATCGTCGAGATCAGCGCCGAGTCCTTGATCATCGCAACGAAGTCGTTGCCGATGGCGGGAATGACGATCCGGATGGCCTGGGGCATCACGATCCGCCGCATCACCAGACGCTCCGGCATGCCGAGCGACTCGGCCGCCTCTCGCTGGGCTCGGGGCACCGCCTGGATCCCGGCGCGGAAGATCTCGGTCATGTAGGCGCCGTAGTTGAAGCCGAGCGCAAGGATGCCCGCCAGGAGCGCGTCCAGCCGGATCCCGAATTGCGGCAGCGCCAGGTAGACGAAGTAGATCTGGACCAGCAACGGCGTGCCGCGGACGAGCGAGACGTACAGACCGGCGAGACCGCTGGCGAGCGGATTCCCCGAGAGCCGCGCGACGGCGCCGATGACCGCCAACAGCGTGGCGAGGGCCATGGAGACGAGGCAGACGAAGATCGTTGTGCCCGTGCCGCCGATGATGTACGGCCCCCAGGTGCCGATCCACTCGAAGTCGAGATTGTGGGTCAGCCACAGGGCGACCAGCAGGAGTCCGACGACGACCACCCAGACGGCGGCGTACTGGGCCTGAAACCAGCGGCGCCGCTTGCGATCGGCGGCGTCGATCGCATTCAGGATGGCCGGCCGGGGCTCGGCCATTGCTGCGTTCGTCACGGCTCTACTCGTCCCTTCCCCGCGGGCTGCGCGGTGAAAACCAAGCGGGGACGCCCTCGGCGTCCCCGCTTGCAATGCGGTCGACTCATCTGAACGAGGAGCTCAGCCGGCGTTGGGATCCTGCGTCAGGTCCTTCCCGTCGAACCACTCCTCGCTCAGCGCCTGGAGCGTGCCGTCCTCGTGCATCTCGCCGATGATGCGGTCGATTTCGAACAGCAGCGCGTCGTGCGCCGGGCCGGCCTTGTCGATGGCTACCGAGAGGTTCTCGGTGAACGCCGGCTCGCCGATCTTGACCAGCGAGATGCCGCTTGCGATCGCCTCGTCGACGGTCGTCTCGGAGCTCATCCAGAGCGCGAACTCCTCGCGCCCGGCCTGGATGGCCTCCGCGCAGTTGGCGTCGGTCGGCAGGGTCGTGGCCGTTGCGCCCTCTGGGAGGTCGAACGGCAGCTGATCGAGCTCCGTGACTCCGGAGTCCTCGGTCACGGCGAGCACGGCCGGGGTGTAGTAGTACGGCTGGCTGAACGAGAAGACTCCCTTGCGAGGCGTGGTGATCGTCATCGATCCCACGCTGATGTCCCACCGTTCCTGCCAGCTGCCGGCCGTGATGATGTCCCAGTCCACGTGCTGGAACTCGGCCTCGACACCCAGCCGTTCCGCGATCTCCTTGCCGACGTCCACGTCGAAGCCGACGAACGTGCCATCTGGCTCGAGGAAGGACTGCGGGGCGTAGTCCGCATCGGTCGAGATTCGAAGGACGCCGCGGTCCATGATGGTCTCGAGCAGATCGCCCGTGGTGTCGGCCGGCTCCTCGATCGCATCCTGCTCATCGGGCTGGAAGTCGCCATTCAACCAGTCGAGGTACGTCGTGGCCTCGCCGACGCACACGACGTCGGGAATGTCGGCAACCTCGGCGCTCGGGCTCGCGGCCGGCTCCGAGGCGGGGGTCTCCGAAGCGCTCGCGGGGGCGGTCGCTGTCCCGCCGCTGTCGGCGGCCTGGCACGAAGCCAGCACGAGCATGGCGATCGGCAGGACCGCAAGGCGTCGCATCTTCTCCATCATTTCCTCCATGTGGGCGCGCCGATGCATGCCGGCGTCCTTCGGTGCCATTCGGTCGGCACGTTGTAGCACTTCGCCGCGCGTCCGGGCAAGCGCTTCGGCTCCATCGGTACACTCAGCGCATGACGAGCACCCTGCCCACGACGCCGCTCAGCCGGGCCGCCACGCTGCCCTCGCGCTACTACGTCGATGCCGAGATCCTCGAGGCGGAGAAGGAGCGCATCTTCGGGCGGACCTGGCAGCTGGTGGCACGGACCGATGAGCTCCAGCGGGTCGGGGACTTCGTGCCCGTCACGGTGCTCGACGAGCCGGTCGTCATCACCCATGGCCTCGACGGCGAGCTGAGCGCCTTCTACAACGTGTGCCGTCATCGGGCCGGGCAGGTGGCTCTGACGCGGGGAAACCGAAAGTCGCTCCAATGCCGATACCACGGCTGGACCTACGGCCTGGATGGGACCCTGCGGGCGTGCCCCGAGATGGAGGACACGGAGGACTTCCGCAAGGAGGACTTCGGACTGGTGCCGGTGCGGGTGGAGACCTGGGGTCCGTTCGTGTTCGTCAACCTCGACGCATCGGCGCCTCCGCTGGCCGAGATGATGGGCGCCATTCCATCCGAGGTTGCGTCCGCCGGCTACGACGTGGCGAACATGCGGCTGGTCGAGCGGCGCGAGTACGTGATCGACTGCAACTGGAAGGTGTATGTCGACAACTACCTCGAGGGCTACCACCTGCCGATCGCGCACCCGCAGCTCTTCAAGGAGCTCGACTACGACAGCTATCGCGTCGAGGAGTTCCGCTACTACTCGAAGCAGCATGCGCCGATCCGGGAGCTCAAGCCCGGCGAGGAGCTGGGCGTCGACCGTCGCTACCTGCGGCAGCCCGGCGCCGAGGACTCGGCTCTGTACTACTGGCTGTTCCCCAACACGATGTTCAACATCTACCAGGACAACATGTCCTCGAACGTGATCCTGCCCCTGGGGCCCGATAAGACCGTCACCATCTTCGAGTGGTTCTTCGCCGAGCCCGGCTCAGGCCCCGGCTGGGAATCGATGCAGCAGACGATCGCGTTCTCCGATGAGATCCAGCAGGAGGACATCGTCATCTGCGAGCAGGTCCAGCGCGGCCTGCGCTCTCGGGCCTACGACTCCGGCCGCTTCAGCGCCAAGCGGGAGAATGGCGTCTACCACTTCCAGAACCTCGTCCGCGAGTTCCTCGGGGAGTAGGCCATGCATGCCGGTTGCGCGGCGTGAAACCAAGGGCGAATGAGCGCGAGCCCACACGTCGTCGGGTGCACCGGGTGACACCCGCGCCGATCGAGCGACGGTTCGTTCGCACCTGGTTGCAATCAATGCAACTCCAATGACCTACGAGGAACTTCTCGCGCTTGCTCGCCGCGTCGAGGGCAAGCGGCTCGAGACCGTCACCGGCAAGGGCTTCACGGTCGGCATCTACCGCGATTGCCCGTTCTTCACGCCCGAGTCGAGCGGCTACGGGCAGAGTGATGGCCGCAAAGCCGCCGAGCGGTTCCTCCAGCGCTACAACGAGAGCGGCAGTCTCCGTCCCGGTGACTATGCCGATGTCACCCGCAACGCCTCCTACTACGTTGGCCTGATCGCCCGCGCCTGATCCAGCCTCAGCGGCTACCCTCCCGCTCATGACCGATGCGCCACCCACCCGCGCCGACGGGAAGCTCAGCGTCGCGCTGATCTCGGAAGTCTTCTGGGAGCCCGACGGAGTGCAACGCCTCCGGGAACGCCTGGCGGAAGCCTCGGAACGCGGGGCCGACCTGGCTGTGCTGCCGGAGCTGCCACTGAACCGATGGAGCCCATCGACGAAGGAGCCGAACGACGAGGACGCTGAGGGGATGGACGGCGAGCGGGCGAGGGCGCAGGGCGAGGGGGCGGCGGAGGCCGGCATCGGTCTGGTGGGAGGAATCATCCACCGCGACGCCAACGGACGAAGGACGAGCCGCGCACTCGTCTTCGACAGTAGGGGTCAACTCGCCGCGACGTACGAGAAGCTGCACCTCCCCGAGGAGGAGGGCTTCTGGGAGACGAGCCATTACGAGCCCGGCACGGGGGCGCCGAAGCGGATCGATGCGTTTGGGGTGCCGATCGGCGTGCAGCTGTGCTCGGACAACAACCGGCCGGAAGGCACGCATCTCCTCGGCGCGCATGGGGTGATCGCGACGATCAACCCGCGGGCCAGCGAGGAGCGCACCTACCAGCGCTGGAAGACGGTCTGGCGCGCGAACGCGATGACGAGCTGCTGCTACGTTCTGAGCGTCAACCGGCCGCATCCGGAGGAGGGCGTGCTGATCGGCGGCCCCAGCATCGTTGTCGATCCGAACGGAAATGCCATTGTCGAGACCACCGATACGATGGCGCTCGTCACCCTGGACGCGAAGGTGGTCGCCGATGCCAGGGGAGCCTACCCCGGCCACCTGCCGGTGCGGGCACGCCTGTACGCCGATGCCTGGGCCGAGATCGCCGGCCGGGACGGATAGGGGAGCGGCTCAGCCCTCGGCGAGCCGGAACTGGCCCTTGGCGATGAGGACATCTCCGGTATAGATCCGCAGCTCATACAGGCCCGTTCCCCAGTCGGCCACGAACGCCCCGGCATCGGGACCGACGAATCCGTCCGAGCTCGCAGCCGGGTCGACCCTGAGCTGATTGCCGGCGGCCGCCACGATCTCGTCGCCCTCGCTGCCGTCCTCGTTGACGCGGACGACCTGCTCCCCGATGGTTGCGACGCCGAACGGCGTGGTACTGGTGATCGAGTGCGCGAAAGTCATGCCCGGCGTGAAGGTGTCGACCGGGTCCACGACCTGCTTGCTGCCGTCGAGCTGGGTGCCGAACACGATCGTGCCGGGCAGGGCCGGGGTCGGTGAGGGCGACGGCACGACCGATGTCGACGCCGATGGTACGACCGATGCGGTCTCTTCCGGGGTGGCCGTGGCGGTCGGCGTCGGCGAGGGTGCCGCGCCGACGGTTGGATCGATCGGGTTCAGGCTCGAGACGAACAGTCCCAGCAGCAGCGCGCCGAGGATGGTGCCGATCACGGCGCCCAGCGAGATGAGCGAGTCACGGTCGGTGGGGTAGCGCCCGGTCGGCACGATCCGCGCCTGGCCATGCCGGAGAACAACGCCGCACGACCGGCAGACCTGTGCCCATTCCGGGTTGGCGCGGCCGCAGTTGAAGCAGTCGACGGTCTCCTCGGTCATCGGGTCGCGCAGTCCTCCTCGGGCATCGGCCGCTGGCGGCCTGAGCCTAGCATCTAGGTGGCCGCCGGCGGTGAGAACGCCGACGG
>JAWVEN010000038.1:0-314947 GCA_033856675.1 Gaiellales bacterium | reverse complement strand
CGGGAGGCCATGGAAGACATGGCGGCGATCTTCGCGCGGGCGCTGAGAGATGACCTGATCGGCCCTTCCGACTTCTGAAAAAAGGGGGCTGACCCCTTTTTTTCACCCCAGCGCGACGACCTGCGAGAGCGTGTCGGCCTCGTCTGCGCGCTTGTCGTCGCGGTAGCGCAGCACGCGGGCGAAGCGCAGCGCCACGCCGCCGGGATAGCGCGGGCTCGTCTGGACGCCGTCGAACGCGATCTCGACCACGAGCTCCGGGCGCACGTGGACGGTGATGCCCTCACGTCGCGTCTCGAGCTCGAGGAGCTTCTCGGTCTGCCAGCCGAGCAGCTCGTCGGTCAGCCCCTTGAAGGTCTTGCCGAGCATGACGAACCCGCTGCCGTCGTCTGCACGGGCACCGAGATGGAGGTTGCTGAGCCACCCGCGGCGCCGTCCGTGCCCCCACTCCGCCGCGAGCACCACGAGGTCGAGCGTGTGCCGCGGCTTCACCTTGATCCACCCCGCGCCGCGGCGGCCCGCGGCGTACGGCGCGTCGAGCGACTTGACCAGCACGCCCTCGTGGCCGCGCGCGAGCGCGTCGGCCTGAAACGCCGCTGCGGCATCGTCTGACTCGACGACCAGCCGCGGAACCCGCATCACCTCCGGCACGATGGCCGCGAGCCGCTCCGCGCGCTCGGAGCCGGGGAGATCGAGAAGGTCATCTCCGTTCGCGTGGAGCACGTCGAACATGAAGGGCGTCAGCGGAGTGGAACGGCGCAGCTCGTCGACCGACCGCCGGCTGCCGAACCGCGAGCCGGTGATCTGGAACGGGTGCGGCCGGCCGTCGGGCCGGAGCGCGATCGCCTCGCCGTCCAGCACCAGCGGGTCGGCATCGAGCGCGAGCACGGCCTCGACGATCTCCGGCACGCTGCCGGTGACGTCGTCCAGTGAGCGCGTGTAGACGCCGACATCGTCCCCGCTGCGGTGCACCTGGATGCGGGCGCCGTCGAGCTTCCACTCCAGCGCGGCGGGGCGGATCTTCTCGAGGGCAGCACCCAGATCGGGAGCAGTGCCGGCGAGCATCGGCTGCACTGGGCGGCCGACCTGAAGCCGCACCTGGCGGAGACCCTCGACCCCCTCGGAGAGGGCGATGCGTGCGAGGTCTCCCGCATCGCCCAGCAGCATGAGCGCGCGGCGCACCTCGGCCTGGGGAATGCCCGCCGCCTTCGCGACCGCGTCGGTCACGATCGACTGCAGCGCTCCCTGGCGGAGGTCGCCCAGCACCAGCCGGCGAAGGAACTCCTGCTCCCGGCCGGTGGCGGCCGCAAAAAGCTCGCCCAGCAGGCGCCTCCGCTCCGCCTGGGAGCCGGAACCGGCGAGCCCGGCCAGCCGTTCGAACGCGGCGTCCACGGCCGTCACCGTGAGTGACGGCTCAGTCGCGGCGGGAGGCAGTTCGCGCAGTGAGGCCCACCCCACGCCCATCCGCCGCTGGCGCGGCTCTCCGGCGAGGAACCCCGCCCCCACGGCCGCCTCGTCGTGCTCCATGCGGGCGATGCACGCCGCGAGGGCCTCGATCTTGGCGCTTCGCGAGCGGGTCGCGGCCACGGCCTCGGACGTGTCGACGATGTCGCGCAGCAGCATGCGCGAATGGTAGGCAGGGCGGGAGAACGGGGGGAGTCCGTTCTCCCGCCTGGGTGGTCCTACCGGGCCAGAAGGACCAGACCGCTGTGAGGCTCGACGGTGACCGACTTCACCTTGTCGCCCTGGGGGGTGCGGTACTTCTCCTCGAGGTCGACAGTCACCGCCCGGTCGCCGGGGTTGACCAGCGCGATGCCCTGGGTGAACCGGCGCTGGTAGATGCCGTCACGGAGGTAGCCGTCCACCGACGCGTACGTGTCGAGCGCCGCGCCGAGGTCGAGACCGTCGAGCTCGGACCGGTCGTGCCACGCATACGTCGACCTACCGGACGAGAACTCCAACCACGACGATCCGGAGTTGCCGATCAGGAAGCTTGCCTGGCCGAAGGAACGCCACGCCCGCAACTGGGATTCGGACGCGCCCGTCCAGATCTTGATCGTCGCCTCGACCGAGTGTCCGGCCCGGTTGGCGTCGATCAGCATCTGCACCTCCTGCTTCCAGCGGTCGACCCTCGGAAATGTGCTCGGAGACGAGCCTGGCGAGCGCATCCACACCTCGGCGAGCGAGATGTCCGTCGCCGACAACAGGTTCCTGGTCGGCACCGAGTAGAAGTTGCCGCCCCAGCCGAGGCCGTTGCCGATCGCGCCCTTGCCGGCGTACTCCTCGACGGCCTTGCCGACGGAGCCGGTCAGCGCGATGTAGTCGCTCGGCACCCACGGCCGGTTGGTCTCCTGGTCGACCGCCTCATGCCCGCGCAGATAGCCGGGGCTCAATGGCGCGGCTCCCAGCATGTCGAGGAAGCAGCCGTCGAAGTCATGACGCTCGAGCGCCTGCTTGCACTGCCTGCGCACCCAGTCGGTCCAGCCACTGTAGGTGGTGCCGCCGATGGTGACCGGCGTGGCCGCGCGCGGATCCATCAGGTAGTTCCCCCACCCTGTGGACTGCAGCTTGTTGCCCTGCGCGTCGCGCATGTACCACGAGTCCGGGAACAGGCTCCCCTGCCCTCCCTGCGCGAACATGCCGTTCATGTATGCGAAGAGCCGCAGGTTTGGGTTGGCCGCCCGCATCTCCGGAATGAACGCGGAGAGCTGGCCCGGCACACCGGTGATCAGGTCATGCCGAACAGCCAGATCGACGGCCGTTGCCGCATCCGGCACCCGAGCGCTCCACATCTGCAGGTTCGTCTGCATGGCGATCCGGCCGGTGGTGTCGTCGGTCGGGCGGACGTCGTCGATGATGACCGATACCTCCTCGGACGGCTCCGACGCGTTGCCCGCCCGGTCGACCGCGACGACGCGGTAGCTGTAGGTCCCGCCGGCCGGAGGCGTGTCGAGTGTCTTCTCGGCGTCGGGCGTCGCGAGCACGCCGCCGTTTCTCAGAACGCGGTAGCCGGCGATCCCGGAGGCGTCCACGACAGGATTCCAGTCGAGCTCGACGTCGCGACCCACCTTGGCCAGCTTCAGGCCCGCGGGTGTGTCCGGCGCCGTCCGGTCGACGGTCACGGTCACGGCGGGCGAGAAGTCGTCGGCCCTGTTGCCCGCGGCGTCCTGTGCCCTGACGATGTACTCGTGACGCCCCTCGGGGGCATGCTCGTCGACGTACGTGAGCTTGTCGGCGCCGACCGAAGCGATGTAGACGCCGTCGCGTCGCACGTTGTACTGCCGGATGCCCGCCAGCCCGCGGTCGTCGACCGCGTTCCACGAGATCTGCGCCGTGGCGGTCAGCGAGTCGGCCGACGGCTGATCGCCCATCGACTTCGGCGTCAGCGAATCGACGATCACGTCGACCCGGTCGCCGCTCGTCAGCGTGCCGTTCGACTTCACGCCGCGGACGGCATAGGTGTGAAGGCCGCTCTCGGTGAGCGAATCGTCCGTGAAGGACGGCGTGGTGACGCGGCCGAGAACGCGGCCGTCCCTGACGACGCGGTACCCGACCACGCCCTTCAGGTGTTTCCAGTGAAGAACGGGCGCCGCGTTGGTCGGCGAGCGGTGAGCAGCGAGGTCACTGACCCCAGAACCCGCTGCATTCGAGACCGTGGCGAACACGCCGACGGCGGCCGCGGCCGCTACCGCGGCGCGGACAGGTGTAACACGCATGATGAAGACCCCTTGAGACGAAAACCAAAAAACGTCCCAACTGGCATCGACCCTTCAAGGGCTCTTCGTATCCCCCGCAAGAGGCTGTGAGCCTCCTCACATTGTGGGATTGGCGCCTAAAACTCTCAGCTTCAGCTAGAGGCTTAGAAATCCGTGTAATGCCTGAATGAGCTCGTTTGCCTTGGAGCGTGAATGGGAATAACCCAAGTGCACTCACCCCAAGGAGGAACAGGATGGGTATCGGCACATCAATCGTCTTAATCGCAGTTGGCGCGATCCTGGCATTCGCCGTCGAGCTGCAGTCCAAGATCGGGAGCACGACGATCCACTGGGATACCGTCGGCTGGATCCTGATGGCCGTGGGCGCCATCGGCCTGCTGCTTAGCCTGATCTGGATGACGTCGGCGCGCAGGCGCGACACGGTCGTGCACGACCGTGTGGTCGACCGCGACCCGTACGTCCCGTAACACAAGAGGGGGCGCGTGAGGGCGGGCTTCGGCCCGCCCTCACGCTGGTCCGTCAGGGCTCGTGCCCGGGATCGATCTCCATCGCGTGGCGCATGGTGAGCTGAGGGCCGTCGTCCGGCCATGCGGCAACCGGCCGGAGCAGGTGCCCGGTGTGATCTCCCAGGTCGAAACGCTCGATGACGTCGCCGATGAATCGCCCAGGACAGTGGTCGAGCAGCGGTGTGCCGTCATCGGCCGGCGTCCAGGCACAGAGGGCGAACTTGTCGACCTCGTCGCCGGTCTGGCCGCCGAACAGCTCCGCAATGTCCTTGCGGTCGCGCGGAACCGCGTGCACGGCGAGCCGCCGGGCGTCCGCTGCGACACCGTGCGTGTGGTTCTTGACCGACACGCACGCCAGGAACCGGCCCGGGGAGATGCTGACCTGGGTCGCAAAGCCGATCAGGCAGCCGGCGCGCTCACGACCATTGGTCGCCGTGACGATGTACATCGGAGCGTCGCGGCCGCGCCCGAACTCGAGGAAGTCGCGCTCCGCGTCGCCGGTCATGGATGTCCGGTGCCCGCGTGCTCGCGTTGGCAAACCGCGCCGGGGTTAGGCCTGGATCGGAATTGCCGATGTAGCTCCCATGAAGAAGCGGGGTAGCTCCGGTTACGGTGCAGCGACGGGCCGAGCAACGGCCGACGCCGCCAATAGCATTTCGCCGACCGTGGCAGACAGGGCTCTTGGCGGACGACGCGACCGATCGCTCGAGCAGCTCGCGGGCGCCTCCGTCGACGTCCTGGTGATCGGCGCCGGCGTGGTCGGAGCGGCCACGGCACTGGCGGCCGCGGAGGCCGGCGCGAGCGTTGCCGTCGTCGATCGAGGAGACGTCGCCGGGGAGACCTCCGGATCCTCGTCCAAGCTGCTCCACGGCGGCCTCCGCTACCTGGCGATGGGCGACCTCGGACTGGTGCGCCAAGCGCATGCCGAGCGGCGCCTGAACGCCGAGCTGATCGCTCCTCATCTCGCCCGGCCGCTCGACTTCATCGTCCCCGTGCGCGACGGCTCGCCCGCGCCGCTTTGGAAGGTGCGTGCCGGTGTCTTCCTCTACGGCGCGCTCTCGCGGTTCGCCGATGGACGCAGCGGCCGCATTCCCGTTGCCGAGGCTCGGCGCCGCGTGCCTGACCTGGCGACGACAGGGCTCCACGGCACCGTCCTCTACCACGATCACCAGACCAACGACGCGCGCCTGACGCTGTCCGCCCTCCAGGGGGCCGCGGCGCGTGGCGCCGTCGTCGCGACCCACGTCGAGGTGGTCGAGCTGCTGATGGCCAACGGGCGTATGCGCGGTGCCGTGGTGCTCGACCGGCTGGGAGGCAGCACATTCTCCATCACCGCCCGCTCCGTGGTCAACGCGACCGGGCCGTGGGTCGACCGCCTGCGGCGGCTCGAGTCACCGTCGGCCGGCACCACGGTGGCGCTCTCGAAAGGCGCCCACGTCGTGCTCGAAGGCGGCGACGACTGGACCGCCGCCGTCACCACGCCGCTTCCGCATGGCCGCGTCTCGTTCGCAATCCCGTGGGAGGGGCTGCTGCTGCTCGGCACGACCGATGAGCCATACGACGCCGATCCCGCCGACCTTCGCGCGACGGACGCAGACCAGGATCAGATCCTCGCCGAAGCCGCAGGCTCCGTCAGCCCCGGCGCCGTTTCGGCTTCCCGTGTCCGCTCGCGATTCGCCGGCATCCGGGTGTTGCCGCTGGCGAGCTCCTCGACCGTGCACAGAAGGCGCGAGACCGTGATCACGAAGGGGCCGGCCGGGATGGTGTCGGTCGCGGGCGGCAAGCTGACGACTTGGCGCCTGATCGGCGCGAAGGCGGCCGGCGTCGCTCTCGCCGAGCTCGGTTCGGCCGCGACGGTCGGCACGCCGGCACCGCTGCCGGGTGCTGTCGCGATCGGCTCCATGGACGAGCAGATCGCCGGCGCGGCGCCCGAGCTGGCCGACGATGTGCGCAGGCACCTCGGCCGGCAATACGGCAGCCGGGCTCTTGACGTCGTCGCGCTCGGCGCGCGCGATCGCTCGCTGCTCGACCGGATGCACCCCGACGCGCCCGACATCTGGGCGCAGGTCGAGCACGCCCGCGAGCACGAATGGGCCGCGACGGCGGATGACGTCCTGCGCAGGCGCACGACCCTGGCGCTGCGCGGCCTGGCGGGCAACGGCATCGCCGGCCGCGTGGAGCGGATGCTGACCGATCGGCCGGCGGCGTGATGGACGGCGGGCCCATCATCTGCGCACACCGCGGCGCCAGTGCCTTCCTGACCGACAACTCGGTCGAGGCGTTCGAGACGGCCATCGCGATGGGCGCCGAGATGCTCGAGGGCGACGTCCGCCACGACGCCGCCGGCAGGCTGGTGCTGGCGCATGACCCCGTGCCCGTCGAGCCGCACGAGGCGCCGGTGCCGCTTGCCGACCTGATTGCGCTCGCGGCAGGCCGCGCCACGCTCGACATCGAGCTGAAGGAAGCCGGATGCGAGACAGACCTCCTCGCCCTGCTCGCCGCCCGACGAGAAGGAGTGACCGTCACGTCCTTTCTGCCCGAGGTGGTCGCCAAGGTGAAGTCGCTCGATCCCGGCCTTCGCACCGGCCTGATCATCGGAGACGTGGCTCACGGGCGCGACCTGTTCGCCCGCGCGGCGGACTGCGGCGCCGACGTCCTCGTCGCCCACATCGCGATGCTCGACCGCAGGCTCCGCCGCCACGCCCAGAAGCGCGACACCGCGCTCTGGGTCTGGACGGTCAACGACCGCCGCCGCCTGTCCTACCTCGTGGCCGACCCGCTCATCGAGTGCATCATCACCGACGTGCCCGATCTCGCACTCGAGTTGCGCGACCGCCGCGCAGCGTAGGTGCGGCGCGGACGAGCAGCGCTTCACCATGTCCACGCCACGCCGCACCACTGGTGCCAGAACCAGGAGGACCGTCCACATGTCGCAGGTTGCACTTCGGCCGGTAGAAGTTGGGGATCTCGAGGCGATCTTCGAGCAGATGCGCGACCCGGAGTCAGTACGCATGGCGGCATTCACGCCTGAAGACCCGAACGATCGAAGCGCCTTCGACGCCCATATGGCGAAGGTCATGTCCTCCTCTGAGAACAGGTTTCGGGCCATCATCCGCGATTCTCGGCTCGTCGGCACCATCGCGAGCTACGTCTCGGAGGGAGCGACCGAGGTCACCTACTGGATAGATCGCACTTGCTGGGGGCAAGGGATCGCAACGCGGGCGCTCAGACTGCTCCTCGAGGAGATCTCGGTTCGGCCGATCCGAGCCCGTGCTGGGAGCGACAACGCTGGGTCGTTACGAGTCCTTCAGAAGGCGGGCTTCCACCCGATCGGTACCGAAGTGTCCTTTGCCCCCGGACGGGCCGCCGAGATCGAGGAGACCATTCTCGAGCTGCCTTGAACACCCACACCGCAAGTCTCCCAAAGAGGATTTGACGCACCCATAGCGCTGCTAGGCTCTACCTCTGGCCACCAAGCGTGAGGAATGCTCATGAGCATCGTTGTCCGCTTCCATCCCCAGTCCATGACGGCCGAGCAGTACGACGACGCAGTTCGGCGACATGAAGCCGCTGGGATCGAGCTTCCCCCGGACGGCATGGACTACCACGTGTGCTTCGGGGCAGAAGGGGACTTGCGCGTCAGCGAAATCTGGGACTCGCGGGAGCAGTTCGAGGCCTACGGCGAACGCTTGATGCCGATGCTGGCTGACGCCGGAATCCAGTTTTCGGGTGGACCAGAGGCGTTCGAGGTCCACAACATCATCAAGCGCTAGGCAACCCCTAAGCGGAACGGCGTGGGGCGCCTGAGTTGCGCACCCGTGAACGAAAGCGGTCTGCCCCTTTTCTTTCAGGGCTCGGCGCCTGGGAGCGCTCCTGGCGTGGGCCGTTCCCAGGGCCGGGGATTCTTCGAGGCGTCGCTGCGGACGTATTCGCGTGAGGCGTCGACGCGCGGCTGGTAGTCCCAGGGCGTGTAGAAGCCCGTGGCAAGGGCGCGGGAGACGAGGAGCCGCGCACGTTGGCTTTCGAGCACGCGGCACTCGAGTTCCGGGAGGTCCCAGCGCTCGTCAGTCTCGTGCCGGAACTGCTCGGCCAGGTTGGCATGCGCCGCGTCGGCGGCCAGGTTCGTGAGCTCGAGCGGATCGGCGTCGAGGTCATAGAGCTGGTCCGGATCGCCATCGCAGCGGATGAACTTGTGGCGGCCCCGGCGGATCATCACCATCGGATGCTGCACACCCTCCGCGAGGTACTCGCCGACCACCGACTCCGGCCCTCCCCCGCTCGCGCCGTCGGCAAGCAGCGGCGCCAGGCTGGTGCCCTCCAACGGCTCGCCGGCGTTGTGGGCGCCGCAGAGGTCGAGCAAGGTCGGGACGAGGTCGAGGTGCGAGACCGGACTGGAGACCCTCCCCGAGCCGACACCCGGGCCGCGCACGATCAACGGAACGCGGCACGCGTTCTCGAAGAACGCCATCTTGTACCAGAGCCCACGCTCCCCCAGCATCTCGCCGTGATCCGAGGTGAAGATGACGACCGTGTCCTGCGTGTGCCCCGTCTCGTCGAGGGCCGCCAGCACCTCGCCCACCCGCTCGTCGAGGTAGCTGACGGCGGAGTAATAGCCGTGCCGGGCGCGCCGCAAAGCGGCGTCCGACAGCGGGCCGTGATGGTCGACGCCGTACATCCCGCGTAGCCGAAGGCTGTGCGGATCGGCTTTGTCGTACGACATGAGTCCGACGTCCGGCAGGTCGATGCCGGCATCGTCGTAGAGGTCCCAGTGGCGCTGGGGAAGGTCCCATGGGTCATGCGGATTCGTGAACGACACCGTGAGAAAGAACGGGCGGTCGTCACCCCGCCGGTCGAGCTCTCGGATCCGGCGGGTCGCGGTGAATGAGACCTCCGCATCGAAGTCGGTCGCCCACCCGCTCGGCCGTACGCCCGCCTCGAGAACGCTGGACATGTTGTGGTACCAGGGCATCGGCTCGTTCGGCGGTCGTCGCCAGTCGGGCGTCCACTCGAAGTCGGCCGGATAGACGTCGGTGGTGAACCGCTCCTCGTAGCCGTGCAGCTGGTCCGGGCCGACGAAATGCATCTTCCCCGCCAGCGCGGTCTGATAGCCCGCCGCGCGGAGCATGTGCGTGATCGTGGGCACGGAGGCCGGAAACTCGGCCGCGTTGTCGAACGCGCCGATGGACGATGCTCGCCGGCCGGACAACATGGCAAAGCGCGACGGCGAGCAGAGCGGCGACGCGCAGTAGGCACTCTCGAACGTGGTACCCCCATCGGCCAGCCGGGCGATGTTCGGCGCCTGAACGATCGGGTGGCCATACGGCGGAAGGAATGCCGCCGCAAGCTGGTCTGCCTGGAGCAGGAGGATGTTCGGCTGCCGGTTGCTCAACGGGACGTCACCGCGTCGTGGAGCGTATCCAGCAGGCTGCGGGCGCGAGCATCAACCGTCTCGGGGCGAAGGCGCGCGGTCAGGTACGAGAAGCCGGTGCGAAGCGACGGCCACCCGCCGTGAGACCCGCCGCCGGTGCCGGTGTGCCCGAACGCGTCGCCCGGTGGGCCGAGCGCGCTCGGTGTCCCGGAGAGCTCGTACCCGGTCGGCCCGAACCGAAGCGGCCGTCCGGTCAACGCGTCGTCACCCACCGCCGCGGGCGCGTACGCCCGTGCCAGCGTGGCGGGATCGACCAGCGTGCCGCCCACCACGCGTCCGTACAGCTCCGCCATGGCGCGTGCCGTGGCGACGCCGTTCGCAGCCGGGATCTCCGGCTTGAGTAGCGACGGGTCGCTCCAGTCCTCCGCCGAAATCAACGGGTTCGCATAGACACGCTCGAGACGCTGATCGGGGTCGTCGGCGAGAAAGGCGCCGAGGCGATAGTCGGGCGACGGAGCAACCCGTGCGATGCGGGCCGCGAACTGCTCTCCAGGGTCGATCCCGATGCGGATGTCGAGGTCCCCGAACATGTCCCGGACGACCTCCCCCACGCTTCGGCCCACCACCCGCCGCACGACCTCGCCGCACAGCCAGCCCCACGTGATCGCGTGGTAGGACAGCGTCCCCGGCGGCAGCATCGGCGCCTGCGCGGCGAGCAGTGCCGCAATGTGCCGCGGGTCAGGGAGGTCCTCCCTCTCCAGAGGCTGCTCGACCGCGGGAAGCCCCGCCGCGTGCGCCGCCAGCTGCGCGATGGTGACGTCCTCCTTCCCCGCCTGTGCGAACTCGGGCCAGACCGACGCCACCGGCGCGTCAAGGTCGACGTGGCCGCGGTCTGCAAGCACCAGCAGCACCGTTGCGACGACGCCCTTCGTTCCCGAGAACAACACCCCGGCCGTGTCCTCGTCCCACTGGCCACCGCCCGCCCCGCGCGCCCAGAGGTCGACGACCAGGCGGCCGTCAACCGTCGCCGCGAACGCACCGCCGCCCGTCGGAACAGTTTCGAGAAACGTGTCGCGCACGCGCTCGAAGCCGCGTTCGACGCGACCCGAAACCCCCATCCCCGAGATCACGCCCGGGCGGACTCCAGCGAGGGAGTGTCCGCCAGCAGCGCCTTCGTGTAGTTGTCGGATGGCTGGTTCAGCACCCGCTCGACACCGCCCATCTCAACGATCCGCCCCTCGCTCATCACGGCGACGCGCTGTGCGATCGAGCGCACCAGTGGCAGGTTGTGGGTCACGAACAGCATCGCCAGCCCAAGCTCGCGCTGCAGCTCTGCCAGCAGCTCGACGATCGCCGCCTGCACGCTCACGTCGAGCGCCGAGGTGACCTCGTCGCAGACCAGCACGGCGGGATTGGCGACCAATGCCCTGGCGATTGCGACGCGCTGGCGCTCGCCCCCGGAGAGCTGATCCGGGTACTTGTCCATGTAGGACTCCGGCAGCGAGACGCGGTCGAGCATCTCCACCGCCCGCCGGTCGGCCTCGCGGTCGTCGACGCCGAAGATGTCGAGCGGCTGGCGAATGATCTGGCCGATGGAGCGGCGCGGATTGAGCGACCCGTACGGGTTCTGGAAGATGTATTGCACCGACCGCCGTTCCTCGACCGACCGACCGCGGGCCGACTCGGCGACCGGCTTGCCGCTGAGCAGGATCTCGCCGGTGCGCTCACGATGGAGCCCGGCGATGGAGCGGGCCAGCGTCGTCTTGCCCGATCCTGACTCACCGACCAGCGCGAGGCACTCCTTCGGCTCCAGCGCGATCGTGATGTCGTGCAACACCTGCCGGCCGGCGTAGCTCGCGCAGACCCGGTCGAGTGCGAGCACCGAGTCGGCCGTGGCGCCGTTGGTCTGGATGTCGGCCAGCTCGCCTGCCAGCACCTGCGTCGACACCCGCACCTCCTCGGCACGGATGCAGCGCACGTTGTGCGCAGTCGCAACGGGCCGCAGCGGCGGCATGTCCGTACGACAGGCGTCGATCACCCACGTGCACCGGGGTGCAAAGAAGCAGCCGTACGGGCGGGACCCGGGGGACGGCGCCCGGCCCGGGATACCGACCAGCTGCCGCTTGCCCGAGAGGTGCGGGATCGCCTCGATCAGACGGCGCGTGTAGGGGTGACCGGCAGCGTGGAAGAGCTCTTCGGTCGGCCCCATCTCGACCACCCGGCCGGCGTACATCACGGCAACGCGAGTGGCCAGAGTCGCCACAACGGCCAGGTCGTGGCTGACGTAGAGCGCAGCGGTCCCATGCAAGCTCGCGAGCTGACGCACGGTGTCGAGCACGTGCGCCTGTGTCGTCACATCGAGGCCGGTGGTGGGCTCGTCGAGGACGATCACCCGGGGGCGGCAGGCGAACGCCATCGCGAGGCCGATGCGCTGCTGCTGTCCACCGGAGAGCTCGTGGGGGTAGCGGCGCAGGTACTTCGGCTCGTCGGGAAGCGCGACCTCGCGCATCATCTCGGCGACGCGCTGCCGGCGCTCATCGCCGTTCCTGCCGAAGTCGTGCTCCTCGAGCGTTTCCATCAACTGCGTCCCGATCCGCAGCGCCGGGTTGAGCGACGCCGCGGGGTCCTGCGGGACGTACGAGATCACGCCGCCGCGCAGCCGCCGCTGCTGCTCACGACCGAGCGCAAGGACGTCGGCGTCGCCGATCCGGATCGAGCCGCCGGCGATCACGGCGCCGCGACGCGTGTGTCCCAACAAGGCCAGCCCGGCGGTGGTCTTGCCGGAGCCGGACTCGCCGACCAGCCCGAGCACCTCGCCGGGCGCGATCGAGAACGAGACATCGTCGACGATGTCCTCGCCCGTCGAGCGCAGGACGATCCGCAGGTTCTCGACGACGATGGACGGCTCGACGACGCTCATTCGCCGCCTCGCTTGCGGTCGATGCCGATTGCGGCGCGGGCGATGCCGTCGCCGATCAGCCCGCTGCCGATCGTGAGGATGGCGATCGCCGCAAGCGGCAGCACGACGCCCCAGGGCTGGACAACCAGGAGCAGGCGATTCTCGAAGATCATCAGACCCCAGTCCGAGCCCGTCGGGTCGGGCGTGAAGCCGAGGAACGCGATCGAGGCCACGAGACCGATCGAGAACGTCAGGCGCAGGCTGGCCTCGACCATCAGCGCGCTGAGGACGTTCGGCAAGATCTCCACGAACAGGATGCGCCAGCGGGGCACGCCGAGCGCCTCCGCCGCCGCGACAAAGTCCCGCTCCACGATCGGCTGCGCCGCGCCGCGGATGACACGGGCGACGCGCGGCATCGTGGACACCCCGACGGCGAGGACGATCAGCCAGTAGCTCGGGCCGAGCGTCACGACCAGCACCAAGGTCAGCATGATCTGCGGGAAGGCGAGGACGACGTCCATCGCGCGCATCAGCACGTCATCCAGCGCGTTTCGCGAGTAGGCCGCGACGAGACCGACGAGCACACCGGTGGCAAGCCCGATGGCGGTGGCCGCAATCGCCATGGCGAGAATCTGCCGGCCACCCCAGAGGAACCGGCTCCAAACGTCATGGCCGAGGTAGTCCGTTCCGAAGAAGGCGTCGGCCGACCGGCCGGTGTTGGGGGCCCCGGCGAACTCCGTCGCCGAATGCGGCGCGACGAACGGGCCGAAGACCGCGAACGCTCCGACGACGAGAAACAGAACCAAGCCGATGCGAGTGCGCCACAGGCGCATCGCCGAGCGAAGCAACGCGCCGCTGCGCGCCCGGACATGGATGGCTTCGGGCTCGGGGGTGACCGCAGCATCGGCGGCGAGGGTCACAGGCGACCCCGGAGCTTCGGCGTGGTGAGGATCGTTGCGACATCCGCCATCAGGTTGAGCACCACATACAGGGCCGCGATCAGCATCGCGAGCGCCTGCACCGCCGGGATGTCGTGTTTGTTCACGGCGTCGGCCATCGCGAAGCCGATACCGGGGAAGTTGAACAGGAACTCGACGACGATCACACCGCCGGCGAGGTAGGCGAGGCTGATCGCGATCACCTGGAACGTCGGCCCGAGCGCATTGGGAAGGGCATGGCGCACCAGCACCAGCCGCTCCGGCAGCCCCTTCAAGCGCGCCATCTCCACGTACTCGCTCTCGAGCACCTCGATCATCGACGCCCGCATGATTCGCACCACGTAGGGAGTAACCGCAACCACCAGCGTCGCGGTCGGCAGAATCATGCCCTCCAGGTCGTTCCAGGGCCGCACGCCGGGCGCTGCGATCGCGGGCAGCCAGTTGAACACGGTGGTCGAGAAGAGCACGACCAGGATCAGGCCGACTGCGAACTCGGGCAGGGCCGCGAACGCCAGCGTGACAATCGACGTCCCGGTGTCGAACTTGCCGTCGCGGCGCAGCGCCGCATAGGCGCCGATGGCGATCGAGAGCGGGATCGAGATACCGCCGGCGAGGAGCACAAGGAACGCCGAGTTGACGACGCGGTCGCTGAGGTATTCGGTGATCGGGATCTGTGCGGCCAGCGACGTGCCGGCATCACCCTGCAGGATGCCGGTGAGCCAGTCCCAGTACTGCGTCAGCAATGGCTTGTCGAGCCCAAGTTGCTCCTGCAGCGCCTTCAGGCTTTCGGGGGTGGCCTGCCGGCCGAGGATTGCCCGTGCGGGATCGCCAAGCGCCTGGGTCGCGACGAACACGATCACCGAGACGATCAGGAGAACGAACAGGCCCAGCAGCAGACGGCGCAGGATGAACCCCCAGATTCCTCCGAGAAACCGATTCACCCTGCGCCGCACTCCTTTCGATTACACGAATGAGATTGTGCGGAAGCCGTAACCGAACGACGTCAGATTGGTCGTCGACTTGCTCGGCTGGAATCCCTGCACCTTCTTGCTGTAGCCGTCCACGAGGTTGTTGTAGAACGAGATAATGTAGCCGCCCTCGTCGTACTCCAGCTGCTGCATCTCGTGCACGATGTCGCAGACCTTGCCGGCGTCGGCCTCTGCCAGCGCTTGCTTGTACAGGGCTTCGTAGTTCGAGCCCGCCGGAGGCCAGTGGGTCTCGTTGTACGGCGCCGCCGGCACCATGCTGTTTGCGACCTGTGGGAGGAAGTCGCGCGTCCCCCAGAAGTCCACCGAGAACGGCAGCTTCAGGTACTGGTCGCCGTAGTAGTTCGGGTCGACCTTGACGTTGACGGTGACGTCTGCGCCCTTTGCCTGCTCGGCGAACACCTTGGCGTGGTCGACCATGCCGGCCGCGCCGTCTGTGGTGTGCAGGTCGACCGTGAGCCCTTCCTTGCCCGCCTGCTTGAGCAGCGACTTTGCCTGCTCGAAGTCCTGCTCCCGCTGGGGGAGATCGGACGAATAGCACGCGTCGAACGGCGCGAACAGGTCGTTAGCCGGGCGGCCGTGGCCGGAGAGCACCTGCTGGACGATTTCATCCCGCCCTGCCATCAGGCGGAACGCCTGGCGGACGAGGTTGTCGTCGAACGGCGGCTCATCGATCGCCATACAGAGCGGCAGCCAGCCGCCTCCGGGGCTTTCGAGGATCGCGAGGCCGCTGTTTGCCTCGATGACGGCGACCTGCGCGAACGGCACATCGGTCATCGCGTCGATCTGCCCGGCGAGCAGCGCGTTCACCTGTGCAGCGGGATCCGGGAAGTCGGTGACGGTGACCTGATCGAAGTACGGCTCGCCCGTGCGCCAGTAGTTCTCGTTGCGGACGTGAACGCTTTGCTGCCCAGGCGTGAACGACTGGAGCTTGAACGGGCCGGTGCCGTTCTGGTCTTTGTCCTTGCGGCTGTAGCCGACCGGCACCATGCCGTTGTAGTACTGCCCGAGCTGCGCGCCGATGGTCGAGTCGGGCTGGGTGAGAGGCAGCCGGACCGTCAGGTTGTCCATCTTCTTGATGGTCTTGGGATCGAGCGAGACGCCAAGACCCGCGCCGCCGAACAGGCCCTCGTCGGGGTCCAGCATGCGCTGGAGCGAATACACGACGTCGTCGGCCGTGAAGGGCTTGCCGTCGTGGAACGTGATCCCGTCCCTGATGCGGATCGTCCACTGGGTCGGGCTGTCCTGCGTCACCTCTTCGGCGAGACCGTCGGTCTGAAGCTTGTAGTCCGTGTCGTACACCAGCAGCGTCTCGAAGCCTGCGACGAGCCGAGCCTGGTCGGGCTTCGTGACGATGTGCTGTCCATCGATGATGTCGCTGGAACCACCGCCCGTGACGCCGAGGCGGAAGTTCCCACCCCGCTTGAGGCCGCCGGTGGAGCCCGAGCCGGAAGGCGCCGCCCCTGTGCTTGCCGTGCCGCTTCCTCCGCAGGCCGCCAGTCCCCCGACAAGCAGGACACCGCCCGCACCGACAAGCAGATCTTTCCGAGAAAGCATGTAGCCGTCGGTTCCGGGTCGGCCGTCAGGACTTTCCACCATGGGTGTCTCCTCTCGTGCAGCCGGGTACAAAGGTACGGCGGAACGCAAGGATTCAGCCTGAGGGGTGGGAAGTCAAGTCACGGATCGGACGGGCGTGTTGTCACGCTCGTCAATTCGAGCCCGCTGCGGTGCGACGGTGTAACGGGGGTCACGTGCTGAGAGGTTGCCGGCGCGAAGCACAGCGAAACGTTCGAAAGCAGTCCCGGCAAGGATCAGCGCAGCGCCCACCTTCCCCGCCGCACCCCCCTGCGCCTCCCGACCGCTATCAGCACTACGCCCGCGGCCGGCGCTGCCTTCGCCAAGCACCGGCCAGCGGCCGATGGTCTCGCGCAGGCTCATCCGGCGGGCGGGCGCTCCCGCACCTCGATGCGCCCGTTGGCGACCCGCGTCTCGTACGCGGGTTGCGGGAACACCGCGGGGCCTTCGATCACGTCACCGCTGCAAAGATCGAACTTCGAGCCGTGCCAGGGGCAGGCGACCGTGTCGCCGTCGCGGTCGCCCTCGTTCAGCGGTCCGCCCAGATGCGAGCAGGTGTCTGCGATGGCACAGATCTTGCCGTCGGTGGAGCGCGTCACGAGGACGGCGGCACCGTTCACCTCGGCACGGTGCAGCTCGGTGCCCTTCAGCTCCGACTCGCTCATCACCGGCGTGTACTCGGTCGGGCGCTCTTCCCATGCGGTGCGGTCGACCCGAACGCCGCGGCGGAATGACAGCTCACCGCCGAGGTGGGCGGCAAACGCGCTCAGTGCGAAGCCGGCGGTCGACAGCGCCCGCCCCGCCCCGCGGCGATCCGCCAGCCGCAGTGCCAGGGAGGCGGTGTAGAGGACCAGCGCCCCGCCGTTGGCCATGCCGTGGATCAACCCAAGCCTTCGGTCCTCGCCGAGCAGCGTTCGCCAGTCGGATGCGCCCGTGGCGGCGGCCGGCAACGAGCCGGCGATGCCAACGACAAGCGCGGCGTCGGCTCCGTGCCGGGCAACCGGCGACCCGCTCGCAGCATCTGCAGCGTCCAGCAGCACGGCGGTGGTGAACGCGCCGACCGGGACGTCGGTGAGCGCAGGATGCAGCGGCGTGTGCAGCCACGTGCCGTCGACCGCGTTCTTCACCCGCGGCGATGCCTCGACGACCTCCTGCACCTTCGGCTGAACCTTCTCGGCTACGCCGTCGAGCCAGTCCTGCGATGCAGCGAGCCGCTCCCCGATCGTCGATCCCATGCCGTGTCCTCCTTCGCCGTTGTCCCGACCTGGCCGATTCCCCGCACCGCCTTGCCGGAAACGAGCTGGGTCACAGCTCGGTAACAGATGCTTGCCATGACGGAGCCGCGGTGGGATTGTCAGGGCGGACAGGGCAACGCGAGTGACGGAGGTAGGGCATGGGCATGCGAGTCGTCGGCAAGTCGGCAGTGTTGGCAGCCGGCGCAGCGCTGCTCGTTGCGCTGACATCTCAGCCACCTTCCTCGGAGGCCGGAGGCGGCGGTCGGGCTCGTGCGGCACGCGCTGTGCCCGCGCTGTCACCCGCCGTTGTCGCCGCCGGGGCGAAGCGCAGCGGGCAGGTGATCCGGCGCGCCCCGGGGGTCACCGTCTCGGCGGTGCGACTGGGCACCAGCGCCTCGCGGGTGCAAACCGTGTGGCGGGTTCGCGTCGCCGGCGTGTTCCCTCCCCGGGCGCTTCGCTACACGGTCTTCGCCGGCGACCGCCCGGTGGGGTACGGCACGCCGAGCACGGACGGGCACGCCGTCGTCGCCGTGACGGCGGATTCCGCCGTGCTCTCGGCATCCATCAGCGTTCGCTACGGGAGCGAGCCTGCGGCCAACAGCGCTCCGGCCCAAGGGCGCGCCTCGGTGACGCCCCAGCGGTCAGCACAGCCGCGGCTTCCGCGGGGGCCGCTGGAAGTGAAGCGGGTGCTCTACAACCTCGGGGACGAGGTCTTCAAGCCGTCGAAGATCAAGGGGAAGGTCGAACTGGCAGCCGACGTGCACTATCCCAAAGGCCTGCCGGGCGGGCCCTATCCGATCGTGCTGTTCCTCCACGGCAACCACGACGCCTGCTTCAAGGGCGGGGCGACGTCGTACGAGTGGCCGTGCAAGCGCGGCTTCAAGCCGCTGCCGAACTACGTCGGGTACGACTACATCGCGAACAGGCTGGCCGGCTTCGGGTTCATCGTGGTGTCCGTCAGCGGGAACGGCGTGAACGTCCTCGGCAATCAGGTGAACGACTCGGGCATGCGCCAGCGCGGCGAGGTGCTCGAGAAGCATCTCGACCTGTGGAAGACGTGGTCGACGGCCGGAGGCGACCCGTTCGGCTCGCGCTTCGTCGGCAAGGTCGACTTCTCGCAGATCGGGGTGATGGGTCACTCACGAGGCGGTGAAGGAGCGGTCTGGCAGGTGATCGTCGACCGTAAGCGCGCGCACCCATACGGCATCGATGCGGTGCTACCGCTCGCTCCCGTCGACTTCACCCGCGTCACCGTGAACAGCGTGCCGCTCGAGGTCATGCTCCCCTACTGCGACGGGGACGTGTACGACCTCCAGGGGATGCACTTCTTCGACGACGCCCGATACCGCCTGGCGGGCGACCCAAGCCCCAAGGGCACCGTCACCTTCATGGGCGCGAACCACAACTTCTTCAACACGGTGTGGTCGCCCTCGAGTGGCTACCCGGGCTCGTTCGACGACACCGCGTTCGGATGCCCCTCGCCGCTCAGCGAGCGAGAGCAACGCACGGCCGGCAGCGTCTACATCGTCAACTACTTCCTGCGCTACCTGGGCGGACGACTGGATCTGGACCCGGTGTTCACGGGCGTTCGCATCCCGCCGTCGATTGCACCTGCGCATGCCATCGTGACGTACATGCCGCCCGATCAGCCCGATCAACGGCTCGACCTGGACCGCTTCAACGGTCCGCGGTCACTCGAGCTGAATCGACTCGGAGGCCCTGTGACGCCGACGGACATGGCCGCCGCGCTGTGGTGTCCTGACACGTTCGAGTTCCCGTGTGTGCCCGGCAGCTTTGGGTTCGCAGACGTGCACCTCGATGCGTTGCCCCGGGCGGTGCTCGGCTGGGACCGTGGGCGCGGCGAGGTCTCCTTCGCGATCGCGCCCGCGCATGGCGACGTTTCCCACCTCGCGGCCCTCCAGTTCCGGGTGGCGCTGAACCCTGGCTACATCCTGAACAAGGGCGTCAAGATCCAGAACCTCACCGTCGAGCTCGAGGATGCTTCCGGCGCGACGGCAGCCGTCGCTGCGTCCAGCGTCAACCGCGCGGCGTTGGTGTTTCCCCCTGGCCGCTTCTCGTTCGGGCACGTGATCCTCAACCAGCTGCGGTTCCCGCTGAGCATGTTTGCGGGCGTTGACCTGCAGCATCTCGCCGCGGTTCGGCTGCGGTTCGACCAGACGCAGAGAGGTGTGATCGACGTCAGCGACATTGCATTCACACGCGGTGCTCAATGACCACGTCGTAAACTGGCCTCGATGTCGGAAGTCACCGGGATCATGGAGGAACCGTTCGAAGTCGCGATCGAGGGCGGTCGGCTGGCCGGGTTCCGGTCGGGCGAGGGGCCACCTGCGCTCGTCCTGCACGGCGGGCCGGGGATGTCCGACTACACAGAGGGGCTGGCGGATGAGCTCCGAGAGCTGTTCGAGGTGATTCGCTACACGCAGCGCGGGAACCCGCCGAGCATCACGGAGGGCCCGTTCACCGTCGAGCAGCACATGCACGACGCGATCTCGGTGCTGGATGGGCTCAGCATCGACCGCGGGTGGCTCGTGGGCCACTCGTGGGGTGGCCATCTGGCGCTCCACATGCTGCTCGCGCACGCCGACCGGCTGCTCGGCGCGGTGATCGTCGACCCGCTCGGCGCGCTGGGGAACCACATGGAGGAGTTCGACGCGAATCTCACCCGAGATCTCCCGCCGGAGGCCGCCAAGAGGGCCGCGGAGCTCGATGAGGCTGCGATGTCAGGCGGAGGGACGGAGGCGGACGCCGCCGAGAGCATGCGCCTGGTCTGGCCGTCGTACTTCGCCGACCCCGCGAACGCACCGCCGATGCCGCCCCTGCGGTTCTCCGTGCCCTGTTACAGCGGGACGTTTGCGTCGGTCACCGAGCATTTCGCTGCGGGCACGCTGCGAGACGGCCTGCCCAGTGTCGATCTGCCCGTTGCGTTCGTGCATGGACGCGACGATCCGCTCCCCTCGGCCGAGTCGACCGAAACGGCCGCGCTGATCCCTGGCGCAACCGTCGAGATTGTGGCCTCCGGTCACTTCCCATGGATGGAGCGACCAGGCTGCTTACGGGCCGCGGTCGAGCGCCTGCTGCTCCCCGCCTGAGGTATCGAGCTAAGCGGCGCCGAGCGTCCGCTGGTCCTGCTCGACGACGTCCCCATCACCTCGCACAGCCGCCAGCTCGGGCGCCTGCGTCGCGCGGGTCGTAACGTCGACCGGCTCAAGCATCGGGATGTCCTTGTCCGGCGCGACCACGCCGTGGTCGACGAACCGGCGCGCGCTCACCAGCACGCGCGACTCGAGCGAGCCAACCGCCTGGTTGTAGGCATCGACGGCGCCGGACAGCGACCTGCCGACCTTCTGCACGTGCTTCGCAACGGTGCCGATGCGGCCGTGCAGCTCGCGGCCGAGCTCGCTGATCTCGCGGGCGTTCTGCGCGACCTTCTCCTGCTGCCAGCCGTAGTGCACGGCGCGCAGCAGCGCGATCAGCGTCGTCGGCGTCGCGATCAGCACCGACTGCGCAACGCCTTGCTCGATCAGCCCCGGATCGGCCTCCAGCGCCGCGTTCAGGAAGTGCTCGCCGGGCAGGAACAGGAGCACGAAGTCTGGCGCGTCCTCGAACTGCGACCAGTAGCTCTTCGCGGACAGCTTCCGTACGTGCTCGCGGAGCAGCCGAGCATGGGCCTGAAGGTGCGCCGCACGCTGGTCGTCGTCGGTCGCCTCGTACGCGTCAAGGAACGACTGCAGCGGCGCCTTGGCGTCGACCACCACCTGCTTGCCGCCCGGCAGCCGCACGATCAGATCAGGGCGGAGCATCCGCCCGTCGTCGTGCACCGTGGTCTGCTCGGCGAAGTCGCAGTACCCGACCATGCCGGCCATCTCGACGACGTTTCGCAGCTGCATCTCGCCCCACCGGCCACGCGTCTGCGGCTTGCGCAGCGCTGCCACCAAAGCGCCGGTCTCGCCGCGCAGCTTGTCCTGCGACTCGACCATCGTCCGCAGCTGCTGCTGAAGGACTGTGGTGGTCTGCAGCCGCTCGCGGTCGAGCCGCTCCAGCCGCACGTCGACCTTCGTCAGACCCTCGGTGATCGGGGCGACCAGCTCGCGGACCGCCTTCTCCCGCTTCTCGAGCTCGCCCTTCGCCTCGGTCTGGTAGGTGCCGAGCGTCTGGCGGGCAAGGGCCAGGAACTGCTCGTTGTTGCTGCGCAGCGCCTCGGCGGACAGCGCCTTGAAGCGGTCGGCCGTCGATGACCGCTCGCTCTCGAGAATGCCCGACAGCCGCGCCGACTCCGACGCGTACCCGTCGCGCTCCCGGCGGAGCCCCGCTGTCTCGGCGATCCGCGGCCGCAGGGCGGCAACCATCAGCCCCGCTCCGATCGCGATTCCCAGTATCAGCCACACCATGACCTGACCGTCCTTCTCCGGCGCGGACGCCTTACAACGCCGGACGAAGAAGCTTGGCAGAGGGGTCGGACGTCACGTAGGCTCGGGACGCGCGGGAGGCTCGTGCGCCAGATGCGGCAGCAGCCGGTCGAGCCACCCAGGGAGCCACCAGTTCCACTCACCCAGAAGCCGCATGGTTGCGGGCACCAGGACGAGCCGCGTGATCGTCGCGTCGATGGCGATCGCCACCGCCAGGCCGAGCCCGATCTCCTTGATCGCAGGCACGCCGGTGCCGACGAAGCTCGCAAAGACGACGGTCATGATCATCGCCGCCGACGTGATGATCCGCGCGCTGCCCGCCAGCCCCTCTGCCACCGCCCGCTCGTTATCGCCGGTCGCCTCGTAGCGTTCCCGGATGCGCGACAACAGAAAGACCTCGTAGTCCATCGCGAGGCCGAACGTGATCGCAAGCATGAGTGAGGGGTTGATGGTGTTCAGGTGGCCGAGCGAGTCGAAGCCGGTCCAGTCGAACCATCCCCACTGGAAAACGAGCACCACGACCCCATAGGCCGCGCCGATCGAAAGCAGGTTCATGATCACCGCCTTGAGCGGCAGCAGCACGGAGCGCAGGAGCACCAGCAGCACGATGTATGACAGCGCGAGGACGAGCGCCATCACCTTCCAGAGGTCGTCGCCCACCTCGGCGTTCAGGTCACGGTTGAAGGCGGAGACGCCGCTGACCAGACCGTGGCCGTCCACCCACTTGCGAACCCGCGGTACGAGCGTGTCGACCGCCACGGCTCCCTCGGGGTCGACGCGAAGCTGCCCCACGACGATCGCCGACGGTCCGACCCGGTCGATCGACGTGCGGGCAATCAGCGGATCGCGGGCAAGCCGCCGTCGCAGCCTCTCCGCCAGCGACTCCACGGAGGCGCCGCGCGCGTCCTGCGGACGCACCAGGATCGTCAGCGCTCCCTCCCGCCCCTGCCCTTCGCCTGTGATGCGGTCGGAGAGGATCTTGTTGCCCACGCGGACATCGGTCGTCGGCGGCAGCTGCTCGAGCGCCCGGTTGGCGGTGACCATGTCGAATGCCGGCACGGCGAGCACGATCAGGAGGGCGGATGAGCCCAGGGCCGCCAGCACGGGCCGGCGCATGACCCGCTGCGACCACCGGTACCAGAAGCCCCCACCCTCCAGCCGGCGGCGCCGCCCGATCCGAAGGGCGTTCACCCGCGGCCCCAGCAGCGCAAGCACGGCCGGTAGCAGGGTGGTCCCGGCGAGGACGGCAATCGTGACGACGATGATCGCCGCGAGCGCCATCGACTGGATCGCCCGCACCGGCACGATCCAGATCGACGCCAGCGACACGATGACCGTCAGGCCCGAGAAGACCACGGCCGTCCCCGACGTCCGCATGGCGTTCTCGACGGCGCTCTCCGTCGAGTGGCCGGCATCGAGCTCCTCGCGAAACCTGGCGAGGATGAACATCGAGTAGTCGACCGCCACGCCGATGCCGATCATGGTGACCATCGTGGTGGCGTAGACCGACACTTCCGTGTTGGAGGCGATGAAGTAGACGATCGCAAAGGTGATCAACACGGCGAGCGCCCCCAGCACGGCCGGCACGAGCGCCGCCACCACAGCGCCGAACAACAGCAGCAGCACGACCAGGATCACCGGCGCCGAGATCAGCTCTGCCTGCTGCAGGTCTTCCTCGGTGATGTCCTGGAACGTCGCGTAGTTCGACGACGGGCCGAGCACGAAGATGCGCGTCTCCCCCCTCGTGCGCTGGATCTCGGTCTTCAGCTCCCGGGAGACCCTCAGCGACTCGTTTTGGTCGTACGGCGCGAACCCGACCGCGAGGACCGTCTTTCCGTCCGGCGACGCCACCTGCGGCGCGGTGAACCGGATCTCCGGGTGGGTCCTCATCACCTCGGCCTGCACCTGCGCAACGGCCGCAACGGCCTCCGTCGGGTCGGGCGCGTCGATGAGGAAGGTGATCGAGTACGCCCCGCGACCCGGCTGCTCGTTCAGGTAGTCGATCGCCTGCACCGACTGCGAGCCGGGCACGTCGAATCCACCCGAGGAGAGCTGGCTCTGCGCCTTGCCGGCGAACGGCAGCGCCGCGATCAGCAGAACAACCCAGACGGCGACGACCCACCACGGCCTGCGGGTGGCAAACCGCGCCGAGCGTAGGATCAGACGCTCCATCCGGGCGGCATCCTAGCCAAGGGTTGGAGCGTCTCCGACCGCTAGGATGAGCCCTGCGCGGGCGTAGCTCAATGGCAGAGCAGAAGCCTTCCAAGCTTACGACGGGAGTTCGATTCTCCTCGCCCGCTCTTCGCTCGTCTCTCCGCCCTCTGGTTGCCCTGAGGCGTAGTAGGACGGTCGAGTACGGTGGCGCGCGTGGATGCATCGCGGCGGATCACCCTGGCGGTCGGTGTTTCCATGTTTGTGGACGCCTCGCTGTATCTATCGGTGATCCCACTGCTGCCGGACTATGCGGAGCGGTTCGACCTGAGCACCTTGCAGGCCGGGGTGGTGATCGCCGCGTACCCGGTCTCGGTCCCGCTCGTCTCGATCGGCTGCATCGCACTGGTGCCGCGGCTGGGGGCCAAGCGGATCACGCTCGCCTCGGCGTGCCTGATGGCGATCTCGACGGGAATCTTCGCATGGGCTCCCAGCGTCCTCGTGCTCATCCTGGCCCGGTTCGTCCAGGGGTTCGCGAGCGGCTCGATCTGGACGGCATCGATGGCATGGGTGACCGACAACGCACCTTCGGGGCGTCGCGGCCGCGAGGCTGGGATCGTGATGGGGATGCTGTCCGCCGGTTCGGTGGCGGGGCCGGCGATCGGCGCCCTTGCCAGCTGGGCGGGACAGGGGCCGGCGTTCGGTCTGGTCGCCGTGGTCAGCGTCGTCGGGGTGATCCTGGCAGCGGTCGCGCCCGGCGGTCGCACTGTCGCGCAGCAGTCCGGGATCGGCGCGGCGCTGGTGCGTGTGGCACGGCAGCCGGCAACGCGTACGGCGTTGGCACTGACGACGGTCGACCTGCTGGTGTTCGGCACCGTCGACGTGCTCGTCCCGCTGCGGCTCGGCGACCATGGCACGGCGGTCGCGGTGATCGCGGGGGCACTCGCCGGCGGTGCAGCGCTCGGCGCCATCTCCGGGCCCCTCGCGGGTAGGGCGGTCGACCGGTACGGGCCGGGCGTGGTCGGCATCGCGGCTCAGTCACTGATGATTCTGATCCCTGTCGTGCTCATGCTCACGCCCTCCACCCCGGTGCAACTCGCCGTCCTGGTCATCGGCGGGCCGCTGTTCGCGACCATCGGAGCGGCGATCTTCCCACTCTCGTCGATGGGCGCAGACGCAGCGGGTGTGTCACACGTCACCGCGACGGGGCTGATGGGGGCTGTCTGGGCCACCGGGTTCACCGTCGTGCCGGTCTGCGCCGGCGCGGTCGCGCAGGTCGCGTCCGCGCCGACGGCCTATCTGATTGTGCTCCTGCTCTGCATTCCATCGCTACTGCTCGTCATCCGCAGCGGACTGGCCATCGGCGATTCCGTTGCCCGCTGACGCGCCACGCCGCCGCCTTGTCGATCTTGGAGAAAGGGGTCTGACTCCGTTGTTTCAGGCGGGCGCGTAGCGGCGGTGCAGCATGATGGCGTTGCCGTCGGGGTCGCTGAAGAACGCCATGTGGCACACGCCGGTGTCGAGCGTCTCGCCATGGAACTCGACGCCGGACTCCTCGAGGTCCCGGCGGGCCTGCTCCACGTCCGCGACCCGCAGCGCGACGTGGTTCGGGGCCGGCTCGAACGGGATGCCCATCTGCTCGGGCTGCCAGATGCTGAGGCAGAGCTGGCCCGCCATCACCTCGAACCCTGCGGGCGGGTCGTTGTCGAGGGGCAGACCGAGCGTCTCGAGATAGAAGCGGCGGGATGCGTCGACGTCCCTGGTCGGGACGGCAAGGAAATCGACGCGTTCGACGGTGACGGGCATGTGATCTCCTCTGACGGGGAACGCGACCCCGAACGCTACTACGTGGTCGCGAGCTAGGCCGCGTCGCGAAGCTCGGTTATCGGTGGCCGGAAGTCCCCATGCGCCGTCAGACGGTCGACGTCGCGCGCATGCGCATGACGGATGCCATGGCGCAGCAGCAGCTTCGCGTACGCCGGGACACGCCGGTCCGTGGCCATCCGCTGTTGAAACGCCTCGAACTGCCGCTCGAACCGCTCCCGTGTCTGCAACCGGTGCCAGAGTGAACCTTCCTCGACGGCGTACAGGCGGCCCGGCCTGCGGTGAAAGCTGATCCGCCCCCGCCACGCGAGCGCGGCGCAGAGCTCCCAGTCCTCGCCGAGATTTCCGTCCCCAAACCCGCCGGCATCACGGAACACCTCTGTGCGGATCGCTGCGCACCCGACGATCGGGAAGATGTTGAACCGAAGCGTGGCGAGACCGAGCAGGTGCCGGGAGCGAGCCAGCCTGTAGACGACGGGCTTCGGGGACCGGTCGGCGATCACTCGCCGGTCGGTCTTCGCATCCCACAGAACGTGCTTGCAGATGGCGGCCACCGCAGCGGGTGCCGCGTCCAGCTCATCGGCGAGGAACTGGACCGTGCCCGGCAGCAGCCGGTCGTCCGCATCCAGAAACAGCACGTACGGGGTGTGGACGTGCTCGACCGCCGCGTTGCGCACAGCACCCACCGACACACGCCCCGGGAGGCGCAGGACGCGAACATCGCCGGGCAGGTCCGGGATCTCCGAATCGCTGGCGTTGTCCACGACGATGACATCCATGGCCACCCCCTCCTGCGTCATCAGGTCCCGGACGCACTCCTGCAGGTGGGCGCAGTACGCGTCCCACACAGGGATGACGACGGTCACCCGCGCCTCGGTCGTCAAGCCGTCCCCCTGGCTCGCCGATCTGCTTGGAGCGGATTCGTCTCGGGCTCCCGACGCATGAGCGCCTTCACCTTCTGAGCATGGAAGACGGCGATCGCCGGGAGCAGCATCCGTATCCACATGGGTGCGCGGCGGTCGGCGGCGATTCGCGCACGCAGCGCTGCCATGCCGGCGTCGACCTCCCCGTGCGTTACCGCCCGGTTGAACAGCGATCCCTCGTGAAGCCGGACGAGCGCGCCCGGCCGGCGGTGCTGTTCCACTCGGCCGCGGAGGGCAACCGCAGCTGCGAGCACCCAGTCCTCGGCATGGCTCGAGTCTCCGTAACCGCCGGCGTCCTTCGCCACACTCGTCCGGAAGATGGTGGCCGTTGTCGTCGGCAGTGCCATGCGAAGCAGCATGTACAGCGCGAAGCTGCGCCGGCGGCCCGAGAGGTGGCGGTACACATGCGATCGCGGGCTCGGGGCCGGGCGCCGCTCGCCTGTCTGCTCGTTCCACCACCAGAGCTGACCGGAGCAGGCAACAAGGGTTCTGTCCTGTTCGAGCCGGTCGAGCAGGAACCGCCAGGCGCCGGGAAGAGGCTCGTCGTCGACATCGGCAAAGCAGACGTACTCCGTATCGACGTGCTGGAGGCCGAAGTTCCGCGCACCGCCTGCGCTCAGCCGGGTCGGCGCGCGGACGACTGCGACGTCGCCGCCGAGCAGCGCGATCGCCGGTTCGGCTGCGTTGTCGACCACGATCACCCGCGCGTCGACCGCCTGGGAGCGAACCGCGGCGAGGCAGCCCGCGAGATACCGCGAGTACCCGCCCCAGACCGGGATGACGACCGTCAGGTCGCTCACCGCGCGCGGCCCGTCCACTCAGCGAGGTGACCCAGCGTCTCGGCGCTTGCACGGTAGAGGTAGTAACGGTCCCTCGTGCGCGCCCAGGCTGCGAGATAGCCCGGCACCTCCAAGGCCAGTCCACCGATCCGTCGGATGCGGCCGCCCATCCGTGCCCGCGTGATGCCCTGCCAGTAGAACCGCCGCCAGTAATACCGGCCCTCGAGACGATCTGTGCTGACGGTGTGGTCGACGACCGCGCCTGGCTCGAGCATGACTGTGTGCCCGGCGTCGAGCATCTTGCGCACAACCGCGCTCTCCTCGCCCGAGAGCAGCAGGGAGCCGATTCGGCCGAGTCTCGGGTCGAATCCGCCGACCTCGATGAGCGTCTCGCGCCGAAACGCGATGTTGGCTCCAAACGGGAAGTCGGCAGTCGCACTCACTCGGCGCGGCTCGGAGCCGAAGCTCGAGACGCCTGCGAGCGCCAAGAGTCGGCCCGACAGCCAACCGGGTGGATCCGAGGCGTATGCCGCGGCGCAGGTTCCGCCGACGCATGCAACCCCGGGGTCGCGCTCGAACGCCGTGGCAATGCGTCGCGCCCAGTCAGGACGCGGTGCGGCATCGTCGTCCACAAACGCAACGACGTCGCACGTCGCGACGGATACGCCGAGGTTCCGTGCGATTGAGAGGCCCGGCTCGGGCGCATAGACGTAGTGCAGGCATTCGACCTGGGTCCGATAGCGCTCCACCAGGGAATCGACGGGAGGATTCGATGCCGAGTCCACCACGATCACCTCGACTGGATCCTCGAGTTGCGACAGGGCGTCCAGACAGCGGGTGAGGTGGTCCGGCCGCTCGTATGAGCAGACGATCACGGAGAGCAGCGAGTCCGCCTGACCGTCAGGCATCGCGCTCACCCTGCTTGACGACCCGCTCGACCCTGGTGCTGTCAAGGCGGTAGATCACAAACTGCGGTGTGTCGGCAATGACCTCCCCCATAAGGTTCAGGCGGTGGAAGTACTCGCCAAGCTGCTTTCGCTCCGCGGGCGTGCGCCACAAGGGAAACGGGTTGGAGGAGAACTGCTCGAGCGTCGGGTCGGCGAGGGTCACACGGTGATCGACGACGACGTAGCGGACGCCCACGGCCCACATCTCACTCATCGCCGTCCGCCAGTCGTCGCCGACGTAGAGCCGGTGCAGCAACGAGTAGCCGTGCGCGGCGGCCTGCTCCTCCGGAAGGGAGCCGACATGGCTCTTGGAGACGAGCAGCGTCTTGTGTCCCGTGGCGGCGGGGATGTAGTAGCTCGCGTACGGGTCCGCAGCCACCAGACCGCTTCCGCCCTTCGCGATGTAGCGGCCCAGGTCGTACGCTTGAGGTTGCCAGGAGGCGCCCCAATACGTCACCGCCTGCGAGGCGGCAAACAACACGATCAGGCGGAACGCCAAGCTGCCTGCGAAGCCAAGCACCACGACCCTGCGAATGCCACCTGGACGCAGGTCGGCGAGCACCTTCGCGGTCGCGGCCGCCAGCGGCACCTGACAGAACAGCAGTAGGCGGTACCACAGCGGGATATGCACGCCCAGCGATCCCACGAGGCCTGCCGCGAAGAAGGAGCCGAACCAGAACGCCGGCAGCCACGCACCGGCCCGACCCAGTCGGGCGAGGCCGGCCAGTCCCACGGCGCCGGCGCCCAGCAGCAGCGGCCAACGCATCAGGTCGGTGTTCCAGTAGATCGCAAGGCGGTTCGTCGTGACCAGCGGATCGCTGCTGGGGTGCGTCACGAGCCACAGCTGCCAGGCGCCCACCAGGACGACGATGCCCAGCCCAACGAACGCCAGGAGGGCCGGAGCCGAGATCCGCGGCAGCCATTCGGCGATCCGGCGTGCCCCTCGCGGAAGCACGTCCCCACGCGGACTCGACGCCGTCGCAAGCCTCACCGGCGTCCCGTCGGGCGTCACCAGCGCCACGCGCGGCAGACGCGCCGCTACCGCTGCCAACAGGGGTGCGGCAACCGCCGCCGCGACCAGCATCGTTCCGCTGAAACCGGCGATGACCATGGCAGCCGCCAGCGAATACGCGGGCCAGGCCGATCCAAGGGCAAAGCTCGCCGCGACCACGAGTGGCACACGGCCCCAGCGAGGGGCGCCGCGCCAAGCATCGACGGTGGCGCGCACCGTTGCGAGCAGTATGAAGACGACGCCGCTGAACGGATGGATGAGCAGGAGCGTCGTCACGAGCATGCCCATTCCGGCGAGCCCACGGCGGCTCGTCACCCGCGGCAGAAGGTGGAGCGCATACAGGAGCAGCGCGACGCCGAGTGTCTGCGAGTAGTAACTGGCATAGAGCAGACCGTGGACGCTGAGATCGCCCGCCCAGATCACGTTCGCCGGGCCGAGCAGCGTCAGGAGCACGGGCATCGAGAACCATGCGGCGCGGCTCCCGGCGTAACCGCGAGTCCAGACGAACATTCCGTGCAGGAGCAGCGCTGTGACCACGAGCCCCCACGCCGCGAGCAGTCGATACGCATCGACGGGCGCGACCAACGATGCGTCCGGCGCGAGCCATCTCCAAGCGAATGCCAGCATCTGCAGGTCAGGGGTCGCATGGCTCGTCTGCACGTGGACGGCGCTGACGAACGGGCTGACCTGCGAGAAGGGATGGAGCGCCATATCCCTCAGAAGTGCGACATAGGTCGGCGTGTCCGATGTGACTCGCAGCCCGTAGCCGGACGCCATCGCCTGGAGCTGCAACCAGTACGCGATGACAATCGAGCCGAAGGCGAGCGTCTTTGGCATGCCGATCGCGCGGAAGGCCGTGGCTACGCTGAGTGACGGTCTCCGGGCAAGCGCGATCATGCGGTCACCGCCGGGGGGATCGCCGGCGTGGCAACGTGGGTTCCGCGCCGAGCCAGCAGCACACCGGGCGCAACGCGCTCACAGGCAACCGCCAGCAACGCCAGGCTGACCGCCTCGGTGACAACTGTGGCAAGGCCGGCGCCCACTGCGCCGAACGCAGGGATCAGGGCGCCGTTCGCAGCCAGGTTGACCGCCAGGGCAAGCAACACCTGGCCAACCAGCACGCGGCTTTGATGCAACGCGATGAGCAGTGTGCCGACGATTCCGCAGGCCCCGATCAGCACACCCGCAGCAGTCAGGATGACGAACGGGGCGACTGCTCCCCTGAACGCTTCCCCATAGGCGAAGGGAATGGCCCATGGGGCTGCCGCACCGACGGCGCAGGCGAGGACGGCGAAGCCGGCCGTGGAAGAACGCAGCGCCAACCGGGTCGCGCGGATCCGCTCCGAAGGGTCGGTTTCGCAAGCCAGCCGGGGAAGCAGGCTGGTTGCCACGGCCGCCGGCAGCATCAGCAGCCCGAACGCAATCGTGGAGGCGATGGTGTAATCGGCGGTGTCCTTCACGGACCCGAGCCAGCCGAGCATGACGGTCCCAGACCGGTAGTACGCGATGGTCGAGACCGCCATCAGCGCGAACGGCATCGCGCGCTGCGCAATCCGAAGCTTCGAGACCCGAGAGCCACCGGGTTCTGTGTGGCGGAACGACACCACGTAGAGGCCGGGTACTGAGAGTGCGGGCAGCACGGTCAGCGCCAGGAGCAATGCCGTCGCCGAGCGATGACCGAGCGCTGCGACGGCCCAAACGGCCAACGGGTACGACAGGCCGCACACAAGCTTTGCGATCGCCTCCACCGCGAGGGTCTGGGCCGATCGGAACACTGCCAGAACGGACAGCTGTGCAGCGTTCGCGACGACACACGCAAGGACGACAAGCGCCAGGCCCAGCTCCCCGAAGGCCAGCGCCCACCCAGCTGCCCCGGCGATCATCGCCAGGGCCAGCGGCAGCCGCGCAGACACCGTGGCACGGAGAAGCGAGTGGCGGGTGCGACGCGACGACGCCCCGTCCCGGATGATGACGGTCGCACAGCCGGCGTCGAGCACGGCGACGAGGATCATCACGACTGCCATCGCCACGCCGAGCCGCGCGAACTCCGGTGTCGGTAGGACGCGAGCGGCGACCAACAGCGCGAGGAACATCCCGGCCTTCGCGGCGACATCGCCGGCAAGGGCGAACGCCGTGTTCGTCAGCAATCCGCGGGCGGTCGGTGGCAGCATGGTCATGCCGCCCTTCGGGCCGCCGACGAACCGCCGTCGATCCGCTCGAGGAGGAGGTCGCCGTAGCGGTCGAAGCTGGTCGCATACGGGTTTGGCTCCACGCCGGCCGTCAAGGCGGAGCACCGCGCTGCAAAGCTCGTGATCGAGTCGGCGATCGCCGCCGGCTCAGGCGAGCACAGAAGGCCGTCCACGCCATCCCGCACCGCCGACGACAGGCCCCCGACGCGCGTTGCGATCACCGGCTTGCCGTAGCCGAACGCCAGCTGACAGACGCCGGACTGGGTGGCGCTTCGATAGGTGAGAAGGGCAGCGTCGCAGGCCGAGAACAGCACGGCCGTCTCGGCATCCGACAGGTACCCGTCGCGAAACTCAACCCGATCGTCGAGGCCGAGGCGCCCGCGCAGGGCGAGTAGCTCGTCCTTGCCTTCCCAGAAACGTCCGGCCACGATGACCTTCACGCGCGCAGCCGGGTCGACCCGGGCGAGCGCTTCGAGTGCGAGGTCGACGCCCTTGTAGTGGCGCACGGCGCCGTAGATGAGCAGCACGTGGTCGGCGTCATGACGCGCCCGCTCGGCGGCCACGGCCCATTTCGACGGCGGATCGGCAAGCTCGGAAGGGACGTAGCGGGGATGAAACAACTCAAGGATGCGGTCCCCCGGGATGCCCAGGCCCTCGAGCTCTGCACGCTGCTGGGGGGCATGCGTCACGAGCAGGTCGGCCCTTCCCAGCGCGCTTCGGGTCAACGGAGCCGCAAGAGGCACGCGCTCATGAGTGACGACGTTGTGGCACACGACGACACTCTGCGTATCCGCGGGCAGGTTCGAGAGCAGATAGCGGTACGGGGGCGCCATTACCGGGTGGAGCCACCCGAGGATCACGGCCCTGGCCTCGAGCTCGGTGATCTGCCGTACGGCACGGCGCCATGTGCGCGGGTCGTGCCACGACAGCATAGGCTCCGGCCGTGGCGTCCACGGGCGGACGGAACCAGGGTCGCGCAGTGCCGATCGGCCGGGGATTCGCGGGTAGATGTTCTTCCAGCCCACGACGTGGGTGGTCGTGCGCGCATCGAGCGCGCGCCACACCGAGGCGTTGAACTGTGCCGTCGACTCAGTCTGCGGCGGCATCGTCTTGGCAACGACGACAGGACGCGTCATCAGCTGATCTGCCCCAGCCGAATCGCCTTGACGACAGCCTGGGTCCGAGTCGTCGCGCCGAGCTTGTCCATAGCGCGCTGCGCATAGGTGCGGACGGTCTCGGGGCTGAGGATGAGACGAGCCGCGATGTCATCGTTCCGCAGCCCTTCCGCAAGCAGCGAAAGCACGTCGCGCTCTCGCTGCGACAATGTCGGGTCATCAGGCGAGCGGGTGGGCACAACCAGCGCGTGCTCGCCCACCTGCAACTGGAACGCACCCAGGAGCATGATGCGCCTCTCCCCCGACCGCAGCGCCTCCTGACCGGCGATCCGAGCTTGGAGCAGCCCGACGCCATCAGCATCGATCGATACCGCGGCGGCCAGGAGCACGGCCTCGAGCGCTGCGTGAAGCTCGAAGAGCTCCTTCGGCGTTCGTCCCTGCTCCAGGCAGCTCGTCAGACAGCTATCGAGATCAACGAACGCAGTGCAGGAAGCGTCCAGAACATCCGCGTAGCAGGCTGCCAACTGCCAAGCAAGCTCCACGGTTTCGGCCGTGATCGGGCTGCCGCCCTCGGCAGTGAGTGCGAGCCTCAGCTGTTCGTGGTCGATGGATCGCCAACGGTCCGCGGCACATGCCTGCGGCGAACCCACGCCTCGAGAAAAGGAGCCCCCCATACCACATTCCTTGTCGTCCTCCGCGCGGGTGACTTGAGCGTATTACCTCAAAGTGTGGTGCCTTTCGCGAAAACGTCGACCAGTGTTGTCCCCATCCTGGGGGACATGGATAAGTGACGCCGTTTCGAGGACTCGTCGTCAGGCGCCTCGCCGACGATCAACTGCATGCGGCTCCACTCAGGTCGTTGCCCCTGGCGACGGGTCTGAAGGAGTGCGCAGACCCAATACCAAGGAGTAGTGAATGAAGCATCTGAAAACGACGCTCTCGAGGGGCAGCCGCACGCTCGTGTTGACGGCGGTGGCCCTCGTGGCGCTTTGCGGCTCGGTCTACGCCGCCAATGGCAACGTCTTCGGCGTTCAGCCACTGGCATCGTCGACCGTGACGCCGCCGACGAACCTGTCGGTGTCTTCGTCCGTCTCGCGTTCGGTCATCTTCCGCAACCACACGCCGGAGTGCACCACGTTCGCGTACACCACGAACAAGCGCAGCCGCAACGCCATCACGGTCAGCGGCTCCTCGACGGTAGGCCGCGGCTGGCAGGCTGCAGGCGCCCATACGTTCCTCTGGTGCGGCTACGGCCCGAACGGCAAGAACGCCCGCGGCTACTACACCATCACGGTGAAGGCCCACACCCTGAAGGAAAGCGACTCCTCCAGCAAGCGCATCGCGCTCAAGAGGTAGACACACCGGTGGGACGAGAGCGATCTCGTCCCACCAACTCCCCTCCTCCCCATGACACCAGAACCAATCTCCATCACAAGCGCCCGTCCTGATGCCGGCAAGACGCTCGTCGTCGTCATGCCCGCCCTGAACGAGCAGAACACCGTCGGGGATGTCATCCGTGGCATTCCGAGGCAGATTCCCGGAATCAGCCGGATCCACGTCCTCGTGATCGATGACGGCTCGACCGACGCAACCCGGCAGGTGGCGATCGACGCGGGCGCCCGAGTGGTGACGAACACCGGTCCCCGAGGGCTCGCCAATGCGTTCCGGACGGCGATGCGGGAGGCGCTTCGACTTGGTGCCGACGTGATGGTTCACCTCGACTCCGACGGGCAGCACGACCCGGCGGCGATCCCACAACTCGTCTCGCCGGTGACAGCCGGCCGTGCGGACGTCGTCGTGGGTGTCCGGCCGCTGAAGGACGCCGCAGAGATGACCGCCGTTCGTCGCCATGGCAACAGGATCGGCAGCGCGGTATTCCGCCGGCTGCTTGGCCTGGACGTCGCAGACTTCACGAGCGGCTACCGCGCGCTCAGCCGTGAGGCGTTGCTGCAGCTCAACACGACCAGCGACTACACACACACGCTGGAGACGCTCGTCCAGGCGTCGAGCAAGCGGCTCGTCGTCGATCAGGTCACCGTGCCGGTTCGCTCGCGTGCCCACGGCGAGTCGCGGATGACCCGCAGCATCGTCCGCTACATTCGGAGAACAGCCAGCCAGGCGCTGCGGAGCATTCTGCATCAGAGCCCGCTGGCGTTGTTCGGCGGCGCCGCTCTCGCGATGTTCACGGTGGCCGCGCTCGTCACCACGTACTTCGTCTACGCCTACAACCACGATGGCGGGCTGCACCTCCCGGCACTGCTGATCGCGATCCTTTCGACAGTTATCGCCATCGGGCTGTTCACCGCCGGATTGATCGCCGACGGCATCAACGCCAACCGGCGACTGGTGGAGGAAGCATTGCTGCGCCTCAAGACCCTCGAGGCGGACGTCCTTGCCGCGACGCGCTCGGCCGAGGCCGCCGGCGACGCACGACGCGCCGCCTAACCGGTGCTTGCACCGATAGCACCTGCGATCTGCGGACTGAGCCGACAGTTGACGCTCCGGATCGTCGTTGCCGCCGCCGCGGCCGGGGCGATCACCCAGCTCGCGGTCTGGAAGCTCAGCCGCCTGCACGGCGGGATGCTCTACCCGGACGGCTACCAGTACCTCGTGATGAGCCGCGGCATCGCCGAGAACGGACGGGCCCTGTTCGACACCGGCCGTGGAGGAGACGTGCTGCTGCCGAACGCAGACGCGGCGCTCAAGCCGTTCGAGCCACTTCTCGTCGCACTGCTTCACCTCGGCGGCCTTGGGTGGTGGGACGCCGCGAGCATCGTCACGGCCGGCGCCGCCGTCGGCGTGGTGCTCCTGGCCGGCGCGCTGACCTGGCACGTCACCGGCTCGAAGCTCTTTGCCGGCTCGGCTGCTGCCCTCTGCATCGCAAGCCCGAGTGTCACTTGGTGGTCAGCCTTCCTCGGCCCTGATGCCGTCGCACCGTGCATGGGGCTGGCGGCGCTGTTGGCGGCACTGCGTGGCCGGCCGCAGGTGGCGGGGGTGCTTGCCGGGCTGGCGGCCACGAGCCGCCCGGAATACGCCCTCGCAGCGGGGGTGGCGCTGATCGGCATGCTGATCGAGCGGGAGACGCGCCAGGCGGCCGCCCGTGGGTTTGCATGCGCACTGCTCACCGTGGCAGCAGTTATCGCCGTTACCCGGCCGCCGCTCGGCATCGTGGACGGTGGGCAGCTCGCGATGGCGGGCGGCGCCGTGATCCTCGCCGGCGTGGCGTGGGCGATGGTTCCGCGGCTTGCAGCGACGAGCTGGGCTGCCACCGTGGGCATGACGGGCGCCATCGGAGTGGCCTTGGCGGCTGCCCTCGCCGGTCGCGCCGAGGGCCTTCACGTGCTCGCGTCGGATCAGCCGCTGATCATCGGGCTCGTCGTCGTTGGACTCGTCCTGGCAGCGGCCGGCGAGCGGCGCGTGCTGGTGATTCGCCTGACGTTGCTGATCGGACTGATGCTGCTCATCTACTGGGAGAAGAACCCGGCTCTCGACCGGTACCCGACTCAGCTTCTTCCGCTCGCGGTCGTGCCGGCCCTCGCGGGACTGGCGCGAATCCGCCGGCCGGGCGCCATCCGTGTCGCACCCCTGCTGGTGGCCTTTGCCACACTGGTCCTTTGGCCGCCAAGCGCGCCGATCGAGACGGACACGTTCCGGACCGTCGCCGGGAAGCTCCCGGCGAACGGCCCTGCGCTGATCAGCGCCACACCGGACGCATACAGCTTCTGGCTTCCACATCGCTCGCACCGCCTGATCGTGCCGCATGCGCGCGGCCTGTTCATCGTCGACGGCGCAACGCGGTCACTGACTCCGCTCCGCGTCTGCGGCACGGTGCTGCAGCGTGTCAGCTCGGAGCCTGGGTTCGCACCGCCGTACGCTGAGCTCGACATCGAGCCGGCCGAGCTCGTCGCCGGCGCTGCACGTTCGCGCTGCACCTGAACCCGGCTGTTGCATCTTTCACGATCTGCGATGTGAAGCGGTCTGCGACACTGCCGCGTCGTGACCCGAGCCACCGGCTATCTCCTCGTCGCCACGGCAACGACGCTTTGGGGGCTGAATGCGCCGGTCTCGAAGGTGGTGCTCGAGCACGGATTCGACACGGGACAGCTGACGCAGGTTCGCGTCACCGGCGCATTCCTGGTGCTCGCCGCCATCCTCCTCGCGACGCGGCCTCACACGCTGCGAGCCTCGCCTCGGCAGATGGTCTACCTGATCCTGTTCGGCCTGCTCGGGCTGAACGCCGTGCAGCTGCTCTACTTCCTCGCCATCCGCGAGCTCCCCGTGGGCGTCGCGCTGCTGGTCGAGTACATCGCGCCGGTGCTCGTCGCGCTCTACGCGCGGTTCTTCCGGGGCGAGCGGTCGGGACCGTGGCTGTGGGCCGCGATCGCCCTCGTGCTGCTCGGTCTTGCGCTGATGGTGGAGGCCTTCTCGGGCAGCCTGACGCTGTCCGGGATCGGGCTGACCTATGCATTCATGTCGGCGATCGCGTACGCCGTCTACATCCTGATGACCGAGCAGATCATCCACGAGCGGCCGCCTGTGGCAACGATCTGCTGGGGGTTCGGCGTCGCCGCTGTGTTCTGGGCCCTCGCGCGTCCGTGGTGGGAGTTCCCCTGGAGCGATCTTGGCGCCGGCGTCGATCTGGGAGGACGGATGGACGCGTTCTCGCTGCCGCTCGGAGCGCTGGTTGTCTACGTCGTGCTGGCGGGCACGCTGATCCCATTCGCCCTCCTGGTGTCCGCCCTTCACGCCCTGCCCGCGTCGCGTGTTTCGCTGCTCTCGACGTGGGAACCGGTCGCAGGTGGGCTGATCGCGTGGATGTGGCTGGGCGAGTCACTTTCGACCGGCCAGGCCGCGGGTGCAATTCTCGTACTTTGCGGGATACTTGTTGCGGAATCGGCAACATCCTTACAGATCCCTCACTAAAAACCCGCGAGTCCCTGGTCGATTATGACGTCGTGCGTTTTCGTACCCTTGCGATGTCCGTGGCACTCGCCGGCCTGCTGCTGATCTCGACCGCCACGACGGCATCGGCCGGACCCAAATCGACGTACCAGTGGCGCCTCTTCACCGCCATCAACGAGATCCGGCACCAGCACCACTTGCGGCCACTGCTCCTCTCCACCGGCCTCCGAGACGCCGCGCAGCGCCATTCGCGCGACATGGTGCGACGCAACTACTTTGCCCACACGAGCCCGACGGGCGGGACGCTTGGCGACCGCATTCGCCGCTCGTCCTTCAAGACCCGCGGAGCATGGTCTGCCGGCGAGAACATCGCCTGGGGCAGCGGTTCCCTGGGCGCGCCGCGCACCGTTCTGCGGATGTGGCTGAAGAGCAGCTCGCACCGCTCGATCCTGCTCTCCTCCAAGTGGCGGTTCGTGGGCATCGGCCGCGCGACCGGCAACTTCAGGGGCCGGTCCAGCGCCGCCGTCTGGACCGCAGACTTCGGCCACCGCTGACGGCGCCGCACGGCCGCTGCAACGGCTGAACGCACGCCGCGCGGCTACGATCCTCCCGTGACGCCTTCCCGACTCGTGCTCGCCTCGCCTCGCGGTTACTGCGCCGGGGTCGACCGTGCCGTGGACACCGTCGAGCGAGCGCTCGACCATTTCGGAGCGCCGGTCTACGTGCGCAAGGAGATCGTCCACAACTGGCACGTCGTTCAGGAGCTGACTGCCCGCGGGGCCGTGTTCGTCGACTCCGAGCTGGACGTGCCGGAGGGGGCGACGGTGGTGCTGTCCGCCCACGGCGTCGCACCGGACGTGTATGCGAACAGCCAGGTGCTCGGGCTGCAGGTGCTCGACGCCACATGCCCCCTCGTGACCAAGGTGCACGTGGAGGCCAAGCGCTACGCCGCGGCGGGCTACACGATCGTCCTGATCGGTCACGAGGGCCACGAGGAGGTCGTCGGGACGATGGGAGAGGCGCCCGACGCCATCCGGCTGATCGGCTCGATCAACGAGATCGGGTCGCTCGACATTCCCGATCCGCAGAAGGTCGCCTACATCACGCAGACCACGTTGTCGGTCGACGAGACACTCGAGATCATCGCCGCCCTGCGGGAGCACTATCCGGCCATCGTCGGGCCGAAGAAGGACGACATCTGCTATGCGACCCAGAACCGCCAGAACGCCGTCAAGGAGCTGGCGCTGGAGGTCGACCTCGTGCTGGTGATCGGCTCCCGGAACTCGTCGAACTCCAACCGGCTGGTCGACGTGACGCGCGAGCTCGGTGTGCCGGCACACCTGATCGACGATGAGTCCGACATCGATCCGAGCTGGCTGGAAGGTGTCGACGCCGTAGGGATCACCTCAGGCGCCTCGGCACCCGAGTCGCTGGTGGAGCGGGTGATCGCTCACTTCCGCTCGATGGGCGTCGACCGGGTCGACTCACACGAGCTGGTCAACGAGAACGTGCACTTCTCGCTCCCGCTCGAGCTGCGCCGCGCTGTCGGCTAGGCGCCCGGCTCGGGGCCATGGCCTGCGCTCACCGTGTTCACCGAGGTGCCTGGCACCCCAGTGAACGCTACGGGACGTTCACCTTGTAGACGTCGATCCCGTGCGTGGCGCAGTTGAAGACGTCGTAGTAGACGGTCACGCCGCCGCCGGGCTGATCGACGGCGTAGGTCTTGAAGACGTCGAAGCCGCGCGGCACGGTTGTCACGACGGAGTCGGTGCCGGCTCGGGCATGCATGCGGATCACGACGGCCAGGCCGCATCCCGGCTTGCTGCGGACGTAGAACACGTCCCCAGCGCTGTTCACCGACGGTGCGTACTGCACCCGCCCGCGCCGCAATGGAAGGATCTCCCTGTTCGCGGTGGAGATGCGGTGGAGGCGGACGTTCAGCTTCTCCGTCCCGAAGAGCTGGCTCTCCCACACCGCCCAGTCACCGTTCACCTGCCCCGCGATCAGATACCTGGGCTTGTTCCGCTCCTGCTTGTCGATCAGTTTCACCTCATCGGTGGCCGTGTTGGCGAGCACGATGCGGTCGGTGATCCCGGCCGCATCCGGGTTGAACCGCGAGAACAGCAGGTGGTTTCCGGAGATGGTCGGTCGCCATTCCCACTGGTCCGTGTTCACCTTCGCAGACGGGTTCGGCAGGAACGCCCCGCTGGCAGCGTTGAAGAGCCTGAGGTTCGAACGGCCCTGGTAGAGCGCCTGGTAGACGAAGGTCGACCCGTCGAAGCCGCCGGCGAAGCCCTGGCCGCGGGGGTTGACCTTCACGGCTGCGAGCGCGGGCTCCTTGACGTACACGTCGAAGTGATTCGGCTTGCCGTCCGCGTTGCGCGAGAAGCCGAGGAACGTCTCACCTGGCGTGGCTGCCGGGTACACGTCCCGCTTCGGGCCCGCGAGAACTGGCGTCCCGCTACTGCCGGCTTCGGCCGTGGCGGCGGTCATGAACACGAACGTCGTCACCACAAGGGTGGCAAGCATTCGCCGGCTGCGATTGCGCGTCACAGGTCCCTTTCTCCCACCGCCTGCTGCCGTTGTATGTGCTGGAGGCGAGCCTGTCAAGCGAGCGAGAGCAGTTCCTGCTCCCGCGAGCGGTTCATCTTGAACCCTGCGCGGACGGGATCGTCCACATGCTCGTGGTGCCATCGCAGGGTCTCCGCGATGGTCTCGTCGAGCGGCCGCAGGCGCAGACCGGCATCGATGGCGGGGGACGGATCAATGTGATCCATCCAGGTCAGCTCGGGGTCGTTGCCCAGCCAGAGCGGCAGGTCGCTGTAGACCTCGACGCCCGCGTCGAGCAGCGTTCGGTCGTCCACCCAGACGACCTCGGCGTCGGAGCCGCTGACGGCGATGCACCGCTCCAGCAGCTCGCCGATCGACATCCGCTCGGCCGGGCCCACGGTGTTGAACCTCCCCTTGGTGCTTCGTTCGGAGGTGTCGACCAGCCAGGCAGCGAGGTCGCGAACGTCGATCACCTGCGTGGCGGACTCCGGCGTGCCGGGCGCGAGCACCGTCCCGCCCTCCGCGATGCGGACCGGCCAGTAGGCGAAGCGGTCGGTCGGATCGTCAGGGCCGACGATCAGGCCGGGGCGGACGATCAGCGCCCGGCCGGGCAGCGCACGCTCGGCTTCCTGCTCGCAGAGCGCCTTCAGCGGCCCATAGCTCGTGTCGGTCACCTCCTCGACGGTGTCGTCCTCGATCGTGCCGACGGGCGAGTCCGCGTCGGTGCCTGCGAGACCGTTGCCCTCGTAGACGGAGACGCTGGAGACGAAGGTGTAGTGACCGACAGCGCCGCTCAGGAGCTGGGCCGAGTCACGGACGATTCGCGGCACATAGCCGCTGGTGTCGATCACCGCGTCCCACTCGCGGCCACGTAGGGCGTCGAGGTTGCCGTCGCGGTCACCGGTGAGATGCTCCGCCGCGGGAAACAGCTCCGGGTTTGTCCGGCCGCGCGTGAACAAGGTCACCTCGTGCCCTCGCTCGAGCGCCTGCTCGGCGACATGACGGCCGACGAACACCGTCCCGCCCAGGATCAGCAGCCTCAAGCGCGCTCCACGGCGAGATCGCCACCCTCGTGCCGCTCGACGGCGAGCGTCTCCGAGGCGATCCAATCGCCGTACTGGCTCCACACCGCGCCGGAGGGGTGTGCCAGACGGATGCGGTCGGTGACGTCGAGACCGGCATCCTGCCGCATCACCTGGATCTGGCGGATCAGGTCGCGCGCGTGCCCTTCGAGCTCGAGCTCAGCCGTGATCTCGGTGTCGAGCGCAACGGCGAAGCCGTCTCCGTCGAGCACAGCGAAGCCCTCCCGCGCACGCGTGCGCAGCTCGAACTCACCCGCCTCGAGCATCCAGTCACCCACCGCGACACGGCCGTCCTCGAGCCGGAAGTCGCCCTCGCGCAGGAGTCCCTGGATCATGCCGAGGTCGCGCCCGTACTTTGGCCCGAGCACCTTGAGCAGCGGCATCACCTCGACCTCGGCGAACTCCTCCGCCGATGTCGCCAGCCGCACCCGCTTCACACCAAGCTCGTTGCCGATCAGGTCGACGTGGCGCCCGACATGCTCGCGCCGGCGGTCGTCGTCGGTTGCGACAATCACCTCCGACAGCGGCTGGCGCAGCTTCACATTCGCACCCGACCGCGCCTCGCGGCCGAGTCTGACCACGGATCGCACGCTCGCCATCTCGGCGACGAGCTCGTCGTCGCGCAGCATCGGGTGCTCCGCCGGGTAGCCCGACAGGTGCACGCTGGCCGGCGCGTCGGGACACACCCGCCTGACGAGGTTCTGCCACAGCTCGTCGGCCAGGAACGGCATCGCCGGAGCCATGCAGCGGATCGTCTGCACGAGGGCATACCAGAGCGCTTCGTAGGCCGCCCGCTTGTCGTCGGCGTCCTCCGACTTCCAGAACCTGGCTCGCGAGAGCCGCACGTACCAGTTCGAGAGATCGTCGACGTACGCCTCGACCGTACGCACGAGCCGCGGAGAGTCGTAGGCGTCGAGAGCCGCGCGGCAGTCGCGCACCAAGTCCTGCGTGACTGCGGCGACCCAGCGGTCGATCGGCCGGGCGATGTCGCGCTCGGGGCCTTTGGTCAGGGTCTCGTACCGTGGCGTGAAGCCGTCCACGTTGGCGTAGAGGACGAAGAACGCGTACGTGTTCCACAGCGTCAGCAGCCGGCGCTTGACCTCGTTTGCGGGCCCGTACCCGAAGTTGAGGTTCTGTGCCGGCGTCTGCGCCGCATACATCCAGCGCATCACGTCGGCACCCATGTTCTCGATGGCATCGTCGAACCAGATCGCGTTGCCCCATGACTTGTGCATCGGGCGGCCGGTCTCGTCGTTCACCTTCTCGTAGGCGAGCACCGCCTTGTACGGTGCGCGGCCGTCGAGGACAACGCTCATGAACAGCTGCGAGTAGAACCAGAGCCGGATCTGCTCCCGCATCTCTGAGATCCAGTCGGCGGGGAACCACTTCTCCCAGTACTCGTGCGACGGCAGGTCGGCGAGCGTCAGGCCCTCGCCGGCTCCTGTGCCGTACCCGTGCGGTATGAACTCGGGGTTCTGCCAGCCGAGCGTCGAGAACGGCACGATGCCGGCGTCGAGCCAGCAGTCGCCGACGTCGAGCAGCCGCTCCGCCTCCTGCCCGCACTCGGCGCAGGAGATCTTGACCTCGTCGATCCAGGGCCGGTGAAGCTCGGAAAGGTGCTCGGTACCCTGGGTCGCCCGCTCGAGCAGCTCATCCTTTGAGCTGACCACTGTCATGTGCCCGTCCGGGCAGAAGTAGAACGGCAGCGGCAGGCCCCAGTAGCGCTTGCGGCTGATGCACCAGTCGCCCATGTTGCGAAGCCAGTCCTCCATCCGCTTGCCGTACTGCGGCGGCGTCCACTTGACCGTCTTGGCGGCCTCGATCATCGGTTCGCGCACGTCGTCGCAGCGGATGAACCACTCGTCCACGAGGCGGTACACGAGCTCGGTGCCGCAGCGCCAGCAGACGGGATAGCGGTGAGTGATCTCGCCGGCATCGACGAGCCGGCCGCGCTGCCCGAGGTCCTCCACGATCCGCGGCCCGGCGTCGGCGGTGTGGCTGCCGTGCAGCCATCCGAAGCCGTCGTAGAACGCGCCCGCCTCGTCGATCGGGATGATGGTCGCCAATCCTTCGCGCTTACCGAGCTCGAAGTCCTCGGCACCGCAGCCCGGTGCGATGTGGACGATTCCGGTGCCCTCGTCCATCGACACCTCGTCCCATGCGACAACGCGGTGCTCGACTCCCTCCTGGGCCGGCAGCATGTCGAACGGCCCCTCGTACTGCAGGCCGACCAGCTCCGAGCCCTTCACCGTGCCGAGCACCTTCCCGGCCAGCGGCACATGCTCGCGCCGCGCCGCGGCGACGTAGGTGGCGCCGACTGGCGTCTCGACCTTGACGTAGTCCTCATCGGGGTTGACGGCCGCCGCGACGTTCGCGGGCAACGTCCACGGCGTGGTGGTCCACACGATCAGGTCCTCGTGCTTACGGCCGACCAGCGGCAGCCGGACGTACAGCGACGGGTGGGTGATCTCGCGGTAGGAGTCGATCAGCTCGTGCTGTGACAGCGACGTCCCGCAGCGGGGGCACCAGGGCATCGACCGGTGGCCCTTGTAGAGCCAGCCGCGGTCGTGCACCTCCTTCAGGAACCGCCAGATGTAGCTGATGTTGGTGTCGGTCATCGTGAAGTAGCTGCGCTCCCAGTCCATCCACTGGCCGAGCCGGATGGATTGCTGGGTCTGGACGCCGGCGTACTTCGCGACCCGGTCACGGCAGGCGCGCGCGAACCGGTCGAGGCCATAGCTCTCGATCTCGGGCTTGGAGTTCAGCCCGAGCGCCTTCTCGACCTCCACCTCGACCCACAGGCCCTGGCAGTCGAAGCCGTTCTGGTACCGCTGATCCTCGCCCAGCATGGCGTGGTAGCGCTGCCAGAGGTCCTTCAGGGTGCGACCCCAGGCGTGGTGCACGCCCATGGGGTTGTTCGCCGTAATGGGACCGTCGATGAACGAGTAGGTCGGGCCGCCGCGATTCTGGTCGCGCAGCTGCTCGAACGTGCGCTCGGTGCTCCAGCGCTCGAGCGTGCGATGTTCGAGCCCGACGTGGTCGGGCTGCTTGGGGACGGGCTCAAAGGACGGCACTCCGCTGGATTCTACGGAAGCCGGGCCTGCGGCACGTACGGGTGCCTAGCCTGGACGGGCGCTGCGGCTAGTCGATCTCGTGATGGTGGCAGTAGTCGTCGAACGCGGCGTACTTGGCGAGGTAGAACCCGAGCTCCGAAAACCCGAACTCGAACCACTCCGAGAGCCATCGCTCGTCGATCTCCACATGCGTATGGTGCAGCTCGTCCATGTCTCCTCCGGAGGGGGGTATCCCCGGACGACTTCGTCCTCCGGCGGGCTTGGGGACTGTCCGCCGAAGCTCTCGGACGATTCATCGGCTTCCGCGAGGCAAGCCTTTACGACTTCTGCACAAATGCAACGATCGCCTGGCGCCCGTTCTCGAATGCGATCTCGTCGAGCGGCACCTGCTCCAGTGGGAACCACCCGATTTCGCTGACGTCGTCGGCCGGCTGCTCTTCGCCGCCGACCACAGTCGCGGCGTAATAGAGGTTCAGCGTCGCGACGCCTCCCTCGCCATACACGTCGGTGAAGATGCCGGTCAGGTCCCCGACCTCGATCTCCAGTCCGGTCTCCTCCGCCAACTCCCGGCGAACCGCGTCCTGCGGGTGCTCGAGCGGCTCGATGAAGCCGCCGGGCACGTCCCAGAGGCCCTGCTCCGGCGGCCTGGCCCGCCGGGTGAGGAGCAGCAGTCCGTTGCGGACGACCAGCGCACTCGCCGTCGGTGCCGGGTTGTCGTAGATCACCAACCCGCAGGAGGGGCAGTGCAGGACATCGGCGGCCTCGCCGTCGCGCGGCCCGTGCTTCAGCTCCGAGCGGCAGCGGGGGCACCAGCGCCAGTCGGCGTAGCGCCCCTCAGGCACGTGCCGCGTTCTTGAGAACCATGGAGGAGAGGTCGGCCCACCGGCCGGGCTTCAACATCCAGCCGGAGTAGGTGGAGCGGTTGGCGAGGCAGACCAGGCCGACGCCGGCTTCCGGGTCGGCCCACACCAGAGTCCCCGATGCGCCGAAATGCGACGCCGTGCGGGGCGAGACCTCGTCTCCGCACCAGTGCGGGGATCCGGTGCCGCGGATGTTCACACCCAGACCCCAGTCGGGGCAGTGCAGCTTCGGGAAGCTCTCCAGGCCGCCCTCGAGACCCGGCCACTGGACCGTCTCGAGGTCCGCCAGCGTCTCGGACGACACCAGCGGGGCGCCGCCGGCAAGGAGCACAGAGAGCAGCCGGCCGCAGGCTTCCGCGGTTGCAAAGCCGCCGCCCGCGGCGCTTCCACGCCGGCGCCACTCCGGGCTGTTGAAGAGCTGCATGCCCGGCTCGGCAAGGCCGGGCTCGATGACCTCCAGCGCCCGCGGCGCGTGATCGTCAGGCAGCGGCAGGAACGCGTCCATGCCCAGGGGCTCGATCACTGCCTCGGTCACGTACTGCGCATGGTGGATGCCGGTGGCGGTCGAGAGCAGCTCCCCGAGCACGTGGAACCCGACGTTCGAGTACACCCGCCGCATGGCCGGCGGGCGCACCGGCTCGACGTCCAGCACAGGCACGCCTTTGGCCAGCTCCGGAAGGCCGGAAGCATGCGCCAGCAGGTGCCGCACGGTGATCGCCTCCCGCGTAGGTGTGCGGTAGATCGGCAGGTGGTCAGCCGCGGGGCGGTCGAGGTCGAGGACACCCTCCTCAGCCGCGACGAGCACCGCGAGTGCGAGCATCGGCTTGGTGACCGACGCGAGCGCGAAGAGCGAATCCTCATTCGCGGCACCTGCAACATGCACCTCCCGCACGCCCCGGGCATCGACAAGTGCAGCTGCTGCGGCAGGCACGTCGCCCTCCGCAACCCATGTGTCGATCATTTCCAGGGACATCCTGTAGATCCTAGAGGTAACCTTTATGCAGGGATGGCACGCGTGGAGACACGAGAAGGGCCGCCGCTCAGTGCGGAGGGCCGCGGTGAAGAACACCTCGACGAGTGGTTCGCTCGACGGCTGGAGTCGCAGGGGATCCCCCTGCGCAACACCGCGGCGATCACCTCGCGCTTCCTCGCGGTGGTTGGGCTTGCCGTCGCGCTGATGGCTTTTCTGTGGGCCGTATCGAGTGTCGGACCGGCCCCGGCGACACCGGCGAGCACCCCCGCAACGAACCCGGGGACGAACCCCGCAACGGGTGGCACGGACACGACGCCCTCGACTGGCAACGGTCAGGGCGCAGGAGCCATCTCCGCAAAGGACGTCACCGTTGACGTGCTGAACGGGTACGGCGGCTCCGGCGCAGCGAACACCGCGGCGGCCGAGCTGCAAGCGGCCGGCTGGAAGACAGGCGATGTCGGGAACGCGGGGACCGACACCGCGGCGACGTACGTGGTGTTTCTGCCGGGCCACGCCAAAGAGGCCAAAGCCGTATCGAAGAAGCTTGGCCTGGGCACGCCGAAGCCTGCCGCCTCGACCGGAGTGGAACCAACGGGATCGAGCGGCGTCGCGATCGTGCTCGGGCCTGAGGGCCTGCCGCCGCTCGCGTAGGGGTTCCACCGCCGGAGGCGAAAGCCATCGGCGTGGAGGCCAAGCGCACCATCGTCGACATCCCCGCGCGCACCGTCCTCAAGGTGCTGTTCATCGTTTTCGCGGCGATCGGGCTGGTCGAGGTGGGCTCCCGTGTGACGACCGTCCTGATCTGGATGGCGATCGCCCTGTTCCTGGCACTCGTGCTGCTGCCGGCAGTGCGGATCGCCGAGCGGTGGATGCGCCGCACCTGGGCGGTGATCACCGTTTTCGTCGGCGCGCTGCTGGTGCTGTCCGCATTCCTGGCACTGATGATCGTGCCGCTGGCGACGGAGGTCGACGACCTCGCGGCTGCCGCGCCCGGCTACATCGCAGACCTGCAGCGGAACGAGCAGATTCGCGAGCTGGACAAGCGGTACGACGTCATCACGCGGGCACAGGAGCAGGTGGCTGACGTGCCCGGGCTCCTGTTCGGCACGCTCGGCCGGGTCGCCACCGGCGTTGTGGGAACCGTGACCGTCCTGTTTCTCACCTTGTTTCTGATGCTGGAGCTGCCGCGGCTGTCACAGGCGGCGCTGTCCTTGATGCGCCCCGACCAGGCGGAGCGCGCACGCAAGATCGCGTCCGACGTGCAGCGAAACGTCGGCGGCTACGTCGCGGGCAACCTGATCATCTCGATGGTCGCGGGCGCGACGACCTACATCGCCCTCACGATCCTCGACGTCCCCTACGCCCTCGCGCTGGCGCTGCTGATGGCCCTCTTCGACCTGATCCCGATGGTCGGCGCGACGATCGGCGCCATCGTTGTGATCGGCGTCGCCTTCGCCACCCAGGGACCGACCATCGGGATCATCATGATCGTTTTCAATGTCATCTATCAGCAGGTCGAGAACCAGCTGCTCCAGCCGATCGTCTACCGACGGACCGTGCAGCTCTCGTCGTTCGTCGTCATGGCGGCCGTCCTGCTGGGAGGCGCCCTCCTCGGCGTCTTCGGCGCGCTCATCGCGATCCCAGTCGCCGGCTCGATCCAGGTCATCGCGCGCGACCTCCTGGCGGACCGGATGGCGGCGGCGGAGGCGCAGGGCACCGCCTGACGGGCTGCAGGCGCTAACCGCGTGCAGTTGCCGTGCTGTCCGCGACGATCAGGCGGTAGCCGATGTCGAGCTCCTCGAGCTCGAGAAGGTCGGCGTGGCGACGGGCCCACTCGCCGCTCGAGATGTCGTCGGCAAGGCGCGCAAGACCCTCCCCGAGGGTGTCCTCGAGCGCGGCAAACGACGAGATGCCGGCGCGGACCGCCGGGTCGAGGTAGCGCTCCGGGCGGCGCCAGTAGGCGCCCAGGAAGCCGTCGCGGCAGTCGTGGGGAATCGGCAGCGGGTGCACCTCGGCGGAGTCGCCCAGCAGTTCGGCGAGCTGCGCCGGCGTCGGCGTCCGCGAGTCGTCGTAGGCGGCCACGTGCGGGAGGTAGTCGCGGACGAGCCAGAACTGCCGGGTCAGGTGCGCCTCCCACGAGACGATCACGACACGGCCGGCAATGCGCCGCAGCTCGCCGATGCCGGCAACCGGGTCGCTCCAGTGGTGAACCGTCCACAGGGCCATCGCGGCGTCGGCAAAATCGTCGGGCAGCGGAATCCGCTCTGCGGAGGCCTGGATCGCGGGCGCCGCCCCGAGCGGGCGCTGGGCGATCATCACCCGTGACGGCTCGATCGCGGCCACCGTCCCCGGCGGCTCGTAGGAGCCGCTCCCCGCACCGACGTTGACGATCGTCTTCGCATCGCCAAGGGCGCCGAGGATCGCAGCCATCAGGGACGGATCGGTCTGGCGGGTGCGGCGGTAGCGCGTGCCGATACGGTCGTACGGGGTGCTCACGCGCGCTTCAGCTCGGCCCACGCCCGCTCCACGTGCTCCCAGGTCGTGGCGATGTTGCCGATCGCCATGCGGATCGCAAACCGCCCGGCGACCTTGGTATGGGAGACGAACGCGATGCCGCTTGCGTTGACACGTTCGACCAACCGCTCGTTCAGGCGATCGAGCTCGGCCTCGTCGTCGACGCCTTCCGGATGCGCACGGAAGCAGACGGTCGAGAACGGCACGGGCGCGAGCAGCTCCCACCCCGGCGCCGACTCGACCTCTCCGGCCAGCCGCCGCGCCAGCTCGATGTGGCCGCCCACCAGCTCGGCGAGGCCGTCGCGTCCGTACGCACGGATCACCATCCACAGCTTCAGCGCCCGGAACCGGCGTCCGAGCGCAATGCCGTAGTCCATCAGGTTCACGACATCCGGCTCACCGGACGTGAGGTAGAACGGCACCACCGAGAAGGCCGCGCGAAGGGTCTCCGGATGGGCCGTGTACAGCAGGCTGCAGTCAACCGGCGTGAACATCCACTTGTGCGGGTTGAAGACCATCGAGTCCGCCGCCTCGACGCCGGCCAGCAGGTGGCGATGGCTCTCGACCAGGCCGCCCGCACCGCCGTAGGCGGCATCGACGTGGAGCCAGAGGTCGTTCGCGGCGCAAACCTCTGCAATCTCCGGCACCGGGTCGACGCTCGTCGTCGACGTCGTACCGACGGTCGCGACGACGGCGACCGGCCTCACGCCCTCCGCCCGGTCGGCCTCGATGGCACGCGCAAGCAGATCGGGGCGCATCCGGAATTGCTCGTCGACCGGGATCTTCGTCAGACCCTCCTGCCCGATGCCAAGGACGATGCATGCCTTCTCCACAGAGGAGTGGGCCTCCGCCGACGTGTACACCCGCAACGGCGGGAGATCATCGCGACCGGCCATTCCACGACGGCGGATGTCGAGGCCCGCCGCCTCGCGTGCCGCCGCCAGCGCGAGCAGCGTCGAAGTGGACGCCGTGTCGGTGATCTGCCCGAACCACCCCTCCGGCATCCCCAGCATCTGGAGCACCCAGCGAACCGTCACCTGCTCGAGCTCCGTCGCCGCGGGCGACGTGCGCCACAGCATCGCGTTGGCGTTGAGCGCACTGGCAAGCAGCTCGCCGACGATCCCCGGTCCCGAACCGGTGGTGGCGAAGTACGCGAAGAACGACGGATGGTTCCAGTGCGTGATCCCGGGGAGGATCAGGCTGTCGAAGTCAGCGAGGATCTCGCCCAGCGACTCGCCTTCGGCAGGTGCCGCAGCCGGCAGGCGCCGCTCGATCTCACCAGGCGCGACCTTCGGCAGCACCGGCCGATCGCCGACCTCCCGCAGATACGAGGCGACCCAGTCGGATGCCTCGACGAGCGCATCGCGCAGCTCCTGCCGGGTCGGCCCCGGACCGGTCGCCGAGACACTCATGGCCGAATCTTGTCAGATGGCGGTGATCCAGGACGACTCGGCGTCGTACACCGTGGCGTAGAACGTGCCGTCGTTGATGCCGGTCGTCCACAGGTACCTGCCGGAACGCTTGCTCAGCTGGTGGAGCAACGTCTGCTTGCGGGCACTGAGGTTGAAGCTGTACAGCTGCATGCCGCCGAGGGTCTGCCGGACGAAGACGACCATCGTCCCATCGATGGACGGATTTGCGAACGCCATCCGCGTCTCCCTCACCAACGGCTTGGCGCGTTGGAGATCCATGCGGTAGATGATGATCGAGCTGCGTTTGTCGCTCGTACGGTGGAAAGTGACGCGCGGCACCGAGATGTCCGGTGCGCCCAGGTCGACCTCGAGCGTCGAGTGCGCGATCACCGTCTCCTTCGACGTATCGAGATTGAACAGCACGATGAAGCGCCCGCTCGACGTCGACCGCCGGAACACCACGAAGCGGTCGGACAGCGCCGGCTCCGACCCCTGCGTGACGATGGTGCGCAGCACGTTCATCGTCGTCACGTCGATGATCTGGAAATCCGGCCCGCGATCGACGATCACCCGGTGGCCGTCGACATCGGGCGTGATCCCGGGCAGGTCTGTATACGTGCCGCCAAACCGTACGACCCCGGTGATCGTCCCGTCGGAGTTGATGCGGTCGAAGGCAAGGACGTTCGCGTCGGCGGAAGGGTCGGCCACCGGGTCGGGGCCCAGGTCAAGCCTTGCCGCCCGGGCCTCACCGGTCGTCGCCGAGAGCATGCACACGAACGCCAGCGCCGCGAGCGCGACCGCATTCAGCCGTCGCAGGCGACCGGTCACCGCCCATTCCGCCATTCGCTCGATCCGTCCCGTGGCCGCTTCGATGCTCGTCAGCCGGATGGTCGACACGCCGAGCGCGAGCGCGCGGCCGAGCCCGAAGGCGGCCATCACCGCCGCGCCGACCACCGGGTCGGCCACCAGCGCCACTCCGACGGCAACGACGAGCAGTGTCGCCACCGGGATGTACGTCGCAAATCCGAGGCCGAGCCCCAGCCCGTACAGCAGCGCGGTGAGCGGCAAGGGGAACCGCACCCGCCATTGCTCCGGCACCTGCCTGCGGACCTGCAGCGCCGGCAGCCGCAAAAGGCGCGCCTCCGCGGCGGCCTGGACGAGTGCGACCAGCGCCACGACGGCCAGCCACCCCTCACCCCCAAGCGGCAATGCGGCGCCCAGGAGCAGCCCCACGGCGGCGGCCGCAGCGACCGCCCCCAGGGCGAACAGCGCCACCGACACAAGCCATTTGCGGGTCCCGTGCACGACGGGACAGATGGTCTCGACCATCGAGAATCCTCAGGGTGACCACGCGCCGGAAACGCCCGCGATCAGGGCGCATACGGCGAGGGTGGTCTCGGGTGCGGTGAACTCGGTCAGCATGGGTTTCGGGTTTGGTAGTACATGACGCAAAACACCCTGCGGCCGGAGTAGCAGTAACCGACCAGCGAGGCGTCTCCGTTGATGCGCTTCTTGCTTGTGGAGCAGCAGTCGACAAGCTTACGAATCGTCCCCCCGCAGCAGCGGTACCAGCCACCGTCGATTCGCGGCTTGATGTGGTAGATCTCGCGCACCCAGTCCTGGCACAGCCGCGTCCTCGGCGCCTTCGGCACCGGCTGGCCTGTCGGGCCGACGAGGCGCTTGCCCGCCTCGTCCACGGCATACCCCCGGTCGTCGACGAGGCGCCCGATGTTGTCGATCATGCGGCCGTCCTTTGGCCGCAGCGGGAAGCCCTTCGAGTCGATCCGCGGCAGCTTCAACGGGCTCGGACACGACCCGGTCGTGAAGATGTGGCCGCAGAAGTGAAAGGCCTGGGCCGCGTCCGGATCCACGGCCGCTGCCGCCATCCGGCCGCCGACAAGCGCCGTCACACCCGCGCCCAGCCTTCCCAAAAAACCCCGCCGCGTCTGACTCGAGGCCAATCGGCGGGCCAATCGCTCGCCCGCGGCGGCGCGCATCGGGAGATCAGACATGACCCAGCACCCCCTCGCGCTCGCGGTTTCGTCCGGTCAGCACAAGCCCCTCGAGCTGCTCGAGCGTGTTCACAGCGCCCTTGGCACGAACGAGCCCGTCGTTGTCGACGTACACCGCATACGGCGTCCCGGGGACGCCGAACTCGCGGTGGAGCTCCGACCCGAGGGGATCGTCGTCACGGGCATGCACGACCGGCACGGCGTGGTCGGACTGGAGCGCTCCCAGGCCGTGGACGATCTGCGCGCAGATCGGGCAGCTCACGGAGGTGAAGACCACCAGCGCGCCGGCCGTGCCCACGGGTGCCGCGTCACCGAGCGGGATGCCCTCCGCGTCGTGCTCGAACGCGCCGGTCGGCGCAAGCCGCATGTGCAGCACCCCGACCTGGCGGTAGAGCGCCAGGACAAGCAGTGCGAGCCCGGCGACGGCGAGCCAGAGCACGACAAAGCTCGCGAGCCAGAATCCCTCCCCGAGCGGCACGTTCAGGCCCATCCCCACGACGACGGCAACCGCGGCCAGCGCGGCGTTTCGGACCAGGCTGAGCGGTCCGGGCCGCCCGCCACCCGGCACGAGGCATCCGCACCCCGGCGGCGCAGATCCCGTCGCCAGCTCGAGGCCGAGCGCCACGGAGAATGCGGCAAGCAGGCCGAGCGCCGCCCACCCGGCGGCGTCGATGCCGGCAACCAAACCTGCGCCGACGGCCAGCTCCGCCAGCGGAACCAGCCAGGCAACCAGGACGATCGGCCGAGCCAGCCGGTAGCCCGCCAGCGCCTCGCGGAAGCGCGCGTTGCGTGCGAGCTTGCCGGCCGCCGCGAACAGGAACATCGCGCCAAGCGCGATCGCGAGAGGTGCTTCGACGGTCGGCATGGGATTTCGATGCTAACCCCGCCGTCGGACGACGGCTGGGCGAGCCCGGAAAACGTTGTCTAGATTGACGACTCGACCGCGGCGAGCGCGGCGTCGAGCACCTGAAGCGTCTCTGCGATCTCGTCGTCGGAGATGATCAGGGGCGGCGCGAGCAGCACCGCATCCATCTGGCGGTTCACGACCGGCGTCGGGCACGAGTAGATCATCACGCCGCGGTCGCGGGCCGCCGCAACCAGCCGGCTGGAGACCCGGTCGGACGGCTCGAAACGATCGCCCGACAGCGGGTGCCGGAGCTCGATGCCCTGCAGCAGCCCGCGCCCCCGAACCTCATGGACGAGCGGGTGCCGGCCTGCGAGCTCGTCGAGCCCGGTACGGAGGCGGTCGCCCTTCGCTGCGGCTGCGTCGACCAGCCCCTCCTCCTCGATCGTGTCGATCACCGCGCAGCCCACAGCACACCCCAGCGGGTAGCCCGAGAAGGTGTGGCCGTAGGAGAAACCGCTCGGCGACGCGCCGACCACCTCGCGGATGCCGCGCGTGGCGATCATGCCGGACAGCGGCAGCGTCCCGCCTCCCAGCCCCTTGCCGAACGTGACGATGTCGGGCACGGCCCCGTGGTGCTCGACCGCGAACCACCGCCCGGTGCGCCCGAATGCGGTGACGATCTCGTCGGCGATCAGCAGCACGTCGTAGCGGTCGCAGACCTCGCGGACCGCCTTCAGATAGCCGTCGGGGAGGTCGACCGCCGCACCCGACGAGCCCGTCATCGGCTCGACGACGAAGGCTGCGACGTGATCGGCGCCCCGCGACAGGATCGCGGCCTCGAGCTCGGCTGCGCCCTCCTCGGCGGTGGCGGAGTTCGGCACCGCCGCATACTTGTGCAGCAGCGGCTCGAACGGGGCGCGCCAGCGCGAGCCCGAAAGCGACAGGGCGCCCATCGTCGAGCCGTGGTAGCTCGTCACCCGGGACAGGAACTCGCTCTTCGCCGGCTTGCCGCAGAGCTCCCAGTAGAGCACCGCAAGGTGCATCGCCGACTCGTTGGCCTCGGAGCCGGACGAGTTGAAGAACGACCAGTCGAGGTCGCCCGGGCTGACGCGCGCAAGACGATCCGCCAGCTCGAGCATCGGCTCGTTGCGAAACGAGAACCGGTAGACGAAGGACAGCTCCTCGGTCTGGCGCCGCAGCGCCTCCACGACGCGCGGATGGTTGTGCCCGAGCAGCATCACCATCGCGCCGCCGCACGCATCGAGGAAGCTACGGCCGTCCTCGGTCTCGATCCGGCAGCCGGCCGCCCGGACGGCGACCGGAAGCACCTCGCCCGCCGTCATCGAGTAGTCGATGCGCATGTTGTCCGCCGAGACTGCCTCCATCGATCGAGTGTAGCGAGCGGCCATCCACCCCTGCGCGGGCGACCACTCTAGATCGACTGCGGCGGCGCCTTGAGCTCGGCCTGCAGCTCGATCAGGGTGCTGCCCTCCGCGAGACGGGCCACCGCATCGGTGAGCGCGGCCCCTGCGTCGGCGGGCGATTCGATCCGCCGGTATCCGACCCCGTAGCCGCGGGCGAGCGCCTCGAAGTCGGGAGAGCGCAGCTCGACGTCGCTGGAATGCCCGTACGCCGACTCCTGATAGTTCTTGAGGACGCCGAAGCAGTTGTCGTTCACGAGCAGGACGACCATCGGAAGACCGTGCTGCTGGGCCGTCATCAGCTCGTGCCCTGCCATCTGGAATCCGCCGTCCCCGACCAGGACGACCGTGGGGTTGTCGGGATTCGCCGCAACCGTCCCAAGCGCCGTGGGGATTCCCGAGCCGAGGGCGCCGCTCATCGGATAGCAGAGCCCGCCCGGGCGGCGCGCATCGAGATACAGGACCGCCCAGTAGCCCTGGATCGTCATGTCTGCGACCACGATTGCGTCGTCGGGGAGCGCGCGATCGAGCTGGTGCATGAGCTCGCGCTCCTCGCCGTAGCCGTGCGCGGCGACCTCGGATTGGCGGCCCGAAAGGGCGGCGCGAGCCTCCGCGCCGCCATCGCGCTCTCCCGCGGGGATGCCGGCATCGAGCAGGGCGCGGCAGAACAGCCCGACATCCGCGACAACGCCTTCCCGCACCGGGTAGTTGCGGCCGATGCGCGACGGGTCGAGGTCGACCTGGACGAGCGACTCCGGGAACTCCACCGCCCAGTGGCAGGTGTACTCCTCGGCGAAGCGCGTGCCGAGCGCGATACATGCGTCGCTGGACGCAACGAGATTGCGGATGGACGGCTCCTCGAACGACGAGCCGGCGTGCAACGGATGCCCCGGTGGCAGCACTCCCTTGCCGTTGAAGCTGGTCACCACCGGCGCATCGAGCTGCTCTGCCAGCGCGCGCACCTCGCTCGCTGCGAGGCGGCTGCCGCCACCCGCGAACACGAGCGGCGCCCGAGCCGCCTGCAACAGCTCACGCACGCGGGCGACCGCCGCCGGATCGGGCGCGGGAAGGCTGAGCGGAGTCGCCGCGCGAGCCTCCTCGTCGGCAGGCGCCGTCAACACCGTGGTGAGCGCCTCCACCATCGCGGGGCCGGGCCGCGTGGCGATCGCGCAGAGCGCCTCGTCCACCGCCAGACCAAGGGCCCGTGGCGTGCCCGGCCGCACGTGATGACGGCTGACGGCCTCGAACGCGGCTCGCTGCCCCGTCGTCTCGTGCATCCACCCCCGCTCGCCGGCGTCGCTCGGAACCTGGGTCGTGATATGCAGCACGCGATGGCTCGATGCGTCAGCCTCCCCCATGCCTGCGAACGCGTTGAACGCGCCCGGGCCGGTGCTGGTGATGCAGACGCCGGGACGGCCTGAAGTCCTCGCGTAGCCGACGGCCGCGAACGCCGCAGCCTGCTCGTGGCGGACGACCACGGTGCGGATCGACGACGAATCGAGCGCTTCCCAGAGGCTGAGCGCGTGCTGTCCGGGAATCCCGAACACCACCTCCACACCATGCGCTTCGAGCGCCGCCACCAGCGCATGAGCGCCCGACGTGACACGTGTGCGAGGTACTACCGTCATCCCGCCGCTGACGCTACCAGACGGCTGCGAGGCGCCGCTGCCGAAGCTACTTGGCGAGCGAGAGGATGTACGCCGCGACGTCCACGGCATCCTGGCCGGATACGAGGCCGGCGGGCATCGCTCCGCCGCCTTGCTCGATCTGCTGGAGGATCTGCTCCTCCGTCAGGTTGGGAGCGGCGTCGGCGAGGTTCGGCGCGCCTGGGAACGGCGAAGCTTCTCCGGGTGCGTCGGCGTGGCAACCGGCGCAGCTCGCGGCGAAGACCTCCTGGCCGTGAGCGGGATCGCCGCTCGCGCCGCTGGAGCTGCTGCCACCGGTGCTTCCACCGCTCGTTGCCGGCGGCGCCGACGTCGCCGGCGGGGTGGATGAGAACGTCGAGAGCGGGAGCGAGCCGAGCCCGACGCTTGACGAGCCCTCGGTATCCGTCCCGGCGATGGCGATGACGGCCACCATCAATACGATGCCGGCGATGGTCCCGATAAGCGCCGTGGCGAGTACCTTGATCATTGCGCCGGGCACTTTACCAGTTGATACCCGACGTGCCGCCGGTTGCCTCCGGCCGGCAGGGATACCTCAAAAAGGGGATCGGCATGCCGGCGTCGAACGACGACCTGTTGAACGCCATGCTCGATCGCCGCGACATCCAGACCCTCATGTATTGCGTACGTCTGACCGAGATCAGCGGACAGTGGCAGAGCGGCTATCCCGTGCGCACGCCGCACGACTTGGAGTGCAAGCTGGCCGAGCTGTTGAGCGAACTGGAGCAGCAATCCGCGAGCCGCAGCAGGGCCGCGGCCTAACCCGCCGCCTCTTCCTCTCCGCTGACCTCCCTGCGTCCCTGCGAGACGAGCTCGCCGCCTACGGTGCCCGGCACCCCACCCCGGGAGTCCGCTGGGTGCCGCCCGAGAACCTGCACGCGACCGTGGTCTTCCTCGGCGACGTGCCCGAAGATGCCACCGACGGCCTGACGACCGCGCTGGCTGGGGCGGCAGCGGAGACCGAGCCTTTTCCGCTCGAGCTCACGCACATCCATCCTGCACCCGATCGACGCCCGCGGATGGTCTGGGCTTCCCTGGCGGCGAGCGAGCCGCTGCGCGCCCTTTCGGCCGGCCTGCACGACGCAGCAGCGCCGTTCGCCCCCGGCATACGGCTGCCGATTCGCGGCGCCGGGCACATCACCATGGCCCGCTTCCGCACCTCCCGGCCGGAGCTGTCGCTCGAGCCGCTCGAACTGCAGAATGGGTCGTTCGACCTCGGCCATGTATCACTGCTGCACTCGACGCTCGGCCGCGGTGGGGCTGTCTACCGCACGCTCGAGGAGATCCCGCTCAACGGCTGACGAAGCGGGCGCTCCATGCACGAACCGTGAAGCGGTCGGCACCGACCATCCTGCGGATCCGGTCGGCCGCGGCCTCGGGCGGTGCCGCCATCTCGATCCACGGCTCGAGCTCCCATGTCGATTCCCACGACCGCTCATCATCGAGCACGAGACCGAGGGGCTCCAGCAGCCGCTGCACCTCGCCCTCTGCCGGAAGCCGCCCGTGGCCCGGGTCGCGCAGGCGCTCCACCGTGTCCCACCGCTCCGCCCGTTCCGGGTCGTCGTCGGCGAGGTAGTCCTGCACCACCAACCGCCCGCCGGGCGCGAGGACGCGTGCCATCTCCGCGAGCACCGCGGCCGGGTCCCGGACGTGGTGAAGGGTTTTCGCACAGGTCACGAGCGTGAAAGCGCCGTCCTCGAACGGCAGCCGCTCTGCCTCGGCGACGACCGTCACGACGCCGGGCGGCGCGTGCGCCAGCATGGCAGCGGACGTATCAACGGCGACCGCCTCGGCCACGTGGTGTGCCAGCTCGCCGGAGAGGATCGCCGGCCCGGCCCCGACGTCGAGTGCCCGGTCGTCCGGAAGCGGCACGCAGAACTCGACGAACGACGCCCAGTCCCTCTCGCGTGCCGCCGCCGCGTAGCGCTCAGCCGTCCTGTCGAACCTGTTTTCTGACAAAGGCGATCGCCTCCTCCCGTGTTGTGACCGTCCGAGCGGCCTGCTCCTCGGCGAGCTCTGCCACCAGCCTGCCGATCTCTGGACCAGCCACGTCGGTTGCGGCCGCGATCTCGTCACCGCGCAGCAGTGGCTCGCCGCGCTCCTGCTCGAGAACCTCGATCAACCCCAGCAGCTCCGCGGCCGTCTCGGCGTGGCGGCGCAGATGCCGCAATCGCGATCGAGAGCCTCGCGTCGCCATGCGGTCGGAGAGCGACAGCACCACGCTCGACGCCGGCCACGGTTCCGTGGCTCGCAGATAGCGATGAGCCTGGCGGAGGCGAAGGGGGCGGTCAGGCACGGAGAACCCAAGCGAGAGGTGCTCGGCCACCATGATCCGGCAGAAGCCGATCAGGCGGTTGGAGACCTTCCAGCGCCCGAGCACGGCTGCCACGGCCTCGGCGCCGGCGGCGTCGTGGCCCATGAAGCTGACGCGCCCGCCCTCGTGCTCGCGCCGCGTCTCGGGCTTTGCGATGTCATGGAAGAGCGCGGCGAAGCGCAGCGCCTGCCGGGCGGTGAGGTCATCGCCGACGACGATGTCGAGCTCGCGCCGCACCCGCTCGGCGTGGGCGGGGAAGTAGTGCTCCGGGTGGGCGCCCACATCGGCCGCCGCCTCGACCACGTGCAGCGTGTGCTCCCAGACGTCGAACTGGTGGTGCGGGCTCTGGTCAAGGCCGCGCAGGGGCACGATCTCCGGGAGGACGACGTCGAGCACGCCAAGGGACTCCGCCAGCCGCAGAGCCCGGGCGGGCCGCTCGCCCCCGAGCAGCCGCGCCATCTCCATGAAGATCCGCTCGCCGGACGGCCGGTCCGCCAGCGATGCCTGCTCGCGCGCGAGCCGCTGTGTCCCCTGATCGATTCCGAAGCCGAGCTCGTAGGCGATGCGCGGCAGCCGCAGCAGGCGCAGCGGATCGTCCGCAAATGCCCCATTCGAGACCGCGCGAAGCAGACGCTCGTCGAGATCGCCGCGGCCGCCATGCGGATCGATCAGGTCGCCGCCGGTCATCGGCAGCGCCATTGCGTTGATCGTGAAGTCGCGCTGTCCCAGGTCTTGCTCGATCGTGCCGCGGGCCGCAGCGACGTCGATGGTGAAGCCCGGGAGCACCACGCGCCAGGCGCCGTGCCGCTCGGACAGCGGGAACGGCGCCCCGTCGAGGGCGCGCGCCAGGCGGCGGGCAGCGCCGCCGGCATCACCCTCGATCACCACGTCGACGTCGGTCACCGCCCGCTCCAGCAGCAGATCGCGCACGCTGCCGCCGACGAGCCAGCCCTCGTCGAGCGGCACCCGCCCGCGAATGGCGTCGATGCCCTCAGCCACCGAGGACGACATGCTCCACCCGCTCCGGACGATGCGCGATGCCGGTGACGATCTCGTAGTTGATCGTCCCTGCCAGCTCGGCCCACTCCTCCGCCGTGACGTGCTCGTCGCCGTCGGCCCCGATCAGCGTGACGGTGTCCCCCAGCTCGACGTCGCAGTCCGAGCCGATGACGAAGCTCAGCTGATCCATGCTGATGGTCGCCGCGACGCTCCGGCGCCGGCCGCGCACGAGCACCTCCATCCGGCCGGACAGCGCGCGCGGGACGCCGTCGGCGTACCCGGCCGGCGCCAGCCCGATCCAGGTCGGCCGGGTGGCGACGAAGCGGCGTCCGTAGCCGGCGCTGTCACCAGGCTCGAGCCGCTTTCGCTGTGCGACGTAGGTCTCGAACCGCAGCGCCGGGACGAGCCCGTGCCGGGAGGGGTCCTCGCCGAACGGCGAGAGGCCGTAGATGGCGACCCCGCAGCGGACCGCGTCGTGGAATGAGGCGGGCTCGCTCAGGGCGGCGGCGCTGTTGGCCACGTGGCGCGGGCACGGCGGAAAGCGCTCTGAGATCGCGGCAAAGCGTTCCAGCTGCTGCCGCGTGAACGACGGATCCGTATCGGCCGACGCGAGATGACTCATCAGGCCTGACAACCGCAGCGTGTGCGAGCCCGCCACCTGCTCGCCGACCCGGAGCGCCTCCTCGGCCGTCATCCCCCACCGACCCATGCCGGTGTCGACCTTGACGTGCACGCCGACCGGGTCGCGGGCAGCGGCACGCAGCCGGGCGTACCCCTCCAGAGACGAGACGGCAACCTCGAGCCCGGCCGTCTCGACCTCCTCGCCCGATGCAAGCGGGCCCATCACGAGCACCCGTGCAGCGGGCAGGTCGGCACGCAGCGCCGTGGCCTCCGCGAGCGTGGCGACGCACAGCTTCGCCGCGCCCGCCTCCAGGGCCGCGGCAGCGACCGCCGAGGCGCCATGCCCATAGCCGTCCGCCTTGACCACCGCCCAGACCTCAGCCGGCGCAACGCGCTGTCTCAGCGTCTCGATGTTCGCCGCGACCGCGGCGCAGTCGACGATCAGCGTCGCACGGGCCCCGCGCTGCGTGCGGGTTACCACTCCTCCGCGAGCGCGCGCACCACGTCGGCCCGCGAGATCACCCCCGTCACCGCGCCGGACTGGTCCACGACCGGTAGGCGGTTGACGTTGTGCTCCACCATGCGGTGCGCCGCCTCGTGGACGGTGTCGTCGGCCGTCACCGTCACGGGATCGCGGGTCATGAGGTCCTCGACGGTGGTGCCATACGCCTTCCTGAACCGCTCGCGCCAGTGGTCCATGTTCTCCAGGAAGATGACGCCGCCGAGGATCGGCAGCGTGTGCGGGAGGTCGACCTCGTCCTCGATCGCCTGGAACACCAGGTCGGCCTGACCGACCATCCCGACGAGCCTGCCGTCGTCGACCACCGGAACGCTCGACAGGCGCTCGTCGGAGAGCAGCCGGGCGAGGTCGCCCACTCCGGTCTCGGGAGTGACTATCGGCCCCCCGACGTGCATCCGCTGTGACACCTTCTCATCGATCATGCTTCTCTGAACACCCCCGGTAGCGATGCGATCACATCGCCGCTGATGATACCGTCGGGCCCGGTTCGCTCCGCCGCTGCGCGGCCCGCACGGGCATGCGCGACGGCCCCGCAGCAGGCCGCCGTCCACGGGTCGAGCCCGCGCGCCAGCATCGATGCGATCACCCCGGTGAGGACATCTCCGGAGCCGGCAGTGGCAAGGCCGGGGACGTCGGCGACCGACACCACCACGCGGTCGCCGCGGGGCGCCGCGATCAGCGTGTCGGCTCCCTTCAGCAGCACCACGGCGCGCGAGCGGGCGGCCGCCTCCCGGACCGCGGCCAGGCGGTTCGACCGAACCCAGTCGGCCTCGCGGTCGATCAGGCGCGCCATCTCCCCTTCGTGCGGGGTGAGAACCGCCGGTACACGGCGGCGCGCGACGAGATCGAGGTTGCCCGCCAGGGCAAACAGGGCGTCCGCGTCGGCGACGATTGCGCCGCGGTGGCGCTGCAACAGGCGCCGAGCGATTCCCAGGCTGATCTCGTCGCGACCCAGCCCCGGGCCAACGGCAACTGCACCGGCGCGACCGGCCAGCTCCAAGCCCTCGGGGAGCGGGCGCACCATCAGCTCCGGCGAGACGGCCGCGACCTCGCCACGCACCTCGGGTGGCACGGCGACCCAGGCCAGGCCGGCCCCGGCGCGCATGGCCGCCAGCGCGGTCATCGCCGGCGCTCCCGACATCCCCGGCGCACCACCCACCACCAGCACCGCCCCGGCGGTGTACTTCGTCGACGAGCGGCCCTTGCGGGGGACGAGCTGCAGCAGCTCGCGCGTCGCCAGCGCCATCCTCGTCGGCCCCTCCAGCTGTGGCGGGATGCCGATGTCGGCCACGACAACACCGCCGGCGAACGCCGCCCCGGGCGACACCAGCAGGCCGACCTTCGGCCCGTGGAAGGTGACGGTCAGCGAAGCCTCCACGGCTGCGCCCGCGACCGTGCCGTCGGACGCGTCCACACCCGAGGGCACGTCCAATGCGGCCACGGGCGCACCGGCGGCGTTGACGGCCTCGATGGCCTCTGCCGCCGCCGCACGGGGGGCGCCGGTAAAGCCGGTGCCGAAGACGGCGTCGACGATCACATCAGCCGCACGCAGCTCTCGGCGCAACGCCGTGAGCGGCGGACGGCGGACGATGGGCACGTCCAGCCGGCGGCAGATGTCGAGATTCGTCCGCGCGTCGATCCCGAGCTTCGTCGCCTGGCCGATCAGCAGCACACGCGCATCGACCCCGGCCGCATGGAGGTGCCGAGCCACGACGAACCCGTCGCCACCGTTGTTGCCGGAGCCGCAGACGACCGCCACCCGCCGGGCGTCCGGATACCGCTGGGCGATCTCGTGCGCCGCGGCCAGCCCCGCGCGCTCCATCAGAACCGCGCCAGGGATGCCGAGCTTCTCGATGGCAGCCGTGTCGAGCGCACGCATCTCGCCGGCGTCGTAGAGGGGGAGCAGCCCGGTCACGGCTCGTGGACGATCGCCACCGCGGCGGCCATCCCCTTGGAATGCGTCATCGACAGGTCGATAGCGCCCGCGTCGAACCGCTCGGCAAACTCGGCCACCTGCCCGCTCAACGTCACGGCGGGCTTGGGCCGGCCGGCGATCTCGATGTCGCGCCACATGAACTCGACGCCGCAGCCGATCGCCTTGCCCACCGCCTCCTTGCCCGCGAACCGGGCGGCGAAGTGCTGTGCCGGGTTCGGGCGCGAGAAGCAGTAGCGGCGCTCGGCCTCGGTGAAGACCCTCTCCGCGAACCTCGGGCGCTTCTCCAGCGCTCGGCGAACACGCTCGATCTCGATCATGTCGATCCCGACTCGGATGCGGCCCAGACTACACTCACGGCCGTGTCGCGCGCCCTGGAGCTCACGAAGACGGCGACCTGGTGGCCGAGCGTCCTGTGGCAGACGACGACGCTCTCGCTGGTCAACGATGGCGAGCGGCTGCTCGTCGATCCCGGCATCGCGCCATGGGAGGTGCGGGAAGCCGCCCGCGAAGGCGTGGCGCACGTCCTGATCACGCACGCCGACTGGGATCACGTGATGGGCATCGGCCTGCTCCCCGACGCGACCGTGTACGCCACCTCAACGGCGGCCGAGCGCATCCGGTCCGGCGAGGCACGGGCGAGCGTGGAGCGGCTCTCCCGGCAGTTCACGCTGCCGCTGGAAGGGCTGGACGGGCTCCGGGTGGACGAGCTGCTGGTCCCCGCTCCCGACGAGACGGCCGTCGGGCCCTGGACCGCCGTGTGCCACCCGGCGCCGGGTCATACGCCGGACGGCGTGGCTACATGGCTGCCCGAAGAGCAGCTGCTGGTCGCGGGCGACTACCTGTCGCAGAACGAGATTCCGTTCATCTACGACTCTGCCTGGAGCTACCGCGAGACGCTCTCGATGCTGGCCGGGCTGATCGAGCGGGAGCGGCCGGACCACGTGGTCGTTGGACATGGCAGCCCGCACGACGCCGACGAGGCGCTGCGGGTCGCTGTCGAGGACATGGCTTATGTCGAGCGGGTGGTCGGGTTCGCCGAAGCCGGCGGAGAGCCGGAGGGTGCCTCCAGCGTGCCCTATCCGGACCGCGGCGGCTGGAGCGACGCCGAGGAGCACGCCGGCAATATCCGGCGCGCCTGTGAAGCGGTGGCGGGCGGATGACCGACGTGGAGACGCTGCGCAGCCTGGCGGAGGACGCTGCCGCCTACATCCCAGAGCATCCGGGCTGCCGCCGCATCGTCCATGACCGCTATCTGGCCGAGATCGGCCCCGACCCCGCTCACGATATGAACGTGGTCTCGCGGCTGCGCCTCGGTGAGAGCGTCGAGGAGACGGTGCGCGACGTGCGACGGCTCTATCTCGATGCCGGCCGCGATACGTGCACGTGGGAGGTCAGCACCGCCTCGACGCCGGACGGCCTCGGCGAGCGCCTGCTCGCGGTTGGCATGACGCCCGACGACCCGCCCAGAATGCTGGCGCTGGCCTGCACCTCCGAGCCGGCGAGCCCAACCGCGGGCGTGATGGTTGAGCAGGTCCACACGGACGAACAGTTCGACGAGGTACGGCGGGTCCTCGAGGACGAGGACGAGGACGACGGCTGGTCGCCGAGCGACGAGTGGCTGCACGGCCCGCCGTCTGTGACGCGGTACCTGGCACGCATCGACGGCGAGGCGGTCGCGACCGCCGACATCACCTGGCTCGATCACCCGGACGCGATCTTTCTGGGCGGCGCGCGGACAGTGCCGCATGCGCGCCGCCGCGGCGCCTACCGCGCGCTGGTGCATGCCCGCTGGCAGGCCGCACGTGACGCCGGCAGATCGGTCATTGTCACCCAATCCGAGCCGATGTCACAGCCGATCCTCGCGCAGCTCGGATTCGAGCCGGTGGGAAAGATCGACGTCTACGTCGACCGGTTTGCCCCGTGAACGTGACACCGGAGGTGCTGGGCCTGGCGGAGGACGCCAACACGCACACGCCGCTGGGCGAGGGCCAGGAGCGGGTCGTCACCGACAGCTTCGTGTTGTGGATGGGGACCGGCGCGCAGGCCCACTGGAACGTCGCCCAGCGCTTTCGCTTCGACGAGGATGCGGTCGACGAGGTGATCGCCGAGGTTCACAACCTGCTCGAACAGCGCGGGCGCCGCGCCTGCACCTGGGAGGTGGGCAGCTCGGCACGTCCACACGACCTCCCCGAACGGCTGCTGGACCGCGGCCTGGCGTGGGACGAGCCCGACCCGTTGCAGATCGGCATGGTGCTCGACGAGGCGCCTCCGGCGGTCCCGCAGGACATCGAGGTGCGCGCCGTCGAGACGCTCGACGACTTCGCCACCAGTGAGCGGATCACGTACCAGTGCTTCGGCATGGAAACACCGACGCAGAGCGACGTCGATAAGGGGTTCGCCCGGTACGACCCCCGGTCGTCCCGGCGCTATCTCGCGTCCGTCGACGGGCAGGACGCTTCAAGCGCCACGGCCACGTTCACTGCCCATGGCGTGGTGCTGAACGCCGGGTCGACCCTGCCCCAGTTTCGGGGCCGCGGCCTCTACCGTGCCCTGGTGCGAGCGCGCTGGGACGATGCTGTCGCGGCCGGGACGCCGGTGCTGGTCACCCAGGCCGGCAGCATGTCGCTCCCCATCCTGAAGCGAATCGGGTTCGGAGAGGTCTGTCAGATCAGGGCGCTGCTGGACGAGTTCGGGGGGCCCCGCTGATGCTGCGCAAGGGCATCTCCTTCGGCCGCATCGCCGGCATCCCGATCCACGCGAGCTGGACGTGGCTGCCGATCGTCGCCCTGATCGTGTGGACGCTGGCGGCCGATGTGTTCCCGAATCAGAATCCCGGCCTTTCGGACACCACCTACATCGTCATGGCGGTGGTCGCCGCAACCGTGTTCTTCGTATCCCTTGTGCTCCACGAGCTGGGGCATGCACTTCGCGCACGACGCGAGGGGATGGAGATCGACGGCATCATCCTCTGGCTCTTCGGCGGCGTCGCGCGGTTCACCGGCGAGTTTCCGAGCGCCGGCGCCGAGTTCCGCGTCGCGATCGCAGGGCCGCTGGTGTCGTTGCTCGTCGGCGTCGTCTCACTGGCGCTCGCGATTGCGGCGCCCCTTCCCACGGCTGTCGACGGCGTTGCCGCGTGGCTCGGCTACACAAATCTCGTGCTGCTGACCTTCAACCTCCTCCCCGCGTACCCGCTCGACGGTGGGCGGATCCTGCACGCGGTGCTGTGGGCGAAGACCGGGAAGCGTGAGGGCGCAACCAGCTCCGCAGCAGGGATCGGCCGGTTCTTCGGCTACCTGCTGATCGGAGGCGGCATTGCGTGGTTGGTGCTGGCCGGCGGAATCGGCGGTCTCTGGCTTGCCGTGATGGGCTGGTTCCTCCTCGGCGCCGCAACGGGCGAGGCGCGGTCGGCAACCGTTCGCACGACGCTCGAAGGGCTGACCGTTGCCGACGTCGTCGAGCGCGACCCGATCTGCGTGGCGCCGTCGATCACGCTTGCCCAGTTCGTCGAGGAGGTGGTCTGGGCACAGCGCTACACCACGTATCCGGTGTTCGATGGCGAGCGCGTGGTCGGCCTGTTGCCCTTCCGCCGCGTGGCGGCGGTTCCGCGGTCGGAGTGGGACACGACCACCATCGCCGACACGATGGTGCCTCTGGCGGACGTCGTCGTGGTCGGCGAGGAAGCTCCACTCGAAGACGTCGTGAACCAGCTCGCGGGGCATGAGCTCCAGCGTGGACTGGTGCTGGAGGGCGACCGGCTCGTCGGGCTGATCTCGGTTTCCGACGTGGCCCGGGCCTTCCAGCGGCGGGCACGGATGCTCTAACATCGGCCCATGGATCCAGCGGCCCTCCAGGGGGTTCCACTGTTTTCGGAGCTGGAGCCCGCCGATCGCCAGCGGGTCGCACGCTGGGCCGACCAGATCGATGTCGACACGGGCCACCACCTGATCCGCCGCGATGGCTTCGGGTACGAGTTCTTCGTCATCCTCGAGGGCACCGCGGAGGTGATGCTCGGCGACGTGCACCTGGCCGACATGGTCGCCGGCGATTTCTTCGGCGAGATGGCGCTCGTCAGTCAGCCGAAGCGCAGTGCATCGGTGCGCGCAACCAGCCCCATGCGGCTGCTGGTGATGGGCCGGCCCGAGTTCCTGTCGATGCAGTCGCAGATGCCCGGCATTGCCGAGCAGATCAGGGCCCGGATCGCAGAGCGGTCAGAGAACACCCTCACGTAAGGAGCCGAGGATGGATGCCGACAAGCTGAAGGCCGTGTCGCTCTTCGCCGACATGTCACCGGACGAACGACGCAAGGTGGCGCAGTGGGCAGACGAGATCGACGTTGACGAGGGGCGTGAGCTGATCCGCCAGCACGGCCTCGGACATGAGTTCTTCGCAATCCTCGACGGTACCGCGAGCGTGACCGACGGCGACAAGCCGCTCGCCGAGCTCGGCCCCGGCGACTTCTTCGGTGAGGTCGCACTGCTCGAGTCGGAGCGGCGCACGGCGAACGTGACCTCCACGAGCCCGATGAAGCTCGTTGTCATGTCGCGCAGCGACTTCCTCGCCATGTCGAAGTCGATGCCCGACACCGCTGCGAAGCTGCGGGCCACGATCGCCGGGCGGCTCTCCGCCAATCGCTGACGAAGGTCAGCCGCCGGGCCGCTCCATCACACGGGCGCTCGGCGCGACGAAGCCCATCGACGCATAGAGGCTGTGCGCGTCGCGTGTGTGGAGGATCCAGCTCACGCCCGAGAGCGAACCGTCCTGAACCATCTCGCGCACCATCGCCTTGCCGAGGCCCCGGCCACGGTGCTCCGGCAGGACGTAGACGTCGGCGAGGTAGGCGAACGAGACACCGTCGGAGACGGATCGGCAGTACCCCACCTGCATGGCGCCGAGGTAGATCCCCACCACCCTGGTCGCCTCCCGGGCCAACCGCTCGACGGTCTCGCGGCTGCGGCCAAGCGCCCAGTACGCCTCTTCCGACAGGTAGCGGTGCACCGCCTCCAGGTCGAGCCGGCTCGGGTCGTCGTCCAGCTCGTAGCCACCTGGCAGCTGCCGTTGCACCGGGCCACGGTAGCCGCCGTCAGCGCTTCGCCGGTACGCTGCCGGAATGGTCTGGCTGATCGCAGCGATCCTGATCGAGCTGGCCCTGGTCATCGGCGCCCTCGCACGCGATCGAATCACGTAGCGCTCCGGCGTCGTTGCCGCCAGGGTTGACGGCCACATTTCGCGGGTCGCCAGTAGGGGTAAAGTGACCACGATAAATGGCGGCCGCCGGGGGGTCACGCCGCGCGGGCCCCATGCCCACGACGGGGAGGGACGACATGGGTCAATCACGCAGACGAGCAAGGCTCGCCGGCGCTGCGCTGTTGGGGGTCACCCTGATGGCGGCTGCGAGCGCGTCGGCAGGTGAGCACGTCCGCAATCTCACGAGCGGTGGCACCACAGCCATCCGCGGCGGTCCGCCAGGGTCGGCGACGTACGGCTTTCCCGAGTGGGCCGGCCCCAAGAACGGGGGCGCCGGGCCTAAGACGTTGAGGGTCACAAGGGGTGCCGCCGGCACCTCCGTTTCGACGGTCAACAGGCGGATGACGACGGGCTTTGGAAGCGGCAGCCGCGTGAAGAACACGGCGGTCTCGGCTTCGACAGCCGGCACGCTGCTGAGCTTCCTCGGTCTGAACCACTACGACTCGCGGACGGCCAATAACGGCAACCAGTTCTCTGGCGAGCCGCCCGACCAGGGGCTGTGCGTCGGCAACGGCTTCGTGCTCGAAACGGTCAACGAGGTGCTCCGGGTCTACAACACCAATGGGCAGCCGTTGACCAACCCGACGTCGTTCAACGAGTTCTACAAGTACCCGCCGGCGATCAACCGGACGACCGGCAAGTTCGGGCCGTTCCTGTTCGACCCGTCGTGCCATTACGACGCCGACGTCAACCGGTGGTTCCACGTTGTCGCCACCTTGCGGCAGAACCGCAATACGGGAGCCTTCACGGGCGACGGATGGCTCGATCTCGCCGTATCCAAGACGGGCAACCCATTGGGCGCGTGGACTCGGTACCAGATCTTCACCACCAACAACGGGACGCACGGCCAGCCCGACCACAACTGCCAGGGTGGGCCCTGCTTCGGCGACTATCCGCACATCGGAGCCGACGCGCACGGCTTCTACATCTCCACCAACGAATACGCGTTCAACGCCGACCAGTTCACGTCTGCGCAGATCTACGCACTGTCGAAGGCGCAGCTCGCGGCCGGCGTCGCCAATCCCCGACTGGTCCACATCGACAACACCAGCGTCGATGGAACACCGGGCTTCACGGTCTGGCCGGCGATCTCATCGGGGAACCACGACCTTCGCAGGAATGGAACGGAGTGGTTCCTGAGCAACACGGCGGGCGAGGAGGCGGGAGGCGATGGCTCGGATAACAGGGTCGGAGTCTGGTCCCTGTCGAACACGGCGTCGCTGAACACTCCGACCCCGAATCTGGTGCTGAAGTCGACCGTGGTGCACGTCAACACCTACTCGACCCCGCCGCCGGCAAGCCAGAAGCCGGGGCCGACGCCGCTTCGCGCATGCGTCAACAACACGACGATGCAGACGCCGTTCGGGCCGGGATGCTGGCAGAACTTCTTCCTCCCGGCCGACGAGCCGGCTCACAACGAGCGCATCTACGCGCTCGATTCGCTCGACACCCGTATGCAGCAGGTCATGTTCGCCGACGGCAAGCTGTGGGGATCCCACGGCACCGCGGTCGGAGGGCCGGGCAACACGCGTGCGGGCATTGCGTTCTACGTCATCCGCCCGTCGTTCTCAGGCGCCCAGCCTCAAGGCGACCTGCTGGAGCAGGCGAGGCTCGCGGTTGCGGGCAACCACCTGACGATGCCCGCAGTCGGCGTCCTGCCGAACGGGAAGGGCGCAATCGCGTTCACGCTCAACGGCGCGAACCACTACCCAAGCGCCGCATGGGCGCCGATCAGCGTCAACGGCATCGGCGCCGTCCGCGTCTCCGGTCCCGGCGCCGGGCCGGCTGACGGATTCACCGGCTACAAGGCGTTCGTCGGCGACCCGCCGCGCCCGCGGTGGGGCGACTACGGCGCTGCCGCCGTCGACAACGGCACCATCTGGCTGGCGTCCGAGTACATCGCCCAGAAGTGCACGCTGGGCCAGTTCGTGCGAGACACACCGGCATCACCGTTCGGTACGTGCTTCAACACGCGAACGGCGCTCGCCAACTGGGCGACCAGGATCACCCAGGTCACCCCGTAAAGGCCACTCGCTCCTGGGCCGCCCGCCGGGGCGGCCCAGGAGCACATGGCGTCAGCTGGGCTTGGCGATCATCAGGTAGAGGAAGACGAGGATGATCAGATTCAACAGGTTGCCGACCACGGGGCCGGTGGGCGAGCGGGCGAGCGCGACAGCCTCGATGCTGACCTCCGCGCCGGAGGCGGCCTCGCGGCTCGCAATCCGGTGGATCTTGTGCGCGTGGCGCCCCAGAACGCCCGCTCCCAGCCCGACCGCAATCACCCACAGCACGTATGCGGCCGAGATCCACAGGGCGCTGTAGTCATACCCGAGGTCATCCACCAAGATCGTCCCCGCCACGATCAGCAGCAACGCTCCGGGCAACGTCGCGATGTGCTCCACCTTGTAGTTCACCTTGCTCCACATCGCGAGCATCCCGGGTGAGTCGGTCTTCCCCATCATGATGCCCGACAGGTTGGCGACCCCCACGCCGGCCGCGAGCATGACGAGGCCGACAAGGTGCACGAACAGCCAGAACTTGGTCACCAGCGTCCTTTCGTTTCTCAGAATGGTCGCCGTGTCAGAGCCGGCGACGGCTGGATCTAAGCAGGTCGGACGGCTGGGGTCGGATTCATTTCACCCGGGCACGCTGGTTATGCAGACCTTCTGAGGAGCAAACGTCCCAGGCGCCGGTGCGGGCAGTGGCTCATCGGAGGCGAGCCCGCCGGCGGCGGCGTTGAAACCGCGCAGCGCGCCTGCGGCGGCAAAGCGAAGCGTCTTGCCTGCCCAGACGACGATTGTCGACACCCCGGTGTAGATCTCGATGCGGTCGACCTCCACGAGTGCCGGCACACCGCGGACGGTGATCAGGTTGCGTCGCATCCGCGCGAGGTTCCGCAACCCCTCTGCGCGAGTCGTCGCACCAGCCTTGCCGAATCGGGCGTAGAGCCAGAGCGAGCGCGCGCAGGTGGGATATTCCTGTAGCGACAATGGCAGCGTGCAGCCGCCCTCGTTGCCGCTCGGCGTGCACGTCCCGTAGCCGAAGTACACCTCGCCGCCTGCTGCCGGGCCGAGGTCATACAGCCGAAGCCCGTGGAACCGGTCGCCAAGCCAGTAGGTGGCGCGCTCGTCGAACCGGCGCACCGCATCGATCTCGGCAGACGTCGCAGGCTCGTCGCCCTCGAAGAAGCCGGTACATCCAGCCGCACCGATCGCGACGGTTACGGCAATGGCCGCGGCGACGGCTTGACGCGCGTGCCACATGTCGACAGCATAGCACCCATGCGATAGCGCTCAAAGGCGCTGGAACGCTACTCGACCGTGACGGTCTTGGCGAGGTTGCGGGGCTTGTCGATGTCGAGCCCCCGTCGCCGCGCGATGCCGTAGGCGAGCTGCTGGAGCGGCAGGATCGCAAGCACGGCCTGCAGCTCCGGCTCCGTCTTCGGCAGATAGAACACGTGCTCGGCAACGTCCTGGATCTCCGTATTGCCCTCGGTGGCGACCGCGATCACATGGGCGCCGCGAGCGCGAACCTCCTCGATGTTCGAGACCACCTTCTCGTAGACGTGGTTGTCGGTGGCGACGACGACGACCGGCGTCGTGTCGTCGAGCAGCGCTATGGGGCCGTGCTTCATCTCGCCTGCCGCGTACGCGTCTGTCGGGATGTAGCTGATCTCCTTCAGCTTCAGCGCGCCTTCGAGGGCGATCGGAAGCCCGATGTAGCGGCCGAGGTAGAGGAAGAACTCGTTCTCCCAGAAGCGGTCGACGACCGGCGCGACCTGGTCGGTCCGGGCGAGCGTCTTCGACGCCAGATCGGGCAGGGCACGCACCTCTGCGAGCAGCGTGGCGGCGCGATCCGGATCGACCGTGCCGCGCACCATTCCGAGCTTCAGGGCCAGCAGGTACATCAGCACCACCTGCGAGGTGAACGTCTTCGACGCTGCGACACCGATCTCGAGGCCGGCTCGCGTGTACAGGACGGAGTCGCACACCCGCGTCATCTGACTTCCCATCACATTCGTGACCGCGAGGACGTGCGCCCCCCGGTCCCGCGCCTCCTTCATGGCGGCGAGCGTGTCTATCGTCTCGCCGGACTGGGAGACGGCGACAACCAGCGTGTTCTCGTCGATCACCGGGCGGCGGTAGCGCCACTCGCTGGCGATGTCGGACTCGGCGGGCAGCCGTGCCCACTCCTCGAGCAGGTACCGGCCCACGAGGCCGGCGTGGTAGGCCGTGCCGCACGCGAGCATGACCACGCGCGACAGGCCCCGGATCTCGTCTTCGCTCAGGTTCAGGCCGTCCAGCTGGAGCTCGCCGTGGTACAGGCGCTCGCCGATCGTCTCGGCGATCGCGTCGGGCTGCTCGTGGATCTCTTTCAACATGAAGGTCTCGTAGCCCTGCTTCTCTGCCGCGTCGTCGTCCCAGTCGACCGTCTCGACCAGGCGTTCGATCTCGGAACCGTCACCGTTCATGAACGTGGCGCCGTCGGGCCTCGCGACGACGATCTCGTCGTCGAGCACGTACTGCACCCGGCGGGTCTCCTTGAGGAACGCCGGGATGGCGGAGGCCATGAAGGTCTCGCCGTCGCCGACGCCGATCACCAGGGGGCACTGACGGCGGGCGGCAAGGATCTCGTCGGGATGGTCGCGATGCACGACGGCGAACGCGAAGTGCCCCCGCAGCTCACCGTAGGCCCGGCGTACCGCCTCGACGAGGTCGCCCTCGTAGTGGTTCTCGACCAGATGGGCGATGACCTCGGTGTCGGTATCGGTGTTGAACGTGTGCCCCTCGGCGGCAAGGTCACGCCTGAGCTGAACGTAGTTCTCGATGATGCCGTTGTGGACGACGGTCACCCCGGAGCCCTCGCACGCCTCGACGGGATGCGCATTGCCCTCGGTGACACCGCCGTGGGTCGCCCAGCGCGTGTGGGCAAGGCCAAGCGTGGCCGGATGCGCTTCTGCGCCGACGGCATCCCGCAGTGCCTGCACACGCCCGACGCGGCGCGTGATCTCCACGCTGCCGTTGATCAGGCAGATACCCGCGGAGTCGTACCCGCGGTACTCGAGCCGCTCCAAGCCCTCGAGCAGCAGCTCCTTGCACTGGCGCTCACCGACGTATCCGACGATTCCGCACATAGCTCCCCTTTTACGCTCCGATCTCGCGTTGCACAAGGTCCGCAAGGTGGATGCACAGCCGCTCGCAGTCCGCCTCGTCCTCGGCTTCGACCATCACCCGCACCAACGGCTCCGTGCCGGACGCCCGTAGTACCACGCGGCCGCCGTCACCAAGCTTCTGGGTCACTTGCTCGACCTCCTGCCAGATCCGGTCGCAAGACGGTAGCAGGGAGCGGTCCGCAGGGACACCGACCAGCCGCTGAGGGAAGGGACGGAACAGGTCGTGAGCGTCGGCCATCGACAGCCCCAGGCGGTCGAGCGAGGCGAGCAGCATCATCGCCGTTGCCAGCCCGTCACCGGTCGTGTGATGCTCGAGGTCGACGACGTGGCCGGACTGCTCGCCGCCCAACGCGGCGCCGGTGGCCAGCATGCGCTCGAGGACATACCGGTCGCCGACATCGGTCACCTCGACCGCGATGCCGTGCTCCCGCATCAGGCGGTGGAAGCCCAGGTTCGTCATCGATGTGACCACCACCCGGTCGCCTGGCAGCTGCCCGCGGCGATGACGGTCGATCGCCAGCACCGCGAGGATGACGTCACCGTTGATGGGCCTCCCCTCGGCGTCGACGCACAGGCACCGGTCGGCGTCGCCGTCGAAGGCGATTCCGAGCTCGAGCTGGTGTTCCTGAACGAGACCGGCAATCGAGCCGAGGTGCGTCGAGCCGACGCCGTCGTTGATGTTGCGGCCGTCCGGTTCGGTCCCTGTAGCGTCAACCGCCTCTCCCAGGCGCTCGAACAACGCCGGGCCGACAGCGAACGCAGCGCCGTTTGCACAGTCGATGCCGATGCGGCGGCCCGAGGGCACGCCGTCTCCGAACTCGCCGGCCAGCCAGGCGATATACGCATCGCCCGCCGATGGCAGCTCCTCCGCCCGTCCACCCCCGGCTGCGGCCACCCCCATCAGCGCCTCGATCCTGGCCTCGTCGGCATCCGCGAGCTTGCGCCCGCCACCGGCGAGGAACTTGATCCCGTTGTCGTGGTAGGGGTTGTGCGACGCCGAGATGACGCAGCCGAGGCGCGCGCCCGTCAGCCGCGCCAGCACGGCAACACCCGGCGTCGGAAGCACGCCGGCCGTCACGGCGACGCCGCCGCCGGCGATGATGCCGTCGACCAGCGCAGCCTCGAGCGCCGGCCCCGACTCGCGGGTGTCGCGCCCGATCAGGATCGGGCCATCCGTGCCTGCAAAGCGTGCCGCAGCGACCCCGAGGTCGCGGGCAAGACGCTCCGTCAGATCGACGCCCGCACGCCCGCGGACGCCGTCCGTACCGAACAGCTTGCGCGTCGTCGCCAAGTGGCGAAGATCAGCGCTTGCTGAACTGCGGCCGCTTGCGAGCCTTCTTGAGCCCGGCCTTCTTGCGCTCGACCTGGCGTGCATCGCGCGTCAGGAAGCCCATCTTCTTCAGATCGACGCGAAGGTTCTCATCGGCCTCGATCAGCGCACGCGAGATGCCGTGGCGCAGCGCACCGGCCTGTCCGGAGATGCCGCCGCCGTCGATCCGGGCGCGGATGTCGAACGTCCCCTCGGTGCCGGTCAGGCGCAGCGGCGCCGTCGCCACCGACTGCAGCGTGGGCCGGGGGAAGTACTCGGCGAGCGCCTTGCCGTTGACGGTCATCTGCCCCGAGCCCGGGGCCAGGACGACACGGGCGACCGACGTCTTGCGCTTGCCCGTGCCGCGATATGCGACGGAAGTGGTTGCCACTACGCGTTCTCCTTCAGCGGGACGGGATTCTGTGCGGTGTGCGGATGCTCCGGCCCCGCGTAGACCTTCAGCTTCTTGAGCTGGACGGCAGCCAGGCGGTTCTTCGGGAGCATGCCCTTGACGGCCTTCCGGATGACCTCCTCCGGACGACGCGCGAGTTGCTCGGCAAGCGTCCGCTCGCGCAGACCCCCGGGATAGCCGCTGTGCCGGTAGTAGATCTTCTGCTCCAGCTTCTTGCCGGTGACGTGGATCTTCTCGGCGTTGACCACGACAACGAAGTCGCCGGTGTCGACGTGCGGGGTGTACTGCGGCTTGCCCTTGCCCCTGAGCAGGTCGGCGATCTCGGTCGCGAGGCGGCCGAGCGTGCGCGACTCGGCGTCGACCAGGTACCAGCCCTGTTCGATCTCCCGCGGTTTGGCGCTGTAGGTCTTCATCAAATCCTTGATTCGGTGCGACAAAACGAGTCGGCCGACAGGCGCGTGCAGCAGCCCGCGGCCGGAACGGCGATGAATGCTAGCTGAGATCCCCGCGGCGAAGCGCCACGATGGCTGCTCGCGACACATCCGGGTCGAACTGCGACCCTGCCGCGCAATCGAGCTCCGCCAGCGCATCGTCGTGGTCGACCGGCGGACGACCCCGCCCCCCGCGCCGCATCGCGGCGTAGGCGACGCAAACCGCCACCACCCGCGCAGACAGCGGGATCTCGGCACCTGCAAGGCCCCGTGGGTAGCCGCCGCCATCCCAGCGCTCACGGATTGCCCCGAAAGCGGCCACGGCACGGGCCGGGTAGGGCACGCGCTCGAGGATCCGCTGCCCGATCAGCGCGTGACGCTGCATCACAGCCCATTCCACCGGGGTCAGCGGTTCGGTCTTCGCGAGCAGCGCAGGCGGGATCGCCTGCTTTCCGAAGTCATGCACCAATGCGACCAGGCGCAGCTCTCGCAACTGCCTCGCGTCCAGCCCCAGCTCGTCGCCGACAAGCGATGCGAGATCGGCAAGCTCACGGTCGACGCGCCCAACGCGCTCGGCGGTCTCGACCGCCACCGCAAGGCTCTCGTCGCATGAGACCGCGTGCAGCATGTCGGGATGTGATGCCATGCCTGCAGGATCGCTCTACGGCGGGTGCCGCCGCCATCCCCGTTTTGCGGTGTCGGCCTACCCGGCTTGTGTGGGTTGAACTTTGCGTGTGGCTCCTGTACACCACACCGGCGAGGCAGTTTCGCGCTTACTCGGCCGCGAACAAGGGAGGATCGGTGAAACAGGCCGTCACCATCTCCGTCAACGGAGTCGCTCACACGACCGGCGTTGAGCCCCGGACACTGCTCGTGCACTACCTGCGCGAGCAGCTGAACCTGACGGGCACGCACATCGGCTGTGATACCTCGAACTGCGGCGCTTGCACCGTCTGGCTGGACGGCGAGGCCGTGAAGTCGTGCACGGTGCTTGCCCTTCAAGCGGACGGCGGGGAGGTGACCACGATCGAAGGCATCGCCGAGGATGGGCAGCTGCATCCGATGCAGCAGGCGTTCCACGACGCCCACGGGCTTCAGTGCGGCTATTGCACACCGGGCATGGTGATGGCGGCGATCAAGCTGCTCGAGCAGCACCCCAGCGCCACAGACGAGGAGATCCGGCACGGCCTGGAGGGCAACCTGTGCCGCTGCACGGGCTACCACAACATCGTCGCGGCGGTCCGCGCGGCAGCCGAGGGGGTGCCTGCCTGATGTCTGTCACCACCGAGACCCACCGCGGCATCGGCGCTGCTGCGAAGCGCAAGGAGGATGCCCGCTATCTCACCGGGCAGGGTCGCTACGTCGACGACATCAAGCTGCCGGGCATGCAGCACATGGTCGTGGTGCGCAGCCAGATCGCTCACGGGCGGCTGACCGGCATCGAGACCGGCCGTGCCCGCAAGATGCCGGGCGTGAGGGCCGTGCTGACCGCCGACGACCTCGAGTTCGCGGCGGGGGTGCCATGTGCCTCGAACCCCCAGGCTGCCGTCGAACGGCCGCTGATCCAGCCGGTCCGCCCCGTGCTTGCGAAGGGAAAGGTGCGCCACGTCGGCGAGCCGGTCGCCGTGGTGATCGCCGACGACCGCTATGCCGCCCGCGATGCGGCGGACGCCGTCGAGATCTCCTACGACCCGCTGCCACCCGTGATCGGCGTCGACGCTGCGCTGGCCGACGGGGCACCGGCCGTCCACGAAGAGGTCCCGGACAACATCGGCCTGATCCTCGCCCACCGCACGGAGGGCGTGGATGACGCCTTTGCGAATGCCGACGTCGTCGTCAAGCAGAAGATCCGAAACCAGCGGCTGATCCACGGGGCGATCGAGACCCGGGGAGTGGTCGCCGACTGGGTGCCGGCGTCGGACACCCTCACCATCTACAGCTCCACGCAGGTCCCCCACTTCCTGCGCACGTTCATCGCCATCGTGTGCGGCGTCTCGGAGGCCAAGGTCAGGGCGATCGCGCCCGACGTCGGCGGTGGCTTCGGCGGCAAGCTGAACGCGTACGCCGAGGAGTTCATCGCGGCGGCCGTGTCCCGCAAGCTCGGCGTCCCCGTCAAGTGGATCGAGGAGCGGTCGGAGGCGATGGTGGCCACCTGCCACGGGCGCGCGCAGGACGCGTACATCGAGCTCGCCGCCACCAAGGACGGGCGGCTACTCGGCATGCGCGGCCACTACGTGCAGGACTACGGCTCGTACCTCCAGATGCTGACGCCGCTGATCTCGCAGCTGACGTTCCTGATGGCGACGGGCGCCTACGCCATCCCTGAGATCGACCTGAAGGTGACGAACGTCTTCACCACGACCGTGCCGACCGATGCCCTGCGCGGCGCCGGCCGGCCGGAGGCCACGTACGCGATCGAGCGAATGATGGACATCCTCGCCCGGGAGCTCGGCATGAGCCGCTCCGAGGTGCGAAAGGTCAACTTCCCGACGGAGTTTCCGTTCACGAGCCCGATCGGCCTGCTCTACGACTCGGGTGATTACCACGGGTCGCTCGACAAGCTGCTCGAGTTGTCCGACGACAAGGAGACCTTCGAGCAACGGCGGACCGAGGCGAAGCAGCGGGGCAAGCTGCTCGGCCGGGGCCTGTCGACCTGGGTCGAGATCTGCGGGTTCGTGCCGTCGGACGTCGCCCACAGCGCGCTTGGCCTGACGCCGGGCGGCTGGGAGAGCTCGACCGTACGGCTGCACCCGACCGGCAAGGTCACGGCCATCACCGGCAGTTCGGCGCACGGGCAGGGGCACGCGACGACGTGGTCGCAGATCATCGAGTCGCAGCTTGGAATCCCCTTCGACGACGTCGAGGTGATCTCGGGCGACACCGCGTTCGCCCCCTACGGCCTCGGCACCTACGGCAGCCGCAGCCTCGCCGTCGGCGGCACGGCGCTGACGATGGCCGCGACGAAGGTGCGTGAGAAGGCACAGCAGCTCGCGGCGCACATGATGGAGGCGTCCGCCGACGACCTCGAGTTCGAGGACGGGGTCTTCCGCGTCAAGGGCAGCCCGGACAAGAGCCTGACCATGCAGGAGGTCGCGTTCCGCGCCTGGCAGGCATTCGACATGCCCGAGGGCATGACACCCGGGCTGGACGAGACGGTGTTCTTCGACCCGCCGAACTGCGTGTTCCCCTTCGGAGCCCACGGCTGTGAGGTCGAGGTGGACGAGGAGACCGGCAAGGTCGAGATCACCGGCTACATCGCCGTCGACGACTGCGGCAACGTGATCAACCCGATGATCGTGGCGGGACAGGTGCACGGCGGTGTCGTCCATGGCATCGCCCAAGCGCTCTACGAGGAGGCGGTCTACGACGACGAGGGCCAGCTTTTGACCGGTTCGTTCGTCGACTACCTCGTGCCGGCGGCGCCCGATGTGCCCCCGATCCGCACGGACAGCACGGTGACGCCGTCGCCGACGAACCCGCTGGGGGTGAAGGGCATCGGCGAGGCGGGCACGATTGCGTCCACGCCCGCCGTGGTCAATGCGGTCTGCGACGCCCTCGGCGTCAAGGACATCGACATGCCGCTGCAGCCAGAGCGCGTCTGGCGGGCGATGAGCGAGGGAGGTGCACGGTGATCCCGATGGCCTTCGACTATGACCGCCCGACGAGCGTCGCCGACGCCGTCCGGCTGTTGGGGACGCACGGCGACGGCGCGAAGATCCTGGCCGGCGGCCATTCGCTGCTGCCCATGATGAAGCTGCGCCTGGCCGGGCCGGAGCGGCTGATCGACATCTCGCAGATCCCCGGGATGACGGGCATCCGCGACGATGGCAGCCACATCGCGCTGGGGGCGATGACGACCCATCGCAGCGTCGCCGAGTCGGATCTCGTACAGGCCGCGTGTCCGGCGCTGGCCGAGACGGCGGCGGGCATCGGCGACATGCAGGTGCGAAATCGCGGGACGATCGGCGGCTCGGTGGTTCACGCCGACCCGCACGCCGATCTCCCCGCACTGCTTGTCGCGCTCGGCGGTGAGGTGGTCGCCGAGGGGCCGAATGGACAACGGACGATCGCCGCCGACGACCTCTACACCGACTACCTGACCACCTCGGTCACACCCGACGAGCTGGTCACGGAGGTGCGGGTGCCCAAGGTGCGGCAGTCGGCCTACATCAAGTTCAACCGCCGCTCGCAGGACTGGGCCATCGTCGGCGTCGCGGCAGCCCTGACAGACAAGGGCGCACGCATCGTCCTCACCGGCGTCGGGTCGACCCCGGTGCGTGCGACGGCTGCCGAAGCCGCCTGGAACGGCTCCAACGCAGCCGAAGCGGCGCAGCAGGCCGCCGAGGGCCTCAACCCACCGTCCGACACATCGGCGTCGGGTGAGTACCGAAGCCACCTCGCTCGCGTGCTGACGCGCCGCGCACTGGAGGCCGCGGCAGCCCGCTGACCCGAGCGACATCACGTGCCTGACATCACGTGCCTGGCACCGGTGCCTGGCACCGGTGCCAGGCACCGTTATGAACGGTGACACGGACGTGCGGTATCCGGCACACCTCGCGGGTAGCCTGGCACGCCTTCCCGCTACCATCCCGGCCATGCGAGACGTGATGGACGACGCCCGGCGGATGCTCGCGAACGGCCGCCGTGTGGCGGTCGCGACGGTCGTCCAGACCAAGCGCTCCGCTCCCCGGCCGCTGGGCTCGCGACTGCTGGTCGCGGAGGACGGCGAGATGGCCGGGTCGGTGTCCGGCGGCTGCGTCGAGTCGGAGGTCGCATTGCGCGCCCAGGAAGTGCTCGAAAGCGGCCGGCCGGAGCTGATCTCGTACGGGATCACCGACGACGACGCGTTCGAGGTCGGTCTGCCATGCGGTGGCGAGATCGAGGTGTTCGTGCAACCGCTGGATGACGCGGAGCTCGACCGGGTCTCGCAGGCGATCGGTGATGGCGAGCGCTTGTCGGTGACGACGACCCTCGCCGGCGAGCGCGCCGGAGAGAAGACGTACGGCCAGGGCGAGGCCCACTCGGCCGCCCGGCGGGAGGGCGACACGCTGGTCGAGCACTACGCGCCGGCACCGGTGCTGATGGTGTTCGGGGCGGTCGACACGGCCCAGGCGCTGTGCCGGATGGCCAAACAGGTCGGCTTCCGCACCATCGTGTCCGACGCCCGCACGCGATTTGCAACGCCGGAGCGGCTTCCTGACGCCGACCAGATCATTCTGGGCTGGCCCGCCATGGCCTACGACGCCCACCCGCCCGACGAGGCCACCTACGTCGTCGTCCTGACGCACGACGCGCGCTTCGACGAGCCCGCGCTCGGCCCGGCGCTGCGCAGCCAGGTGCCGTACATCGGCGCCCTCGGCAGCCGGCGGGCACAGGAAAAGCGCCGAGAGCGGCTGTTGAACGCCGGGTACACCGAGGCGGACATCGCCCGGATCTCCGGCCCGCTGGGCCTCGACATCGGCGCCGTGACGCCCGGGGAGACGGCGGTTTCCATCCTCGCCGAGGTGCTTGCGGTGCGCGGCGGACGCGACGGCGGAAGGCTCTCGGAGTCGCCCGGACGCATCCATCCCGAGACGGTCGCGTCGTAGCAGCCTAAGCACGCCGCCGGGCGCCGCGCGGCATTGTGAAAGCACTTCTAAGCTAGTCACCGTGAAGACCGCCCTGATCGCGGACATCCACGGCAATCTGATTGCACTCGAAGCTGTGCTCGGCGACGCCGAGAGGCGCAAGGTCGACCGTGTCGTCTGCCTCGGCGACGTCGCGGCCACCGGCCCACAGCCGCGTGAAATCGTGGAGCGGCTCGCCGAGCTCGCCTGCCCGGTGGTGCAGGGCAGCACCGACGAGTGGCTGCTGTCACCGCCGGAGGAAGAGCAGGTGGACGACGAGGACACGCAGCGCATCCTCGACATCGACCGCTGGGCGCGCGAGCAACTGGAGCCCGAGCACCTCGAGCTGATCGCCGGTTACCGGCCCGTGGTCGAGCTGGATGACCTGGTCGGCTACCACGGCTCCCCGCTCTCCAACACCGATTCCATCCTGCCCGGGACACCCGAGGCCGAGCTGGCACGCATGCTGCGCGGCCACGATGCCGCGGTCATGGCCGGCGGGCACACCCACGTGGTCATGATGCGGCCTTACGGGCGATCGCTGGTCGTGAACCCGGGGAGCGTCGGGATGCCGTTCGAGCACATCGGTGACGGACGGTTTCGCAACCCGCCATGGGCGGAGTACGCGATCGCCGCGCGAGGCAAGATCGAGTTCCGGCGCGTGCCGATCGACGTGCGTGCCGTCACGTCTGCCGCCCTCGAAAGCGGGATGCCCCACGGCGGCTGGTGGGTGAAGGACTGGGCGTGGTCGTGACGTCCCCCTTCCTGGGGTAAGACGCAAACCGCACGTACCCGATACAGCAGACAGATGCATCGGCGATTGTTCTGTCTGGCGGCGCTTGCGGCCGGCCTTGTAGGCCCCACGCCGCTCGCCCAGGCGTCGAGCCCATCCGCCTTTCTCGGCGCCATCACGACGCCCGACAGGTACATGCCGCAGGTGGTGTTCGCGTACGACATCGCCGTAGCCGTGAGCGACCCGGCCACGCAGGTGTCCGTACACCGCTTCGGCAGCGCGACGCCCGTCGCCTTCACGCTGAGCGGCTCAGGGTCGACAGCATTGACCATCCAGATCACCGGCTCCCTCGCCTACGGACAGAAGTACGTCGCGTCGGTGCGGCCCGACCTCGACGCCACAGCGGACACGTTCGACTGGACCACGCGCGGAGAGCCAAAGCACCGCACGACCAGAGTCAAGATCGTGACGGCCCTCGAGGCCGACGCGGTGGACGACATCGTCCGGCGCCTTGACCGCGCCAACCTGACCGCGGTGCCGAGAGCCGCCGACCTGGTCGACGTTGCGGCCGATACCGGCCGCCCTCTGACGGCGGCGGACCTGACCGGCTACCACACCGCGCTGGTCGTCACCGACCAGGACGTCGCAGACCAGTCGGGCGTGGGTGCGGTGCTCGCGGCATTCGCGGCTAAGGGCCGCGGCGTCGTGCTGGGCGGGCAGACGCACTGGACGACAGGCGGCCCATGGACGGCTTTCAGCGCTCTCGGCGGTGCGGGCGGCAAGTGGGCCACCGAGTGGAGCCCCTTCGAGTACACCGACCCGGCCGTCATCGAGGGCGGCACGCTGAAACCGAGCTCGCTCGTGTCGCACTACCTCACGAGCGGCCTGACCATGCTCGAGGTGCACGGCGCCGGATCGGGACGCGAGTATGTCCACCAGTCGTGGACTTCACAGGCGCTCGCGAAGCTGCAAAGCACGGCGGACTATCCCAGCGGTCAGACGATCCTCGGGGCGCACTGGGAGACGAAGGACCACCCCGGACGGGTTCTCGATCTCGGCTTCAACCCCTGGTCGACGGGCGTTGCCAGCGGCGGCGGCGGGTTCGACCCGTCGCAGCCCGACGGCGCGCAGGCTGCGCCACTGATCGCCCGCTCGGTGTGGTGGGCGGCAAACCGGATCCCGCCGACGTCGACCCGCTTCGTCACGAAGCCACCGAGGGTCCACATCCTCGCGACGGTGCTCTTCACCATGTCGGCGACCGATCCAGACAAGTCCTCACCGTTTGCGACCCTGCGCTACCAGTACCGCGTCAACAAGGGCCCGTGGAGATGGGCCAGGGGCGGAACCTCGTTCGCGCTCTACCACCTGCCTGCCGGCCGCTCGTACACCGTGCGTGCTCGCGCGGTCGACTTCGCAGGGAACATCGATGCGAAGCCGGCGGTCTATACGTTCCGGCTGACGAGCGGAGCGTCCGGATAGCGGACACGAACATCAGTGGACAAACCGTCCGATCGCTTACACGATGAGTCCAATGCGATTTCGACTGCTCGGCTGCCTCCTGCTGGGCGCGCTGCTCGTCTCCTCGTCGGGCACCGCTGCGGCAGGAGCCTCAAGAGACGACGCCGGGCAGACCCGAGTTCTGCGCGGCACCGCCCTCCCCATCCTTCGCCAGGCAACGCTTCTGCGCACGGCGCCGGTGACAACGCCGGTGGACGTGGTGGTGTCGCTGAAGCCACGCCACCCGGAGCTGCTCGCACAGCTGGCGGCGACGCCCAGCGGCCGGCCCGCGCTCTCGGCTGAGCGAATCCGGCAGTGGTTCCTGCCGACGCACGCGACGGTCGGCAAGGTCTCGCAGTTCATGCGTGCCCAGGGGTTCAGCCTCACCGCATCGGACGGGCTCTCGCTGAGCTTCCATGGCGACGCCGCGGCGGCCGGCCGGGCGTTCAACGTGAAGCTCGGCCAGTATCGAAACGTCGTCAACGGGAAGACGTTCCGCGCTCCGGACGGGGCCGTCGAGCTTCCCGCCGAGATCGCCTCGCAGGTGCGCGCCGTCGGCGGGCTCGACTCGGCGCTCGTCCTCGAGCATCAGGCAACGGCTGCTGCACTCACGCCGCAGGCAGTGACCCCACAACCTGGGTGCAACGGCCCGGCCAGCGCGCGCGCCGCCTATGGGGGGTACCTCCCTGCGCAGCTCGCGGCGGCGTACGGCCATGACACGCTGCTCGCCAATCAGCACGACGGTGATGGGCAGGGCATCGCGCTGGTCGAGTTCTCCACGTACAAGCCGAAGGACATCACCGACTTCCGCACGTGCTTCGGCCTGAACGGCCCGGGATCCACGGTGATCCAGAACGTGCCCGTGAACGGCGGCACGAGCGATCACAGCGGCGCGATCGAGGTCGAGCTGGACATGGAGATCGTCCTCGCACACGCGCCCGGGCTCGACCACCTCTACGTCTACAGGGCGCCGAACAACATCTCGCAGTTCATCGCGATGGTGAACCGGATGTCGATCGACTCACAGAGCAACGACCTCAGCATCGTCAGCGACAGCTGGGGCCTGTGCGAGGCGGCGCTGCCGGTTTCGACGATGCAAGCAGAGAGCGAAGCGCTGCAACTCGCGGCTGTGAACGGCCTGTCGTTCTACGTTGCCTCGGGCGATGACGGATCGAGCGGCTGCTTCTCGGCATTCGGAATCACCGACCTGGTCGCCGACGACCCGGCCTCGCAGCCGTTCGCGACCGGCGTGGGCGGCACCAGGCTCAATGACCCGGCGAACCCGCCTGGCATCGCATGGAAGCGAGGTGGCGGCGGGGTCTCGATGGTGTGGCCGATGCCGGCCTACCAGCAGCCCGTCGGGCATGCGGATGGCGGCGACAAGTGCGGTAACCCTGGCGGCAACTGCCGGCAGGTGCCGGACATCGCCCTCGACGCCGACCCGGCGACGGGCTACATCATCAAGTGCACCGACGTCGGCTGTCCGAAAGGCGTGCCCTGGTTTCCGGTCGGCGGCACCAGCGCGGCGGCGCCGCTGATCGCGGCGATCACTGCCGACGCCAACGAGTACTCGGTGACGAACGGAGGTGGCTACCTCGGCTACGCGAACCCGTGCCTCTATGCGGCGGCCGGCACGAGCACGTTCATGGATGTCATCATCGGGAACAACGCGTTCCAGCATCCGGGCGGCTATGCCGCCGTGAGCGGCTTCGACCTCGCAACCGGGCTCGGCTCCCCCGAGGCAAACGCCTTCGCGACAATGGTGCAGGCATGCACCACGCATGCGCCGGCGGCTCAGACGACATCGGTGCTGACCGCTGCGACGACCCCGGCCTCGCCGGCTTCGGTCAAGTACGGCCAGGTGGTCACGTTCCACGGCGACCTCGCTTCGGGCGGCACGCCGCTCGCCAACCGCGCCGTGTACGTCGAGCTGACCCAGGGCCGGTTCATCTACCTGTACAAGGTGATGACCGATGCCACCGGGCACTGGACGCGGAACTTCGCGAAGCCGCTGCGGCGCAATACGAAATGGCGGGTGTACTTCCCCGGGTCGGACGTCGAGAAGCCGGCGAAGTCCACCTCCGGCGTCATCTACGTAAAGCCGACGCTGACGAGTGCGCTCAGCCGCCATACCGTGGCGGTGAATCAGGCGTTCAAGGTCTCGGGCATCTCGAAGCCGAACATGAGCGGACAACTGATCGCCCTCCAGTACCGGCGAGCGAAGTCGACGGCGTGGCGGACGCTCAGCAGGGTCCGAGTGGCGTCGAACGGAGGCTACGGCGGGACGCTCCGCATCGGCGTTCGCGGCGGCTGGCGGCTCCGCTGGCACTACGCCGGCGGCACGACGAAGGCGTTCCTCACGGCCGAGTCCGACGTCGAGTCGATATCGGTCCGTTGAATGGGACCGCGCGTCTGCTCCGCATCCTCACGGTCAGTCGCCGTAGGCCGGGAAGGCGATGTCGCGGGCGGAGGGCATCAGTTCGCCGAGTTGGAGGGTATGCCCCTCGCGGATATCGATGTGGAAGTCCTGGCCTCGGGTCGTTGCAAGAGCGGTCTGTGGCGGGATGAGGAACGCGACTCCGTAGTGGCCTGCCGGAAGTTCGACGCGAACCGTCGGATGCGACCAGTCAACGTTGATGACATGGAAGAAGTCGCTGCTGGGGTCATATGTCCAGGGATATGGCGCGCCGCCGAACAGGAACAACTTGCCGACCCTCGGCACACGAGCACACAGTTTGGTTGGCGGGCAATCCGGATTTGGCTTCAGCGCGACTTCAAGGAACCCTGTAGGAGTGCGAATGAAAAACCACCAGACCAGCGTGGCCAGGACAGCGACTGCGGCGATCAATGCCGCCCCCTTACGCGTTCGGAGAAACGGTCTCGGACGGGTGTACGGTGCGGCGTCCACTGAGGCCATTATGCCCCGAATCGACGAGCCTCCTCAGGCGAGAAGGCGGTACTCCAAAAGCCTCGCCTTGACTAGAAGGCGTACAAATGATGGTTGTCTACCGGATTAACGGTTTACGCTATCTGGTGTTATGTTTTAACCAGGTGCACATTCAGGCGTGGGTTACGTAACCTAGCCGGAACCAGTGTTATGTATACCGCTTCGGCAACGTTTACGTATCGCCCCTCTCCATCCCCCATTCCCTGAGTTTGGATCTCGTACCAGCGTCAACGACGCTGCCCTGCGGAGCAATGACCGACAGCGACCGGTCGCGTCCGCGGATTTCGAGTGAGATCGGATCCTCCGACGTGACGACGACCGCCTCGATCCCGGCAGGCTCGGACGTGCAGATCCTCCGTTGGCCTTCAGGGCGTCCGGCGGCGAGGGTTCACCGGCAGGTGCCCGGGCGCCGCGGAGGGGCCATCGGTCTCAGGCCAGCGGCGCGAAGCCGAGTTCCGCAAGCGTGCGCGCGATCAGGGCGTTTCCCTTCTCGGAAGGGTGGGTGTAGTCGGCTGCCAGGAGGTCGCCCGACGGCTTGACTCCGTCCGGCCCGTTGAACGCCTTGGAGATATCGGCGCAGCCGAAGCCGTTCGCCTCGGCGCTCTCGCAGAGCACCGCGTTCCACTCGCCGATGAACACGGCGGTGAGACGCTCCTGCGATGACGTCAGGTGGCCATCTGCCCACCCAATCCAGTCGTTGTAGCGGTCGATCGTCCGGAGAATGGTCGGCTTGCCCTCGCGCCACGCGGCGATCCGCGAGTACAGCCGGTCGTACAAGGTGCGGGCCTCCTCCGCCGAACGGACGGCGCATGCTTCATCCGTTGCGGCCCAGGGCGGAAGATCGCCCGCGCGCGGTGCACCGCACGGCCGGTCCGTGTTCAACTCCATCGAGTTGTGCGCGATGCCCACGACGATGACGTCTGCTGCGGCGAGGTCGTCATGGAACGACTCGATCTCGTCGAGCAGAAGGGGCAGGGTCAGACTGTTGTGCTGCGAGAGGTTCTCAACCTCGACGGATTGCCCTGTTGCCTGCTCGACCGCCTTCGCGTAGCGGTCCACGAAGCCCGTGCAGCCGGGGCAGTCATTGGAACTGTTGTAGGGAATCGAGTCTCCGATCGCGACCAGCCGCAGCTGGTTCGAGCCACTGCCCGCCGACTCCGCACCGGCAGATGCTGCCTCGGTCGCAGGCGCGTTGGAGTCGTTGGAGCCGCAGCCCGCGAGTCCCGCGGTTGCCAACAGCAGCGTGGCGACGCAGACACGGGTGCACGTCCTCACTGCGCGACCCTACCACCGGATCGACGATAGGAGGCGTACCATCACCACGCTGCCAATGCCGGCCGCGTCAGCGGTTATTCCCACTCGATGGTGCTGGGCGGCTTACTCGAGATGTCGAGGGCGACGCGGTTCACGCCGGGGATCTCGTTGATGATCCGGCTCGAGATCCGCTCCAACAGGTCGTAGGGCAGCCGCGCCCAGTCGGCGGTCATCGCGTCCTCGCTGCTGACCGCCCTGATGACAATCGGATAGGCGTACGTGCGGGCATCGCCCTGCACCCCCACCGAGCGGATCGCCGGCAGGATGGCGAACGTCTGCCACAGCTCGTGGTAGAGGCCTGCGCGGCGGATCTCCTCGAGCAGCACCGCGTCGGCCTCGCGCAGGACGTCGAGCCGCTCTGCCGTCACCTCTCCGATGATGCGGATCGCAAGGCCGGGGCCCGGGAAGGGCTGACGCCACACCATCCGCTCCGGGAGGCCGAGCTCCTCGCCGACGCGGCGCACCTCGTCCTTGAAGATCATCCTCAGCGGCTCGACCAGGTCGAACTCCATGTCCTCCGGGAGCCCGCCGACGTTGTGGTGCGACTTGATCTTGGCGGCGGTGCGGCTGCCCGACTCGATCACGTCCGAGTAGAGCGTGCCCTGCACCAGGTGCTTGACCTCGCCCAGCTTGTCGGCCTCGTCCTCGAACAGGCGGATGAACTCCTCACCGATGATGCGCCGCTTCTGCTCGGGGTCGGTCACGCCCGCAAGGCGGCTGAGGAAGCGGTCGGAAGCGTCGACGTGCACGAGCGGCACATGGAAGTGCTCCTCGAAGGCCTCCACCACGTTCGCGGCCTCGTCCTTCCGCAGCAGCCCGTGGTCGACGAACACACAGGTCAGCTGGTCGCCCACGGCACGGTGGACGAGCAGCGCCGCAACGGCTGAGTCGACTCCGCCGGACAGCGCGCAGATCACCTGCTCGTCGCCCACCTGCTCGCGAATCAGCTGCACCTGCTCCTCGATGAACTGCAGGGCCGTCCACGTCGGGGGAGCCTGGCAGGCCTCGAGCACGAACTGGCCCAGCATCTCCGTGCCCCGGGGGGTGTGCAGAACCTCGGGATGGAACTGCACGCCATAGAAGCCGCGCGCACGATCCTCCATCGCAGCGATCGGGGTGGTCTGCGTCGTCGCCGTGACCGTGAAGCCCTCAGGCGCGCGCACGACGCTGTCGCGGTGACTCATCCAGCAGGACTGCTCGCCGGGCAGGTCGCCGAACAGCAGGCTCCCTCCTGCGAGCGTCACCGGCGTCTTGCCGAACTCGCCGAGACCCGTGTTGGCGACGTCGCCGCCGAGCGCGCCGGCCATCGCCTGCATCCCGTAGCAGATGCCCAGCACCGGGACTCCGAGCTCGAACAGCCCTGGATCCACCGCCGGAGCGCCCGGCTCGTAGATCGAGGCCGGCCCGCCCGACAGGATGATGCCGATCGGGTCGCGGGCGGCGATCTCGGCCATGGTCCCGTCGTGCGGGACGATCTCGGAGTAGACACGGCACTCGCGGACCCGCCTCGCGATCAACTGGGCGTACTGCGCCCCGAAGTCGATTACCAGCACGGGACGATGATGCTGGCCCGAGCCGAGCAGCCCGGCCCCCGCGTCCTGGGTGCGCGGGCCGGCGGAGCTCACCGGCTCATTCCGATCGCCTGCTCGCGCTGCAGCTTCTTGCCCTCGGTCTGGAGCGCCGGCGCAAACATGATCTCGGCCTTCTGGAACGCCTGGATCGTGTCGTACCCGGTGGTCGCCATCGACGTGCGAAGAGCGCCCATCAGGTTGAGCGTGCCGTCGTTCTCGGTGGCGGGCCCGGTCACGATCTGCTCCAGCGTCGCAACCTGCTCGGTCTTGACCCGCGCACCGCGCGGAAGGCTCGGATGGAATGTCGCCATGCCCCAGTGGTACCCCCGTCCGGGCGCCTCGGCTGCCCTGGCGAGCGGCGAGCCGACCATAACGGCGTCGGCTCCACAGGCGATCGCCTTGGAGATGTCACCGCCGGTGCGCATGCCGCCGTCCGCGATCACGTTCACGTACTGCCCCGTCTCGAGCAGGTGCTGCACACGAGCCGCCGCGGCATCTGCGATCGCAGTCGCCTGAGGTACGCCGACCCCGAGCACTCCGCGTGTGGTGCACGCCGCGCCCGGGCCGACTCCGACCAGGATGCCGGCCGCGCCCGTACGCATCAGGTGCAGCGCCGCCTGGTAGGAGGCACACCCTCCGACGATCACCGGCACAGGCAGCGAGGCGATGAACTCCTTCAGGTTGAGCGGCTCGACGACGGTGGACACGTGCTCCGCCGAAACGACCGTGCCCTGGATGACGAGCACGTCGAGCCCGGCCTCGAGTGCAGCCTCCCAGTGCTCGCGGACGCGCTGCGGCGTCAGGGACGCGGCCGCCAGCACCCCGCCCTCCTTGATTTCGCGAATCCGCTGGGCGATCAGCTCCGGGCGCACCGGCTGCGAGTAGATCTTCTGCATCTCGCGCGTGGCCTCGGCCTTGTCGAACTGCGCGATCCGCTCCAGCTCCGCATCGGGATCCTCGTACCGTGTCCAGATGCCCTCGAGGTTGAGCACAGCGAGCCCGCCAAGGCGGCCGAGCTCGATCGCCGTCGCCGGCGACACGACGCCGTCCATGGCCGACGCGAGCAGCGGCAGCTCGAGCAGGTGCGGCCCCAGCCGCCACGCAATGTCAACGTCCTCGGCGTCGCGCGTCCGGCGGCTCGGCACGATCGCGATGTCGTCGAACCCATACGCACGGCGCGCCTTCTTTCCACGCCCGATCTCAATCTCCACGCCCCGAAACCCCCTTCAAAAACACACGCGGCCCTACCGGGCCGCGAGAGGAAACCTCTGTGTTGCGCCGAATGTTCAATGTCCGGCGAACTCTATCAACCGAGTCGGCGGGCGCCGGATCATGACGCCCGGGCGGCTCGCGGACGGATCTCCTGCACCTCGACCATGGTTGCAAAGCGGGTCACGTCACGCGGATCGAACACACCGGCGCCGACCGTCTGCGTGTTGGCCGCGCCGCACGCCATCGCAAGCCGCAGCGACTCCTCGGCGCCACGCCCGCCCTGCTGCGCCGACACGAACCCGGCGAGCAGCGCGTCCCCCGAACCGACTGCCGAGACCGCCTCGATCCGCGGGATCCACGCCCGGTACATGCGACGACGCGCCTTGCCCTCCGCGATCAGGGCGTAGCACCCGGTGCGCAGCGTGATCAGCACGTTCCCGGCGCCCATGGCCGCGATGGCCTCGAGGCCGTGCTGGAAATCTTCGTCAGTCTGGAACTCGTTGCCCACCAGCGCCTCGGCCTCCCGCTGGTTCGGTGACACCAGCGAGGGCTCGGCGGCAAGCGCCTGGCGCAGCGGCTCCCCCTCGGAGTCGATCACCGTCCTGATCTTGCGGCGGTTCATGTCCCGGATGATGTCGGCGTAGAAGCCGTTGTCGACCTTCCTCGGAAGACTCCCGGCGAACACCATGGTGGTGACGGCGCCCGAGAGGTAGCGGATCCGCTCGAGCAGGGCGGCCATCTCTGCCGGGCCAACCTCGGGGCCGTACTCGTTGATCTCGGTCTGCAGGCCGCTGGTGGGGTCGACCACCGCCGTCGACGTCCGCGAGTCGCCCGCGATGCGCACGAAATCGTTGATGATCCCCTCGGCCGTCAGGGCGTCCACGATCTGCAGCCCGGGGCGTCCGCCGACCAGGCCGGTCGCGATCACCGGCTCGTCCAGCCGCTTCAGTGCGCGCGCGACGTTGATGCCCTTGCCACCCGCCATGACAAGGCCCTGCTGCGCCCTGTGGCGATGCCCCAGCTGCAGGTTCGCGACCGTGAGCGTCTTGTCGACCGCTGCGTTGACGGTGACGGTGAGGATCATCGAATAGTGTGAGCCCGCAAATGGAAGGACGGCGATGCGCGGCCGCGGGCAGGCTCTACATCGGCCCCGGGAGTCTACACTTGACCGCCCTTTCAGCCCTCGTAAAGTTGAGGAATGCTTGGGACGACAACGCGTTCGATCGTCACCACCACGGTCATCGTCGAGGTGGGGATCGCCGGCTGGGTGCTCGGGTACGGCGCCCTCTGGCTGCTGGTGATGATCGCCGCCGTGACCGCGGCCGATACGGTGTGGGGTGTCCTCCGCCGGCATGTGCCGGCCGACATCGCCGGGCTCGAAGTTGCAGCACTGCTGGGCATCCTCATGGTCGCCGGTGCCGATACGACGCTGATCGTCCTCACCGCTGCCGCCTGCGCTGCCTGGCTGATCCGTCCGGAGCGTCAGGAGCCGCCGCTGGAGCGGCTCACGCGGCCGGCAGGAGCGCCCAGCGCGAGCTGATCTCGGCCGCCGGGACCGGCTGGCTGAAATGGAACCCCTGGCCGATGCGGCAGCCGAGCCGCAGCAGGATCTGCCGCTGCTGCTCGGTTTCGATGCCCTCGGCCACCGGCTCCAGGCCGAGGTTGCGCGCCAGCCCGATGATCGTCGCCACCATCGCCTCCGCCGCGGGGTCGTCGCCGAGCTCCATCACGAAGGAGCGGTCGACCTTCAGCATCGTGGCCGGGAGCTGGCGAAGGCGCGAGAGCGAGGAGTGCCCCGTGCCGAAGTCGTCGATCGCCAGTCGCAGCCCGTGGGACGAGAGAAGGTCCAGAACCTGATCGGAGACGGTTGGGTCGATCATGGCGGTCGACTCGGTCACCTCCACCGTGACCATCGAGGCATCGACGCCGTGCCGCTGCACCGCCCGGATCAGACGCTCGGCCGTCGCCGGCTGCCAGAGCACCGCCGGAACGTTGAACCCGACGCCCAGCATCAGCCCGGCGTCATGCCACACGCGCGCCTGGCGGCACGCCTCGTTGGCGACCCAATCGGTCAGCGGCCCGATGATGCCGATGCGCTCCGCCACTGGGATGAAGTCGTTCGGCTGGATCAGGCCGCGCTCGGGATCGTGCCAGCGAACCAGCGCCTCGACAGACACAGGCGTGCCCGTCTCGAGATTCACCACGGGCTGGTAATAGAGCTCGAACTCCTCCCGTTCGAGCGCCTTGTGCAGCCGAGCTGAGAGCGCAATCTCTCGCAGCGGGTCGAGGGCGTTTCGCCTCACATGTCCTTCGCCGCGATGCGCGGCCTTGGCCTGGTTCTTCGCGACGATCGCGTGCCGGGACAGGGAATCGCGATCGGATCCGTGCACCGGGTACACCGAGATGCCGACGAGCGGGTGCAGGAACAGGTCCTCGCCGCCCGCCTTGAACGGCTTCTGGAACATGTACGCGATCCGCCCTCTCAGCGCCTGTGCAATCTGCGCGACGTCGTCAGGGTTGCGGCATGCCACGGAACCGGGATCGTCGGACGCGTCTCCGACCACCAGCAGGAACTCGTCGCCTGTGTACCGCCCGACCATGTGCTGGCCTGAAAGCTTCGACAGCCGGTCCGCGATCTGGCGCAGAACATCATCGCCCGCGGCCTCGCCGAAGCTGTCGTTGACGAGCCCGAAGTTCGATACGTCGATCCAGAGCAGTGCCGCCGCACGCTCGTGACGCGTCGCCAGCTCGAGCAACTCGTCGATCCGCTCGTGCAGCGCCTCCCTGTTCGGCAGACCGGTGAGCGTGTCGTGGTATGCCAGGTGCTGCGCGCGGTCGAGGGCGCTCTGACGCTCCACGGTCGCGGCGAGCACATTCGCGACGGCCAGGACGAAGTTGGCGTCGTCCGCCGTGAAGTCGCGCGGCGTCAGACTCTGCACCGTGACGAGGCCGTGCGGATCGCCGTGCCCCTGGATGGGAACGCTGATCATGCTGGCGACGCCCAGCCGGCGCATTTCGGAGTCGTGCGAGAGGCGCGGATCCCCGGCCACGTCGTTCAAGATCCACGGCTCCTGGTCGCGCAACATGGCGCCGGCCATCGAACCCGGCCCTCCTGGCACCAGACGGTTCCCGACCACCCCAGGACGCCACCCCACGCCGCGCTCGATAAGCAGCGAGTCGGTGTCGGGAACCGTCCGCAGCAACCCGACCATGTCGACCGCCAGGGTCTCCTGCACCAGTCGCACGGCCTCGTCGGACAGTTCCGCGACGTCAAGGCGCAGAGCCGCGAGGCCGAGTTCTGCCACCGCGGCCTGTTGGCGGTGGCGCTCCGCGAGCTCCGCCTCGGCGCGGCGCCGGTCGGTGACGTCCTCGCCGATGCACGTCGTCCCGACGATCCTCCCAGCTTGGTCACGCAGGAGCGTCCGGTTCCACGAGATCAGCCGCTCGTCGCCGTTACGCGTGACGATTGGCGACTCCAGCTGCGGGCAGAACGGATCGGGATCGCGCAACTTCCGTCGGCTCGCGGGACCCTGCTTCGGGGCGAGGAGTTCCTCCCACACCGCCCCGGTGAGCTCTGTCCGTGTCCATCCGGTGATATCGGACAGGTGGCCGTTACAGAAGAGAATCCGGCTGTCCATGTCCTTCATCACGGCGATCAGCGGCACGTTCTCGAGCGCCTGGCGAAGCACGCGTTCGGACTCGCGCACTGCGCGCTCGGCCAGGAGCCGTTCGCTGATGTCGCGCATGATGATCAGCCGACAGCACTCGCCCCGGTACAGAACCCCACGCCCGACCACTTCGATCTCCAGCTCGGTGCCGCCGCGATGGTATGCGCGGATGTGCTCGACGGTAGAGTCGGACGACGCCAGACGATGCTCGATCCGTTGGGCGTCCTCCGGGTGAAGCATCGTTCGCAGGTCGAGACCGACCATCTCGGCGCGGGTGTATCCGCTGAGCTCCAGGAACGCCTCGTTCGCCTCGACAACGATGCCGTCGCGGTGGACGATGATCGCCTCGAGGGCCGCGTCTGCGAGCAGAGCAAGTCGCTCCAGCTCATCTGGCTCCCCGGGCCGACCACGCAAAAACGGCTGACTCATCCCACGAGTCATCGTCCGCTCCCGGCAGGACCGCCTAACCGAAACGTGGTATCCCGCGATTGAGAACTAGGTGGCCGGAACGGCCTGGCGGAGCTCCGCGGCGGCGGCCCGCACGGACTGCTGCCAATCTCCGTGACGCTCACGCCATGCGTAGATGACCGAGCGCGCGGCAACTACGAGGCCGCCCGCGGGATGGTCGCGGAAGGCCGCGGCCAGGTCTGCCGCGCGTCCGCCCTGCGCCCCGACACCTGGGAGGAGCAGCACCTGGTGAGGCATCAACTCGCGGGCGCGCTCGACCGCCTCCGGACGAGTGGCGCCGATCACCGCTCCAACGCTGGAGAGCCCGGACTCGCCGACGTGCGCCTCGCCCCAGCCTGCGATCAGCTCCGCTGTGCGCTCCCAGAGCGGACGCCCGTCGGCGAGCACCGCTTCCTGAAGGTCGCTGGCGCCTGGGTTGGAGGTGCGCGCCAGCACGAACAGCCCCGCGCCCGTACCGCACGCGGCGAGGAAGGGCTCGAGCGAGTCGCTGCCGAGATACGGGTTGACGGTCACGGCATCGGCGACCGGACGGCCACTTTCGCTGCGCGGTGCCAGCCATGCCTCGGCGTAGGCCTCCGCGGTCGACCGGATGTCTCCGCGCTTCGCGTCGGCGATCACGATCAGCCCGCGCTCGGCAGCGAGCGCGCAGACCCGTTCGAGGGCGCTGATGCCATGGCCGCCGAGCGCCTCGAAGAACGCCACCTGCGGCTTGACCGCAACAGCCTCGTCCACGACGGCGTCGAGGACGCCTTCGCAGAACCGCTCGTATGCCCGGGCGCGGCCGGCGGTTCCAGGCTTCAGCCCGATCACCAGCTCTGGCGGGAGGAGGTCGATTCGAGGATCGAGGCCCACGCAGAGCGTGGAACCCTTGCGCGCGACGGCGTCGGCGAGGCGATCGGCGAACCTCATCGACGCAAGGGTACCCGCCCCCGCCGCTTCGCGACGGCCGAAGCGGCGCGGTCGACCGCATCTCGCCTGATCGGTATCGCGACCACATCCCGGCCCGGACGGGAGAATGCTGCGGCCACGACGGTGGCGACGTCGGCCTGGTCGGCCGCAAGGGTCGCCGCCGGCTGGGCCAGAGCCTCCCGCAGCGCGGCGACGAGGGGCTCGGCCTCGAGCATGGCATCGCCCGCCCGCGGCAGGCGCCGCCGGGCGACGACGCGTCCGCCAGTGCAGGCGAAGGCGTGTACGAAGCGGTCGTCGATGTTTGAGGCGAGCAGCACACCGGACCGGGCGGCAGCACTGCGGAGCCGGGCCAGTCGCCGGGCCACCGAATCGAACGCGTCGAGCCGGTCGCGCAGCTCCGCGGCCTCTTCGAACCGGCGGTCGGCCGCATGCGCGGCCATGCGCATCCGCAGCCCCACCGCCGCTCCCCCGTCATCGCCGGTCTCGAGCCATCGCTGCGCACGGGCAAGCGCATCGGCGTACCGGTCGACGTGCTCGCCACCGCGGCAGGGTGCGATGCAGCGTCCGAGCAGGCCGGCCAGGCAGCTGCCGTCGTCGTCGGGCAGCGCCGGGCGGCAGGTGCGCAGCCCGAACGCGCTGCGGACAGCCGCTGCCGCAGCTTGCGCCTCGCCCCGGCTGCGCAGCGGCCCTGCGCTTACGGCCCCGGGATGCGGCGCGGCGGTGACCGACAACCGCGGCACTCGCTCGTCCGTGGTCAGCGTCAGATAACAGCTCCGCTCCGGATGGGCCGACCGCCGGTTTGCGTCGGGCCGCAGGCGGAGGATCAGCTCAAGCTCGACCAATGAGGCCTCGAGCTCCGACCCGAGCGGACGCGTCTCGATCCGGTCGGTCGCTTCGAGCGCGTGCTCGACCGGTCGCCGGAGCGGCCCACCCGCGAAGTACGACCGCACCCGTGCGCGCAGGTCGCGCGCCTTTCCGACGTACAGCACGCGGTCGTGACGATCATGGAACAGGTAGACCCCTGGGCCGGCCGGCACGTCCTTGGCAAGCTCGCGCCGCAGCCGCACCCGCCTGCGGACAGGCGCTGCGAAGGCCACCGCGTCGGCGACCGTCCTCACACCGTGCTCCTGCGCCATGCCGAGCAGCCGCACCAGCACCTCCGCCGTAGCCTGGGCATCCGGGAGGGCCCGGTGGCACGGCCGTACCTCTGTATCGAACCGCTCGGCCAGCGTGCCGAGGTTCATCCGGGGAAGCCGGCCCTCCATCAACCGGCGGGCGAGCGCCACCGTATCGATCACGGGCGCGGCCAGCCGCCGGCTCTCGAGCCGCGACAGCTCGGCGTCCACAAAGCCGACGTCGAAGCGTGCGTTGTGGGCCACCAGCACGGCGCCGTGCGCGAAGCGCAGGAACTCGGGCAGCGCCGCGGAGATCCGCGGCGCGCCCCGCACATCGCGGGCCTGGATGCCCGTGATCCGGGTGATCGTCTGCGGGACGGGCACACCCGGGTCGACCAGCTGCTCGAAGGTGCCCACCTCCTCGAACCCCCGCAGCCGCACCGCCCCGATCTCGACGATCCGGGAGACGCCGGGCCGGGTGCCGGTGGTCTCGAGGTCGAAGACCACGAACGGCGTCTGCTCCAGCTCGAGGTCGTGGAGGGTGGCGACCTCCTCCCACTCCGCCAGCGCCAGCTCGCCGTGTGAGCGCCACACCAGCCGGGGGTCGCACCGCACGACCTCGTCGACGAGCTGGCGCACCAGCGCGGAGGGAGGCGCGCCACGGAGGGCGAAGAGGCTGCGTGCCGCCTCCGTCAGCCCGACCGGGGCCCTGCGCTCGGCAAGGATGGCGACCAGCCGGTCGGCACCGTCGAGCGAGAGCTGTGCCGCCTGCGCGCCCATCCGAACATATGTTCGCACATTGCGCGGACGGATGCCGTGCGGCCGTCAGCCCGCGGCGCGGGACTCCCCCGATAGGCGGGCAGGCGCAGGGGTCGGTTCCACCATGCCGCCGGCGAGGCGGAGCGCCGAGCCGCCGGCTCGCTGAGCCTGGGCAGCCTGGAACTGCTCGAGCGCGAGCAGCAGGGTGATCAGCGCTCCGCTCAGCGGGTAGACGATGTAGCTGGTCTGGAACACGCGAGCAATGACGATCATGGTGAAGATCGAGAGCGTGAATCCGGCTCCGGCCAGCCAGGGCTCCTTCGATCGCCACGCCGCGCGCACCGCGTAGGCGGTGATAGGCAGCCAGCAGGCCAGCATCAGCGGGAAGAACGGGTAGTCGGCGGCATTTGGGTTGGCCACACCGAGTCGCACGAACAGGCCCGCGAGGCCGTAGCTGACAACGTGGAACGTGCCCGTCCCGTAGGTGATGGTGTCCTGCCAGAGACCGGCCGGCGATGCGAGCAGGAACGGAAGGAACGCGGCCGCGATGACTGCCGAGCCGACCGCAAGTGCGTGCGTCAGGTCACGCCTGTTACCGCGCAGGAGCAGCATGAGCACCAGGAACGGGACGGCCGCGATCGCGAACTGCTTCATCAGGATCGCTACCGCCAGCGCTGCCGCCGCCGAACGCCAGCGGCCGCGGCTGGCAAGCCCGAATGCCACCACGAGGGCGAGCACACATGGCGCATCGGCGTTGCCGAACCAGGCCAGGCGAATCGCAACCGGATTGCACGCCAGCACCGAGCCGACCGCCAAACGAGCACCGAACGGGCCGGGGAAGAGCAGCCCGGCCGGGATCAGGAGCACGGTCGAAAGCGCCACCAGCAGCCGGAAGTCATTCCACGGCGCGGGGAGGTTCCGCCACGCCGTGGCCAGTGCCACGGAGCCGGGGAAATACGCGAAGTGCGACAACGCAGGAAACCGGTTGGGGCGCCGAACCGCGGTGCCGTCCATGGTGTAGAAGCGCTCCATTCCCGAGCTGCTGTAGTCGTGGTCGTACGGGTTCTGCCCGTTTCTCACCAGGTCGCCGGCCAGCTCGATCTGATACGTCGAGTCGTTGGTGTAGAACCACGGCGCAGTGCCCTCTCGGAGCGCGAGCTGCATCACCACTGCAGGCAGCACGGCGCCGGATACGGCGACGACGGCGATCCCCACGAGGACGCCCTTGCGCCAGAGTCCATCATTCGACGCACGCACGAATGCGCACAGCGCCACGAACGCCATAGCGGCCACCACGCCCGCCCGGAGCACCCCCACGTTCCACTCCGACTGGGCCAGCTGCACCACCCACCCAAGCGTCCCAGACGTACGCACCTCGCCGGGAACGAACGGCCAGGCGTCCGCTCCGATACCCGAAAAGTCGACAGCGAGGATGCCGAACAACGCGGCGAGCACCAGCAACCCGTCGGCCCGCCCGACTCTCCGCGCAGTGGCCTCGCGGCGCGGCGCCTCCTCGGGGGTCGTGGCGTTCGGTGCGAGCCCCACCCCGGGAGTAATCGATCTGCCGCGCTGCAACATCAGGACATCCCTTACAACGATCCACACGGCGCGTACACCACCGCACGCCACCGCCCGGTTGTCGTGACTTTCGCCACGTATACCGGAGACCCCTGCTCAACGTCCTGCACGCTTCTGGGCTCTTAACGCGCGGCGCCCGCCGCGCCCCTCGGGGGCGGCGGGCGTCCGCGTGAGACCTCGTGAGGCCGGAGTTACTTGACGGCGGCCTTGAGTTGGCTCCCGGCCGAGAACTTCGGCACAGTGCTCGCGGGGATGTTCACCCGCTCTCCCGGGTTGCGGGGATTGACGCCTGTGCGTGCCTTTCGGTTCTGCACGCTGAACTTGCCGAACCCGGTGAAGACCACGTCGTCACCCTTGGCAAGCGAATCCTTGATGGACTCGAGTACAGCGTCCACGGCAGCGCCGGCGTCCTTCTTGGACAACCCGGACCTATTTGCCACCGTGTCGATGAAATCGCTTTTCGTCACCCTTGTCCTCCTGGTCGGTTCTAGGGGCCGGAACGCGTCAAACGCGGCTACCCTAGCACCTCTGTCGGACGGCAACAATCCGCATGCCTAAACGGATTTCAGGCGTTGGCGGGAGCCGAGCCGACTCCGAGGTCGGAGGTGGTATAGAGCGGTCGGAACGCGACGCCTGCGGAGGCAATGGCCTCGGCACCGCCTTCTTCCCGGTCGACCACGCAAATTGCAGCGGAAACGTGGAGTCCGGCCGCTCGCAACGCGTCGACCGCCGAAAGCAGGGCGCCGCCCGAAGTGACGACATCCTCGACCACGCAAACACGCGCGCCGGGCTCGAAAACGCCCTCCAGACGATTTGCCGTTCCGTAGTCTTTTGCCTGTTTGCGCACGATGACGTACGGCAATCCGGTCTCGATCGACGTCACGGCCGCGAGCGGCACGGCGCCCAGCTCGGGCCCCGCGAGGAGCTCCGCGTCCGGCGCATGCGAACGCGCCAGCTCCGCCAGCGCGCTGCCGAGCCCGGCGAGCAGCACCGGATCCGTCTCGAAGCGGTACTTGTCGAGGTAATAGCGGCTGCGACGCCCCGAGCGAAGGAGGAAGTCGCCTTCGAGGTATGCCCGCTCCACGAGCCGGGCGGCGAGCTCCTCGCGTGTCACACGGCACCTCGCGCGGCGCCCAGCACGTCCTCGGCATGGGGCAGCAGCCGGTCGGCATCGGGCGATCCGGCGGCCAGCGAGACCATCGAGCCGTCGTCGAAGTAGACATCCAGCCGCGTGCGGCTGCGGACGCTGCGGCGACGGTAGAGCACCGTTCCCAGGAACGAGCCGGCGCCGATCACCACGGGCACCACGAGCCTACGCCGACCCATCGCCACCCCTCTCCTCCGGCGCATCGCTCGTCTGGCGAAGCAACGTCTTCAGGTCATAGAACACAAGCCCGACCGTGGGGTCTGCGCCCGTCGTGGCAACGGCCATCCGACCGCCGTCGACGACCACGAACACGCTCCCCTCAGGCGTCGCAGCCTGCAGCTGGGCGAGCGCCTCCCGTCCGAGGTCGCGGCGGATCTGATCCGCGCCGTCGGCCAGCTCCCGAGCTGCCGCGGCGACGCGGCTGGAGTGCTCGTCCGGAAGGCTCGATGCGACCACATGGGCTTCGCGCGAGGCGATGATCACCGTCTCGATCTGGGTAGAGAGCTCCCGGAGCTCATCGATCGCGTCGGCCGCGTTCACGATTTCCACGCTAGCACACGCCACCCCTCCCGATATCCTCACTCTCATATGGCGAATAGCACGACCTTCACACGGGGCGATCCGTACCGGCGGGTGGCCAGCCAGACCGGTTCTGTGCTCGGCAAGTACCTGAGCGACCGGGGGCCGCATCTCGCCGCGATGGTCGCCTACTACGCCCTGCTGTCGCTGTTTCCGTTTCTCTTCCTGACCATGTCGACACTGGGGCTCGCCGGCCAGGTGTCGCAGTCGAGCTACATCGTCGAGGAGCTGGAGCGCATCATGCCGAGCCAGTCGGTCGAGGACCTGCTCCAGCTCGTGCACTCGGTGCAGGCGAACGCCGGGACGTTCTTCGTGATCGGTCTGGTCGGCATCATCTGGACGGCACTCGGGTTCTACTCGGCGCTCGAGTCGGCGCTGAACATCGTCTTCCAGGTCGGCAATCGCAGCTTCATCCGCGGGAAGTGGCTCAGCTTCGTGTTCGTCCTGGGCTCGCTGACCCTGCTGTTCCTGTCGCTGCTGCTGGCGACGTTCGCGAACAGCTGGCTCGACCACCACGCACCCGCGTGGCTCAACTCAGGCCCGGTTCCGTACGCGATCTCGCTGACGTTCTCGAGTCTCGCCTCGTTCGTGTTCCTGATGGTCGTGTACCGGTGGGTGCCGAACGTCAAGCTCGACCGTGGAGACGTCTGGCCGGGAGCGCTGTTCGGGACGGTGCTGTTCCAGATCTCGTTCCTGGCAGTGCCGTACTACCTGCAGCGCGCCGACGTGCTGGTGGCGCTGCGGGCCTTCGGCGGCATCGTCCTGACCCTGATCTGGCTCTACCTGATGGCGAACATCATCATCCTCGGCGCCGAGATCAACTGGCGGCGGTGGTCCCGCCACCAGCCGGCGGACGAAGAGATGGCCGGCCTCGCCTAGCCGCCCGGCCGGCCGAGCGTCTCCCAGATGGACACCGTTCGTCCGGTCACCGAGTGGACCTCGTCACCCGCCTGCCGCATCCCCAGCCTCCGCGCAACCGCAGCCGACCGCTCGTTGCCGGGGTAGATGATGCTGATGATGCGATCGAGGCGAAGGTCGCCGAAGCCGTGGCGAAGCGCGGCGAGACCGGCCTCGGTGGCATAGCCATTGCCCCACGCCGATGGCGCGAGCAGCCACCCGCACTCGACGGCTGGGAGCACCGCCGGCAGGAACCGCGGCACCGACAGGCCGGCCCAACCGACCACCCGGTCCTGGCCCTTGGGAATGACCGTCCACAGCCCGAATCCGTGCTCCTCGCGGTGGGCGACCAGGCGGTCCATCATGTCCAGCGCTTCCTGACCGACGCGCGGCACTCCCATGCCGATGTACCGCATCGCCTCGGGGTCGGCCCAGATCGGCTCGAAGGCCGACCGGTCGCCAGGCTGGATCGCCCGCAGGAGCAGGCGGTCGGTCTCGGCCGAGGCGCTGCGCAGCTGGTCGCGCAGCGAGGCTCCGGCGCGCGCCCGATGAGAGATGGCGTCCTTCTCCTGTGGTGACATCTCCGCCACCGTGCGCGCCTCGCCGTCGGGCACGAACGCCGGGTCGTACCCGAAGCCGCCCGACCCACGCGGCTGCGGCGCCAGCGTGCCGGGCAGCTCACCACGGGCATGCAGCTCCCAGCCCTCCGGCGCGATGGCCACGAGCTCGGCCACGTATCGGACGCGCCGGTCGTCGTGCCCCTCGAGCAGCGACAGCAGCGCCTCCAGGTTCTGCTCGTCCGTGGCCTCCTCGCCGGCCAGGCGGGCCGACCGCACGCCGGGGCGTCCGCCGAGCGCAGCGGCCTCGATGCCGGAGTCGTCGGCAAGCACCCAGTGCCGCCCCCCAGTCGCGCGGTGCACCTCACGAGCCTTCAGCTCCGCGTTCTCGCGGAACGTCGACCCGGTCTCCTCGGGCAGCTGCCCGGCGTAGGGCTCGACGTCGAAGCCCGGGAGCAAGCGGGCGAACTCCTGCGCCTTGTGGCGGTTAGCCGACGCGAGAACGAGCTTCATGCAGCACGCGGGTCTGCTCGCCCGCGATCTCCTCGATCCCACCGACGGCCAGGCCGAGCAACTCGTCGAGCGACGTCCGGCCGAACGGCGTGCGCTCCGCTGTGGCCTGCACCTCGATCAGGCGGCCCTGTCCCGAGAGCACCACGTTCATGTCGACCTCCGCCCTGGAGTCCTCCTCGTAGGGCAGGTCGAGCAGAGGCACACCGTCGACGATGCCGACCGAAACAGCCGCGACCGAGTCGGTCAGCGGCAGCTCGCGAATGCGCTTGGCGTCCACCAGGCCGGTGAGCGCGAGCTGCAGGGCGACATACCCGCCGCAAATGGCCGCGCAGCGCGTGCCGCCGTCGGCCTGGAGGACGTCGCAGTCGATCCACACCGTCCGCTCGCCGAGCCCCTTGAAGTCGACGACCGAGCGCAGCGAGCGCCCGATCAGCCGCTGGATCTCGACGGTGCGGCCGTCCTGCTTGCCACGCGAGGCATCGCGCTGCTTCCGATCCGATGTCGACCCGGGCAACATCCCGTACTCCGAGGTGATCCACCCCGTGCCCCTCCCGCGCATCCAGGGCGGCACCGACTCCTCGACCATCGCCGTGCAGACGACGCGCGTCTTGCCGATCGAGAACAGCACCGAACCATGTGCGGTGTCGATGAAGCCGGGCTCGATGCGAATGGGGCGCAGCTCGTCGGCTGCGCGGCCGTCCGACCTGCTCATGCCGCCAGCTCCAGACGGGCCGGGTCGACCCGCTCGACCTCGGTCAGGGGCAGCTGCAGGAACCGGCCGGCGACCTCTCGGAACGCGCCCTCGTCACCGGTGCAGAAGAACCGGTACGTGCCGTCGCGGTCGGTGCGATTGGCGACACCGCGGCGCTCCAGCGTCTCAGCCACTTCACGCGCCGTCTCCTCGGCTGATGTGATCAGGGTGACACCGCGACCGAAGATCCGCTGGAGCATCGGCCGGATCAGCGGGTAGTGCGTACAACCCAGGATGACGGTGTCGACGCCGGCCGCCTTCAACTCCTCGGCGTAGCCCTTCGCCGCCTCGTGCAGCTCCGCGCCGTGCACGTCGCCGGCTTGGATCAGCGGGACGAGCTGCGGGCATGCCACCTGCGTCACTGCGACACCCGCATCAAGGGCCGCGATGGCTGCGGGATAGCGGCCGCTGACGACCGTGGCCTCGGTCGCCATCACGCCGACGCGACGCCCGCGCGTCGCCTGGACGGCCGCGTGGGCCTCGGGCGCGATCACACCGATCAACGGCACCGTGAACTCGCGCTGCAGCCCCGGCAGCGCCGCCGACGTGGCGGAGTTGCAGGCAACGACGAGCAGCTTCACATCGCGGGCGGCGAGGTGCGCGGCGATCTCGTGGGCGTACCGGCGAATCGTCTCGGCGGGCTTGGTGCCATACGGAAACCGCTCCGGCGAGGAGTCGCCGAAATAGAGGAAGTCCTCGTGGGGCAGCGTGACCAGGCACTCGTGCAACACGGTCAGGCCGCCCACGCCGGAATCGAACACACCTATCGGCCGGGCATCCATCGCCTGCGGAGTCTATGTGCTCCCCCGGCGTGAGCCCGCTGAGAGCTTTAGACTGCGCCGATGGCCGTCCGACCCGAGTGGCAGACCGATAGCTACCCCGAGCTGCGCGAGCGCCCACCGTGGGTCATGCAGGAGATGATCGAGCTCGAGCCCGACCTGGTCGAGCAGATCGTCGCCCAGGCCGACACCGCGGCGCTGGCACTGCTCGCCCGGGGCGCCGGACCGCATCTCACAGTCGGCTGCGGCACCAGCGAGCACGCCGCGATGGGCGTTGCAGAGATGCTCTCGGAGGCCGGCATCCCGACCACGTCGCGAGAGTCGTTCGAAGCAGCGCTCGACCCGGCGACGTCGGGCGCGGTGATCGCCGTCTCCCATTCGGGCGACACCTGGGCCACCAACGAGGCATTGCGAGCGGCGCGCGGCGCGGGTACCACGACCGGCCTGATCACGGCCGTCGCCGAAGCGGAGGCAACGAGGCACTCCGACGCGGTCGTCGTCACGCCCCAGGAGGACAAGAGCTGGTGCCATACGGTCGGCTACCTGTCGCCCCTGGCTGCGGGGCTGGCGCTCTCCGCGGCGACGAGCGGGAGCCGCGCGGATGCGGGCGAGGCAAAGCGGCTGATCGCAGAAGGTGTCGCCCACCGCGACGCCGCCACCGGCGTCGCCGCCGCGCTTGCCGGCTGTGACCGGTTGATCCTGATCGGGAGCGGCGCCGACCGCATCGCCGCGCGCGAGCTGACACTGAAGATCGAAGAGGCCTGCCATCTCCCCTGCTCGTACCGCGACCTTGAGACCTTCCTCCACGGCCACATCCCGGCGTGCGACGAGACCACCGGCCTGGTGCTGATCATGTCCGACAGGCGCGGCGCCGGCCCTCGCGGACAGCGGGCGGAGCAGCTCCTGCGCGCATCGCGGCGGGTCGGCGTGCACACCACGGCGATCGCCGTCGATCCGCCCGCCGACGACCTGCTCGACGTCGAGGCGATCCCGGTCGCGACGTCGGACTCGCTGCCCGCGGCCGCCGCGTCACTGCTCGGCACCGCCGCTGCGGTGCAGTGGGTCGCCCACGAGCTCGCGATCGCACGGGGCAAGAACCCCGACCTGATCCGGCGCGAGCAGACGCCGTATCGCGAAGCCGCGCAGATCCACAAAGACTGAGCCAGGCGAAGCGCGGCTCTAGAATCCGCGGCATGCGAGCGCTCAACATCCAGAACGAGTCGACCGGTCCCGCCAGGCCGTTCGTCCAGGCGCTGGAGGCGCGCGGCATCGAGGTGCAGACGCTTCACCCGTACGGCGGCGAGCCGCTCCCCGAGACGCTGGACGGCGTGGCTGCGATCATCGCCGGGGGTGGTCTCGTCGACATCCATCAGGCCGACGAGCACCCGTGGCTGGCCCGCGAGATCGAGCTGGTGCGGGAGGCACTCGTTCGTGGCACACCGTTCATGGGACTCTGCCTGGGTGCCCAGGTGCTGACGGCGGCGGCGGGCGGCGAGGTCTACCGCTCGGAGCCGCACGAGATCGGCTGGCACGAGGTCGAGCTGCTGCCTGGGGCCGCCGGCGACCCCCTGTTCGACGGGCTGCCGCCACGTATTCAGACCATGCAGTGGCACTACTACGGCTGCCGGCTGAACGGCGAAGGCACCGAACTGATGAAGAACGCGGTCGCACTGCAGGCGCTGCGGGTCGGAGACCGCGCCTGGGGCACCCAGTTCCACATCGAAGCGACCCGCCCCGTGCTGCTCGAGTGGATGGAGCTCGGCGCAGAGGAACTGGCCGCCAACGGCTATCCGCGCGAGGAGTTCGTGCGAGCACTGGACGTGCACCTGCCTGAGCATGAGCGAATCCGTCGCATATTGGCCGAGCGGTTCGCCGCCGTGGCGGCGGGCGACGCTACGCCAGCAAGCTGAGCTCGGCCGCGTACTCGGGCCGCTGCTCCAGCAGGCGGCACCAGGCCGACACGGCCGGGAAGTCGTCGAGCGACACGCCCATGCGGGGCAGGCGGGCGATCCACGGCCAGTACCCGGGATCGGCCAGTGAGTAGGTGGGGCCGGCGATGTACGGCGTGGCGGAGAGCAGCTCCTGCAGCCATGAGAGCTGGGCGGCCAACTCCTCCACGGCACCCGGCTCGCCACGCCGAACGGCGTAGTAGGGATCGGAGACGTCCTCGAAGCGGCGCATCAGGATCCGCACCCACGCACGACCGGCCGGGTCGGGCGGCATCATCGGCGGGTCGGGATACAGCTCCTCGATGTACTCGTCGAGGGCCTCGGACTCGGTGAGCACCAAATCGCCGTGGCGGATCACGGGCACGCGGTTGCGCGGGTTCATCTCCCGCAGCCAGGGAGGCTTGTTGCGCAGGTCGACGTCGACCGACTCCCACTCGACACCCTTGCCGTCGAGCACCAGGCGCGTGCGGACGCAGTATGGGCAGGAGTCGGCGTGGTAGAGCGTGATTGACATCGGACGCAACTGTAGGGGAGGATCGGTTTCAGTGCAGCAGACGACCGGGCAGACGCCTCGGGTGTCCGAGGCCCTCGCGGATCTGGCGCGCTTCCCGCTGCTGGAGGCGCTGTACGGCCGGCGATCGCGACGCTTTCCGCTCGGGGGCGAGATTCCCGACGGCCCGCTCGCCTACCGCTCGCGCCACGAGCCGCTGCCGCTTTCGGAGATCGAGCGGCTGCTCGTGCTGACCGCGTGCTCGGGCACCACCGGCTGGCACTACGCCATCATGCGGCACGAGAGGTACGCGCCGCACCTGGCGAACTACGCAGGCGGCGCGGCCGGCCGCACGTTCCCGTCTGCGGCGGGCTTCCACACGGTCGAGATCTTCTTCACCGACGACTCCGGCACCTACTTCTTCCCCACTCGCGACGCGGGCGCGCAGGTCGACCCGGCCGACGAGAGCATCACGCCGGAGTTGATGCTGGAGCGCCACGCGGGGTTGATCAGGAAGCTGTCGGACAAGCGTATTCACCTGCCTCGCGAGGAGCCCTACATGGAGGGCCACAACACCTGGATCGCCAACCATCCGGGCTCGCTGCTGGTGATCCCCGTCGCCGACATCGCCCAGCACAACATCGCCAACCTGTGCTTCTTCGTGCAGAACGGCTACTGCATCTACGACGACGTGAACAACCGAGGCGTCCCGGGTATGGAGGAGTTCTCGGGCCTGGTCGACGTCGAGGACCCGCTGCCGCTCACCTTTCTCGAGCAGTACTCGCTGACGGAGGCGACGGCGGAGCTGGCGACGTCCGCGTTTGCCGGCGTGCTGATGCTGCAGGCGATGGGCCTCGGCGGGTGGATGTTCGACGGCATCGACCGCTACTCGATGCTGGGCGCCTCCGGCAATCCCGACGTGCCCGGGCTCGGCTTCCGCTACGACGAGGACGAGCGGTGGTCGACGCCCAATCCGACCGGCCGCGAGGGCGTCTTCGAGGCGTTCTGCCCGCCGCACCACGCCGACATGGCGGCTGCCGTCGAGGCGTTTGCGCAGCGCAAGTTCGGGGCGGGCGGCGTCTATCACCCCGACACGCCAGGCGCGTGGTCGGAGAGCGCCCGCATCCGAGGCTCGGCGCAGCCCTACAGCGACGAGTTCAAGGCGTGCGTGGCGCACCAGGCGCAGTACATCCACGACACGTTCGGCAAGTTCCCCGGCACTGTGCCGACGCTCTTCATCATGAACTACGTGCAGGCGCAGCACATCGACACGGACTTCTACGACGAGAACTTCCGCCCGGGGGCATATCTGCGCACGCACGCGGAGCACATGCAGCGATGGCATTAGCGGACGAGCGCTTCACCGTCATGCGCCTCGAGGACGTGGAGCGCCAGCCGGCACACGGACAGCCGTTCGCCGTCCACCTGATCCGGCGCTCGCTGGGCGTGCGGGCATTCGGCGTCAACGCGTACTCGGTGCCGAACGCGGGCGACACCGTCATCGAGGAGCACGACGAGCTCGGCGGCGGCGCCGGGAAGCATGAAGAGCTCTACCTCGTGCTGGACGGCCGGGCGATCTTCCGCCTGGACGGCGACGAACGCGAGGTCGAGCAGGGCGGGATGGTGTTCGTCCGCGACCCGGCGACGCGGCGCAGCGCCACGGCAGCCGAGGCAGGGACGACCGTGCTTGTGGTGGGCGGCCTCCCGGCCGAGCGGGACGTGCCGGGCGCGTGGGAATGGTCGGTGGCCGCGAACGGCGCCTACATGAGCAAGGACTACGACCGCGCAATCGAGATCGCAAGCGAGGGGTTGCAGACCTCGCCCGACAGCCCGGCGCTGCGGTACAACCTGGCGTGCTACTCGGCCCTCGCCGGGCGTCCGGACGAGGCGATCGAGCACCTCCGCATTGCTGTTGAGGGAGACGCCACCGTGGGGGAGTGGGCATCCGGCGACAGCGATCTGGACTCGCTGCGCGACCGGCACGACTGGCCGCTCTAGCCCGTGTTTTCCCCAGGAAATGGCCGCAAAGAGCGGCAATTTTCTCGCTGTTCCCACAGCGGAGTCCACACCCGGTTGCAGGGGAATCCACAATCGATCCACAGCGCGGAGATGCGGAATCGGCAGCGGCCGGGCAAAATCGGGCCATGGCACAAACACACGACTCGCATGCTGAGCACTACCTCGAGGCCACTCGCGCAGAAGCGCATCGCCTTCACGCCCACGCAGAGCGCCTGCGAGTGGAAGCATCCGCGCTGATGGAGCGGGGCCACCAGGCCTCCGCCATCGCACTGATCGCCGAACAGCGAGCCCTAGAGCTCGATGAGGTCCTGGGACGTGCCCCGCAGCTCCGACTCGATGTCGCTCGCCCGCACGCCGCCGTGACGGCGACGGGCGACGCCGCGTAGCGGACGCTACCCGACGATCACGATCTCGAGGCGGCGGGGGCCATGCACGCCCTCGACGCGTGAGAGCTCGATGTCGGAGGTCGCGGATGGGCCGGAGATCAGTGTCAAGGGCGCCCTGCGCTCCACGACCGAGCGGCCCAGCAGCTCGACACCTTCGGGCACGGTGCCAACGATCCGCTCGGCCTCGACGACGCAGACGTGGAGGTCGGGCACGAGCGTGAGGGCACGGCGGCCCTGTCCCACGCCGGCGTCGAGAGCGATGGTGCCAGTCTCGGCAATCGCCAGCGCCGAGCCGGTGATCACACCGTCGAGGCCGTCGAGCTCTGCTGCCGTGGCGGGATCGTCGACGATGTCCACACCGGAGGGCCGCCATACAACGGGCAGGTCGCCCGGAACGGCGACGCGGCGAGCGGCGTGCCGGACGAGGATCTCCGCCAGCACCGTCGCGACGTCGGCGTGCTCGCAGCGGTGGACGCGGGCGGTGTACTCGCTCGCCCGTTCTGCAAACCACGCCGCCAGGTCGCCGGTCGCGGCGCTCGAAGAGGCGTGCTTGGGCGACGACACCGAGGGCCTATCGGCGAGCGCGGCCCGGACGCGGGCGAGGATCTCCTCACGTGCCGCGCTCACGCCACCAGTCCCTGAAGGAGTGCTGCGGAACCACGGGGAGCTCGCGGCTCTGTGTCCACCCTTTGAGGGGGCCACGGCCGCCGAGCGCGCCGCGACCGAGGCGGGCCAGGCGCTGCGCCCGCTCGTACCGGCGACGTCGCGCGAACGTCCAGGCGACGGCCTGCATGAGAGAGCGCTCCGCGCGGCGCTTCGGGGTGAGCGACCGCAGGTGGACGAGAACGGCGGGGATGTCGATCCGCACTGGGCAGGCGTCGAAGCACGCGCCGCAGAGGCTCGACGCGTACGGAAGCGATGCCGCGTTCTCGACACCCTCCAGCTGCGGCGTGAGGATCGCGCCGATCGGGCCGGGGTAGATGGAGCCATACGCGTGGCCGCCTGTCCGCTCGTAGACCGGGCACACGTTCAGGCAGGCGGAGCAACGGATGCAATGCAGCGCCTGGCGGCCGACCGGGTCTGCGAGCACATCGGTGCGGCCGTTGTCGAGCAGGACGACGTGCAGCTCCCGGGGGCCGTCTCCGGGCGTGACACCGGTCCAGAGCGAGGTGTAGGGGTTCATGCGCTCGCCGGTCGAGCTTCGCGGCAGCAGCTGGAGGAACACGCCGAGGTCGGCGAACGTCGGCACGAGCTTCTCGATTCCGACAACGGTGACGAGCACCTCGGGCAACGTTGTGCACATGCGTCCGTTGCCCTCCGACTCGAGGACGACGAGCGTTCCGGTCTCGGCAACCGCGAAGTTCGCACCGCTGATACCCACCCGCGCCCGCAGGAACCGCGCCCGCAGGTGGCGCCGCGCCGTCTCGGCCAGCTCGGCCGGGTCGTCGGAGAGGTCTTCGGCGCCGATCGTTCGCCGGAACAGGTCGCGGATCTCGGTGCGGTTGCGGTGGATCGCCGGGACGAGGATGTGCGACGACCAGTCGCCGTCGAGCTGGAGGATCAACTCGGCGAAGTCGGTCTCGAGCGCCTCGATGCCGGCCGCTGCCAGCGCGTCATTGAGGCCGATCTCGTCGGTCGTGAGCGACTTCACCTTGACCGCCTCGCGGGCGTCGTGGCTGCGCAGGATGCCGGTGATGAGCTCGTTCGCCTCGCCGGCGTCGCGCGCCCAGTGGACGGTGGCGCCCGCGTCGGTCGCAGCTGCCTCGAACCGAAGCAGGTGCTCCTCGAGCCTTGCGACGGTCTCTCGCTTGATCGCCTCGCCCGCCAGCCGCAGGGCCTCCCAGTCGTCGCGCTCCTCGACCACCTCCAGGCGCTTCGCCCTGATCGTCCGGGCCGCGTGCCCGAGGTTGCGCCGCAACTGAACGTCGCGGAGCTCGACCTTCGCGGCCTCCGGAAACGACGCGGCGCCGCGGCGCGCGCTGCTCACGTCGCCGCCAGAATCTCTGCCAGATGCATCGTGCGCACGGGAAGGCCCCGCCGGCGCAGACCCCCGTCGATCTGCATCAGGCACGACGTGTCGGCGGCCGTGACGACCTCGGCGCCGGAGTCCTCGATCGCACGCAGCTTGTCATCGAGCATCGCCGTCGAGACGTCGGCGTTCTTGACGGCGAACGTGCCGCCGAACCCGCAGCACTGGTCGGCCTCGGCGATCTCGGTCAGCTCCAGGCCCCGCACGGCCCGCAGCAGGCGCAACGGCCGCTCCCCCAGCCGCAGCCCGCGCAGCGAATGGCAGGTCGGATGATAGGCAACGCGCCCCGGGAACGCCGCGCCGACGTCCTCTACGCCCAGCACGTCGACGAGGAACTCGCACAGTTCTGTCACGGGCAAGTCGGGGGCGTGCTCACGCAGGTGCCCGACGCACGAGGCCGACGGGCAGACGATGTGCTCTGCCCCCGCCATCACGCGAGCCGTGCGTGTGGCCAGCCCCCGCCCCTCCGCGCCGTACCCGGAGTTCATGTGCATCTGCCCGCAACACGTCTGATCAGGCCGGAACTCGACCTCATGCCCGAGCCGTTCGAGCAGTTCCACAACCGCGATCCCCGTCTGCGGGAACAGCGTGTCGTTGAAGCATGTGACGAACAGCGAAACCCTCAACCCTCAACCTCTACTCGAAGGCTAGTGTTCACAAAGGTGCCTGGCACCTGCGTGAACAACGGTGCCTGGCACCGGTGCCAGGCACGGTCACAAACCGTCAGTAGATTTCGACGTATTCGGCACGCTCCCAGTCTGTCACGTGATCGTCGAAACGCTGGAGCTCGTAGCGCCGGATCGCGCCGTAGACCTTGATGAAGTCCTCGCCGAGGGCGGAGGCGATGCGCTCGTCGCCCTCCATCGCCTCCAGCGACTCGTGCACGGTCGTCGGAAGCGGCGTCTTGCTCGCGTCTTCCTCGGCGGGCACCTGAGCCGCCGGCCCCAGCTCGAGCTCGTCCTCGATGCCGGCAAGCCCGGCCGCCAGGATCGCCGCGCCCACCAGGTACGGGTTCGCGAGGCCGGTCGGTGCGCGGTGCTCGACGTGCCGCGACTCGGTCGAGCCGCCCTTGATGCGGATCAGCGCCGAGCGATCCTCGAGCCCCCATGAGACGTTCGTCGGGCTGAAGGTGTGCGTTCGGCGGCGCTTGAAGCAGTTCACCGTCGGCGCGAGCAGCGCGTACACCGAGCGAGCGTGGCGCAGGTTCCCCGCGATGAAGCTGCGGCATGTCGCCGAGATCCCGTCCGGGCCGCTCTCGTCGCCGAAGGCGTTGCCGCCGTCGGCGAGATGCAGCAGCGAGATGTGCATGTGCAGGCCGGAGCCCGCGCCGCCCGCGAACGGCTTGCTCATGAACGTGGCGTTGTAGCCGTGCAGGTGCGACAGCTCCTTGACGGCGTTCTTGAACGAGAAGCACCGGTCGGGCCCGCCCATGCCGCGCGCCGGCAGGAAGGGCAGCTCCCACTGCGACCCGGCGTATTCGCAGTTCGCGGTGATCACCTCGAGGCCATACGCGTTCAGCTGCTCGACCAGCTCCTGGATGAACGGCACGTACGTGTTCCGGGTGAGGTTGAAGATGTGGTGGCCCTCGAACAGCGGCTCATGGTTATCGGCAGTGAGCAGGTAGAACTCCGGCTCGAAGCCCATCAGCGGCTCGTAGCCGAGCGCCCGGGCCCGCTCCAGCTGCCGGCGAAACACCCGCCGTGGAAGTGCCTCGAGCACCGTGCCGTCGGTCCATGCCGAGTCGCAGATCCATCGAGCAGTTCCGTCGGCCCACGGAACCGTGGCGGCCGTCTCGGGGTCAGGCGTCAGCAGCTGGTCGCCGTAGCCGAGCTCCTCGTGGTAGAGCGTGCCTCCGACCACGTCCGACCGAGTGTCGACCACACCGACGCCCCCGTACATGTTCAGCCCGTTCTCGGCGTAGTCGTACGCGCGCTCGATCGGCACCATCTTGGCCCGGCTGGTGCCGTGCATATCGGGAAGCTCGAACCGGACGAACCGGATCCCCTGCGCCCGCCAGGCGTCAAGGATCTGGGCGGTGCCGGCAGAGGTGTCGGTTGCCACGCTCTAGACCTCCTCCCCCGGGTCGGGGGTCCCGTTGTGCCAATGGCAGATATCGAAACCACGCCCGGCGAGGTCGGCCTCGACGACCGCCCGCCGCTCGGCGGCGCACACACACAGCACGCCGCCTTCCCGGCCGTCGGATCGCCGTAGCGCCGCTGCGAGCCGTTCGGCCGGCTGGCGGTGGACGCCCGCGCCGCCAAGGGCCGGGTAGGTGTCGCGAACGGTGACCAGCGTGCCGGTGGCGCCCGACTCGACAGACACCGGGTTGACGTAGTGCCCCACATGCCAATCCGGCGGAGGCCCGTCGTCCACGCCGGAGTCGAGGTATCCCGCGAGCTGCTGCTCCGTCGCGCCCGCTCCCCACAGCTCACCCGTGTCGATGTTGGCGATCAGTGCCACCGACTCGAAGGAGCCGACGAGCTCCACGACCTTCTCGGCCGAGAACGGCCGGCACACGGGTATCACAGCCAGTGAGCCGCGGGACAGCCACTCGATCGCGCGCGCCAGCGGCGCTGACGCCGTACCCGCGCGCAGCTCGTCGGTGACGGGAAGCGCGAACCGGTAGTCGGTGACCGGCTCGACGCCTGGCAGCGATGGGCCCGGCGTGCCGGAAGGAAGCATCGCCCCCGCCTCCAGCGCCACGAGATCCTGGTCGACGTTGTCGAATCCGGCGTCACGCAGCACGATCGCGCCCCAGAACGCGCCGCAGAGACTCTCCTTCTGAGGCAACAGCCGCCGGTGCATGTCGGCGGTGCGTTCGGCCCACCCTTGCCTGTGGATAACTGTCCCGCTCACGCCGGCGAGCCTATGCGATTCGGTGTCCGGTTGGAAGGGCCCGAGTCCCCCGGCGCGAGACGTTTGGGTGTTCACGATGCACACCCGATATGCTCGGCTCCGATGGCTGTACAGACCCGACCGAGCGACCTGGAGGCCATCTCCGCGCTGGTTACGCGCGTCAACTCCAGCCTCGAGCTCCAGCAGGTGCTCGATCACGCGATCGCCGTCTGCGCCGAGCTCAGTGGTTGCGAGGGCGCGCTGGTGTATCTCTGGGACGACGAGCAGGAGCGGCTGGTCGTGCATGGAGCGATCGAGGGCTACACCGAGTGGATCGGGCGCTTTTCGCTGGGCTTGGGCGAAGGCCTGACCGGCTGGACGGCGCTCACACGGAGGGTCGGGATCATCACCGAAGACCCCCGCACCGACCCGCGCTACCGCCACGTCCCGGAGCTGCACGACGAGCGCTTCCAGTCGGTGGCCACGGTGCCCGTCGTCGGACGTGCCGAGCAGCTGCTCGGAGTCCTCACGCTCCACACCGAGGCTCCCCACGAGTTCAGCGAGAGCCACGTCTCGCTGCTGCGGACCATCGCCGGCCTGGTCGCCGGAGCGGTCGAAAATGCGCAGCTGCACGAGCAGGCGCTGCGCAGCGTCGAGGTGTTCCGCCGCCTGTCCGACCTGTCGCAGCGCATGACCGGCGCCAGCCCGCGCGAGACACTTCAGCGTCTTGCGCTGACGGCGCTCGAGCTGTTCGACGGCAGGCTCGCAGCGGTGCTGCGGCTGGACGAGCGCCGCGACAGGCTGCTGGTCGAGGCCTGGGCTGCGACGGACGATGCCCGCCTGCGCACCGGCTCGCTGCCTGCATCCGGGCCGTGGGGGCGGCTGCTCGGCGGTGTGGCGTGCAGCCGGTCGCTGGACGATGACCCCGAGCTCGCGCTGCGCCAGGATGTCCGGTCGCTGTTCGCCGCACCGCTTCGCTTCGAAGGAAGGCCGACCGGCCTGGTGGTCTGCCAGGCCACCGGCGTGCGAGCGCTGTCCGACCAGAATCTCAGGCTGCTCGGGACGATCGCCAACCACGCGGCGGTCGCACTGGAGGACGACCGGCGCCGGGCTGCAGCCGCCCGGCGCCTCCATGCGCGCGACCTCTTCGACGCGCTGCGCGCCGGCGACCGCCGCGCCTTCGACCGGCCGCACGTCGTCGTGCAGGCAGACGCCGATCCCGGCGATCCGGACCGGCTCTGGAACGGGCTCAGCACGGAGATCGTCGGCTCGTTCCCCGGCACGCTCGTAGACGCGCGCGCCCAGGAGCTGGCAGCGCTCGTGCCGGTCGCAAGCGACACCTGGGAGCCACGGCTCGAGGCACTCCTCGCCCGCACCCTGCCGCCGGGCGCCGCCGCCGGGATCAGCGACGCCGCGCAGGACGACCCTCCGCTGCTGTTTCGCCAGGCCCGAATTGCGGCCACCATCGCTCGCTCCGACGGCGGCCCCACGGTCCGCAGCTACGCCTCGCTGGGAGCTCAGCGCCACCTGTGGACGATCTCCCGCGAGGACGACCCTGACCCGCTGGAGCACGCGGTGGCGCGACTGGCCGACGTCGATGCGCGGCGCGGCAGCCAGCTCTTCCGCACGCTCGAGGTGTACCTGGAGCAGCACGGCAACGGCCGCCGTGCCGCGGAGGTGCTGTTCATCCACCGCAATACGCTGCGCCAGCGGCTGCGAAAGATCGGCGAGCTGGTCGGGCGGGACGTGCGCGAGCCCGGCGGCTGGTTCGAGCTTGGGCTCGCCGTGCGGCTGGTGCGTTTCCGCGGCGGAAGCGATTCCGCTGCGTAAGTTCCCCGCACGTCGATAAGATCGCGCCGATGCGAGCGGCGATCTGGGACGGGCCCGGTGAGATGCACCTCGGCGAGGTGCCCGACGCCGTCTGCCCTCCCGACGGCTGCTTGCTGCGCGTTGTCGCCTGCGGCATCTGCGGCACGGACGTGCGGACGTTCTTCAACGGCGACCGCCGGATCGAGCCGGGATCGGTGCTCGGTCACGAGATCTGCGGCGAGGTGCTGGAGGTCGGCTCAGGGGTGAACGGTGCCGTCGCAGCGAAGCCGGGCGACCTCGTCCACGTCATCTCGACGCTCTACTGCGGCCACTGCTCGCTCTGTCGAGGCGGTAACGAGCACCTCTGCCAGAACGGCGGCCTGATGGGGTTCGACTACCAGGGCGCCTACGCCGAGCTGGTTGCGATCCCGCAGGTCGCGCTGAAGAACGTCTTCGTCATCCCCGACGGGCTCGACGCTGTGCACGCGACCTTCGCCGATCCGCTCTCCGACGCCATCTGCGGCCACAAGGACCTCGACATCGGCCTCGAGGACCGCGTCGTTGTGATCGGGGCCGGGCCGGTGGGCACAGCGCATGTAGCGCTCGCGCTCGCCCAGGGCGCCGATGTGGTCTACCTTCTCGAAACCTCCGCCGGGCGGCTCGACCTCGCCCGCGGGGTGTTGGGGAATGCCAACGTCCGCTACATCGACACGTCGGGCATCGATCCGGTGGAGTTCGTCCGCGGCGAGACCGGCGACGGCGCCGAGCGGGTGATCGTCGCCTGCTCCAACGTCCAGGCGCAGGAGCAGGCCATGGAGATGGCGGCGCCACGCGGGCGCGTCCTCTACTTCGGGGGGTTGCCGAAGGGAACGACCACGATCGCCTTCCCGTCCAACGTCCTCCATTACCGGGAGGTCGCCGTCCTCGGCAGCTACGCGTCGCGCTACCGCGATCAGGTGCAAGCCCTCGAGATGCTTCGCCGCAACACCCACAACATTCGCGGCGTGGTCTCCGACGTCGTCTCGCTGGACGAGACGCCTGCCGCCTTTGGCCGCATCCGGTCGGGCGAGGCGCTCAAGGTCGTCGTCACGCCGACGTGACCGGCGAGCTCGTCTGCGGGATCGACGTCGGCTCGCAGGGCTCCTGCCTGTCGGTCTTCGATCCCGCAGGGGAGCGGCTCGCCACCACATATCAGCCCCACCCGTTGTCGTTTCCCCGTCCGGGGTGGGCGGAGCAGGACCCGCGCGACTGGCGCGCGGCGCTCGTCAACGGCTTCCGCGATCTCTCCGCGCGGGTGAACCTGAAACGCGTGTGCGCAATCTCGTTCGGCTCGCAGCTCGACGGGCTGGTCTGCGTGGACGCACACCACCAGCCGGTGGGCGCCGCAATCATCTGGATGGACCGCCGGGCGGACCCTCTCTGCCGCCAGGCCGAGGAGCGGGTCGGTGCGCAGGAGTGGTACGCCCGCTCCGGCTGCAACCTCGACGGCTCCCACGTGGCGGCGAAGATCGCCTGGGTGGCGCAGGAGCGACCCGAACAGCACAAGCGCGCGGCGCGCTACCTGCTCCCGGGTGCCTACATGGTCCGCGTCGCATGCAACGCCGACGCGGTCGACCGCTCCAACGCATCGTCGACGATGCTGCTCGACCCCGACTCGGGGCGCTGGGACGCCACCTTGCTCGACGCCTTCGGAATCGACGCCGACCGGCTGCCGCCGGTGGTGGACGCCGACGAGGTCCTGGGCGAGGTGACTGCCGACTTCGCCGAGTCGACAGGGCTACCGCAGACCGCGCTGGTCGTCTGCGGCTGCGGGGACGAGATGGCGGCGACGCTCGGTGCCGGGCTGGCGGAGCCAGGCGCCGTCTGCGACGTGCTGGGGACGGCCGAGCCGGTGTGCGCGGTCGCCGATCGCGCGCTTCGCGACCCGACCCAGGTCGCCGAGTGCCACCCCCACGCCGCTCCCGGTCGATGGCTGCTCGAGAACCCCGGCTGGGCAAGTGGGGCGAGCTATCGGTGGATGCGCGACGAGCTGGGGGCCGGTGATGCGTACGACGACATGAACCGCCTGGCCGAGCGGGTGCCCGCAGGCAGCGACGGCCTGGTCTTCCTCCCCTGGATGGGCGGCGCCATGGCGCCGCGCTGGGAGGCCGAGGCACGCGGCGCCTGGTATGGGCTGACCCCGGCCCACAGCCGCGGCCACATGGTGCGTTCCATGCTCGAGGGCTCCGCCTACGCCTTCCGAGACGTGGTCGAGGCGATCCAGGGTGCGGGGCTGCGCTGCGAACGGATCGTGTGCGTCGCGGGCGGTGCCCGCTCGGCTCTCGTGCGCCAGATGCGCGCCGATGCCACCGGTCTGCCGGTGACCTGGTCGGAGGACGTCGAGACAACGTCACGCGGTGCCGCGATGCTGGCCGCCGCGGGCGCCGGACTGCACCCGTCGGTCGCCGACGCCGCGGCTGCCATGTCGCGCGTGTCCGGGACCGAGCACGAGCCCGATCCGGCGGGCGCGGCGGCGATGGCGGACGGCCACGCCCGCTACCGGCTGCTGTTCGAGCAGCTCGCCCCGGCGTTCTCCCAGCTCGCAACGTGAAGGGCGCTACAGTCCGCGCGTGACCGACCCCGCGGTCAGATGATCGAGGTGCCGGCCGGCCTCGCGAGCGCGATCCGCGACCGGCTTGGCGACGAGGGCGACATGTGGGTGATGAGCATCCCGTCGCGCGTGGCGGCCATCGAGCGTGCATGGTCGATCACCGTCGAGGAGCCCTTCGACCCTCCCGGCTCCGCTGCCTTCACGGCGCCGGCAGCGACAGCGGGCGGCCGAGTCTGCGTGCTCAAGATCAACGCGCCCGACGAGCGGACGCGCTGGGAGGGCGAGGCGTTGCGCCGCTGGAACGGCGCCGGCGCGGTGGCGCTGCTGGCGGACGACGGCTCCGGCACACTGCTGCTCGAGCGGGCGCAGCCCGGTACGCCGCTGACCGATCTGGACGACGAGGACGCCGCGAACGAGATCGCCGCCACTCTGCTGGAACGGCTCTGGCAGCCGCTTCCGGTGGACCATGGGCTTCCGCGACTCCGCTCGGAGGCGTTCGGCTTCACCCGCTCACTGGAGCGGCAGTGGTCGTCGCTCGGCAGGCCGGTGCCGCGCCTGGTCGTGTCCCGTGCCATCGCCGGCTTCGCGGAGCTGGGCGAGGAGCAGCCGGAGCAGGTGCTGCTGCACCGCGATCTCCGGCACGGGAACATCCTGCGTGCCGAGCGCGAGCCGTGGCTCGTGATCGATCCCCAGCCCCTGGTAGGCGAGCGGGCCTATGACCTGGGTGCGCTCGTCCGCGACCGCGCTGCGGTGCTGCTGGCCGATCGTCATCCCTCGCGGCGGATAGCGCGGCGAGTCGACATGCTGAGCGAACGGCTCGGCGCCGACCGTGAACGCGTGCGCGAATGGGCGCTTGCACAGGCCGTCGAGCTCGGCCTTCAAAGCCTCTCGGCCGGCGACCACGAGACGGCCGAAGAGCACTTCCGCGCCGCCCGCTGGATCGCATAGTCGTCCGATGTTTGCCGAATACAGGAACGGGTAGTCGAGCAACATGTCGCCTGCCTTGCGCTTCCTGCTCAGCACGGTAGACCCGACCCCAGCAGTTCCCCAACCCCCGCAGCCGTCGCAGCCGGAGACTCCTCCGACACCGCCGGCGCCGCCCCACCCCAGCCCGGACTTCCCTCCGCCGGGCGACCCCGTCGGCCCGCCGGAGACCGTCCCACCGCAGGGCGCCTCCATGGGCCGACGTTTCGCCATCGGCTGAGCACACCGTGCAACGTGCACATCTGCCTCCCGGCAGGTGCGCAGCCTGTCCGCTGTGCACGCCCGGCCCAAGGCGTAGTCTCGCAGCGAGATGTGCGGCATCGCCGGATTCCTTGCAAAGCACGACGGGGTCGACGTTGCGACGACGATCACCGCCATGCTGCAGTCGCTGCGCGGCCGCGGGCCCGACTCGACGGGGCTCTCGCTGTACGGCGCGCCGCACGCCGGCCCGGTCATCGCGTCCGTCTGGGCCGGTGAAGCCGGGGGCCACGCGGCTTCCGATGGGATTGACGCGGGGGCGGCGGCCGCCGGTTTCGCGGTCGAGGAAGCGCAGTTCGTCGAGGGATATTTCCGACTCGGGCTGAGCGGCGGAGACCTCACCGCCGGGAGCCTGGGCGCACTGGCCGACTCGATCGAGCAAGCCGCCCCGGGGGTTCGGGTCTTCTCGCTTGGCAACTCGCTGGAGCTCGTCAAGCACACCTCGGACGCACGAACGCTGGCGGAGCGGTTCGGGCTGCTCGCTCGTCCCTACACCCACGTCGTCGGACACGTGCGGATGGCGACCGAGTCCCGCGTGGACGTCAACCACTCGCACCCGTTCTGGGCCCGGCCGTTTCCCGACGTCACCGTCGTGCACAACGGCCACGTCACGAATTACCACAAGAACCGCCGCCTCTACGAGATGCGCGGCCACCGGTTCCAGACGGACAACGACACGGAGTTCGTCGCCGTCTACCTCGCGGACGCGCTTGAGCAGGGCGCTGCGCTCGACGCAGCGGTCGAGCGCTCGATCGACGAGCTCGACGGCTCCTTCACCTACCTCGTGTCGACGGCTGACGGGTTCGGCGTGGCGCGCGACCGGTTCTCCACCAAGCCGTGCCTGATCGCCGAGACCGACGACTGGGTTGCCGTCGTCAGCGAGGGCATCGCGCTCGCCGGCGCGTTCGGCGACCAGGTGGACTTCGACGTGTACGAGCTGCCGGGTGGCGAGTCCCGCGCCTGGACCAGGCGGCCGCCGGGCGCCGAACCGGCCCGAGCGGCGGCATGATCGACGCGCACGGCAAGGCAACACGCGAGGTGAACGACGAGATCCGCGCCTCGCTGGCTCGGGGAGAGCGCGACCTCGAGGTGGCGAATCCAGGGTCTCGCCACAACCTCGCAGCGGGGATCCTCGAGCCGGCTCGCATCACGTTTCGAGGCGACGTCGGCTATTTCTGCGGCGGGCTTTCCGACGGGCTGGACGTGCACGTCGCAGGGAACGCCGGCTGGTCGGTCGGCGCCGACATGATGAGCGGCCGGATCGTCGTCGACGGGATCTCCGGCTCGTCGACCGGCGCCTCGATGCGGGGCGGGCTGGTGGTGGTCAAGAGCAATGCCGGAGCCCGCAGCGCGATCGCGGGCAAGGGCGGGACGGTGGTGATCGGCGGCAGCACCGGCTACATGTCCGGCTTCATGAACCAGCGCACCAGGCTGGTGGTGTGCGGCGACGCCGGCGAGGCGTTCGGCGACTCGATGTACGAAGGCGAGCTGTTCTGCGGCGGCGAGATCGCGAGCCTCGGGTCGGACACCGTCGAGGAGCAGCCCACCGACGAGGACGCAGCATGGCTGGCGGAGCTGTGCGAGCAGCACGGGCTCGGCCCAAAGCGCGAATGGCGCAAGGTGCGCTCGGCCGGACGGCTCTGGCGCTACGACAAGAAGGAGTTCTCCGTATGGAAGGACGCCCTGTGAGCCGGGTGTCGCACGTCTGGTCGCCCGAGACGATCGCCGACATCCGGACGAAGGCCGAGCTCGGCCGCTACGTGATGGGCGCGTTCTCGACCACGAGGCGCCTGCCGAACTTCGACGACCTCACGTTCATCCCGTGCACGCTCTCGCGGGTGCCGCTGGAGGGCTACCGCGAGAAGTGCGAGACCCGCACGCTGCTGGGAACGCGGGCCCCGAAGCCGGTCGTCTTGGAGACACCGATCGCGATCTCGGGCATGAGCTTCGGCGCACTGTCGGCGAACGCCAAGGAGGCGCTGGGGCGCGCCGCGTCACAGGTGGGCATCTCGACGACCACGGGCGACGGTGGCATGCACCCGCGCGAGCGGGCGGCGTCGAAGACGCTGATCTACCAGGTCACGCCCAGCCATTACGGCAACAACCCGCACCATATGAGCCAGGCCGAGGGGGTCGAGATCGTCATCGGCCAGGGCGCGAAGCCGGGTACGGGAGGGGTGCTGCTGGGGTTCAAGGTGTCCGACGAGGTGGCGTCGATGCGCGACCTGCCGAAGGGCGTCGACCAGCGCTCACCGGTCAGGCACCCGGACTTCATCGGGGCGGACGACCTGCGGTTGAAGATCGAGGAGATCCGCGAGACCACGCGCCACCAGGTGCCGGTGTTCGTCAAGCTGGGCGCGTGCCGGGTGTTCGACGACGTGCGGCTGGCGGTGAAGTCGGGCGCAGACGTGGTCGTCATCGACGGCCTGGAGGGCGCGTCGGCGGCATCGCCGCTGCTCCTCTTCGACCATACCGGGGTGCCGACGCTGGCTGCGGTCGTCGAGGCACGGGAGGCCCTGATCGACATCGGCGCCTACGGCGACGTCCAGATCGTGGTTGCCGGGGGCATCCGAAACGGCGTGGACGCCGCGAAGGCGCTCGCGCTGGGCGCGGACGCCGTCTACATCGGAACGGCTGCGATGATCGCGCTGAACTGCAACGCGCCGCTGTACGAGGAGGACTACGCCAAGCTCGGCGTCAGCCCGGGAACCTGCCGTGAGTGCCACACGGGGCTGTGCCCTGTCGGAGTGACCACACAGGATCCCGAACTGATGGCCCGGCTCGACGTAGACTCGGCGACCGAGCGCGTGGTGAACTTCCTGAACGCGATGACGATGGAGATCCAGATGCTCGCCCGGGCATGCGGCAAGTCCGACGTCCACAACCTCGAGCCCGAGGACCTCCGCTCGCTGACACTCGAGGCCGAGGCCATCACCGGCGTCCCGCTGGTGGGAAGGATTCACCGCTGAGCAAGCACATCGTGACGGCTGACGACATCAGGACGCTGGCCGCGACCGGCGAGCGCGAGTTGATGATCCGGGAGCACACGCTGCTCACCGACGCAGCCCTCGACGCAGCCCGCCTGCACGGCGTGCGGTTGGTGGAAGGCGGCGCAGCCTCTGCGCCGGATGAAAAAAAGGGGTCTGGCCCCTTTTTTTCACCGTCACCGCCCGTGGAGGGACTGCCTGCACCGGCGATCGCAGGGCTCGTCCGGGAGCGGGACGCTGCCGCACCGGCAGCTGCGAGCTCGGAGCGCCGGGTGGAGGGACTGCCCGACATCGGCTCGCTGCAGACGAAGCTCCTGATCGGCGGCGAGTGGCGGGACGCCGCCGGGGGCAGCACCGTGCCGACGATCGACCCGGCGACGAACCGGACGATCGTCGAGGTCGCCGCCGCGCAGCCCGAGGACATCGACCGTGCGGTCGCGTCGGCCCGGGCGGCGTTCCCCGGCTGGCGCGACATGGCGCCCGAGAAGCGCTCGCGGATTCTGCTGCGAATCGCCGAGATCATCGAGGCTGAGCGCGACCGCCTGGCGCAGATCGAGTCGCTCGACGTCGGCAAGCCGATCCGCGAGGCGGCCCTCGTCGACCTCCCCGCCTGCTGGGATCCGTGGCGGTACTACCAGGGCCTGGTACGGGCGATCGACGGCCGCGTGCTGGCGATGCCGTACCCATCGTTCGACTACGTCCGCAAGGAGCCGATGGGTGTCGTGGGGATGATCATCCCGTGGAACTTCCCGCTGCACATCGCGTGCCGCAAGGGGTCGGCGGCCCTCGCAGCGGGGAACTGCGTGGTGCTGAAGGCCCCGGAGCTGGCACCGTTGACGTGTCTGGAGCTCGGCCGGATCGCGCTGGAAGCCGGCGTGCCTCCCGGCGTCTTCAACGTCGTGCCGGGTCTCGGTGAGGTCGCCGGCGCGGCGCTGGCCGAGCATCCCGGCGTCGACAAGATCGCGTTCACCGGATCGACGGTCACCGGCCGCTCCGTGATGCGCGCCGGCGCTGCGACGATCAAGCGCGTGTCGCTGGAGCTCGGCGGCAAGTCGCCGTCGATCGTCTTCGCCGACGCCGACCTCGAGCGAGCCGTGATCGGGTCCGTGTTCGGGATCTACCTGGCGCAGGGCGAGGTGTGCTCGGCCGGCTCGCGGGTGCTCGTGGAGCGCTCGGTGCACGACGAGTTCGTCCGCCGGTTCGCGGAGCGCGCCGCCCGGATCCGGGTTGGTCCGCCGCACAAGTGGTCGACGCAGATCGGAGCGCTGATCAATCGCCGGCAATGCGATCGCGTGTACGAGTACGTCGAGATCGGCAAGGCGGAGGGCGCCACCGTCGTGGTGGGCGGCGAACGGCCCGCCGACCCGGCGCTGGCCGACGGCAACTACATGCTTCCGACAGTGTTCGCCAATGTCACCAACGACATGCGGATCGCGCAGGAGGAGATCTTCGGGCCGGTCGTCGTCATCATCCCATTCGACAGCGAGGACGAGGCGGTGCGCCTCGCCAACGATGTCCGCTACGGATTGGCCGCCGGCATCTGGACGGCCGACGCCGGCCGCGCGCACCGCGTGGCGCACAGGCTCGAAGCCGGGTCGATCTGGGTCAACCAGTACGGCGTGTACCCGAGCGAGGCGCCGTTCGGCGGCTACAAGGAGTCGGGCACCGGCCACGACCTGGGGCTCGAGTCGCTCGCGGAGTACCTCGAGACCAAGAACGTCCACATGAACATCGGAACCGAGACAACCGACTGGTACGCGTCCTAAAGGAGGGACATCCATGAGTGGAGCATTGGGGCTGATCGAGACCCGTGGCCTGGTGGCCGCAATCGAGGCGGCCGACGCGATGGTGAAGGCGGCGAGCGTCGAGATCGTCGGCCGCGAGTCGATCGGCGGCGGGTACGTCACCGTTGCCGTGACAGGCGACGTCGGTGCGGTGAAAGCGGCGATCGATGCCGGCGCCACGGCTGCGAAGAAGACCGGAGAGCTCGTGTCTGCTCACCTGATCCCGCGGCCGCACGAGGATGTGGCGAAGGTGCTTCCGGCGGCAGCGGCCCGCGCCGCGGCGGCCAAGCGATAGAGGATGGCGGCGATTCGGATCGTGTGCGACGGCGAGGTGATCGAGGCCGACCTGCTGGAGGAGGACGCCCCGCGGATCTGCGGGTACATCCGGTCGGTGCTGCCGCTCGACTCGACCATGGTGCATGCCAAGTTCGCGGGCGACGAGACGATCGTCATGGTGCCGTTCTTCGCAGAGCAGGAGAACGGGAAGACCGACGTTGTCGCCGGCGACATCGGGTACTACCCGGGGCGGCAGACTCTGTGCCTCTTCTATGGCAGCACGCGGCCATTCGGCGAGGTCAGCTACGTCGCGCGTGTGCGCTCGAACCTGGACGGGCTGGCACGGTGCGGGCGCAAGATCCTCGAGACCGGCTCGCTGCCGGTCAGGCTGGAGCGGGCCTGATGGCCTACGTCAGCGCCGCAGCTCTGGTCGAGGATCTGCGTGAGTTCACGGCGGGGCGGTGGATCGGTGAGCCGCCGGACGTCACCCGGCTGCGGTCGTTCAGCCTGCCGCCGATGGGCAACCTGCCCTGCGTCCTCTACTGCAACTTCGACCTGTTCTGGGCCGGCGAGCAGCTTCAGGTGGTACGGCAGGCCGCGCTCGACGGCGACCTGCGGCTGCCGGAGCTGTGCTCGGTGACGGCGATGCTGCTCGACCGGACGGCGGCGCGCACCGCGAAGTGGGAGATGCCGGAGACGGTTGCGCTTCTGCGCAAGGCGGCATCGATCCTGGCCGAGTGGCGGCCGGACACCACACGCGAGTACGCCGTGGTCATCGAGCATCTGCTGATGGCGCTGAATCGGGTGCAGGCCGCAGTGGACGCGATCATTCCCTGGAACGAGCTCGACGGCGCGGTGAGGCTGCGCCCGGCAACCTGAGGAGGAAGCCATGCAACGAGGCCGCGTGACCGGGAGCACCGTCGCAACGCAGAAGGCGGATGGGCTGTCCGGGTTCAAGCTCCTGAACGTGCTGCCGGACGGCGGCAGCGTTGAGGTGGTCGCCGTCGACCTCGTGGGTGCCGGCGAGGGCGACACCGTGCTGGTCGCGCTCGGGTCGGCCGCACGTGAGATCGAGCAGACCCGGGGCGTCCCCACCGACGCCGCCGTGGTCGCGATCGTCGATCCGTCGTAGCCGGAGTGGCGGAGCTCCGCGCCTTCGTCGAGATCGACGCGATGCAGCCGCAATGGGCTGCGTACGTCGCCCAGACCTGCCAGGGCGATCCGCCCTGGGCCGGCATGGCGGAGCTGTACGTGGAGGTCGCCCCTGCCAACGAGGTGTTCTCGCTGGTCAACGCGGCCGTGAAGAACGCGGACGTGCGAGCCGGGCTGCAGGTGGTCGAGCGCCAGTACGGCACGCTCGAACTGCACGGGCGCGACCCGTTCGCCGTGCGCGAGTCGGGGCGCGCGATGCTGGAGCAGCTTGGCCTGACCGCGTCTCAGGCAATGGCCCCGGAGGTCGTCGCCTCCGAGTTGGTAACACGCGTCCACGCCAACCAGGCGCAGCTGATCAACCGCATGCGCGTCGCCAGCCTGCTGCTGCAGGACGAGACGATGTTCCTGATCGAGGCCACCCCCGCCGCCTATATTGCCCGCGCCGCCAACGCCGCCGAGAAGCAGGCACCGGTCAAGCTCGTCTACGCCTCCCTCCTCGGCGCCACCGGCCGCCTGATCATGTCCGCCCGCGACGCCGAAGCCGTCGAGGGCTATCACGCAGCCCTCGCCGCCCTGAAGGGATGAAAAAAAGGGGCCAGACCCCTTTTTTTCATTGTCGCGACCAGTCGTCACCCGCACGACACAACGTGCGGCATACCGTGGCGGAATGCCTCGACGCCCCCGAATCACCTTCGACGGTGCGATCCACCACGTCTACACGACCGGTGTCCGTCACTCGCACATCTATCTCACGCCTGATGACCGCAGCGCCTTCAGTTGCACGCTCGCCGAGGTGTGCCGCCGAAGCGGATGGCAGATCTATTCGGACTGTCAAATGGGCACCCACTATCACCTGCTGCTTCTGACACCCAGGGCCAACCTGCCGTACGGCATGCAGTTTCTGAACAGTGCATACGCGGTGCGATTCAACCGATTGCACGAGGTTGAAGGGCACCTCTTCAAAGGACGTTATGGCTCGCGGTTGGTCACGACCGACAGTTACGCCCTCGAGTTGATCCGCTACATCGCGCTCAACCCCGTCCGGAGCGGTCTGGTCGACCGACCAGAAGATTGGCGCTGGGGCAGCTACCGCGCACTCGTCGGACTCGACCCTGCAGAGTCGTATCTGAGCACGAGCTGGGTGCTCGAGCAGTTTCACGAGTCACCCGCACACGCACGACGAAGCCTCACGGAGTTCGTTCGGATGGGCCTCGACATGGACGACCTGTCCCGCCCATCACTGGGTCGCCTGCTGAGCGATGATTCACCAGCGTCGATCCGCCGCGCTCGAGACGTGTGCGGATACACGCTGCAAGCGATCGCCGACCATCTCGGCATCAGCGTCACGACGGTCTGGCGGCGCTCTCAGCGCAGGTGAAAAAAGGGGCCAGACCCCTTTTTTCACATCCTCTACGTCGGTTGGGCGGCTCCCTCGCCGGCGGAGAGGATCGCTTGTAGCTGCTCGTCGAGGGTGCCACCGGGGATGAACTCGCCGTTGAGGGCGGCGGTGCCCACGGTGAAGGCCCAGACGCCGAGGTCGGCGAGCTCGCGGATGCGCTCGACGGAGTCCACGGAGCCGGCGCAGATCAGCGGCAGTGACGACGCCTCGCTGACCGCGCGGATCAGGGCGGGCGCGTCGCCGTCGTACCGGTACGCCAAGAGGTTGATGCCGTCGACACCCTGCGCCTGCACCCGGCGGGCGTCGTCGCAGATCTCGTCGACCGACCCGCGCAGGAGGCACGGGTGACCGACGATCTGCCCAACGTACGGGAAATAGCGAATGGCGCTGCCGGCGATGATGCGCTGCACATCCTCCACCTGCGTGCCGCCGATCAGATAGTCCGGCGCCAGCCGGACAGCGGCCTGGGCAGAGCGCAGCTCCGCATCGGCTGTCTCGGAGACGACCTCGAGGTACGTCGCGCACCCACGGTCGCGGACGGCGCCGAGAAACTCCGCCAGCTCCGGCTCAGGCAGCCCGACGTCCTTGCAGCCGACGTGCTGCACGCCGGCAGAGATGCCCTCGAACACGGATCGCGCGTCCGGGAGCGTCGAGTCGTTCCGGGTCAGCATGAAGATGAACTCCATCAACTCCTCCTGGTGATCGAGCGGGGCCGCGAGTCTACCGACGGCAATGTGACAGCGCTCGTTGCAACAGCCACGCATGTCAGGTACAACCGGGCGACCAAAACAGGGGGCGAGCCAATGCAGACCAGCTACGAGGACCACCTACGGGAGCGGCTGTCGGGACTTGCGGAGAACGAGCGCGGACGAGGGCTGCTCCAACTCTCGCTGCGGGGGATCCAGCAAGACGAGCGGGAGTTGACCGCGGGGTGCTGGACGCGCACGGGGATCGCGGGGTGCCTGTTCCAGCACGCCTACTGGCAGGGCGTCCGCGAAGGCGTGTTCACCGAGGACGGCTCTGCCCGTGACTGGGTCTCGAGCTACGCCGGGCACGCGGAGTACTGGAACGTCATCAACACCATCGCCGCGTTCGACGACCTCGCACGGCACGAGTACCTCGACGGGCCCGCACGTCGCTTGCCGTTCGGCCGCGGCGCCCTGCGCTCGGACGCCTGGCGGACCCGCGTGGAATCGATGCTCCTCGACGCACTCGCTCCGGAGAAGCCTGCGCAACTGCCCGAATGCACAGTCGGCGATTAAGCAGCGCTGCGAACCGCACACCGGATCAAAAACGCTCTGGACAAACGGAACGGTATGCAGGAACATCTTCCTCTTACCGGAACATGTGACGCTGTGCACAATCGTCGGCGTGCGTCACGGCCCTAAACACGGAGGTTCGGATGGCAAGCATGGAACCCGGCGGCCCTCAGATGCACCATGAGGGAACCGTCACATCCCTCGACGTCAGCTCCCGCCAGGACGTCCAGAAGTTGAAGCACGGCTCATTGGGTCTTGTCCAGGTGCTGTTCCTCTGTGTCACGGGCGCGGCCCCGCTCGCGGTCTTCATGTTCAACTTTCCGTTTTCCGTCGGCGCCGGTAACGAGAGCGGCACCCCCGCCGGCTTCCTGTTCGCAACCGTCGTGCTCACCATCTTCTCGGTCGGCTTCGTCCAGATGGCGAAGAAGCTCCGCGCCGCCGGCGGCATGTTCACCTTCGTGAGCCATGGCCTGGGCCGCCCGCTCGGGCTCATGTCGGGCCTCTCGCTGGCCGCTGCCTACACGCTGTTCGGCGCCTCGCTGATCGGCGGATTCGCGGCGTTCGCCCAGAGCAAGCTGAACCAGAACGACATCGGGATTCCGTGGATCTACATCGCCCTGGCGGGCGTCCTCGGAATCATGGCCCTGGGCTATTTCGACATCAAGATCTCCGCCCAGATCCTCGGCATCGCTCTGCTCTGTGAGCTCGCCATCATCGCCATCTTCACCGTCGGCGTCTTTCTCCAGGGTGGCAACAATGGCGTGTCGATCGATCCCATCGTGCCGACCAACGCGTTCACCGGCGTGGCAGCAGGGCTCGGCATCTTCATCGCGTTCTGGTCGTGGGTCGGCTTCGAGGCTGCGCCGAACTACGCCGAGGAATCCAAGAATCCGCTCCGAACGATCCCAATCGCGGTGTACGCATCGTGTGTTTTCGTCGGCGTCCTCTACATCCTCGCGTCGTGGGCATCCGTGTCCGCATACGGCACGGGGAACCAGGCCTTCGAGGCACTCGGCGCCGGCGAGACAAGTGTCTTCGGCGGCACGATTCCGATCGACTACCTGAACTTCAACGTTGTGCCCGCCCAAGAGTTGATCGGCACATGGCTCGGCACGGCGATGAGCTGGTTCATCATCACCGGCGCGTTCGCGTGCGCCGCTGCGCTGAACAACGCCGGCCTGCGGTACACCTATGCACTCGGCCGGGAAGGACTGCTTCCCAAGGTGCTCGGCAGGACCCACGAGGTTCATCGGACGCCGCACATGGCGGTGCTGTTCCAGGGCGCCATCGCCGCGGCCGTCTGCCTCGGCTTCTGGCTCTTCAACCGCTTCCCGCTGGACGTCTACTATTGGATCGCCGTTCAGGGCGTGATCTGGATCATCCTCGTCCAGGCACTGACGTCCCTCTCGGTGTTCCTGTACTTCCGCAGGGAGCACCCGACCGAGCAGCATTGGTGGAAGACGATCACCGCGCCGCTGATCGGCTTCGTCGCACAGTTGGTGGTGCTGTACCTCTGCTACGACCAGCTGACTGCACTTGGCGCCGGCTCATCGGTCTACGTCAAGGAGCTGTTCACGATCGGCCCGTTCGAGATGAACTGGCTCGGCATTGTCGGCATTCTCGTGCCCGCGGTGGCGCTGGCCTATGCCTACTACCTCCGCTCCGCCGACCGCGCGAAGTACGAGGTGGCCGGCCGCTTCATCAACGAGGGCGGCGCAGTCTGACGTTCGCGTTGCGGGGCGCCTGCCGACGCGGCAGGCGCCCCGCTCGCGTTTAATGCGCAATATGCCAGGTCGGATACAGGACAAGGTGTGCGTCGTCACCGGCGGCGCAAGCGGCATCGGCCTGGCCACAGCGCGCCGCCTTGCAGAGGAGGGTGGGCGCGTTGCCATCGGCGACATCGGCGCACATGCAGCGGAGCGCGCGGCGGAAGAGATCGGCGGCGAGGCTACCGCCTTCACCGTCGACGTGGCCGACGAGTCGTCGGTGGAGGCGCTCTATAACGCCGTCGCCGAGCGGTTCGGCCGCATCGACGTCTGCCACAACAACGCCGGCATCCTGCTGGCCGGCGACACCGACCCGGTGAACACCTCCCTGGACACCTGGCGACGAATCATCGACGTCAACCTGACCGGCGTCTTCCTGTGCATGAAGCACCAGCTCCCGCACCTCCTCGCCGCTGGCAGCGGTTCGATCATCAACACCGCCTCATTCGTTGCGGTGATGGGCGCGGCTACGCCGCAGATCGCCTACTCGGCGAGCAAGGGCGGCGTGCTTTCGATGACGCGCGAGGTCGCCGCCGTGTACGCGAAGCAAGGGATCCGCTGCAATGCAGTGTGCCCGGGGCCGGTCGACACCGGCATGGTCGGGACGTTCCTGACCGACGAGAGCGAGTGGCAGCGCCGCGCCGTGCATCTACCCGATGGTCGCTTCGGCCGGCCGGAGGAGATCGCCAACGCGGTCCTTTACCTGGCAAGCGAGGAGGCGAGCTGGACGAACGGCACGGCGTTCGTCGTGGACGGCGGCATCACCGCCACCTACACCACAGCTCTCTAGCTCAGAGCCCCAGCCCGCGGCGGATGTCGAAGAAATCCTCGAAGGGCTCGAACGGCACGCTCTCGCGCTCCAGGTACCGGGCGAGGCTCCGCCGGGCGAACACCCGGTCAACCGACATCGCCACGCAGCGGTCGCTGTAACCGTCACCGATCATGACGACCTGGCCTGAGCCGTTCAAGTCGCGCACCGACGAGCGCTTGCACTCCTGGGAGCACACATCACACGCCTCCCCGTGGCGGAACTCGACGACCGTCCGCTCGGGCGAGAAGCGCACCTGATTCGCCACGAGCTGCAGGCCACCAACGCCCTCGCGCTCGAGGACCGGCCGGATGATCGCCTCGAACCCACTCGACACCACTACCAGCCGATGGCCTGCGCCCTTCGCCGCATCGACGAACTCGGCAAACCCCGGCCGCACCTCGGTCAGCCCAACCGCCTCGGCGATCAGAGCCCCATGGTCGCCGCGAATCGCCTCGAACTCACGTCGGATGCACTCGTAGAGCGAGATCTCGCCGGCATCGAGGTCCCTCTCGACTTGGGAGAACACCTCCGGGGCGTGCCGCCGGCAGATCGCAACGAGCGTGTCCTGCTGAGTGATCGTGCCGTCGAAATCGACGACGATCAGCATCCGCTCACCGGCCGCCCTGCCACCGCGCAATCGTCTGCGCATCGTGGCCCACCGCCATCAACTGGTAGAGCGGCTTGGGGCTCTTGAGCGTCTTGATGGTCTCCATCCGCCCGACGGAGATGCCCTGTCGCTGGCAGAACGTCAGCAGCGTCTGGCGGTCCGCCGACAGCACACGCCACACGGTTTCCTGCCTATGGCGATCGAAATCCGGATACACGCCAATGCTGCCGGCGAGGGCGCGTGAAATGGCCTCGTTGTACTGCGTTCGATAGTCGTGTTCGTCGGACATCGCGTGGGTTCCCAGTCTACCCTTGCAGCCATGAGCACACGTACATTCGGCGCACAGAGCATGACCGCTCCGCTACGCGAGGTTCTGGTGAAGCGGCCGGGCGAGGCGTTCGGTCGCGCCTTCGACGATTCGCAGCACGGGTTCCTCCATCAGGTCGACCTTTTGGCCGCGCGGAGCGAACACGATCGGCTGGTCGAGATCCTCGCGACTCTCGGCGCCACGGTGCACGAGCTGGCCGTTGAGCACGACCCCGATCTGACGTACACGTTCGACCCCGTCCTCGTGACCGACCGCGGCGTCGTGGCGCTGCGACCCGGCAAGCCCAGCCGCAGGGGCGAGGAGACGATCATCGAGGAGTGGCTGAACGACCACGGCGTGCCGACGCTCGGCCGGCTGGAGGGCGCCGCCACCGCGGAGGGCGGGGACACGTTCTGGCTCGACGAGCGAACGCTGTGCGTCGGCCGGACGCTGCGCACCAATCGCGAGGGTGTGGCCCAGCTGCGTGCTATCCTTAAACCTGAAGTTGAGGTTGAGGTTTTCGATGTACCCTTCTGGCGGGGCCAGGCGGAGCTGATCCACCTCATGAGCGTGATCTCGCCGATCGCCGACGACCTCGCGGTGGTGTATCTGCCGCTGCTCCCATGCGGGCTCTACGAGCTGTTGGCGGAGCGTGACATTCGGCTGGTCGAAGTGCCCGACGAGGAGTTCCTGTCGCTCGGCTGCAACGTACTCGCCGTGAGCCCCGGGGTTGCGGTGATGGCCGATGGCAACCCGGTCACGCGGGCGCGGCTGGAGGCAGCCGGCGCCGAGGTGCACGAGTTCGAGGCCGGTGAGGTCGGCGTAAATGGGAGCGGCGGCCCAACCTGCCTCACACGTCCCATCCTGAGGGGATGAAGAACCTCACGCCCGCGGAGCTTGCGGTCGTCGCGGCGGTCGACCGCGACCGAATCACCGACGACCTGGCGGCCCTCGTCCGGATCCCGAGCGTCACCGGCGATGAGTCCGCGGTACAGACCGAGGCGGCGCTGCGCATGGCCATGGCGGGTCTCGAGGTGACGCGCATCGACGCCGACCCTGCGGAGTTGGGCGCCGATCCCGACTTCCCAGGCATGGAGGCTCCCCGAACCACGCTGCCGGTTGTGGCGGGCACCGCCGGCGTTGCCGGCTCGCCGCGACGGATCATCCTCTGCGGTCACGTCGACACTGTCGGCCCGGGCCCTCGCGACGACTGGACGACCGACCCATTCGGGGCGGAGATCCGTGACGGCAAGCTGTACGGTCGCGGTGCGCTCGACATGAAAGGCGGCGTCGTCGCGGCACTTGCGGCGCTCCGCGCACTCGTCGAGACGGACGCGGAGCTCGGCGGCGAGGCCGTCCTGCTTACCGTGCCGGCCGAGGAGGACGGCGGCGCGGGGATGCTGGCGGCGATCCGTGCCGGCTACACCGCTGAGATGGCGGTGATCACCGAGCCGACAAACGGCGAGATCGTCGTCGCTCACGCGGGTGCAATCACCTTCCGGCTGACCCTCCGCGGCCGCGCGGCGCACGCCGCGTTCAGGCTCCAGGGAGTCTCGGCGCTGGAGAAGCTTCGCGTGATCCATGACGCCCTGATCGCCGACGAGCAGGCGCGAAACGAGGCGGAGCGAAACCCGGTGATGCAGGCGCTCCGCCTCCCCTACCCCACGAACCTCGGGATCGTCAGAGGTGGTGAGTGGGCCTCGACCGTTCCGGACCGGATCACGGTCGAGGGCCGCTACGGCGTGCGCCTGGACGAGAGCCCGGGCCAGGCCGAGATGGCATTGCGCGATGCGGTCGCCGCAGCGGCCGAGCAGGACGAATGGCTGCGCGATCACCCGCCTGAGGTCGAAATCACCGGCGGCCGTTTCGCCTCCGCCCAGGTGCCCCACACGCACGTGCTGCCGTGGAGCCTTGGCGGTACCGCGCGCGATGTGCTCGGCAAGCTTCCTGACTTCACCGGGATGCCGTACGGCGCCGACATGCGGCTGCTCGTGCACCAGGGAGCCACGCCGACGGTGCTCTACGGGCCCGGCGATCCGCTCGTCGCCCATGCGCCGGACGAGCACATCGACCTGGAGCAGATCGCACGCTGCGCCCGCGTCCTTGCGGTGTGGACCATGCGCGCGCTGGCGGACTGACCTACTCCGCCGCCCTCGCCAGCGGCGCGATCAGCACCAGGACGACCGCCGCAGCGAGAAATGCGGCAGCCGCCGAGCCGTGATAGATCGGTAGCCAGATCAACGGCGCAACCGCCGTCCCCGAGAACTTGGCGGCCGCGAACAGCGAGACGGCGCCGCCGCGGTTCGCGGGCACGGCCTCCAACGCGAGCGTGTTCAGCCCCGCCCAGAGCAGCGCGGACATCGCGCCTGCGAAGAACCACAGCAGGCCGAGGGCGATCACCGAGGGCGCAACGCCGAGCGGCGCCACAGCCGCCGCGCATCCGAACGCCGCTATCGCCGCCGCGCGTGACGGCCCAAGCCGCTCCGCCCGGTGGCCGCCATATCGCCCGAACATCATCCCGGCGGCGCCGAACGCGGCAAGCAGCAGGCCGCGGCCGGTCGACCCGACCGAGAAGGCATCGTCTGCACGCAGCGACACCAGGAAGGTCAGGCCCGTCATGCCGAGGTAGCCGGCGAACCCGGCCGAGCAGAGGAGCGCCATTCGGCCGGTCAGCACCGACCGGAACGACACGCGAGCCTCCCTCGGCGTGACCGGCTCCGGCGGCGGCACCAGAATGAGCCCCACCGCCACGATCGCCGGCGCGATGAACGCCAGCCGCCAGCTGACCTCGCCGGCAAGCCCGCCCAGCAGCGGCGCCAGCGAGATGCCGCCCGCCTGGACGCCCGCAAAGGTGCCCACCGCGCGGCCGCGCCGCTCAGGCGCAACGGCGTCGGCCAGCCCGGCAAGCAGCAGCGGCGAGGTGAACGCATTCGCGGTCCCCTGGAGCGCGCGAGTGGCGAGGAACACGTCGATCGAAGGCGCGACGGCGGAGCCGATCATCGCGACCGCATACACCGCGTAGGCAATGCGCACCACTCGCCGCCGGCCCAGCCGCTCCCCGATCGTGCCGCTGACCACCTGAAGGGCGGCGAACGGGATCAGGTAGGCCGGGATGGCGAGCGTGACCTCGCTCGTGGTGGCATCGAACGCGTCGCGGAGCTCGGGGATCAGCACGGCCAGCACCGCACCGCCGAAGGGGCCGAGAAACCCGCCCAGATACAGCGGTAAGGTCGCTCGTCGCCCGTGATCGCAAAGCGGTCCCAACCGGTCAGAAGGCGTTCAGGCGGCGTTCATGCCGGGCGGGCGAGAGTGAAAGCATGAGCAATCGACTGTATCGACGGACCGCGATCGCCGGAGCCATTGCCGCCGTCACACTGGCCGCCTCGTGCGGCGGAACGAACGCGTCCACGACACCCACCGGCCCCGCCCCTTCCGGGTCGACCCAGACCTCCGGCGGTTCCAGCGGCAGCTCGGGCGGCGCCAATGCGCTCGTCGGCGAGGCCAACGCCGCCGCCGCCGGCGACATCCCCGACAACCAGGCCTTCCTGACGTTCGACAACAAGGCCGAGGGATACTCGATCACGTACCCGGAGGGCTGGACTCAGCAGGGCGGAGGGGCGTCGGTCACCTTCCGCGACAAGAACAACGAGATGCGGATCCTCACCGAAGCCGGCGCCGTGAGCCTCTCGGCCGTCCAGGCCGACCTTCAGCGACTGACGGCTCAGACGAAGGGGTTCAAGGTGGTCTCGCCACCGGTCGGGCACCCGACGTGCACGAATGCCGGCACGACCATCCAGCTGCCGCTGGTGGCGGCGAAGGTCGTCTACGAGACCGTGAGCATGCCCAACTCCGTCACCGGGAAGGCCGTCACGCTGGTCGTCGACAGGTACTACCTGAGCCACAACGGCAAGCGCGCGATCGTCGATCTCGCCAGCCCGAAGGGCGTCGACAACGTCGACGCGTTCTGTCTCATGACCTCGAGCTTCAAATGGAAGTGAGGAGCCTCTATGTCGAGCCGCCGAAAGAGGCGGAGGAGCGCGACTGGCCTGCGCTCCAGTTCCTGGACGTGTTCCGGATCTTCACCTCGGGGCCGACCGAGACGGTGGCCCTCCGCGGCCTGTCTCTCGAAGTCGGTTCCGGGAAGTTGGTTGCGGTACGCGGTCCCTCGGGATGCGGAAAGAGCACGCTGCTCCACCTGGCCGCCGGCCTCGATCAGCCGTCCGCAGGAGAGGTGCGATTCTTCGGTCGCGCGCTGGGCCGCATGAGCGAGCAGGAGCTCGCGTCGTACCGCGCGCGCAACGTCGCCGTCGTCTTCCAGCGTGGCAACCTGTGGCCGTCGCTGACGGCGCAGGAGAACCTCGAGACGACGCTCCGCCTCTCGGAGTCGAACGACCCCAGCCGGGCTGCGCGCGAGGCGCTGGAGCAGTTTGGGCTGGGGCACCGGCGGACGCAGCGAGCCGCAACGCTCTCAGGCGGCGAGCAGCAACGCATTGCGATCGCTTCTGCCGCGGCTCGCGGAGCACCGCTGGTGCTGGCCGATGAGCCGACCGGAGAGCTCGACTCGACGAACGAGAAACTCGTCATCGACGCGCTGCATCGCCTCCGCGACGATCACGGCACCACGGTCGTGATCGTGACGCACTCGGTCACCCTCGCCGAGCAGGCGGACGCGGTGATCGAGATGCGGGACGGGATGGCCGCCTGATGAGCATGGAAGGGCTGATGGAGGTTCGCGATGTCACCGTCACCTACGGAAGCGGCGAGTCGCGAGTCGTGGCCCTCGATCACGTCAGCCTGACCGTCGACCGCGGCGACTCCGTTGCGCTTTGGGGCAGGTCCGGCTCCGGGAAGACGACGGCGCTGCACGTGATGGGTGGGCTGATCGTCCCCACGGCGGGCGTCGTCAACTGGGACCGGAAGCCGCTCTCGTCACTCGACGCCCGCGCGCGCAGCCACGCCCGGGCGCACGGCATCGCCTACGTGTTCCAGGGGGCGAACCTCCTCCCCACGCTGACCGCGTTCGAGAATGTCAGCTTCGCGAGGCACGTCTCGCGCGGCGAGACCCGCTTCTCTCCCACCGACCTGCTCGAGCTCGTCGGCCTCGCGAACAAGGCCGACAGCCTTCCCGGCGAGCTGTCCGGTGGCGAGGCGCAGCGCGTGGCGCTCGCCCGCGCCGTCGCACAGGCACCGCGGGTGCTGCTCTGCGATGAGCCCACCGGCCACCTGGATTCGGATACGAGCGAGCGGATCCTTGACCTGATCGAGGCGCTGCGCCGCGAGCTCGGCTTCACACTGGTGATCGCGACACACGACACCAATGTCGTCGCGCGGGTCGACCGGGAGATCGAAATCCTCGACGGTCGGATCGTCCGGCAGGGGGCGTTCGCATGATCTCGGTCCGTCTCGCCACATCGTGGCTCGTCCGCGAGCCGGCCCGCACCCTCGTCCGCGTCCTGGTGCTCGCGGCGGCCGTCTCGCTGCTCGGGTCGATGCTGGTGTTCATCTCTCATTCCCTTTCCACCATGACGGGCACCGCCGTACGCAGCGTCCCGGTCGACTGGCAGGGTCCGCTGGGGTCGGAGCAGCAGGCGACGTCGATCGCGGCGAAGGTGGCCGGTGAGAGCGGCGTGCTTCACGCAGCGCCATCGGCTACGGCGCCATTCGACGGCGCTGCGCATCAATCCCCGGCCGGCACCGCCCGCTCGTCCAGCGGATCGATCCTGGCCGTCCCGCCGGACTACACCGACAACTTCCACACGATCCGCTTCCTCCAGGGCGGGCTCGTGAACGGAAAGGTCGTCCTCGACCAGCAGCTCGCGGCCACGTTGCAGGCGCGGGTAGGCGACACCATCTCGCTGCGGCCCGCCCCCGGCGTCAAGCCGCAGTCCTTCACCGTGAGCGGCGTCGCTGTCGTCACGGCGAGCGACGTGCTGTTCCAGCCGCTCAACCCGCTCCTTGGTCCCGCACCCGCGCAGCCGCCCGCCGAGGTCATCGTGATGCCGTTCAGCACGTTCGCCGCGCACGTCGCGCCGGCATACGGCGGGTCGGGTACCGCCTCGCCGCTGACGAACGCCGTCCCGGGCGCACAGACCGGCGTCCAGTGGCAGGTGCAGGCCCAGGTCGACCCCGCCACACTGACCGGAAGCCCGAGCTCGGCGCTGAAGCAGGCCACCCAGACCAAGAACCGCATCGAGCGCGACCTCACCGGCAAGGTGCAGTTCGTCGACAATCTCGAAAGCGGCCTGACGGGCGCCGCCGGCGATGCGCTGTGGGCGGAGACGCTCTACATCATGCTTGCGGTCCCGGGGGCGCTGATCGCCCTCGGACTGGCGTACCTGGCGGCGTTGGGGACAGCAGAGCGCGACCGCCGTGAACTCGCGCTGCTCCGGGCACGGGGCGCCACGCGGCGCAACCTCTTCACGCTGGCCGGCGTCGAGAGCGTCCTGCTCGGCATCATCAGCGGGCTGCTCGGCGCAGCCCTCGCGGTCGCCACCGTGTCATGGCTCGTCGGACGCTCGGGCCTCACCACGGCCGTCGTCGCCGTCGTCGTCGCTATCTGCATCATTCTCGCCGTCGGCGGTGCGCTGGCAGCGCGCCTTGCCGCGATCTCGGATGTGCTGCGGGCCTCGATCAGCGAAGCACGGCAGTCCGTCCGCCGCAGCAGGAAGCCACTGTGGCAGCGCCTCTACCTCGACGTCCTCGCACTGGCGGTGAGCGGGCTGATCTACTGGCTCACCGCGAGCACCGGCTTCTCGGCGGTCGTCAACCCCGATTCGAACCCGACGCTGTCGCTGTCGGTCTACATGTTCTTCGCACCGGCCCTGCTCTGGATCGGGGCCACCCTGCTGATGGTGCGCCTGCGCGGCGGGCTGCTGGCCTGGACGGGATCACGACTCGGCGGCTCGCGGGCAACCACGCTGCGTGGGTTCGTGCTCGCCAGTGCCGGCCGCCGCGGCGCCGCCATCAACCGCGGACTGGTGGTGGCCGGTCTCCTGCTGGCCTTCGGCGTCAACCTCGGCCTCTTCACCGCGACCTACGACCACCAGGCCGCGGTCGATGCGCAGCTCACGCTGGGGGCGGACCTGGCTGTCACGGCGCCGCGGGCCGGCGCGGCGCCGAAGCTCGCGCCCACCGTCTCGGCCGTGCGCGGCGTGACGGCGACGACTGCGCTGGACCACGCGTACGCGTATGTCGGCCCCGATCTGCAGGACACCTACGGCATCGACGCATCGACGTTCACCCGCGCAACCACGCTACGCGACTCGTACTTCCTCGGCGGGTCGGCTCAGCAGATGATCGACCGGCTGAAGACCACCAGCGATGGGATCCTGGTCTCCAGGGAGACGATCACCGACTACCAGCTGAACGTGGGTGACCTCCTGCGGCTGCGCGTGCTCGACCACAGCACCGGGAAGTTCCGCGTCGCGCCGTTCCATGTCGTCGGTGTCGTGCAGGAGTTCCCATCGGCGCCAAAGGACTCATTCATGGTCACCAACCTGTCGTATCTGGAACAGGTGACCAACGGCCCCGGGCCCAACGTCATCTTCGCCAAGACGAGCAGCGACCCGTCAGCAGTCGCCAAGCGGGTCGGCGCCGCGGTGGTGCCCCTCGGCGGCTCGGTGAAGAACATCAAGGATCAGGTGCGGCAGACGACCAGCTCGATCACGACCGTCGACCTCAGCGGCATCAGCCGCATCGAGCAGGCGTTCAGCCTGATCCTCGCGGCCGGCGCGATGAGCCTGTTCGTCGCCCTGGCGATCGGCGAACGACGGCAGGAGTTCGCGACAATGGCGGCGCTGGGCGCATCGGTCCGCGAGATCTCGGCATTCCTCTGGAGCGAGGTCGTCATGGTGCTCGGCGCCGCGCTGATCCTCGCCGGGGGTCTGGGATGGCTGCTCTCCCTGATGCTCGTTGCGATGCTCAAGCACGTCTTCGACCCGCCGCCCGACCAGCTGTCGGTGCCGTGGATGTTCCTCAGCGGGCTGGGCCTCTCGGCGATCCTCGCCGCGGCGGTTGCAGCCACTCTCACGATCCGCATGATTGGCCGGCTGCCGCTTGGTGCGATACTTCGCGAGGAGTGAGCGGGCCTCGGATCCTGGTTGCGGAGGACGATCCCGAGCTTCGGGAAGTGGTGCTCCGCGGCCTTCGTGAGGAGGGGTTCGACGTGTTCGGCGCCGCCACAGCGGCCCGCCTCCTCGAGCTTGCGGAGCGCCATCCGCCGGACGGCGTGGTGGTCGACATCGGGCTTCCGGACGCCGACGGCCGAGATCTGTGCCAGTCGCTGCGGGCACGGGGCGTCACCGCGCCGGTGGTGTTCCTGACCGCTCGCGACGCGCTTCCCGACCGGCTGGCAGGGTTCGCCGCAGGCGGCGACGACTACCTGACCAAGCCGTTCGCGTTCGCAGAGCTCGTCGCGCGGCTACACGCACTGCTCCGGCGCAGCCCGCCCGCGCCTGCAGCCGCCGCCGACATCGTCGTCGACCCGGTCACGCACGCCGCTCAGCGCGGCGACCGCAGCACCCCGCTGACACCGACGGAATACCGGCTCCTGGCCCTCCTCGTCGCACGCGCCGGCGAAGCCGTCCGCCGCAGAGAGCTGGTGCAGGCAGGATGGCCCCACGGAGCGATCGCGCATGACAACACGCTCGATGTCTACATCGCCCGTCTGCGCCGGAAGCTGCGCGAGCTGGAGAGCTCCGCCGAGCTCGCGACGGTGCATGGGGTCGGATACGTGTTCCGATGAGAGGTCTCCGGACGAGGCTCGTGATCACGGCACTTGCCTCCGTGGCCCTGGCGCTCGTGGCCCTTGTGGCCGCGTTCAACCTGCTCCTCGCACAGCGCCTCGACGCGAACGCCGCCGACCAGGCACGTGCACGTGCAACAGCGGAGCTGGCGGCGCTGGACACCTCATCAGGAGCCGTCAAGGTGGGCGAGGCGGCCGATGCCGGGGTCGGCGACTCGCCGATCTGGGTCTTCGCGGGCGACCGGCCGGTCGAGGAGCCCCGCACATCGCCCGCGCTGAATGTGGCGGCGCAGGCGCTGGCGACGAGCGGGCGTTCGTCGCAGGAAGTCGCCGGCGCCGACGTGCTGCTCGAGGCGGTGCCTGTCGTCGAAGGCGGACGGCGCATCGGCACCGTAATCGCCGGCGTCTCGCTGAAGCCGTATGAGAACGCGAAGCGCGCCGCGCTGGTGGCCTCGGTGCTGATGTCGGTGCTCCTGCTCGCGGTCGTCGCGCTTGTCACCCGGCGGCTCCTGGAGCAGGCCCTTCAGCCGGTGAGCCGGATGGCAGGGTCGGCGCGGGCCTGGAGCGCGCACGAGCTCGACCGCCGCTTCGACCTCGGTCCGCCCACAGACGAGCTGACGGAGCTTGCCGCCACGCTCGACGCCCTGCTCACGCGGATCGCCGGCACGCTGCGCCGGGAGCAGCGTCTCACCGCCGAGATCTCGCACGAGCTGCGCACACCGCTCGCCCGTGTGGCGACCGAGGCCGAGCTTGCGCTGCGTCGCGATCGAAGCCCGAGCGAGTACCGCACCGCGCTCGCCGCGGTGGAGCGGAACGCCCGCGAGATGACCCGCATCATCGACGCCCTGCTGGATGCCGCACGGGCAGAGGCCGGCGTGCGCAGTGGCACCGCCGACCCGAATGCTGTGGCGCGGCGGGTCGTGGAGGCGTGCGCCGAGCTTGCCGGCGAGCGCGGCGTCGAGGTGGTGCTGCTGGAATCGCCCAGCCGGGAGCCGCTCGACATCGACGAGGAGCTGGCGGTGCGAACGCTGCAGCCGATCGTCGACAACGCGTGCCGGTACGCGCGCTCGAAGGTGACCGTCGCGGTCACTGCGCAGGCAGGCCAGGCGGTCTTCGCGGTAGTCGACGACGGTGCCGGCGTCTCCGCCGAGGAACGGACGACGATCTTCGAGCCGGGAGCTCGCGGCGGCGCTGCAGCGGCGTCCTCCGGCGGTGCCGGTCTCGGTCTCGCGCTCGCACGGCGGCTCGCGGAGAGCTCCGGCGGCACGATCGAGCTGACCGACGGTCCGGGATCAGCCTTCCGGCTGCGACTCCCGCTGCGGCTGAGTCCTCGCTGACGCCTGCGTGTCATTGCGCAACGTCGCCCCCGGCAACAGCTGGCCAAGCGACACACCGAGGACGATCACCACGCCACCGGCCACCTGCACGGCCGTCACGGACTCGCCGAGGATGGCTGCCGCAAACAACGCGCCCAGGAACGGCTGCAGGTACATGTACAGCGTCGCCCGCGACGCACCCACCCGCCGCAGCGACCGGAAGTAGAGCAGGTTGGTGACAAGCAGCGGGAACACCACCGAGTAGCCCCAGGTCGAAAGCGACACGCCGTCGAGAGCTCCCCAGTCCTGTGACAGCATCTGCGGCAGCGAGACCGGCACCAGCATGACGCCGCCGAGCAGGATCATCACGGCGCTGATCCTCGCGGCCGAGTACTTCGCGAACAACGGCCGCAGCATCACCGAGTAGGCCGCCCACGTGACCGCGGCACCGACGGCCAGCAGGTCGCCGACGAGGCTGAACCCATGGACACCCGAGCCGCCCTGGATCACGATCGCGACGCCCGCCACCGACACGCAAAGGGCGGCCCAGTGGCGCGGCCGGACATGCTCGTGGCGAAGCATCGAGGCAAACAGCGCGGCGAACGCCGGCGCTGACCCGAGGATCAGCGCGACGTTCCCTGCGGTGGTCCTGTCCACGGCGAAGGTGAACGTGACCTGGTTGAGCAGGATGCCGACCGCTGCCACGGCGACCACCAGCGGCACGTCCGCCCGACGGATGGCGATCGATCCTTCACGCCACCGCACATAGGTCGCAAAGAGGACTCCCGCGACGAGAAAGCGCGACGCCGAGAACGACAGCGGATTCCAGTCTTCGAAGCCCAGTTTCGTAGTCGCATAGTTGAGCGACCACAGCACGTTCGCGAACACAAGCATCGCGTCTGCGCTGTCAACCTTCCGGCGGGTCACCGGCGCACCCTATCCTCGCCGCCCCGGGCGGCCGTCCGTCAACCGGTGTTGCGCAGCGCGGCCGCAACACCCGCGATCGAGCGCGCCAGCGGACGGCGCACGGCCTCGCGCTCGGCATCGGTCGCCTGGGGAGATCGCCAGGCGCGGAGCAGCTCGACCTGGATGGCGTTGATCGGGTCGACGTACGGGTTGCGCAGCTCGATGCTGCGGCGAAGAACGGGGTGGCGGTCGAGCAGCGCATCGCTCTGCACCACCCGCAGGACGCCGTCGCGCGCAGCGTCGTGCTCGCGCTCGATGATGCCGTACAGGCGCTCGGCGTCCGGCATGTCCCCGCAGAGGTCGAGATACAGGCGGGAGATCTCCATCGCCGACTTCGCGAGCGACATCTCGACGTTGTCGATCAGCGTGCGCACGAACGGCCACTCACGATACGCGGCGCGGAGCTGTTCGAGCTCGTCGGATCCCTCGGCGGCGAGGGAGAGAGCCGCCCCCACGCCGAACCATGCGGGGATCAGCGCCCGCGTCTGCGTCCAGGCGAACACCCATGGGATAGCGCGCAGCCCCTGCAGGCCCGCTTCCTCCGTCTGAGGGCGCCGCGCCGGCCGCGAGCCGATGTTGACCAGCACCAACTCGTCGAGCGGCGTGAAGCGTCGCATGAAGGCCGGGAACGCCGGCTCCTCCCAGACCAGCGCGCGATAGGCGTGATGCGCGCGGGCGGACATTGCATCCATCAAGCCCGTGTGGGAGCCGGGGGGCCGCGGCCCGCCGGCCGCGGCGAGCAGCGTGGCCGAGAGCGCCGACTCCAGATTCCGGCGGGCGAGCCCGGGCGGCATGTACTTGAAGGTGATCGTCTCGCCCTGCTCGGTGATCTCGACATGCCCCGGCGGCTGACCCGGCGGCTGCGCCAGGATCGCCTCGAACGTCGGCCCGCCGCCGCGACCCACGGAGCCGCCGCGCCCATGGAAGATGCGCACGCCGACGCCCGCCGCGCGCGCCACCTCGGCCAGCCCGATCTGTGCCTGGTGGATCTCCCACTGGGCCGTCAGGAAGCCGCCGTCCTTGCCCGAATCCGAGTAGCCGACCATGACCGCCGCCTCCCCGCCGACCGAGCGGCGATACGTGGAGTCCTCCATCAGCTCGGCGACGATCGCCGGTGCCGCCTGCAACGCGCCGATCGACTCGAAGATCGGGACGACCTCCACCGGCACGCCCGCGTACTGCGCCACCGCAAGCGCCGCTCTGACGTCGTCGGCCGACTCGACCCCCGAGACGACCAGGCGCCCGCACGACTCCGGGCCGAACCGCCGGCGGGCCGCGGCAATCGCCTCGAGCGTTGCCGGCAGCCGTTCGTCGGGCGCGTGCAGCCGCTCGGTGTGAACTCGAACATCGATACGTGCCAGGTGGAGCCCGAACACGTCGAACAACCGTCGCAGGGAGCTCAGTCGACCGTTGGCGATCCGGGCAGCGCGATTGGCTCGCAAGCTGCGGTCGAGCACCTCGAGATCGTCGTGAAACTCCTGCGGCGATCCGTAGCCTGGCTCGTCACGACCCGTCAGCTCGTTGTCGATGCGCCGGTGCATCGCCGTCAGCTTCCGGCGGTACGGTTCGGTGGCATTGCGCTCCCCCACCTCCGCGGCCACCCACGGCAGGATCTGCTCGTCCCGGTGGATCGAGGCGATCAGCTCCGGCGTCGCGCCGCCGAGCGTGTCGGACATGCCAAGCGAGCGCGCCAGCTCACGTAGCTCGTCGCGGTAGCGACGCAGCAGCAGCTGCCGCGCACGCTCGAGCGCGTCGCGGAAGTCGTCAGGTCCGACCTCCGGGTGGCCGTCCTGGTCGCCGCCGATCCAGCTGCCGAATCGAAGCGGAAAGCGGGCACCGCCGTAGCGGCCCGCCCAGTCGTCGGCCAGCCCCCCGGCGGCGTCGATCAGGCTCCGTTCGAACACCCACAGCGCCTGCCGCACCTCGTCGGCCACCGCCGGCCGGATCGACCGCACCTCATCTGTCTGCCAGAGGATGGTGACGTGCTCGAGCAGCGTCGGCTCGATCGCACGCCGGCCGTCTCCCTGCTCGTCGAGCCTGCGCAGGAGACCGGCGATCTGGTACTGCGCCTGCAGCACGGTGCGACGCACCGCCTCCGTCGGATGCGCCGTGAGCACGAGGCGGAGGTCGGCGTGCCCGGCCGCCTCCAGCCGGGTGCGCTCGTCCGGCACCGCACGGTCGACGCCGTCCAGCGTCTCGGCGTCGGGCGGGCGGTCGCGCAGCCGGCGCACCCGGTGGTGCTGCTCGGCGATGTTGACCAGCTGGAAGTACAGCGCGAAGGCGCGCAAAGCGTTGGCCCGGTTGCCGGTGTCGAGCATGCGCACCGTCGCGATCAGCGCCTCGCGATCGGCGACGGCACCGGAGCGCCGGGCCCGCTGGGACAGCTTGCGCAATCGCTCGACGACCTCGAGCAGCTCCTCGCCACACTGCTCGACCAGCACCGTGCCGAGCGCATCGCCCAGCATCCGGACGTCACGCCGCAGGTCGGGATGGAGCACCGTTGCCCGTCGTTCGCGGAGTTCGGCTCGATCCGCCACCGTGGGCCCCGTCAGTAGCGCGCCCCGCCGAGATCGCGCGAGATCGCGCGGCCGGCATCGCGGACATGGGCCACGAGCTCCGGCCGTGGCGTCCGGCCGGTGAAGATGCGCTCGACGGCGCCGACGACGCCGATCGCGCCGGTTGCCTCCCCGCGGCGGTCGAAGATCGGAGCCGCCACGGAGGCCTCGCCGATCACCGCCTCCTCACGCTCCGCCGCCCAGCCGTTCTGCCGCACGGTCTCGAGCGCTCGCTCCAGCGCCGGCCGCGAGACGATCGTCGACTTGGTCAGTCGGGACAGGCCGTCCAGCGCCTCCACGTCGTCGGGCCTGTGGGCGAGCAGCACCTTTCCGAGCGCCGTCGCATGCATCGGTAGATGGGCACCGACCTCGAGGATCTGCAGGGTGTTGTCAGGCCGGAAGACGTGGTGGATGACGAGCACACCGTCGCCGTGCGGTGTCCCGACGCGCACCGCCTCGCCGGTTCTGATGGCGAGATTGTCCGACCAGGCAAGCGCCCGGCCGCGGAGCTCGTTGACGTCGAGGTAGATATTGCCGAGCTGCAGCAGCGACGCGCCGAGCTGGTACTTGCCGCTCTCAGCATCCTGCTCGACGAATCCCTCCTCCTGCAGCGCCCGCAGGAGGCCGTGCACGGTGCCCTTGGCAAGCCCCAGCCGCTCGCTCAGCTCGGAGACGCCGAGGCGTCTCGGCCCACCGGCGAGCGCCCGGAGGATGGCGGCAGCACGCTCAATGGACTGGATGGCCAAATCGCCTCAGATCTTCGCAGTTGCCGAACGCTGTTCGACATTGTAGAATCGCTTCATGCAAGACGCGGGTTCGCCGGGCATTGTATTGGTCTCGCACTCCGCCGCAATCGCTGAGGGACTGGCGCTGCTGGCGGGGGAGGTCGCTGGAGACTCCGTTCGCATCATTCCCGCCGGCGGTGGCCCGGAGAACACGCTCGGGACCGACGGCGGCAGAGTGGCCGAGGCGATCGCCTCGGCGGACGCAGGAGCGGGCGTCGTCGTGCTGGTCGACCTGGGCAGCGCGGTGCTGAGCGTCCGCGCCGCACTGGAGGACGGGCTGCCCGACGGGGTCACCGCGGTGCTCGCCGACGCTCCGCTGGTCGAGGGAGCCGTCGCAGCGGCGGTCACCGCGTCGATCGGCGGCGACATGGATGCCGTGAAAGCGGCCGCAGAGGAGGCGTGGAGTGTCCGCAAGCTCTAACGGCAGCCTTCGCCGCACGGTCGTGCTGCCCGCGGACGTCGATCTGCACGCCCGCCCCGCAGGAGCCGTGGTGCGCGCCGCGGCGCAGCATGAGGCCGCAGTGACGCTTCGCAGCAACGGCCGCCAAGCCGATGCCCGCAGCATCCTGCAGGTGCTCGCACTCGGCGCCACGGGCGGCTCGTCGGTTGAGGTGGAGACGAACGGCACCGGCGCCTCAGCGGCGCTCGACGCGATCTCCGGCCTGCTCGAGACCCTCGCCTGACACCGGCTCGCCGAGGGCCGCCGTCGCACACACAGCGACCTCCGCCGCGGTGGCCGCCGAAAGCGCCGCCGCCGCAGCGGCGCGCGCGTACTTGGCCGAAAGCCCCCGGATCATCCGCCGGGTCGAAGCGATGCGAGCCGGCGACACGCTCAGCTCGTCCACGCCGAACCCGATCAGCAGCGGAAGCACCTCCGCATCGCCTGCAGCCTCGCCGCAGACGTCCACCGGAATGCCCGCCTGATGCCCGGCCGCGACCACGCGGCTGATCAACCGCACGACCGCCGGGTGGTACGCAACCGCGCGCTCGGCGACATCGGGGTTCTGGCGGTCGGCTGCCAGCGTGTACTGCACGAGGTCGTTCGTCCCGATCGACAGAAAGTCGCTGCGGCGGGCCAGCACCTGGGCATTCAGGGCTGCTGCCGGCACCTCGATCATCGCCCCCACGATTGGGTCGGGCGCTCCCGGCGCGACCTCGTCACGAGCGGCGTTTGCCATCTCCCGCACGGCGTCGATCTCGGCCGCCTCAGTCACCATCGGGATCAGGATCCGCACCAGCGCGTCGCCCGCGACCTCCATCAGCGCCTGCAACTGCGGGCGGATCCCGTCCGGAGCCGCGAGCGCCAGCCTGATGCCGCGCGGCCCGAGCATGCTCTGCGCGCCGCTCGAAGCGAGGAAGGGCGGCGTCTTGTCGCCGCCGAAGTCGAGTGTCCGGACGGTGGCGATCCGGTGCGGAAGCAGCTCCAGCATCGGCCTCAGCGCGGCCGCATGCGCCTGCCGGGACGGCCACCCGTCCGCTTCCATGAACGCGAGCTCGCTGCGCAACAACCCGATGCCCTCAGCTCCTGCCTCGAGCGCGGCCTCCACCTCGGCCGCCGTTCCGGCGTTCGACAGCAGCCGCACCGAGCGGCCGTCGGCGGTCACCGCCGGATCGTGCCGCTCGCGCCGAACGCGCTCCGCCTCCTCCTCCGCGCGGGCGATCCGCTCCGCCACGCGGACGCGCGTCGCGGCGGCCGGCCGGCGAACGACAAGGCCGCGATCGGCGTCGACGGCGATCTGCTCGCCGTCGGGAATGGCAAGCCCCTCGGCACCGATGCCGGTGACGAGCGGAATGCCGAGCGAGCGCGCGACGATCGCAGCGTGCGCGGTGCTCGCGCCGGCTGCAAGGACGATTGCGCTGATCTGCTTGGCCCACGCAGCAACGTCGCCGGGGCCCAGATCGTCTGCCAAGACCACCGCGCCGTGCGGCGGCTCGGCGCGGGAGCCGTTCGCAACCTCAGCCGCACGCCTGGCGATCGACCGCAGGTCCGCGGCGCGCGCCGCGAGGGTGGGGTCATCCAGCGCCGCCAGCGCGGCGATGTGCGGCTCCGCTGCCGTAAGGATCGCCCGCGCCGCGGGCTCACCCGCCCTGGCGACCGACAACGCAGTCTGCAGCAGCGCCTGATCCTCGGCCATCAGGCGATTCGTCTCGACGATCTCCGCGTCGGCCGCATGCCCGTCAGCCGTCAGCCGCTCGGCCAGCGCGCCAAGCTCGTCGGCAACCTGGCGCAGGGCCTGCTCCGTCCGGGCCGCCTCCTGGTCGGGTGTGCCTGCCACCGCCTCGGCGCTCGCAGCAAATGTCCACGCGGGGCCGAGCGCGGCCCCCGGCGCAGCGGGGTGACCACGCAGAATCTGGTCGTTCATGGCTCTGCGCCGACCGCTTGCTCGAGCGCCGCCACGATAATCGCGGCGGACGTCGCACCGGGATCCTGGTGCCCGATCGACCGCTCGCCGAGATACGACGCGCGCCCCTTGCGGGCCAGCATGGGCACCGTCGCGCGCATCCCATCCTCTGCCGCCGTCCGTGCGGCGGCAAGCGCCTGCGTGGCATTGCCTCCACCGTTCAATGCGGCGCGCAGGGCATCAGCGGCGGGCTGCAGCGCGTCGACCATCGTCTTGTCGCCCGGCTGAGCCGCGCCCAGTTCCACCACGCCCGCCACCGCAGCCTCCATGGCGTCCGCGAGCGACGCCGGTTCGATCGTCTCCGCATCACCCAGGCTGCGTCCCGCCCGGCGCAGCGCGGTTCCCCAAAGCGGCCCGCTTGCACCTCCCACGGTGGAGACGAGCGTGGAGCCCGCGGTGATCAGGACCTTCCCCGGGGGCATGCCGCCGTCGAGGGAAGCGAGCTTCTCCTCGACAGCGGCGAACCCGCGGGTCATGTTCGATCCGTGATCCGCATCGCCGATGGCCGCATCCAACTGGGTGAGATAGTCCCGCTGCTCGGCAATCGCCGACGCACACAGGCTCATCCAGCGGCTTACGGTCTCTGCGTTCACGTTCAGCGGCCCCACCGCAGCGCCGCGGTCTGCACCGGTGCGTCCCACAGCGCCGTCAGCTGATCGTCGAGGGTGAGCAGCGTGATCGACGCGCCGGCCATCTCGAGGCTGGTGATGTAGTTGCCCACCAGGCTGCGTGCGATGCTCACGCCGCGATCGCCGAGCTGGAGGTTGACCTCGTTGAACAGCAGGTACAGCTCGAGCAGCGGCGTGCCGCCGAGGCCGTTCACAAAGGCAAGCACCTTCGTGCCGTCCTGAGGACGCAGATCCTCGAGGATCGGCTCCAGCATCATCTCGACGATCTCCTTCGCCGGGGCATGCTTCGCACGCCGCCGGCCCGGCTCGCCGTGGATGCCCACGCCGACCTCGATCTCGTCGGGGCCGAGGTCGAAGATCGGCCCTCCGCTGGAGGGTGTCGCACAGGAGCTCAGCGCGACGCCGAACGATCGCGCACGGTCGTTTACCTTCTTCGCAACGTCGGCGACCTCGGACAGCGAGCCGCCGGCCTCGGCACGCGCGCCGGCAAGCTTCTCCGCCAGCACCGTTGCGCCCACTCCGCGCCGCCCGGCCGTGTAGAGGGAGTCCTGTACCGCGACGTCGTCGTCCATCAGGACGCTCGCGACCTCGACACCCTCGTCCTCGGCGAGCTCGGCGCCCATCTTGAAGTTGAGCACGTCGCCCGTGTAGTTCTTGACGATGTGGAGCACACCGGCTCCGCCGTCGACCGCCTTCGAAGCAGCAGCCATCTGATCCGGCACCGGCGATGTGAACACCGCACCGGCACAGGCTGCGTCCAGCATGCCCAGGCCGACGAACCCGCCATGCAGCGGCTCGTGGCCGGAGCCACCGCCGGAGACGAGCCCGACCTTGCCCTGCACGGGCGCATCCGCCCGGATCACCAGCTGGTTCTCGAGATCGACCCTGACGAGCCCCGGATGCGCGGCGGCGATTCCCGCGAGCGCCTCGGGGACGACGTTGTCCGGATCGTTGATGAACTTCTTGACGACCTGTGCGGCGACGCTCATGACTGCACGCTCCTCTGCGCGTTCGTAGATGGTAGAACGATCCGGGTCACGCGGCCGACTCGACGGCCGTCGACTCGTGCGCCGGCTCAACAGCGGGACGGCCGTAGGCCACCACGCGCGGCTTTGCGAGCAGGTCGTATGCGAACACACCGGCAAGAGCGCCGGCCACATCAGCCGCCCAGTAGACCCATACCTGACCCCAGTCGGTGGACAGGCCGGCGAATGCCGACGTGAACAGCGTGCCCGTGTAGCGGGCGGGGTTGATCGCGGCGCCGGTCTGCGGGCCCACGGTGATGATGATGCCGATCACGATCAGGCCGATGACCAGGCCCGCCAGCAGGTCGGCTCCGCCGCGCTTGTCCACGATCCCGAGGATGGTGAACAGCAGGATGGCCGTACCGAGGCCCTCGTTCAGCATGGCTGATCCGATGCTGACGTCGGCCGCATACGAGACATGGCCGACCCCGGCCACATCGACCTTGTGCGCGAACACGCCCCAGATCGCGAGGCCACCGAGCGTCCCGCCGATACACTGCGCGACGACGTACGGCCCGGCCTGTGACCATGGCATCCGCTTGGTGACCGCCATCGCGAGGGTCACAGCGGGGTTGATGTGGCATCCGGAGATCTTGCCGATGGTGTAGACCATCGCGATCACGGCGAGGCCGAAGGCAGCGGAGATGGCAAACAGCTCCGCGCCCGTGAACGGCGCCCCGCCCTCACCTCCACGGGCCAGGTACAGCGCAGGCACCGATCCGGCTCCGAGGAACACGAGCACGGCCGTTCCGACCGCCTCAGCTCCCAGCTTTTGGGCCAGAGAGTTCTCTTCCATCGTCCGCACCTCCCGCGGCTCGCGTGTATCGGCAGTCGATTCTGAATCCGACTTGTATTCGACAATGCCGAACGATGTTCGCGAGTGTAACGAGATGCCGACGCGCTGTCAACCCTGCCGAAACGCAGCGGGCGGCGGGGCGGGTGTCCTTGCGCCCCGCCGCCCGTGCGAGCTCAGGCCGCGTGCACTGCCGGCACCGGCTGAACTACCGGCACCTCGGCGATGCCGAACTCCGGGTAGCCCCAGGTTCCATGCTCGGCGAGGTCGAGGCCGTCGAGCTCGGTCTGCTCCTCCACGCGGATGCCCCACAAGCGCTTCATCACCCACAGGCTCCCGAACGAGGTGGAGAAGGTGAACAGCCCGACTGCGGCAAGACCGAGCGCTTGGATGCCGAGCTGGTGGGGGTCACCGGTGTAGAAGAGGCCGCCCTGCCCGGTGGCCAGGTTGTCGGCCAGCGAAGGCACGGCGAACAGGCCCGTCGCCAGCGTGCCCCACACGCCGGCCAAGCCGTGCACCGCAACGGCGCCGATGGGGTCGTCGATGCCCATCCGCTCGACCAGGCCGATGCCCCAGACGGCGACCGCAGCCGCCACGAAGCCGATCAGCACCGCGGCCCATGGCGCCACGAATCCGCATGCCGCCGTCACGGCAACCAATGCGGCCAACACGCCGTTCAGCAGCATGGAGAGGTCGGGCTTGCGATGGACGAACGCCCAGCTGACGAGGATCCCTCCCAGGCCGCCCGCGGCGGCTGCGAGGTTCGTGGTCGTCGCGACGTACGCGAAATACCCGAGCCTGTCTCCCGACACCACGCCGAGCGTCGAGCCGGCGTTGAAGCCGAACCACCCGAACCAGAGGATGATGACGCCGAGCACGGCGTACGGCATGTTATGGCCGGCGATCGCGGTGCCGCGGCCGTCGGCGCCGAACCGGCCGATGCGGGCACCGAGCAGCAGTGCGCCCGCGAGCGCGGCAAGGGCGCCCTGGTAGTGCACCACCGTGGAGCCCGCGAAGTCCTGCATCCCCAGACCGAACAGCCATCCGTCGGCGTGCCAGACCCAGTGGCTGACGACCGAGTAGATGATCGTGAAGACCGCGCCGAACGCGAAGTACACCCACAGCTTGGCCCGTTCCGCCATGCCGCCCCAGACGATCGCCACCGACACACCGGCGAAGACGACCTGGAAGAAGTACGCGGCGGCACCGGGGATGGCGCCGAAGAAGCTGAACGGCGCCTGCGCCACGCCGAGCAGGTCGTTTGAGTCCGGCAGGAAGCCGCTCGTGCCGATAAGGCCGTTCCCGCCGTCGCCGAAGGCAATGCCGAAGCCCACCGCCCAGTAGACAAGCGAGCAGAGTGCAAACGTCAGCACGTTCTTGCCTGCCACGTGCGCCGCGTTCTTCATACGTGTCATACCTGTCTCCAGGAACGCAAAGCCGGCCTGCATGAACATCACGAGCACCGCCGCCACCACGACCCAGATGGTGTTTGCCGCAATCGTCAGATCCGCTGGGCTCATCCCCTGTCCTCCTCCTTGTCCGACCCTGAAAACGACAAAAGGCCCCGGCCGTCCCCAGTGGGAAAGCCGGAGCCTCATCGCTCCAACGTGAAAAAATCCGGCGCGCCGTCGCGCCGAGCAGCGAGTATGCCAGCGCCGTCGGACGAATGCAACAACTGATTCGACCATTAACAGAAATCGAACCAATTGGTTCGGCTCTATCCTCGCTGGATGCCCGTGAGCTACCCCGACCCGCCGCTCGCAGATGACCAGGTCATCCTGCGCCCATGGTCATTGGATGACGTCCCCAGCGCCGTTCGTAGCCTCAACGACCCCGGCAGCCGCCAGTTCCTGCCGGCGATCCCGATTCCCTACACCGAGCGCGACGCCCTTGACTTCTTCACCGACGCCGTACCCGCGCTCGACCGGGGACAACTGCGGCTCGTCGGCGCCGAGCCCGCAACGGGAACGCTGATGGGGGCAATCGGACTGCGAGTGCTCGAGCCGGGGATTGCCCAGACCGGCTACTGGGTCTCCCCCACCCACCGCCGGCGTGGCGTCGCGACGCGGATGCTTCGCCTGCTCTCGCGCTGGGCCCTGGCCGAGCTGCCGCTCCAGCGGGTGCAGTTGATCACCGACCCGGAGAACCCCGTGTCGATGACCGTCGCAACGCGCGCGGGATTCGTCCGCGAGGGTGTGCTTCGCCAGTGGTACGACCTCCACGGCGAGCGCCGCGACGCGGTCATGTTCTCGCTGCTTGCCGAGGACAGGCAGTGAAGCTTCCCGACCCTCCGCTGACCGACGGCGTGATCCGGCTTCGCCCGTTCAGCGGTGCGGACGCCGGCGCGATTGCCCGAGCATGCGCCGATCCGCTGATCGCGAGGTTCATCCCCCTGATCCCGGTGCCCCTACTCGCTCGCCGATGCCGAGGCGTACCTGGCGCGGAACGCCGAGGCGGTTCGCCCCGCAGACGAGCTGAACCTCGCCATCTCGCCGGCCGAGGGTGACGAGCTGATGGGAACGATCGGGCTCGGATTGTCCGGGGAGGACGGCATGGCCGAAACGGGCTACTGGATGGTCGCCGAGCATCGGGGGCGCGGCGTTGCCACCCGCGCGCTTCGACTGCTCTCGCGCTGGGCCATCCTCGATCTCGGACTGTGGCGCCTCCAGCTGCAGACCATGACGGGCAACACAGCGTCACAGGCGGTTGCCGAACGGGCCGGCTTCACGCGGGAGGCGGTCCTGCGCCGCTACATGGAAAACCGAGGCAGCCGCTGCGACAGCGTCATGTTCTCGCTGGTGCCGACCGACCTCTGATCAAACCAGGGCGAACTGCGGCAGGTGTGCCCTGTGGGCCTCCAGCAGCTCGTCGAGCATCGCCTCGGCAGAGGGCAGGTCGTTGACCAGCGGGTGCGCCATCAGCGCCTGCAGCGCAACCACGCGATCGCCGCTGACAGCCGCATCGCTCGCCAGGCGAGCGTGCTTGGCCATCTGCAGCACGAGGCCGGCGACCTGGTCGGGCATCGGCCCCATCGGCACGCGCTCGATCTCGCGTCCGTGCACGATGCACGGCAGCTCGACGGCCGCGTCGTCGGGAAGCCCGTCGATCGCGCCCTGATTCTCGACGTTCAGGATGAACCGGGTCGGCTCTCCGGACAGGATGGCCGCGATGATCCGCACCGCGAAGTCGCCGTGCTCGGGGCTGAACCGCCCGCCGGCCGGGTGCGGATCGTCGCTGTCGGCCTCGGCTCGGTAGCTCTCGACGATCGGGCCAAGCTGGTCGAGGATCTGCTCGGCGCGGGTCTTCCCCGCCCGCGCGTCGTCCTCCAGCGCCTCGTGGTGCATCGCGAAGTACTTCAGGTAGCGGCTCGGGATCAGGCCGTAGAGCGGGAACAGGCGCGGCACCGGGCGCCAGTAGTCGTCGACCGACGCGGGGTCGAGCTCCGCGAGGCGGTCGAAGACCAGGTCGGTGATGTCCTGACCGCGGTGGCGGATCGCGCGTGTCCACGTGACGTGGTTCGTCCCCCACGTGTCGCCTTCGATGTCCTCACGGTCGAGGCCGAGCAGCTCGGCGATGAACGTCGCCTCGCCGCGATGCTGATCGCAGAGCCCGATCGCCTGCACGCCTCCGTGGCGAAGCAGCGCATCCGTGACGATCTGCACCGGGTTCGTGTAGTTCAGGAGCACGGCGTCCGGCTGCGCACTGCGCCGCATCGCCGCCGTCACTTCGAGCACGGCAGGCACCGAGCGCAGTGCCATCGCCAGCCCGCCGGGGCCGGTGGTCTCCTGCCCGATCACGCCGTACTTCGGCGGAATGGACTCGTCGAAATGCCGCGCCTGCAGGCCGCCCGGCCGGAAGGTCGTCAGGACAAAGGTCGCCCCGTCGACGGCGGTGTCCAGGTCGTCGGTTGACTCGACGGCCATCGATTCACCGCCGTTTGCTCGCAGAATCCCGGCCGTCAGGCGGCGCTGGACGTCGAGCGCGTCGGGGTCGATGTCGTGCAGCACCAGCGTCGCAGGCCCGAATCGCGACGCCTCGGCGGCGAAGCTGTACGCGAGGCCTGGCATGTAGGCAGAACCGCCGCCGATGATGGCGATGCGAAGCGGTGTGCTCATCGGCGACAATTTAGCCATGCTGCCGCTTCCGGTCGACCCGCCGTACGATTTCGATCTCTCGACGTTCCGGTTCCGCCGGTTCGGCGACGACCTGGCCAGCAGGTGGCACGCGGGCGGCCTGCACCGCGTGCTGGCGTCGGGCCTGGCCGTGCGGATCGAGGCGGGCGGAGTGCGGACATACGGAGGCGCAACCGATGCCGACGTGGACGAGATCGGCCACCTGCTGGGAGCCCGCTTCGATCTGGGTGCGTTCGCAGCGGCGCATCCAGACGTCTACGCGCGGGCGCCGGGCTTCCGGCCGCCGCTTCTGTCCGACCCCTTCGAGATGCTGGTCACCGCCGTCACGGCGCAACAGATCTCGCTGCGGGCGGCGGCCGTCATCCGCGCCGGTCTGGTGCGCCGCCACGGCGAGCGGGTGGAGCACGACGGCGTCGAGTGGTGGCGCTTTCCGTCGCAGGAGCGGATCCGCGGCGCCGACCTGACCGGGTTGAAGCTCTCCGCGATGAAGATGCGGTCGATTGCAGCGCTGGCGGAGGCCGACCTCGACCTGGCGGCGCTCGGCGACGAGGACGTCGTGGCGCGCCTTTCGCTGCTGCCCGGGATCGGCCGCTGGACGGCAGAATGGTTCCTCGCCCGTTGCCTCGGCCGGCCCGGTGTCGTCGCCGCCGGCGACCTCGGCGTCCGCAAGGCCGTAGCCCGCTGGTTTTCCCAGGACGCGATCTGGCCGGAACGGCGCGTCCGCGACGCCATGGGCCCCTTCGGCGATCAGGCCAACCTGGCCGCGCACTACCTGCTGCTGCCGACCGGCGGCTGACGCGTTCACGGAGGTGCCTGGCACCTCCGTGAACGGTTGTTTTTTTCGGTGCCTGGCACCTTTGTGTGGTGCGGTGCCACCCTTGCTAGGCGATGCCGGGCACGGGAGGCTCGGGGAAGTGCTCGGAGAGCTCAGCCGAGAGTCGGTCCTGAACGTCCGTGCCGGGGGCCTGGCCGGCGAACTCCATTGCCATCAGCACGGCGCCGACCACGGGGGGCGCGATCAGGCGAACCAGTCGCGCGCCGGGTGCGCGCTCGCTGATCAGCCCCTCCAGCAGCGCACTGTCGCTGCGGAAGAGCCCTCCGGCGAGGACAAGGTCGTAGCCCGGCTCGAGCCCAAGCCGACGGGCCACCAGGGCGGCTGAGTCGCCGAGCTCGGTGCCGGCGCGCTCGACGATCTCGCGTGCCGCCGTGTCGCCCTGCGCCGCCGCCTCGAGCACCAGCGGTGCGACGCTCGGCGCCTCCTCACCGCCACGGCTGAACTGCTCCAACAGCTCGGCGGCCGAGTCGACGCCGGCGAGGCGGCAGAGTTGCTCTGTGAGCACCGTCTCGGGCCCGCGCCCGGTGTACTCATTTGCCACCGCGGTGATCGCACGCTCCGACACATCGCTCGCGCTGCCCCAATCGCCCAGCATCTCGCCCAACCCCAGCGTGCGGTACGACTCGCCGTCCCGGTTGCGGCCGGCGGCAACGGTACCCGTACCGGCGATGAGAACGACGCCCCACGGCTCCGGTGTTCCCGCCCGCAGGGCGATGAAGCTGTCGTTCACGATCGACTGACCACCGCGAATCCCGATCGGCTCGATCGCAGCCTCGAGGCGCGGCACGTCGCTCGGCCAGTCCGCCCCGGCGAGACCGAACACCGTCGAGGTGATGTCGGTCAGCGCGCACCCCGCCTGCGCAGCCGCCTTTGCGACTGCCTCGCCCAGCGAGTCCGCCGCGCCGCGCAGCCCCACCATCTCCCAGTTCGAAGGGCCGTTCGTGGCAAACCCGAGAACAGCGCCGTCAGGGGTGGCGATCACCGCATGCGTCTTCGTGCCGCCGCCGTCGATGCCGAGGACGAAGCTCATCGCAGCCCTGCCGATCGGTATGCCTGGTCGACGATGTCCATGACCACAGCCCCGTCGCCGCCGCTCGGGCGCGGCTGCCGGCCCTCGCTCACGGCATCGAGAAACTCGGCCATCTGCGTCGAGTACATCGGCTGCGCGCAGTGCTCGTAGCCCTCCGGCTCCTCGACGAAGTCCCAGATCCGCGCGTACCCACGCGTGCCATACAGCTCCGTCTCGGCTTCCAGCCCGCCGCGGTGGGGCTGCCACCAACCCGACTCGACGATCGAGCTCGCGCCGCCCTGCCACGAGATCAGCAGGATCCCGTCGTCGTCCACCGCGTAGTGGCCGTAGCGCGTGCCGATGCTGGCGCAGACCCGCTCCGGAAGCGGGTCGCCGAGCAGATACCGGGCGGTGTCGACCGCGTGCACGCCCATGTCGAGCAGCGCCCCGCCGCCCGCGAGCTCGGCGTCGGTGAACCACCCCTCCGGCCCCCACCCGGCATGGACGCCGTACCCGTGGGTCTTCACCACCTCCCCCAGCTCCCCACCCTCGACGCGCCGGCGGAGCGCCCGCACGTCGTCGTGGAACCGCCAGCAGTGCGCGACCATCAGCCGCGCGCCGGACGCCTCGGCCGCGGCGTTCATGTGCTCGGCCTCGTCCAGCGTGCGCGCCATGGGCTTCTCCACCAACACGTGCTTCCCGCGCTCCAGGCACGCGATGGCCTGCGGGGCATGGAGGGCATTCGGCGTCCCGATGACAACCGCATCGATGTCCGGGTCGTCGGCCAACTCGCGCCAGTCGAGCGTGGTGCGCGGGATCCCGTGACGCTCCGCAAGCGCCGCCAGCGACTCCGGTCGCCAGTTCGACGCGGCGACCAGGTCGCCGCCGGGATGCTCCAGCACGCCGCGGGCGTGGAAGTCCATGATCCAGCCAGAACCGAACAGGGCAACGCGGATGGGCACGGTGATCTGGGCCCTCAGCCCTTCACGCCGGTCAGCGTGACACCCTCGATGAAGACCCGCTGGGCGAGGAAGAAGATCACGATCACGGGCAGCATGAAGACGACGGACGCCGCCATGGTCAGGTTCCACTCGACATGATGGAGCGTCCGGAACTGGGACAGGGCGAGCGAAAGCGTCTGTGCGTCGGGGTTCTCACCCACCCAGACGAGCACGTCGTAGAAGTTGTTCCAGGCGTAGATGAAGTTGAACAGCGCCACCGCGGCGATCGCCGGCTTGGCGAGCGGGAGGATCACCTGACGGATCACCTGGAGGTCGCCGCCGCCGTCGACGCGCACGGCGTCGGACAGCTCCTGCGGGATGGTCATGAAGAACTGGCGGAGCAGGAAGATCGAGAACGCATCGCCGAAGAACGACGGCACGATCAGGGGCTTCAGCGTGCCGACCCACTGCATCTGCGTCCAGTCCATCTCCTTGGCGAAGATCACGTACAGCGAGATGGTGGTCACCTGCGTCGGCAGCATCAGGGTCGACAGCACCAGCAGGAACACCAGGTTCCGGCCGCGCCACTGCATCCGCGCGAACACGTACGCAACCGGGATGCACGAGATCACCACGCCGAGCGTCGACAGACCTGCGTACAGGAACGTGTTCCACGTGTAGTGGACGAGGTCGACCTTGTCGAAGATCGTCCTGAAGTTCTCCCAGACGATCGGGTTCGGGATGATCCGCTGCGACAGCGCCTGCTCGTCGGTCATCAGCGCCGTCATGAACATGAAGAGGACGGGCAGCATGAAGGCCAGCGAGACGGCGATCAGCACGGCGTGGTTTGCCACGGTCAGCAGGAAGCGCCGGCGGCGCACGCCCTTCGGCACCTCTCGGCGCTTGATCCCCGCAACGGTGGGGGTGGCCGAAGCGGCTATGAGGACAGACCTCCTCCATAGTGCACCCACCGCCGCGAAGTCCACAGAAGGACGGCCGTGCACAGCATGATCGCGACGAACAGCACCCACGCAAGCGCCGACGCGTAGCCCATGTGGAACTGCGTGAACGCCTGGTTGTAGAGCCAGATGCCGTAGAACAGCAGCGAGTTCTGGGGATCGCCCACACCGCGCAGGCCGCTCGCCTGCGGCGCGACGAACGCCTGGTCGAAATACTGGAAGCCGTCGATGATCCCGATGATAAGCGTGAAGAAGATCACCGGTGTCAGCATCGGCAACGTGACGTAGCGGAACCGCTGCCAGCGGCTCGCACCCTCGATTGAGATCGCCTCATACAGGTGCCGCGGGATGTCGAGCAGCCCCGCCAGGTACAGGACGATGGCGTCGCCGATGCCCCACAGCCCGAGGAAGATGAGCGCGGGCTTCGACCACTCGGGATCGAGGAACCACAGCGGGGCTTCGATGAACGGGATCTTGTCGAGCAGCACGTTGATCGGGCCGTTGCCGGGATTCAGCAGATACACGAACACCAGAGTGGCGCCGACCCGCGGGGCCAGAGACGGCATGAAAAACAGCGTCCGGTACACGTTCCTCCCCCGTCCCGGACGGGTGAGCAGCATCGCCGTCACGACCCCGAAGAAGATCCGCAGGGGCACGCCGAGCGCGATGATGTAGAGCGTGTTGCGAACGGCGTGACCGAAGTACGGATCCTGGCTGTCGCCGATGCCGAACATGAACTCGTAGTTCTTGAGGCCGATCCACTCCGGCGACGAGATCAGGTCGAAATGCGTGAACGAGTAGTAGAAGCTGAGCGCCATCGGCCCCGCCGTGAAGAAGCAGAAGCCGAGGATCCACGGCGACAGCAACAACACCACGAAGGCGTACTTCCGCAGCGCCGAGCGCCGCCGTGACCGGCGGCGCTCGGCCTGGGTTCGCCGTGGATACGTGACGGCGTGTGCCTCTACGGCGCGTTCCCCAGTGCAAGCGAGTCAGCGATCTTCTTGTCGACGTCCTCCAGGCCGGCCTGCAGGTCATCCACCTTCCCCGCCTGCCACTCGCCGACGAAGTCCTCCAACAGGTCGTTGTACCCGGCCCCGGTCGGGGTCAGCGGCGGCGAGAACGAGGACTTCGGGTTGTTCCACACGTCGATGAATGTCTGGAACTGCGGTGTGTTCTCGAACGTCGCCGCGGTTGCCGATTCCTCGGTCGTCGGCACGTTGCCGACAGCGTTCGCCATGGCGACGAGGTATGCCGGATCCGCGGACAGGTACTTCACCAGCAGCCACGCCTGCTCCGGATGCGGCGAGCCCTTCGGGACGCCGACGATCGTGCCGCCGACACGCGCCGATCCGTAGAGGTCGGGCTGGTCGTCGGCCACCGGCATGAACGCCGTGGCGTAGTTCAGGTCGGGAGCCTCGCGCTTGATGAACGCCGTGCGCCACTCGCCGTCGAACATCATCGCGACCTTCCCGGTCTGGAATGCGTTCTGAGCCGAGAACTCGTCGTTGTTGTAGGCGCCGTAGAACTTGAGGATGTTGTCGTAGCCGTACCAATCGATCAGGTCCTTCTGCCACGTGAACGCCTCCGGCCACCCGGGGCCGGATCCGATCTGCGGGTTGCCCGAGTCGTCGAAGTACGAGGCACCCCAGCTGCGTGCCAGGTCGGCGATTCCGAGCTGGCCCCAGTCCTGCATGGGCACGAAGCCGGCCACCTTGATCGAGCCGTCCGCATTCTTCTGCGTCAGCTTCTTCGCATAGTCCATCAGCTCGGTCATGGTCTTCGGCGGCTCGGTGAGGCCGGCCTTCGCGAACAGATCCTTGTTGTAATACAGGCCGTACGCGTCCGTCAGCGACGGCAGCGCGCACTGCTTGTCGTCGAAGTTCGTATAGGTGACGGCCGCAGGCGCGAACGAGTCAATCGAGAGGTTATCGCCCTGCATGAACGGCGTCAGGTCCTGCCACAGGTCGTTCGCGCAGTACTGGCCGACGTAGTCGGGGCCGAACGACAGGAACGCGTCCGGCGGGTTGCCGGCGTTGATCGTCTTGATGACGATCTGCTGGTCGAACGTGTCGGAGTCGGGATACCCGACTGCCTTCACGGTGATCCACGGGTACTTGGTCTGGAAACCGGCCAGCGACTCCTCGAACAGCTTCTTCTCGTCACCCGTCCATGGGTGGCGAAGCGTGATCGTGACCGGTGTCTTGTCGGTGGAGGCAGCCGGTCCCGCGGTGTTGGGCTCGTCGCTCGAGCTGCCGCCGCCGCAGCCGGCCGCCAGCGCGACCAACGCGATCGAAAGTGCGATTGCCACACGTTTCATGCATGCATCTCCTGGCTCGGATGGTGGGGCCTGGCCCGATGCCGATTCACACCATGATCTCCCGCCGGTCGTCACCGGCCCGTCGGAACAACTGAGATTGCGCAGCCGCCAGCGCGGTCGTCACAGCGCCCTGCAGGACTGCGTCTTCGCCGAGGGATGAGGCTGCCACCCTCGGCCGGAATGGCGAGATTCCCTTGAGCTCACGATCGATCCGGTCGACGAGCAGGTCGCCGTTCGCCGCGATGCCGCCGCCGAGGATGACGAGCTGGGGATCGATCACGGGGGCCACCGCAGCAATCGCGAGAGCGATCCGCGAAGCGACGGTGTCGACCACGCGGTTCGCAAGCCGTTCCCCGCGGCGGGCTGCGGTGAAGATTCGCTTGGGGGTCAACGGTGGCCGCATGCCGACCGCGCGAGCAGCGCGGACGACGCCGGCGGCGCCAAGGCTCTCCTCGAGCTGGCCGCGTCGGCGGTTCGCGGGGTCGTGGGGGTCGCCGGGGCCGATGGGCAGATACCCGATCTCGCCGGCGGCGCCTCCCGCCCCGCGGTAGAGCTTGCCGTCGATGACGATGCCAAGGCCGACACCGGTGCCGACCCAGAGGAACACGAAATGGCTCACCCCCTGACCCACTCCATGCGACGCCTCCCCCAGCGCCGCGAGGTTGACGTCATTCTCGAAGCTGACAGCGGTTCCCAGCTCGTCGCGGATCGCCCCGACGAGGCCCTGGCGTCCCCAGCCGGGAAGGTTCGGCGCGTGAGCCATCAGCCCTCGCGACGGGTCGAGCACGCCGGAGCTGCCCACGGTGGCGTAGGTCACATGACGCCACGCCAGGCCGGCGTCTCCGGCGACCTCGTGGGCGATCTCGCCGATCTGAGCGACCAGTGTCGCGGCGCTGCGTGACTGCGCACGCTCGCCGCGACGGGCAACGATGGTGCCGGTGATGTCGGCGAGGGCCGCGCGGACGAACCGGCGGCCGACGTCGATGCCGACGACGAACCCGGCGGAGGGGTTGAGCTCGTACAGCACCGCGCTCGGGCCCTTGCCGCCCGTGGCACGGCCGACCTCGTGCACCAGCCCCGCGTCGACCAGACTGCCCAGGACAAGCGAGACAGTGGGCTTGGAGAGGCCGCTTTCGCGGGCGATCTGTGCTCGCGAGATGGCTCCGCGGCGGCGGATCAGCTCGAGTAGCGTCCGCTCGTTGATCGCCCGAAGCAGGCTTGGCTGGCCCGCAGCAAACGTCGCTCCATCGACAGCCGTCATCCCTCTCCTCTGCGCGTATAGTAAGGAAACCTTACTGACAATGAGAGAAAATACGCCTCAGGGCGGATGAAAGTCAAATACGTCGAACAGGAGCAGGCTCGATGACCAGTCTCGCGATCAACGGTGGAACTCCCGTTCGCACGGAGCCTTACTCGACCTGGCCCGAGCTGGGCGAGCGGGACGCCGAGGCCGTGGCCAACGTGGTGCGCAGCGGTCAGCTGGGCGGCTTCCCCGAGCCCGGGCCCTGCGCCTCGGAGTTCACGACCCGGTTTGCCGCGTACCAGGGTGCACGGCACGGGGTGGTGATGGTCAACGGCACCGTCACGATGGAGATCGCGCTGAAGGCACTGGGCATCGGCTGGGGTGACGAGGTGATCGTGCCGGCCCTGACCTTCGCCGCAACGCCGTACGCCGTCATCGCGGCCGGTGCGCTCCCGGTCGTCGTCGACGTCGAGCCTCACCGCTGGACGATCGCCCCGGACGCCGTCGAGGCGGCGATCACCGAGCGCACGCGCGCCATCATCCCCGTGCACCTCGGCCAGCAGATGTGTGACATGGACGTGCTGGTCGAGATCGCGGGCCGCCATGGGCTGGTGATCGTCGAGGACTGCGCGCACGCCCATGGCCAGGAGTGGAGCGGCCGCGGCGCGGGCTGCATCGGAGAGTTCGGCTCGTTCAGCCACCAGACCACGAAGACCCTCACCGCGGGGGAGGGCGGCACCCTCTTGACAAGCGACGATGCCCTGGCGCGGCGGGCGCACTCACTGATCGACTGCGGCCGGGCCAAGGATGCGGCCGAGCAGGAGCACACCTTCGGCGCGAACTACCGCCTCGGTGAGCTTCAGTGCGCACTGCTTTGCACACAGCTCGATCGATTCGAGGAGCAGCGCGCCGCACGGGTCGAGGGTGCCGAGTTGTTCGAGCAGCTCGCGTCAGACCTGACCGGCGTCAGCATCAACCCTATCGACGAGCGGATCACCCGGTGGAGCTTCTACCGCTACCTGTTTCGCATCGACTCGGAGGCCTTCGCCGGCGCCGGGAACCATGCGGTCGTCAGCGCGCTCGTGGCTGAGGGCATACCGGCCGAGGTGCAGTACCCGGCCATGAGCCGCTACGAGCTGTTCCAGCCATCGCTGTCACGGTTGCCCGTATGCGTCGAGCACGCCGACCGCCTCGATCCGGCCAAATGGAGCTTCCCCGTCGCGGAGTCCGCCGCCGAGCGCGAGGCCGTGTATCTGAACGAGAACGTGTTCCGCGCCGGACGGCGCGGCGTCGAGGACGTGGTCGAAGCCGTCGCCAAGGTGCAGCAGCACGCTGTTGAGCTGACCCGCGTCACTGCCTGAACGCCGTCGTCGAAGGCGGTACAGTCATACGTAGATGAGCGCTCCCGGGAATGCCCCGCCCGGCCCGCCGTGCGGGGAATGTGATTGTCCGGGCCTGGACCCCGGACTGTCCGGGGCTGCCCGCTTCTGTGCGGTGTGCGGCCACCCCGCTGAGGCACATCACGCACCGGTCGCCGCCGCGCGGCCGTGCTTCGACTGCTCCTGCACCGCCTTCGACGACGGCGGCAGCACGGGCGCTCGCTTCTGTGCGAACTGCGGTCATGACTCTGAGCGCCACCCGCAGCCCGCACGCGGCGCCGGCGGCGTCGCACCATCGAGCGAGTTCGGCTTGCGCATCGAGGCCAGTTCCGAGCACGGGCTCTCGGCCGACCGCGAGGCGCCCGCCCTTCGGGCCGGCGAGGCCGCGCCTGCCGATACGCCGGCATGGGCGCCCGGGCCGCCGGCCGCCGGTGTGCCGGCCTCGGTAGCCGATGGCGGCCGCTATCGAAAAATCAAAGTAGCCCTGGTCGTGGTGGCGATCGTGGCCGCCGCCCTCGTCGCCGCGGCCGGTCTGGCGCTCCTACTGACCGGAGACGACACGCCGCGCACGGCGTCGAAGTCGCCAACCACGCCGACACCGATCGCCGACGACGAGGTGTCCAAGGTGATCGACGGGACCACGATCAAGCTCGGCAGCGGGCAGCGCATCAAGCTGGCGCAGGTCGACGCACCCAAGGTGCCGTCCAACGACTGCTATTCGCAGGAGGCCGTTGCGGAGCTCAACAGCCTGCTGCCCGCGGGGACGGCGGTGAAGCTCCGCGGTGAGCACAAGCTGGACAAGGTCGACAAGTTCGGCCGCCGGTTGGCCTACGTCTTCACCGGCACCCTGAACGTGAACATCGAGATGGTGCGAAGGGGGGCCGCCGCGCCGTACTTCTTCTTCGGCCGCGAGGGGCGGTACGCCGCCGACCTGGTGCGCGCAGGCAAGCGTGCCAACCGCACCGACAGCGGCCTGTGGGGAGCGTGCCCGAAGACCGTCCTCGACCCGGTGCACCAGGTTCACACCCGGCAGTAGGCCGGCGTGGGAACTCACCGCCCGCATCCCAGAACCCGAGTCACAGGGCGGCTGACCTGGCCCTTTCAGCCGCCGTCGAAGAACGCCGGCAAATGCTCCCGGTTCGCTTCGAGTAGCGCATCGAGCAGCGGCGCCGCGACGCGGAAGTCCGACGAGAGCGGATTCGCCATCAACGCCTTCAACGCGGTCGCCCGGTCGCCGTTGACGGCCGCTGCGACGGTCAGCCGCTCGTAGGCCTTGACCTGCTCGACCAGGCCGAGCATCTCCGGTGCCAGCGGCTCCACCGGCAGCGGCGTCGCACCGTCGGCGTCGATCCGGCATGCGACCTCCACCACGGCGTCATCGGCGAGGTTCGGAATCGCGCCGTCGTTGCGCACATTCACCACCTGCACGTCGCCGCGGTCGCCGTGAAGCGACTCGACCAGCATCGCAGCGGCCTCGGAATAGAAGGCGCCACCTCGCTGCTCGAGCAGCTTCGGCTTCACGTCCAGCGTCGGGTCGGCGTACATCTCGAGCAGCCCGCGCTCGATCTCCATCACCTCTTCTGCCCGCGGGCGCGCCGAGCGCTGCTTCGCCAGCACGTCGCCTGTGAGATAGAAGTAGCGCAGGTAGTACGACGGAATCGATCGGGTCAGGCGCACAAGGTCGCCGGGCAGGTCGACCTCCTCCCCGAGCTGGTCGCCATACGTGTCGATCAGCTCGGGTAGCCGGTCGACGCCGTCGACGATCACCTTCCGCTCCCAGGAGAGGTGGTTCAGCCCGACGTGCTCCAGCTGCACGCTGGATGGCTCGACGCCCAGCTGCTTTGCGAACTCGCGCTGAAAGCCGATCGGGATGTTGCACAGCCCGATCGCGCGATGCCCGTAATCGATCAGCGCCTGCGTCACAAGTCCCGCGGGGTTGGTGAAGTCGAGCACCCATGCGCCTTCGGCGCCCACCTCGGCGGTGTCGCGCGCGATGTCGAGCACCACCGGGATCGTGCGGAGCGCCTTGGCGAAGCCTCCCGGCCCGGTCGTCTCCTGGCCGATGCACCCGTACTCGAGCGGGATCGTCTCATCCTTCATGCGGGCCTGGAGGCCGCCGACCCGCAGCTGCACGAGCACGAAGGACGCGCCCTCGATCGCCTCCCGGCGGTCGGTGGTGACGGTCAAGCGGCCCGGGAACGCGAGCTTGTCCAGGATCCTGTCCGCCAGGCCCCCGACGACCTCGAGTCGGCCGGGATCGATGTCGTGAAGGACCAGCTCGTCGACGGGCAGCACGTCCTGACGCACCCCGAAGCCCTCGATCAGCTCCGGCGTGTAGGTGCTTCCACCGCCGATGACCGCAATCTTGAGCCCGGCTCCCACGACGGCCCCATCCTACGGTATCCTGGGCTCGAAATGAAATCGTTAGGAAACTTTCCTGACATTTTCATGGCCGAGATCTGCGGCCAGCCCGACGCCCTTCGCCGCGCCGCGGACGGCCTTGCCGAGCAGGAGTCCGAGCTGATGCGGCTGCGCGACGCCGCGGCCAACGCCACGTCGATGCTCTTCACCGGCATGGGGAGCTCCTATGACGCCTGCTATCCCGCCGTCACAGCGCTCGCGGCGCGCGGAGTCGCCGCCACCATGCTCGACACCGCAGAGCTGGCGCACTTCCGGATGCCGACGTTGCGCCCGGAGACGCTGCTGGTGTGCGTCAGCCAGTCCGGTGAGAGCGCTGAGCTGATCCGCCTGATGGACTCGCTGCCCACTGGCGCCCGGGGGCCCACCGTCGCAGCCGTGACCAACGGCTCAGACAATACGCTCGCGCGTGCCGCCGACATCGCGATCGACACCAGGGCCGGAGAGGAGCACGGCCCGTCGACGATGACGTTTGCCACGGCTCTCGGCGTGCTCGACGCGGCGTTCGGCGAGGAGGCGCCGTTCGAGCGGGCCGCCCTGGAGTTCGAACGAGTGCTCTACGACCCGCAGAAGCAGGCAAACGAGCTCGCCGAATGGATCGAGGGCCGCCCCAACCTCGCGTTGCTCGGCCGGGGATCCGCGCGCGCCGCAGCCGAGATGGGTGCACTGACGCTCAAGGAGGCGGCCCGTTTCCCGGCGGAGTCGCTTCAGACCGCGCAGTTCCGGCACGGGCCGCTCGAACTGGCAGGCCCTCGGCTCGCGGCGATCCTGATCGCAACCGAGGAGACCACACGCGGGCTCGACATGGGCCTCGCGGAGGAGCTCGCCGTCGCCGGCGCGGCGGTCCTGGTGGTCTCGCAGGACGGATCGGGGCCAGGCGACGCGCACTCGATCACCGTGGGGCCGCTGAACGGCGGCCTCGCGGCGGCGGTCGCCACCGTCCCGGCACAGCTTCTGGCATGGCGGCTCGCCAAGTCGCGCGGGCTTTCGCCGGGAGAGTTTGCCGTGGCCGCGAAAGTGACGACACGGGAGTAGCCATGCGAGTCGCCGTCACCATCGATGCCGAGCACCCAGACGCCCCCGCGGCTCGAGGCAACACCGAACGGCTGGTGGAGGCGCTCGCCGCCGCGCGGGCGCCGGCAGCCTTCTTCCTGGAAGGCCGCTGGACGGCCGCGAACCCCGAGCTGGCCCGGCGCATCGCAGACGACGGGCACCTCATCGGCAACCACTCGGCGTGGCATGCGCCGATGGACATGCTGACCGACGAGGGGATGCGCAGGTCGGTGAAGACGGCCGAGCAGCAGATCGTTGCGGCCACCGGGGTTGTCCCGCGCCCCTGGTTCCGCTGCCCGTACGGTGCCGGCGACGACGACCCGGCCGTGCTCGGCGTGCTCGACGAGATGGGCTATCGCAACGTCGGCTGGACAGTGGACGCCAATGACTGGCGGCCGGAGCGAACGGCGGGCGAGATCGTCGAGCTGACGGCCGCGGGCGTCGCACTGCAGGGCGACGGGGCGATCGTCCTGCTCCACAGCTGGCCGGATGCGACCGCCGAGGCGTTGCCCACGCTGATAGCCCGCCTGCGCGACGACGGCGCAGACCTGGTGGGGCTCGATGCCCTCGCGTAAGCAGGCCGCGGTGCTGGCCGTCGACGGCGGCAACTCCAAGGTCGACGTCGTGCTGCTCGGAGCCGACGGACGCGTGCTCGGCAGCGCCCGCGGCGAGCGTGCAAGCTTCTCCCCCGAGGACCACGAAGCGTCGCTTGCCGTCCTGCACCGCACCGTTCGCCGCGCGTGCGGCCCGGCCGGGATCGACGTCGGCCGCGGAGCGGTGGCCCGGGTGGCCGTCTATTGCCTCGCCGGAGCCGACCTGCCAGTCGACGATCGGCGTCTGCTGAAGACGCTGCGGGCGAGCGACCTCTCTGAACGGATCGTCCTGCGAAACGACACGTTCGCAGTGCTGCGGGCCGGCACCGAGCGCAACTGGGGCGTCGGAGTGGTGTGCGGTACCGGCCTCAACTGTTCGGCCGTGTCGCCGGACGGGCGACTCGTGCGCTACGCGGCACTGGGCGACATCTCGGGCGACGGGGGCGGTGGCGGCTGGCTGGGCGTTCAGGCCCTGCGCGCAGCGATCCGCGGTCGCGACCGCCGCGGGCCACGCACGACGCTCGAGCGGGACGTGCCGCAGTTCTTCGGCCTGCGCAGCCCAAGAGCCGTGATGGAAGCGCTCCACGTCGCCCGGATCGGCCACCACCGGCTCTGCGAGCTCGCCCCGGTGGTGTTCCGTGCCTCCGCGGGCGGCGACCCGGCGGCACATGGCATCGTCGACGGGCTCGCCGACGAGATCGTGGCGATGGTGGTGTCGGCGGTCCGGCGACTGCGTATGACCCGCCTCGACCCCGATGTGGTGCTCGGCGGCGGCGTTGCCCGCTCCCGCCATCCGCGCCTGCTGAAACGGATCGACGAGCGCGTCAGAGACGTCGTGGAAGCGGCTCGCGTGGAGGTGCTGGATGCACCCCCGGTGATCGGCGCCGCACTGCTGGGTCTTGACGAGCTCGGGGCTCGCGGTGGAGCATATTCACGTGCCCGCTCGGCCCTTACACACGACCGCATGACCGGACCCCGAAGGGAGAGATGACGTGGCCCGCATCGTGCTCGACGAGGTGACGAAGATCTTCGGATCCGACGTGGTAGCGGTGAACAACGTGACCCTGGAGGTGGGTGACGGCGAGTTCATGGTGCTCGTAGGGCCCTCGGGATGCGGGAAATCGACGCTGCTGCGGATCGTGGCCGGGCTCGAGGAGTTGACCGCCGGCGAGGTGGTGATCGGCGACACCATCGTCACCGACATGCAGCCGCGCGACCGCGACATCGCGATGGTGTTCCAGAACTACGCCCTCTATCCGCACATGTCGGTCGAGCAGAATCTCGGCATCGGGCTGAAGCTGCGCCACGTGCCGAAGGCCGAACGCAGGCAGAAGGTGCTCGACGTCGCGCGCACGCTGGGCCTCGACAAGCTGCTCGACCGCAAGCCGGCGGCGCTCTCCGGCGGCCAGCGCCAGCGCGTCGCGATGGGCCGCGCGATGGTGCGCGAGCCCCGCGCGTTCCTGATGGACGAGCCGCTGTCGAACCTCGACGCCAAGCTGCGCGTGCAGATGCGTGCCGAGCTGGCCCGGTTGCGGGACACGCTGAAGACCACCACGCTCTACGTCACCCATGACCAGGTCGAGGCGATGACGCTGGGCGACCGGGTGGCCGTCATGAACGACGGCGTCGTCCAGCAGCTCGACACCCCGCAGCGGCTCTACCGCTCTCCGGCCAACCTGTTCGTGGCCGCATTCATCGGCTCGCCGTCCATGAACCTGATCGACGCCCAGGTGACCGACGACGAGCTGTGGTTCGCCGAGCACCGGCTGCCGCTCCCCGTCGACCGCAACCTGCGGGAGTACCGCGGCCAGAGGATCGTCCTCGGACTGCGCCCGGCCGACTTCGAGGACGCCGCGCACGCGCGCGACGACGGGCAGCCGACGCTCGAGGTGGCCGTCGACGTGGTCGAGGAGCTGGGCTCCGAGATCAACATCCTGTTCCGGATCGACGCGCCCGCCGTCATAACCCCGCAGACGCAGGCCGTCGCCGAGGCGGTCGAGGCGCACGTCAGCCACGTGGTGCCGCTGGTCGGAACCGCGGAGCAGACCATCTGCACCGCGCGTGTGAGTGCCCGCAGCGACGCCCAGGCAGGCGAGCGGGTCAGGTTGGCCGTCGCGGCCGACCGGATGCACTTCTTCGACCGCGAAACGGGTGATGTGATCGCGGCCGGGGCGGCAAGCGCGGCCCCCACCACCGCGCAGCTTCCCTAGACGGCTTGGGATTGGCGGCGCAGGACGGCGTCGAAGCGGTACCCGACTCCGTAGTGTGTGTGGATGTAGTCGTACTGGTCTGAGCGGTTGTCGAGCTTCTCGCGAAGCTTCCGCACACAGACGTCCACCGACCGGTCGCGGGGCCGGTACGGCACCCCCCACACGCGTTGCTGCAACTGGTCTCGCGTCATCACGCGGCCCCGCTCCGACGCCAGCACCGACAGCAGCCTGAACTCCGTCGGCGTCAGCTCGGCGTCGATGCCGTGGATGACCGCCCGGTGCAAGTCGGGGTCGACCACGAGCCCCGGGACGTGCACCCTCTCGGTCTGCGAGCGCGTCGCCGGAATCGCCGCTCGCCGGATAGCGGCCTCCACCCTCGCCACCAGCTCCGCCATCCCGAACGGCTTGGCGAGGTAGTCGTCTCCTCCGATTCCGAGCGCATGGACCTTGTCCTGCTCGGAGCCACGTGCGCTGACAACGATCACCGGGATCGCCACACCCTCCGCCCGAAGGGTCTCGATGATCCGCCAGCCATCCATGCCCGGCAGCATCAGATCGACGATCGCCAGGTCAGGCCGCTCGAACCGCAGCTTCTTCATCGCAAGGTCGCCACGCTCGGAGACCTCGACCTGCAGTCCGGCATGCCGCAGGTGCGTCGCCATCGCCTTGGCGATGACCGAGTCGTCCTCCACGATCAGGACACGAGCCATACCGACCTCCGCAACTCCGATTCGCGTGACAGGACGATTGTCAGCCGCTCCGCCTGGAGGATCCGCTCGAGCAGAGCGCCGAGCTGAGCGGCGGAGCCGATTGCGGCACCCGGCGCGTCCTCGATCACACCCTCGAGTGACCGAATGAGCCGCCGGACATCATGCTCATCCGGCGGCTCGCGATCGCGCCGCCACGCCACCCGCGCGAGCTCCCCCACCCGCATTGCACAATCGATCAGCCGCTCGCCCACAAGATCACCCCGCCTTGACCGTGCCTCACCCTCAAAAGCCAGCACCACGTGGGCCAGCGCGGCATTGCGACTGATGAGCGCGCGCCGCGCCGTGTCGAGCACCCTGAGCCCGGTGGCCACGTGGATGGCCACCGGCTCGGGCTGCGCTCGTTCCCCCGAACCGACCATGGCTCCAGTTTGCCCGGCGAACAACAGCAGTGGGGTCGCGCGGCGGTGTCGATCAGGTGAAGCGTCGGTAAAGACGCCCGTCGCATCCGCTCGGACTAGACTGCCTCCGCCATGGCGACCGTCACGAAACGCGACATCGACGCGCTCTGGGGGCCGGCGACGCCTCATTTCGCCTATCAGATCGCCGAGCGCGTCCGGCGCCTGATCGCCGACCTTCCGTCCGGCGACCCTGTCCGCCAGTACGGCCTGCAGGTGCTGGTGGACCTCGACCGGCTGGGCCACGGCACCACCAAGGGCAGCCGGACCGACCACCACTGAAAAAAAGGGGCCAGACCCCTTTTTTTCATTTCAGCGGATCTCGACCGGAAGCAGCTTCGTGTCGCGGTCGTACACGTCCACTCCCTCGACCCGCTTGAGGTAGTTGACGACGCCGTAGGTGAGCGGCGTCGCGAGCACCTCATAGCCGGTCTTGAACACCCAGTTCGTGATGATGACGTTCAGAAGCGGCGTGTCGGTGCCGGCGAACGCAAGGGTGATGAAGACGGTCGAGTCGATGGCCTCGGCCACCGCAGTGGACGAGATCGTCCGCGACCAGAGCCACCGGCCCTCGGTCAACACCTTCATCCGCGCCATGATCACCGAGTTGGTGAACTCACCCGCCAGGAACGCGCAGAACGACGCGCCGAGCAGCCGCAGCGAGAATCCGAGGATGTCCTCATACGCCTGCTGGTCGCCGAAGAAGCCGGCGGAGGGTAGGTGGATGGCGGCCTGGATCGCGAGCGCGGCGATCAGGTTGCAGAAGAAGCCTGTCCAGATGATGCGCCGGGCGGCCCTGAACCCCCACACCTCGGTAACCACGTCCCCGATGATGTAACTGATGGGGAAGACCACGTTTCCGGCGTCGATCACCCTGCCGTCGATCTCCGTCAGCTTCACGGCGAGGATGTTGGCCATGATCAGGCAGGTGACAAAGATGCACGCGAGCGTCACGAAACGGGCCGAGAAGTACATGCCGTCGCTGGGTCGTGTCACGACGTCACCTCCGCGACGAGAGACACCGCGCGCCGCAACTCGTCCTCGCCGATCGTCAGCGGCGGGCTGATCTCCAGCACGTCGGCGGAGCGGCCGGCGGGCACCGCGATGACGCCGCGCTCGAGCAGGGCAGAGCAGGCCGCGACGGCGTCGCACGGCAGGCCGAGGGCCAGCCCTCTTCCGCGCACGGCCGGAAGCGCGGCTCGCACCACCGGCTCCAGAGATGCAGCGCGGTGCGCGAGTCGACGCCCCTCGATCTCATCGAGCACCGCCAGCGCCGCCGCACAGGACAGAGGGCTGCCGAGGTGCGTGTGCGTGTCGATCGCAACCTCGCCTCGACCACCCCAGGCGGCGTCGAACAGGGCCGGCGACCCCATGCAGGCGGCGAGTGGCAGTCCGCCGCCAAGGGCCTTGCCGCAGACGAGCAGGTCGGGCCGCACGCCTTCGCGCTCACACATCCAGACGTCTCCGGTCCGGCCAAGCCCGGTGAACACCTCATCGACGACGAGCAGCACGCCGGCGTCGTCGCACGCCGCGCGCAGCCCGGCGTGGAAGCCCTCGGGCGGGGGCACGATCCCGCCGCGGCCCTGCATCGGCTCGACGACAACGCACGCCACATCCCCGCCGAGGTCGGGCACAGTGCCCCACGGCGCCACTCGCGCCGGCGGCAGCCACGCGGAGAATGGCTCGCGGAACTCCGGCCAGCCGCAGACGGCGAGGGCGCCCATCCCCGTGCCGTGATAGCCGTTCTCGAAGCAGACCAGGCCGCGTCGGCCGGTGGCGAGGTGAGCTGTCTTCAGGGCAAGCTCCACCGCGCCGGAGCCGGTCAGCGCGAAGAGCATCCGCGTCAGGCCGAACGGCGCGATTCCCGCCAGCCGCTCCGCCAGCCGGACGCGGACATCCGTGGGGTGGAGGTCGCCGAGCCCGTGCAGCAGGCGGCCTGCCTGCTCTCGCACCGCCTCGACCACGCGTGGATTGCGATGCCCGACGGCCGCGACTCCAAAGCCGGATGAGAGGTCGAGATACACCCGGCCGTCGGCATCGGTCACCTTTGCACCCTCCGCCGCTGCCCAGACGATCGGTGGCCCTGCGACGTCACCGAGCGGCCCTTCGTGGGCTCGCAGGATCTTCCACAGCCGCTCGTTCTCGGCGGAAGCCGCGCCCGCGGTCACCGCCGCCCCGCGAGACCGCGGATCACGTCGCGCGCCACGTATCCGGCGATGCTCGGGTTCTCCTTGAGGCGCCTGATCGAATAGCCGTACCAGGCCTCACCGTAGGGCACGTAGATCCGGACGCGGTACCCGGCGGCGATCAGCCGGTCGCGGAGGTCCTCCTTGACGCCCAGCAGCAGCTGGAACTCGAGCTGGTCGCCGGACAGCCCGCGCTCATCCGCCAGGCGCCGAGCCTCTCCGACCAGCGCCTCGTCGTGGGATGCCACGGCCACCCGGCTGCCGATCCGGACGAGCTCCTGCAGCAACTCGACGAAGTTGCGGTTCACCAGCTCCGGCTCCGTGTAGGCGATCTCGGGCGGCTCGATGTAGATGCCCTTGACGAGCCGCACGGCGGGCGTCAGCGGCGCGAGGTCCCGGACGTCGGTGAACGTCCGCCGCAGGTATGACTGCAGCACGATGCCGACGTTCTCGTGGCCGTCCTCGCGGAGGGTGCGGAAGATCCGGAGCGTGTCGTCGGTGAGGCCGCTGTGCTCCATGTCGATCCGGACGCGGATGTCGTGCTTCGCGGCGCGCTCCACCACCCCGCGCGCGTACCGCTCGGCAAGGTCACGGTCGATCTCCAGCCCGAGAGCCGAGAGCTTCACCGAAACCGTGGAATCGAGCCCGCGGGAGGCGATGGCATCCAGGACGCGGCCGTATTCGGCGGCAGTGGCCTCAGCCTGGCCGGCGTCCTCCACGAACTCGCCCAGAACGTCGACCGTCGCAGCGGCGCCGAGGTCATTCAGGCGCTGCACCGCGGCGACGGCGTCGTCAAGCGTCTCACCGGCCATGTAGCGGTCGGCGAAGTGCCGCACCAAAGGGCGGGGCACAGCCGGAAGCCCGGTCGCTATCAGGCGGTCGACGAGGCGCATGCGGCACGCATCATACGAGCGGAGCGCGCAGCCGACCGAGAACGTCGTCGGCAAGGCTCTCCACCGCGCCGCCGGCCGCCGTCATCGCCTGCGCGAAGCCCGCCGGATCGCCGGCTCGCGAGGCCGCCGCGAGCGCCGCCCATGCCGCCTCCACCTCCGGCCCGGCACCCGTGTCGGACACGCGAGCGGCATGATCGCGGTAGGCCTCGAGCACCGCCCCCAGCGTCATGGCCGCCGCCCCGACGCGGTCGAGATACCCGGGCGTCGCGACGCGCGGTCCCTCTGCTGCGGACGCAACCTGTGCCAGCGCCCGGCGAACGGCCGCCGCGGCCTCCGCAGCCTCCGTGTGACCGCTCTCGGCGAGCCGGCGCTGGGCTTCGGCGAAGGGACCGTCCAGCTCGTCAGCCGCGATGGCGCCGGATACCTCCTCGGCCAGCTCGGCAAGGCCGATCATCGTCACGGCGTCGCGCACGAGGCGACGGTCGTCCGTCGGCACGAGGTCGCCGTCGAGCGCCAGATAGGCGTGGGTCTCTTCTCGCTCCAGCGCAACGACGTAGACGCGTACGCCCCTGCCCGGCTCGGCGGCCATCACGGCTGCCACACGCTCCTGCGGGTCGGCGTGCTGCGCGGCGGCCTCGGCCGCCCGCTCCAGCTCCTCGGCCAGCGTCACGACGCGGCCGTCTCCGCGGGCTGCACCGCCAGGCGCAGCTCCAGTGCCACGAGGCCTGCCGCTGCGAGCGCGGCCCATGCAAGGGAGGGGACGAGCAGTGCGGACGTGACCAGGGCGCCGGCGATGCCGAAGAAGATGATGCCAAGCTCGCAGCGAGTCACCGAGGCGACGTCGCCGGGCCGGCAGCGAGCGTGCACGACCAGGCCGGCGGCGTAGGCCACGGCCAGCGGGGCGAGGCGGGGCTGGGCCGTCGCGGCAGCCGCAGCGGCCGCCAGTGCGACGACGCACCACCCCATCGCGTACACGCGCCCCCAGTCGAGCCCGAGCAGCACGACGGTCGTCACCTTGCGGGGCATCGCGGCGCTGTCGGCATCCCGGTCGAGGTAGTGGTGCACCATCAGCATGGACACCGCGTAGGCCGCCGCGGCGATGCCCGTGAGGGTCGTGGTCGCGTTGAGATCACCGAACTGCAGCACCGCCGCGCCGGCCACGCACAGCCAGAGGCACGAGAACGCAATGGCCTCGCCGACGAACGGCCGGTAGGACGCGCGCACCGGCGGCAGCGTGTAGAGCACCGCACCCGTCACGCCCGCCAGCCCGAAGGGCAGCAGCTCGATGCCACGCGCGGCGACCAGCGTCAGCCCGAGCACGGTCGTGACGGCGAAGGCGGCGGCGAACAGCCACGCGAGCGTCCGCTGGGTCAGCAGTCCGGCAACCAGCACCTTGCTTCCGCCGGAGATCACACGTGGAGAGGCATGCCGGTCGGTACCCGACCGCCAATCCTCCAGTTCGTTGACCGTGTGGGCCAGCAGCCCCTGGATCAGCACGCCCAGCATGACCGCGCCGAAGTACCACCAGGCGTGCAGGCCGTTGTCCCGCGCCGCGAGGGCCGTCCCCAGCGTGATGGCGGAGAAGCTCCACAGCAGCACCGGGATCACCCGCAGCTCCAGCCACACCCCGCGGAGGGTCGCGCTCATGCCGTGACATTACCAGCGGTTCACATTCCGTCCGGTGGCCGTCATAGCATCTCGGCGCATGACTGCCCTGATGGTTATCGAACAGCCCCGCGCGAACTCCGCACAGGTGGAGGCATGGCGACTTCACGTGCTGCTCCAGGCGGGCTACCCCCTCAAGGTTGCCGAGCGCATTGCCCGCAGCACCGCCGACCTTCACCAGGCAGTGGAGATGCTCGAACAGGGCTGCACAGCCCATGTGGCGGCACGCATCCTCACCTGACGAAACCGGGGATCCGCGCCGGCGGCCATACTTCGCGCATGAGTGCGAGACCGGAGCCCCTCCAGGTCGGCGACCGCAGCGTGTACACGGTCGCGTCCTACAACCTCGGCGTGGCCGGGTACCTGTATCGGCTTCCGGAGGTGTGGGTGCAGGGCGAGATCGCCGAGCTGAAGCGCCGTGACGGCTGGGCGCTCGCGTACCTCTCCCTGAAGGACTCCGAGACCGGCTCGATGCTCGAGGGCATGATCGGCCGCGCGCGGCTGGACGCTGTCGACCCGCCGCTCGAGGAGGGCGAAAAGGTGCACGCGTTCGGGCGCGGCGAGCTGTACCAGAAACGCAGCCAGTTCCGGTTCAGGATCTCCCGGGTCGAGCGTTTCGGGCCCGGCCTGGTGCTGCGCGAGCTGGAGGAGCTGAAGCGCCGGCTCGCGACCGAGGGCCTGTTCGACGCGGAGCGCAAGCAGCCGTTGCCGTACCTGCCGCGCGTGATCGGGCTGATCTGCGGGCGGGACGCCGCCGCCAAGCGCGATGTGATCGAGACCGCCACGACGCGGTACCCGCCGGCGCGGTTCGAGACGGTGGAGGCGGCCGTTCAGGGTGCCGGCGCCGTCCCGCAGCTGCTCGCCGCCCTGGAGCGGCTCGACGGCGACGAGCGGGTCGACGTGATCGTGCTTGCGCGTGGCGGCGGCAGCTTCGAGGATCTTCTGCCCTTCTCGGATGAGCGGCTCTGCCGCGCGGTCGCCGCCTGCCGCACGCCGGTCGTCTCGGCCATCGGACACGAGCAGGACACGCCGATCGTCGACCATGCCGCCGACGTCCGCGCCGGCACACCGAGCCTGGCTGCGAAGCTGGTCGTCCCCGAGTATGCGCAGGTCGCCGCCTCGCTCGACGCCCTCGCTGCGCGCGCCGGCCGCACGCTCGAGGCACGGCTCCACCGGTGCCGGGAGTCGCTGGGGTTGCTGGTGGCGCGCCCGGCCTTCGCGGATCCGTCGACCTGGATCACCTCGCGACGGCAGACGCTGCTGCTCGTCCGCGAGCACCTCGACCGCTGGCCGCAGACCCGGCTGGAGCGCGAGCGCACCCGCCTCGGCCACGCCCACGACCGCCTGCGGTTGCTCGGGCCCGCTGCGACGCTCGACCGGGGATACGCGATCGTGCAGGACGGTGAAGGCGGCGTCGTGCGTGAGAGCTCCGCTGTCGAGCCGGGAGATGCCGTTGCCGTGCGCCTTGCCCGCGGCCGGATCAGCGCCCGTGTCGAGGAGACGATGGAATGAGCGACCCGATGACCTTCGAGCAGGCTCGCGACGAGCTGGAGCGCGTCGTCCGCAAGCTCGAGGACGGCCAGACATCGCTCGACGAGGCGCTCGCACTCTGGGAGCGGGGCGAGCAGCTCCACGAGCTCTGCCGCGCCAAGCTCGACCAAGCCGAGGATCGCGTCTCCGCGCTCCTCACCCGCATGGCCGAGGCCCGCAAGGGACCGGCCGCCACCTAGCCCTCACCGAGCCGCGGCGTCAGCGGGACGCGCGGCGCACGAAATCGTCGACTTCGTGCTGTGAGCGCAGACGCAGGATGGTCTTTCCCGCGTATCGCTCTTGCGCGAACTGGGTTGGCAGCGTCCGCCGGTACTGCCGGTGCTTCCCGATCGCGTAGGGCACCAGCCCGTCGCGGCGGAACTGCTCGCGTAGGATCTCGCGGTTGCCGTTCCACAGCTCCTCCCGTGTGACCCAACGGCGCAGCGTCCTCGAGACCAGGCGGCGCAGCACCACCAGCAGCGAAAGGTCGAGCCAGACCACGGTGTCGGCAGCGAGCGGCAGCATCTCGCCGAGCTTGCCGGGGTACATGCTGTCCGCAACCCAGCCGTCGACCGAGATGGCCTGCCCGACCGTACGGTGGAAGTCCTCCGGATCAGCCTCCGTCCAGCCAGGCCCGTGGTGCAGCGCGTCAAGCTCGACGTGAGTGACGCCGAGGCGGGCGGCCAACTGCCGGGCGACCGTCGTCTTACCCGACCCGCTCGCACCGATCACCACGATCCGCCGCATCCCGGCGGGGAACGCTACCGCGTCACATCGAGCAGCGCCTCGACCCCGCGGCGCTCGAGCCCGCGCGCGACGATCAGGCGCTGGATCTCGCTGGTGCCCTCCCAGATCCGGTCGACCCGCAGCTCGCGCAGGAACCGCTCGGCGACGTTGGTCCGCATGTAGCCCCGGCCGCCGAACGCCTGCACACAGCGGTCGGCGCAGCGATTTGCCGCTTCGGACGCGAACAGCTTCGCAGCGCTCGAGCGGTGGTGCACCAGCTTGCGGTTCGCCGCCGGGTCGTCTGCGAGCACCGCGACGTGGTAGGTCAGCAGCCGAGCGGAGAGGCAGTCGGCGGCGGAGTCCGCGAGCGGGAACGACACGCCCTGGAAGTCGATGATCCGCTGGCCGAACTGCTCCCGTTCGATCGTCCAGCCGACCGTCTCGCCGAGCAGGCGCCGCATCGCGCCGACGCAGCGCGCGGCGATGTGGATCCGCTCCTCCACGAACCACTCGTTCTGCAGCTCGTCGCCGCGTCCGATCATCGCGTCGCCGCCGAGCACGGCATCCGCACCGAGCTCGCAGTCGAACCGGATCGTCGGGTGACCGTGCGGGTAGTTGTGGGTGAACGGCGGGTCGTCGACGACCTCGATCCCGGGGGTCTCCTCGTCGACCAGGAACAGCGTCGGCAGCCGCTCGCCGTCCTCGATCACGTTGACCATGACGATGTAGTAGTCGGCGACGTCGCCGCTGGTGACGAACCACTTCTCCGCCTGCAGTCGCCAGCCGTCGCCGGAGCGCACCGCCGTCGCCGCAATCGCGCCGGCATCCGACCCGGCGCCCGCCTCGGTGACTGCATAGGCGTCCGCGCGCTCGCCGCGCAGCGTCGGCAGCAGGTAGCGCTCGACCTGCTCGGGTGTCCCCTGTGCCAGCACGTTGTAGCCACCCGGCATGTTCCACCAGACCCCATTGGTGTTGCGCCCGAGCTCCTCCTGGACGAGCACCTGCTCCAGGTTCGTCCAGCCCTGCCCGCCCAGATCGACCGGATGGTTGCCGGCATGCAGCCGCCGCTTCACCGCCTCGTCGCTGACCCGCCGGCGATCCTCAACCGGCAGGTCGCCTCCGGCAAGCTCCGCCGGCACCTCGAGCGGGATCAGCACCTCGTCGACAAACGCCGCGGCGCGAGCGCGCAGCTCCTGCTGCGCCTCCGTCAGGCCGAAGTCCACGTCAGCTCCTCCAACAGCCGCTGCTCTTTCTCATCCCGCGGATCTTCCTCGCGCAGGGCCGGGACGAGCAGATACTGCTCGCGCAGCACGGCGGCCAGCCGCGCCAACGCCTGATCGTCGCGATGCGTGGCAGCGGCGTGCTCCAGACGCTGCCGGCAGTCACGCAGGTAGGCGAACCATCCGGCGATCGTGCCGTGATGGATCATCCGCTCGATTCTCATCTGCTCGTACTCCGCGCTTCCCTCCTCGAGGCGCTCCAGCAGCACCGGCACCTCACGTTCCACCTCAGGTGTCAGGAACAGCCAGCGGTCGTCGGCGCGAAGCCTCACGGCTCGTCGATACCAGGCACTGCTTCGCGCAGAAGATCGTGGAAATGCAGCACCGCGTTCTCGTTGCTGTTCAGCACGCCGCGCTCGTACGTGCGCGACTCGAGGCCGGCCTGCACCATGTCGCACAGCTCGACGTCCTCCTCCAGCACCTTGGAGTTGAAGCGCCAGTTCACGGTCCGCGTGATGCGGTCGCGAATCGCGTTCGAGCCAGTGTGGTAGGTGCGCGCCTCGGTGTTCGTGCGGCGGAGGCCGGCCGGGAAGAGCTGCCAGGTGTCGATCTGGTCGGGGTAGATGTCCATGAACGTCGCCGGCCACAGGTGCACGAACGTCCACGAGCCGGCGAGATCCTCCGGGAACCCCTGCATCGGCCGCATCAGCTTCTGGTACAGGCGCTCCTGGTAGTTCTTCGACGGCTTGTCCCGCATGGGGCCGTCGATCCACGCGTGGTGCTTGCCCGGCGTGGCGATGTAGCGCTTGTAGTCCAGCAGCCGCAGCAGGCCGGGATGGCCGACGGGGATGTGGTACCCCTCGAGGTAGTTGTCGGAGATGACCTTCCAGTTGTGGTCATAGCCCGCCGGGTAGCGCCGGCTGGCCTTGAGCTCGGCCAGCCGCAGCCGGCCGATCTTCTCGGCCAGGTCGCCGAAGTAGGAGTCGAGCGGCTCGGTCTCCTCGCTCATGCAGACGAACACCAGGCCGCACAGCTCGCCGACGCGGAACTGCGGCAGCCGCACCGCGTCGCGGTCGAGGTTCTCGAATCCGCGCGCCTCCGGCACGGCGGCCAGCCGGCCGTCCTGGCGGTACGTCCAGCCGTGATACGGGCAGCGCAGCACCTTCGGGCAGCTGCCCTCCCCCTGGAGCACCTTCGCGGCGCGGTGGCGGCAAACGTTCGAGAGCGCGCGGAGCTGACCGTCCTTGTCGCGCAGCACGGCGATCGGCTCACCGGCGATCTGCGTCGTCCAGTAGCGCCCCGGCTCGGCCACGTCGCTGACATGGCAGGCGAAGTTCCAGGCCTTCATGAAGACCTCGCGCATCTCGGACTCGTAGACCTCCGGGGACGTGTATGCCCGGGCGGGCAGCGTCCGGCCCTTCGATCCGGCTCCTACGCTCATGCGGTACTCCTCGTTCGATCGTGAATGCCGAGCTCGAGTGCCAGGGCGTCACGGATGAGCGAGGCGGCGTGCTCCTCGGCGATCACGCCGGACAGCAGCTGCAGCCCGAGCCCGTCCACCAGCGCTGCGAGACGGATCGCCGACTCCCGCGCCTCGACGTCACCGGCGACGGAGCCCTCCGACCGGCTCTCGTCGATCAGCCCGGCGATCTGGTCGATCCAGCCCTCGGTGCTCCGCCGGACGCTCTCCGCCAGGCGGTCGTCGAAGATGGCAGAGCGCCACATCTCCACCCACAGCACCCAGTCCTCGTGGAGCTCGCGGTTGGTCGCGCCATAGAGCAGGAGCAGCCGCTCGAGCCGGTCGATCGCCTTCGGGATCCCCTCCATGGCGCTCAAGGCGAACTCGTCGGCCTTGCGGTCGGCGTGCTCGAACGCGTGCATCAGCAGGTCGGCACGGGTGTCGAAGTAGTAATGGATGAGGGCGCTCGAGACCCCGGCCTCACGCGCAACGGTGCCCATGCGCAAGCCGTCGGCGCCCTGGCGCGCAATCACGCGGCAGGTGGCCTCCAGGATCTCGAGCTTGCGGTCGGCCATTCGGTCTCCCAACCTGGGCACGGGCATGACTGACTGACTAGTCAGTCAATGCCAGCATACCGGATCGCTGCCCCGCGGGAAGCCCAAGACCCCCCTATTCGCGGCCGGCGAGGATCACCCGGTGATAGACGAACGCCGCCGCGGCCGCGCCCAGCGGGCAGGCCACGAAGTAGATCCACAGGTCATCCCAGACGCCGCCGACCAGCGCCGGCCCGAAGGAGCGCGACGGATTCATGCTGCCACCTGTCAATGGGCCACCGAACATGATGTCGAACGTGATCGCCATGCCGATCGGGATGCCGGCGACCGCGCCGAAGCTCCCCCGCGGGTCGACGGCAACGGCGAAGATCACCCACATCAGCAGGAACGTCAGGACGAACTCGATGGCAAAGCCGCTCGCCACCGAGACACCCGGGCCCAGCACGGTTGCGCCACCGTCGATGTCCGGGACGCCGCTCGGCAGCGTCAGCTTGACGGCCAGCGCGGCAAGCACGGCGGCGCCCAGCTGCGCGACCCAGTAGCCGGTCGCGTCCCGCAGCGGGATCCGCCCGGTGATGAGGAAGCCGAACGTGACGGCGGGATTGAAGTGGCCCCCGGAGATGTGACCTACAGCGCAGACCATCGCGGCGATCACGAACCCGTGCGCGAGCGCCACTGTCGTCAGCCCGCCACCCCCGAAGCCGTAGATGATCGCACCGACGCCAATGAACGTGAGCGCGAACGCGCCCACCGCCTCGGCCAGCATCTTCCGTCCCAGTTCTGCCTGCATTCGTCTCTCCCAAATCGCGGTTGTGGCGCGCAAGCCTACCGGGACGGGCGGCGGGCAGGAGCGCGAACAGCAGCGTCGAATTGGGCCGGTTCATGATCAAGCACATACATCTCATAGCGCTGACCACGCTTATCACCCTGGCCGTCCCGTCGACCGCCGGCGCTGCCGGCAGCTACACCGTCAAGTGGGGCGACACCCTCACCTGGATCGCCCAGGATCACCGCATCTCGATCGACCGGCTGACCTCCGTGAACGGCCTCGATCCCAACGGCGTCCTCGTGGAGGGCACCGTCCTTCGCATCCCCAAAGCCCGCTCTGCGCACAGCCGCCAAACCACCGGCACCGGCGGCACCGTCCAGGGCAAGACGGCGTCGTACACGGTGCGCTGGGGCGACACCCTCAGCGGTATCGCAGCCCGTCACGGGACGAACATCGACCGGATCGCAGCCATGAACGGCCTCAACCCCTCGGGGATTCTGCTCGCGGGCATCACGATCCGCGTCCCGGCAGGCGGCACGTCGACCTGGAGCGCTGGGGGCGGTTCGAGCTGGTCGGTGCGACGGTCGATCGACCACTGGTCGGCGCACTACGGCGTCGATCCCAGTCTGGTGCGCGCGGTGGCCTGGATGGAATCCGGATACCAGACCCGCGTCGTGTCATCGGCGGGCGCTCGCGGTGTGATGCAGGTCATGCCCGCGACCTGGCACTACGTCCAAAACGTGCTGATCGGAGAGCGGGTGCCGCATAACCCGCACGGCAACGTTCGCATCGGCGTCGCCTATCTCGACCATCTGCTGAACAGCTACGGGGGACGCGCCCGGCTTGCCGTCGCTGCGTACTACCAGGGCCCCGGCGCGCTGCAAGCACACGGGATGCTGCCCGAGACGGCGCTCTATGTGGCGGACGTGCTGTCGCTGCGCTCCCGGCTCTGATCGGCTGGGGCGCGCAGTGCGCCCGCGCGCCGGTCGAGATGCTGCCGGAGCGACTCGCAGACGGCGTCGCAAATTGTGAAGACGGCGTCGTCTGCAATCGAGTAGTAACAGCGAAGCCCGTCGCGGCGGCGTAGGAGAACTCCGCCCTCCGCAAGCATGGCGAGCTGCTTCGAGGTATTCGCCTGCGTGCATCCCAGATCCCCGGAAAGGGCGCCTACAGTCCGCTCACCGTCGCGGAGCAGATCGACGAGACGCAGGCGCGTCGGATCGCCGAGCAGCCGGAATCGGTCGGCCACGGACTGGGCGACCTCGGTCGGAAGCGGGTGCGGCAGCGCCATTTGCGCCATCGTAGCGCATATGCAACTATATAACCACTCAGTTATTCAGTGAAGGAGCGAAACGGAATGCCCCTGGAGATCACGAAGGACAACTTTCAGACCGAGGTGCTCGATTCGGAGCTGCCCGTGCTGCTCGACCTCTGGGCTGCATGGTGCGGACCCTGCCGAATGGTCGCCCCGGTCGTCGACGAGCTCGCGGAGGAGTACGCGGGCCGCCTGAAAGTCGGCAAGATCGACGTGGACGACCAGCCCGAGCTGGCCGGCGCGTTCCAGGTGCAGAGCATCCCCATGCTGCTCCTGATCAAGGAGGGCGCCGTGGTCGCGACTGCACTTGGCGCCCGACCGAAGCAGGCACTCGCCGAAGCGCTCGAGCTCGACGACCACGTCGCAGCCTGAGCCTGCTCATCCGGCGCCGGAGTCTCCCTCCACCGGCGCCGGTGAGCAACCCGTACCTTCACACTCGAGGGCTGAGATCCGGCCGGCCGCGCCGGAGTCGTAATGTCCGCGGCGGAGAAAGCGCACACACCGATTTCCTCAAATGCGGCGGGTCTCCTGTAGCCCGCGCAGGCTTGGACGGGGCTTGCTGTGGCCGGCTGCGACAACCGGGATAGCATCCGCTGTCGTGCTGACCGTTCTGGAGGGGAACAACTTTCTGGTCGCCGATGATCTCGGCGACGTGCGCCACGGGTCAGAGGGCCTCTACTACAACGACACCCGGTACCTTTCGCGGTGGGAGCTCCGCCTGAACGGCGAACAGCCGCAGCTGCTCTCCTCTGACACGGTTGATTTCTACTCCGCGGCGGTGTTCATGCAGAACGTCGCGGCGCCGACACTGCCGGCCGGCGCCGTCTCGCTCTTTCGCGACGTGTTCGTCGGGGAGGGCGGAATGCAGAACGCGCTTCACGTCGAGAACCACCTGCTGGAGCCCGTCGACCTGGAGCTCCGGCTCGACTTCGAGTTCGACTTCCTCGACCTGTTCGAGGTGAAGGCGCGGGAGTACCGCCAGGAGGACCTGGTGTTCATCGACAGGCCGCAGCCACGGCTGCCGGTCGCCATGACGCGCAACGACCACGAGAACTCCTGGGCCTTCTCGACACACGACGAGCACTTCAAGGCGGAGGCGCTGGTCTGGGTGTCGCAGCGCGGCGAGGCGGACGACGCCTCCGTCACGCACCGCATACGGCTCGGGCCGGGAGAGATCTGGGAGACACGCACCAACGTCGTGCTCCTGTACGGCGACAACGAGCGGCGCGAGCGGTACACCAGCTTCTACTTCGGGCAGGAGCGCTCCCGGGTGCAGGAGTCGCTGCGCACCTGGCGGCTGCACGCCCCCGAGCTGGTCACCTCGTGGGAGGACCTGCGCCACGGCTATCACCGCTCCCTCGCCGACCTGGCGGCGCTGCGCATGCGCCCGCCCAAGTTCGACACGCCGCTGCGTGACCTCCCCGCGGCCGGCCTGCCGTGGTTCATGACCGTCTTCGGACGCGACACCCTGATCACGAGCTACCAGACGCTGCTGCTTGGGCACTCGCTGGCGGCCGGCACGGTCGAGGCGCTGGCGGAGCTCCAGGCGCACGAGCGCGACGACCAGCGCGACGCGGAACCGGGCAAGATCGTGCACGAGGTGCGCGTCGGACGGGTGGCCGTCGAGGGTGGCTGGTTCCCCTACTACGGCAGCGTCGACTCCACGCTCCTGTTCCTGATCCTGCTCAGCGAGCTCTACCGGTGGACCGGCGACCCCGAGCTGCCCCAGCGCATGCGTGAGCCCGCCATGTCGGCGATCCAGTGGATGCGCGTCGAGGGCGACCTGGACGGCGACGGGTTCATCGAGTACCACCGCCGATCGACACGCGGTCTCGAATCACAGTCGTGGAAGGACTCATGGGACTCGATGCGCTTCCGCGACGGCACCGTGGCGAAGACGCCCATCGCGACCGTCGAGGTGCAGGGATATGCCTACGACGCCCGCATCCGCATTGCGCAGATTGCACGCATGGTCTGGAAGGACCCGGAGCTCGCCGCGGACCTGGAGCGCGAGGCGGCCGAGCTCAAGGTGCGGTTCAACGAGGCGTTCTACCGTCAGCACGCCAACGGCGGCTATTACGTGCTCGGGCTCGACCACGAGAAGCGCCAGATCGACTCGCTGGCATCCAATATCGGGCATCTGCTCTGGAGCGGCATCGTCGATGAGCCGCGTGCCGGCGAAATTGCCGAGCAGTTGATGGGGCCGGACCTCGATTCCGGCTGGGGCGTGCGGACGATGTCCGACCTCGAGCGCGGCTACAACCCGATCGGATACCACACCGGCACGGTCTGGCCGCACGACAACAGCCTGATCGTCGCCGGTCTGGTGCGGTACGGCTACCGCCAGTACGCAAACCGGATCGCGTCGTCGCTGATCACCGCAGCACGGCATTTCGAGTACCGCCTTCCGGAGGTGTTCGCCGGCTATCCGCGGTCGCGGACGCCGTTCCCGGTGGCGTACCCCACCGCGTGCTCGCCGCAGGCCTGGGCGGCCGGTTCACCGGTGCTGTTCCTGCGCGAGATGCTCGGCCTGCGGCCTGACATCGAGAGCGGCACACTGAAGGCCGACGCCGTGCTTCCGGAGTCATGCGAACGGCTCGAGCTGCGCGGCATCGAGGCGCTCGGGCGGCGGTGGGACGTCGTCGTGCGCGGCGGGCACGCGCAGGTGCGCGAGACCTCGTAGCCGCGGCTCAGTCGCGCAACTGCTTGGCGTAGACGTCGATGCGCCAATGCCGGCGCATGCCGGCCCGCTCGTACACCCGGCCCGCCCCAGTCGGGCTGTCCGCGTCGACCCCCAGGCCACAGCGCCGCTCGCCGCGATCCCAGAACGCCGCGAACGACCGCTGGAGCAGAGCGGAGGCGATGCCGCGGCCGCGCCACGGCCGCCGTACCGCGACAGTGTCAATCCAGCCCATGTCGTTTCGCTTCCACGACGCGAACAGGACGCCCGCCACCTCGTCGCCGTCCCAGGCGATGAACCAGAGACCCGCATCGAAGCGCGCCCGACGCGTGCGCTCGAGCCACTTCTCGAGCGAAGAGGGCGAGTACCTCCAGTGATCGTTCATTGCATCCATGTGCGCGGCGTGCACCGCCGCGGCATCCTCGATGCGGAACGACTCGATCCGGATCCCGTCGGGCGAGTCGGGAACGTACGGTCGCTCCTCGAGGTCGGTAACCATCCGTACGAAGACGCGGGTCCTCCCGTAGCCGCGCGATTCAAGGAGCGGCCCCGCGCGGGGGTCGTCCGCGAGGACACCGGTCTCCAATTCCACCGGTAGGCCGCCGGGCTGCTGCTCCAGCAGCTCGGCTGCCCGGCCCTCGGCAAGGTCCACCATGAGACCGCCGACGCCGTTGCCCACGTGCCGGGGGGCGACATAGCCGTCCATGAGGAAGCGCCCGCTGCCGCGATCCTCAACCTCCATGAAGCCGACCGTCTCACCGCCGGACTCCACGACCCAGGCGTTGTGCTCAAAGTCGAGCTCATCCCACTCTTCCTGGAGATCCTCGAGCGTGCTCTCCGTCTCGCCGATGTACGCAAGGTCCATAGCGCGGATGATCGCCAGCACGCCGTGGATGTCCGAGGGTCGTGCCGGTCGCGAGCCGAGCGTCACCTCGCCGTGGGTGCCAGCGCTTCGTCGACAGCGTCGGGGTCGGGCGCCACCGCGATGGTCTGGATCGTAGGCTCGACGGCGTCGATCGTCTTCAGCCCGTCGCCCGTGATGTAGACGACCACCGTCTCGCCGGCGCCGATCTCGCCGCGTTCCGCGATCTGGCGCAGCACGGCTGTGGTGACGCCGCCCGCCGTCTCGGTGAAGATCCCGGTCGTGCGGGCAAGCAGCTTGATGCCCTCCACCGCTTCGTCGTCGGTCACGGATTCGATCGTGCCGCCGGTGCGACGCGCGACGCCGAGCGCGTAGATGCCGTCGGCAGGGTTCCCGATCGCAAGCGACTTGGCGATGCCCGTGGGGCGCACCGGCAGCACATGGTCGGCATCGGCGGCGAACGCCTTCGCGACCGGCGAGCAGCCCTCACCCTGTGCACCGTGCATGACCGGCGCCGGGCCGTCGGCGAGGAGCCCGGCCGCGCGACCCTCCTCGAACCCCTGCAGGATCTTGGTGTAGAGCGAGCCCGACGCAATCGGCGCAACGACGCGGTCGGGAACGCGCCAGCCTAGCTGCTCGCCCGTCTCCAGCGCGATCGTCTTCGACCCCTCGGCGTAGTACGCGCGCATATTCACGTTGACGAACGCCCACGGACGGTCGTAGGCGAGCTCCTGGCAGAGCCGGTTGACGTCGTCGTAGGTGCCGTCGACCGCGAAGACGGTCGCCCCGTACGCCGCAGCGGCCAGGATCTTCTCGCGCTCCAGGTTGCTCGGGACGAAGATGTACGTCGGCAGGCCGAGGGCAGCGCCCACCGCTGCGGTGGCGCCGGCCAGGTTGCCCGTGGACGCGCAGGCAAGCGCCTCGAACCCGAGCTCGATCGACTTTGCGGCCGCCACCGCGGCGACGCGGTCCTTGAAGGAGTGTGTCGGGTTCGAGGTCTCGGTCTTGACGTACAGGTCACACTCCAGCCCCAGCTCGGCGGCCAGGCGCGGCGCAGGCACGAGCGGCGAGTTGCCCACCGGAAGCGGGCCTTTGGGGGACTCGACGGGCAGGAAGTCCGCCCAGCGCCAGAGCGTCTGTGGGCCGGCGGCGATGGTCTCGCGAGACGTGCCGGCGGCGATCGCCGCCAGGTCGTAGGCCACCTCCACCGGACCGAAGCACTGGTCGCAGGCGAAGCGGGCATCGAGCGGGTACTGCGCCTGGCAGCCCTTGCAGACGAGATGGGTGGCGTGCATGAAATCCCTCGGGTTGGGGCCGTCACCGGCCGGTTCACATCTTCCGGGGCGGGTGCCCCGCCGGAGTTGGCACCTTTCCCGCCGGTCGCGGGATGGTTGCCGAGGCTTCACAGGGCCGGTTCCCTCCGCCTCTCTGGATGTGCCGGGCTACACCCGACGTTCACCGCTTTTCTTGTACCACATGGTAGTGCGACCGCAGTGCAGGGGTCAATCGGCAACAAGCCGGCGCGGGCGCAGACCTCGGCCTCCGAACCTGAGATACAGCGACGGCAGGACGAAGAGGTTCACCAGCGTCGACGTGACGAGGCCGCCCAGAATGACCACCGCCATCGGGTGCTCGACCTCGTGCCCGGGGATGCTGCCGGCCACGACGAGCGGCACGAGAGCCAGACCTGTCGCGGATGCAGTCATCAGGATCGGTGCCAGCCGCTCCTTCGCTCCGCGGAGAACCAGCCCAGGTCCGAAGGGCTCGCCCTCCGAGCGCTCGAGGTGCTGGAAATGGCTGATCATGAGGATGCCGTTGCGTGCGGCGATGCCGAACACGGTGAGGAATCCGACCAGGGAGCCGAGCGAGAGCAAGCCGGCGGTCAACCACGCTGCAATCACACCGCCGACCAGCGCCATCGGCAGCAGGAGGAACGTCATCGCCGCCAGCCGAAGGCTGCCGAATGCGGCGTGCAGCAGCAGGAAGATCGCGATCGCGGCGCCGATGCCGAACACGATCAGGCGGCTCTGAGCGGCGTTCAGCTCGGCCGATTCACCCAGCACCTCGGCGTGATACTCGCGGGGGAAGGAGACGCCCACCATCGCATCCTCCACGTCGTCGACGACGGAGGCCAGATCGCGTCCCTCCACGTTTGCGCCGACGTCGATCCGGCGGGACTGCCGCTCGCGCTCGATGCTGTTGGGCGTAGGGGCAACGCGGACATCGGCGATCTGCTCGAGAGGCACCTGACCGCCGGCGGGAGTGTCGATCGGCAGCTCCTTGACGCTGGTGAGGCTGTTGCGCTGCGTCGGAATCGTCCAGACGTGGACGTCGTAGGCCTTGCCTCCCGAAAAGATGTCGCCGACCTCTTCGCTTGCGATCATCGCGGAGGTCTGCCGCCGCACGTCGCCTGGTTTGAGACCGAAGGCGCGGGCGGCGGCAATGTCGACCTCCACCTGTACGTGCGGCAGGTCCTCGGAGAACGTCGGGTGCGCGTCGACGACGCCGTCGATGTCCGCAAGCGTCGCCGCGACCTCGTCCGCCTTGCTCCGCAGGACAGCAAGATCCGGGCCGAATATCCGTACGACGATCGACTCACTCGTGCCCGTCAGAACTTCCTTGATGCGCTCGCGGAGATACGTCTGGACGTCACGGAACAGCCCCGGGTATCCCTCGACGGTCCTGTGAACCGCTGCAAGCGTCTCGTCGTAGCCGGCATCCGGGCTGATGCTGATCCAGTTCTCGCCGAAGTACACGCCGTAGACCTCGTCTGAGAACAGCGCCTGGCCGATATGCGAGCCGCAGTTGCGGACGCCCGGGATCTCGCGCAGGTCACGACACGCACGGATCGAGATGCGCTTCTCCTCCGAAGCGGACGCGGACGGCTCGCTGAGCCAGTGCATCAGGAAGTCGCGCTCCTTGAAGTTCGGGAGCAGCTGCGCGCCGAGCGTCGGGAACAGCACGCCACCGATCACGAGGAAGAGCGCCGCGACCGCGAGCGCCGGGCTGGGCCTGCGAATGATCCGCGAGAGGGCGCCGCCGTACCAGCGCTTCAGCACACGCAGCAGCGGAGAGTCGCGTTCCTCGACCCGCCCGCTCGACAGGAACAGCCGCCCGCTCGAGAGCAGGATCAGGCAGAGCGCGGGTGTCACGCTCAGCGCGACGAGCATCGATACCAGGACAGCGAGCCCGTACGAGATCACGAGGGGCTGGAAGAACGAGCCCGAGAGACCCTCGAGGAAAAGGACGGGGACAATCGCGACGACGTTGATCACGGTCGCGTACGTGATCGCAGTGCGCACCTCGACCGAGGCTTCGAGCACCACCCTGAACGTCGAGATGCCCGCCTGCTCGGCGCGCGCCTGCCGCAGGCGCCGGACGATGTTCTCCACGTCGATGATGGCGTCGTCGACCACCACCCCGATCGCCACCACCAGCCCGGCAAGCACCATCACGTTGATGGTCACGTCCCGCAGCTCGAGCACGACGACCGCGGCGACCAGCGACAGCGGGATGGCGATCAAGCTGATGAATGCCGTGCGCCACTCGAACAGGAAGCCGGCGATGATGATCACGACGAGCACGACGCCCAGCAGCAGCGCCCGCGTGAGGTTGTCGATCGACTGCTCGATGAACGTCGCCGGCCTGAAGATGGTCGTATCCATCTCGAGGCCGGGGAGGCCGGGGCGCATCTGCTCGATCGCGTCCTCGACGCCGTGGGTGACCTCCAGCGTGTTGGCGCCCCTCGACTTCTGGACGATCAGCATCAGGCCCGGGCCGTCGTTCACGACCGCCTCACCCCACACCGGGATGTGAGCCTCGATCACCCGTGCGATGTCGACGAGCTTCAGCGTCCGGCCATCGCGGGTCACGATGGGGACGTTTCCGAGCTCGGTTGGGCCGACGATCGGCTGCACGTGACGGATCGGCATCCGCTCTGCGCTGCTCTCGATGAAGCCGCCGCCGCCGACCACGAACCCCTCGGTGTGCTGGAGCACGGAGGCGCTGACGGAGTTTCCCACCTCCTCCATCACCTTCTGGTACGGGATCCCGTAGGCAGCGAGCTTGTTCAGATCGACCTGGACGTGGCGCTGCTGGAGCCGCTCACCATAGATGTCCACCGAGGCGACACCGGGGACGCGGAGCAGTCGCGACCGGATCGTCCAGTACGAGATGCTCGACATCTGCATCAAGTTCAGCGTCTGGGACGAGAGGCCGATCTTCATGATGCGGCTGGTCGAGGAGAGCGGCGGCATCATCCACGGCGGGCTCGACCATGTCGGCAGGGTCGGCGTGACCTGCGCGATGCGCTCCTGAACGAGCTGTCGTGCCCGCAGCTCGTCGGTTCCCTGCTTGAAGATGAGCCGGATCGAGGACAGCTGCGACACCGACTTCGATCGCATCTCGTCCAGGCCGGGCAGCCCGCTGAGCGACTCTTCGATCGGGATCGTGACGAGCTCTTCGACCTCGTTCGAGGAGTTGCCGAGCGCGATGGTCTGGACCTCCACCCGCGGCGGGGCGAACTCGGGGAACACGTCGACCTGAGCACTCGGGATCTGCGCAGCGCCGAACACCATCGTCGACACCGCGGCGAAGATGACGAGCCACCGGTAGCGAAGGCTCCTGCCGACGACCCAGCGCATCATCGGGTGTGCTCCCTCAGCATCAGTGCGCTCCGTCGATCCCCAGCTCGGTGCCGTACACCTGGATCGACCCGACAGTCACGACCTCGGTGCCCACCGCGGGGCCCTTGGAGAGGAGCACGGCGTTGCCATCGACACGCTCGATCACGACCTGAACCCGCACGAACGCCAGGGGCGCGACCCGCGAGTAGACGTAGGTCAGGCCCTGAGGGTCGTAGATCACGGCGGCGTACGGGACGACGCTGTTCGTGCCGCTCGGTCGTACCGGAGCCGTTTCCAGGCCGGTCCGGTCGGCTCCCTCCTGCGTGAACGTCACGCGAACGCCGCTTTCGGTGCCGGCTTCCGGCTGTACCTTCGAGGGCTGGTATCCGCTGACGGTGGCGGACTCCACCTCACCGCACGCGGACAGGCCCAGACAGGCGACGATCAGCGTCGCGCCGATCGCCACATCGCGCAGACCCAGCCTAGCTCGGCGGTGCATGCTCGCCCGATTCGCTATTCGGGTCGTCCGCTCCGCCCCCGCCGTTCGGCTCGCCGGCCGCGCCACCGTTGCCCCCGCGCGCCAATGCCGGCACCGTCCGCGATGGAACCGCGACCTGCCGCTTCGGCATCGTCTCGTCCCCGGCGCCGGATCGGCGGTGTGCACCGGCCTCCGAAGCGGAGGTGCGTGGCGGGGAGGACGAAGAGCGTGAGGAACGTCGATGTGAGGAGGCCGCCGAGTAACACCACGGCCATGGGGCTGAGGATCTCGAGACCAGGCCTGCCGCCCAGAACGACCACGGGCACGGCGGCTGCCGCCAATCCTGCTGCCGTGGCGAGAACAGGCACGAGGCGGTCACTCGCCGCGCGTTGAATCAGCGCGGCTCCAAACCGGTCCCCGTCGTCCTCCGCCAGATCCTGGACATGGCGGATCAGCACGACGCTCCCGCGCGCAGCGATTCCGAACACGGCCAGGAGACCGAGGAACGCGCCGAGCGACAGCTCCCCGCCGGAGATCAGCACTGCAACCACACCTCCGGCAAGCGCAACCGGCAGGCTCAGGAAGGCGAGCGCCGCCAGGCGGAAGCTTTGAAATGCTGCCTGGAGCAATAGGAACACGGCGATGGCTGCCGCAATGGCCACGGCCAGCATGCGCCTCGCGCCGATCTCACCGGTCGTCGTCTTCTCCAACACCTCAGCGTGGTACTCGAGCGGGAAGCTGACCGTCGCCAGCCGCTCCTTCAGATCGCTCGCCACGGAACCGAGACTTCTCCCGTTCACCGTTGCGACAACGTCCACGCGGCGCGAGACGGCGTCGCGGTTGATCACGGTCGGTGTCTCACCGATACGAACGTCCGCGACCTGGCCGAGGCGCACATGACCGCCGCCCGGCAGGTCGATCAGGAGGTTCCGTACCCCCGACTCACTCGTGCGCAGCTCCGGCGCTCCCTGGACGATCACGTCGAAGACCTTCTGCTGCTGGAAGACGCTCCCCACGAGGATGCCCTGCAGAAGCGTCGCCTCGGCACGACGAACGTCCCCCGGCTTGATCGCCTTCGCGCGGGCCTTGGCGAGATCGACCGCGATCTCAACCGTCCGCTGGGTGGGCTGCGCGTCGATCCGCGGGTCGACGACGCCTTCGACGCCCGCCATGACCTCGCGAACCTTGACCGCCTCGCGGTTCAGAACGTCGATGTCCTGGCCGTAGAGACGAACGACGAGCGGCTGGTCGATGCCGGTGAGGACATCCAGGCCATCGCCGGCGACACGGTTTCGCCCCTCGTCAAGGGCACCCACGGCCCTGATGTTCTGGTCGAGCGAGGTGACGACGTCGTGATCGACTCCCTCCACCCGGTCGACGGCGTCGTTGATCGACGCAAGCGTCGAGTCGTAGTCCTCGTCGTGCCCGATGGTGACCCACACCTCGCTGGAGTTCACATCGACGAGCTGGTCGCCGGTCGTGGCGCGGCCGACATGGGCGGCCACCGCGTCGACTCCCGGAATCGAGCGGAGGTCGCGGCTGACCGACGTAGCGATCTCGGTCATCCTCGGATTCGACATCCCGGGCGGGCCGTCCAGGCGCACGATCACATGCCGGTCCTTGAACGACGGAATCAGGGCGGTGTGCAGGAACGGCAGGGCGGCGAGGCCGACGACCACACACGCCACGGCCGCGGCGATCGCGATGCCGGGCCGGGCAACGAACGCCGACAGAGCTCGTTCGAAGCGTGGCCGGATTCGCGACGTGACGGGAGACTGCCCATCGCGCGCGCTCCACCACATGACGACGCGTCGTCCCTGAGCCGACCCGCCGCGCACCGACGTGCCGCCCGACAGGAGAAGCAGACACAGTGCCGGGGTGACCGTGAGCGCGACAACCATCGCGACGGCCACCGCGACGGCATACGACACGACCAGTGGACCGAAGAAGCCACCAGGCGCCCCCTGCATCACCGCAAGCGGCGCGATGGCGACAAGGCCGATCAACGTCGCATACGCCAGCGGGCTGCGCATCGCATGCGACGCCTCACGCACGACCGTCGAAGGTGACCGGGCCAGACCCTGATCGCGGAGACGGCGCAGCGACTCCGAGACGCTGTGGACACCGATCACCGCGTCGTCGACGACGAAGGCAACCGCCACCGCGAGCCCCGCCAGCGAGATCGCGTTGAAGCCTTCGCCGAGCAGGTGGAGCACCAGACCCGCCGCGACGAGCGCCAACGGAACGGTCACCAGGCAGATGAGAAGCGCCCGCCACTGGAAGAAGAACGCCGCCAGCACCAGCATCAGCAGCACGCCGCCGATCACCATCGCCAGCGTCAGATTGTCGATCGCCTCGTCGACGAAGCTCGCCGGACGGAAGATCGACGTGTCCGTGCGTATGCCGGCGAGCCCGGGCTCCAACCGGTCGAGCGCCTCTTCGACACCGTGGGTCACAGCGCGGGTGTCTGCGCCGGGATATTTCTCCACGACGAGGAGAAGCCCACCGCCGTCGTTCACGACGGCGTCGCCCATCAGCGGCGGATGGTCGATCTTGATGTCCGCCACGTCACCCAGGCTGAGCCTGCCACCGGTGTCCTCGACCGGCACCTGGGCCAGAGCGTTCGGATCCGCGATGGTCTCCAGCACGTTGCGCACCTGGAGCCGCTGACCGGGGGTCTCGATGAAGCCGCCGGTGCCCGGCGTCGACCCTTCCAGGAAGCTCAATGGCGAGAACACCTGCGCGTTGCCTGCGGTCTCCACGACCTGGCTCAACGTGACGTTCTGGTCACGCAGGTGCTCGGGGTCGACCTGAACCTGGATCTGCTGGTCGCGCATGCCCCAGATGGCGACGTTCGCCACCCCGGGGACCCCCATGAGCCGGGGCCTGATCGTCCAGCGCGCTATGACCGATTGCTGGATCGGCGACAGGTCGTCGGAGGACAGGCCGATCATCAGCACCCGGCTCGAGGACGACAGCGGCGGAATCACCGCCGAGGGCTTCGAGATCATCGGCAGCGCGGCGCCACCGAGCTGCGTCAGGCGCTCCTGGACGAGCTGCCGGCCCCGATAGACGTCCGTGCCCGGCTCGAACACGAGCACGATCGAGGACAGCCCGGGGAGCGACTGAGAGCGGATCACGTCGACGCCCTGCACGCCGTTCAGCAGGTCGGCCTCGAGCGGAACCGTGATGAGCTGCTCCACCTCGTCGGCGGAAAGCCCACTCGCCTCGGTCTGGATCTCGACGTATGGCGGGGTGAACTCGGGGAGGACGTCCACGGGTGCATCGCGGAGCTGCACGATCCCGAGCGGCAGCATCGCTGCGGCGATCGCCAGCACCACGAGCCGGAACTTAAGGCTCGAACCGATGATCGCCTGCATCACCGGAGCCACCGGGGCCTGCAAGCCATAATTTGCCCCCCAACGACATTTCAGGATCTCATGAGATTTTCATGAGGAACGGAAGACCTATCACGCCACACATCGGTCGGTCAAGTAGGCGAACGCACAAACCGCGCCGCCCGAAATCCCGTAAGGAGGCGATCCTCGCAGACACGAGGTGCGCGCGATCATTTGAGACAATCTGCTCAGAGTGCGAATCCTCATTGTTGAAGACGATGTAAAGATGGCAGGATTGCTCCGGCGCGGGCTCTTCGAGGAGGGCTTCGCCGCAGACGTCGCGGACACGGGCGACGTAGCGCTCCGGCTGGCTTCTGCGACGGTGTACGACGCAATCGTGCTTGACGTGATGCTGCCGGGCATGGACGGCTTCGCCGTCTGCCGCCGGCTCCGGGACGAAGGAACGCTCGTACCCGTGCTGATGCTGACCGCGCTCGGTGCGACCCACGACAGGGTCACAGGCCTCGATGCCGGCGCCGACGACTACCTCACCAAGCCCTTTGAGTTCGCCGAGCTGTTCGCGCGGTTGCGCGCACTCGCACGCCGTCCGTTGCTGACGGCGTTCGCTGTTCTCAACGTCGGGGATCTTCACCTCGATACGACGAACCACCGCGTGTGGCGCGGTGGGTCGGAGATCACACTCTCGGCAAAAGAGTTCGCTCTATTGAAAGCATTCATGCAGCAGCCTGGCCAGGTGTTGCCACGCCGTGCGTTGCTCGAGCAGTGCTGGGGGCATGGACGGAATCGCTCGAACGTCGTCGACACCTACGTCCGCTACCTCCGCGACAAAGTTGACCGGCCGTTCGGCGTCAAGTCCCTCGAGACCGTGCGCGGAGTGGGGTACCGGCTTCGCCCCGACGGCGGAACACCCGTCCGTTGAGAAACCTGCCGATCCGCGTCCGTCTCACGCTGGTGTTCGCGTGTTCAATGGCCGGCGTGCTCCTGGCAACCGGTGCCTTGCTCTACCTGCGGGTGGGCGATTCTCTCGCCCACACCGTCGACGAGGGCCTCGAGGCGCGATCGGCGGAGATCGCCACCCAGGTGAGCGCCGGATTGCCGGTAGCCGATTCGGTGCTGCCAGACGACCAGGATGAGCAGTTCGTGCAGCTGCTCGATGAGTCCGGACGCGTGGTGGATGCGACGCCGCGCGTCCGGGGTGAGCCGCTCCTTCAACCGGAGGATCTGGCACGCGCGGCGAGTGGCGAGTTGACCTCGGGCAACCTGGATGACGTCCCAGGCGTGGATTCCTCTGCCCGGTTCCTGGCCAGGCGCGTTCAGTCCGAAGCCGGTCCGCGGGTGCTTGTCGTCGGCGCGTCGCTCGCCGAGCACGAGGCCACGATCACCCGGTTGCTGGCACAGCTCCTGGTGGTCGGGCCGGTGGCCCTCATTCTCGTGTCGCTGCTCGCCTACTGGCTCGCCTCGGCCGCACTCAATCCCGTGGAGTCGATGCGCGCCGAGGCAGCGGCCATCTCGGCCGCCGAACCGGGACGCCGCCTCACACTTCCACAGCCGCGCGACGAGGTCCGCCGGCTGGGCGAGACGCTCAACGAGACGTTGGGACGGCTCGAGGCGGCGCTCAGCCGTGAGCGGAGCTTCGTGGCGGACGCAAGCCACGAGATGCGCTCACCGGTGGCACGTCTGAAAGCAGAGCTCGATCTCGCGCTGCGCCATCCCAGAACGGCCGAGCAGTGGGAGGAGGCGGTCCGATCGGCGTCGGCCGAGACCGATCTCCTGGCAAGGCTCACAGACAACCTCTTGCTGCTGGCTCGCTCGGATGACGCCCGCCTCGCGCTGCACAAGTCGCCGGTCGACGTCGCCTCCCTCCTCCAGGGCGCGGCTGCCAGATTCCGCGACGAGGCGGCCGCGGCAGGGCGCCGCGTCGATGTCGATGCGCCGGAGGCGCTCGAGATCACCGCGGACCAGGCGCAGCTCGAGCAGGCGCTCGCCAATGCCGTGCAGAACGCATTGCGGCATGGCGGCGGCACGGTGACCCTGCAGGCCATCGAACGGGTCGGCGTCGTCGAACTGCACGTGCTCGATGAGGGCGGTGGCTTCGCGCCCGGATTCATCCCGGAGGCGTTCTCACGATTCTCCCGGGCAGACGAGGCGCGGACGTCACCGGGCACCGGCCTCGGCCTGGCGATCGTGCGGACCATCGCGGCAGCGCACGGCGGCTCGGCACATGTCGCAAACCGCCGGCAGGGCGGCGCCGACATGTGGCTCGCGATCCCCATCGGGTCGCCGTGAGGATCGATCGCGCTTGCACGAACGGCTAAGCCGCCGAGCCACGCCGCGTACGCAGGTACAGCGCCGGTACCAAAAACAGGTTCAGCAACGTCGAGGTCGCGAGACCGCCGAGGATGACAATGGCCATGGGGTACTCCACGTCGAGCACTATCGCGTCGTCCCATGGAGCGCCGGCAAGTCCCATCCCGACGCGACACGTCCGCGCTTTGCGCTCAGACGTCCCGGAACGCCGCTCCGGTTTCGCCAGCCTTGAAAACGGGTACGAACGAAACCTTCGCGTGGAGCGGCGGAGTCGCATCGTTCCGACCCGGTGTGTCGCCGCCGTTTGAGGAGCCGAACCAACGCTACGGCGGTGCGCACCCCCGACAGGTGCGCACCGCCGTGGGGACGCGACCGACCGCCTCGGCCGCGTCCCTGGGCCGTTACGCCGCAGCCTCCTGCGGCTCGCGGGCGACAGTCACGCCGATGAGGGAAGCCAGCCGGACGTCGCCTTGCAGGTCGGCCCATTCGCCAAACGTCTGGTCGGAAAGCCGCTCGGCCTTGTAGGCGCGGACGACGCGCTCGACGGCATACCGCGCGTCCTCGGCCGGAATCGCCTTGGAGGCAACTCGCCGGCCGAACTGCGCACCCTCGCCCAGCCGCCCGCCGATGTGGATGATGAAGCCCTGCACGCGACCGGTGTCGGTCCTGGCGATGCCGCCCTGGAGACCGATGTCGGCAATCTGGTACTGGGCGCATGCATTCGGGCAACCGTTCAGGTTGATCCGGATCGAGCCATCGAGGTCGCCGATGCGCTTCTCCAGATGCTCGATCAGCTCTGCGGCACGCTCCTTCGTCTCGACGATCGCGAGCTTGCAGAACTCCATTCCCGTGCAGGAGATGATCCCGCGGCGGAACGTCGACGCCTCGGTGGGGAGCCCGAGGTCGCCGAGCTCTGCGGCGACCGTCTCGACGTGCCGGTCGGGGACGTCGAGCACGATGATGTTCTGCCGGTTCGTGCAACGGAGGCTGCCGGAGCCGTACCGGTCGGCGAGGTCGGCCACGGCGATCATCTGTTCCGCGGTGAAGCGGCCGCGGAGCGTTGTGCCACCGACGTAGTACAAGCCGGCCTGCATCTGGGGATGGATGCCGAGGTGGTCGCGATGCGGGTCGACCGCAGCGGCCGGTTCCACCGACGTGGGCAGCTCGCGGCCGAGGTTCTCCTCGATCGCCGCGCGGAACTTCACGATCCCCCACTCGTCGACCAGGAACTTCATCCGGGCGCGCGTGCGCTTCGTCCGCTTGCCCTCGTCGCGGAAGATCTCGGTGATGGCGCGGCACACATCGACTGCCTCGTCGGGCCGGGCGAACACGTCGAGCCGGCGTCCCATCCGCGCCGAGGCTCCGAGCCCACCGCCGACCCACACGTCGTACCCCACCACACCGTCCTTCTCGACGGCGAGCAGGCCGATGTCGTTGATCTCGTGCTGGGCGCAGCGGTGCGAGCAGGCCGAGACGGACACCTTGAACTTGCGAGGCAGGTTCGAATAGGCGCGGTCGCCGACGAATGTGCGCTCGAGCTCGGCCACCAGCGGTCGGGTGTCGATCAGCTCGTGACCGTCGACGCCCGCAAGGGGACAGCCGACGACGTTGCGCCACACATCCCCGCAGGCCTGGGTGAACGACAGCCCGACGGCGTTCAGCTCGTCGAGCACGATCGGCATGTCCTCGATCCGCAGGTTGTGCAGCTGAATGTTCTGCCGCGTGGTGATGTCGCCCATGCTGCGGCCGTAGCGTTCGGAGAGCTCACCGACGGTCCGAAGCTGCGCCGAGGTGACGATGCCGTTGGGGAACTTGACCCGCAGCATGAACAGGCCGTCGGTGTCCTCGGACGGGCCCGGGACGCCCGATGCGGCAGATTCGGCGGCCCGCTGGGTGTACACGCCGTACCATCGGAACAGCGCCAGATCGTCCGGCTCGATGGCGTCGAAACCAAGCTCCGCGTAGCGGTAGATGTCCGCCAGAACTTCCAGCCCGTCCTTGCGCTGTTTTACATGCTCGATTTCCGGCAGCTTGGTCGCGGTGTCGCTCATTCGGTTCTCCCCAGGTTGGCTCCTGGGCCACAGGCTACCCTGTTTGGATCCAAACCTCAAGATTTGGGATACCTATGGAGCACCGACCATGAGTTTGAATCGAGGGCTGTAGGATCGACCACGTGCAGTCTCGGGCGCCAACCAGTCCCAGCCGGGCGGATGACCTCGCGCATGAGCTCCAGGTGGAGATCATGACCGGGCGCATCCCGCTCGGCACCCGCCTGCGCCAGGAGGACCTCGCGGCCCGGTTCGGCGTCAGCCGCACTCCGATCCGCGAGGCGTTGCGCCAGCTGCAGGCGATCGGCCTCGTCGAGCAGCTGGGTCACCGCGGCGCTCTGGTCCGCTCGTTCTCACCCGACGAGTGCCGAAACGTCTTTCTCGTCCGGGCCGAGCTCGAAGGGCTCGCCGCCGAGCGCGCCGCCGGCCGCCTCACGACCTACGACAACGCCGACCTCGACATCGCGCAGTCGCTGCTTCGCGCCGGCCACGAGCGGCACCGCTCCCTGCCGCCGAGCGACGGGCATGGCCGCAGCATCGCCCTCGAGCAGTGCTCGCAGGCCAACGAGCTGTACCACAACGTGATCCTGGCGGCGGCGAACTGCCCGCCCCTGCGTGAAACGGTTCAGTCGCTGATGAACCGCGTCCCGCGCACGCTTGCCTGGCACACCTTCGGCGACGACCCCGGGATCATCCCGCGCAGTGCCGAGGACCACGACCGCATCACCGAGGCGCTCAACCGGCCCGACGCCAAACGGGCTCGCAAACTGCTCCACGCTCACGTGCTCGATACCGGCGAGACACTGGCCCGCTGGCTCGACCGCCAAGCGGCCCGTTGAAACGATCTCAGAACGGCACGGTGACAGGCCAGCCGGCGAACGGCGCCGCGCCAGGTGCGAGCGGGTCGACGTCCGACCCCCAGCTCTCGAGCCGAAACGCGCCGGCTGCACGGTCGACTCGGACGAGCCCGTAGCCGTCACGCTTGATCGACCGGTCGGCCAACCCCTGTCCGGCCGGATGGCCCTGCCGGTAGCGTGCGAAGCTGATCGAGGGGTTCGCGACCGCCAGTACGCGCATCCTGTTGCCGAACCCGTCGACGACGTCGCCGGTATGCGGCGTGCCCTGGGGGTTCGGGAGCGCGCCGGCCGGCTCGAACCAGCGCTGGAACGACGTACCGCCGGGAGGCGAGACCATCTGCACCGGGCCGTCGGCGGCAGCGGCGACGCCGTGTCGGACCACGCTTGCCAGGTGCTGGTCGCCCGAGACCATCACAGCTTTGGCCTCGCCGATCAGTCGGAGCGCAGCCGTTCGGGCTGCCGCCGGATAGCCGTTGCTGTCGTAGTCCCGCAGCAGCGCGCCCGACGGGGTGGTCTGCAGGCACCCGAACAGCGACTGGGTGAAGCACACCTTGGGCAGGCCGGGGGCCTCGGAGGCCCAGGAGCTGAGGAAGGTGTGCTGCCGCTTGCCGAGCAACTGCAGGGACGACGGCGGAAACGGTTGCCCGGACGCATCCAGCCCGTCGGCGTCGCCGGTCTTGAACTTCCGGTCCTCGACCGCGGCGAAGCTGACGCCGCCATACCGGAACGAGCAGTAGTAGACGCCGACTCCCCGTTCGACGGGAGTCGGGTCGAACGGGTCGGGATCGTGGCCGCACTGCACGCGCTGGATCAGATTCACCATCGGTGCGTCGAGGACGTAGCCGCCGCGGTTCTGGTCGCCGCCCGGGGCAGCCGCTCCCTCGTGGCCCCAGAGGTTGCCCTGGAGGACGTCGTGGTCGTCCACCATGACGATGGTCGGCCGGTTTCGTGTCAGGTCGCGGAAGGCCCACAGCCACATCGCGTAGCGGTAGAGGAAGTCAAGCGCCGGATTGTGGCCCGCAAACCGCGCGGTGGGCCGGTTCTCGTAGAACTGGTCGCCGAGCGCCGCGATCAGATGAGGACGCTGAGCCGCCAGGTTCTTCGACAGCTCCGTGTACGGGAAGTACAGGTTCGCGGGCGTGTACAGGCCGATGTCGTGCTCTTCCGGCAGCTGCGCCCGGCCGTTCGAAGCGCGGTCGAGCGGCCGGTACGTATGAATGGTGCAGTTGAGGACGCCCACGCGCAGCTCCGGCACGGCCACGGGGTCGGCGGGCACCGTGCCCGCATAGCTCTGCTCGGCCGGCGTGCCGGCCGCGTGAACGACGCGGTACTCCCACGCCCTGGATGCGTCCCAGCCTGTGACGCGAAACTGCGCCACCCACCCGGGCCCAACCGGCGCCGTGGCCCGCAGCTGCCACGTCGGACTTCCCGCGGCGCGCGCCTCGAGCCGCACCGACTGCGGCTCTGTGAAGGCGATCGGAAAGAGCTGCGCCGAGAGCTTCAATACTGCGCCGTTCAGCGACCAGAGCGTCCCCAGGATCGGCCCCACGGCGCGTTGTGGGTACAGACCGACCCGGGCTCCTCCCGCTCGCAGCTCGCGGAACCAGTAGCGGGCGGGGCCGGTACCGGGATGGGACGACGACATCAGCGCGATGCCGCCCGCGATCGCCGCGTCCGTGACCTCGACGGCGGCGGTGGAGCGAAGCGCTCCGCCTGATGCGGCTCGGGCGGTCAGCACGAGACGCGAGCGGCCCGAGCCGAGCGGCACGATCTCGAGCGACAGCAGCACGTCCTCCCCCACCGTCCGGGTGGGCGCCGGGCCGGAACGGGCCGAGGCGCGCAGCTCGGCGTATGCGAACTGGCTCGTCTCACTCGTGTGGTCGCGAAAGCGCACGTGACCGTCGCTGCCGTAGACGCAAAGGATTCCCCCGCCCTGGCCCGATGCGCGCTGGACGAGCGCTGCGGCGCGGTGGTCGAGGGCGCCGCCTCCGGCGCCGATCAGAAAACCCGAGAATCCGCCGCCCTTGGCGAGGGTGCCGGTGCGCACGGTGATCGTTGCGGACGTGTTCGCGCGCAATAGGTCATGCGTGAGCACCGACACGGTTCGGCCGCCGCTCTCGGCCGGCGTCGCCACGCACTCGACGCGCCCGTTACGCAGGCGCCAGTCGCCGAGCCGGTTCGCCCAGTACGGGGCACCGATCCACGTCCGGACGAGATTCTCCGGGAGGTTGTCGACGCGTGGCGGGAGCGTCACGGCGTGAGGCGCAGCTCCGGCCCGGTGAATCCGAGTCGCAGCGAAGGGCGCAGCCGCCGCGGCCACTCCCGCGGCGATCAGAGACCGGCGGGTGATGCCCACAACGGAAACGGTATCGGCACAGCGCGCCGGGAGCGTGAGTCAGGCGATCAGGCGACGCGCTTGGCGCCGACCCACGTGTCGGCGTACCAGCCGGAGATCGTGCTCACCTTGACCACGTCGCCGCTGTGAGGCGAGTGCACGAAAGCGTTGTTGCCGACGTAGATCCCGACGTGACCAAGACCGTCGAAGAAGACCAGGTCACCCGGCTCCAGCGCGTCGCGGGGGACCGACACGCCCACCCCGTACTGCGCCGCGGCGTTGTGGGGCAGCCCGACGCCCAACTGACCCCAGACGTACATCGTGAAGCCGGAACAGTCGAATCCGGACGGCGTCGAGCCGCCCCAGACGTATGGCGTCCCGAGATACTGCATCGCGATCGCAGCGGCCTGGCCGCCAAGCGTGCTGGACGGGGGGATCGGAATGTTGACGCCACCACCGCCGCCGGCCGCCGCGTTGGCGGCAGCGTCGGCGCGAGCCTGCGCCTGCTCGATCAGGTTCTGGATCTCACGGCTGATCTGAGCCTTGCGGTTCTCCAGCGACTGCAGCCCGGCCTCGATCCGCTGCTTGGTCGCCAGCTGAGCAGCCTGGTCGGCCGCGAGCTGCCGCTCCTGCTTGGCGAGCTCCTCGCTGCGCTTGCGAATCTCCACCTTCGCTGCCGCGATCTCGGCGATCAGTTCGCCGTTGGCGTCGTTCGCGCGCTGGACGGTCTGCACGTTGTCGATCAGGTCGTTGAACGACCGCGACGCGAGCAGGTACGAGAAGACGTCCTCGCCCGTGGACTTGTAGGACTCGGTGAGGCTGTCGGCGAGCAGCTGCTGTGCGCTCTCCAGGTTGTGCTTCGCCGCTTCGAGCAGGATCAGGTTGTTGCGCTTCTTCTGCTTCGTCTCGAGCCAGCGGCTATGGACGAGGTTGTAGGCCTCGATCTGTTTCTCCAGCCTGCTTTGCTCCGCGTTGATCTCGGCTGAGACGCGCTGCGCCTCGGCCTTCTTGTCCGAGATCGGGGATGCCGCAGCCTGCGTCAGCGAGACGCAGAGGGCAATCGTGAGCATCGAAAAAACTGCGACCGACGCTCGGGTCGCGCGTGCTTTCCCTCCCGCACGCGCCTTGCCACCGGGGGTCATAGGGAAAAACCGTACCAGAGCCCCCCGCGGGCATGCCCCGCACACACAGACTCTTTACGTTCGGCGCAGCGTACGGAATCCCTCCCCGGCCCCTCACGGCGGCCCGGTTGCCTAATGCCGTGGCCATCCTCGCTGGCTTGCCCGAGTGGGCCGGGCCCCTTCAACGCCCGCCCGCAAGGCCACCCGATTCCCGCATCAACCGCTGCGCGAGCAGGACGGGGATGGCCGTCAGCACGATTACGACGACGGCGACCGCGTTGACTTCGGACGCCGTGTTGGGCAGGCGGAACTGGTTGAAGATCCACAGCGGTAGCGTCTCCTGGCTGCCCGCGGTGAAGTTGGTCACCACGACCTCGTCGAACGAGAGCGCGAACGCGAGCAGTCCTCCGGCGACGAGCGCCGTTGCCAGGCTTGGCAGTGAGACGTACCTGAACGTCTGCCAGCCGTCGGCGCCGAGGTCCATCGACGCCTCCTCATACGAGGTCGAGCTTCGCCGCAACCGTGCGACCGCGTTGTTGAAGACCACCACGACGCAGAACGTCGCATGGCCGGCAACGATCGTCCACAGCGATGGCTGGAGGTCGAGATAGCTGATGGTCGAAAGCAGCGCGAGGCCGGTGACGATGCCCGGCAGCGCGATCGGCAGGACGAACAGGAACGACACAGAGTTACGCCCGAAGAACCGGAATCGCGAAAGCGCGAAGGCCGCCATCGTGCCCAGGACGAGCGCGATGGCCGTGGCTCCGGTTGCCACCTTGAGGGAGGTGAACAGCGCGTCGTGGGCCCGCTCGTCGCCCCACGCCAACCGGTACCAGTGCGTCGAGTAGTGCTCGATCGGCCAGCTCGCGATCTTCGACGCGTTGAACGACGCCATCACGATCACGAGCAGGGGCAGGTAGATGAACGCCATCACGAGCGCCGAGAAGGCCCCCAGCCCGATCCGTACGCCGCGCGGCTCCACTACAACGCCTCGAATGCGCCGAGCCGCTTCATCAGCAGCAGGTACAGGACGATCACGCCCACCGGCACGAGCGCGATGGCCGCGGCCAGCGGCAGGTTGTTCGCGACTCCCTGGTAGCGGTACACGAGGTTGCCGAGGAAGTCGTAGTGCGCCCCGCCGACGAGGTCGGGCAGGATGTAATCGCCGAGCGTCAGCGAGAACGTGAAGATCGATCCCGCGGCGACGCCCGGTAGCGCCAATGGCAGCACGACCCGGCGGAACGTCCTCCCCGCGCGGGCGCCGAGGTCACCGGATGCCTCGAGCAGCGAGCCGGGGATGCGGTCGAGCGCCGCGAAGATGGGCAGCACCATGTACGGGAGCCAGATGTACGTGAAGGCCAGCCACATGGCCGCGTACGAGAACGCGAGGTCGAACGGCCCCAGGCCTGCCTTCCCGAACAGCCAGTTGATCGTGCCGGCGTCGCCCGTCATCAGCCGCCAGGTGTACGCCTTGATCAGGTAACTCGACCAGAGCGGCATCAGAACGGCCACGAACATCAGCGCCCGGAGGCGCGGCGAAGCGATGCGCACCATGTAATACGCGAGCGGGAACGCGAGCAGGATGTCGGTCACCGTCACGACCACCGCCATCAGCACGGTGTGCCAGGCGACCGAGTGGATCACATCGGTGTCCTTCACCGCGACCAGGTTGTTCCACGTGAAGACGCGTTCGATCTCGCCGGTGAGCACGTTCTGCTGCCAGAACGCTGTGGCAAGCAGCACGCCGAGCGACGCCAGGTAGACAACGGCCATCCATCCCAGCGGCGGCAGCAGCAGGAGGACGACCTTCAGCCAGCGGCGGCGGTAGAGGAACGCCGACAGCCGTCGGCGGATGCGGACCGGTGCGGAGGATGCGGAAATCGCCATGAGCCGGCGGCCCGGGGGCGGATCCGCCCCCGGGCCTACGCGTCAGGAGTTCTTGATCTCCGTCCAGGCGGTCGTCCACTCTCCGTAGTCGACGCACGCCAACCCGCGATCGTCACCGCAGTCCTGCAGCGGCGTCTTCCAGAACGCGATGTTGTCGAAGTACTCCTGGTCGGTGACGTGATAGTCGGTGCAGTAGTTCTTCACCTGCTTGTCCAGGATGGTGCACGCCTGCGGATTGGCCGGCGCCGAGCCGAAGGTGTACGCCGTCTTCGCCTGCGCCTCGGGCGTCGTGGCGTAGTCCATCCACTTCAGCATGCAGTTGGGGTTCTTCGCCGAGCTCGACATCATCCACGTGTCGGCCCAGCCGGTCGCCCCCTCCTTCGGCAGCACGGCTTCCACGGGCACGCCCTCTGCCTTCGCAGCATTCAGCTGATAGGGCCAGGTCGGCCCGATCACGATGCTGCCCTGCTTGAAGTCCTGGATCTGCGCGGTGAAGCTGCTCCAGTAGTTACCGATCTGCCGGCGCTGCGTCTTCAGCAGATCGACGGCGGCGTCGAACTGATCGCGCGTCAGCGCGTACGGGTCGGTGATGCCGAGATCGGGTTGCGCGCTTTTCAGATAGACGGCGGCATCGGCGATGTAGATCGGGCCGTCATAGGCGTCGACCTTGCCGTTGTAGCTCGTGCCGTCGAAGATCACTCCCCAGCTGTCCGGCGCCGGCGACACCACGTCGGTGTTGAACATCAGGATGTTCGCGCCCCACTGATAGGACACGCCGTAGTGCAGGTCTCCGACGGTGTTGTGCGGCGGGCTCTGCAGCGCTTCGGAGATGTCGCTGAAGTTCTTGATCAGCGCTGGGTCGATCGGCACAACGTCCTCGCCTGCGATCAGGCGCAGCGACGCGTCGCCCGACGCGGACACGCCGTCGTAGTTGCCGGAGCGCATGAGCGACACCATCTCGTCGGACGTCCCGCCGTACTTCACGCTCACCTTGCAGCCGGTCTGCTGCTCGAACGGCTTCACCACGTCCGGCTCCGTGTAGCCCTGCCAGGCGATCAGGCTGAGCGCACCCTCGGTCTTGCCGATCGTCGCGATCGGCTTTGGACCGCTCGCCGCGCCGGTGCCTCCGGCGGTGTCGCTGCTCCCAGAGCCCGATCCGCAGCCTGCGGCAACCGCCATCGCGGCGACGAGCAGGGCTGCCAACGCCATACGTACGTTCATGCTGAGACCTCCCTCAACGCTTCCCTTGACGCGGGATCGCCCTCGATGGGGCGATTGTGCTCGCGCTCCCACACGAGCCGGACGTGGCGGCCCTTCTGCGCCAACGCGTCCATCGACGATCGTTCCAGATTTTGCTGCATGACGACGAGCTCGGCACCGCCGTCGAGCGCGACGATGTATCGCGTGGCGACGCCGAGGTAGACGACCTCGTTGACGACACCGTCGGCGACACACTGACTTTCGCCCACTTCGGCACCGGGCTCGACGAGCCGGATCTTCTCCGGGCGCACGGTAAACCGCTGGTCGCTTCCCGTGACCGCGCGCGCGGCGTCGCCCTCGAGGATGTTCGACGTCCCGACGAAGCCGGCGATGAACGCTGTCTGCGGGGTCTCGTACACCTCGGCCGCGGTGCCGACCTGCTCGGCCTTTCCCTGGTTGAAGACCGCGATGCGGTCGCTCATCGTCAGGGCCTCATCCTGGTCGTGCGTGACGAAGACGAAGGTGATGCCGACGTCGCGCTGGATCGACTTCAGCTCGATCTGCATCTCCTCGCGGAGCTTCAGGTCGAGCGCACCGAGCGGCTCGTCAAGCAACAGCACACGCGGACGGTTGATCAGCGCCCGGGCCAGCGCCACCCGCTGGCGCTGGCCGCCGGAGAGCTCCGATGGACGCCGCTTCTCGAAACCCACGAGGCGCACCATTTGCAGCGCCTCCTCCACGCGCTGCCTGCGCTCCGCGCGTGGAACGCCTTTCACCATCAGCCCGTACGCGACGTTCTGCCCCACGTTCATATGGGGGAACAAGGCGTAATCCTGGAACACCGTGTTGACGTCCCGCATGTACGGGGGCAGCTTCGACACGTCCTCGCCATGCAGCAGCACGCGCCCCTCGGTGGGGAGCTCGAACCCGGCGATCATACGCAGCGTCGTGGTCTTTCCCGACCCTGACGGGCCGAGCAGGGTGAAGAACTCGCCGTCCATCACCTCGAGGTCCACCCCGTCGACGGCGCGCACGCCGCCGAACGACTTGCTCAGGCCCTCCAGTCGAACGGCAGGGGCCGGCTCAGCTTCCGGCTGCAACAAGCGACTCCTCGAGGCGATCCAGCCCTGTCTGGAGTTCCTCATCCGTGGCCACGATCGGGACCAGGATGCGCAGGACGTTGTCGTAGATGCCCGTCTTCAGCAGCAGCAGGCCACGCTCCAGCGCTCCAGCCACGGTGGCTGCGGTCACGTCGGCCGCCGGCTCCTTCGTTTCGCGGTCCTTGACCAACTCGATCGCAGCCATCGGTCCGATACCGCGCACCTCGCCGATCACCGGCAGCCGCTCCGCCATCGCGTTGAGCCGGGCGTTGATGCGCTCGCCGAAGAGCTTCGAGTGCTCGAGGAACTCGTCGCTCGACGCCGCCTTGAGGCATTCGATCGCGGCGGCGCATGCGACCGGGTTGCCCCCATAGGTCGAGCCGAGGCCGCCCGGATGGACGGTGTCGATGATGTCTGCGCGCCCGACCACCGCGGAGAGCGGCAGGCCGGCAGCGAGCGACTTGGCGACAGTCATCAGGTCGGGGACGACGCCCGAGTGATCGATTGCCCAGAGCGTCCCGGTGCGGCCCATCCCGGTCTGGATCTCATCGGCGATGTAGACGATGCCGTGTTCCTCGCACACGGCCTTCAAGCCGCGCAGGAACTCCGGCGGCATGACCGTGAACCCACCCTCGCCCTGGACGGGCTCGATGATCACGGCGGCGACGGACTCCGGGTCGACGTGCGCCTTGAACATGAACTCGAGACCTTCCAGCGCGTCCTCGGTCGTGACGCCGCGGTACGGGTAGGGCGCCGGCGCCCGATAGACCTCCGGCGCGTACGGGCCCATGCCCTTCTTGTAGACCAGCTTCGACGTCAGCGTCATGGTCAGAAGCGTTCGACCGTGGAAGCCGCGATCGAACGTGATGATCGCATCACGCCCGGTGTGGTAGCGCGCGATCTTGACGGCGTTCTCGACCGCCTCGGCGCCGGAGTTGATCAGCACGGCCTTCTTCGGGAATGTGCCGGGCGAGAGCTCGCAGAGCAGCCGCGAAACCTCGAGGTACGGCTCGTAGGCCGCAACCGGGAAGCAGGAGTGCAGCATTGCCTCGGCCTGCTCCTTGATCGCGGCAACCACGGCGTCCGGTGTGTGCCCGAGGTTGAGGACGCCGATGCCACCGGCGAAGTCGATGTACTCCTTGCCGTCCACGTCGACCAGGCGCGCTCCGTGCGCACGATCCGCCACGATGGGCGCCAGCGACACCGCGCGGGCCACGTACTGGTCGCGCTTCGCCAACAGCGCCTCAGTCTTCGATCCTGTCACCTGGACTGCCATTCGGGACCCCTTTTTGTCTCGAGCTTTGTGCCGCCGAGTATAAAACGAGTCGCCGTTCGCCGGGAGGTGCTCCTGGTACCATTGGCCACTCTGTCCAACTGCCAGGAGAAGGACCGCCCGAATGACCAGCAACGGCAACGACGCCTCGCTGTCGCACGAAGCTCTCCAGGACCTCGCAAAGCGGCATCTGATGATGCACTTCACGCGGCACTCGGACTACCAGCGCGAGGACGTGCCGGTGATCAGTCACGGCGAGGGGTGCTGGCTGTACGACACGAAGGGCAAGCGATACTTCGACGGTCTGGCCGGTCTGTTCTGCACGCAGATCGGCTACAGCTTCGGCGACGAGCTCGGCGAGGCTGCAAAGCGGCAGATGCAGGAGCTGCCGTTCTACACGAACTGGAACTACGCCCACCCGCGTGCCATCGAGCTGGCCGCCAAGGTCGCCGACCTGGCGCCGGGCGACCTCAACCGGGCGATGTTCGTCTCGGGCGGCTCGGAGGCCAACGAGACGATCATCAAGCTGGTGAAGCAGTTCCACCAGCTGAACGGCGAGCACCGCCGCTACAAGATGATCGCGCGGCGGATCGCGTACCACGGAACGACGCTGGGAGCGCTCTCGCTCACAGGCATCGCACCGCTGAAGACGCCGTTCGAGCCGCTGATGGCCGGCGTGCGGCATGTCTCCGACACGAACCGCTTCCGCCGCCCGGAGGGCGAGACGGAGGAGGAGTTCACCGCGTTCCTGCTGGACGAGCTGCGTGGGGTGATCGAGCACGAGGGCCCGTCGTCGGTTGCGGCCGTCTTCATGGAGCCCGTGCAGAACGCCGGCGGCACGTTCACGCCGCCCGAGGGGTACTTCCAGGGCGTGCGCGCGATCTGCGACGAGTACGGGGTGCTTCTGGTCGCCGACGAGGTGATCTGCGGCTTCGGCCGGCTGGGCGAGTGGTTCGGTTCGACCCGGTACGACATCCGACCCGATCTCGTGACATTTGCGAAGGGTGTCGGCTCTGCCTATGTGCCGCTCGGCGGCGTGCTGATGACCGACCGCGTCGCGGAGCCGTTCCTGCAGGGCGCAACTGTCCTCAACCACGGCATCACGTACGGCGGCCATCCCGTCGCGACCGCCGTGGCGCTGAAGAACCTCGAGGTGATGGAGCGGGAGGACGTGCTGGGTAACGTCCGCCGCAACGAGCCCTACTTCCAAGAGCTGCTGCAGAGGCTGGCGGAGAAGCCGATCGTCGGCGACGTTCGCGGCGCCGGGTACTTCCATTCCCTGGAGCTCGTCAAGGACAAGGAGACGAACGAGACCTTCGACGCCGACGAGTCGGAGCACCTCCTGCGCGGGTTCCTCTCCGGGCGGCTGTTCGAGTCCGGGCTGATCTGCCGTGCCGACGACCGCGGGGATCCGGTGATTCAGCTGTCTCCGCCGCTGATCGCCACCCGTGAGGACCTCGACTACATCTACGGCGTGCTCGACACCGTGCTCGACGAGGCATGGGACGAGATGCAGAAGCACGGCGGCCGCCGGCCGGTTCGCTCCGCGTAGGGGGAGAGATGAGTAATCCCACAACCTGCGTGGCGCGGATGCCGGTTCAGGACAGGCCGGACACCACCACCGTCCTCGCTCGGGCACACTCATCTAAGCGATGCTGACGGTCGCCGACATCCTCGGCATCGAACAGCTCGAGCTGTCGCTCGCGGGCGGCGCCGCCGGCACGGTGCGCTCGGTTCGCTGGGCGCACACGAGCGAGCTCGACGACCCGACGCCGTGGCTCCGCGGCGGTGAGCTCCTCCTGACCACGGGTCAGCCGCTGATGCGTGATCCCGGTGCGTATGTCGAGCGACTTGCGGCGCGCCGCCTCTCCGGGCTTGGGCTCGGCCTCGGGTTCGGTCTCGATGAGATGCCGCCGGCGGCGATCGAGGCAGCCGACCGGCTCAGCTTTCCGGTGTTCACCACCCCCTACAGGGTGCCGTTCATCGCCATCACCGAAGCCGTGTTCAGCGCCCAGGTCGATGCACGGCTCGAGACCCTGGAGCGGATCACCGCCCTGACGCTCGACGACAGAGGACTGGACGCCATGCTGGCCGAAATGGGGCGTGCGTCGGGAAGCGCCCTTTGCCTGCGCGACGCAGGCGGCCGGGTACTGGCTCAGACAGCAGAGATCCAAGCCGGCGACCCGGGTGCCCTGGTCCTTCCGGTGGTGACCGGCAGCCGAGTCGAGGCGCAGCTCCTGGCACAGCCCGGCGAGCGCTGCGACCAGCAGCTGCTGCACCACCTGCAGACGGTGCTCGCGGTCGAGCTGCTGCGGCGGCGGGCGGTGTCCGACGCCGAACGGCGCCTCGCGTGCGACCTGGTCGAGTCAATTCTCGCCGGAGATCTGAGCGCGCGGGAGCTTCGCCGCAAGCTGGCGGGGTTCGGCGTGCCGGGCGGCCGATCGCTTGCCTTCGTGCTGCTGCGTCCGGAGGCAACAGGGGCACGAGCCCTGGCCGAGCTCGCAGAGCAGGTGGCCGACATCGGGCCCTCCGACGTGCGCGACGGCGGCGTGGCGGTGCTGATCGAGGCCGCAGGCGACGACGATGCGGAGGCACGTGCGGCGGCGTTGCTCGATCGCACCGGCGCCCGCGCCGCGGGGGTGGGCCGGGTCGGAGACGAGCCGGCCGGCTTGCGGCGATCCTACGACGAGGCGCTCTACGCACTCGAAGCACGGCCGCCGAACGGCACCCCCGCGGTGGCGACATTCCGCGACCTCGGCTCGATCCAGCTGCTGCTCTCCCTCCAAGGCGAGCGCGGCGTCGAGCTCTTCACCACGTCGCTGCTCGGCTCGCTGGTCGAGCACGACGATCGTCACGGATCGGCGCTGGTCGACTCGCTGCGCGCCTACATCGAGGCGAACGGTCGCTGGGCCGACGCGGCAACCGCGCTCTCCGTCCACCGCCACACGCTTCGCTACCGGATGCGAAAGGTCGAGGAGCTGACGGGCCGCGATCTCGCAGATGCGGAGGACCGGCTGGAGCTGTGGCTCGCTCTCCGGGCAAACGACCTGCGGGCCCCGGCGGCCCCGGAGGTGCACGCTTGAGCTCCGTGGCGGTGGTGGGTGCTGCCGGCATCATCGGCCCGGCGATCGTGGCAACGCTGGCGGAGCACGACGCGGTCGAGGAGATCCGCTGTCTCGACGTCAACGCCGAGGGCGCCCGCGAGGTGGCCGACCGCCATGGCGCTGGGCGAGCAACGGGCGCCGCGCTCGACATCACCGACCCCGCAGCAGCGCGCGCGGCGCTGGCCGGATCGACGCTGCTCCTGAACACCGCCTCCTATCGCATCAACCTTGCCGCCATGGAGGCCGCGCTCGACGTCGGCGCCCACTACATCGATCTGGGCGGGCTCTATCACGTCACCCGCGAGCAGCTGAAGCTCGACCAGCGATTCCGAGACGCGGGGCTGCTGGCGGTGCTCGGCATGGGGTCGACGCCCGGTAAGACAAACGTGATGGCCGCCCACGCGGTCGAGCGCCTGGGTGGCAGGATCGACAGTGTGATCGTCGCTGCGGCCGGCCGCGATCCGCAGCCGCCTCCGGGGCCGCTGGTCGCGCCGTATGCAGTGGAGACAATCCTCGATGAGCTCTCGATGCCGACGCCCGTCGTCCGCGACGGACAGCCGGTCTTCCTCGACCCGCTGACCGAGGCCGGCACCATCGATTACGGCGAGCCCGTCGGCCCCGCGCCGACCATCTACACCATCCACTCCGAGCAGGCAACGTTCGCCGACAGCTTCGGCGCCAGGGACGTCAGCTTCCAGCTGTCGCTCAACCCCGCGTTTCTGGAGAAGATCCGCCTGCTCACCGACCTTGGCCTCGCCTCCAGCGATCCACTCGACGTCCGCGGCACCGAGGTCGTGCCGCGCCATGTGCTGCTGGCTCTGATCGCCGCGTTGCCCAAGGTGACACCATCACATGAGGCGTTCGGGATCCATCGCGTGGAGGTCTCCGGCGAGAACGGTCGCGCGGTCACGGAGTGCATCACGCGAGCCGTCGACCGGCTCGAGTTCGGCGGCGGTGTGCTCTCGACGGCCTGTCCGCCGGCGGTGGTCGCCGACATGATCTGCCGAGGTGCGCTCGAGAGCCGTGGCGTCCTGCCGTCGGAGCGCGCCGTACCGTTCCAGCCGCTGTTCGAGCGGCTGGAACGGTACGGAGTAACGGTCTACGACGTGGAGTGACCGCAGTGAAAAAAAGGGGTCTGGCCCCTTTTTTTCGCGTCGGGACTCAGTCGAGCAGCTTGCGGACGCCGTCGAGGCGTGAGCGCAGATCGGCAACCTCGCGCGCCTGGCTCTTGACGGCCTCGGCGAGGGCCTGCACGTTCTGCACGAGCGACGCGGTCAGGGCATCGATATCGGTCGTCCCAGATGATGCAGCTGCAGGTGAGCGCCTGCCGCCGCGACGGGGCTGTGCCGGAGCCGCAGCAGTGGCGGCAGCGCGGCGCCGTCCACCGGGACCTCGCCGGGGGCGCAGTGACCCACCCGCGCGCTTGCGGGCGACGCGGTAATAGTTCGCCGCGACCGTACCTGCCCGCCGGCCGGTATCTGCCGAAATCTTTCCGAACGCTTCCGTCCGGTTCATCCCACCTGCGACGAGCTTTTCCACCTGCTCGTAGATTTGCTCACCGATCTCACCGGAACGCGGCATCTTTCACCTCATGGTCGACGATTGACGAGAGGTAACTCTACAGATCTCGCAGCGGATTTGTAACATTACATTTTCGCCTGGCGGTACAGGGAGATCAGACGGTTCGTCGAACTGTCATGCCTTAGGTCGAGGTCCGATGGACTCTGTAGTTCGTCGGCGATCCGCTTGGCGAGCACTTTGCCGAGCTCGACCCCCCACTGATCGAACGAGTTCACGTGCCAGATCACACCCTGGGTGAAGACGCTGTGCTCGTACAGAGCAACGAGCGCACCCAGTGCCGACGGTGTCAGACGCTCCGCCAGGATGGTGTTCGTCGGCCTGTTGCCCTCGAAGACACGGTGCGGTACGAGCTCCTCCGGCGTTCCCTCTGCGCGCACCTCGTCGGCCGTCTTGCCGAACGCCAGCGCCTCGGTCTGCGCGAAGACGTTCGCCATCAACAAGTCGTGATGATCTCCGATCGGGTTGAGCGTCTTCAAGAACCCGATGAAGTCGCACGGGATCAACTTCGTGCCCTGATGGATCAACTGGTAGAAGGAGTGCTGGCCATTGGTTCCGGGCTCTCCCCAGAAGACCGGCCCGGTCTCGTAGTCCACCCGGTTGCCGTCGAGCGTGACGCTCTTGCCGTTGCTTTCCATCGTCATTTGCTGCAGGTAGGCGGGGAACCGCTTCAGGTAGTGGTCATACGGAAGCACCGCAACGGTCTGCGCGTTGAAAAAATTGTTGTACCAGACCGTGAGGAGTCCGAGCAGGACAGGCAGGTTGCGCTCGAACGGCGCGGTTCGGAAATGCTCATCCATCGCGCGCGATCCCGAAAGCATCTCCCGGAATCGCTCATGCCCAACCGCGATCATGGTCGAGAGGCCGATGGCAGATTCCGTGGAATAGCGACCGCCCACCCAGTCCCAGAACGCAAACATATTGCGTGTATCGATGCCGAACCGTGCGACTTCGTCAGCGTTTGTGGAGACCGCTACAAAATGCTTGGCGATCGCATCCTCGTCTCGAAGCGCTCGAAGTAACCAGTCGCGTGCGGTGCGCGCATTCGTCATCGTTTCCAACGTGGTGAATGTCTTCGACGCGACGATGAACAACGTCTCAGCAGGATCGAGGTCGATTGTTGCCTCGTGGAAATCAGTTCCGTCGACATTTGACACGAAACGAAATGTCAAATCACGCTTCGAATAGTGGCGTAGTGCCTCGTATGCCATCACGGGTCCCAGGTCGGATCCCCCGATACCGATATTCACGATGTTGCGGATCGGTCGCCCGGTGTGGCCCGTCCACTGCGCCGACCTCACACGGTCGGTGAAGTCGGCCATCCGATCGAGCACGTCGTGCACCTGCTTCACCACGTCGACCCCGTCGACCACGATCGACGCGTCGCGCGGGGCGCGGAGCGCGACGTGCAACACCGGCCGGTGCTCGGTGACGTTGAGCTGCTCCCCGCGGAACATGGCGTCGATGCGGCCGCGAAGGCCGCGCTCCTGCGCCAGGTCGAGGAGCAGGCCGAGGGTCACATCGGTGACGCGATTCTTGGAGTAGTCGAGCAGCAAGCCGGCCCCTTCGGCGGAAAGGCGCTCCCCGCGCGAGGGATCGTCAGCGAACAGCCGGCGGAGGTGCGTGCCGCCGATCTCCGCGCGATGGCGCTCGAGAGCCTTCCAGGACTCCAGCTCGCGCAGGGGTGTGGTCGTACCCATGGGGTCGTTCCTTTCGATCAGATCTCGAGCGCGCCGAGGTAGGTCAGCAGCTCGTCCTCAGTCAGCCCGCCGTGATGGCCGCAGAACCGATGGGCGTAGCGATTCCCGTCGCGCCACCACACGGTCTCTCCGGCATACGGCAGCACCACAAGGTTGCCGACCCGCTCGTGGAACCGCTCCCCCACCGGCCCGCCGAAGAGGCCGGCATCGACCAGCTCCTCGGTGCGGTGCACCTCCGCGCGTCCGGCGAGGATCTCGCCCAGCCGCCCTTCGACAAGCTCCAGACGGTCATCGAGGACATGGAGGAACAGGTCGCGGGACGACCCTGCCGGTGCCAGCGGCCGTCCGTCAGCCCCGGTTCGGAGATGGCGTGCGAGCTCCGGCCAGCCCTCGTTCACGTAGACCGTTCCGTCGGGGTCGACGTCGACGTGCCCATGGTCTGAGGTCAGAAGCAGCAGGGTCGAGCCCGGCAGCGCCCTCAGGCGAGGGATCAGCAGGCGTTCCAGCAGCGTCAGCCGCCCATCGGCCTCGGCGGAGTACTCCGGCGACGAGGGCCCGAACATGTGGCCGATGACGTCGATCCCACCCTGATACAAAAAGGCGTAGAGCTTCGACTGACGCTGCAGCTCGTTGTCCAATGCGACGACGGCATGGGCGAGCGTCACGCAACCCGTGACGTGACCGGCGCCTCGGAGCATGGCGTCCGAAAATGACGAAGGAGTGAACGCCGCATCCTGGAACACCGCCGTCGGAACGCCGAGGTCACCGAGCTCCTGATGCAGCGTCCTGAAGGGGAACAGGGCCGATGGGTCGACGCCGGTGGCTCGGAGCCCCTCGCGGACGCGGTCGTCCCCATATGAGAAGAGCAGCGGACAGATCACGCGGTCGAGCGCGGGCTCGTACATGAACCACCCGTAGATCCCCGTCTCGGCGACCGGCAGCCCGGTGTGAATGGTCGTGATGTGAGCCGCAGTTGTGGACGGGAACTGCGAGGTCAGCGGCAGGATCGCGCCCTCGTCGGCAAAGCGGCGCAGGAAAGGATGGTCCATGTGCCGCTCCAGTGCCCGGCGCCCGAAGCCGTCCAGCAACAGGACGACGACACGGTCGTACCGGCCCTCGAGCCCCTCGATCGGCGGGCCGCCCTCGCCGGTCAGCGCATGCATCACCGTACCCGGGAGCGCGGCGAACGAGGCGCCGTTTCGACCCGGCATCAGGAACTGGTCCCCGAACCGCGTTACGTCAGACCTGGCTCCCGTTTGACGCACCACCATCGGCACCCTATCCTTTGCAGCACGATGCCGAGCAGCGTGACGACACACGAGAGGATTTCTGCCCGCTCCATGTTGAGCGGGCGTCCTGTCGGGCTCTTGTCGCTCGCAGCGCTTCTCAACCTCGGCCTCCTGCTCCTCCTCGCCCGGTAGGGCGAGCATCTCCTCACGCGCCGCCCGCCGGCGCACACGTCATCCGGGAGACGATGGGAGAGGTACGCCCTCTCTCGCAAGCTGTAGGAGGCCCTGCGCCATGACATCGACGGACACCGTCCGCATCTTCGACACCACGCTGCGTGACGGCGAGCAATCGCCGGGCATCGCGCTGAACGCGAGCGAGAAGGTTGAGATCGCCCGTCAGCTCGAGCGGCTCGGCGTGGACATCATCGAGGCCGGCTTTGCGATCGCGTCGCCTGGCGAGGTGGAGGCGATCCGCGCAGTGTCGGGCGCCGTCGCCTGCACCGTTGCCTCGCTGGCGCGCACGAACGACGAGGACATCGACGCGGCGATCGAGTCGCTCGAGGGCGCCGCGAATCCCCGCATTCATACGTTCATCGCGACGAGCGACATCCACCTCGAGCACAAGCTGCGAATGACACGCGAGCAGGTGATCGAGGCCGCCGATCGCTCAGTGCGGCGAGCGAAGCAGTTCACGTCCGACGTGGAGTTCTCGTGTGAGGACGCCACGCGGACCGACATCGAGTTCATGGCGCAGGTGGTGCGTGTGGCGATCGCGGCGGGCGCGACCACCATCAACATCCCGGACACCGTGGGCTACACCGTGCCGGAGGAGTACATCGAGATCCTCCACGGTCTTCGCGAGCGCGTGCCCGAGCTCGACGGCGTCACCCTGTCGGTGCATTGCCACGACGACCTCGGCCTGGCCGTTGCGAACTCTATGGCCGGGGTGATGGCGGGAGCACGCCAGGTGGAGTGCACGATCAACGGCATCGGGGAGCGTGCCGGCAACGCATCGATGGAGGAGATCGTGATGCTGCTGCGCACCCGCAAGCCTCGCTTCGGGTTCGAGACGAACATCACCACCAAGGAGATCGTTCGTACGTCGCGCATGGTCTCGAGGCTGACGGGCTACGTCGTCCAGCCGAACAAGGCGATCGTGGGGCGCAACGCCTTTGCGCACGAGGCGGGAATCCACCAGCACGGCGTGCTGGCGAACCGCCGCACATACGAGATCATGGACTCCGAGTCGGTCGGGCTGACCGGCTCGGACATCGTGCTCGGCAAGCACTCCGGGCGGCACGCGCTGCGGCAGGCGTTCGCCGACCTGGGCTTCACGATCGACGGCGACGAGCTGCGGCGGGCGTTCGACCGGTTCAAGGAGATCGCCGACCGAAAGCAGCAGATCACATCGCTCGACCTCGAGGCCATCGCCTCCGATTCCCTGCGCGAGCGCGAGGACGACTATCACCTGGTGACGCTCGCGATCTCGACGCGCACGGGCCAGGAGGCCCGAGCCGAGGTCACCGTTGCCAATGGTGACGGCGAGCGCACGGCCGAGGCGGCCGGCGATGGGCCGGTCGACGCGGTCTTCAAGGCAATCGACCAGCTGATGGGTGTCGACGTCAAGTTGGTCGAATATACGATCGGCGCCGTTTCCGGTGGGGCGGACGCGCTCGGGGAGGTGCGGGTCGTCGTCGAGTCGGCGGGCCGTGCGTTCTCGGCGCAGGCCGTATCGACTGACATCACGGAGGCATCCGCACAGGCATACCTTCGCGCGTGCGCGCACGCGAAGACGGCTGCCGAACCGGAGCAGGAGCTTGCCGGAGTCTGATGCAATACCCACACCCAATGGAGATGACCTCATGAGCGCGACAACACGACCAGTCCCGATCGTGGCCTGTCTGGCAGGCGACGGCATCGGCCCCGAGGTGATGGCCGAGGCAGGCCGTGTCATCGAGGCCGCCTCCGAGCTGTTCGGTATCCGCATCCGGCAGGTGCACCTGCCGTTCGGCGGCGATGCCATCGACAAGCATGGCGACCCGTTCCCCAGCCACGTCCGCGCGGCGGTCAAGGCTTCCGACGCCGTGCTGCTGGGCGCCGTCGGCGGCCCGCGCTGGGACTCGTCGGCTCGCCGCCCCGAGGAGGGCCTACTCGGCCTGCGCAAGGAGCTCGACACGTTCGCGAACCTGCGGCCGATTCGCTACGGGCAGATCGACCTGATGGTCGTGCGCGAGCTGACCGGCGGCCTGTACTTCGGGAAGAAGGAGCTGGGCGAGGACTCCGCCACCGACGTCTGCACCTACTCGCGGGAGCAGATCGAGCGGGTCGCGCGCTGGGCGTTCAAGCTCGCCCGCCGCCGCGGTGGGCGCGTCGTCTCGGTGGACAAGGCAAACGTGCTCGCGACGTCCAAGCTGTGGCGCCGCGTGGTGACCCAGCTGCACCAGGAGGAGTACGAGGAGCTGGCCCTGTCGCACGAGCTGGTCGACTCGTTCGCGATGAACCTGGCGACCCGGCCCCAGGACTATGACGTGATCCTGACCGAGAACCTGTTCGGGGACATCCTGTCCGACCTCGCCGCGGCGGTTGGCGGAGGCCTCGGGTTGGCGCCCTCGGCATCGCTCGGCTCCGAGCCGCCGGGGATCTTCGAGCCGGTGCATGGGTCGGCGCCCGACATCGCCGGCCAGGGCGAGGCGAACCCGATCGCGATGATCCAGTCGGTGGCCCTGATGTTCACCCACGGTCTCGGCCGCCGCGACATCGGCCGCGCAATCACGGCAGCCGCCGAGGAGGTGCTGGCCGGAGGGATCTCCACCGCCGACCAGGTCGAGGGCGGCCGAGCCTACGCAACCTGGGAGGTCGGCCAGGCGGTCTGCGACGCGTTGTCGCATCATGCAACGGGCGGAGCGGAGTTCGAGCGAAACCCTTACGGTGAGGCGATCGCCCGTGGCTGAGAGCATCCGCATGACAGGGGCCGAGGCGGTCATCCGCTCGCTCGAGGCCGAGGGCGTGACCGACGTGTTCGGCCTGCCCGGCGGAGCGATCCTGCCGCTCTATGACGCCTGGGCGGCGTGCGACCACTCGATCCGCCACTACCTCGTGCGCCATGAGCAGGGCGCGGGCCATATGGCGCAGGGCTATGCCCGCGCGACAGGCAAGGTCGGTGTCGCGATCGCGACGTCGGGGCCGGGCGCGACGAACCTGGTGACACCGATCGCCGATGCGTATCTCGACTCGACGCCCATCGTCTGCATCACCGGGCAGGTGCCCACGCACCTGATCGGCACGGACGCCTTCCAGGAGGCCGACATCCAGGGCATCACGATGCCGATCGTGAAGCACTCATGGCTGGTCGACAACGTGAACGACATCCCGCGCATCTTCAAAGAGGCGTTCCACATCGCCCGCACGGGACGGCCGGGGCCGGTGCTGATCGACATCCCCAAGGACCTCCAACTGGCGGAGCTCGACTTCACCTACCCGCGCCAGGTCGACATCCCCGGCTACAAGCCGTCGAAGCACGGCCACCCCAAGCAGATCATCACGGCGGCGGAGGCGATCCTCGCCGCCGAGCGGCCCACGTTCTACATCGGTGGCGGCGCCGTCAACTCGAATGTCGACCAAGCCGAACTGATTCGTGTGGCCGAGGCGGTGCAGATGCCGGTCGTGACGACGCTGCAGGCCAAGGGCGCGTTCCCCGACAGTCACCCGCTCTGCATCGGGCTGCCCGGAATGCACGGCTCGAAGGCCGCGAACTGGGCGATGAACCGATGCGACCTGCTGATCGCCTGCGGTTCGCGGTTCGACGACCGGGTGACCGGCAAGCTCGACGTGTTCGCACCCGGCGCCCGCGTCATCCATATGGATGTCGACCCGGCCGAGATCGACAAAAACCGCCAGGCGCAGATCCCGATCGTGGGGTCGCTCGAGCACGTCATCCCGAAGCTGGCGGAGGCACTCGAGTCACGCATGAACGGCGGCGCCCCGAGGGCGGCCGAGTGGCTGCAGACAGTGAAGGGCTGGCAGCGGGACCATCCGTTCCGCTATCGCAACACCCCGCCGCTGAAGCCGGAGTACGTGATCGAGCGGCTCCGTGACCTGACGAAGGGCATGGACGTGATCTGGACGACCGGGGTCGGCCAGCACCAGATGTGGGCGGCGCAGTACCTCCAGATCGAGGAGCCGCGGCGTTTCCTGACGTCGGGCGGCGCCGGCACGATGGGCTTCGGTGTCCCGGCGGCCATCGGCGCGAAGGTCGGGCGCCCGGAGGCGGTGGTCATCAACATCGACGGCGACGGCTGCTTCCAGATGACGATGCAGGAGCTCGCAACCGCGCGCATGTACGGCATCGGGGCCATCCACGTCGTCGTGAACAACGGCTGGCTGGGGATGGTGCGCCAGTGGCAGGAGCTGTTCCACGGCGAGCGCTACTCGGAGACGCTGCTCGAGGTCGATATGCCGGACTACGTCAAGCTGGCGGAGAGCTTCGGCCTCCCCGGCTTTCGCTGCGAGACCGTTGACGAGGTGGACGACGCCATCCGGGCCGCACTGGAGTGCGGCACCGCGTGCATCATCGACGCCCGCGTCGACCACGAGGAGAAGGTCTATCCAATGGTGCCGGCGGGTGCATCCTCCGCCGACATGATCGACGTCGAGTGGGCCGAGGACGACAACGCCTGGGTCGAGGAAGGTGTCTGATGAGCGCGTCTGACCACCACACGCTGTCCGTCCTGGTCGAGAATCGCCCGGGCGTCCTCACCCGGTGCGCGGGGCTGTTCGCCCGGCGCGGGTTCAACATCGAGTCGCTTGCTGTCGGGCCGACCGAGGATCCGGCCCGCAGCCGCATCACGATCCGCGTCGATTGTGCGCAGCACTCGGTCGATCAGGTGATCAAGCAGCTGTACAAGCTGGTCGACGTGCTGAAGGTGTCCGAGCTCGGCCCGAGTGCCGTCGAGCTCGAGCTGTTGATGATCAAGGTCACGAGCGCGCCCGAGCGGCGGCCCGAGGTGATCTCGCTGGCGGAGGTGTTCGACGCCAAGGTCGTCGACGTCGGGCCGGAGGCGATCACGTTCTCCTGCGTCGGAGAGCACGACCGCCTGCAGGCGCTGGAAGAGCTGCTCCAGCCGTATGGCATCAGAGAGCTGGTGCGGACGGGCCGTATCGCACTCGATCGCGATGGCGCCCTTGGCAAGCGCAAGCGCATGCGCGTCGTCGCCTAGACAGAAACGCAACTTCCACTCATCACGAAAGAGGAGCCGAATGGCAACCATCTACTACGAGTCCGACTGCGACCCCTCGGCCCTCGAGGGCAAGACGATCGCGGTCATCGGCTATGGCAGCCAGGGGCACGCACACGCCCTTAACAACCATGACTCAGGCAACACCGTCGTGGTCGGCGCCCGGCCGGACTCGCGGGCCTGGGCTGCGGCGACGGCCGACGGCCTCCCGGTTGCGACGGTCGGCGAGGCCGTCGCGCAGGGTGACGTCGTGATGGTGGTCGTGCCGGATCACATCCAGCCTGCGCTCTATCGCGACGAGATCGCTCCCAACCTGAAGCCCGGGTCGCTGCTGATGTTCGCGCACGGCTTCAACATTCGCTTCGGTGGTATCGAGCCGGCCGAAAACGTCGACGTGGCGATGATCGCCCCGAAGGGGCCGGGCCACCTCGTGCGCCGCGAGTACGTCGAGGGCATCGGCGTGCCGGGGCTGATCGCCGTGCACCAGGACGCCACCGGCAACGCGAAGGCGCTGGCGCTCGCGTATGGCCACGGGATCGGTTGCGCCCGCGCGGGCCTGATCGAGACGAACTTCACCGAGGAGACCGAGACCGATCTCTTCGGCGAGCAGGCGGTGCTGTGCGGCGGTACGTCGCGGCTCGTGCAGATGGGCTTCGAGACGCTGGTCGAGGCCGGGTACCAGCCCGAGATCGCCTACTTCGAGTGCCTGCACGAGCTGAAGTTGATCGTCGATCTGATGTACGAGGGCGGGCTTGCGGGAATGCGCTACTCGATCTCCGACACGGCCGAGTACGGCGACCTCACGCGCGGTTCGCAGGTGGTGGACGAGCACGTCCGCGAGAACATGCGCGCGCTGCTCAAGCAGGTGCAGGACGGCACCTTCGCCCGCGAGATGATGTCTGAGGAAGAGGCCGGCCGGCCCAACTTCACCCGGCTGCGTCAGGAGGGCAAGGACAGCACCATCGAGAAGGTGGGCGCCAAGCTGCGAGCGATGATGCCCTGGATCGGCGAGAAGGCGACGGTGAAGCCGAGCGCTTGACCGCCCCGGCCGCGGCCTCACGTCCGCAGTGGGCGCGCCGCAAGGTGCGTCCCGCGCGCGACGCTCCGGCGCTGCTGCGCGAGGACTTCGAGCGCATCCGGAGCGAGTTCAAGCTCCCCGAGGGCTTTCCGGCGGAAGTCGAAGAGGCGGCGGCGCAGGTGGCGGCCGGCGGCTGGTCGCGGGACGGCCGCCAGGATCTCGGCGACCTGCCGTTCGTCACCATCGACCCGCCGGGCAGCATGGACCTCGATCAGGCCATGCTGCTCGAGCGGCGCGGCGGCGAGGGCTATCTCGTCCGCTACGCGATCGCCGACGTCGCCGCGTTCGTCGCACGGGGGAGCGCCGTCGACCGGGAGGCGTGGAACCGCGGGCAGACGGTGTACATGCCCGACCGCCGCGTGCCTCTGTACCCCACAGTGCTGTCCGAGGGTGCCGCGAGCTTGCTGCCGGGTGAGGAGCGCCCGGCGATCGTCTTCGTGATCGAGCTCGACCAGCGAGGTTGCCGCACATCTGCGACTGTCGAACACGCGGTCGTGCGCAGCCACAAGCAGCTGGCCTACGGGGAGGCGGAGGTGCCTCTGCTCAAGGAGATCGGTGAGCTGCGGATGCAGCGCGCGCAGGAGCGAGGGGCCGTGAGGCTGAACGACCCTGCACAGACCATCGAGCCGGATCCCTCTTCGCATTACGGCTACCGGCTCGAGCTGGAGCACCGGCTTCCCGACGAGGACTGGAACGCCGAGATCTCGCTGCTGGCGGGCATGACCGCCGCCCAGATCATGATCGACCGCAACGTCGGCCTGCTGCGCACCATGGACGGGCCGGACGACTACCGGGTGCAGCGGCTCCGCGAGACCGCGGATGCGCTCGGCGTCCGCTGGCCCGACGACGAGCCGTTCGAGCGCTTCGTGCAGCGCCTCGCCCCTTCGCGACCGCCCGAGGCGGCGCTGCTCGAGGAGGCACACGAGGTGATGGGCCGGGCAGGCTATGTCTTCTTCGACGGCCCGCCGCCTGAGGGCGCCGAGCACGCCGGCGTGGGCGCCCTCTACGCCCACACGACCGCACCGCTTCGCCGGCTTGCAGACCGGTACGTGCTCGACCTGCTCGTCGGCAAGCCGGATCGCGACGCCCTCTCGCAGCTTCCCGAGGTAATGGCGGAGGCGGGAGGCGGGGCTGCGCGCGTCGAGCGAGCCGCTGTCGACCTGATGGAGACGCGGCTGCTGGGAGACCGCATCGGCGAGCGGTTCAACGCGATTGCACTCGAAAACGACAAGCGCGGCACGGTCATCCGCATCACCGAGCCGCCGGTGCGCGCGCGCCTGCACGCCGATCCTCCGCCGCAGGAGGGCAGTGTGGTCGAGGTCGAGCTCGTGCGAGCCGACCCGGCGTCGCGATCGCTCGAGTTCCGCCCGGCGGCGCCCTCACCCGGATGACCGTGCCCACCCGGGCGGTGAGACGGCGGGCCGGTCGAGCGACGGCGTCCGCCATCTGGACCACGAGCGTAGGTTCGGTCCCACGCGCCCCACTTGGCCGACATACCGCCGGCCACTTGGTCACCTCAGCGAGTGCCGCTCAGCCGCCGCTGTGTGCGGCTTCGACCAGCTCGAGGTAGCAGTCGAGCTCCTCGGGCGAGGTCGCTGCGATGCCGTTCAGCGTGATCTGCAGCTGAAGGCCGAAGACGCGACATGGCAGGTCGCTGAAGGTGCCAGGCACGGCGAGTGTGAACTCGAGGAGGTCGCGGCCGGTGTTGTCACCGACCACCCGGTAGATCCAGCGCAGCGTGTCGGCGGGGCCGTCCACCTGCCAGCCGAAGACGCGGAGGCGTTCCCCGGCTCGCTCGGCGTCCGTGACGGGAGAGTCGACCAACGAGCGAACGATGTTCGCGATCGACCCATCGCCGGCCGCGTTGCCGCAATGGGATTGCACCAGCGATGCGAGCAGCAGCTCGGAGCGGGCGGGGATGGCGTCATAGTCGTAGGACATCGGAGCAGGTGGCGGGGGCCTCGCCACACCGTACGCGGCGACGGCGGAATTTCACCCCCCGAACGGAGCATTCCGACGAGGATCGCGAACCAAACACTTGCCTTCCCCGAACAGCCGAAAGACTGACGATCGATCACCCGTATACGATCAACCCGACCATGCACGACGCCCGCCCGACGCCGTCCCTCGTGACCCTCGAGCCGCGCGGTGCGGTGCGGTGCGTCGCCCTCCTCGCACCCGGCGGGCAGAAGACGAGCACTGCGGGAGTCTCGTCGCTTCAGGCCACCGCGCTTCGCATGTATCCGTTTCTGCTCGGCATCCATGCCGCCGGGCGGCGTCACGGTCTCGCGACCTGCCAGCTGCGCTACCGCGTCCGCGGCTTCAACGACGGTGCGCCGGTGCACGACGTCCGCTGGGCGCTCGGGGAGATCCGCCGCCGCCATGGCGACGTCCCCGTCTGCCTGGTCGGCCACTCGATGGGCGGACGGTCGGTGCTGCGCGCGGCGGGCGAGGAGCATGTCCGTGCGGTCGCGGCGCTCGCCCCATGGCTCCCGCCAGGGGAGCCGGTCGAGCAGCTTGCCGGCCGCACGGTCCTGATCATGCACGGCCGGCGCGACCGCGTCACCGATCCGGCCGGGTCGCTGCAGTACGCGCTGGACGCCCACCCGGTCGCGGAGCGGCTGTGCCGCTTCGAGGTGGCACGCTCGGGCCACGCGATGCTCGAGCGATTCCACGTGTGGCACCGGACGGTAAAGCGGTTCACCCTCGCGTCGCTCGGTATCGGGTCATGGGACGAGCGGTTCCAGAGGGCGTTCGCTCTCCCGCGCGACGAGGCGTGCAGGATCGTCGTATGACCTGGATCCCCCGTGTGATCGGTGTCCTGACGGCGCTCTATGGGATCTCGGCGATCCTGCGGCCGGACATCATCGCGCGGCACGGCGAGCTGGCCGACCCCAGCGATCGCCGATCGGGAGTCTCCCTGCTTTCGGTCACGGTCGGCATCCGCGACATCGTCTCCGGCGCAGCGATCGTGTTTGCGCCCTGCGGCGGGGTGCTGCTGGGTGCACTCGGCGCCAGGGTCGCCTTCGACCTCGGCGACGCGGCAACCTTCGGCCGGCTGCTGCCGACCGCCCGCGCGCGCCGCAAGGTCGCGATGATCGCCCTCGGCTGGGCCACTGTCTGCGCCGTCTCGATGCTCTGGGCGGACTGCGCATGAACGTCGCGGTCGTCGGCAGCGGCGTCGCCGGCCTCACCGCCGCCTATGTGATCGCGCGCCACCACGAGGTGACGCTGTACGAGAAGGACGGCCGCTTCGGAGGCCATGCCAACACCGTCGTCGTGCCCGGCTCGCGCGGCGAAGTGGGCCTCGACACCGGCTTCATCGTTCACAACCGGCGGACGTATCCCCATCTCCTGCGCCTGTTCGGCGAGCTCGGCATCGAGACGCAGGACAGTGACATGTCGTTCGGCGTCCGTTGCGAGGAGTGCGAGCTCGAATATGCGGGTGCACGGGGGCTCGCGGGGCTCACGGCAAAGCCGGCGGCACTCGCGCGCCCGTCGTACCTGCGGATGTTGTCCGACGTGACACGATTTCACCGCAACGCCCGGCGCCTGTTGCGCGACGACGACGCCGACACCATGACGCTCGGCGACTTCGTCGACCGCGGCCGGTACTCCCGGTACTTCCACGACCACTTCCTGCTGCCGCTCACCGGCGCCATCTGGTCGTGCGCCCCAGGGCAGATCCGCGAGTTCCCCGCTCGCTACCTGATCCGGTTCTTCGCCAACCACGGCATGCTGACGGTCAAGCACTCGCCGACGTGGAGGACCGTCTCAGGGGGCAGCCGCGTCTACGTCCAGGCCATCGTCGACTGCCTCGATGAGGCACTGGCCGGCCGCGGCGTGGTCGCCATCGAGCGGATCGCCCACGCGGTCGTCATCACCGACACGTCCGGCGAGCACCGGCGCTTCGATCGCGTTGTCATCGCCGCGCACCCCGACCAGGCGCTGGCCGTGCTCGCCGATCCCACGCCGGCCGAACTGCGGATCCTGTCGAGCTTCGCCTATTCCAGCAACGAGACCGTGCTGCACACCGACGGCTCCCTGCTGCCCCACGCGGGCGGCGCTCGGGCATCGTGGAACTACCTGCTCGAGGGGTGCACGCCGACGCTCGCCCACGTCGCGGTCACCTACCACCTGAACCGGCTGCAGGCACTGCAGGAGCCGAACGAGTACTGCGTGACGCTCAACCGCACCGGCCGCATCCGCCCCGGCGCGGAGCTCGCCCGATTCGTGTACGAGCACCCGATCTACACGCTCGACTCGCTGGAGGCGCAGCGCCGGCTGCCCACGCTGTCGGGCGTCGACAACACCGCCTACTGCGGCGCCTACCACGGCTGGGGCTTCCACGAAGACGGCTGCGTGTCCGGTGTCCGAGCCGCTCTTGCCCTGGGGTGCACTTGGTGAGCGACTCGGCGCTCTACGAGGGGCAGGTGATGCACACCCGGCCGCGCGGAGTGCGCGGGGACTACCTGTTCCGCCACGGCGTCTATATGTGGCTCGTCGACCTGGACGAGCCGCCGCAGCTCCCTCGGCCGCTGCGCCCACTGGGCGTGATCCGCAGCCGCGACCACCTCGGCGCCCCGGAGCGGACGATCCGCGAGAACGTCGAGGCGTTCCTGGCCCTTCACGGTATTGATCTCGCGGGCGGCAAGGTGCTGATGCTCGCGAATGCCCGGACGCTGGGTCACGTCTTCAACCCGCTCACCGTGCACTGGTGCCACGGCCGCGACGGTGAGCTGCTCTGCATCGTTGCCGAGGTGCACAACACGTACGGGGAGCGGCACTGCTACCTGCTTCGGCCGGGCGACCGTGGCCGCGCCGAAACCGACAAGGCGTTCCACGTGTCGCCGTTTCTGACGGTCGACGGGAACTACCGGATGTCCTTCTCACCGCCGGGCGAGCGTCTGTCGGTGCAGATGGAGCTGGTACAGGACGGCGCGCGCGTCTTCCAGGCGTCGCTCACGGGCAGGCGGATGCCGTTCACGACCGCATCGCTCGTCCGCATGTCGATGCGCTATCCGCTCATGACTGCTCGAGTGAGCCTGCTGATCCGCTGGCACGGCGTCCGGCTGTGGCTGCGACGGGTGCCGGTGGTGCGACGGAGGCGGCACACCCCGCAAGGAGGGGTCGACTGAGCCCCCGCGCCCGTATCGCGCGTGCCGTCTTCGAGCTCGGGCTCCGGCGCCTTGGGCCACTCGAGGTGATCGGGCCGAGCGGCCGGCCGATCCGCGCATACCCAGGGGCACCGCGGATGACGATCACCGATCGTCGCTTCTTCGATCGCCTCGGCCGCGACGGGCAGATCGGATTCGCGGAGGCGTACATGGCCGGCGAATGGCATGCCGACGACCTCCCGGGCGTGCTCGCCCCCTTCGCGGAACGAATCTCCGAGCTCCTCCCCTCCCCGCTTCGGCGGCTGCGCCGCGTGGTCGACCGGCGCAACCCGCTGCACGAGGCCAACTCCCGCGACGGCGCCGTGCGCAACATCGCGCGCCACTACGACCTCTCCAACGACCTGTTCGGCCTGTTCCTGGACGAGACAATGACGTACTCCTGCGCGGTGTTCCAGCCCGGCGACGACCTCGCTGCAGCACAGCGCCGCAAGTACCAGGCGGTCGCGGAGCTGGCTGGCCTCGAGCCGGGGATGCACGTGCTCGAGATCGGTACCGGCTGGGGCGGTATGGCGATGCACGCCGCGCAGCTTGGATGCACGGTTACCACGGCGACCATCTCACGACAGCAGCGCGACCTCGCCGAGCGGCGCATCGCGGAGGCGGGCCTGCACGACCGGATCGACGTGGTGCTAAGCGACTACCGTGACCTCGGGGGCCGGTACGACGCCATCGTGTCGATCGAGATGTTCGAGGCCGTTGGCGAGGACTACTGGCCCACGTACTTCGCTGCCTGCGACCGGCTGCTTGCGCCGAGCGGCCGAATGGCGTTCCAGACCATCACGATGCCGCATCCCCGCTACATCCAGTCACGGCACGCCTACACCTGGATGAAGAAGTACATCTTCCCGGGAGGGCTGATCCCCTCGGTCGAGGCGATGGAGCGGGTGATAGCGGAGTCGTCTGCGCTGCGGATCGTCGAGCGGCGCGACATCGGTCCCCACTACGTCGAGACGTTACGCAACTGGAGGGAACGATTCGTATCGCGTGTGGACGACGTGGCGCAGCTGGGCTTCGACCACACGTTCGTTCGCATGTGGGAGCTGTATCTCGCCTGGTGCGAGGCCGGATTCGCGGCACGCGCCATCGGTGACGTGCAGTTGTCGCTGGAGCGGCAATGAGGCTCGACGGCGCGGTGGTGTGGGTCACCGGCGCCTCCAGCGGCATCGGGGCCGCGCTGGCCGAGGAGCTGCTCGCCCGTGGATGCCGCGTCGCGATCTCGGCTCGGCGGCAGGAGAAGCTCGAGGAAGTCTCGGCCGGCAGGATGCTCGTCGCCGCGGCCGACGTCACCGACCGCGCGTCGACCGCTGCCGCCGCAGCGCGTGTGCGAGCCGAACATGGACGGATCGACGTCGCCGTGCTGAACGCAGGGACGTACCAGCAGGTGGACGTCACGGCCTGGGACCCGGAGATCTTCCGGCGGCATTTCGACACGAACCTGATGGGCATGGTGCACGGCATCGACGCCGTGCTTCCCGACATGCGACGTGCCGGACGTGGCACGATAGCCGGAGTGGCCAGCGTCGCCGGATATCGCGGATACCCGTCAGCCGAGGCCTATGGATCCACCAAGGCAGGCGAGATCAACCTGCTCGAGTCGCTGCGGATCGACCTGCTGCCGCTCGGGATCGACGTGCTGATCGTCAACCCGGGCTTCGTCCGCAGCGCGCTGACCGACCTGAACACGTTCCGGATGCCGTTCCTGATGGAGCCGAAGGACGCTGCGCGGCACATCGCGACGGGGATCGAGAAAGGCAGGGCGGAGATCGTCTTCCCGCTGCCGATGGCGCTCTTGATGAAGGCGACACGCCTCGTCCCGGTGCGCGCATGGACTGCGTTGATGTCGCGGCAGGCGACCACGCGAAAGCGGAGGAAGGCGTGAAGACCGCGGAGATGATCTCGGCCGTCCAGTCGGGCGACGCCGAGGGCGTCACGGCGCTGATAGAGGATGACCCGGCGCTGGCCTCCGCTCGGGACGAGCAGGGCGTCTCGGCGGTGCTCCACGCCCGCTACGCCGGGCGCGACGACCTGGTGGACCTGATCCGCCCCCACGTCCAGCCGCTGGACATGGCAGAGGCCGCCGCCATCGGCGATGCCGGGCGGGCCGCCGAACTGCTGGCGGGCGAGCCGGCACTTGCGAACAGTCAGAGCGCCGACGGCTTCGCTCCGCTGCACTACGCAGGATTCTTCGGTCACCCGGGCATCGCGAGGATGCTCGTGAAGCACGGCGCCGACGTCAACGCCGTCGCCAACAACCCGATGCTGGTGCAGCCGCTGCACAGCGCGGCGGCGGCCGGCCGGGCCGACATCGTGCAACTGTTGCTCGAGAGCGGAGCCGACGCGAACGCGCGGCAACAGGGCGGGTTCATCGCCTTGCACGCTGCGGCGCAGAACGGCGACCACGCGATGGTGAAGCTGCTGCTCGACCACGGCGCCGACGCCGCGGCGGCGACCGATGATGGCCGCACCGCCGCGGACATCGCCGATGCGGCCGGGCATCCGGAGGTCGTTGCGCTGTTGACGACCTAGACTTCTCCCATGGCGCCGCGCACGATGTTCGAGAAGGTCTGGGACGACCATGTCGTCGGCGATGGGCTGGTCTACGTCGACCTGCACCTGGTCCACGAGGTGACGAGCCCGCAGGCCTTTGAGGGCCTGCGCCTCTCCGGCAGGCAGGTGCGGCGGCCCGACCGCACGCTCGCCACGGCCGACCACAACGTGCCGACCGGGCCGGGATCGGCGGACGCGCTATCGCAGCAACAGCTCGACGCGCTGCGCTCGAACTGCGAGGAGTTCGGCGTGCCGCTGTATGCGCTCGGCCACGCGCGGCAGGGAATCGTGCACGTGATCGGCCCCGAGCTGGGCGTGACGCAGCCGGGAATGACGATCGTCTGCGGTGACTCCCACACCTCGACGCACGGGGCGTTCGGAGCACTGGCGTTCGGCATCGGCACAAGCGAGGTGGAGCACGTCCTCGCCACGCAGACGCTGGTTCAGGAGCGCCCGCGCACGATGCTGATCGACTATCAGGGAGCCCTCGGCGTCGGATGCACCGCGAAGGACATCATTCTCGGCACCATCGCCCAGATCGGCACGGACGGCGCGAACGGCCACGTGGTCGAGTACGCCGGTGAGGCGATCCGCGCGCTGTCGATGGAAGGCAGAATGACGATCGCCAACATGTCGATCGAGGCAGGCGCCAAGGCGGGCATGATCGCGCCCGACGACACGACATTCGCCTACCTCGAGGGACGACCGGGCGCGCCGGCGGACTACGACGCCGTCGTCAATCGCTGGAGAACGCTGCCAAGCGACGACGGCGCCGGGTTCGACCGCGTGGTCACGGTCGACGTGCCGTCGCTCGCACCGCAGGTCTCGTGGGGTACGAACCCCGGACAGGTCGTCCCGATCACCGGCACCGTGCCGGAGCCGCGCGACGAGTCCGACGAGCGGGCGCTGCGGTACATGGCGCTCGACCCCGGCGTGCCAATGCAGGAGATCGCCGTCGACCGCGTGTTCCTGGGCTCGTGCACGAACGCGCGGATCGAGGACCTCCGGATGGCGGCGCAGATCGTGCGGGGACGTCACGTCGCATCGACCGTCAGGGCGATGGTCGTGCCGGGATCAGCTCAGGTTAAGGCTCAAGCTGAGAGTGAGGGTTTGGACGAGATCTTCCGTGCCGCCGGCTTCGACTGGCGGAACGCAGGCTGTTCGATGTGCCTGGGCATGAACCCCGATGTGCTGGCCGCGGGAGAGCGCTGCGCCTCGACGTCGAACCGCAACTTCGAGGGACGGCAGGGCAAGGGCGGCCGGACGCATCTCCTCTCCCCCGCGATGGCCGCTGCCGCCGCCATCACCGGGCGGCTGACGGACGTGCGCGAGTTGGTCGGCGACGAGCCGGCGGGCGCCGCACGATGAAGCCGATCGGCGTCATCTCCGGCAAGGTGGCCGCCCTCGACCGAGCGAACGTCGATACCGACCAGATCATCCCGAAGCAGTTCCTGAAGCGGATCGAGCGCACCGGGTTTGGCGAGTACCTGTTCTGGGACTGGTTCCGCGAGCCGGGCTTTCCGCTCAACCGCATCGAGTTCCACGGCGCCCCGATCCTGGCGGCCGGCCGGAACTTCGGCTCCGGCAGCTCGAGGGAGCACGCCCCGTGGGCGCTGCAGGACTATGGCTACGAGGCCATCATCGCCTCCAGCTTCTCCGACATCTTCAAGTCGAACTGCTCGAAGATCGGCCTGCTGCCGGTGGAGCTTCCCGAGGCCGACGTCCGTGAGCTGATCGAACGCGCCCCCGAGCCGGCGACCATCGACCTCGAGCGCCAGACCGTGACGCTGCCCTCCGGCCGCGAGAGCAGATTCGAGATCGAGCCGGGCATCAAGCAGCGGTTGCTGAACGGCTGGGACGACATCTCCCTGACCGAGCAGCGCCTCGGCGAAGTCGAGCGGTACGAGGCCGATCGCGAGCGCGACGGCCCGAACACGCTCACGATCTAAGCGGAGAGTCCGGGAGCGCGAGCCGTGAACAAGGGCTGATGGAACCCGAGCTGCTCGCCGTCGAGCCACGTCAGATCGCGTAAGCCGGCTCGCTCGGCTGCCCCTGAGAGCTCCGCGCGGGTGAGCGCGCGGTAGCGGGTTCGGTGGTGGCGAAGGGTCCACCCTTCGGCGTTCTCCGAAACGACGAAGATCTGCACGGTGTGCATCGGGCCGTCGTCATCCCATTCGTGAAGGCGCGTGACGATGCGCCGCGGAGGGCCCGGGATGAGACCGGACTCCGTCGCCGGCCGATCGAGGAGCGCACGGTCGTAGTCACGGATGCTGACGACCAGCAGGCCACCCGGCCTGAGCTTTCGCGTCATTGCAGCCAATGCGGTGGACACGTGCCCTTCGTCGGTCAGGTGCGGGATGGCATTGTCACAGTTGACGACGACGTCAAAGACTCCGCCCACCGCATCGAGGTCGCGGAAGTCGGCCAAGGCGAAGTCGATGTCCTGGCCGAAGCGATCCGCCTCCCGACGGGCGCGCGCGACGGCACCCTCGCTGATGTCAGTGCCGACCACGCGGTGCCCGTGCTGGGCGAGGCCGATCGCCTGCGTTCCGATCCCGCAGGCACAGTCGAGCACGTGCCGGCGCCCAGGACCGAGCGCCTCGCGGATCAGGCAGTCGAGCACCCTCCCCTGCCGCTCCACCGCGGCCTCCCAGTCGAGATAGATCAGGTGATACTCGTCGGCCAGGCCGTCGTAGAACTCCGAGGCGGACATGCCGCACAACCTAACAGCCGCGCGACGTACACTCGCGCCGTGACCGAACGAGAACTCGCCCTGCGCCGAGCGATCATGGAGTCGTTCGCCGCGACGGCGGCACCGCCTCCCGTCGACGACGAGCCTGCGCTGCGCAGCCTCGTCGCCAACCACGTCGTCGTGCTGGACGACGAGGCCGGACGGCCGCGCGTCCGCATGGCGCATCCGTTCGCCGCCCATCGTGAGGGCGCGCGGGTGGATGCCGGCGGCAGGACGTGGTGGGGCAACTGCGCGTGGGACGGTCTGGGCATCGTCGCCGCGCTCGGCCTCCGCGACGCAACCGTGACCAGCAATGGCATTGCGCTGCCTCTCCGTGATGGGGGCGTCGTCAGCGACGCGGTCTTCCATGTTGCGGTGCCGGCCCGTGAATGGTGGGCCGACATCGGCTTCGCCTGAGCGACGATGCTGCTCTTCCGGTCGGAGGAGGACGTCGTCGAGTGGTGCCAGGCACATGGGCGCGTGCCGGGCGCGATCATGCCGCTCGGATCACTCCAGCGGCTCGCCCGCAGCTGGTACGGTGACCGCCTCGACCCCAACTGGCAGCCCCGTAGTCGTGCGAAGTCGCAGGCACTCCTCGACGCAGCGGGCCTCTCCGGCTCGTTCTGGCAGCTGCCGTAGCCGCCGCTGCTACTCGGGCGCCCCGATGTCGGCGCTCCGTGCGGCAAGCAGATACACGACGGGCGCCGAAACGAGAATCAGCAGCAGCGCCGGGGGCGCCGCCCGCGAATACGACGCCAGCGAGGTGTACTTCCAGACCTCGGTGGCGAGCGTGTCGAAGCCGATCGGCCGCAACAGCAGCGTCGCGGGCAGCTCCTTCATCGCGCTCAGGAACACAAGCGCGGCCCCCGCGAGCATGCCGCGGCGGATGAGGGGCACCGTCACGGTCGCCAGCACCGTCATGGGACCGCGGCCGAGGCTGCGCGCCGCCTCTTCGACGTGCGGGCTGACCGAGTGCAGCGCCGAGCCGACGCCCGCGAGCGCCTGCGGGAAGAACCGGACGACGTAGGCGAAGACGAGCAGGGCCAGCGTCTGGTAGAGCGGCTCCGCGTAGTTGGCGGCGAAGAACACGAGTGAGAGCGCGATCACGATCCCCGGCAGAGCGTTGCCTGTGAAGGCAAGTCGCTCGACCGTCCGCGTCCAGCCGCTCGGGTACCGGTGTGAAAGGAACGCCACCGGGAGCACGGCCACCATGGCCACGGCCGCCGCGAGCGCACAGACCCAAAGCGACGAAAGCGCCGCCTGCCATGCCACCGTCACGCCGTACCCCAGCTCCACCGCTCGCACCGACCAGTAGACGAGCACGCCGATCGGCGCGACCAGAAACACGCTCAGCACGCCGGCCGAGAATGCGAACGCAGGCCAGCGCCAGCGGCCGAGCGGGATCCGCCGGGCGGGTCGGTTCGCCCCGCGCGACGATCGGTGGAGGCGAACGCCGCGACGCGAGCGCTCCTCCAGCACGAGCAGCACGATCGTGAGCACCACGAGCACGAGCGCCAGAACAGCCGCGGGAGTGCGGTCGAACAGCGAGCGGTACTGCAGGTAGATCGACCGCGTCAGCGCGTCGTACTGCATCAGCGAGACAGCGCCGAAATCAGAAAGCGTGTAGAGCGCGACCAGCAGAGAGGCGGCGCCAAGAGAGGGGCGCAGAGCGGGCAGCGTCACCCGGCGAAAAACGGCCCACCCCGAATGTCCGAGCGTCCGCGCAGCCTCCTCCAGGGCCGGGTCGAGGCCCCGCAGCGCAGCCACCGCGAGCAGGAAGACATACGGGTAGGTCGAGAGCGTGAGGGCGAGCCATGCCCCGGGAAACCCATAGATCTCCGGGAGGCGCTCGACGCCGAGCGGGCCCTCCAGCACCTGCTGGAGCAGGCCGCGGGGCCCGAGGGCGCCGAGAAGCGCCAGAGCTGCGACGTAGCTCGGGATCACGAGCGGGAGCGGTGCGGCGATGGCGATCAGGCGCCTGGCGGGCAGATCGGTGCGGGCCACCAGCCACGCGAGCGGCAGCCCGACGGCGATCGCCGCGCCGGTCACGGCGACGACCAGCACGCCCGTCCTGACCACCAGGTCGACAGTTCCGGGTCGTTCGAGCACTCGCAGAGCATCCGTGCCCCCGCCGGCGGCCCGCAGGATCAGGTACGTGAGAGGAAGCAGGATGAGGGCGACCGCCGCGACAGCCGGAACGGCCAGCACGACGGGCGCCCTCCCTCGCATCATGCGGTGAAGCCGACCTCGTTCAGAAGCTCAAGCGTCTTCTCGAGCTGGGCGCCGAGGTCGTCGAGCTGGATCTTCGGTCCCTGCAGCGAGTCGAGAGGCGGCAGACCCGCCTTCGGCTCGATCCCTGGGATAACCGGATACTCGGCCTCCTCGGCCTCGTCGACGTAGAAGCGCTGTCCCTCCTCCGAGAGCAGATACTCGACGAACCTCGCGGCAGCGTCCTTGTGGTCGGCACTTTCGAGGATGGCGGCGCCGGCCACCGAAACGAGCGCCCCGGGATCGGTGCCGGGCAGATAGTCATTCGCGACCGGCGCGTCGGGCTGCTCCTCTTTCACGAGGTACAGGTAGTAGTGGTTCACGAAGCCGACCTGAATCTCCCCCGCGGCAACGGCCTCGACCACCGGAGTGTTCTTCTCGTAGAGCTTCGGATCGTTCGCCTTGATGCCCTCGAGCCACTGACGCGTCCGCTCTTCGCCGAGCGAGAGCACCATCGAGGAGACGAACGCCTGGAAGGACGCGTTTGTCGGCGGCAGGCCGATCTTGCCCTTCCATTTCGGGTCGGTGTAGTCGAGGACGGAGTCGGGCAGCTCGGCCTCGGTCAGCTCGTCGGTGTTGTAGGCCACGACGCGTGCGCGGCCCGAGGTGCCGACCCAGTGACCGTCCGGGTCGCGGAAGCGGTCCGGTACGAGGTCGAGAGTCGTGGCGGGGAGCTTCGCCAGCATGCCCTGCCCCTCAACCGCTCCAAGCGACCCTGGGTCCTGGGCGAAGAAGACATCGGCTGGGCTGTTGCCTCCCTCCTCCGCAAGCGTCGCAGCGAGCTCCGCACTGTCCCCGTATCGAACCTCGACGTCGATTCCGGTCTTCTGCTCGAACTTCTTGAACAGCGGCTCGACGAGCTCTTCCTCGCGACCCGAGTAGACGACGAGCTTCGTGTCGCCACCCTCCGCACTCCCGCTGGAGTCGCCACTGCCGCATGCCGCCGCAAAGACGATCAGGCTCAGTGCTGCTACTGCACTCAGATACCGACGCATTTCCCTCCCCTGTTAGGTCCACCTAAGAGCGTCCCGCGAACGCTAGCTAAGGGGGACCTAATACGTCAAACGGAAACCGGCTCGGAATCCCGCTCGAACACGGTCACAGACCGTTCGTGCGGGTGGAGCGCCACCCGCGCCCCGAGGCCGACGAGCTCCGTGGAGGGTCGGTGGGAAACAAGCGTCAAGCCATTCGACAGCTGGACTCGGTAGAAGACGTCATGGCCCCGGAACTCCCGGGCGACCACCTCGCCGACACCCGTCGGATCGGGGCGAAGCTCGAGCAGCTCCGGCCTGATCAGCACCTCGACGTCGCGCCCGATGCCGTCGGCCTCGACGGGGAAGCGGCCAATCGCCGTCTCGACGAGTTGACCGTCGAGCTCGCCGTGCAGGAAGTTGCCGGCCCCTGCGAACTCCGCGACCCAGCGGTCGACAGGTGTGAGGTAGACCTCCTCCGCCCCACCGGACTGCACAACGCGCCCGTCTCGCATCAGCGCGATCCGGTCGGCCATCGAGAAGGCCTCCTCGCGGTCATGCGTCACGAACAGCACCGTCACATCGATCGCACGCAGGATCGCGGCGATCTCGTCGCGAATCGACGCGCGCATCAGCGGGTCGATATTGCTCCACGGCTCGTCGAGCAGCACCACGGATGGGCGCGGCGCAAGTGCGCGCGCAAGTGCGACACGCTGCTGCTGCCCGCCCGAGAGCTCATGCGGATACCGGTCATCCAGACCGCGAAGGCCAACCAGGCGTAGCAGCTCCCCGACGCGCTCGGCACGGTCGTTGCGGCGGACGCCGAACCCGATGTTGGCGGCGACTGTGAGATGCGGGAAGAGCGCGTACTCCTGGAACACGATGCCGACGCGCCGGCGCTCGGGCGACACCCAGGTGCTCGGCCCGGCGACCGGGCGGCCCTCGATGGCGATCTCACCGGCATCCGGGCGCTCGAAGCCGGCGATCAACCGCAGCAGCGTCGTTTTCCCGCACCCGCTGGGGCCGAGCAGCGCGACGAACTCGCCGCGGTCGACGCAGAGATCGTTGTCGTCCACGGCCGAAACAGTGCCGAAGCGCTTTGTCACGCCGTGGGTGCAGATCACTCCGCATTCCATACTAAGGGGAACCTTAGCCGACTGAACTAAGGGGAACCTTAGGAACAGCTTCTGCTGCACCTGGTCGAGGGGCGCTCTACGATCTGCCGATGTTCACATCTGATCAAACCCAGAGCTTTGAGCGCGACGGCTTCCTGATCATCGAGGAGGGCTTCGTCGACGAGGCGCAGCTCGAGCGGCTGCGCGAGCGCTTCGACCGCATCTTCCGCCAGGAGTACGAGACCGGCATCCGCCCCGACGAGGTCAACTGGGTCGCCGGCCGCGACCCGGACGACCGCACGCGGCAGATCTGCAACGGCTGGAAGGCAGATCCAGTGCTGGCTTCGCAGGTGCTGTCGGAGCGCACCGGTGAGCTCGCCGCGCGGCTGATGGGGTACGACGGCGTGCGCATCCTGCAGGACAACTGCATCTGGAAGCCCCCCGGGACGAAGTCGCTCGGCATGCACCAGGACGGCGCCTACCTCGACTATCTCCAGCCGCACGAGATGATCACCTGCTGGATCGCCCTCGACGACACGTCGGCCGAGGCGGGGACGATGACGTTCGTTCGCGGCTCGAACCACTGGCCCCGATCGGGGGAGAACCGTGGGGAGTTCCACGCTCCGCCCGACTGGCTCGAGCCGGCGCGCAGGGCCAACCCCGAGGGGGAGGACGCCGAGCTCGATCTGGTGCCGGTCGTCGTGAAAGCCGGCGGCGCGTCCTTCCACCACCACAATACGTTCCACGGGTCGGGGCCGAACACGGCCGGCGCGCGGCACCGCCGGGCGCTCATCTCCCACCTCCTCCCCGCGCACGCGACGTTCGATCCGCACTACCAGGACCCGGTCTACTCCCGATACCGGCGGAGGGACTCGATGGAGATGGACGAGTCGTACTTCCCCATCACATGGAATGTCGACGGTCGTCGCTCCGCATGGTTGAGCGAGCTCGAGCGGTCAGCCGCCGGGGTCGCCTGACCTTCTGGGCGGCCGGTTCGGCAAGTAGACTCGCGCGATGCGCATCGGGGTTCCCTCCGAGCATGGCCAGGTCGAGCGCCGGGTGGCGCTGACGCCTGACGCGGTGTCGCGCCTGATCACGGATGACGTGGAGGTGCTCGTGCAGGCCGGCGCGGGCGTTGGCGCCTCGCTCCCCGATGCCGACTACGAGGCGGTGGGAGCGCGAATCGTCCCCAACGGCAAGGCGCTGCTGGACGAGGCGGACCTCGTCACCATGGTCAACCGTCCGCGCGAGGACGATGTGCAGGCGTTCCGCAGCGGCACTGCCCTGGTCGGCATGCTGCAGCCGCTGGTGAATCGCGAGCTCGTCGACCGGCTGTCGGCCGCCGGCGTCACGGCGTTCAGCCTCGACGCAGTGCCGCGCATCACCCGCTCGCAGTCGATGGACGCGCTGTCGTCGCAGGCAACGGTCTCGGGATACAAGTCGGTGCTCATCGCCGCCGAGTTGTTGCCGAGGTTCTTCCCGATGCTGATGACCGCGGCAGGGACGGTCCCGCCCGCGAAGGTGTTCGTGTTGGGCGCCGGCGTCGCAGGGCTGCAGGCGATCGCCACGGCCCGGCGCCTCGGGGCCGTCGTCTCGGCATTCGACACGCGGCCGGCGGTCAAGGAGCAGGTGAAGAGCCTGGGTGCGACGTTCGTCGAGCTCGGCCTCGACGTCGAGGAAGGGGAGGATGTCCGAGGCTACGCGACCGAGCTGTCCGAAGTGCAGCACGTGCAGGAGCAGGCATTGGTGGAGCGGACGATCGCCGATTCCGACGTGGTCATCACCACCGCGCTCATTCCCGGCCGTCCGGCACCTGTGCTCATCACCGCGGACGGGGTGCGCTCGATGCGGCCCGGGTCGGTGATCGTCGACCTGGCAGCGGAGACAGGCGGCAACTGTGAGCTGACCTCGCCCGGCGAGGTGACCCTCCGCGAGGGCGTGACAATCGTCGGCACGCTGAACCTCCCCTCGACGATGCCGCTGCACGCCAGCCAGATGTACGCCCGCAACATCACCAACCTGCTCGCGCTGGTGATCGCCGGCGGTGAGCTGAAGCTCGACTTCGAGGACGAGATCGTCGCGGACGCGTGCATCACGCACGAGGGCCGCGTCGTCTCACGGCTGCTTCAGGAGGCCCCCGCATGACCCATGAGCTGGTGCTGCAGATCACGGTCCTGGTCCTGGCCGCGTTCGTCGGCTTCGAGGTGATCTCGAAGGTGCCGACGACGCTGCACACCCCGCTGATGTCCGGGACGAACGCGATCCACGGGATCGTCATCGTCGGCGCGATCCTGGTCGTCGGGTCGACCGACTCGCTGCTGGTGGAGATCCTGGGAACGATCGCCGTCGCCTTCGGCGCCATCAACGTCGTCGGCGGATTCCTCGTCACCGACCGGATGCTGAACATGTTCAAGGGTCGGGAGCGCCGCGAGGATGGATAGGCGACAGGCGTTCGACCTGGCCTATCTCGCCTGCGCCGCCGCCTTCATCATCGGCCTGCGGCACCTTTCCTCGCCCCGCACCGCTGTGCGAGGCAACCAGATCGCGGCCGTCGCCATGGCCGTCGTCATCGCCGTCACGCTATGGGACTCGGGCTCTCACAACCTCGTCTGGATCCTCGGCGGCATGGCGGTCGGCGGGGCGATCGGCGTGTATTCCGCCCGCGCTGTCCGGATGACCGCGATGCCGCAGATGGTCGCCCTCTTCAACGGGGTCGGCGGCGGGGCGGCGGCGCTGGTCGCCGTATCGGAGTTCCATACAGCGCTCTCCGGGCCGCTCGACCTGCCCAACGACGCCATCGTCTCGGTGCTCTTCTCGACCGTCGTCGGCGGAGTGAGCTTCGCCGGTTCGATGATCGCATTCGGAAAGCTGCAGGAGCTGATCACCGGGAGCCCGATGACCGTTCCCGGTCAGAAGGTTGTCAGCGCGGCGCTCTTCGCGGCCGTCCTCGGGCTGTGCGTGTACCAGTTCGTAGCCGACCAGAACGAGGCTGCTCTGGTGGCGGCGCTCGTGCTCTCGCTGCTGCTCGGCGTGATGATGGTGATGGCTATCGGCGGCGGCGACATGCCCGTCGTGATCTCGCTGCTGAACTCGTTCACAGGGCTTGCGGCCGCGGCGACCGGCTTCGTGCTCCACAACAACGCGCTGATCATCGCCGGGGCGCTCGTCGGAGCGTCGGGCACGCTGCTGACGCTGATGATGGCCAGGGCGATGAACCGGTCAGTCGCAAACGTCGTCTTCGGTGCGTTCGGAACCGGCAGCAGCGGTGCGGCCACGGCGGCCGCCGGCGCCTCCGGGGGCCAGGTCCGGACGACGAACGCAGATGACGTTGCCGTGATGCTTGCCTACGCGCGGCGCGTCGTGATCGTGCCCGGGTACGGGCTCGCGGTGGCGCAGGCGCAGCACAACGTTCGTGAGCTGGCCGATCAGCTCGAGCGCCGCGGCGTGGACGTCCGCTACGCGATTCACCCCGTCGCGGGGCGAATGCCGGGCCACATGAACGTGTTGCTGGCCGAGGCGGACGTGCCCTACACGCAGCTCTACGAGATGGACGACATCAACGGCGACTTCCCACGTACCGACGTCTCACTCGTGATCGGTGCAAACGACGTGGTCAACCCGGCAGCGAAGAACACGCCCGGCAGCCCGATCTACGGCATGCCCGTGCTGAACGTCGAAGAGTCGGCAGCCGTGGTCGTGCTGAAGCGCAGCATGAACACCGGCTTCGCGGGCATCGAGAACGAGCTCTTCTACGACGCGAAGACGACCATGCTCTTCGGCGACGCCAAGGAGTCGATCATGAACCTGGTCGGCGCCGTCAAGAACGTCTGAAAGAAAGGGGTCTGACCCCGTTCTTTCACAACTCGCGCAGCAGCGCCGCCAGCAGGTCGCTTCGCTGCTCGATCGACTCGAGCGAGACGTGCTCGTTGTCGGCATGGGCACCGGCGCCGGTTGGGCCGAGGCCGTCGATGACCGGCGCGCCGACCGCGGCGGCGAAGTTGCCGTCGGAGCCGCCCCCCGAAGCGTTCTCGGCCAGCGACTGCCCGATTCCGGCGGCGATGGCGATCGCGCGCTCGGCCAGCTCACCGGTCTCGCGGCTTCGCACCATCGGCGGCCGCGTGATGCCGCCGGACACCTCGAGCCGCGAGCCGTCCAGCACGGGCTTGAGACACCGGATCGCGCGCTCCAGCTCCACCTGCTCGTCGCGCGTCCATGCGCGGGCGTCGATCCTCGCCCAGGCCTCGGCAGCGACCACGTTGTCGCCGGTGCCACCTCCGACCTGCCCCACGTTCACGCGGACGCCGCGCTCCTTGTCGACGAGGCCCATGAGCGCCAGCGTCTGGTGTGCGAGCTCGGTCACCGCCGAGCACCCACCGCCCTGATGCCCGGCGTGTGCGGCCCGCCCGGTGATGTGCAGGCCGTAGCGCGCCAGGCCCGACCGCTCCGTCGTGATGGTGCCGTCGCGCACCGGCGGCTCGAGCACGAGCGCCGCTTCGGCGTGTGTTGCAAGCCGCTCCACCAGCGGTTTCCCGGAGGGGCTGCCGATTTCCTCGTCGGCGGTGATCAGCACGTTCACGGGGCGCGACAGCGGCGCGGCCTTGCGCAGTCCCTCGAGCAGCACGACGATGCCGCCCTTCATGTCGAGTGCGCCGGGGCCGTACGCGCTGCCGTCCGCGAGCCGGAACGGCATGCGTGACAGGGTGCCGGCGGGCCACACCGTATCCATGTGGGCGAGAAGCAGGATCGGCGAGCGGCCCTTCCCGTGAATCGAAACAAGGTGCTGTCCCTCCCGCTCCACCTTGCCGCCAAGGCCCGCCAGCTCAGCCGAGAGGAACGACCCCAGGTGGTTGATCCGGTCGGCATCACCGGTCGGGCTCTCCAGCTCGACCATGCGCCGCAGCAGTTCGACGGCGGACATCATGAGCGCAACTCCACCAGATCTGCGAGCTGCTCGTCGGACAACTCGCTGATCGCGCTGTCCACGCCGCGGTCGACGATGCTGTTCGCGAGGCCGCGCTTCGCCTCGATCAGCTCGTCGATCCGCTCTTCGATCGTCCCCGCGCAGATCATCCTGTGAACCTGCACCACGCGCGTCTGGCCGATCCGATGGGCGCGATCGGACGCCTGGTCCTCGACCGCGGGGTTCCACCACCGGTCGAAGTGGAACACGTGGCTGGCATTCGTCAGGTTCAGGCCCAGCCCGCCGGCCTTCAGGGACATCACGAGCACACGTGGATCGCTGCCGGGCGACTGGAAGCGGTCGACCACGCGCTCGCGTTCCGGGATGGGTGTGGACCCGTCGAGGTAGAGCCGGTCGAGATCGAGGCTGCGCGTGAGGTGTTCCGACAGCATCCGACCCATGACGGCGTACTGGGTGAACACGAGCGCGCTGTCGCCCTCGTCGACGGCTTCGGCGAGCATCTCGACCAGCCGGTCGAGCTTGCCCGAGCGCCCGCTCATCGCCCCTGGGCGGCCGAGCGCGTGCGCCGGGTGGTTGCACACCTGCTTCAGCCGAGTCAGCAGCGCCAGCACGTGGCCGCGGCGCTCGATGCCGGCGGCTCCGCGCACCTCCCTCAGCATTGCGTCGATGGTGGCCTGGTAGAGCGCCGCCTGTTCGACCGTCAGCGTGCAGTACTCGTTCGACACCTGCCGAGGCGGCAGGTCGGGGAGCACCGCGGGGTCGCTCTTGTGCCGCCGCAGGATGAACGGCGAGGTCACGTTGCGAAGCCGCTCGGTGGCCTCCGGGTCGCCGTGCCGCTCGATCGGCGTGGCATACCGGCGCCGGTAGGCGCTGCGCGTGTCCAGCAGCCCGGGGTTGAGGAAATGCAGGATCGACCACAGCTCGTCCAGCCGGTTCTCGATCGGAGTGCCCGTGAGGGCTATCCGGTGCCGGGCCTTGAGGGCGCGCGCAGCCTGTGCGCCGCGCGTCAGCGGGTTCTTCACCTGCTGCGCCTCGTCCAGCACGACCGCGCGCCATTCGGCCTCCCCGAGCAGCCGCTTGTCGCGCGGCAGCAGCGAGTACGAGGTCAGGACGACGTCGTGTCCGAGGAGGTCGCCGATGTCGCGGGTGCGATCGGGGCCGTGGTGCAGATGCACAGACAGATCCGGGGCGAACCGGTGCAGCTCGCGCTGCCAGTTTCCCATCACCGACGCCGGGCAGACGATCAGCGTCGGCGCCTCTGGCTGATCCGAGCGGTCGAGGAGATAGGCGATCAACTGGACGGTCTTGCCGAGGCCCATGTCGTCGGCCAGGAGGGCGCCCATTCCCAGCCGCCGCATGCCGAGCAGCCAGCCGAGACCGACCTGCTGGTAGCCGCGAAGGACGCCATGAAAGCCGCCGTTCGGGTTTACCGCGGCGCGGAGATCCGGCGCGCGGAGCTGATCGGCAAGCCCCTCCAGCTCCCCAGCGTCGTCGGTATCGACGACCATCTCGAACCCGCGCAGCTCGGCGCTTCCGGACAGCGTCGCCCCGAGCGCCGTCAGCGCCGGGATGCCGTGCCCGTGGAGCTTCAGCTGCGCCAGCTGGCGCGCGCGCTTGAGCGCCTTGTCGCCGAGCAGCCGCCACTCCCCTCCGAGGCGCACCAGCGGCTGGGTTGCAGCGGCGAGCGCGCGGAACTCATCGTCGGAGATCTCGCGCCCGCCGAGCGCTGCGTGCAGGTCGTATTCGACGACGCCGTCGAGCGAAAGCGCGCCGGTGAACCGCAGCTCGGTGACGTCGACGTCGAGCTCTTCCTCTTCGCGGAGCTGCTCCGGCAAGCTGACCTTCGCCCCGGCGAACTCCAGCGCCGGAGCAGCCGACCGAAGCTCGGCGACCTGGGCCAGCGTCAGCTCGGAACGCCCCCCTTGAATACGCGAGAGCAGTGGCAGGATGTTCGCCGCGCGCTTGATGCCCTCGAAACCCTCCGGACGCACCTCGAGCGGCCACATCCCTTCGGGAACGGGGGGCAGCGACAACACGAGCTCGAGCGGCTCGAGCGTCTGTCGCAGCTTGACGACCGGGGCCACGGCGCCGATGTCGGGAGCGACGACCCGAAGGGCCGGCTGCAAAACGGAGAGGTCGATGTACTCGCTGTGCGCGTCAGGCGCCGCGAGCAGCCGCGGATCTCGGACGGCCGCCGAAAGCGCCCGCATCGACGCGCGCACGAACTCCGCGACGGCCTCGCTCGCGGGCAGCACCACGGGCTCTTCCCCATGCTCCGGCATCGCGGCATGGGCGAGCGGCGGGAACGCGGCGGCGAACCGAGCGAGGTCGGGGGGCTCGCCTCCCCGCTCGGCGACGCGCTCGGTCAGCCGCGCGACCAGCCGCCAGGCCTTCACCGACGGGGACTCCTCACCCTGTGGCTCGGCCAGGAGGTACGCGAGCGCCGGCAGCATCTGCAGCGACCGGGTCTCAACCTGGCGCGTGCCGTCCCCGACGGCGACGGCCACCGGAAGCCGCCGCAGACCATGGGGCAGCCCGGCCTGGTCGATCAGCGCAGCCCACCCGCCCGGAGTCAGCGGGGAGACGGAGTAGAAGCCCATCAGCGGCTCTTCTGCCCCTCGCGGCACGAAGGTCAGCTCGAGCGGTGCTCGGCGTGTGGTTGAGGTGGACGGGAGGCTCAAACCGACAAACCCTAGCTTGCCGCGAGACGCCCCAACGACGGTCCCGCATACCCTGGTAGGTTTCCGGCGGATGGGGATCATGCTCGAGGTGAACGGCCGGCCGTACCGGTTGGACGTCGCAGACGTCGAGCCGCTCGCCGACGTGCTCCGCGAGCGGCTGGGGCTGACCGGGACGAAGGTTGCGTGCGCCGAGGGAACGTGCGGCAGCTGCACCGTGGTCGTCGACGGACGACCCGTGTTGTCATGCCTGACGCTGGCGGCTGCCTGCGACGGCGCCGAGATCCGGACGGTGGAGTCCGACAACGAGCTGCTCGGGCGCCTGCGTGAGGCCTTCACCGCACAGGACGGCTTCCAGTGCGGCTTCTGCACGCCGGGGCAGCTGATGTCGGCGCTTGCCCTGCTCGAGCGCATCTCCGATCCGAGCCGTGAACAGATCGTCGAGGCGATGAGCGGCAACCTGTGCCGCTGCGGCGCCTACGAAGGCATCGGCGCTGCGGTCGCGCACGCTGCGAAGGCGGGCGCGTAGTGCCGAAGCTGGTCAAGACGGAGGCCGTCGTCGAGGGTCGCACCGAGGTGCGATGGACGCTGGTCGAGGAGGACGAGACCCCGGAGTGGACCGAGGACGCTCCCCCACGCGTCGTCGGTGAGCCGGCGACACGCGTGACGGCGTCCGCCCGCCTGACCGGCGCGGCACGGTACACGTCCGACATTCGCCTACCCGGGCAACTCGAGGCGGCGGTACTGCGAAGCCCACACGCGCATGCGCGCCTGGTCTCGATCGACCTCGCCGCCGCGCTGGCCGTGCCCGGAGTGCGGGCCGTGATCGGTCCGGAGGACGCCCCGGAGCTCGACGGCGAAAAGCTCCTGACGGCCGAGCCGCCCTATGCCGGCGCCGCCGTAGCCGCCCTGGCAGCCGATACCCATGCTGCGGCCGAGCACGGAATCACGGCTCTTTCCGCCGAATGGGAGCCGCTGGGCTTCGTGACCGACCTGGACGAGGCGTTCGCGCGGCAGGACTTCTACGAGGAGCCGAGCGAGGACGTGCGCGGTGACGCCGATGCCGCCCTGCGCGACGCCGATGTCACGATCGAGGCCGAGTACCTCGCGCCCGCGCAGCTTCACAACTGCATGGAGACGCATTGCGCTGTGGCAGACGTTCGCGCCGACGGCGTCACCCTCTGGGTCTCGACGCAGGCCATCTACCAGGCGCGCGGTGACATCGCCTCCCTGCTCGGGATCGACGAGGAGCGCGTCCGCGTCATCTGCGAGTACATGGGCGGCGGCTTCGGCTCCAAGTTCGGTGCCGGGCATGAGGGCGGACTGGCTGCGGCGCTCTCGCAGCGCGCGGGATTGCCGGTGCGGCTGGTGCTGTCGAGGCGTGACGAGAACCTCACGACCGGCTACCGCACGCCGGTTCGCTTCACGTACAAGCTCGGTGCGAGTCGTGACGGCACGCTTCAGGCGATCGAGGCGTCGGGCGTGATGGGGATGGGCACGGGCGGCTGGGCGTTCCCGATCCTGGAGCCCGCGAAGTCGGTGTATGCCTGCCCGAACGTGCACCTGATGACGCTGCCGATGAAGATGAACCTGGGCGCCTGCGTCGCGTTCCGGGCGCCGGGCGTGATGGAGGGGACGTGGGCCTTCGAGCAGGCGCTCGACGAACTGGCCGAGGCCCTCGACATCGACCCGATCGAGCTGAGGCGGCGAAACCACAGCGAGAACGACCCGCACACCGGTCGCCCCTACACGTCGAAGCGGCTGCTCGAGTGCTACGACCGTGTCGCCGAGCTCGCCAACTGGGATGCGCGTGACGAGCTGCGTTCCGACGGCCGTATCCGCCGCGGGATGGGCGTCTCCAGCCAGTACTGGTGGGGCGGCGGCGGCCCGCCGGCCTATGCGGAGGTGCGAATCGGCAAGTCGGCGCGGCCTGTCGTCACGGTGGGCGTCCAGGATCTCGGCACCGGCATCCTGACGGCCTGTGCCATCGTCGCCGCAGAGCGGCTCGGTGTCTCGCCCGGCGACGTCATCGTCAGGGGAGGCGACACCGAGTTGGCCGGTCACGGCCCCGGCTCAGGCGGCAGCATGACGCTGGCGTCGATCGCCCCGGCGGTCCGCTCGGCGGGGCACCGCGTGCGTCGGCAGCTGCTCGACCTCGCGGCCGACATGTTCGAGATCTCCGCGTCCGACCTCGAGCTGGTCGACGGCGAGGTTCGCTCGGCTGACGGGACGCTGCGCCGGCCGTTGACGGAGGTGACAGGCAAGCTCGGAAACGCCTGGGTGACCGGCGCAGGATCCCGGGCCCCGAACCCGGAGGGCATGGCGGTGAACACCTTCGGCTGCCAGATCGCACAGGTCGCCATCGACACCCTGACCGGGCTGGTCACGGTGGAGAAGATCTTCGCGGTGCACGACGTGGGCCGGATCGTGAACCCCATGGGCGCCCGCAGCCAGGTGATGGGCGGCATCCTGCAGGGAGTCGGCTACGCCGTCAGCGAGGAGCGCGTGGTCGATCCGACCACCGGCACCGTGCTGAACCCGGGTCTGGAGGACTACAAGATCCCGACGATCGCCGACCTTCCCGAGGTGGTCTGCGAGTTCGTCGGCCGGCCCGACCCGCATCTCGCGGTGGGAGTGAAGGGTCTCGGCGAGCCGCCGATCATCCCCACTCCCGGGGCGATCGGCAATGCGATCTTCCACGCGACGGGTGTGCGGCTTCGCGAGGCGCCCTACACCCCTGGGCGCGTGCTGGAGGCACTCGGATGAGGACGTTCGCCTACGTGCGGCCCGAGGACGCCGACGCCGCGCGTGCCGCGCTTGCCGCTCCCGACGCTCGTGCGATGGGCGGCGGCACCGACCTGCTGACGCAGCAGGATCGCGGCATCCGGCCCGCGTCCACCGTGGTCGACCTCCGCGGAATCGGGCTCTCCGGCATCGAGGCGGCCAACGGCGTGCTGCGAATCGGCGCCACGACGACGCTGGCCGAGATTGCGCGTGACGAGGACATCGCCGCGCGCTACGAGGCGTTGCACCAAGCCGCGTCCGGCGCAGCGTCGCCGCAGCTCCGAGAGATGGGGACGCTCGGCGGCAACCTCTGCCAGCAGGTGCGCTGCTGGTACTTCCGCCACCCCGATCTCCAGTGCTGGCTTCGCGGTGGCGACACCTGCTACGCGCAGATCGGCGACCACCGAAAGCACGGCCTGGAGCCGGGCGACTGCATCTCCGTGGCGCCCAGCGACCTCGGCTGTGCGCTGCTCGCACTCGACGCCCGCGTCCACACCAGCACACGGCCGGACGGCTTCCCGCTCGCCGACCTCTACCGCAAGGCGACCGACGACGACCGCTCGACCCTCGACCTGGCCGACACCGAGTTCATCACCGCCGTGACCGTGCCCCGAGCACCGGACGCCTCCGCCTACGAGCGAGCGGGCGAGCGGCACGCATGGAGCTTCGCCCTCGTGGCGGTGGCCGCCGCGCGCCTGGACGGCGAGCTCCGCATGGCGGCGATCGGCGTCTCGAACCTGCCACGGCTGCTCGACCCAGACGACCCGCTCGACGGGCTCCCCGGCCTCGAGCAGACCGGCTGGAAGCGGCGGCTGCTGACCGGCCTGGTCGGCGAAGCACGAAGCCGCGTCTGAACCAAAGGGTCAGCCCCCGTTGTTTCAAAGCGGAACGAGCTCGGCTTCCACTCGCCCTGCCTCGAAGACGCACCTGACCACCGTCGGCTGCGGTGCGCGACGCTTCCAGGTCGGGCTGCCGGGGTTCAGGAACAGCACATCGTCGTTGACGTCGCAGACCGGCTGGTGTGAATGGGCGAATACGATCATTCGCGCTTCGGGGAACCTCGCCCGCAGGCGCTGTTCTCTGCCCTCGCGCCTGCCGGAGTCGTGCAACATGGAGACGGGCACGCCCTCGATCGTCGTGCGGAGCTCGTCGCGGGCGCCCCACGCGGCGACGTCCCAGCCGTCCATGTTGCCCATCACCGCCATCACGGGCGCGCACGCCGACAGCTCCAGGAGCACGTCGGCCGCCGTGGCATCGCCGGCGTGCAGGATGCGGTCGGCCCAGGCAAGGTGGGGCTCCAGCGTCGCCGGCAGCGAGCGCGCGAAGTCGGGGATGTGGGTGTCGGCGAGAACGAGGACGTTCACTGCGCCGGAGGGCGCGTCACCGCACCCTCGCTGGCAGAGCTGACCAGCGCGGCGTACTTCGCGAAGACGCCCTTGGTGTAGCGCGGCGGCGGCGCAGTCCAGTCACTCAGGCGAGCTGCGATCTCGTCGTCCGAAAGCTCGACCCGCAGCTCCCGGCCCTCGATGTCGAACTCGATGATGTCGCCGTCCTGGACGATGGCGATCGGGCCGCCATGCGCTGCCTCCGGGGTCACGTGCCCGGCCATCAGGCCATGGGTTGCGCCCGAGAAGCGGCCATCGGTGATCAACGCGACCTGATCGCCGAGCCCCTCGCCGACGATGGCCGCGGTGACGTGGAGCATCTCGCGCATGCCAGGGCCACCGGCAGGCCCCTCGTAGCGGATCACGACCACATCGCCGGAGCGGATCGCTCGCGCCTTCACGGCGGCGAAGCAGTCCTCCTCGGAATCGAACACGCGCGCAGGGCCACGATGCGACAGGCGCTCATGTCCGGCAAGCTTGACGACACAGCCCTCAGGCGACAGGTTGCCGCGCATGATGGCGAGCCCGCCGGTTGGCTTGATCGGCTTGTCGATCGGGACGACCACGGGCTGTCCCGGCGTCTCGACCACCTGCTCGGCGATCTGGCCGAGTGTGCGGCCGTCGACCGTCGCCGCCCCGGCGTGGATCAGGTCGCGCTTCGCGAGCTCGCGCGCCACCAGAGCGACGCCGCCGGCGTCGAAGATGTCGGTCGCGACGAACTGGCCGCCGGGCTTCAGGCTGGCGACGATCGGCGTGCGGGCAGCGATCACGTCGAAGTCGTCGATCGAGAACGGGATGTCGAGCTCGCGCGCGATCGCAAGCAGATGCAACACGCCGTTGGTCGATCCTCCGGTCGCCGCGACAGAGGCGGCGGCGTTCTCGATCGCCTCACGGGTGACGATCTGCGACGGGCGCACGTCGTCGCGCACCAGCTGCATGACCAGGCGCCCGCACTCCTCGGCGGCATCGCCCTTGCCGCGGTTCAAGGCCGGGATGCCGTTCATGCCGCCGGGCGAGAGCCCGAGAAACTCGAGGGCGGTCGACATCGTGTTCGCTGTGAACTGGCCACCACAGGCTCCCGCGCCCGGGCAGGCGGCGGACTCGACCTCGTGCAGCTCCTCGGCCGTGATCTTCTCGGCCGCGTAGGCACCGACGGCCTCGAACACGTCCTGGATGGTGATGTCACGCCCACGAAACGTCCCCGGCGCGATCGAGCCGTTATAGAGCACCAGGCCGGGCACGTCGAGGCGGCAGAGCGCCATCGCCGCCGCCGGGATGGTCTTGTCGCAGCCGACGAGGCAGACCAATCCGTCGAACAGGTGCCCACGGACCACGAGCTCGATCGAATCGGCGATCACCTCGCGGCTGATCAGCGACGCCCGCATCCCTTCGGTGCCCATCGACACGCCGTCGGACACGGACACGGTGTTGAACTCCATCGGCGTGCCGCCTGCCGCCCGGATGCCTTCCTTCACCCGCTGAGCAAGCTCGCGCTGGTTGAAGTTGCACGGCATCGTCTCGATCCACGTGGTCGAGACGCCGATCAGCGGCCGCGCCAAGTCGTCGTCGGTGAATCCGATGCCCTTCAGCATCGCCCGCGCCGCAGCGCGGTCAGGGCCGTCGGTCAGTGCGGCGCTATGGCGCTTCGCCGGATCCGACGGCCGGTCGTACGGATCAGCGCTCAGCGGCGCTCACCACTTTGATACCCCACGCCTTTCCCGTGCGGAACAGCTCGTCCGCGTCGACCTCGTCGGCATACCCGAGCAGGTGCTGCTCCGGGTTGTCCTTCGTCGATCCGAACACGACGCGCCGCATCTGAACAGTGCCTGGACGAGCGAGATTGTCCCCTCGCTCACGTGCTGCCTCGGCCTCTTCGGCCGCGGGACCTTCTGCATATCCTTTTCCCATAGCCGTGAGTGTACCGGCGGCTCAGGTCTCGGGGGTGAGGAGGCGGCGGATGTCGTCTGCGGAGACATCGCCGCCCGGCGTGGCTGCCAGCTCGGGCCGGCCGAGGGCCGAGCGGACGACCGCATCGACGCGCTCCGGCGGCACATCGATCCGCGACCGGCCGCCGAGCTCGTCCAGCCGCTGTCCGATGTCCCCGAGTGAACACCCAAGAGCCCGCGCAAGACCGGCGACGGCATCGGGCGCCCGCTCCGCGACGAAGCTCATCGTCCTGGGCGCCATTGCGGCATTGGTCTCGGCGTGCGGCGTTCCGGCGGTGCGGACGAGCGTCTGGCAGAGGACGTGGTGCAGGGCATAGCCGGCGGAGTCCATCGCATACGAGCAGAGCAGCGCTCCCAGCGCCCGGTCGCCGGAGGCGATGAGCTCGATCCCCCGCTCGGCCGCAAGCGACGACACCGGGTTTGCCCCGGGGCCATAGAGCGCCTCGGCGCCGTGAGCAAGCGCGTTCATGGCACTGGCGCGAAGCGCCGGCTCATCGAGGGAGCACATCAGGCGGGGGTCGGCGATGACCAGCACCGGGCGAACGGGTGGGTCGTTCTCGCGGCCCGCGATGCGCCGGTGCGAGCCCGTCATCTCGGCTCCCGAAAGCGTCGTCGGCACAGCGGCGACCTCGGCGCCGGTCGCCGACGCGATCGCCTTGGCGACATCGATCACGCGGCCACCGCCCCATGCGACCAGGCGGTCAGCGGTCACCGCTCCGAGCAGCCGTTCCGCGACGTCGGGGATCTGTCCCGCCGGCACATGCACGGCTGGGCCGATGCCCGGGTCGGCACGATCTGTGGTGAGCACTTGGAACGAATCCCAACCGTGCTCGCCGAGCAGTCCCGCAGCACGTTCCGCAATCCCTTCGCCGTAGTGCACCGTCCGCGGCCCGTCGCGCCAGGTGAACGCACTCACCGCTTCACCTGCGCCATCGCGACACCGCCGATCACCATCATCGTTCCGAGCACCAGCCAGACGGTCACCGTCTCACCGAGCGTGGCAGCACCGATCAACACGGCGAGCGGCGGGATGCCGTACAGGTACGACGAGGCGCGGGAGGCGTCGAGAGACCGCAACCCGATCGTCCACGCGATGTAGGCGAACAACGTGCAGATCAGGCCGAGGTACACGATCAGCGTCCACTCCCACAGGCCGGCGTTGGAGAAATGGTCGAGCGAGTCGACGCGCAGGAACGGCAGCAGCGCGGCGGTGCCGAACAGGCCCGCGGCCGAGCTGATCGCAATCGGGTCGGCCTTGGCCGTCACCGGCTTCAGCAGGATGTTGTAGAGCGCAAAGGCGACGGACGCGATCAGGATGATCAGCGGGCCCTTTGCCTCGCGGAACGAGACGGTCTCTCCGGAACCGAGCGTGATGACGACCACGACGCCGCTGAACGCGAGCGCGAGGCCCAGAGCGCGCCAGGCCGAGAAGCGCTCCATCCCGAGTGCCACGGCCAGAATGAGCGTCACCGCCGGCGACGTGCCGATGATGACGGCGGCTGTTCCGGAGGTCGTGAACCGCTCACCCTCGTTCAGCGCGATGTGGTACACGGTGGTGCCGAAGATACCGCCAACCGCGATCCGCGCCAGGCTGCTGCGGTTGATGCCCGGCAGGCCACCCGCGAGCCGGTAGGCCAGCACGAACCCCGGCACCGAGATCAGATAGCGGGCGAGGGCGATCTCGGGCCCCGTCAGCCCGGCGTCGAGGAGATACTTGATCGCCGCGAAGGCCCCTGCCCACACCAGCACGACGGAGGCCAGGGCGAGGTGCGCTCGGGCGTGGGTCAGACGACCCTTTCGATCCAGTCGCCAAGGCGCGAAACGAACTGCGGATCGATGGTGTGCGCCATCGGGGTCTCCTGGTAGGTCACGTCCGCGCCGGCCGCCGTCGTCGCGTCGCGCGCCTGCCGCCCCCACTCCACACCGATCACCGGATCGAAGCTGCCGTGCCCGATCGCCACCGGGTATCCGTCCAGATCCGACAGGTCGAGCTCGAAGCCGTCAACCGTGGGCATGAACCCCGATAGGGCGATGATGCCGGCGGGCCGCGTCCGTCCCTCGCCGAGCCCAAGCGCCCACGACATCACGGCACCCTGCGAGAAGCCCCCCAGCACCGTTCGCTCGAGCGGCACGCCTGTCTGCTCCGGGAGACGGTCGAGCCACTCCCCCGCGGCCTCGTAGGTGGGGAGGAACGTCGACGGATCGGGATAGCCGATCTCGCGCACCCGGTACCAGTGCCGGCCGCCCGGCGGCAAGGCCAGCGGCGCACGCGGCGTCACCGCGATCAGCCGGCGGCCGGGGTCGAGGGCATCCGCCAGGGGCATCAGGTCGCGCTCGTCGGCACCCCTGCCGTGCATCAGCACCAGGGCGCCCGCAGGGTCGGCTGCCGCAGGTCGCGTTACTGCCGAGATCTCGTCCACGATTTGAGAGAGTACCCGCCGTGGCAACCACGAAGCGCATCGAGATCCGCTGGCGTGACCTGGACGGCTTCGGGCACGTCAACAACGCGGTGTACATGACCTACCTCGAGGAGGCTCGCGACGAGATGTACACCGAGCTCCTCGGCGAGGTCGTCCACCGAATGGTGATGCGGCACACCTCTGTCGACTTCCGCAGCGGGCTTGTGCAGGAGGACGACGAGATCGAGGTCGCCACGGACATCATTCGTGTTGGGAAGTCCAGCGTGACAACGCGTGAGACGGTCACGGCGCTGTCGGACGGCCGCGTCGCCGCGGTGGCGGAGACCGTGATGGTGCATACAGACGACACGCGTAACGCGTCCGCACCGTTCCCCGACAGCGCCCGAGAGCTGCTCGAGGGAGCGCTGTGCGTCACCTGACCGGCTGGGATGGTGAGCGGTGACGCTCGTGCACTGGGATGATATCCCCGGCCGCGAGCGGATCGCCGGAGACATCCACGCCACCTGGGTCGACCTCGGCACCGCTGCCGGCTCCGACCGCATCGGGCTGAACCGCGTCCAGGTCGAGCCCGGTCGGCGGTCGACGCCGGCGCACATCCACGGCGCGGAGGAAGAGATCTTCTACGTGCTGGACGGCTGGGGCCTGCTCTGGCAGGACGGCGCGACATGCGAGGTGCACGCGGGGGACGCGATCGTGCACGTCGCAAACCGGGAGACCCACACGCTGCGCGCCGGCCCGCACGGGCTCGACGTGCTCGCGTTCGGTCAGCGGGTGGCGATCGAGCTCTGCCATCTTCCCCGCGCGGGGTACGCGTGGGCCGGTCCGACGGTCGTCGCAAGCCCAGGGCGCCAGAACCTCTTCCGCTTCGACGACGAAGCCGGCGAGTTCGCGTTTCCGGCGGCCGGCAAGCAGCCGGCGAACGTGGTCGCGCTGGACTCCGTGCCGAGGCGGGAGAACCCGGGCGTGCGCGTGAAGCGGGACATCGGCAGGGCCGCCGGCTCGAAGCACACCGGCCTGAACCACGTCACCGCCGCGCACGGTCACCTCACCGCGCCGCCCCATTGCCACTCGGCGGAGGAGGAGCTGTTCGTTGTCCTCGAAGGCGAAGGCGTCCTGCTCCAGGGAGACGACGAGCACCCGGTACGCACAGGCGATGTCGTCGGGCAGCCACCGGGCACCGGCGTGGCACACAGTTTCCGCGCCGGCGAGAACGGCATTGCCATCCTGGCATACGGCACGCGAGAGCCGAACGACATTTGCTACTACCCACGCTCGGGCAAGGTGTTCCTGCGCGGCGTCGGGGTGATCGGCCGCATCGAGCCGGTCGACTACTGGGACGGCGAAGAGCTCTGAGCGTTCAACGAGGTGCCAGGCACCTCAGTGAACGTCAGTAGAGGGCGCTTGCCAGCTCGCGGCGGAACCGGACTGCAAGCGGGTGGTTCTGGCCGAGGTCGTTGAACACGCCGATCATGGCCTGGCGCAGGCGGTCGCGCTCCTCGCCGTCGGCCGAGCGGATGCTGTCGAGCAGCATCTGCAGGCCCCGCTCCACGTCGCCCTGGTCGATGGCCTCCAGCGCCTCGCGAGCGACGTCGTCATGCATGAGCTCGAACCGCGCCTTTGCCGCCAGAGCGCCGGGGTGGTTGGGCTCGAGCTCCAGCGCCCGATCGATCGATTCCTGGTCGCCGGCCTCGACCAGCTTGTCGGCCTCGCTGGGCAAGAGCCCGCGCAGGAAGCCCTCGACCGCCTGCTTGGGCACGGCGCCGGTGAACTGGTCGACCATCCGGCCGTCGCGAAACGCCTTTACAGCCGGGATGCCCTGGACGCGGTATTCCGCAGCGATGCGCGGGTTCGAGTCGACATCGACCTTCACGAGCTCGACCTGGCCGCCGAGGTCGCCGATCGCCTGCTCCAGCACCGGCGTCAGCTGGCGGCACGGGCCGCACCACTCCGCCCAGAAGTCGACCACCACCGGCACGTCGTGCGAGCGGTCGATAACTGCCTGGTCGAAGGTCTGATCGGTGGCGTCGACGGCCATCAGCTCACGGGTCCTTCCCCGCCCTGCTCCCGGAGATACCGTTCGAAGTCGCGTGCGAGATCCTCGCCCGTGGGCGGGTCCTCGGCGTCGGCGGCCGACTCCAGCTGCTCGACGTACGCGATCAGCTCGGGATCGTCGGCCACTGCGGCAGCGACCCGCACGGCGTACTCGCTCGCGGCGCGCACCAGCTCGCCGCTTGGGCCGGGCGTCCCGGCGAAATCGGTGAGGCGCTCGAGCAGTGCCACGGCGGCGCGCGGGTTAGGCGCTGCGGAGACGTAGTGGGGCGTGGCCGCCCAGAGCGACGCGGAGCGTAGGTCGACACGCCCGCAGGCGTCGTGCATGACGCCGACGATGCCCGTCGGGCCCTCGTAGTTCGACCGCGCGAGCCCCAGGCGATCGATCATCTCCTGGTCCGAGGCCGTCGCCGAAACCGGCACCGGGCGCGTGTGGGGGGTGTCTGCAAGCAGCGCACCGAGCGTCACCACGAGCTCGACGCCGATCCGGTCGGCCAGCTCGCAGATCGAGTCGGTGTACGCGCGCCAGCGCATGTTCGGCTCAGGCCCCATCACGATCACCAGGTCATGCTCCTCGGAGGCCAGGATCTCGGTCTCGGGCCACTCGACGCGCCGCGCGTACCCGTCGACCAGGGACACGGTCGGGCGCGTCTGCTGGTAATCGACGAAGGGGTCAGGATCGACGACCGCAAACCGCTCGGCATCGGTCACCGCACGGAGGTATCCCGCGGCGAGGCTGGCGGCACCGCCCGCATCGTTCCAGCCGCGGAATGCCGCGACCATCGTGGGACGTGAGAGCCTGGGAGTCGACTCGATGGCAATGTGCTCCACACGTGCAGTGTGGCACACGGCGGAAAGCTGTCGATACTACGGCTATGACCAGTGTCGACGTGATGGTCGTCATCTGGGTCGCGCTGTCGGCTGCCATGGGGCTGCGGCGCGGCCTCCTGGGACAGGCTCTTGCGCTCGCCGGCTTCGCCGTCGGAGCGTTCATCGGCTCGCGGGTCGGCCCGCACCTCCTCTCCCCCGGCGCCCGCACCGGATGGCAGCCGATCGCTGCGTTGATAGGCGCGATGATGGGCGGCATCGCCATGCAGCTCGCTACGGCGCCGCTCGCCGACATGCTGCGCCGGCGGATGGCCCGGGGCCCGCTGGCGACCGCCGACGGCGCAGGCGGCCTCGTCGCGGGCGCAGCGCTCGGCCTGGGTGTCGCCTGGCTGCTGGCCGTGACTGCGCTGCACCAGCCATCGCTCGGACTTCGTACCCAGGTCCAGCAGTCGACCATCCTGCCGCGCCTGGTGCGCTGGCTGCCGGCGCAGTCGCTGCTCGACGCCATCGCACGCTTCGACCGCCTGCCGGTGCTCCCCGTCGGCGGCGTGCGCGCGCTGCCGGTCCCCGACCGTTCCGTCCCGGTGTCCCCCGCTGTGCGTCAGGCACTCGAGAGCGTCGTGCTCGTCGAGGGGACGTCGTGCGGCCTGACGCTGCAGGGGTCGGGCTGGGTGGTCCGCCCCGGGTTGGTGGCGACGAACGCCCATGTCGTCGCCGGCGAGCACGACACGCACGTCGTGCTCGGCGACGAGAGTTGGAGCGCCACGCCGGTCTTCGTCAGCCCCTCGATCGATGTGGCGCTGCTGAGCGTGCCCGAGCTCAAGGCCCGGCCGATTCCGATGTACCACCCCAGAGGCAAGATGCCGGTCGCGCTCGTCGGATACCCGGGCGGCGGGCCTCTGCGTACCGTCGCGGGGACGATCGGCGAGCCCGCCACGGTCATCACTCCGAACGCGTACGGGCGGGACGTCGCTCCGCGTACCGTCGTCCCGATCCGGGGAAGCGTGCTGCACGGCGATAGTGGAGGACCGGCGATCGACCGCAAGGGCAGGGCTGTCGCGATGATGTTCGCTGCCGCCGACGGTGGAGGAGGCGGCTACGCCGTTCCGATCGACGAGGTCGCCAAGGCGCTCGAACGACGCAGGCCCGAGGTGTCGACGGGCCCCTGCGTGGGGTAGCGTGTGACCATGCGCGGACGACTGGCACACAACCTCGCAACGGCCGTCGTGGTCGTTGCCCTTCAGTTGACGGCAACCGTCATGTCAATGCGACGCGAGCCGCTTCTGCAAGTCCAGGGCAACGCAATCGCCGGGATGCTCTGGAAGGCTGTGCGGCACCGCACCCATGCCCGCCTCACCGATGTGGGTGGCGGATCCTCCTCCACATCGCCCTGAACACCAACGGCAGCGCGTGAAGCTCCTGCTGGCGCGGGCTCGCCGGAGGCGGCGGCGGCGCGGAAGCGCCATCGGCGCCTGATGCGGCCATGGCTGGTTCGGCCTTGTTCAGCCGCTGGCTGAGACACGCGGCGAACTGGTCGATCATCGAGTTGGCGACCTCCTGCATGATTCCCTGTCCCATCTGCGCCACGCGCCCGGTGACTGTGAGGTCGGTGCCGATCAGCGTCTTCGATCCATGCTCCTGGGGCTCGACCTGCATCGTGATGGTCGCGCGCGCGGTGCCCTGCCCGCGTTGCTCGCGTGCCTCTGCAACGAGGGTCGCGAGGCACGCATCATCGTCGCGATCGGCGATCGTGACGTTGCCGCCGTACGTCAGCCGGATCGGCCCGACCTTGACGACCATCGTCGCCTCGTACGCGCCGCCCTCCTGCTCGTCGCCGATGGTTGCACCGGGAAGGCAGCCGGCAACCGACTTGATGTCCAGCATGGCCTGGTAGACGTCCGCGGCGGGCGCCGGGGCATCGAATCTGTTCTCAAACCGCATGTGCCACCCCTTTCGGCCGCAGCCGGCGAAGCGCATCCGCCAAGGCCTCGAGCGCGGCCAGGTTGTGCCCCTCGAGAAAGTCATCCGCGTGCCGGAGCGCGATCTGCATGCCGCCGGCAAGGGGCTCGAAGCCGGCGTGTCCTTTGAGCGGGTTTACCCACATCAGCCGTTCGGCATGGCGGCCGATGATCTTCAGCTCGTTGTCGAGGAGCGACAGGTCGCCGCGCTCCCAGCCGTCGGACGCGATCACCACCGCTGCGCCGCGAGTCAGGCCGCGCCGACCGAAGATCCGGTTGTACGCCGCGAGCGACTCGCCGATGCGCGTCCCGCCGCCCCAGTCGAGCATCGCCGCGCCTGCGCGGGCCAGTGCGGCGTCCGGGTCGCGCCCGACCAGGTGCGGGGTGAGCCGGGTCAGCCGGGTGCCGAATGCGAATGCCTCGACATGCCGGGCGGCGCCGTCACGTGAAGCGAGGGCCTGAAGGAACATGACGAGCGCCCGCGCATAGGGCTCCATCGAGCCCGAAACGTCGACCAGCACCACGAGCTTTCGGGGGACGTGCTTGCGGCTGCGCCAGGCCCGTTCGAGTGGAATCCCGTCCGACCGCATCGCCTGGCGCAGCGTCCGCCGCGGATCGAGTGTGCCGGTGTGAGACGCCGACAGCCGGCGCGAGAGGCGCAGCGGCTGCAGTGAGGCGAGCTCTTCCATCAACCTGCGCACCCGGCGCAACTCGTCGGGCGTCATGTGTGCGAAGTCCTTGCGACGCAGCAGCTCCTGCTCCGCAGCGGCGGCTGCGTGCATCTCGTCGTCCTCCTGCTGCTCCTCGGCGGCGTCACCGATGGAATGCGCCGGGACGACGCGCGGCGCAGCGGCCTGCGGAAGCATCACGCCGACGTCGGGACCGCGGCTGCCGGGCTCGCGAGGGGCGCGCTCCCAGAAGGCGGCAAAGGCCGCGGCGAATGCCGGCAGATCGTCGTGCCGCGACACGAGCGTGCACTGGAGCGCGTGGTAGACCTGGTCGCGGTCCGAGAGATCGACCGCATCGAGCCCGCGAAGGGCGTCCTGCAGGCGGCCTGGCCCCACCTCCAGACCCGCCTCGCGAAGGATCCGGCCGAAGGTGACCAGCTTCCGTGAGACGGCGAGCCCGGGTGCGGCCGCGGTCACGTGCCGCGGGCCTCCCCCACCAACTCCCGCAGCCCGGCGTCGCGCACGCGCTCGACGTCCTCGTGGTACTTCAGCACCGAGCCCAGCGTCGCATCGACGACGCCTGCCTCGAGCTCCTCCTGCCCGAGGGCGATCAGCGCCTGCGTCCAGTCGATCGTCTCGGCGACGCCAGGGGCCTTCGCGAGGTCGAGCGACCGCAACTGCTGCACGAACGCTGCCGCCTGAACGGCCAGCCGCTCCGGCACGCCGGGCACGCGGGCGCGGACGATCTCGATCTCGCGATCCAGCGAGGGGTGTCCGATCCAGTGGTACAGACACCGGCGCTTGAGCGCGTCGTGAAGCTCTCGTGTGCGGTTGGAGGTGAGGATGACGCGCGGGCGCCGGTCGGCGCGGATCGTGCCGATCTCGGGAATCGTGACCTGAAAGTCCGACAAGAGCTCGAGCAGGAACGCCTCGAACTCGTCATCTGCGCGGTCGATCTCGTCGATCAGCAGAACCGGCGGCACCGGGTCGTCGTGCTCGATCGCGTCCAGCAGGGGCCGCCGCTCCAGGAACTCTCGCCCGAACAGCTCGTGAAGCGTCTCGCGTGCCGCCGCGCCTCCGCCGGCCTCCAGCGTCCGGATGTAGAGCAGCTGGCGCGCATAGCTCCAGTCGTAGAGCGCGTGTGCAACGTCGATGCCCTCGTAGCACTGGAGCCTGATCAGACGCCCGCCGGTGACCTCGGCCAGCACCTTCGCAAGCTCCGTCTTGCCGACGCCGGCCTCGCCCTCGAGCAGCAGCGGCTTCTCCAGAGCGAGCGACAGGTGCAGAACGGTCGCGAGCCCGCGGTCGGCCAGGTAGGCGTGATCGCGCAGGCTCTCGGTCAGTTCCTCGACTGGTGCAGGCGTGTCCGCCATTGCCGTGACGATACCAGTGGGCGCCGGTCCGCCCAGGGCAACGTGGGAGCGCACCCATCGAGAGTTGGGCGGCGCCACCGACCGGCGCGCACCGATCAGCCGGCGTATGTCCGCCGCTCGAGCGGCGTCAGCTGCCGTGTGACGCGCTTCCCGACGAGCGCGAGGAGGCCGCGAGCGTTCTCGCACAGCGAGCATGCATCCCAGATGACCATGGAGCGGCCGTCGTCGGTCAGGAGCTGCTTTCCGTCGGGGCTGAAGCCGAGGGAGCTGCCTCCGCCGGCGTTGGACACCGGGAGAATCCGCAGCGTCCGGCCGTCTCCGGCAGCACGCACGCGGATGGTGCCGTCCAGGCTCCGTGTCGCCATCAGGCGGCCGTCCGGGCTGTAGGCCACCGACGGCACACCGCTGGTGTGATCCCCGAGCACGACGACGGGCCGGCGCGTCGCGACATCCAGGATGGTCACGGTGCTGTTCCAGTTTGCAACGGCGATGCGCCGGGAGTCCGGGCTGAAAGCGAGTGATGAGATCTGGCCGCCGACGTGAATCAGGCCGCCCAGCATCCTGCCGGTCCCGGCGTTCCAGATGCCGACCGACCCGCAGAAGTCACCCGCCGCGATCAGCTTCCCGTCCCGGCTGAAGGGGAACGACCGCCACTGCGCCTGGCACGACGTTGTGCCGAGCTTGAGGATCCGCCCCGACGCGATATCGACGATGGTCATCGTCGGAGCCTGCGACGGGATCCCCATGGCGATCCGGCGCGCGTCCGGGCTGATCTGGGGGGGCCCGCCCTGCGGGGGCTGCTGGCCGACCACCGCCTTGCGCACGAGCTTTCGCTGCCGGACGTCCCACAGCCGGATTTCGGTACTCGGCGGCCCGTGGGGATTCTGTCGCGGCAGCGGTATCGCACCAGCCGTGGTCCCGCTGTCGTCGAGGAAGATCGCGTCCAGGTCCTGGGTGTGGGACAGCATCAGCGGAGGCGACTGCCGGTCGGTCCGAAGGTCTGTGGTAACGACGCCGAACCCCTGCGGAAGTCCGAGGAGCGACACCACGCGATCGGAGAGCAGGCGCTGATCGGCGACGAAGCTTCCGGGAGGCAGCGGGAACACCCGCTGCTCGTTCCCCGTCGCCCTCCAAACCCGGGCCGTGCCGTCGGTCGAAGAGGTGGCGACCGTTCTGCCGTCGGGCGAGAACGCAAGGTCGCTGATGGCGGCGGTGTGGCCGAGGTACTTCGTGACGGTGCGCTCGGCCGCGACCGACCAGAGGCCCGCCGTCCCGTCGGCCGCGCCGTAGGCGATGCGCGTGCCGTCGGGGCTGAACGCGACGGCAGTCGTCTCGACCGACGGGAGTTTGATCACGGTCGCCCGCACTTTCAGAGTCTTTGCATCCATCGTCACGATGCGTGACCGGCCTGCGAACGACAGGTTGATCAGCGTCGCGGCGAGCAGCCGTCCGTCGGGGCTATAGGCGACGTCGTCCACGTTTGCGCCGGTCGACTTTCGGCCGACCACCTTTCCGGTCGAGGTATCGAAGACGACGAGGCCGAGACCGAAGCTTCCGGCCGCGATCCGTCGGCTATCGGGGCTGAAGGACAGGCCGACGTACAACCTGGTGGTGCGGCCGAGCTCACGCGTTTGACGGGTCTTCAGGTTCCAGACAACGACGCTTGTGCTGGGCGGTGTAGACGTGACAGCGCCGACCAGCGCGCCGTCGGGACTGAAGGCGACGCGAGTGAACGCCGTCGCGCCCATGACGCCTGCGAGACGCTTCCCGGTCGCGGCGTCGATCAGCTCGAGGCCCGTTCGCGTCGCCACCGCGATCCGCCCGCCGGCCGGATCGTACGCAACCGCGGCGGCGGTCGGCCCGGCGTGGAACCGATGCTCGAGCTTGCCGGTGCGCGCATCGAGGATCCTCACGTCGCCACTGCATAGACCCTCGGCGAGGTGGCGGCCGTCCGGGCTGTAGGAGAGCCCCGGGCCGGCGATGAAGACGTCGCAGTTCTGGGGCGCGGCATCGGGCAGGCGCAATCTGTTCGGCGCGACGTCGAGCGCCCGGCGAAGCGCGAACATCGCCTCGTGCGTCGGCTCGGTGCGCACGGCCTCGGCCGCGAGCAGCATCGACCGCTCAGGGTCGATCTGAAGCTGCGTCTCGCTGACGGCGGCCAGCGCGCGCGACTTCGAGACGAGCGCCTGCTGCTGCGCAGCCGACTTCGCCGAGATCGCGTCGTTGCGGGAGATCAGCGCGAACACGAGCAGGCCGACGGAGACAGCGGCGACCAGGAGGCTCGCGCCCATCAGCGAGCGCTGGCGCCGACTCGCCGCAACGCGGCTCGCGGCTATGTGCTCGTGCTGCACTTCGGTCGGCAGCGGCTCGCGCTGTGCCGCAGCGCCGAGCCAGGCCTCCGCAGCCGCGAGTTCGCTGCCGCGAAGGGTCAGGCTGCGGTCGCGGCCGGAGCCGTCCCACTCGAGCGACTTCACCAGCCAGCGCGTGTGAGCCTTCGCGTTCTCGAGGTCGGTCTCGAGGGCGGAAACCAGCCTGCCCGCCGAGGCGTCGAAGGTCGCGGGGTCTGTGAACGGGATCCAGTTGCGCACCTGGATCGGCTCGGGCAGCTCCGTGTCGGGCACCGGCACGTGCAGCACCGGGACGAGGCGCTTGTTCAGCGCGACGGCATAGTCGACCTCGTTCTCGCAGTAGCGCGAGGCGACCGAGTCGGGGCTGATGACGAAGACGAAGCCGTCCGACTGCTCGATCGCGGACCGGATCGCTTCCGGGAACACCTCGGCGTCGCCGATGCCCTCGGTGTCGATCCAGACCGTCTTGCCACCCTGCTGCAGCCGCTCCACGAGCTCGTGAACGAACCCGGCGTCGCGCCGGGAGTACGACACGAAGACGTCAGGCATGCGGGGCCATCGCCCTACCCATGTGCCGATGATGTCATAGCGGCTTCACGCCGTCGCGGGCGGGCGATAAAGCCGGTACATTCGCAGGCGGCCGAAGTCCTTCGCGGCCGGCATGTGCCCGACGTAATCGCAGCGCAGGCCGCTTCCCGCGATCTCGAGCGCCGCCGCGAACTGCTCGGTGACGTACACGGTGCCGGGCGGCGTGACCGGCTCGATCCGTGCCGTGCGGCTGATGTGCGAGCCCATGAAGGCGGTCGCCGCGATCACCGGGTCGTGCACCGGGAACACGGGGCCGACGTGCGCGCCGAGCCGAAGCGCGAGATGCCCCGGCAGGGCGTGGCGCTCGAGGTCGGCGCCGGCCATCGCCTCCTGGAGGTCGGCGGCGCAGGCGGCGGCGCTGACCGCGTCCGCCAGCACGACGTAGAGGCCGTCACCCCATGTGTTGCGGAAGCAGACGGCATCCCGGTGGCGCTCGAGGACGGACGCGAACGTCCCCAGCACGTGCTCGGTGAAGGCGGGGAGCTGCTCGTCGGTCAGCTTCGAGAACCCCTTGATGTCGCCGAACAGCATCCCCCGAACGACGCGGCCGCCGGCCGCCTCTCGCTCGGCCGATGCAACCGCCACCGCGGGCGTCGCCGGCGGCCGCACGATCGAGGTGCGGTGCCCATGCGCCGTCCACGCGGCGACGTCGGCCGCGGTGCCGGCGGGCCCGGACGGAGCCATCCCGTCCCACACGGCGAGCTGGCGGACGTCCGCGTCAAGGAACCGGGCGCGCAGCAATGCCAGCCCCATCGCGAGATCGGCCGCGTAGCGATACAGCACGTCGTCGCCGAGGTAGGCATCCTCGGTGGCGTAGCTGACAGCGGCGGCCGACTCCAGGCACCGCTCGAATCGCGCCTCCCAGCCCGGACCGGAGTCGGCGACCGACGTGCGGACGAACTCGTCGGCCGAAAACGGCAGCACCACGTGGAGGTCGGCCCCGTTGCGTCGCAGGGCTTCTGCCCAGAGGATGTCCGCGCCACTTGCCAGCGAGCCGTAGGCATAGGCGACCGGCTCGCGGGCGACCTCCGCCGCGATCTGCTCCGCCACCGAGGCCTCGGCCTCCGCCGGGAGCCGGCCTGTGGCACCCGCGGCAGCGATGCGATGACCGCAGTAGTGAGCGACCGAAGGGCCGGCGATGACGGTAAGCACGCTGTCGTCGACTCCCAGCGCCTGGCAGACGAGCCGAAGCTGCCGCCTGGTCGACGCAACCGCGGCATGGTCGCCGTCGTCGCGCTCCACGGCACGCTCGAGCGCATCGCCCGCAGCGCCGATGCGGCCGAGCAGAAGCTGGGCCTCCGCCTCGCTCGCCGCGGCGTAGTAGGAGTCGTCGCCCGTGCGCCGGAGGGCCGCCAGGACACGCCCGGCCAGCGCGCGCGACGTGGCGTGGTCGCCGGCCACGAGCCACATCGTGGCGGCGTTGACACCCGGGTAGTGCCCGCCCGTCCGCTCGAAGACGTCGCCGTAAAGCCCGGCGGCGCGGGCGGCGAGCTCGCGGCGCGCCGCCCCGTGCTCCAGCAGAGCCGCGTCCTTCGCGATGCGAGCGCGGAGGGCCTCCGCATCCTCGCCGTGCACGTCCCCAAGGCCATACTCGTCGTAGCGGCGCTCCGCCTCCGCGGTCGACCCCGCGCGGGCGAGTGCGAGGACGGCCCGGTGGCGAAGCCACACGTCGTCGGGATGGTCCGTGAGCGCGCGCTCCGCCACGTCGACCGCCTCCAGCAGCTCGCCCCGCCGCTCCGCCGCTCGCACGGCGTCCCGCCAGGCTTCGACCCGTTCCGGGGCTGTTTGCACGCCGCTGACTCTACGACCCTTGGGGCCGTCTTGTGAGGCTCGTCGCGGTTTGCGATGATCGGCACGTTGTCGCGTCAGGAGCGGCCGATGCGAGCGCTGGTCTTCGAGCATCTCGATTCGAACCCCGTGGGAATCTACGCCGACGTCCTTGCGGCTCGCGGCATCGACGTCGACGTGCGCCGCCTGCTCCACGGACACACGATCCCGGATTGGCGCGGATATGACCTGATCGTCGCGATGGGCGGCGGGATGAGCGTCTTCGAGGAGGAAGAGCACCCCTGGCTTGCCGACGAGAAGACGGTCATCGGTGAGGCTGTCCGGGCGGGGCTCCCGTACTTCGGCATCTGCCTCGGCTCCCAACTCCTGGCCGAGGCTCTCGGCGGACGGGTCTACCGCGGCTACGAGCCGGAGCTCGGCCTTCACCCGGTCTCACTCCTCGAGGAGGCGTCGCGCGACCCCGTCCTGCGTGGATTCCCACGCGACCTCGCGGTCGTCGAGTTCCACCAGGACCACTTCGACCTGCCGCCCGGCGCGGTGCGCCTGGCCGGGACGCCCCGGTACCCCAACCAGGCTTTTCGGGTGGGGCGCGTGGCGTATGCGCTCCAGTGTCACCTCGAGCCCACGCTCGCCGACATGGAGGACTGGTGCCGGATGGCCACGGGCCTCGTTGCCGCGAAGGAGACGCGCCACGGTGGCCGCTGGCAGGCACAGTTCCTTGCGGACTACGCCCACGACGAGGTGCGGCTCCACGCGACCGGGCGCCAGCTCTTCCGGCGGTGGCTCGAAAACGCGCTCGTTCACGCCGGGCCGCTTGCCACAACCCGGCCGGAGGTGGGGCGCGGTGGCCCGGTATGGCGCGGCGAGCTGGTGGGACGCGCAGCGGAATGCGACGCGATCGAGCGGTTGATCGCCGCCGCACGCGGCGGTCGTGGCGGGACGCTCGCGGTCGCCGGCCCAGACGGCGCGGGAAAGACGGCGCTGCTCAAGCACGCTGAGCGCCGCGCGGCCGGGCTGCGCGTGCTCCGCGTGGTCGGGGACGAGGCTGCAGCCGACGAGCCGTTCGCGGCGCTCCGCCGGCTGGTCGAGCCCCTCGGCGCCCTCCTCTCCGGCCTCTCCTCCACCGCCGCTCGTGCGCTCGGCGCAGCGGTTGGCCTGCGAGAGGGCACCGACGGCGACCGGTTCGCCGTCCCGGCGGGCCTGCTCGAACTGCTGGCCGCGTCCGGCCGGGACGGGCCCGTCCTTCTGCTTGTCGACGACGTCCATGCCCTCGACGAGCCGTCGGCCGAGGCATTCGAGTTCGCAGCCGGCCGCCTGTTCGCAGACCGAGTCGCTGCGATCGCCGCAGTCCGCCCGTTCGACCAGCGGATGGAGCGATTCGAGCGGCTCGACCTCGCGCCGCTCGGCGACGCAGCCGCGGAGGAACTGCTCGCCGCGTCGGGCGTCGACCTCGCGGCCGGGGTGGCGTCCGAGATCGTGGCGGCGGCGGCCGGGAACGCGCTGGCTCTCACGGAGCTGGCCCGCAGTCTCACGGACGGGCAACGCAACGGACGCGAACCGCTCCCGCAGACGCCGCGCGAGCTCACGCTGGAGCGGCTGTACCTCCATAGGCTGGAGGCGCTACCCGAGGATGCGAGGCGTGGGCTGCTGCTCGCCGCGCTGGCCCCGCTCGGAGACGACGCGGTGCTGACACGGGCCTTCTCGCTTGCCGGCATCGGCGCCGAGGCACTCGCACGCGCAGCCGGCGAGCGCCTGGTCACGACCACAGACGGCCTGCGGTTCGCCCACGGCCTCGTCCGGTCCACCGTCGTCTACGCCGCGCCGAGAGCCGAGCGCATCGGGGCGCACGCCGTCCTCGCCCGGGCGATGGGCGACGAGCACCCCGACCAGCGGGCCTGGCACCGGGGTCTCGCCGCAACCCCGGTCGATGCTGCGGCCGCCGACGCACTGGAGGGCGCCGCCGCACGTGCGCAGGCACGGCGCGCCCATGCCATCGAGGCGCGCGCGGCAGACCTCGCCGCCTACGTCGGCCCGCCGGGCGACGAGCGCGCCCGCCGATTGCTCACCGCGGCGCGGGCCGCACAGCGCGCGGGCCACCTGAACGCCGCGCTCGACCATCTCGCCGAGGCCGGGGCCGAGGCAAGCGACCCCGCCGTCCGCGCCGACGCGGCGCGGATGCGAGGACGGCTCCTGGCCCGGGCCGGCCGGGCGCCTGATGCCGCCTCCGAGCTCACCGCCGCCGCTGCGCAGATCGAGGCGATCGACGCCGACCGCGCGGCGGCCCTGCTCGCCGACGCCGTCATCCCGCTGCTTCGCAGTGGTCGGCCGGCGGGTGCACTCGATGCGGGGCGCCGGGCCGTGTCGCTGGCCACGGCAGGGACGACAGCGCTCGCCGCGGAGCTGATGCTCGGCACGGCCCTCTGCCTCACGGGGGAGCAGGCCGAGGGGGCAGAGCGGATCGAGCTCGTCGCCGGGCGACGAGCCGAGATCGAGCGGGATACCGAGCTCCGCGGATACCTCGGCCTCGCCCTGCGCAGCGCCGGCCGGCTGGACATGGCCGCGGCGGTGCTCGCGGAGGCCGTGGCGGACGCACGAACCGAGGCCGCGGTCGGGGCGCTCCCCTATCCGCTGCTGCGGATGGCGCAGGTGCGGATCGAGCTCGGCCAGTGGATCCGCGCGCGCGCCGAGCTCTGGGAAGCGCTGTCGCTCGCGCGCGACGCCGGGCGGGCTGCCGACGCGGGACTGGCGCTGGGTACCCTCGCATGGCTCGCCGCGGCCCGCGGACGCGACGCCGAGTGCAGGGCATCCGCCGCGGAGGCGATGGCGATCTCGGCTCGCCTCGGCCAGGGGTCGCTGCTCGACTACGCCGGTTCCGCATTGGGGCTGCTCGCACTGGGGCGGGGCAACGGAGAGGAGGCGGCACGGGAGCTCGAGCCGGCCGTCCGGCTCGCTGCGTCGGCCGGCTGGTCGGATGCATCGGTCCCGCCGCACCGCGCACCCGATCTCGTCGAGGCATACGCCGGCTGCGGCCGGATGGACGAGGCGCAGACGCTGTGCGACTCGTTCGCCCAGGAGGCAACGCGGACAGGGCGGCTCTCGGCGATCGCGGCGGCAGCCCGTTGCATGGGTGTCCTCGCGACAGGCGACGCGTTCGAGGAACCGTTCCGCGAGGCGCTCGCCATCGACGAGCAGGCCACCGGGCCGTTTGACCGCGCCCGCACCGAGCTCGCATTCGGCCGGCGGCTCGCCGCGGCGGGGAGCGACGAGCCGGCTCAGCGACTCCTGTCCGCACTGGCAACGTTCGAGCGCCTGGAAGCGATACCGTGGGCGGCGCAGGCCCGGGCGGAGCTGGCGGCGCTCGGCGCCGAGGCTCCCGAGCCCGTGCCATCGCTCGCCGGCCGGCTGACACCGCACGAGCTCAGCGTGTCGCTCGCGGTGGCGAGCGGTGCGACGGTGGGTGACGCGGCCGCACAGCTGCTCTTCGGACCGCGCACGGTGGAGCACCTGCTCGCCGAGGCGCACCGCAAGCTCGGCACCGCATCGTCGGGCGACCTCGCCGGCGTCTTCGGGCAGCCCGAACCGCGCTCGGCTCTGCTACTCGGGAAGCTGCCCGAACGGCCCGGGCATTGCTTGTGACAACGCACCGTCGATGACGATCGTCTGGCCGGTGATGTAGGCGCCTCTGTCGGACGCCAGGAACGCGATCAGATCACCGACCTCCTCCGGGCGGCCGAGCCGCCCGAGCGGGATGCCGGCCGCAACGCTTTCGAGGTCGGTGTCGTACTGGCGGATCCCCTCGGTGTCGATCCAGCCGGGCGCGACAGCCGTCACTGATATTCCGTACCGGCCCCACTCCACGGACAGGACGTTGGTCAGCGCGCTCACACCGGCGCGGGCCGCGGAGGAGTGCGCCATGCCGGGGATGCCCCGCGTCGGGCAGAGCACGACCGAGACCACTCGCCCGCCGCCGTTTGGGATCATCCACCGCTTGGCGGCCTGCTGCGTGAGGTACCACGGCGCGTCGAGGTTGAGGCGACGAACCGCCGCCCAGCCGTTCGGGGAGATGTCCTCGGCGCGGGCCACGAACTGGCCGCCGGCGTTGTTCACGAGGACGTCCACGCTTCCGTGACGGTCGAGGCAGAGATCGATCAGCGCGTCTGCCACCTCCGGCTCGCGGATGTCACCGACGTGAATCTCGCAGGTCTCGCCGATCTCCTCCTGGACGCGCTGCAACGGCTCCGGACGACGCCCGGCGATGACGATGCGGTGACCGTCGCGGTGCAGCGCCAGCGCGGCGGCCCGGCCGATCCCGGTGCCGCCGCCCGTGACGATGGCCGCACGGGTCATTCCGAGGCCTTGTAGCTCTCTGCAGACTGCGCCAGCATTCCCTGCGCCAAACGCTCGGCGGCGAGCGACGCCTGCACCGACATCTCAGGTGTGTGATCGAGCAGCTCACGGGTCACCTGGAGCGCCACTTGTGGCTGCGCCGCCAGCCGTTCGGCCCACTCGAGCGCCGCATCCTCGGCACCGCCTTCCGGCACGACGCGGTTGACGACGCCGAGCTCGAGGGCCCGGGCGGCGCCGAAGCGCTCCCCGAGCAGGATCAGCTCCTTGGCACGGGCCGTTCCGATCAACCGCGTCAGGCGCGTCATTCCGCCCGCGCTGGGCAGGATGCCGAGCGACACCTCCGGCAGGAGGAAGCGCGCGGTCTCGTCCGCAACGCGCAGGTCGGCCGAAAGCGCCAACTCGAGGCCACCGCCGACGGCCCATCCCGATATGGCGGCGATGGACGGCTGGGGCAGCGACGGGAGGGTCTCCCAGATCCGCCCAGGGCCGCGGTAGTACCGGAGGTTCTCCTCCGCGCTGGGGTCGGTGAACTCGGTCAGGTCGGCGCCGGCGGAGAACGCCTTCTTCGAGCCGGCGATCACGATCACCCGCGACGAGGAGACCTCCTCCGAAGCGAGCGCTGTCAGGAGCTGGCCGGCCAGCTCCTCGCTGAGGGCATTCAGTTTCTGCTCGCGGGTCAGGCGCACGAGCGCGATCTCCCCGCGACGTTCGAGTGAAACCAGAGAAAGGGTCATGGGGCGCGAAGCTACCAGACCCCGCCGGATATGGGATTCAGAAGCCGCCGCTGCGTGCCGATACGCACTTCATGCCTTCCCGGCGCCGAACCCCTGACCGCGACCGGCGGGAACTCGAAGTGCTGCACCGTGTTGCCGTAGCGCTCTCTCAGTCGCTGTCGACCAGCGAGGTCCTGTTCGCGCTCACGCGCGAGCTGGTGTTCGGCGTCGAGCGCGCCAACGAGTGCGCGATCTCGCTGTGGGACGAGCCCCGCGACATGCTGATCGACGCCGCCGCATACACCATCCACGGCGCGCCCGCCTGGCCTCGCGGACAGGTCGAGAACCCGCTCGCCGACTATCCCGCAACGCGCAAGCTGCTTCAGCGCGGCCGCGGGTGGCTGGAGTACCGGCTGTCCGACCCCGACCTGGAGCAGAATGACCGAGAGGTGCTCGAGCTGTGGGGCTGGAAGGCGCTGATCGAGATGCCCCTCGTGGTCGAAGGCCGCTCCGTCGGCCTGATCGAAGTTGCCGACTATCGCTCCTCCCGCCGCTGGTCACAGCGCGATGCCGCCTTCTGCCAGACGATCGCAAGCCAGGCGGCCATGGCGGTGCGAAACGCACAGCTCTACGAGGATCTCCAGCGCCGCGCCGATCGTGACTCACTGACCGAGCTGTTGAACCACCGTGCGTTCTACGAGCGGCTGGGACAGGAGCTGGCGCGGTCGCACCGCGACGGTACCCGGGTCGGCGTCATGGCGGTCGACCTCGACGACTTCAAACGCGTCAACGACTCCACCGGCCACCTGGCGGGCGACAAGACGCTGGTGCTGGTGGCAGCGGCGATCCGTGACGCAAGCCGCGCGACCGACATCGCGGGACGACTGGGAGGCGACGAGTTCGCCGTCATCCTCCCGGGCGTCGGTGAGGACGTCGAACTGGTCGCCCGGCGCATCCTGGCAGCCATCTCGGCCGAGGCCGGCGTCGCCGCGTCGCTTGGGATCGCGATGTCCGAGTTCGGTGAGCTCGATCCGCTGCTGGTGATGGCCCGGGCAGACCGCTCGCTGCTCGAGGCGAAGCGCGCCGGCAAGAAGACGTACCGGCTCTCCGCGTAACGAATTGCACATGGCCGACGTGGGGCGTAGAGTCGCCCTGCGCTCCCAGGGTCAGGAGCGAGCCAGCCGGCCAGCATCTCTCGCTCCACGGGAGACTCCCGGAGCCGGCAACGATTGGAGGGACGTGCCTCATGTCCACCACGACCACCGGAGCCATCACGGAAACGGCCAGGGCCTTCTTCGATGCATGCGAGACGGGCAAGGGCTGGGCGGAGTGCAGCGCCCACTGCCATCCCGACGCCGGCTTTGCCTCCCAGGCTGAGCCGCTCGCCGACATGCGGAGGCTGGAGGACTACACCGACTGGATGAAGGATCTGCTCGGCTACGTGCCCGACGGAACCGCTGACGTGAAGTCCTTCGCCACCGACAACGAGCGCAACAACGTCACCGCCTACGGCGTGTTCTCCGGCACCCACACCGGCGAGGGCGGCCCGATGCCGCCGACCGGCAAGAGCGTGAGCACGGACTACGTCTACGTAATGGAGTTCGAGGACGGAAAGATCAGCCACATGACCAAGATCTGGAATGCCGGCTGGGCAATGAGAGAGGTTGGTTGGATCACGTAAAGACCCACCGCGTCTGGCAGGACGGGGAGATGCGCGCCGGCACCACGCCCGGAAAGGTCGCCGGTATCACGACCACCGGCATCTACGGCCGGCTCGACTGCACGTCGGGCATGAGGGCCAAGCGCTCGAACCGCGTCTTCTTCCACTCAGCGGATGACGCCGAACGTGCCGGCTTCCGACCGTGCAAGCTCTGCAAGCCTCGAGGTCAGGCGCGGGCCGGAGAAACGGCGATGTAGAGCCCGCGGCCGATCAGGCCCTCGGGGTCGTGTTCCACGTCGAGCCCGGCAGCCCGGAACGCGTCGAGATGCTGCTCGACAGTGAACAGGCCGAGTTCGTGGCGCTCGACGAAATGCTGGACGCCCTCCTCCGTCGTGCCGACGAGGTGCTCCATCTCCATCACCGACATCCCGTTCTCGGTGCTGCTGACCGACATGCGCGCGATCTTGATGTCGTCCTCGTCGACGAACAGCGCGCTGAGATGCCCGTCCTGCCAGACGTCAGGCGTCAGCCAGGGCTCGACGATCAGCACGCCGCCCGGATCCAGATGGCGCGCCATGGCGGCGATGGCCTGGTTCAGGCGCTCGACGGTGCCGACGTAGCCAATCGCGCTGAAGAGGCAGACGACGGCATCGAAGCGCCGGCCGAGGTCGAGCTCCACCATGTCCGCCACCTGCAGTGGCACCCCGGGAAGCCGCTTCCGCGCGATCTCCAGCTGCTCGGCGGAGAGGTCGACCCCCTCCGCCTCGTAGCGTCCGGCGAGGTGCGCGAGGTGTGCGCCGGTGCCGCAGGCGACGTCGAGCAGCGTCCGCGCGCCCGGCCTCCGGGCCTGGATCTCCCGATCGAGTCGCTCGGCTTCGCCGGCGTAGTCCTTGAACGAGTAGATCGCGTCATAGAAGCGAGAACTGCGGGCGTACATGCGTCGGCAGCATAGGCTGCCGGATGATGCGAAACACCCTTCTCCTCCTCATCCTGCTGCTCGGGTCAGGCTGCGGCGGCGGCGACGGCGCCCCGACGCTCGTCTCCACGACGGGGCCCGACACGTCAGATTCGTCCGGGCCGTCATCCACGCAACCTCCTCCGGGGAACGTGACGCTCGTGCCCTTCCTGAAAGGTCTCGACCAGCCGGTCGACATGCAGCCCATTCCCGGCACGGACCGGCTGGCCGTGGTCGAGAAGTCGGGCCTCGTGCGCGTGGTCGAGACAGGCACGCTGCTCGACGAGGTGCTGCTCGACCTTCGTGGCAGCGTCACCACCGGAAGCGAGCAGGGGCTGCTGTCGATCGCCTTTCCGCCCGACTACGAAGACGGCGGCGATGCGTACGTCGACTACACGGATGTGAACGGCGACACGCACATCGCCCGGCTCGACACGTCGAACGGCTCTCTCGCAGACGTGATCGTGATTCCCCAGCCCGCCTCGAACCACAACGGCGGCGGCCTGGCATTCGGGCCCGACGGGCTGCTCTACGTCGGCATGGGTGACGGCGGCGGTGCCGGTGATCCGGAGGGCAACGGCCAGAACCGTGAGTCGCTGCTCGGCAAGATCCTCCGCTTCGATGTCTCCCAGCCGGCGCCGAAGCCGGAGCAGTTCGCCTACGGGCTTCGCAATCCGTGGCGGTTCGCCTTCGACGGCGACGACCTGTGGATCGGTGACGTCGGCCAGGGCGCGTGGGAGGAGGTCGATCGCATCGACGCCAACGCGCCACCAGGCGCGAACCTGGGCTGGGACGCCTACGAAGGCAAGGAGGTGTTCGAGCCCCAGCAGATCGACGACTCGCGACTGGTCTTCCCCGTCGCCGTGTACTCCCACGAGCTCGGGTGCTCGATCACCGGCGGCTTCGTCTACCGCGGCGAGGACGTCCCGGCGCTGCAGGGCCGATACGTCTACGGGGACTACTGCTCGGGCCGGATCTGGACGCTGCCGGCGGCAGGTGGGTCGCCGTTGCTCCTCAAAGACCTGAACGTCCCCAGCCTGGCAGCGTTCGCCGTCGACGGCCGGGGAGAGCTGTACGCGATCTCACTCGACGGCAGCATCAAGCGCTTCGCCGCGGCGCCATGACCTGACCTCCGGTCGCCCGGGGCTCTACACTGGAGTGGACCGAAGGAGTGAGCGCCATCCGCTGTCTGCTGCTTGATGCGACGATGCGACCGACGAGCCTCGTTTCGCGCGAGCGCGCCGTCACACTGGTCGTCTGCGGTCATGCGCAGGTGATCGCGGAGGAGCCCGCCGTTGTCTACCGCTCCCAGCATCTCCACCTCGCGCTGCCGGTGATCCTGCAGGTGCCGGCGTACGTCGAGCTGCGCCCGCTGCTGAAGCACAACGTCGTGCGGCGAGTGCTCTTCTGCCGCGACAACTGGCGGTGCTCCTACTGCGGCAAGGACGGAGGGCCCCGCGACCTGACAGTCGACCACGTGAAGCCGCTGTCACGCGGCGGCGACCACACATGGGACAACGTCGTCTCGGCGTGCCGGCGGTGCAACCACCGCAAGGGCAACCGGCTGCCGTACGAGGCCGGGATGTACCCCCACAACGTGCCGAAGAGGCCGGACATGGTCCAGGTAGCCTGGGCCGGCCGGCTGACACACCCGCTGCAGCGCCAGTACGTCGCCGCCTGGCACAAGGTGCCGGAGGCCGCGCTCTAGCGAAGCGCTTCGGCGGCGCCGCGCAGCGCCGACTGCATGTCGCGCGCCGCCTGTCCTGGGAGCCCGTCGGCCACGGGCTTTCCGTCGAGCTCCACCACCGGCATCACCTCGCGGATGCTCGACGACGCGAACACCTCGTCGGCGGCGGCCATTCGCTCGAGCGGGAAGGCATCCTCGACCACCTGCATGCCCGCCTCGGCTGCCGCATGGAGCAGCGTGTCGCGGGTCACGCCGGCCAGGATGCCGAGGTCGAGCGACGGCGTGCAGAGCGTGTCGCCCTCCCTGAACCACACGTTCGACGTGGGGCCTTCGAGGACGATCAGCTCGGCGGAGACGAACACCGCATCGTCGGCGCCGCGCAGCTTTGCCTCCCGCTGGGCGGCCATGTTCACCGCGTAGCTCGTCGACTTCACCCCTGGCAGCAGCCAGGGTGACGATTTGCGCGCATGCGCGCCGATCGCGAGCTGGAGCGGGGCGAGCGACATCCCGCGCGCCCGCAGATCATCGAGCGACTCCGGCAAGCGGGTGACGAGCGCGAAGCCGAACCCCTCCTCCTCGTCCTCTCGGCCGCCCGTCCACACCACTCGCAGAACCGCATCAGCGGCGCCCGATGCGGCAACGGCCTGGTCGGCAAGGCCGGTCAGGGCTGCGAGATCCGGAGCCGGAAGGCCGAGCACGTCCGCCGACCCCGAGAGCCGGCCGAGATGGTCGGCGAGGCGGAAGGGACGGCCCTCATAGACGCGCATGGTCTCGAACGCGGCACGGCCGCGCAGCACGCCGGCATCATCGGCATGCAGCCACGGCCGCGTCGGGTCGACGACGCCGTGCCCGAGCACGGCAAGCGCCAGTGGCTCTGTCACTTCTCCAGGATCTCGCGCTCGGGATCCGCCGCCGGGTCGCCCGCCGGGAGGGTGTCCCGCGACCACTCGCGTGTCTTCCACGCCGGAGCCGGGGTCTCGCACTGCTGCCGGGGCACGAACCGGGAGCGCTCCACGAGCTGCATGCGATGGATGTACCGCGGGCAGTTCGGGAAGACCTGGGTCGTGCGCACTCGCACGACGAACTGCTGCTCGGGCAGATCCGAAGCCAGCGGGTCGTGCTCGTCGATCGACGCCACGCCGTTCAGGCGAAGCCGCCGCCGGCGGTCGAAATCGATGAACAGCAGCCCGACGTTCGGGTTCACGAGCAGATTGCCCATCGACAGGAACATGCCGTTGCCGTCATAGCTCGGGAACGCGATCGTGTGCTCGTCCACGACCCGCACGAAGCCCGGGTCGCCGCCCTTGTAGCTGCAGTTGGGGCGGCCGTCGCCGTCGGCGGTGGCAAGGAAGAACATGTCGCAGCCCTCGATGAAGCTGCGGTCGTCCTCGTCGATGCAATCGTCCACCAGCCGCTCGTCGATGCGGTCGGCCAGGCGGCGCGTATCGAACCGGTCCTGGAAGTGGCGGTTGCCCTCGTGGTAGGACGCCGGCATCGCTCTCTACACTAGCGGCGTGGCAGACACGGTGGAGCTCTGGGCGGACGGAGCCTGCTCCGGCAATCCGGGGCCGGGCGGGTGGGCAGCGATCCTGCGCTGGAACGGCCACGAACGCGAGCTTTCGGGCGGCGAGCGGCTGACGACCAATAACCGCATGGAGCTGCAATCCGTGATCGAGGGGCTTGCGGCGATCTCACGGCCGATGGATGTCATCGTCCATACCGACTCTTCGTACGTCGAGCAGGCGTTCACACGGGGCTGGCTGGAAGGCTGGCAGCGCAACGGCTGGCGGACGGCGAGCAAGCAGCCGGTGAAGAATCAAGACCTGTGGGAGCGGCTCGCCGAGGAGGCGGCGCGGCACCGGGTCGAGTTTCGCCGCGTCAAGGGCCATGCAGGTGTCGAGCTGAACGAGCGGGCCGACCAGCTGGCGGTTGCGGCGCGCGACCGCCAGGCGGTTGCGTGACCGCCACCAGCGACCGCAAGGCGCACGCGCTCGACCTGTTTGCGGGGATCGCGACCGACTACGACCGCTGGGCGCAGCTGCTCTCGTTCGGCAACGACCGCCGCTGGCACGACCTGCTGGTGGAACGGCTCGAGGTCGGCCCCGAATCGGTGGTCGCCGACGTGGCGACCGGCACAGCCGCGGTGGCGATCCAGGTGGCGCAGCGCCATGGCTGCACGGTGATCGGCGTCGACCAGAGCGAGGACATGCTGGCGGGCGGCCGCAGGCGCATTGCGGAGGAGGGCCTCGATGACCGGATCGAGCTCGTCCGCGCCGAGGCCGAGTCGCTGCCGCTGGCCGACGCATCCGTCGATGCGCTCGTGCACACGTACCTCCTGCGTTACGTGGACGACCCGGCCGCGGTGCTGCGTGAGTTGGCCCGTGTTGTTCGGCCCGGCGGCCAGGTCGCATCGCTCGACTTCGGCGTGCCCGTCGGTGCCTGGTATCCCGCATGGTCGGCGTGGACACGGCTCGGCCTGCCCGTTGCAGGGCTCCTCGCCGGAGGCGGGTGGTACCGCACCGGCCGATTCCTTGGCCCGAGCATCGAGGGCTTCTGGCACGAGCACCCGCTCGAGGAGGTGCTCGGCTGGTGGCGCGACGCCGGTATTGGCAGCCTGCGAGTGCAGCGCCTCTCGGTCGGCGGAGGTGTCATCATCCGCGGCGTCCGCACCTGACCGAAGGAGCCGCCATGCCGTCTGTCGACCTCGCGACCCACCCCATCCAGCAGACGCCGTTCGGGCGCTGGCAGCAGCTGAACGGCGCGCTGGCCCTGGAGGCGTTCGGTGTGAACGCGATCGTGTGCGACCCCGGGGAGGACTTCGACATCGAGCACGAGGAGTCCGAGACCGGCCATCAAGAGGCGTACATCGTCGTGGCGGGCCGCGCGGAGTTCCAGATCGGCGACGAGCGCACCGAGGCCGGCCCCGGCACCGTGGTCGCCGCGCCCGATCCGGCCGCCACGCGCACCTACCGTGCGCTCGAGCCGGGCACGCGAATCGTCTGCGTGGGGACCGCCGTCGCCACCGAATACCCGTACGGCGAGTGGATCGCGGAGGGCACCGGCTAAAGCCGCATGGGTGCCTGGCACCCATGCCTGGCACCCATGCCTGGCACCGGTGCCAGGCACCGTCATGAGTTGTGACGGGCACGTTCCGGCGCTGTGACGGATGTGCCGGATCAGCCGCAGAAGGTGCGCGTGACCTCGATCAGCGTCTCGGCGACGCGGTCGAGCTGGCCGAGCTCGACGTACTCCACGGCGGCATGGGCTCCTGCGCCACCGGGGCCGTGGATGACCGTCGGAATGCCGGCTGAGGCGAAGATGGCGCTGTCGGCCCAGAACGGCACACCGATGACGGGCAGGTCACGGCCGGCGGCGTCGCGGACAGCCTCGACAATGGGCGCGTCGGCAGCAACCTCGAACGGATCGCGCACGAGTGTGGTCTCGAGCGTCGCCCGCAGCTCGGGATCGACAGCGGCCAGTTCTTCGAGCATGACCGTCAACTCAGCCTCGACGACGTCGGCCGACTCGCCGGGAATGGTTCGCCGCTCGAGCTGAAGCACGCACCGGTCCGGATAGGTCGAGAGCTCGCGGCCGCCCTCGATCAGCGAGGCATGGAGCGAGCCGGTACCGAGCAATGGGTGCCTGGCACCTGATCGCACGCGCTGGTCGAGCCGCTCCAACGCCACCAGCACCGAGCCCATCTTCGAGATCGCGTCGATCCCCTCCTCCGGGCGGCTGCCGTGAGCCGCCCTGCCGCTGACCTCGATGGTGTGCCAGCTGAAGCCCTTGTGTGCGACGCAGACCGCCAGCTCCGCGCCGCTCGGCTCGGTGACGATCGCCGCGTCCGCCCTGACCCGCTTGGCCAGCGCCTGCGCACCGATCGACGCGAACTCCTCATCGCAGACACCGGTCACGATCACATCTCCGGCCGCAGGGTTGCGCGCGGCCGCCGCGCCGGCCCACATGATCGCGGCCAGGCCGGCTTTCATGTCGTACGCCCCTCGGCCGTAAAGCCGGCCGTCCTCCACCCGCGGCTCGAACGGCCGCTCGACACCGTCGATCCCCACCACGTCCATGTGCGCATTCAGCAGCAGGCTGCGACCGCCGCCCGTCCCCGCCACGCGGCCGATGACGTTGACCCGGCCGGGCGTCACCTCGTCCAGCTCGACCTCCAGGCCTGCGTCCTCGAGCCAGCCGCCGACGAAGCGCGCCAGCTCGGCCTCGCCCGCCCCGCCCGGCACCAGATCCGGATTGACGGAGTCGATCGCGACCAGGTCGCCAAGCAGCCGGTGAAGCTCGTTCATCGGGCCGACCCTATGTCCGGCGGCGCCGCGGCACCACGTTCCAGCGGACACAATCCTCCGTCGGAATCAGTGCGTCAGGAAACCTGGAACTCCTCGGCGTAGCTCGTGGACTTGCGTGCCAGCTTGCCGTCCTCAGCGACCTCGTAATAGCCCATCCTCCAGAGCGGCGGCGAGTAGAGATGCAGCGACGTGGCAGGCTCCGCACCCGCGTTGCGCACATCATGGATGCGCGAGGCGTCGAACCGAAACACCTGCCCGGCCTCGTACCGGCTCGTCTCGATGCCCGCACCGAGCACCAGCCGGTCCTCGTCGAGCTCGCCCTCGACGACCCGCACGGCGCCGCCGGAGACATCGTGGTCATGGAGACCGGTGTCCTGCGTGCCCGTCCAGCAGAGCAGCCAGACGTCGATGTGATGGTCGCGGTAGATCTCGACGTAGTAGCGCTTGTCGACGCTGTGGGTCACGCTGCCGCGCCAGAGGTCAGGGCGTTCGGCCAGGTCGTTGGCCATCTGCTCGAGCTCCTCGGGCGTCAGGGTGCGGTTCCCGATCCGAGTTTCGAAGAAGCTCTGAAGACCCGACTGCTGCTCCTTGTCTGACATGTGGCTCACTCCTTGAGGTCGAGGAGACGACGGGGGTTGCGCTGCACGACCGCCTGCTCGGCGGCCGGCCCAAACTCGGACAGCGCGCGCGAAACCGTTTCGGCGCTGATGACTGGTACATCGGTTCCGAAGACGACCTGCTCAACCCCGTAGGTGGCAAGCGCGCATTCAAGCGCCAGGCGCCCGAAGGAGGCCGTGTCGACGTAGAGGTTGGGATCGATGCCGCGGGACTCGCCGCTGAACGTCCGCCACCGCTCCTCCATGAATGGGGCTCCGCCCCCAGCGACGGCAAAGCAGATGCGCAGCCGGGGATACCGCTCGGCGCCCGCGATGCGCCATGCAAAGAAGGCCGCCAGCGACAGGCCGGGATAGACAGCCAGGTTGGGCCACCACTTCGGCGTCCCGGGTTCGAGTGAGTAGGGCTCGGTGTCGGCGGCGGGCCCCGGATGCACGAAGGCCGCCCGGCCGCGGCGCTCCAGCAGCTCGAGCACCGGCGCGAGCGCCTCGAGACGCTGCGGTGTCGACATCGCCTCACTGGCGATCGACGCGCCGACCATTCCGGCGTCAAGCGCCCGTTCCAGCTCGGCGAGGCCCTCCTCACCGGCCGTCAGCGGCGTCGCTGCCCAGGCCAGCAGACGTCCGTTCGAGCTCGCCACCAGTTCGGCGATTCCGTCGTGGTATCCGCGTATCAGGTCGAGCGACTCCTCGGCCGGCAGCGCCTCGATTCCATAGGGCGTCGACAGCGAGACGACCGTCCGGTCGATCCCCGCCTCGTCCAACGCGACCGTGCGCTGCTCGACGTCGTGCTTCGAGAGATCGAGCGGCCCGCCGAGCTCGTGCTTCAGCCTCAGCATCGTCCGGTCACCATCCTCAACGATCATCGGCGGCCGGCTGCGTGAGCGCAGCTTGGCGATCAGCGCCGGGGGCAGCAGATGCTCGTGGATGTCAATTCGCGGGGGCAAGGTGAAACGTTTAACATACGATTGTGCCGAAGACAGACCCGGAACGCAAGCGGGTAACGCTGCGGGAGCTCTCAGAGCTCACCGGGCTCTCCACCGCGGCCGTTTCCTACGCACTGCGCGGGCAGCGTGTGTCGCAGGCAACGCAGGAGCGGGTGCAGCGGGAGGCCGAGCGGGTCGGGTTTCGCACCGACCCGATCGCCCGGGCGCTGCGGGGCGGCCGGACCGAGATGGTGGGCGTGGTCGGAGGCAGCCTCGCCGACCACTGGCATCAGGAGTTCGTGGCCAGTCTCCAGGGCTTCCTCCACGACCACGGGCTGCGAATGGTGTTGTCCGACGCTGCCGGCGATCCTCAGGAAGAGCTGGCGCTCGCGAGGGACCTGGTCAACCAGCGGGTGGACGGCTTGATCGTGCTGCCGATCGACCCGGGAGCGGCGGAATGGCTCGAGGTGGCGGCCGCCACGCCCACCGTCTCCGTCAACGCCTCGCTCGCGGCTCCCGCCGGCGCGATCCGGTTCGACTCGCAGCAGGGGATCCGCCTGGCGCTCGACCACCTTCGAGAGCTCGGCCACGAGCACATCCTCGTGCTCGGCGGCGGCCCCCACCGGATTCCCCGGCGGGCCGGACTACGGCGGGTGTCCTGCCGCTTCGCGCTGGGCGCCGCGCGGGAGGTGGCGCGCAGAGAGTTGGCCGGCGGGAAGCCGCCGACCGCGGTGTTCGCTCTCTCCGACACCGTCGCCTACGGCGTCTACGAGGCCTGCCGAGAGCTCGGCCTCGGCGTTCCCGCCGATATCAGCGTTGCCGGATTTGACGACAACCCCGTGTCGAGCCTGCTCGCACCGCCACTGACCGCGGTCGGCTGGGACACCACAGGTGCGGCGCGCGCCGCGGCCGAGATGCTGGTGCGCTCGATCGAGGGCACCGCCGAACCGGGCGACGTCGTGGTGTCCCCCATGCTGACGGTACGTGAAAGCACCGCGACCCCGGGGCTGCGGCCGGTAGACTGACATTGCAGCATGGCTGGCCAGGATCCCGGCCGGGGAGGGCTCGTGATCGTCAACAGAGGGCCGCGGTTCGAGCCTCTTTCCGAGGAGGCGCTCGAGACGCTCGATCGTGGGGTTGACCGCCTTGCTTCCGAGGTCGGCGTCCAGTTCGACCATCCCCGTGCCCTCCAGTTGTTCCGCGATGCCGGTCAGACCGTCGACGGCGACACCGTGCGGTTCGATCCCGGCTTTCTGCGCAACCAAGCTGCGCTCGCGCCGCGCGAGTTCTCAATGCGCGCACGCAACCCGGCACGCGACCTCGTCATCGGCGGCGACCACATGGTGTTCTGCCCGGTGCAGGGCCCGCCGTTCGTCCGCATCGACGGCGTACGCCGGGACGGCACGATGGCCGACCTCGAGCAGCTACTGCGGCTGACGCACGTCACGGACTCCCTGGACACCCCGGGGCGGAACATGCTCGAGCCCAATGACGTCCCGCTCGACTCACGTCACCTTCTGCGGGGCCTGGCGGCCATCCGCCTGACCGACCGCGTGTGGGCAGGGGAACCGTCGTCGGAGGTCGCGGCGCGGGACTGCATCCGGATGATCGAAATCGTGCACGGCGAGCTCGGCGGCGATCCGGTGCTGTTTGCAAACTGCAACGTCAACTCGCCGCTGCGGTTCGACGTGCGAATGCTCGAAGGCCTGATCACCTACACGGAAGCGGGCCAGGCGCTGATCGTGACGCCGTTCCTCCTGATGGGCGCAATGGCCCCGGTTTCGGTGCCGGCCGCCCTCGTCCAGCAGACGGTCGAGGTGCTCGGCGGGGTGGCGCTGGCGCAACTGGTGCGCCCCGGTGTGCCGTGCATCATGGGGTCGTTTCTCTCGAGCACCGACATGCAGAGCGGATCGCCGGCGTTCGGCGGCCCCGAATCTGCCGTCGGCCTGTACGCATCCGGCCAGATCGCGCGCCGGCTCGGCCTTCCCTGGCGCTCGGGCGGCGGCACGCTCACTGCGAGCCAGTCCGTCGACTATCAGGCCGGGTACGAGTCGTTCAACACGATGATCGCGGCGTTTCTGGCGGGGGCGAACGTGTGCTGGCAGTCCGCGGGCTGGCTCGAGGGTGGGCTCGTGACGTCGTTCGAGAAGTTCGCAGCCGACTGCGAGCTGCTCGACCTGCTTCAGACGCAGTTCGCCCCGCTCGAGATCGACGAGGCCAGCCTGGCGTTCGATGCGCACCTCGAGGTCGGGCAGGGCGGGCATTTCTTCGGCGCCCAGCACACGCTGGAGCGTTTCCGCGACTGCTTCTGGCGGCCGACGGTGGCCTCCACCGAGAACTTCGACAGGTGGACGAAGAACGGGTCGCTCGACCACGCCGCCCGGGCATCACGCCGCTGGAAGGACCTGCTCGAGGGCTACGAGCAGCCGCCGCTGGACGAAGCGGTCGAGGAGCAGCTGCTCGAGTTCGTGGAGCGACAAGCGGCAGAGGCGGGCGACACCGTCTCGGTGCGCTAGGCCTGGCGATCCGGCGTCAGACCGCGGGCGGGTGCTGCAGCATCGAGGGCCGAAGACGCCGAAGCAGAACAGGTCGACCCGGGTCGGCTGTCGCTTCTGCCGCCTCGGCGGCTGCCGCCACTTCGGCAGCCAGCGCGTCCATGTCGACATGCACCGGCCGCCCATCCTGTACGAGGACGTTGCCGCCCACGATTACCTCGCGTACGTGGTCGCGCCGCGCGCGCGTCACGACGAGGTCGTGATACGGCAGCGACCGCGCGGTGTAGACGCCGCGCAACGCCGCGAGGTCGAGCACCACCGCGTCTGCGCAGTAGCCGCGCTCCAGCCGGCCCGCCCGGCCCTCCAGACCGGCGATCCTGGCCCCGCCCTCCCAGGCCATCCCCAGCATGTCCCGACTACTGAGCAGCGGCTCGGGGCCCTCCCACACTCGCTGCGCGATGTGCGCGGTGCGCACCTCGGCGAGCATGTCGTCGTTGTCGTCGAGCGTCATGTCGTCCGACCCCAGACCAACCGTCACACCACGCGCCGCGAGGCGCCGGACCGGCGCGATCCCGCATGCCAGCCGCAGGTTCGATGAGCAGTTGTGCGCCACCATGGCGCGCAGCTCGGCCATCAGGTCGATGTCGGAGTCCCGCAGGTAGACGCCATGGGCAATCGTCGTGCGCTCACCCAGCACCCCTCGCTCGGCGAGCCGGTAGAGCTCGCGCCCGCCGTGCACCAGGTCGCCCCAGTCACGCTGCCGCCTGCTTTCGAGGGCGTGAAGGTGGATCGGGAGGCCGAGGTCGTACGCCTCTCGACCGACCGCCTCGAGCAGGTCGTCCGAGGCCCACTGTGGGGCGGCGATCGACAGCTGGACGGCGATCAGCGGGTCGCCGGCCAGCACGGCATGCACTTCGCGAATGGCATCGAAATATGTGCTGTTGGGGATCTCCGGGCCGTCCGCAAGCGATCGGGCTACGGCGGCAAGCTCGGGCGGCAAGCCCTGCGCGAAACGCTCATCGTCGTCGTAGACGAACGTCGCGCGGTCTCGCCAGTACGGGGCGAACGCCGTCCGCAGCCCAGCCTCGCGGTGGGCGCGCAGCGAGTGCTCCAGGTCGGCCACATAGGCGTCGGGCCCGCCGCCGTAGCCGTGCTTTGCGGGAAAGTGCACGTGCACGTGGGCCGTGACGCCGCTCGACAGCATCAGCATCGACTTGAACAAGGTCGTCAGGTACGGGTCGACCGAAGGCAGCGCGTGCATGAGCACCATCCACGGCTCGAACTGATCGTCGACGAAGCCCATCTGGGCAGTGGAGACACCTTCACCATGCTGGTGTGCGTTGACCAGCCCCGGCATCACGAGCATCCCGGCGCCGCCCGCGCGCGGCGTTTCGCGATGGCGCCGGGCCAGCTCGGAAGCGTCGCCAACCTCGGCGACGACACCATCGCGAACGAGCACCGCCGCCGACTCCAGGGGGTCGGCAAAGGCCGACTGCAGCACGACGGCGCCCTCGATCAGCAACTCGCCGCGCGCGTCGTCCGAGAGGTGCACCAGGTGAGTATCGCAGTGACTACACTCGCGGCCATGCTGGACCTGGGATTCGTCGCGCGTTCGCAGGATCGGGGGCGGTGACAGCCATGCGGGCCGCCGTGCTCGAGGGTGTGGGAGGAGAGCTGGGTATCCACGACCTCGACCTCGCCCCGCCCGGCCCGCGAGAGGTGCTCGTGCGGATCCACGCCAGCGGGGTCTGCCACAGCGACCTGAACGCCATCGACGGCACCGCCGCCACCCGCTGCCCGGCCGTGCTCGGCCATGAGGGCGCCGGCATCGTCGAGGCGGTCGGGCCGAACGTCACGCGAGTCGCCCCGGGGCAGCAGGTCGCGCTCTCGTGGGCGCCGTCGTGCGGACGCTGTTCGGAGTGCCTGGACGACCTGCCCCACCTCTGCGGAGCAGCGTGGCCGATGATGGCGGAGGGAGGGCTGCTCGACGGCACCACCCGCCTGTCGCGCGGCGGCGAGCCGGTGTACCACTACTCGTTCATCTCGTCGTTCGCCGAGTGGGCCGTGCTGCCCGAGGCGTCATGCGTGCCGATTCCCGGCGACGTTCCCGCCGAGGTTGCGGCGCTGGTCGGCTGCGCCGTGACGACCGGCGTCTGTGCCGCCTGGCGCAGCGCAGAGGCCCGCCCTGGCCAGCGCGCGGCCGTGATCGGCTGTGGCGGAGTCGGTCTTTCGGCCGTCATGGGCCTCGCAGCGGTCGGCGCCGCCCCGATCGTCGCGGTCGACATCCACCAGGAACGACTGGACGCGGCACTCGCACTGGGGGCGACCGACGCGGTGATGGCGGCACCTTCGCCGGAGGAGACGGCGGAACGCATCAAGGAGGCCTCCGATGGCGGCGTGGACGTGGCCATCGAGGCGACCGGCCGAACCGACGCAATGCGCACCGCATTCCTCGCCACGCGCCGCCGAGGGACGGCTGTCCTGGTCGGCATCCCGGCGCAGGACGCCGTAGTCGAGCTGCCGGCACTCTCGATCCCGCGTATGGAGCGACGCGTGATCGGTGCGCTGTACGGCTCCGCGCGGCCCGAGCGCGACTTCCTCGTCATCCTCGAGCAGTACGCGCGCGGACGCCTGCCGCTCGACCAGCTGATCTCCCACCGGCTCCCGCTCGAGCAGATCGGCGACGCCTTCGACCTCCTGCGCGCCGGAACCGGGCGGCGCGTCGTGCTCGATATGACAGCATCAGCGGCATGACGCTCGACCTGGCACATCTGGACGGCCGCATCGGCGAAGCCTGGTCGGGCGACGTCCCGAACGGCAGCCACGTCAACGTCGTGCTCGCCCGCCGCGGCTCGCCGACGGCCGCCGCCGCGGTGGCGGCTTTCAGCCTGCCCGGGCCGGGCCATGCACCGGTGCTCGTGTGCCTCGGCGCCGGCAATGCCGTCCGGCCCGCCACGATCATGACGAACAAGGCGACTGCCGAGAAGGTGCCGCACCAGCGGATCACCTGGGGCGCCGCTCAGCTCGGCATTGGGCAGGCGGTCATGGACGCCGTCGTCGAAGGTGCACTGCCGGCCGAGCAGGCCGACGACATCGTCCTCCTGGTCGCTGTGTGGGTCGACCCGGACGCGAACGACCCGACGGCGGTGCGGCTGGCGAATCGCGAGGCGATGCGCCGCGCGCTCGACGAGGTCCTGGCCGGAGTCTCCGCGGAGCAGATCGCCGAGATCGCCGCGGGCCGCGACAGCGCGACGAACGCCTTCTACGACGGCGAGTGACGGAATGAGGATCACGTCGGTCGAAGCGCTCACCTATCGCTTCCCGCTGGACCCTCCATTCGCAGCTGCCTGGGACCCCGTCCCGCGGACGGCGCAGGAGGCGACACTCGTGAAGGTGACCACCGAGGATGGTGTCGAGGGTTGGGCGAGCGGAGGCGACGGCCTCCCCGATGTCGCGATGCTCGACCGGCTGCTGACCGGAGTCGATGCGCTGGCAACCGAGCGCGTTCGTGAACTGTGCGAGACGGTCGACTTTCACGGAGGCCGCCCGTGGGCTGTCGAGGTGGCGGTCTGGGACGCCGTCGGCCGAGCGCTCGACGTCCCGGTGTGGCGCCTGCTGGGCGGCGCCGACGGCCGAAAGCTCGCATACGCGTCGACCGGTGAGCTGGTCGAGCCGGCGGAGCGAGTGCGCCGCGTGCTCGCACTCCGCGATGCCGGGGTGCGGGCGCTCAAGATCCGGTTCCACCATCCGGACTGGCGTGACGATCTGGAGGTCGTCGAACAGGTGCGTGACGCCGTCGGGCCCGGCATGGAGATCATGGTCGATGCCAACCAGGGCTGGCGGATGCCCGGCGATGTCGCACCGCGCTGGGATGTCGCGACGGCCGCTCGCTGCGCCCGCGCCCTCGAGCCCTCGGGCGTGTACTGGCTGGAGGAGCCGTTGCGCTGCGACGATCCGGACGGCTACGCCCGCTTGCGCTCACTCACCACGCTGCGGATCGCAGCCGGCGAGATGCTTCGCACGCCGGCCGAGGCCCGCGACCTCGTCCTGCGCGGCGCTGTCGATGTGCTCCAGGCCGACGTGCTGTTCTGCGGCGGCATCGGCGGCTGCCGCCGGCTGGCCGGCCTCGCCGACCTTGCCGGGCGGCAGTGGTCGCCCCACACCTGGTCGAACGGCTACGGCCTCGTTGCCAACCTGCACGCCGCAGCGGCGCTGTCGAGCTGCCCGTATGTCGAGGTGCCATTCGATCCTCCGTCATGGTCGGCAGAGCGACGCGACTGGCTGCTTCCGGCAACGGTCGAGATCGCCGCCGACGGCACCGTGGCACCGCCGGATGGCCCCGGCCTCGGCGTCGTGCCCGACCTCGACGCGCTGGAGCAATACCGGACGGCATGATCGCACCGATGACGATCCGCGCCGCCGTGCTGCACGAGGCGAACCGCCCGCTCGCGGTCGAGCAGATCGAGCTCGACCCGCCCGGCGCCGACGAGGTGCTCGTGCGCGTCGTGGCGGCCGGAATCTGCCACACCGATGTGCACCTCGCCGACGGCCATCTCGGTCAGGGTCGCTGGCCCATCGTGCTCGGGCACGAGGGCGCAGGCGTCGTCGAGGCGGTCGGCGAGAACATCCACCACGTCGCGCCCGGCGACCACGTCGCGTTCTGTTTCGTCGCGCCCTGCGGCACCTGCGGCGCGTGCCGGCGTGGCCGCCCGAACCTGTGTGAGACGGCGTCTGCCAACGCGTGGGCCGGAGTGCTTCCGGGTGGCGCCCGGCGACTGCGCTTCCCCGGGGGCGCGGACATCCAGCACTTCAACGGCATATCGTGCTTCGCCGAGCACTGCGTCGTCCCCGCCGCGTCGGCCGTCGCCCTGCCCTCCGCCTTCCCGCTCTGGCAGGCATCGCTGATCGGCTGCGGCGTGGTGACGGGAGTGGGCGCCGTCCGCAACGCCGCGCAGGTCCGTATCGGCGACAGCGTGTGCGTGATCGGCTGCGGCGGCGTGGGCCTTCAGGCGGTCGCGGCCGCGCGCCTCGCCGGGGCGGCGACGGTCGTGGCGATCGACCGCGACGAGCGGAAGCTCGCGCTGGCGAAACACCGCGGCGCGACGCACACGATCGATGCATCCGCGCAGGACTCCGTCGCCGCGGTGTTCTCGGCCGTGCCCGGTGGCGTCGACCATGCCATCGAGGTGGTGGGAGCGCCGGAGACCATCCGCCAGGCCTTCGCCATGCTCCGCCCCGGCGGCACCGCTGTGGTGGTCGGAATCGCCCCGCAGGGGGTCGACGTCTCGATCCCAGCGCTGGACTTTCTGAGCGAGAAGACGCTGCGCGGGTGCTACTACGGCACGATGAACGCCGCGCAGGAGATGCCGGCGTTGATCGCGATGGCGGCCGACGGTCGCCTGGACGTGGGCGACGTCGTATCGCATGTGGTGGACCTGGACGGCATCAACGACGCATTCGACCGTCTGCGGCGCGGCGAGGGGATCCGCTCGCTTCTGGTGCTCGACCGCGAAGCGGCCGGCTACCCCGACGGCGCGGCGCCGGCCGCGTAGCTCCGGCGGACGAACCGGCCACGGCCGGGATCCGCGCGAAACTGGCCATCGGCCACCAGCACCTCGCCGCGGCTGATCGTCACGACCGGCCACCCCCGGACGGCCCTGCCCTCGTAGGTCGAATGATCTATTGCCGAGTGCAGCACGTCGGCGCTGAGGGTCCGCTCGGCGCGAGGATCGAAGAGCACGATGTCTGCGTCATAGCCGGGCGCGAGCCGTCCTTTCTGCTGGAGCCCGTGCAGCCGCGCCGGCCCGGTGCAACACAGCTCCACCCAGCGCGGCAGGTCGATCCGGCCATCCAGCACCCCCTCGCTGTGCATCAGCGCGAGGCGAACCTCGACACCGCTCGTTCCCGGCTGGTGTCGCAGGGCGCCCGTCTCGTCGGCAACCCGGCGGCGAGGGCCATGATCGGTCGAAACGACGTCGATGGAGCCATCCGAAACCGCTCCCCAGAGCGCATCGCGATGCTCGCGCGACCGCAGCGGCGGTGTTCCGAGGAACTGGGGCGCCAGCTCCGGGTCGTCGTAAAGCTCGTCGCCCAGGAGCAGGTGGTGAAGCAGTGCCTCGCCGAAGGCCGGCTGGCCGGCATCGCGCGCTCGGCGCAGCTCGGCCAGCGAGTCGACGGTGCTGAGGTGAAAGATCAGGAGCCGGCACCCCGCCAGCTGCGCGAGCGCGAGAGCGCGGTGCGCGGCCTCGCCTTCCATCACCGGCGGGCTGATCTGCGGAAACGACGAAGGCTCCGTGCGCCCGAGCTCGCGGAGCTCACGGGAGAGCTCCGCCACGATGGCGCCGTTCTCCGCGTGCACGATCGACATCCCGCCCGCGGCCGCCACACGCTGCATCGCGCGGAAGATGATCTCGTCGGGAAGGCGGTAGGTCTCGTAGCTCATGAAGAGCTTCACCGTCGGGCAGCCCTCCGCCATCACGGCCGGGATCTCGGCCACCCGCTCGAGCGCCGGCTCGCGAAGGTTGAGATGGAGGCCGTAATCGATCACGCAGGCACCGTCGGCCTCGCGGCGGCGGGCCGCGAAGCCGTCCATCAGCGGCGTCCCGGGCTCGACCTGGGCCTGGTCGACGATCGTCGTGACGCCGCCGAAGGCGGCCGCCACGCTGCCCGTCTCAAAGGTGTCGTCGTAGACGTCGACGGGACGGTCGGTGCGCATATGGACGTGCCCATCCACAGCGCCCGGGATCACGTAAAGGCCGTCGGCGTCGATCTCAAGCCGCCCGCGAAGGCCCGTGGCCACGGCGCTGATGCGCTCGCCGTCCACGGCGATGTCGGTGGAGATCTCCCCGCCCGCCCCGATCACGCGACCACCACGGATCACGAGATCGTGCTCCGTCATGCGCGGACCGGCACCTTCCCGCCATCGGTGAGCGCGCGCTCGCAGGCCAGGGCGACATCAAGCGTCCCGGCCGCGGCCTCGACGTCGCACGCAACCAGCGTCGGATCGCCTGACCGCACGGCGTCGAGGAACAACTCGAGGCCACGGCGGATCGGCGGCGACTGCGAGCACAACGACACCTCCGTGCCCTCGCGGACGCCGGTGGCCTTGAACGCCGGATCCAGGTCGACATGCACCTCGCCCTGCGCCGACACGAGGTCAAGCGTGTAGATCGACGGCAGGCCTCTTCGAGTCCAGGCCACGAGCACCGTCCCCAGCGCGCCCGACTCAAAACCGAGCGTGAGCGTGAGGACGTCGTCGATGTCGGAGTCCGCCGGCCGTTCGTCGCCGGCGAGATCGACTCGAGCGCCGGCCGCCTGGACCCAGTCGACCTCGCCGGCGATCGCGCGTTGCAGATCGATGTGGTGGCTGGCGCGCTCGAGGATCTGCCCACCGCCCTCTGCCTGGTGCACGAACCAGGGACGTCCGGCCGTGGCACCGACGCTATACGAGGCCAGCAGGCCCAACGGATCGCGCTCCACCCCTTCCACCAGGGCCGGCAGAAAATCGATCGCACGGTACTGATAGCCAACGGCGACCACTGCGTTCGACCCCATGACCGCATCGCGGATGGCATCCGCATCGGGCCGGGAGCGTGCGATCGGCTTCTCGAGATACACGCCGAGCCCGCGCTCCACCGCGGCCACGCACGGATCTCGATGGGCCATCGGCGGCGTGCATACCAGGATGGCGTCGAGCTTCTCGCCGTAGAGCATCGCTTCCCAGTCGTCGTAGGCGGTCGCGCTCGCGGCACCTGCCACGCGCCTGGCGCGGTCGAGGTCGAGGTCGGCGACTGCCGTGACGGCGACGCCGTCCAGCGCGGCAACGCTCTCGAGGTGGGAGTCGGCGATCCATCCTGCGCCGATCATCCCCAGGCGCAGCTCACCGCTCATGCCGGAAACTCCAGCAGCACCTTGCCGAACTTCCCAGGCGCGGCCAGGTAGTCGAAGGCCTCGACCGCCCGCTCGATGGGGAACACGCGGTCGACGATCGGCTGCAGCCTGCCGTCGGCGAGCAGAGGAACGACGCTGTGGGCGAATGCCTGCACCGCGACAGCCTTCTGTTCCAGCGGCCGTGCCCGCAGCATCGTGCCCCTGATCGATGCCCGCTTCGACATCAGGCCGCGCAGCGAAAGGTCGGCGTCCGTCCCAGCGCCGGTGCCGACGATCATGATTCGGCCTTGCATCCTCAGCACCTCGATGTCGAGCGGCACGTTGGGCGCGCCCACCAGCTCGAGCACGACGTCGACACCGCCGAGCTCCTTCGCGCGATCCACCACGTTGTCGTTCGTCACCGGCTCTGCGCCGAGTTCGGCCAGCCGGTCGACGGCGGTGGCTGAGCGCGCGTTCGCAAGGACGCTCGCGCCGGTCGCGACGGCGAGCTGCACGCCGGCGGTGCCGACGCCGCCGCTGGCGCCGTTCACGAGGAAAAGCTCACCGGGGGCGAGCCCTGCCTGGGTGAAAGCGGCGTCATGCGCGGTGATGAACGCCTCGGGTACCGCCGCGGCCTGCGCTGCGTCGAGCCGGTCAGGCACCGCTGCAACGTGGCGCTCATACACGACGACCCGATCGGCGAGGCCGCCGCCACCGACGAGGCCGAACACCCGGTCGCCGACCTGCCAGTCCCGCACCGCGGAGCCGCACGCGATCACCGTGCCGGAGACTTCGAGCCCGGGGATGTCCGGCGGCGAGCCGGGAGGGGCCGGATAGCGTCCGGCGCGCTGCGCAAGGTCGGCGGGATTGAGACCGGCGTGCGTCTGCGCCACGAGTACCTCGCTCGCGGTCGGCTCCGGATCGGGTCGTTCCACCACCTGCATGACCTCGGGGCCACCGGCCCCGGTGAACACCACTGCTCTCACCTTGCTCCCTCCAGTTCCGGCGCCTCGGGCGCGTACACGGGCCGGCGCAGGACGATCGCCGCGGATACCGCAGCCGCCGCCAGCAGCCCCGAGCCCAGCACGAACAGCAGCTCCGGGCTGTGGAGGCTGGCGAGCAGCCACCCGGACGTCGCGGTCGCCACCGCGATGACGCCATACTCGCACGCATTCCACGTCACGGTGGCGTTCGGCCGCCGCGACGGCTCCGTTCGCGCGAGTGCCGAGTCGACGATCAGCGGCCACGCCCCGGTTGCAACGAACGCGGTGGCAATCAGCGCGACCACGAACAGCGGCGCGCCGACGGTGCTGGTGGAGGCGGACAGAAGCAGGCTGAGGAAGGCGCCAGAGCCCAGCAACAGGAGGATGGCGCGCCGGTGGCCGCGCTCGCGGGTGATCACCCGGCCGGTCAGCGTGCCGCCGATCTTCCCGGCCTGCACGCACGCGATCGTCAAGCCGACCAGGAACGGCGCCAGGTCGAACTGCCTCACCAGCACGAGCGGCGCCAGCGGCAGCATCATGGCGAGCGCCGCGACGAGCAGCAGGTCGGGCAACTGCATCGCGATGGCCTGAGAGCTGGGACGGGGGCGCAGGTGACGGGGGGCAAGGACGCCGTTGCCGAGCCGCCGGCCGGGACGCCACAGCGTCAGAGCGAGAAGCATCGACGCCGCGGCGAGCCCGTAGCTCAGCTGAACGGCGTGGCCCTCTTCGACGCCGACGAGACCCAATCCCGCAATCGCCAGGCCGACGAGCGCCGATCCGCCGGCCACACCCAGCGTGTAGGCCGCGTAGTGGTATGCGAAGCCGCGCTCGCTCCCGGCTCCACCTGACGAGTGGCCAAGCAGCGTTTGGCTGCTGACCCAGAAGAGGCCGATCCCGACGCCGGCCGCCGCTGTGCCGAAGATCATCGGCACGGTTGACGACGCCGACATGAGAACAGTGTGACCGGCGCCGCTGATCAGGATCGACGTCGCGAGCATGTTCCGCGCACTGCCGACCAGCCGGCCGACCGCTCCGGCACTGAGGGCCCCGACCGCAACGGCGACGGTGACCCAGGCAAGCAGCTGGCCGGCGAGCGACGCCGGCCGGTTGAGGGCAGCGACATGCAACGGGACGCCGACGGCAAGGACTCCGAAGGCCAGGCCCGACAGCGCTGCGACCGGGTAGAAGCCTCGCCCGGTTACGGGCACGGGATGGCGTTCCATCTAGGCGGCGCGGTGCCCGAGCGCCTCGGAGACGCGCGCGGCGGCATGCAGCGCCGCCGGCAAGAGCTCATCGTGCAGCCGCTGGTCGCTCACCCGGAACCGCGGTCCGCCGAGCGCGATGGCGGCCACGACGACGCCGAGTGAGTCGCGGATCGGCACCGCGACGCCCGAGTAGCCGTCCTCGCCGTCGCCGATTCGGGTCGCATAGCCCTGGCGGCGTGCGGTTGCGAGCTCGGTCTCGGACAGGCCGATCGCGCCGGGGTCCGCCTCGGCGACCAGGCGGCCGATCATGTCGGGCGGCTGGTACGACAGCAGAAGCCTTCCGGTCACGCCCTCGGTCAGGGTCTGGCGGACGCCGACCCAGTCGACGTTCACCGTCACCTTGGGGCTGGAGGCCTGGTCGAGGTAGGTGATCCCGTTGCCGTCGAGTACACCGAGCCAGGCTGTCTCGCCCGTGGCGTCTCGCAGCTCGCGCAGCACCTGCCCGCCGCGCGCCCGCACCGGGAACCGGTTGAGGACGTAGCCGGCCAGCGGGACGAGCCCAAGCCCCAGCCGGTAGCTCGACGTCCCCTCGACCTGCTCGAGCAGCCCCCGGCTCTCGAGGGTCGCCATCAGACGGGAGGCGGTGCTGCGATGCACGCCCAGCGAACGGGCCACATCGCTGATCCCGATCACCGTTCGGTGCTCGTCGAAGAGCTCCAGAATCGCGATGGCGCGCTCAACGGCCTGACAGCCTGACGTGGACTCCATGCGCTCATCGTACACGAACGCGTGCGCATTATGCACGTTAAGCGCACGTTAAGCACGCCATAATCCTCGGATCCCATGCTTGGCGCGTCGGCTCAGGTGACCGGATCTGCTGCCGAGGCTGCATCCTCGGCCTGGAGCTTCGCGAGCTCCTCCGGCTCGATGTGGCAGCTGTAGCGCTGCCCATCGGGCGTCGCCTGCCACGGCGGCTCCACCGTCTTGCAGATGTCGCCCAGGTAGCGCGGACAGCGTGTGTGGAAGCGGCAGCCGCTCGGCGGGTCGCTCGGACTCGGCAGCGTCCCGTGAAGCTTGATGCGCGGCCTGGCGTCGACGTCGAGGCTGGGGATGGCCGACAGCAGCGCCTCGGTGTACGGGTGGTGCGGCGCGCTGAAGACGGCCTCCGCAGGGCCGACGTCGACGATCTGGCCGAGGTACATGACGGCGATCCTGTCGGCGACGTAACGGACGACAGCCAGGTCGTGTGAGATGAACACGTACGACACACCCTGGCGCCGCTGGAGGTCGACCAGGAGGTTCAAGATGGCCGCCTGCACCGAGACGTCGAGCGCCGACGTGGGCTCGTCGCACAGCACCATCGACGGGTTGCCGGCGAACGAACGTGCGATCGCGACACGCTGCTTCAGCCCACCGGAGAGCGATGCCGGTCTCACGTCGAGATGACGCGGCTCCAGGCGCACCGAGCGTGCAAGCGAGTTCATCTCCGCGTCCTGGGTGTCCTTCCCCCGCACGTCGGACAACAGTTGCAGTGAGCGGCGCAGGATCGAGCGGACCGTATGAGCGGGGTTGAGCGCGTTGTCGGGGTTCTGGAACACCATCTGGAGCCGCCGGCGAGCCTCACGCCCACGGCTACGGCCGGTGGTCACGTCCATCTGCTCGAACTCGATGCGTCCACCGTTGGGATCGACCAGGCCGACGATGCACTTTGCGAGCGACGTCTTGCCGCTACCGGACTCGCCCACCAGGCCGAGTACCTCTCCACGGCCGACGTGGATGTCGACGCCGGCCACCGCGACCACCTCGTTGCCACCCGAGCCGTAGGACTTGACGAGATCGTCGACCTTCAGCAGCACGCCCTCCTCGACCAGGGCCGCCGGTATCTGCTCGACGGATGCGGCGCCGGGCGGGATTTGCGGCACCTCCTCCTGGTAGAAGCAGCGCACGCCATGCCCCTCCCCCACCATGTCCATCGGCGGCGCGTCGGCGCGGCAGCGGTCGCGCGCAATCGGGCAACGCTCCGCGTACACGCAGCCGGAGAGGTCGGCGCCGATTGCCGGCAGCGAGCCCGGGATCGGGTCCAGCCGGTCGACGTCCTTGCGCATCCCGAGCCGCGGCATGCAGCGGAGCAACGCCAGCGAGTACGGGTGCCGCGGGTTTCGGAACACCTCGCGGGCGGGCCCCTGCTCGATCAGGCGCCCGGCGTACAGCACGCCGACCCGCTCGCACATGCGCGCGACGATGCCGAGGTTGTGGCTGACGAACAGGATCGAGGTGTTGAACTGCGTCCGCAGCTGCTCGACCAGGTCGAGCACCTCCGCTTCGACGGTGGCGTCGAGCCCCGTGGTCGGCTCGTCGAGCACCAGCAGGTCGGGGTCGGTCGCAAGCGCCATCGCGAACATGACGCGCTGCTGCTGACCGCCGGAAAGCTGGTGTGGGTAGCGGCGAACGACTCGCTCGGGTGATGAGATCTGCACCGTCGACAGCATCTCGACGGCGGCCGCCAGCGCATCGCTCCGGTTCATGTGCTTGTGGAAGCGATACACCTCGGCAATCTGCTCGCCCACCTTGATCGACGGATTGAGCGCAGTGCCGGGGTCCTGGTAGACCATCGCCATCCGGTCGCCACGCCACGAGCGCAGCGTCGCATCGTCGGCGGTGAGGACGTCCTCATCGCCGAACATGATGCTGCCGGACTCGATCTCGGCGTTGTCCGGCAGGTACCGCATCAGCGACATCGCGACGGTCGTCTTGCCGCAGCCGGACTCACCGACCAGCCCGTACGCCTCACCGCGACCGATCGAGAACGAGACGTCGTCGAGCACGCGCAGGAGCCGGCCTCGCCTGCGGTAGGCAACCGTGAGCCCCTGGATCCGCACCGCCGCCTGATCGGCCGCGACGCTCACTCCTCGACCACCCGCCGCAGTCCATCCGCCACCAGGTTCACGCCGACCACGAGCGTTGCCAGCGCTGCGGCGGGGAACAGCACCATCCACCATGCGACCTGCAGATAGGCGCGACCGTTGGCGATGGCAAGCCCCCAGTCGGGCGACGGATCCTGGATGCCGAGCCCCAGGAAGGCCAGCGTGGCCGACGCGAAGATCGCATAGCCAAGCCTGATCGTGCCCTCCACGAGGATCGGCGCGGTGATGTTGGGGAGGATCTCCGCCACCATGATCCGCGGCCCGCGCTCGCCACGCAGCCGGGCGGCGGCAACGTACTCGCGCTCCCGCTCGACGAGCACGGCAGAGCGCACGGTGCGCGCGATCAGCGGGGTGAAGATAATCCCGATGACGAGGATGACGTTGCGCGTGTCGCGGCCAAGAGAGGCCAGCACGAGCACCGCCATGATGATCAGGGGGAAGGCGAGCAGTGCGTCGACGATGCGGCTGAAGACGTCGTCCACCCACCCACGGTAATAGCCCGTGATCAGTCCGAGGGTGGTTCCGCCGGCGATCCCGAGGAGCGTCGCCAGTGGAGCCACCGTCAGCACCGGCGCGGCACCTGCGATCACTCGCGAGAACACGTCGCGCCCGAGGTTGTCGTTGCCGAACCAGTGATCGGCGCCCGGCGACGCCAGGGTCTCGCTCGGGCTGATCGCCTGGGGGCTGTGGGGAACGATCCACCGCCACGCCAGCGCCGAGACGACCCAGAAGAGCAGGATTCCAAAGCCGACGAGGAAGGTCTTCGACCGAACCAGGGCGCGGAGCAGCTCTCCCCGGCGCAGCCGGCGTGCCCGCCGGACATCCACGGGCGGTGCGCCACCGGGGATGTCACCTGCGAGACCGGTCTGGTCGATCACGCTCACGTTGCCAACCTCAGCCGCGGGTTCAGCAGCGCGTACAGCACGTCGGCGACGAAGTTCGCCACCATGTAGAGCACTGCAATCATCAGCACCGCCGCCTCGAGCGTCGGCAGGTCATGGCCGACGGCGGCGTTCAGTATCAACTGCCCGATGCCGGGGTAGCTGAACAGGGTTTCGATCACGACCAGTCCGCCGACCAGGTAGCCGACCTGCACGCTCACAACGGTGATGGTCGGAAGCAGGGAGTTGCGGAGCACATGCCGCACGATCACGTGCCGGCGGGGCATGCCTTTCAGCACCGCGGTGCGCGTGTAGTTCGAGCGCAGCGCTTCGATCGTGCCCGCGCGCGCCATCCGCGAGATGTAGCCGAACAGGACGAACATCAGCGGGATCGACGGCAGCATGAACTGCCTGACGACGTCGACCGGGTTGGGATCGGGCACCTGTGACGAGACGGGGAACCACCCCAGCTGCACGGAGAAGACCACGATCACGACCACGCCGACGACGAACTCCGGCAAGGCGACGAACGACAGGCCCGCGATCGAGATGACGCGGTCGAGAGTCTTGCCGTACTTGAGCGCGGCGATCACCCCCAACAGCACCGAAATGGGCACGATCAGAAGCAGTGCGAACGCGCCCAGCAGGAGCGAGTTCTTCATCCGCTCGAGCACAAGGGGCCGCACCTCGACACGCTGAATCGGCGACGTGCCCCAATCACCGCGTACGAAGTCGCCGGCCCACGTGACGTACCGCTTGACGAGCGGTTGGTCCGCGCCCAACTCGTGGTTCAGCTGCTCGACCTGCTGCCGACTGGCAAACGGGCCGAGGATGGCCCGCCCGACGTCGCCGGGGAGCAGCTCGGCCGCCCCAAAAACGGCGAACGAAACCAGCACCAGCGTGATAGCCGTAAGGCCGAGCCGTTTCAGCACATAGCGGCCCATCGATTGATCCTACCGGTGCCCGAGGGGCCGGCGCTTCGCGCACGAAGCGCCGGCCCCGGTGTTGCTCAGGCGAGCCACATCTCCCTCGCATCGAGGTGGAACGTCGGGCCGGGCGCAATGCCGTTGACGTTCGTTCGCGTGGCGCGAAGCTCGCGAATCCAGTACGCGATCACGTCCGGAACCTCGTCCTGCTGGATCGTGGCGGCCTGGACGGCGAGGTCCTTGCGCTTCTGCTCGTCGACCTCGGCCTCGAACGCCTCGACCAGGTGGTCGAACTCCTCGTTGCACCAGTGAGCCGAGTTCCACGCACCCGCATTCGACAGGTCGGGGGCCGGGACGGAGCGGCAGAGATACGCCGGGTCGATGGTCTGACCAGCCGTTCCGCGTGCGCCCCAGTCCGTGATGCCGAACGGCACCTGCAGCCAGGGCTGGTTGGCACCCGTGCCATAGAACTTCGTCTGCGGCTGGACGTCGAGATTGACATTGATCCCCGCCGGCGCGCACATCTCCTTGATGAACTGCGCGTACTGCGGGATCTCCAGGAACTGCTCCGTGGTCAGCGTGACCTGCAGGTCCGTGAGGCCGGCGTCGGCCAGGAGCTGCTTCGCCTTCTCGATGTCCTGTGTCCGCTGGGGGACGTCGTCCGTCGTGGGCGAGCCGGGATAGATCGGGGCGAACGCGTGGTCGTTTCCGAGCTCCGCCTTGCCGCCGAGGAGTCCTTCGACCAACCCGGGCCGGTCGAGGGAGTACGCGACGGCCTGCCGTGCCTCCTTGGAGCTGAACGGCTCCATGTCGACCCGCATCTGGAGTGTCCGGTACTCGCTCGACGACGTCTCCGTCACCTTGATGTTGGAGTCGGCGAACAGCGCCTGCGAGCCCTGGTAGGGAACCTGCGGGAACACGTGGATCGATCCGCCCTGGAGTGCCAGGACGATCGGCGGCGTGTCGGCGAAGTACTTGATCTCTGCGGCGTCCAGGTACGGCAGCCCGTCGCCCCAGTAGTTCGGGTTCTTCTCGTAGGTGACACCCTGGTCGACCGAGAAGGTCTTCAGGATGAACGGCCCGGTTCCGATGCCGCCCTTGGTGAATGTGCCGATCTCGTAGTTTTTCGGCAGGATCACCGCGTTGTAGTTGAACGACGAGAGCAGGTAGGGGAAATCGCCGTACGGGCGGTCGAGGTGGAACTTGACCGTCTCCTCGTCGACCTTCTCGACGTTGCCCTTCGAGAGCACGCCGGCGAACGCCGACAGCGCTGCCGATCCGATTTCGGGATCGGTGATGCGGTCGAACGACGCAACGACGTCGTCGACCGTGAACGGCGTTCCGTCGTGCCATGTCACGCCCTGGCGGATCGTGAACGTCCACTCGTCGGGCACGGTGGCGGACTCCCACTTCGTGGCCAGGCGTGGCTGCAAGGCGTAGTCCTCGGCCGGGAAGACGAGGTAGTCGCATGCCAGCTGCGTGGTCATGATCGATCCGGTGTTGAACATCGTCACCGGGTCGACGTCCTGAGCCGGGCTGGTAATGCCGAAGATGCCCGTCCCGCCGGTCTTCACGTTGCCGCCGCTGCTGCTGCCGGCGGGGGTGCTACTGCTGGAACCACCACCGCATGCAGACAGGATGGCCGCCAGCGCCGGAACCGAAATGCCGAGCACGCTCGCTCGGACAAGCAACTGCTGACGCGTCAGCCTGCCTGCCTTTGCCTCTTCGTACAGGTGATACTCGAGATCGTTCACAAAAGCCTCGCTTCCTTTTGCGCGTGTGCGTGTGCGCGTCGAACGTCCACGGAAAGGTCAGTTCTACGGAATCGTCAGACGGCCACCTCGTCCATCGAGCCGCGGTCGGAGCCGGCGGCGACAACTGTGAGCACAAACCCGATGTGCGACCGCATCTCACGCTCTGCGCCCGCCGAGTCGCGGTCCGTGATCGCCTCGGCAATACGGACATGCGCCTCCGCGCACGTCACGGACGCCGTGGCATGCGGTCGATCGCGTCGCCGAAGGGTCAGTGCGAGAGTGAGAGCATTGTCGATCATGCGGTGGAGCTCCGGGTTGCGGGCGCTCTCCCCGATCAGCCGGTGAAATGCCACGTCATCCTCGAGGAATCCGACCAGGTCGTTCCGGCGCGCGCGCTCGAGCGAGCGAAGTGCGGCCGCCCGGAGCCGTTCGCGCTCGCCCGCCGTCGACCGTTCGGCAGATTTTCCGGCCGCGTAGGACTCGACCGCTTCCCGCACCTCGTACGCACGGCGGATCGCCGCCTCGGATGAGCGCACGACCCGGCCACCCCGCCGGCCGTGGTCCTCGATCACGCCGACGTCCCTGAGGCGCAGGAGCGCCTCGCGAACCGGCGTCTTGCTGACGCCGAGCTGCTCCGCCAGGGCCGCCTCGGTCACTCGCGCACCCGGCGGGAGCCGCTTGTCGATGATCCCTTGCCGAATGGCCTCGTAGACGATGTCGGTCAGCGTGTCGGGCCGCGCGCGCAGATTGAGCGTCGCGATGGCGCCGTGTCTCTCAGCGAACTCGGCCTGCGGGGGGACAGACACGCGGCGAACGTACCATATTTCAGATATGACAACAACCGTGCGGTATGCCGTATTACACCAGCGTAGGTGGCGGCATTTCGACGGCAATGGCGGACATCAGACCCAGCACCAGATCCTCACGCCAAGGGCGCGCCGCCACCTGTACCCCGACGGGTAGGCCGGCCGACGCCTGCTCCTCGCGCTCCTGGACAGTCGTGACGGGCGCAACCCCTGCGGGGAAGCCGAGCAGGTTCCACAGCGAGCTGTAGCTCTGCCCGCCGACCACATCGCCGCTCTTCCCATGCTCCACCGCGGGGACCGGGTACACGGGACAGATGACAGCGTCGACTCCATGCTCGTCGAGGGCGCGCGAGAAGCGGTGCCGGTAGGCCGCGATGCGCGTCCGAAGGACTGCAACGCCGGCGACGTCGAGGGCGCCCCGGCGCGCGCCATCGATCGCGGCGGCGACACGCGGGTGTGCCTGTCCGCCGGCAAGCAGTCGTTCGAGCGTCGCGCCGCCGTCTGCCTGAAAGACGGCGTCGAACAGCTCGAGGGCCTCTGCGGCGCCGGGCGGCGTGAACTCCACCACCTCCGCGCCGGCGGCCTCAGCCGCCTTGGCGGCGATCGCAACCGCCCGCCGAACCGACGGCGATACGGCCATGACCCCGTTGTCGTCGAAAACGCCGACCCGCACGCCTGCCGGCGATGCCGCTGCGACGCGGGGACCGCCGCGATCGGCGGCTGCAGCGTCGAGCACGCCCAGCACGAGCTCGATGTCCCGCGGGTCGAGCGCGAAGATCCCTGGCTGGTTGCGGATCTCCGCGAGGCCCGCGAACAGGAGCTCGTCCAGGCTGCCCTCCAGCGACAGCCGCCCCGCGGTGGGCTTCAGTGCCGAGACACCGCAGCAATGCGCGGGTATTCGGACGCTGCCGCCGATATCCGTCCCGACCGCCACCGGCACCACTCCGGAGGCGACGATCGCGGCGTCGCCACCGCTCGAGCCGCCCGGTGACCGATCAGGCGACCAGGGATTCGACGTACGGCCGTAGACGGGGTTGTCGCTCTCGGCAAACCACAAGAGCTGAGCCAGGTTGCCTTTGGTGACGACGACGGCGCCGGCGGAGCGCAATGCGGCGACGACGCGAGCGTCGCGTTCCGACAGCCGCCCGGCAAGCGCTTCGACGCCACCACTGGCAGGCGTTCCCGCGACCTCGAACGACTCCTTCACGCTGACGGGCACTCCGGCAAGCGGCAGGTCGCGTGCGGGCAGGCGGTCGATGGCTCGCGCCGCTTCGTGTGCCTGCTCGCCGAGGGGTACGGCCACCGCGTTGGTGTGGCTCTGGACGCGCCGCGCACGGGCGACCGCGACTGCGACGATGTCGGACGCCGTCGCCTCGCCGTGCCGCACAGCCTCGGCGATGGTTGCCGCTGACACGCTCACTCCGGGCGGATCACCGCGCAAGTATCGCAGAGCGCTCTCGGTAGACTCAGGCGCCATGGTGACCGCACACACCGACGTCGTCGGCAGCCTGCTGCGCCCGCCCGAGCTGCTCGAGGCGCGCGAGCGGTTCGACCGCGGTGAGCTTTCGCCGACCGAGTTCAAACGGATTGAGGACGCTGCGGTCGACGCCGCCGTGCAGCTGCAAGAGGAGGCCGGCCTGGATGTCGTCACCGACGGCGAGATGCGACGGCTGTCGTTTCAGAGCGGTCTCCCGGATGCGGTCGAGGGCTTCGGCGACGTACCGATCGACGCCTACCTGTGGGGCGAGTGGCACGGCGACGAGCAGGTCGGCGACCGCACCACCGACCGCCCCGACCGGCTCGGCGTCCGCGAGCCGTTGCGGCGCCGCCATCACATCGCAGCCGAGGAGTTCACCTATCTGCGCGGCCGCACCACCCGCATCCCGAAGGTGACGCTGACGAGCCCCAGTCTCTACGCAAATCTCTGGTCGCCGGACGTCTCGCGCAGCGCCTATCCGACGCTCGACGACTTCCTTACCGACGTCGTCGAGATCATGCGCGATGAGGTCGCGGAGCTCGCCCGCCTGGGCGCCACGTACATCCAGCTCGACGCGCCTCACTACCCGCTGCTGATCGACCCCGCCACACGTGCGTTCTACGAGTCGCAGGGGTGGACGCTGGAGCGGTGGCTCGACCACGGGATCGAGCTCGACAACGCGGTGATCGACGCGGCGCCAGGCGTCACGTTCGGGTTCCACCTCTGCCGCGGGAACCAGGGCAGCCGCTGGCTTGTCTCCGGCGGCTACGACCCGATCGCCCAGCGGGTGTTCCGCGGCGTCAAGGCGCAACGACTGCTGCTGGAGTACGACGACGAGCGGTCGGGCGGGTTCGAGCCGCTGAGAGAGGTGCCCGACGACCGCATGGTCGTGCTCGGCCTGGTGACGACCAAGTCGGCCAGGCCAGAGACCGAGGACGAGCTCGAGAGCCGCACGCGCGAGGCGGCCGAGCACATCGACCTCGAGCGGCTCGCGATCTCACCTCAGTGCGGGTTCGCCACCTCGGTGATCGGAAATGCAATCACGATGGACGACGAGCGGTCGAAGCTGGCAACGATTGCACGGACCGCAGCACGCATCTGGGGGTAAGTCCCGCCGTTCGCACTTGGCAACCGCGTGTGAGGTGATCGCCTGTCCCCAAGCGGAGGTCAGCCACGTCATTCGCGGTAATCGCGGACATGACGTGATCGCGGGGAAGGGGGGCGCCGACACAATCGGCGGCGGTGCGGGCGATGACACGCTTGGCGGTGGCGAGGGCGACGATTTCCTCTTCGGAAGCTGGGGATTCGACCGCCTGCTCGCAGGCGCGGGAACAGACACCTGCGACGTCGGCCAAGGCGGAGGGATCGTCCGAGGGTGCGAAGCCCTACGTCGTGCGGTGTGATCGCTGAGCTGGCCGGAACGAGCTGCACCGCCTACCATGTCGGCGCATGTGCGCGGGGACTCGCACTGGAGCTGCGATTGCATCCGCGCTTGGGATCAGTAACGTGGCGACGGATGAAGAGGACTGACACCACATGAGGCGGTTGCTCGTCGTCGCACCTACGCGCCGTGACCTGCTGAATCTGGCGGACGGCCGCATCCTCGCCCGCTTCGATGTTGTTTTCGAGGAGCAAACCGGCCTGCACGGGGTGTTCGGGTCGAGCGACTCAACCGCCGCCCTTGCTGTGGTCGTCGCCGATCGGCTCGGACTGCCCGGCCCCGGATACGAGGCGTTCATGCGCTGTCACGACAAGCTGGCCTGCCGGCGCGTCGCGAAGGAGACGGTGCCGGAGGCGACACCGGCCTTCGCGATGCTCGACGCGCTGAAGCCCCCCGCCACGCCCGTGCTGCCCTACCCGTTCTTCGTCAAGCCGGTGCAGGGGCACCTCTCGCAGCAGTCATACGTCGTCGACTCCGACGAGCGCCTGGCCGAGGTGCTCGCGGCTGCCCGGCAGGCGAGCTTCCGCCACCTGATCGCCGAGGAGTTGCTATCCGGCCGCCTGGTCACCTTCGAAGGCTTCATGCAGAACGACGAGATGACCCCCATCGGCGTCACCGATGCCGTCATGCACGAAAACGGCATCAGCTTCCTGCGCTTCGAGTACCCGAGCTCGCTGCCCGACCGCCCTCAACAGCGCATGGCAGAGATCGCCGAGCGCCTGATGCCCGCGCTCGGGTTCGACCAGTCGATGTTCAACATCGAGTTCTTCGTCGCGCCCGACGGCAACGTGTCGATCGTCGAGGTGAATGGCCGCATGGCATCGCAGTACTCGCCGCTTGTCCGTGCGGTGCACGGCGTCTCCAGCTACGAGATCCAGCTGGAGCTCGCCGCCGGCGGGCGACCGGAGGTGCCCGCCCCGCGAGCGGGCGTGGTCGCCGCCAGCTTCGTGATGCGTACCTATCACGACGCCGTGGTCCGGTCGGTTCCCCACACCTGGCCGGTGGCCGAGCGGTTCCCGGGCTCCCAGATCGAGCTCCTGGTGCACGAGGGGCAGCGCCTCTCAGAGAACGATGGCGACCCGCTGTCGCACCGGCTGGCGGTGATCGCGCTCTCCGGCCCTGACCAGGAGACGCTGGCCCGGCTCAACGACGAGGTGGTCGAACTGCTGCCGTTCGACCTCGAGCCGGTCGCGGTGACGGCAGCTCAGAACTCGTAGCTGCACCACGGCTCGCGCGCAGCGCGGAACATCGCGTCGGCACGCTCACACGCTCCGTGGGCCAGTTCGCGGAGGCGTAGGCCGCGGCGCATGGCGTCGAAGCGCTGCCCTCCGAGGTACGCAGCTCCCAGCTCCGCCACGCCGAGCGCGATGTCGGCTTCCCGGCTGGTCTGGGAGCAGCTCGCAGATCCACGGGACACGACGAGCAGGAGGCGCTCGCCGTCGACGTCGAGCACAAGTTCGCCGTCCGCCGAGTACGAGCGAGCCTCGAGCGATGCGGCCACGTCGAGCAGCCGCAGCCAGAGGCCGTCGGAGACGTGCTTGACGTGGAAGTACCGCCACTCGCGTAGCAGCCACCGGATCGGGTCGTCCAAGGGGCGGTTCTGGACGGTGACGGTGCGCGTGAGGTCGAGGTCGAGGAGGTAGCGCCACATGGCGGCGTACCCCGTGTCGCTCGACGCGAGCAGCGTCGAGACCTGCACGCGGCTCTGGGCGTACGCCTCGTGGGGCCAGTCGCTCTCCACCTTGTAGACCGCGAATGCGTCGTGCGAGCCGTCTGCCGCCACGTGGGCGATCCGGAACTCCTTCTTGTCGGCGTCGGCGAACTGATCGACGAGGTCGCGGTCGCTGCGGTCGACCTCCCCCGGGATGTGGGGCCGAGCCGCATCCAGCACCTCCCGCATCACCCGCACCGGCGAGGGGTCGTCGATCAGCACCATCCGCCCGTCGTCCTCGAACGGGACGCCAAATGCACTGTGCCGGTTGTCGATCTCGGCTTCGCTCACCCGCTCGGTGGCCGGCCCGTACCCAAACCGCCCGTAGATGGTGGTCTCGGACGCCCAGAGGATCGACAACGGCATCTCGAGCGCACGCAGGCCGTTCAGGTGGTGGTCCATAAGGGAGGTCAGCACTCCGCGCCGGCGATAGGTCGGCAGCACACCGACCCAGGTCAGGCCGCGCGTCTTCACGAACCGCTCGCCCGGAACCGTCAGCTCGAGCGGCTGGTCGACGCCCACACCCACCATCTTGCCGTCATCGAAGGCGCCGAAGACGTTCACGAACCCGAGTGCCGGCAGGAGCACCTTCTCGAGACGCTCATCCTCGAAGCGATGGCCGAACGCGGTGGCGTGCACGCGCGCCGCCTCGCGCAGACCTTCCTCGCTGTACACCGGACGAACCTGGATGCTCACCGGTTGGAGCGCTTGGCGATCCGCGCCAGCGCGCTCACATCCTCGTCTCCGTGCCCCTCGGCGATCAACTCGTCCTCCTGGCGTGCCACCTGCTGAGAAACGCCGAGGTGGAGCCCCAGCCGCTGCGCTTCGTCGAGCGCGATGCCCATGTCCTTGCGGTGGAGCGCGGCCTTGAAGCCGAGCGGGTAGCTGTCCGAGATCACGTTGCCGGCGCGGTTCTCGAGCACCCACGACGCCGCGGCACCGGCCGAAAGTGCCTCCACGAGCGCGTCCGGCGGGAGTCCCGCAGCCTGCGCGAGCGCGAGCCCTTCGCCGACCGTCGCGTAGGTGCCGGCGATCATCACCTGGTTCACGGCCTTCGCCATCTGCCCTGACCCACATGGACCGAGATGCGTGATGCGCCGGCCGAACGCCTCGAGCACGGGCATCGCCTTGGCGACGTCCTCGTCGCGGCCGCCGACGAAGATCGTCAGCGTCCCCTTCTCGGCTCCCTCCGAGCCGCCCGAGACCGGGGCATCGACCATACCGATGCCGCGCTCGGCCAGCCGGGCCGCCAGCTCTGCCGTCGCCGTGGGCGACACCGTCGAGCAGTCGATGACGACTGCCCCCGCATCAAGTGTCGATGCCGCACCGTCGGGCCCTTCCAGAACCGCCTCCACGTCCGGGGTGTCCGAGACGCAGGTCAGGACCGCATGCGCTCCGCGTGCGGCCTCCGCCGGAGAGGCGGCCCGCTGGGCGCCCAGCTCCACCAGCGGCTGCTCGCGCGAGCGGGTGCGGTTGTGGACGACGACCTCGTGGCCGGCATCGAGCAGGTGCCTGGCCATCGGAGCGCCCATCGTGCCAAGTCCGATTACGGCGACGCGCATCAGCGGGCGATCATAGCCCGCTCAATCCCCTGACCTGGGCCGTCCGCTTCAGCGCCGCGAAACCCGACAGACTGGTAGCGGCCGGCTGGAGTTACTCGCGCGTAGCGGCCTCGGCGCCGCCGAGGGCGACCTTCGCCCGAGCGGTGACGAGGTGGTACAGCACGAGCAGCTGGACGAGCGCGAGGGAGTCGGATCGGTGCAGGTCGGTGCCGATCGTGAACTCGCCGAGCCGCTCCGAGCGCAGGTGGCTGGCGAAGTGCATATGCGACCAGATCCGCTCCTCCAGCTCGAGAGCCGCGGCCGGCTCGAGCCGTCCGGGGACGCGCAGGTCCTGCTCGCCGTTTGCGCCCACCAGGGAGAGGCCATCGTCGTCGCAGCCGACGACATCCGAAAGGTCGGGGTGCGGCAGCCCCGGTCGCAGCAGCAGGTGGGCGTCAAGATGGGTGGGATCCGCCTCCTCGTCCGCTCCGGGCGGCGGCGCGAATCGCACGACGATGTCGGCGTGGTGTCGCTGCGGCCGGATGAACGCCTCGGAGTCGGGCTCGCGCCGGTCGAGCTCGTCGAGCACCTGGTTGGTGGTGTAGCCGCGTCGCGAACAGTCGCGGACGACCTTCCACCGCCGGCGCAGGCTCTCCGGGGGATCCAGGTACACCCGGATGTCGAAGCAGTCGCGCGTGCTCTCGGTGTGGTAGCCGAGCAGCCCTTCCACGATCAGGAAGCGCTCCGGGGAGAGATACACCGGCGGGCCGAAGGTGCCGTCGGCATGACGGTAGATGGGTTTCATGATCGGATCGCCCGAGCGCAGCAGCCGAAGGTGCTGCGCCATGATGTCCATGTGGTTGCACTCCGGGTGCAGCGGCGTGATGGACATCCCACCGCGTTGTGAGCGGTCGTAGCGGTGGTAGTCGTCGAGGCACACGTGGGAGACCTGCTCCTGCCCAAGCAGCCGCACCAGTCCGCGCGTCAGCGTGGTCTTTCCGCTGGCCGAATCGCCGACGACACCGAGGATGATGGGACGTGGCATCGGGGCGACTCTACCGTGGCACTCGCACGACGAAGGAGACCACCTGCCCCTGTCTGACGCTGTCGTAGCCGACCAGCTTGATGTGCGCGTCGGGGTGCTCGGCGGCGCACTGGTCGATCTCGGCAAGCACGGCGTCAGGGGAGGGGCGGTCGACGAAAGGCAGCTTCCACAGCGACCAGAAGCTGTCGCGCGGTGAAGGCTCGCGCGTGTACTCGAGCCCGGGGATCAGGCCCTCGCGCGCCAGATTGGCGGCCTGGGCGCGAACCTCGGCGTCGGTCAGGGATGGCAGGTAGCTGAAGGTCTCAGACGGCATGAGTGGCATCCAGGGTGTCGACGGTGGGCTGCTCGAAGCGGATGTCCTTCCAGGTCTCCATCGCAACCGCGAGCTCGGGGCTGTGCGCTGCGGCCTCGCGAAGGATCTGCGGGCCGTCGGCTATGAGGGCGCGGCCCTCGTTGCGGGCCTTGACGCAGGCCTCCAGGGCGACGCGGTTGGCGGTGGCGCCGGCGGCGTTGCCCCACGGGTGGCCGAGCGTGCCGCCGCCGAACTGCAGCACCGAGTCGTCGCCGAAGATCTCCACGAGATCCGGCATGTGATGCACGTGGATGCCGCCGGAGGCGACCGGCATCACGGCCGGGAGAGAGACCCACGGCTGATCGAAGTACAGCCCGCGCGCGGGATCCGCCGGAATGTGATCGAGGCGCAGCAGGTCGATCACCCCCAGCGTCGATGCGCGGTCGCCTTCGAGCTTTCCGACGACCGTGCCGACGTGGAGGTGATCGCCGCCGGCCATGCGCAGCCACTTGGCGAGCACCCGGAAGTGGATGCCGTGATTCTTCTGGCGGTCCATCACCGCGTGCATCGCGCGATGGACGTGCAACAGCATGCCGTTCGCGCGGCACCAGTGGCTGAGCGACTGGTGCATCGCAAAGCCGGCGGTGAGGTAGTCGTGCATGATGATCGGCGCGCCGAGCTGCTTCGCAACCTCGGCGCGCTCGAACGTCTGCTCGACCGTGGGCGCCGTGACATTCAGGTAGTGCCCCTTGCGCTCGCCGGTCTCGCTCTCCGCCTTCTTGACGGCCTCCATCACGAACTCGTACCGGTCGCGCCAGCGCATGAACGGCTGCGAGTTGATGTTCTCGTCGTCCTTCGTGAAGTCGAGGCCTCCGCGCAGGGCTTCGTAGACCGCGCGGCCGTAGTTGCGGGCCGACAGGCCGAGCTTGGGCTTGATCGTGCAGCCGAGCATCGGGCGGCCGTACTTGTTCAGCTTGTCGCGCTCCACCTGGATGCCGTTAGGCGGCCCCTGGAACGTCTTCATGTAGGCGGGCGGAATGCGCATGTCCTCCAACCTCAGGGCGCGGAGGGCCTTGAAGCCGAAAACGTTGCCCACGATCGAGCTCATCACATTCGAGACCGATCCCTCCTCGAACAGGTCGAGCGGATAGGCGATGAAGGCGATGGCCTGGTCGGGCTCGGCGGGCACCGGCGCCAGCCGGTAACACTTGGCCTGGTAGCGGGTGATATCGACCAGATGGTCGGTCCAGACCTGCGTCCAGGTGCCGGTCGACGACTCGGCTGCGACCGCGGCGGCCGCCTCTTCGATCGGGACGCCGGGCTGCGGCGTCACGCGAAAGGCGGTCAGGATGTCGGTGTCTGCCGGCTCGTAGCCGGGCTGCCAGTACGTCTCGCGGTATTCCTTGACGCCGGCTGCGAAGAGCGGTGTGTGTTGATGTGACATGCGGGCAAGGCTACGGCGCCGACACTGCAGACACAATTGAAACATTCGAGCTGATTGATAAGGTAATGCTGCAATGACGTTCGGTCAGCTGACCACGTTTCTGGCCCTCGCCCGCACCGGGTCGGTGCGCGGTGCAGCCGCCGCTCTGGTCGTCACCGAGCCCGCCGTGTCTGCCGCCGTCGGCGCACTGCAACGAAGCCTTGGGGTGGAGCTGATTGCCCGCCAGGGGCGTGGAGTGGCTCTGACGCCCGCGGGCGAGACGCTCGCGCGCTATGCGGCCGAGCTGATCGGTCTTCGCGACCAGGCGCTTCGCGAGGTCCGCGCGGCGCGCACGCTGCGGCTGGCTGCCGTGACCACGGCCGGCGAGTACGTCGTGCCGCCGCTCCTGAAGGCATTTCGCGCAGAGCACCCGGATGTCGAGGTGTCGCTGGAGGTCGGCAACCGGTCGGTCGTGATGGAGCGACTGCTCCGCCGTGAGGTCGACGTTGCCATCGGCGGCCGACCGCCCGCCGGGTCGGGAATCGCCGGCGTGCCGTTCCTCAACTACCGGCTGGTCGTCGTGGCCGGCGCCGAGGCCGACGTCACCGACCCCGAGTCGGAGACCTGGCTGCTCCGCGAGCACGGGTCGGGCACCCGCGCCACAGTCGAGGCGTTTCTCGAGGAGACTGGCATCTCGCCCAAGTCGGTGATGACGATCGGCTCGAACGGGGCGATCAAGCAGGCGGTGGCGGTCGGCCTGGGCGTCAGCCTGCTTTCGACACATGCCGCCGGGCTCGAGCTCGCCACCGGCACCCTACGCCGTGTGCGGGTCCCGGGAGCGCCGCTGCGACGGTCATGGTTCGTACTCCGGCGCGAGGGCGGGCCGGAGCTCCCCGAGGCAGCGGCGTTCCGGGAGTTTTGCGGTTCGCGGCCGGCGCGTGCCGCCGTGCTGACGGCGATCCGTCCGCGATAACGCAGCCGCTCAGCGAAGGGAGACCGCGACCTGCTCCAGGAGGTCCATCGCGTCCTGCATGCCGTCCTCCATGCCCGAGTTGATGTGGGCGTCACAGTGCTCCTTGCTCGTGTGCTGCACGAGAAGGGTGATGGTCGTTCGCCCGTCCACCTCGGTGTACGTCAGGGTGTCCACCGCTTCCCCCTCCGGCATGCCCTCGTAGACCTCGGTCGAGACGAGCCGCTCGTTCGGGACGATCTCGCGGTACTCCCCGTGGAACGCAACCTCGAAGCCGCCTTCGGCCACCATCACGTACCGCCACATCCCGCCGACGCGCAGGTCGATTTCGGCGATGGTCATCTCCCCGCGATTGGCGGTCCACCAGCGACGGACCAGCTCGGGCGTCGTCCAGGCCTTGTAGACCAGATGCTTGGGGGCGTCGAACTCCCGTGTGATGAGTATCTGCTCGTCCGTGGGGAGCGTCACCTTCGCCGTCCCGCTACTCGTCGCTGCCATCGTCTTCCTCCTTCTGCACCCGTAGGTGCTTGGACACCTGCGGCTGAGCCGGCCCGACCTTACGGACCAGGTCGTTCACCGGCAGTTCACACGCATGACGCGAGCCGTGCCGGCACCGTGTCGCTACTCTCCGCCGCCCAGCGCCGACGACGCCGCCAAGCGACGAATGGTGAGCAGGTCGCCGTCCGTCACGCGGGTCAGGCGTGCGCCGACCGAGAAGCGCCCGTACGGCCCGGGGACGACCTTGACGGCTTCGGCCTCGACCCGCATCGGCCGCTCGTCGAGCACCATGATCACGGCGAACCGGTCACGAGGCTCCACACGCAGCTCGGTCGTGAGGAGGATGCCCGTCTCCGAGAGGTCATCGATCCGGATCTCGTACTCGTTTCCGTCGACGGCGTTCTGGCAGAAGACCGCCTGAAGCCGGCCGGGGCCGTGCACCGCCACCCGCGCCGTGTCGCGTCCCTGTGTGTCCGGCTCGATTCCCTCCAGGCGCAGGACGAGGATCGCCTGCTCGAAGCTGTGGTACTCGGCCTCGGCCAGCTCGAAGGTCGCGATCCATGGAGCGCCCTCCACCGCAAACCGAAGCGTCAGCCGCTGTACGCCGGCCAGCTTCAGCCGCGGCGCGTAGGCTCGCAACACCGTTCCATCGAGCTCGAACGGGTCGCAGGTCAGCTCCGTGCCGTCCTGCGAGACCGCCGTCACCGCCGTCCGCCCCGGCAGAGCGGCCAGTGCGTCCGCGGCGGCGTCCACTCCCCTACTCCTCCGCCATGAACGGGTAGCGGTAGTCGGTCGGCGACACGAACGTTTCCTTGATCGTCCGGGGGCTGGCCCAGCGGATCAGGTTCCACATCGACCCGGCCTTGTCGTTCGTCCCCGACGCGCGCGCTCCGCCGAAGGGTTGCTGGCCGACGACGGCGCCTGTCGGCTTGTCGTTGATGTAGAAGTTGCCGGCAGCGTCGCGGAGCCGCTCATGCGCTGTCTCGATGGCCGACCGGTCGTTTGCGAAGATGGCGCCGGTGAGGGCATACGGCGAGGTCTCGTTGGCCAGATCGAGCGTGTCGTCGTAGCGCTTCTCGTCGTACACGTAGGTGGTGACGACCGGCCCGAACAGCTCGCGCTGCATCAGGTCGAATCCCGGGTCGGTGGTCGAGACGACCGTCGGCGAGACGAAGTACCCCTCGCTGTCGTCGGCCTGGCCGCCAACGACGATGTCGGCGTCGCTGCTGGCCTTGACCTGGTCGATCGCCTCGGACTGTGTCCGGAACGAGTTGCGGTCGATGACGGCGCCCATGAAGTTGCGGAAGTCCTCGACCGCACCCATGCGAATCGTCGGCACCTCGGTCTCGAGCACCTCGCGGATCTCGGGCCACAGGTTCGAGGGGGCGTACACCCGGGATGCGGCGGAGCACTTCTGCCCCTGGTACTCGAACGCCCCGCGCATGATCGCCGTGGCGACCGCCTGCGGATCCGCCGATTTGTGGGCAAAGATGAAGTCCTTGCCCCCGGTCTCGCCGACGATCCGCGGATAGCCGTGGTAGCGGTCGATGTTGTTCCCGACCGTCCGCCACATCGACTGGAAGACCGGCGTCGATCCCGTGAAGTGGATGCCCGCGAGCTCCGGGCTCGCGAGTGCCGCGTCGCCGATGTCCGATCCCGAGCCGAGCACCAGGTTGATCACGCCCGGGGGCAGGCCGGCAGCCTCGAGGAGCTTCATCAAGAAGTAGCTCGCGTACACGGCGGTCGACGCAGGCTTGAGGACGACGGTGTTGCCCATCAGCGCCGGCGCCGTCGGCAGGTTGCCCGCGATCGCGGTGAAGTTGAAGGGGGCGACCGCGAACACGAACCCCTCCAGCGGACGGTATTCCAGGCGGTTCCACACGCCTCGGCTGGAGACCGGCTGCTGCTCCATGATCTTGACCATGTATGACGGGTTGAACCGCCAGAAGTCCGCGAGCTCACAGGCCGCGTCGATCTCGGCCTGGTAGGCGGTCTTGGACTGGCCGAGCATCGTCGCGGCGTTCAGCGTGTCGCGCCACGGCCCGGCGAGCAGATCGGCAGCGCGAAGGAACACCGCCGCGCGCTCCTCCCACGGAGTGCGTGACCAGTCCGCGCGTGCCTCGCGCGCCGCGTCGATCGCCTTTTGCACCTCGTCGGTGCCGCCCTTGTGGTACTCAGCGAGGACGTGATCGTGGTCGTGGGGCTTGACGACGGTCGCGGTGTTGCCGGTGCGAACCTCCTCGCCACCGATGATCATGGGGATGTCGATCTGCTGCCCATTCAGCTCGGTGAGCCGCCGCTTCAGGCTGGCGCGCTCGGGCGAGCCCGGCGCGTAGTCGCGGATGGGCTCGTTGTAGGGCTCGGGAAGGGTGAAGATGCCTGTGCTCATGCGGCCAAGCCTAGTCCATCGTGCCTCGTCAGACCGGTAGAATCCTGCGCACATATCCCGCGAGGACGGAGGACCACGCATGAGTGTCGCGATCAAGCGATACGCCAACTTCATCAACGGCGAGCCGGCTGAGTCGGCAAGCGGTGAGGTTGACGAGATCATCAATCCGGCGACCGGAGAGGTGATCGCCGAGGTTCCGCGCTCGACAGCCGAGGATGTCGACCGCGCCGTGCAGGCGGCGGAGAAGGCGTTCTTCGAGGGCGGCTGGCGCGAGACGACGCCGGCGGAGCGCTTCGAGCTGCTGAACAAGCTCGCCGACGCGATCGACGAGCACCGCGACGAGCTCGGTGAGCTCGAGTCGCTGAACGTCGGCAAGCCACTCGAGGCTGCCAAGGAGGAGATGGACGGCGCCAGCGACTGTTACCGATTCATGGCGGGCGCTGCGCGCGTCCCCGAGGGGCAGGCCGCGGCCGAGTACGTGCGCGGCTCGACCTCGATGATCCGCCGCGAGCCGATCGGCGTCTGCGGAGGCATCACGCCCTGGAACTACCCGCTGATGATGGCCGCCTGGAAGCTGGCGCCCGCGCTGGCCGCCGGCAACACCGTCGTGTTGAAGCCGTCCGAGATCACGCCGCTCACAACGCTGCGGCTGGCCGAGATCGCGGCAGACATCCTGCCCCCGGGCGTCCTCAACATCGTGGCCGGGCATGGTGAGCCGGTCGGAGCGGCAATCGCCTCACACGACCGAGTCCGCTTCATCTCGATCACAGGCTCGGTCGCTTCGGGCCGCAAGGTCGCGCAGGCGGCCGCCGGCAACCTGAAGCGCGTTCACCTCGAGCTTGGCGGCAAGGCGCCGGTGATCGTCTTCGACGACGCCGACTACGAGGCGGTCGCCGAGACACTGAAGTTCGCGAGCTACTGGAACAGCGGACAGGACTGCACGGCGGCGACGCGCGTCATCGCCGGCCCGAAGATCTACGACAACCTCCTCGGCTCGCTGATCGAGCAGGTGGAGACGATCAAGGTCGGCGATCCGTCCGAGAGCGACGACGTCGACATGGGCCCGGTCGTGTCCCAGCGCCAGCAGGAGCGCGTGATGGGCTTCCTCGAGCGGGCAACGTCGAACGGGGCGTCCGTGGCGACCGGCGGCGAGACCATCGGCGACCGCGGCTTCTACATCAAGCCGACCGTCGTCACCGGCGCCGACCAGCGGTCGGAGATCATCCAGAATGAGATCTTCGGCCCCGTTGTGACGGTACAGCGGTTCAGCGACGACGACGAGGCGATCCGCTGGGCGAACGACGTCGACTACGGCCTCGCCGCATCGGTGTGGACGGAGAGCGCTCGCCGCGGGCTGAACGCCGTCCGCCGGCTGCAGTTCGGCGCGGTCTGGCTGAACGACCACTTCACGGTCTTCAACGAGATGCCGCACGGAGGCTTCAAGCAGTCCGGCTACGGCAAGGACATGTCCAAATACGGGCTCGACGACTACACGATCGTCAAGCACGTCCTCGCCAAGTTCGAGAGGTAATCGGGTTCGGCGGTGAGTCACGGGTGCACGCGCACCCGTGAC
>JAWVEN010000037.1:0-2615 GCA_033856675.1 Gaiellales bacterium | reverse complement strand
AAGTAGTGCGTGACGAAGCCGGTCGTCACACCGGCTTCGGTGGCGATCCTGCGCATCGTCGCGCCGTGCACGCCCTCGGCGGCGACCACCCGCCACGCGGCCTCGACGACGCGCCTTCGCGCTTCTGGATTTCTGATCTGCCGCCCCCGCATCGCATAACGCTTGTTACGGAACAAGCGTTATGGGAAGGTACCGGCCTGAGGGCCCTCCGTCAAGCCCCCTCCAGCGCGCTGCACCACATCTTCGTCAACCAGGACTCAAGGTCACCGGCACTTCCTAGGCCGGAGCGCGGACGTTCCTGTGTCGCCGGAGGGACCCGTTCACCCGCGGCGAACCGTGAGCCATGGCGACCGGCCAGCTTGCCCGCGAGATTCGAGACATCGCAAGAGGCGCAGAGCACACGCACACGGTGCTGCGCGAGCGGCTCGTCCGGCTCATCGTCGCCTCGCTGTTGGTGGACGCCGTGGCTTCCGTGCTCGTGCTGCTCTCCGAACGCGACTCCGGCGGGACGCAGATCACGAACCTCGGAGACGCTGTGTTCTGGACCACCGCACAGCTACTGACGGTCTCCTCGCAGATGCCAAATCCGCTCACGACAGCCGGCCGAGCACTCGATCTCGGCCTCGAGTTCTATGCGATCGTCGTCATCACGGCGCTCGCCGGCTCGTTCAGTTCGTTCCTGAGCCACCGCGAGCGCGATCGACGCAGACGAGACGGAGTCGAGTCGTGAGCGCCGTGGCCTGCGGCTAGCAGCCGTACTGCACGTCGAAGGGGTCGGCGATGAGGGCATCGGCGCCGCTGCCGCAGTCGACGGTGTCCCAGGCGCCGTTGCGCGTGTTGAGCTGATCGTTGCCCGGGCCGCCGATGATCCAGCCGCTGCCTGTGGCCCGGCTGAGGTCGACCCGGTCGTTGCCGTTGCCCGCATCGACCTGCTCGTAATAGAACTGGGTTCCGGCGACAACCGCATAGTCGTGCTTGTTGCCTAGCGACAGCGACAACTGCACCCCCGGATTCTCATACGGGAGCGCGCAGCGGATCACGCGGAGCGTCTTCTCGCAACCCGGGCCGGCGTGCGTCGTGGCGGTCCCGGACTCGACGATCAGAAAGGAAGCCTGTGTGGGGCCGGAGGGATCGGGCTGGACGGCGAGGATGTTCTGCTCGCCCTTCGCCGCGTTGACCACGAGCGCGTTGCCGTCGACGTGCGCCGTCAGCGCATGCGCGGGTGCAGCACCTCCGAGCACGATCGCGCCACACCCCACCGCAAGCAGCCTGCCGTACATCCCCGCGCCTCCCGAGTCGGTTGCGACCGGAAGATAACGGCTGATTGCTGCGCTGGCGCCGGTCAGCCTTGTGCCGGCGCCGGTCAGCCTTGTCGAGGTCGCCTATTGCAAGCGACTCCGGATCTCCGAGCTACCGCCGTTGCCTCAAGCAGCAGGACGCCGCGGGTGGCGGTGGCGAATTGTGCCCCTCATGGGGGGCGAAATTCGCCAATGGCGACGTCAGCCCGCCGATGCTGCTTTCGCCTGAAAGCGCAAGCCCCGGGCGCGTCGGGGCTGCTGGTCGAGCGCGCATCAGCCGGGCCGTGCGGCAAGATGGGGCCGAGGTCCCCAAATCGATCCGAGGGTTCGGATCCCTCCCACTCCCCCTCTTCTCGACGTCATCACAGGATCGTGAGCTGTAGTTCGATGACGCCGCCGGACAGTTGCTCGCGGCAAGGGCCGTGCTCATGCAGGACCGCGAGCATGTCGGCGTTCTCTGCGAGGACTTCGGCCACAAGTGTGGTCAAGCCTCGGGCCCTCGCCCGGCGGGCGAGCTCGGCCAGGAGGCGCCCGGCGATTCCGTGGTGACGCCATGCCGCGTCCACTTCGAAGCACACCTCCGCGCGCGTGGTGTCCATCGTGATGAATGCGGCATGGCCGATGATCTCTTCGTCGACGGTGGTCGCGACGAGCCCGACGGCCTCGATGCCGTCGGCGTCGGCGGCCCAGACGGCGGCTGCGTGGACGTCGGTGGCGACGGAGAACCAGCGCCGGTAGCGCGATCGGGCGTCGAGCGCGTGGAGGAGCTTCTCGAGAGCCGGGAGGTCCCGGGCAACGACCGGCCGTACCGTCACCGCGGTGGCGAGCGTCGAGGTCGCTTCGCCGGCTGAGGGCGCCGTGGTCATTGGCGGTGGGGCTTTCGTGTACGCCATCGCAACACGGCGGTGAGCAACAGCCCCAGCAGCCAGCCGAGGATCGCGGTGAAGAGGACCAGCGAGACGAGAGGCGGCGAGGAGCTGCCGACCACCCAGTCAACGTGGACGCGGGCGTGCGCCCGGCCGTTCGCAGGTGCTGATACGAGCGGAGGGGGGTGGGGCGCTTCTGCGGACTGCCTCGTGGTGGTGGTGGGGCGTGCCATCAGCCCTTCACCATCCCTCCGTTGGTGCCTGACGGCGTCACCGCCGCGGCGGCATCCGCCTCGCGTCCGAGGAACACGCCGAGCTCGCCGATCGTGCTCATCAGCGGCGCGGGGAACATGATCGTCGAGTTCTTGTCGACGCCGATCTCGACCATGGTCTGCAGGTTGCGCAGCTGCAGGGCGAGGGGGTGGGCCATCATGATGTCCGACGCGCGTCC
>JAWVEN010000036.1:0-27701 GCA_033856675.1 Gaiellales bacterium | reverse complement strand
CCGCTGTTGTTCAGCGACGTTGCCCATAGCAGCACGCGCGGCTCGCGTTCCGCTTCTGGCAGGGCCTCGAACACATCACGGCTGACGACCACAACCATTGGATGGTCACCGGATTTCATCTCGACCTTGAACGCGAGGGCGCCTTGCTCGCACAGGTTGGCCGTCCTGCCATCGTCCAGACGAACGAGGGCTGAATCAGCGACGTCCACGATCCGCGGCCATTCGCTCACGGTGCGGTGTGACGTCGCCGGCGCGCGTCGCGCATGCGCCGTAACCTGGCCTCGGCGAGCGCGAGTGCCTCGCGCGCCTCGTTCACGAGGCGCTTTGCGCGTCGCACCCGCTCATCCTTTTGCTGCGTCATCCAGCCGCTACCACAGGTCCGAACTCGGCTGCGAGCGTAGATGCTTCTTGCTGTCCTCGATCGCTTCCACCAAGGCCCGCATCATGTCGCGGATGTGGTCATCATCAGCGCGTGGCTGGACGCGTCTGTCGCGGTGGTCGTCGAGGTTCGACGGTGCGGCGATGTCCGGCTTCGGGGCGCGCTTCTCGGTCATCATCCGCGCGGTGGGAAGGGATCGCGTGTGGCGATCGTGTCCGAAGTGCGTACTTTGCCGTCGCGACCGTGGACGCGCACCTCGCCGCCACCCGCCTTGCGGGCATAGTCCTTCGCCGCCCGCGCCGCCTCCGGCTGTGTTCGATGATGCGAACTCGCCCGCTTACCACCGTCCTTGCGCACGTCCCAACCGCCGCCCGGATTCGGCACCACCTCGTAATTTGTCGGCATCCATCCCCCTCGCTGATGTGCGGCGATGGATACCCGCACGTGCCCATGTGAAACCCAAGCGGCGGTGATACCGTTCGTGGCTCAAGGTTGGAGCAGTCGGCGCGGAGCATTCCCACTCGTTCCCGATCTCTAATTCACCGGATGATGCGATCGCAGTGGAGGAACGACATGGGGACCGATCTACAGAGCGACAACGTGCGGGCAGCGCGCGTCCTCAAGAACGAGCAGGCGTTTCGCGACTACAACGACAGGCGAGTCGCGTTTGAGCTTGAGGCGGTCGGCGACGAGCGTCTCCCGTTGGTTTGTGAGTGCGCGGATCCAGACTGCATCAGGGCAGTCGAGCTTTCCATCGATGAGTACGAAACTGCGCATGCCACCACGATGAGGTTCGTGGTTTGCAAGGGTCATGCGTTCACCGAGTTTGAGGACGTGATCGAGCGGTACGAACGCTACGACGTCGTCGACAAGACGAAGCTGCTCACCGAAAGCGCCTAGGCACGGTGCGTCGGGACGCTGATCTCGGGTCCTGTGCTGGCGGTTAGCTGGGTGAACAGGAGAACGTCATCCGAAGGCGTGTACCTGCCTCGTTGCTGACCACGTTGAGGTCAGCGAGCTGACGGATCAGCGTGAGTCCGAACCCGAGACCTGGCTTTGCGCCGGAAGCACTCATGCCCGAGCCGGAGTCCGACACCTCGATGACCAGAGCGTCGGCTGTGGCGTGGCCTCCAAGTTCGATCGTTCCTGGCTCCGCACCGGGGTAGGCATGGCAGACGATGTTCGCCGCGGCCTCGGTCACGGCCAGCGCGATGTCATCGATGAGCTGCTGATCGTGGCCGCAGTGCTGTTTCGCGAACGCGGTCGCGGCGTGCCGCACCGTGCCGACCGCCTCGGCTGATGCTGGGAAGCTCTTAGCAAACTTGACAACGGCCACCCTCGGCTTCTACCCACGGGGCTCCGCAGGAAACGTGAGCTCGGCTAGGACGGCCTAGCCGGCTTGGCCAGTTCCCGCCGTGGGGTCTCGCTGGCGAGCGGCCTCTGCTCGTTCACGCACTTCCCGATCCGTTTTCCGTCGTGGCGCTGGCAACGCAACAGCCGGCGGAGCGCTGGTTTGCGAACGATCAGACGATTGTTCATCGGTCGCGTCGTCACCTGCCGGTAGTTCGGGCGATCCGCTTGTCTCCATTACCCACCTTCCTGGCGCAGAGTTCGGGGCGGCGCGAGGCGGCAATAATGCACCGCCCGCGCCCTTCTCGCCGCCGCTCGAGTCCTAACAGGCAGTGTTAGGACTTTGCGATCGTGACTCCGAGGAAAATGCCCACCACCAAGGCGATTGAGCCCGCGGCCATCGTTGCCCAGGTGCCGGCATGTGCCGCCGCCTGGGTCGACTGTGCTCCGGCAAGGGTCGCCGCCTGGGTCGCTTCAGCACCGGCTTGGGTCGCGGCCTGCACAGCCTGTGCCTTCTCCAGGGCTGACATCCGCTGGCCCATGTCCTCCTGAGTCGTCGTCTGCGACCCGTCCTCCATCGTCATACTCATACCCGTCCTCCCTTGTAATTCGGTGCTTTCTCCCAGTCCGCCTAGTCTTCGACGCTGCGACGATCGGGGCTGCCGGACTTCGCCAATCCTCGGCTGACCATGTAGCCGATCGCGATCGCTGCGATCACCTGCCACACCCACCGAGCATCCCACGAACTGTTGCTCTCGCCGGCCACAAACGTGCCAGCTACCGCCGCGAGCATCACGTAAAACTCGGTACTCGCAAACGACGGCTTCGTCTCGCCCCACGTCCGCGCACCAACCCGGCGCTCCCGCACAACGTCACGCCGACCAGAAACCTCGGTCGCCATTCCTACCTCCCCCTTTGTAAAACGTAGGGCCGGGTGCAGCACCAAGCGCCGCCCCACCCCGGAACCCGGCTAACTGCTCTAGCCGTCGCGTGTCTCTACACCACAGCTGTGCAAGTGAAACTGGCGCGCCGAGTCAGGACACCAGGGTCCTCACCGCATACCTGCAGAACCCTTGCTAAGCCATGGCGCCGTCGGCAGGTTTGGATTCATCCCACCCCGCGGGGGCCGATCCCAACACCAGCACAAAAGCGGAATACCCCGAAACGACGTTATCTCGGACAAGCGTCGGAAAATCGTGGGGGGCTAGCCCGCCTCGTCGCACTGGTGGAGCATGATCCGCGGCGGCTCGCCCTTCAACCGCGCGACCCGCGATCTCGGCCCACCCAGCACCACCCGCGGATCCGGCCCGCGATACTTCCGCCGCACAACCTCACGCTGCTTCGCCTCATGCGCCTCAGCCATCCGCATCGCACGAAGAAGCGGATGCTCAGTCAACACCTTCCCCGTCGACCCGCCCATCTCCGTCGCCGGCGAACCCAACGCGGCCCACTCCGCCCGCAACTTCTCTGACCGCTCTTTCGCAACGAGATACGCCGCATAGGCATCCTCATCCGGGTCGAAATCAGCCCCAACGGCGTCCTCAATCACGACGACACCCCCCACGCTTTTCGGAAACTCGTCAAAGTTGGGGTCGGGGCAGGGTTGGTGGCCCAGGGCGTCATGCTGGGGTGTCCCCCTGGGGGGTGCCATCCTTGAGGAAACGCAGCCACCGATCATCGTTGTTGCCAGTCGGTACCGCCTCAAGCTCAGGCTGTCCGAGTTCGAGTTGCAGTCTTCGTCGTGCGAGTGGTGACAGGCCGAAGCGGTCTTCGAGTTGGCGGATCTCGCTGAGTACGTGGCGTTGTGGTGCTGCTCGGTACGTCAGGTCGGTGAGCCATGCCAGGCGTTCGAGCGCGCCGATGTCAGCCTCGAGCCACAACGCGGCGACTGGGCTATCCCACACGCTGCGCCACCACTGCTTGGTCTGAGGCAGTAGCTCGTCGGCCGGCTCAGGCACGGTGAACGGTGCTGGGGCTGGGAGTCGCGTGACCCTGGTCTTGTTGCGCCGGCGGCGTGCGCCATTCGGCTTCGGTGGAGGTCCGTTACCGGCCATATCCTCGGGGTCCCAGACCCGTACACACTGCGAGAAAGTCGGTCTCGGGGTATCGCCGATACGGGCGAATGAAGCCGTGTGCCCCTACCGGGGTCATGGCTTTGAGTCCATCCTAGGGTGCCCGCCGTGTCGCCCGTGGGGAGGCGCCAAGGCGGGACACCCCCGACCGCCGCACCCGTCAACCGCTGGAGGGCTCCAACGCAGACGCGGCGGATCTTGAACATACGCCGTCTAGCTCTCGTCGCGCCAGATGCCGCGCTGTCGAAGCGCGTTTGCGACAAGCTGCGCCTTGGCGTCCTCCACCGTCCGCGGCACGTACGGTTGGCGTGCAAGGTACGGGTCGGACGCGGTCCGCTCCCGGACAGCCGCCGCGGCCTGCTCCGGTGAGTTGATCTCGTCCAGCTCGACGAGCTTCGGCGCGTCGCTCGGGGTATGCCAGTCCAGTTTCGCCGCGGCCTCTCGCGCCCACCGTGCCCGCTCACCACGTTCCCGCTGCTCGAGCCGCTCGAGCCGTTCCTCTACGTCACTCATCGTCACCCTGCTTTCGGTTGGAAGTGGTCGTCAAGCGCGATAGCGCCCTTCACGTCACGTCGGTACTCGGTGATGCCCTGGGCTCGCAGGAGGCGCTCCCAGCGCGCCACAAGCGCGAGACGGTCAGCCTCGAGCTGCTGCTGCAGCACCGAGATCTTGTCGGCGCGCTGCGCGAGCTCGTCACCCTGGGCGCGCAACCCCGCGCCGTACTCACCCTGCCGATCAACGATCAGCCGGTCAGCATCCGTCGCGCAGTTCTTGATCGCCCGGCCAAGCGCGTCCACGCCGAGATTTTTCTCCTCGAGCAAGAGCCGCGCGTCGGCGATCGCTTTGTCGATCTTCGCGTCGTACCACTTCGTGCCGTCGACGGCGGCCTGCCCGATCACCTGCCGCCGGTCAGCCTCCAACGCAGCCACCTGCTGGGCCGCTTCCTTCGCAAAATGTCTCCTTTACCGGGCAGGCGCATGCGGCGGCCCGGCGACCGAGTTAATGTCGCCTCCGCGGAATGGCACCCACCGATGTCCCCCCAGACCGTGTGCCCGGAGCCAGCGCGCTTTATAGCATACGTAACAACGACACTTGAGGCTCGAAGTATGTGGCGTCAGGGCGGTATGTACCAACCTAATACTTCGATATCCAACGGCAATCGTTGTATAACCGGCCAACGCCTCGCCTGTACCCCAAAACTCGTGGCTGACATTGATCCGGCCCGTTGGCTCCAACCCGGCGAAGGTCCGTCACTGCGACGGTCCAAAGCTCCCCATTTTGACGTAGGCGCCCGAGGCTCTCGACCGCCGAGTATGCAGCCGGGCTGGGAGCAGATCTAGCTCCGGTCGGGGCTCGATCGCCAACCCGGGCTCCGACCGGGCTCCCAGATTCCGTGTTTGGCGCTCGCTGAGTGGGCATGTCGCCGAGGTGATCGGACGATTTCTCAGAAGCGATGCTTGGCTCGCAGCCGGCCGCTACGTGTGGGGCGGCGCGCGCAACCTGTATGCGCGCGGCCGTCGCCGCGCGCCGCGGATCCGTTTCACGCGCTGACGCCCTGCCCCCGAAACCGACCGGTTGAAGCCACCCTCGCGGCAGCGTAGGATCGCGTGAGCTCGAGCAGCCGGGCCGCATTCACTCCATTCGTGAGGTTGAGCTTGCCCACCAGATCGCCGCTTCGAGTCGAGGTGGCGCAGGAGACGCCCGGTGTGGTCGTCATCGGCTGCTTCGGCGAGCTCGATCTGGTCACCTGTCGCGATCTCGACGCCGCAATCGACGAGTCGTTTACGACGGATCTCTCCGTCCTGCACCTAGACCTGAAGGCGGTCACCTTCTTCGACTCGTCTGCAGTTCGGTGCCTCGTCGAATGCCACCGGAGGTGCGCAAACCACCGCGTCCGACTGCAAGTCGTCACAAGTCCGGTCATTGACCGGGTACTCGGTCTCGTCGGGTTCCGCTCAGCCACCCAGGTCGCCGGCAGCCCTTCGTAGCGCTACCGTTCCACTGATGGCAACGAAGAGCTGGAAGGACTGGTTCTTCTCGGATCGCCCGCGGATCGGGCGGGACGTCCCCCTCGAGCAGCGCGGCGAAGAGCCGAACGCGCCGGGCTACGACGGGATGCCGCAGCTCTCGGTGCTCGGAGTCGCCACGGCGCTGCTGGTCTTCGTGCTCGGCATCGCCGTGCTTCTGCGCTTCGCCGGCTGAGCGTCGAGAATGCCAAAGGCCTCGCTCTTGAGGAGGCTCCAGTTCCCTGTGAGCGAGGCCCTGACAGCTCCGATACCGGCATCGCCCAGTGGGATGGGTTGCGATGTCCGGTAGTGGAGGACTACGCCGGATGGCTACGAGCGGTTTGGCGTACGGCTCCCGCAAAATCCGGGACCGCCGCTCAGCCGCTCACCTCGTCCGGATCCTCGTTCGCCGCCAGTGCCTTCGACGCATCCATCACCGACGAGAAGTGACGCTCCTGAATGGGCAGCGCCCACGCCACCAGCTCGGTGACTTCCGGATGGCTTGACCGCTCGCTCAACGCCTGCAGCACCGACCAGTGCCCGACCTCGGCGGCCTCCGCCATCGTCAGGAACTCGAAGCCGTCCAAAGCGTCGCTGTCCTGGTCGAGATATGTCTTCATCATCTCGGAGGCCTTCGACTTGACCGTCCCAGCCTCATCCTCGATCGCGGTCTTCTTGCCGTCGAAACCGCTCGACACCTTGACGCACCGCTCCTCCGTCTCCTGAGCCTCGCGGCGCATCTGCTCGAGCTTCTTGACCAGATCCCGCTCGTCCTCGGACTCCGCCAGCTTCTGCACCTTCTCGGTCGCGGTCTGTGCCGCCCTCGCCAGTCCGAGCACCTCGCCCAGCTTCGCCTCGAGGTTGGTCAACTCTGCCATCGGTTCTCCCTTCGTCAGCGTGTGCTTTGCACGCTTCTACCCGAACGGGGTGCGATGGAATCCCGAGGTTGCCAGAAGTGCCTATGTCACCACGAGATCGCCGGCTGACGGAGGCGGCGGCCGGCTGCTCGCTCAGATCCGAACGAGCAGCCGGGGCGCCGGCATCCATGTCAGTCGACCTATCGGGCCGCGCGCTCGTTCACGCCCTGCCGAAGCAGACCGCCTGTCGCGATCCGATTCAGCAGCTCGTCGGCCATCTTCTCCTCGTCGAGCGTTGCCTCGAGAAGGTCGGATGCGTCATCCATGTCGAGCTCCTTCGCAAGCGTGCGGGCGGTGCCGTACGCAGCGATCTCGTAGTGCTCGACACGCTGGGCGGCTGCAATCAGCGCAGCGTCCTTCGCGTCGGGGGTGCCCTCGGCGGCGACGATCTGCTTGCCCTCCTCGATCAGACCCTTCATGCCCACGCAATCCTCAGCCGGCACACCGCTGGGGATCAGGCCGCTGACCTGCCGCAGGCGCTCCGCGTGGCCGCGAGTCTGCTCCAGATGCTGCTGGAACGCTTGGCGGAGCTCCTCATTCGAAGCGGCGTTCGCCAACTTCGGGAGTGCCTGGATCAGCTGATCCTCGGCGCTCTGCAGATCCGCGATCTGCTCCACAAGGACATCTTCGGTGGTCTCGAGTTTCATCGGTCCCCTCCTGCGCGTTGTCGGAACCCGGTTCGGGTACCCGTGCATTCGGAGGGTGAAACCGGACACCAAGCGCCTACTCGGGACCTCGGCCGGCGCGGTCTCCCTGCGCTTAGCCGTCGCCGTCTGGGGGGTCCGTCGGCTTCTTGCCGTCGCGGATGTCGGCGACCCGTTCGCGCACGGCATCGGTGATCCGCGTGCTTCGGCGCCTCGCGTTTGTGAACGCTCGCTGCAGGTCGCTCTCTTCGGGCTCGCCGTGGCGTCGATCAGGCTCAGGGGTCTGGGGGTCGTCCACGTAGCTCCTGCTTTCGTTCCGGCGTGATTGCTTCCTGCCGATCGTCCAGTGTAATTCCGGAAAATCATGCCGGGTTGCGAGGTGAAGATGCGGCACAAGCGACGAAAAGCGGGCGGTGAACCTCGCCGTCACCTTGGTGACACTGCCCCCCGCAGCGTCCACCGCCCGCTCTCCGTGTTGATTCGGATCGAGCCGCGCGTCCAGGGTGCCTGCCCAAGTCGCGCGAGCGCGGTGATCGTAATCACCGTTCCAGTGGACTTCCGCCACCCCGACCGCCTGCTCCGATGGAGGTTCGCGTTCGTGGCTTTGATGCGGGGTCCCGGTTTCGGTAGCCGAGCCGTCTCACCGGGGTGAGACCTCTTGCTTTGCGCCCCCACCTCACGATGGGTTAGCCATTTTCGATCCGTACAACCATCATCGGCGCGGCCGCCGCCGAGTGGTGGCCCCTTTATGGGAACCTCGACTCACCGTTTCGGGGTATCTGCCGGCCGGCGGCCGGGGATCAGCCGTTGAGGCGCGTGCTTCCGCGGCCAAGGTCGGCGCTGATCGCGAGGAAGATCGACGTCAGCTGGCTTGGCAGTGGCTGCGCGTAGTAGTTGCCGGGACTGGCGATGGCCTGGAGCGCGCCTGTCGCCGTGATGGCGGGCGCCTCGACTGATCCTGAGTCATTGCGACACGCCTCACTCCCGGCGCCGCTCAGGTCGTAGGCGATCGAGTACACAAGCGTCCCGGCCGCCTTCGCGGTGGCAGCGCTGCTGATGGCCTGGTTGCAGGGCTGCGTTCTGTAGGACGAGGAAGCCGGCAGGTAGCCGGGCCCCGTGTTCGCCGCACCGTCGGACAGCACGACGATGACCTTCTGCACGCCCGGCCTGCCGCTCGCCAAGAGCTCGGACTGGGAGGCATCGATGGCATTCGCGTACGCGGTCGATCCGCCGGGCGCGACACATGCGACCGTCGAGACCAGCGCAGACGAGGGGTTGGGCACCATCGTGTTACCGACCATGGTCCCGTAATCGGTGCTGAGTGGAACGACCATGTAGGGGTTGCTGACGACGTCGTAGTTCGCCTGAGCTCCGGCCTGACATGCGCCGCCCGCAGACGCAGGTGGGAACACGGCGAGGCCGATCTGGTCGACCGACGGGTCCATGCTGGCCAGGAAGGCGTTGATGCCGTCGCGGGCGGCCTGGATCTTGGCGGCGTTCATCGATCCGCTGCGGTCGAGCGCGATCATGATGTCCAGCGGGACAGCACCGCATGGGGAGCAGGCGCTCGCACTCACCGTCTCGGGAATCGTGTCGATCCCCACCAGCCGCAGAAACGTCGTCGGCACATCGGCGGTGGCCGTGACGTGCACCGTGTTCGCCGGGTTGCAGAACTTGGGCCCGGTCGCACAGTCGGCGAGCGCATCGACCTTCACGCCGGAGACGCTGGTGATGGTGTTGAGCCCGCCGTCCTCGGCGCTGTAGATGTGCGCCGTCGAGACGGCCAGAGCGGGATCGGGCAGCTGTCCCGCGCCGGCAGCAGCTGCAGCGTCCACCGAGGCCTGCAGCGCCCTCTTCACCCGATAGGCGTGCCCGATGTCGATGACGATGCCGCAGGTGACCAGCAGCAGCAGCATGAACACCGTGATGAACGGCAGCACCTGACCGGCCTCCTTACGGGGCGGGCGACAGGGCGGGTGACCTTGAAGTCTGTGAATGAGCACGGGGGGAGCGGCATGCGGACGAAGGAAGATCGCCGCTCTCCCACTTAATCGCGCTGGAAGGTGACCTCCGCATCCCGCGAATGGGGGATCGACGCCGGCATGCATGTGACGAATGGTGAGGGTGCTCCCGCACACCCACGATGGGTGGACGTCCCTCACATGCCGCCTCGCAACGTTTCTACCTCCCCCGCTCACCGTCGTCTCCGATCTTCGGAGGGCCAGACGCTGGTCGAGTTCGCGGTGGTGATCCCGCTTGTCATGCTGCTCCTCGTCGGGATCTTCCAGCTCGGTCGGGCCTATGCCGAGTCGATCCAGGTGACCAATGCCGCACGTGAGGGAGCGCGCCGGGCGATCATCGGGCGGAACGCCACCAACGGTGTGCAGCGTGTTGTCACGGCGGCCAAGAACTCGACTTGGTCGCTCGACCGGGCCAACATGACCGTCAGCGTCGATCAGCCGGCGCCCTGGATCGGCGGACAGGACGTCGCCGTCACGGTCACGTACCCCTACAGCATCGACATCCTCGGCGTGGTCGTCGCGTCGGGCATGCTGTCGTCGTCCAGCACCGCACGCGTCGAGTAGAACGTCTCCGCGGCGCGTCAGCCGCGCAGGAAGCGGCGCCGGCGGCCGGTCTCTGCCGCGGCATCCGCCGAGCGATGCGCTTGGACGAGCGCCTGGATGGCGGTCAGATCGACGCTCGTACGCCGCTCGCCGGACACGATGCGGTCGACTTGCTCTCGGGTCTCGTCGTCCATTGCGATGAACTCGCAGCCGTAGATCGTGCGGTCGGGTACTGCCGCCTGACGCAGCGAGGCCACGCGGACTTCGCCCTCCACGGTCTCGGAGAAGAAGCGGCCGTGGAACTCGAGGTAGTCGCCGCGCCGCAGCACTCTGTTGCTGCTGAACGCGACGCCGGACGCGGAGACGTCGACGATCGTTCCGTCGACGCGGTCGCCGTCAACCACCTCTTGACAGTTGAGAGCCGTCAGCCAGGCGGTGCCCCCACTCCGAAGGCGCGGGGCGCGACGATGGCGCGGATCCAACTCGACCGACTCGATGGCGAGCCGAACCCTCGCCAGCTCCGGCGACTCGTACGCGGCTTCCTCCACCACCAGCCGGACTGTGTGGGGATCGCCGTCGGACGTCAGCAGCCGCGTCGACAACAGTTGGCCACCTGAGACCGTGAACCGCGGCGCAGTGCCGATCAACTCTCGGCCGATCTGGTCGGTCACGGTTACGGGCACAGCACCGCCATCGGCGTCCCAGAGACCGATCTGGCCCGCCGATCTGAGGATGCGCACGGCATCGCCAGGTGACATCTCACACATCAGGCGGTGTATCGGCACAAGGCCCGTGGGCATGAGTGGCAACGCGCTACGAAACGACGCGGTAGATCCCTGTCGTCGTGGCGAAATAGAGCCATCCGCCCGGCCCGCCCGACACGTCGGTGATGCCATCCGCAGCGACATGCGTGCGGGAGATCGACCTCACCACTGTCCCGGCATCATTGAGGACGAGCTTCCGCAGCGTTCCGGTGTTGAAGTCGCCGACGAAGAGGGCCCCGCGTAGCTGCTTCACCTTGCCGCTGTAGAACCACGGATCGGTGGGTGCAATCGGCGGCGTCCACCGCTTGAGCGGCGCAACCGGGCTTCGGCCGACCCCCGCGGTCCCGCACGCGTACCCGTCCCCCCAGCCGTAGTTGCGGCCGCGGAGGATCCGGTTCAGCTCGTCGTCGCAGTTTGGGCCGTTCTCGGTCTCGAAGACCTGTCCCGTGCGGCCGCGCTTCGCCAGACCGAATCCGTTGCGGTGGCCGTACGTCCAGATGGCGCTGCGCCGGCCGCCCAGCACCGGGTTGTCGGACGGGATCGTCCCGTTGCGGTTGTACCGCAGCACCTTCCCGAGGCGGGTGCGGAGGCTCTGCGCGTTTGCCGGGTCATGACCCTCGCCGACGGTGACGAACAGCTTGCCGCTGACGAACAGCAGCTGCCCGCCGTTGTGGTAGCCGGAAGTGCTCGGGATGCCCCTGACGATCACCCGTGGGTTGGTGCAGGCGTTGTTCTGCACGGTGAACCGGGTCACGCGGTTTTCGACCGGGCTTGCGTTGGTGAAGTAGACGTACAGGAATTGGTTCGTCGCGTAATCCGGGTCGAGCACCAGCCCAAGCGCGCCACGCTCGCCGTCGGTCAGCACGTCCAGGTCGACGCATGCCTGCGGCAGCAGGTTGCCGCTCGAGATCACGCGGATCTTCCCGGTGTTCTTCTCGGTGAAGAAGAGCTTCTTGCTGTTCGGGACGTACGCGATGTCGACCGGGAAGTCGAGCCCGCCCTTGAAGAGCTGGACGCGCGTGCCTGGCGGCACCGCCTGCGCGTTGGCCGGCAGACACGCAGCAGCCGCGGCGACGAGTGCGATGATCACGAGCTTCTTCATCTGCGAACTCCTATCAGGAGCCCGTCCCCAACCGGCAGGAGCACGCTCTCCAGGTCATCTCGGGCGAGCAGTTCGGCGTTGAACCGCCGCATGCGGTCGATGTGCTCGGCGGTCCACGGGCCGCTGGCCTCGCCGTCGGCAACGCTGCCCGAAAGCAGCGTGTTGTCGACGACGAGCGTCCCACCGCGGCGAAGCAGCTTCAGCGCAAGCTCGCCGTGACGGGGATAGTCGGATTTGCGGCCGTCGATGAACGCGAGGTCGTACGTGCCAGGTTCGAGGCCGGCGAGCCCCTCACCGGCATCCTGCAGGCGCAGGTCGGTTCGGTCGGCGACGCCTGCGCGCGTGAGGTAGTCACGTGCCGCGCGGTGGCGGTCATCGTCCACTTCGAACGACACGACGGTGCCGCCGGGCGGGAGCGCTCTGGCGATGTGCAGCGTGGACACGCCGATGGCCGTTCCCACCTCGACTGCTCGCCGAACCCCTCCCGCGGCGGTCAGCACCGAGAGCAGCGCGCCTGTGACCGGGACGACGATTGGGATCCCCTCCCGGGCGCCGTGCTCCTCCATCTCGGCGAGCACCGCGTCGGGGGCCGGGCGCGCCGCAAGCAGATAGCCCTCAACCGCCTCCGTCACGATCATCGCTCGAGCCTAGCCGCTCGCCGTCGCCAGGCCAAACCGCGTCAATCTCCCACGATTTGCCGGTGCAGGCTCTCCATCGCCTCGAGTGGTGTGGTGCCGCCGCCGACCTGCGCGGTGCCGGTGCGTTCCCCCGCCGGCAGGTGGCACGCCGCCGCGAACCACTGCCGCTCGCCGTGCGGCTCCGGGTGGAACACCGTCCAGCCCGACTCGATCAGCTCGAGACGCAGCTCACTCATGCGCGCTCGCTGATCTGGTGCGCCGGTGTCGGCGGGTCCCTGCGCCATGTCACAATCGTACCCCTTCGCAACCATCGGACCGCGTGCGGTGCGAGTAGGTTGCTCAAAGGTTCTTGGCAGATTTTGCCCGTACGTTGAAACCAGCGTCAGCCTGGCTGTTGGGGTTCGCCCTTCCTGGGACGGCGGGCTCGACGCGCTTCCTGACCGTTTCGGGGTGGGTCTCCTCACCCCGAAGCGGACAATCGCCGGGCGTCGAAGGAGATGCCCGGCCTGAGCCGCGTGGGTCAAGCGCAGCCCAGGCCGGGTCGAACGAAACCGAGATGGAACGCCGCCGGTGCTAGGGGGAGTACCGGCCGCTTTATACCGTCTCTGGGGGCCAGTATCGGCATGCCGGCCGGACGCTTTAGCGTTCGGGCCGCACGCGACGCACCCGCCGGCCGGCTTTTACCGGCCGCGGCCGGACGCGGCGCGGGCGACTCGGCTGGGGCTTCCACCGCCAGATCTTGTCCGCATGCCCGGCCTCCTCGGGAGCGACCACACTCTCAGGACCGTCGGGCTTCTTTCCCTCGGCGACCTTGTACAAGGCCTCCTCGCCTTCCCGAACGATGGCGAAGAGCTCGTAGTCGCCATCGTCGTCGGACCAGTACGCAGGCGGGGGCTCGGGCCAAGGGTTGATCACCACCTTGTCCTTCACCCCGCCGATGAAGCGCGCGCGCACCGGCCGAGCATACGCTCTCTGGTGCGCGGCGGGTCGCGCGAATGGGTGGCAAAAGGTTTCTGTGGGGTCCCGGGCATACCTTGCGCATGTCTTCGCGGGGCGGGCCTCAACCGAAGCCGCGGCCCGGCCCGTCCCACGGAGGCATCCCAGGGCTCTTCGATGCCGACCGGTGGGCTACAGGCAGGCGGCCTGCGCCATGATCGGCGTCATCCCGGTCCGACGCCTCGCCCGTGCCTCCGACTTCGCGCGGTAGAGGGCGACCGCAGGCTCGCCGGTGCATTCGGCGAGCGCGCTGACCGGCACGCCGCAGAACGCCAAGGCGATGAAGGCGGCCCGCTCGGCGTCTGTCATACCCACGGTGACGCGGCGGGCCCGACTGATCAGGCGGCGGCGTTCGCGCTCCGGCATCTCGCGTGGGAACGCTATACGGCCGAGTCGCGTCCAGCCCTGTGACCCGCAACCCGCGTGATCGGTGGTGCACATTCCCATTGCACGTGCGATCTTTCATCGCATGCGAGCGGGTGTCAATGCGACTTTGGTCCTAGTCCTTACCACCCGCGGTCACTGTCCCGGCACGCCCACGGGATAGGCACAGACGTCCTAGGACCAAGGTCCCATTGCACACGCCGGTGCCGCAGGCGATCATGGTTCAACGGCCGCTCCGGGGTGTGAGCTGAAGGCACACCCGGCCTCAACCGGCGTCGGATGACCGCCCTGCTCCGAGGGGCGGATCCGACGCCGATTTGTCTGCTGCTACGACTGCTTCTTCGCGGTCGCCTTGCCACCCTTGCGGCCCGCGGCCTTCTTCTGAGCGGTGGTTCCGCCCTGGCTCGGGTCTCCTCCTCGCTCAACAATTGGGCTGGTGGCGATCTCGAGATTGACGCCGAGCTTCGCGGCCGCCTGATGGCATTCGACCAGGCATTGGATTCCGGATGAGTCGAAGAAGGTGACACCGGTCAGGTCGAGCCGAATTGCCGAAAGGTCGCACGTAAGCGACGAATGGACAGCCTCGCACTACTCGTCACAGTTCACGGCGTCGGAGCTCGCCGGCGCAGCGAATCACGGCCGCCGCGCTTGCGGTCTCGTGACTGGCTTCAACTCGGAACAGCAGTGTGGTGGCCATGAGCACCTGCCGATCTCGCGAAAATGAAGCCGGCCTCGCTGCTGAAACCGAGTGCGCGACGATTTTACGCATCGTCTCCCCCCAGTCAAGGTACCCCCACAGAAGCTGGTAACCGCGACGAATCTCGGTGTCTTGACTGCCGCGTACGCGACAGCTGCAGATAGAGGTCAACCAGGCCGACGTCGGAGTCGGCGCGCGCACGTTGCGGCTGGTCGACGCGCGGTTCGATACCGCCAGGACGACCAGGAACTCGTCCGAGCCGGTGACATCGATCGTTGCCGGCAAGCGCTTGTATAAGCGTTGCGAATGCGAGTCTCGGCCCGGAGCGGCGGCGGTTCGCGCTGCTGTGGGTGTAACCACCCAAACGAGCGTCCAGGTCCACCCGCGACCGCCACAGCGACGTAGGCTGCCTCGCAGCCCCTCATCGCTTGGACAGCTGACTCCAATCGGGGGAGAAGATGCGGGACCGCGGGCAGAGCAGCGGGCCGGATGTTCGCTCACACGCCCTTGCCGACGAGCAAGCGGTCGAGCGGGCAGCCGAAGCGATGTGGAATGCCGAAGGCGGCGACTACCACCTGGAATGGGCAGGGTTGTCCGATCGAACGCAGATGCACTGGCGAAGACGAGCCTGGGCAGCGCTTCAGTCGTTTCGCTCGGGTACCTGAGGATCGCCCGCCCTCTCATGGTTCATCAAGGATGGTTCTTCCAGGATCCGAGCGAACGCTTCGGACACGAGGCGGGACGCTGCCTCTTGCCCACTGCGAAACGAGGGGCTCGCGCGGTGGGAGAGCGGGGGCCGCGTGGTTGGCTTCCGCGCAGCAACCGAAGCACGAGTCTTGCCACCCGCAACTCCCACATCGGCCGCAGCAGACAGCCAGACGGTTCGGCCAGGGACCCGGCGGCAACCAGTTCGGGGAGAGTGATGCGAGCGCCTCGGAGCTGGCCCCACACAACTCGCGCCGCCCCTGATGGACGGCGGCCCCGCCCAGGCGCGCTCCCTATGGGCCAACGCGGATGAGGTTTGCAGCCGCTACCACAACTCCGAACCCGGCTGAGAGCGGGGATTCTGCTTGCTGTCCTCTATGGCTTCCACCAACGCGCGCATCATCTCGCGGATATGCTCGTCGTCGGCGCGTTGCTGGACGCGTTTGACACGGTGGTCGTCGAGGTTCACAGGTGCAGCGACGTCTGGCTTTGGTGAGCGCTTCTCGGTCATCATCCGCGCGGCGGGAAGGGATCCTTCTTCGCGATCGTGTCCGAGCTCCGTACTTTCCCGTCCCGACCGTGGACACGGACCTCGCCGCCACCCGCATTGCGGGCGTAATCCTTCGCCGCCCGGGCCGCCTCCGGCTGCGTTCGATGATGCGAACTCGCCCGATTGCCGCCATCCTTCCGCACATCCCAACCGCCGTCGGGATTCGGCACCACGTCATAGTCCGTCGGCATCCCCCACCCCCGTCGTCGACCCGTTGCGGCGCTGGATACCCAGACGTGCCCACCTGAAACCCGGCGGGGCGTGTGCACCTTCAGCCGGCCGCGCCGGCCGGGCTGGTAAGCGCGGCTGAACTGCTTCGCGACGCCCTCCAAGCCATGCGCGCGGGGGCCGGAGCTCCGGACGTCGGATCCAGTCGAGGACTCTCGCGCGGGTTCATCGTTTGTTCATATTTGTGATGCGGGTCTCTTCTCCGTTCGGCTCCGGACACGTACGGTGGTTTTGGTTCCATCGGAGACTCCGGCCGTGGCTTCAGCAGGTTCGGAGGGAACGTCATGGTGGGGAGACACAGCAGGCGCGAGCTCTTGACGCTCGGCGCGGTTGGGGGTGTCGCGCTGGCCGTGCCGGTGGCGCGGCGGGTAAGTGCGAGTTCGTTGATCGATGCGATCACAGCGGGGCTGCCCGAGCCTGAGCCGACCAGTCCGTTTGTGCCGGCGTTCAGCGTGCCGTTGACCGTGCCGCCAGTGCTGCAGCCGGTGCGCCGCGATGCGACGTCGGACTTCTTCCAGATGGTGCAACGCCCCGCGTACTTACAGATCCTGCCGGGCGCGCGGACGCTGGTGTGGGGCTATAACGGGATCTTTCCCGGCCCAATCCTGCCACTGAAATCCGGGCGACAGGCGATCGTCACCCAGCGCAACCAACTGGCGATACCAACATCGACGCACCTGCATGGCGGACTCACCCCGCCCGAGAGCGATGGTCACCCCCTTGACCTGGTCGCGCCTGGTGGCAGCAGAGTTCATACCTATCCGTGCCAGCAGGAAGCCGCGCCGCTTTGGTACCACGACCACGCCGACCACGCGACCGGCCGAAACGTGTGGATGGGACTGGTGGGAAGAACGCTGATGACGGATGAGCACGACGACGCGCTGCCATTGCCCAAGCCGCCGTTTGACGTCCCGCTGATCATCTGTGACCGGCTGTTCAACGCCGACAACAGCCTCTTCTACCCCCAGGAGCACGACGACGGCGCGGTTCAGGTTGTCCAGAAGGGCGCCATCGGCGACGTGATGCTGGTCAACGGCGGGCCCCAGCCGCGGCTGGCGGTGAAACGACGCAAGTACCGCTTCCGAGTGCTCAACTCATGCAACGCTCGCCAACTGCTGCTCGCGCTCGACCGAGACCTGCCGTTCACGGTGGTCGCCAGCGACGGCGGACTGATGCCGAAGCCCGTGACCGTGTTTCAACTACCGATGGGCAACGCCGAGCGTTATGACGTGGTAGTCGACTTCTCCAAGGTTCCCACCGGACGAAAGGTGGTGCTGCGCAACCTCGCCGGCGAGGGCAGAACGGCAGAGATCATGCGCTTCGACGTGGGAGACGCCGCCCCAGACCAAAGCTCGGTGCCGACAGACCTGCGGCCCCCCGTCGACGTCAACCCTGCCGACGCCGTCGTCACCCGGCGCTTCCGGTTCAAGCGCGAACACGGTGCCTGGACGATCAACGGCAAACTGTTCGATGCAAACCGTATCGACGCCACCCCACGCCTGAACACCACCGAGATCTGGGAGCTCCAAAACGACTCCGGCGGTTGGACCCACCCCGTCCACGTGCACCTCGTCGAATACAAGATCCTCAGCCGAAACGGCGCCCCGCCACGCCCATGGGAAACAGGACCGAAGGATACCGTCATGGTCGGCCCCAATGAAACCGTCCGCATCGCGGCACGCTTCGACGGATTCCGCGGCATCTACGTCCTCCACTGCCACAACCTCGAACACGAAGACCACGACATGATGAGCCAGTTCCAGGTCATCTAACCATCAGGGCACCCCCGGTCCGGCCCCGAACCTGGACAATTTGAACGGATAGGACGCAGCATCCGTTACCGATCCACCGAACCACCGCCGAGCGGTAGGTGTAGGTTCGGGCTTCCGTGGGAAGTTTTCAGGCGAGACCTTGGGGGGATGATGAGATTTCACAGCGGAACCGGAACATGGGTGCGGCAGTCGGGATTGTGTCTCTTGGTGATCGCCGTAGTGGCCCTCGCTGGTGCGGCCTCTGCGGCGGCAGCCACGAACGTTGCCGTGTGGCACATGGAGGAATCCAGCGGCGCGATGAAGGACGCCGGTGCGGCGCCGGCAAACAACGGCACGCTCCATGGGTCGGTCACTCGCGGGGCAGGCGGCGCGAGTGGCAGGGGCTACTCGTTCGCGCGCGGTTGGGTAACGGTGCCAACCGACGGCTCGCTTAATCCAGGTTCCGCAAACGTGACGATCCAGGCGCGTGTGAAGCCCACCTCGCTGCCCACGAGCGGTGATTTCGACATCATCCGTAAGGGCGACGCGCCGTCCCAGCAATACAAGGTCGAGATCCTGCAGTCCGGCGCACTGTTCTGCCAGTTCAAGGGCTCGAATAGGTCCGCGGCGGCGACGAGCAGCAAGAAAATCCAGCCGAACACCGGCTTTCACATCATCAAGTGCATCAAGACCGGCTCGAAAGTGCTGGCCGTGGTCGACGGCGCAACCGTCGGAAAGACTGTCACGGTCGGTTCGATCACCAACCAAGCGCCGGTCGTGCTCGGTGCCCACACCAGCGGAGAAAACGACTTCTATAAAGGCGTGATGGACGAGGTCAGCATCACCATCGGCTAAACCGCAAGACTGCCGCCTCCGCCGCCCTCACCACCACTCCTCACTGCGCTTCGCCGGTGATTGCTCACTCGCGTGCTTCGCGCGATGGCACGGACCGCACACGCTCATCAGGTTGTCGGGTGCCAGGAGCGCGCCTGCGAGTCCTCCGTCTCGTGGTCTGAGTGGGCGGATGTGGGCCGCGCGCTGGGATGTCGGACTACGCGATCGGCCGCGGTGTCGGCGCGCCGCGGTCCACCCGTGGCGGGCTGGATGCACGAAGCGGGTCGCGGCCCCAGGCCAGGGTTGTGGAACGCCATTCGGTAGAAACCCCGGTAGAAAACGACGAAACCTCCGGGTTGCGGAGGTTTCGTTTTTGGCTCTGTTCCTAGGCTCCTCGGGTAGGATTCGAACCTACAACCCTCCGGTTAACAGCCGGATGCTCTACCGTTGAGCTACCGAGGAACGGCTCCGGGCAGTCTACCAGCGGCCCTCAGTCGATCAGGTGCCGGAGATCTGCAAGCTCGCCCTGAGCGGCCAGCCGGCGCAGCGTCCTGGTCTCGATCTGCCGGACACGCTCGCGTGTGACACCGAACTTGCGACCGACCTCCTCGAGCGTCTGCGGCTGGGAGCCGCTGAGCCCGTAGCGGAGCTCCAGAATGGTGCGCTCGCGGTAGGGAAGATCGGCGATCAGGTCGGCGACACGGGTGTCGCGCTGCTTCTCGGCCATGTCCTCACCGGGCTTCATCATCCGCTCGTCCTCGATCAGCTCTCCGAGCTCGGTCGAGTCCTCGCCGACGGGCGCCGCGAGGGAGACGGGCTCCTGCGAGACGCGTTTGAGGTGCTCGATCTTCTCGGGCTTCAGCTCCATCGCCTCGCCGAGCTCCTCGAACGTGGGGGCGCGGTGCAGCTTCTGGGTGAGCTGGCGCTCGATCCGCGCCATGCGGTTGATCGTGTCGACGACCTGTGCCGGCACGCGAATCGTGCGGCCCTGGTCGGCGAGCGCGCGGGTCACGGACTGCCTGATCCACCACGTCGCGTACGTCGAGAAGCGATGCCCAAGCCGCCAGTCGTAGCGCTCCACGGCCTTCATCAGGCCGAGGTTGCCCTCCTGGATCAGGTCGAGAAACGACAGGCCGCGGCCCGAGTAGCGACGGGCGACGGAGACGACGAGGCGCAGGTTCGCCTCGATCAGGCGTCTGCGGGCAGATTCGTCGCCGTGCTCGAGGGCCTTCGCCAGCGAGACCTCCTCGGCGGCCGTCAGCAGGCGGACATGCGAGATCTCACGCAAGTACAGGCCGACCGTGTCCTCGGTGGGACCAGGCGACGCCTCGAGCTTCAGCTCCAGGTCTTCCTCCTCCACATCGGCGGGGTCACCGAGTGGTTCGGGCGCAAATTCGGACATCACGATGGGGGCAACTACCTCTGCTGGGACAGTGAGCGCATGGTCTCGAGGGTCGAGAGCCGCAGCTCCTGCAGTTCTCGGAGCCGCTGCTGCTGGCTCAGAGACAAGTCGGCGTTTTCCTGCGCGGCCTTTAGCTCGTCCTCGATCTGCCTCAGCCGGAGCCTCAAGAACAGCTCCTCCAACACGATCTCCGACGTCGCTTCGCGCGCTGCGAATGCCGTCAGCTCCGCAATCAAGTGCGCCCACTGTTGATCCTCCTCTGGAGCCACTTCGCCGGCGAGGTGTCGGCGAACAGCCATCGCAGCCTCCCAGCGCGACGACTCAGGGAAGTGTGCCACATCCAGAGAATCAAGCAAGTTGCGCCCCTTGTCCGGGTACGCTAGGCAGAGCCCCAGGAACAATCGCTCGTCCCGTTGGCGCGGTGAGATCCGCGTCTTCGGCGGCGCGGAGTCCCGCCTCCGGGCGGCTTTCGGGGAGTCGGTCAGGCGAGCCGTGAGGTCGTCGGAAAGCTCGAGGCGGTCGGCCGTCAGACGAACCAGCTCGTCACGCTCGACGGACGGCGCGGCTGCCGTCAGAAGCTCCCTGACACGCCCATAGCGGTCGTCGCGCGTGCCACCGCCCGCAAGGGCCAGGCGGACGCGGTAGGTCAAATATCCGGCCGCGTCGTCGAGCGCCTTTGTGAACGCTTTGGGGTCGGCCGCCGCGATATCGGCTGGATCGCGCCCGCCGGGAAGGCTGACCACACGTACGGAAAGCCCCTTGGAACGGGCGATGTCCATGCCCCGCAGCGATGCTGCCTGGCCGGCGGCATCGGCGTCGAACGCCAGCTGGAGTGTGCTGCACACCCTCCTCAGCTCGGTGACCTGTCCGTCGGTCAGTGCGGTGCCCATCGAAGCCACGGCCCGCTCGATGCCGGCCTGATGCAGCATGATGACGTCGGTGTAGCCCTCGACGACGATCGCACTCCCCTCCTGGGCGATCGCCCGGCGGGCATGGTCGAGGCCGTAGACGATCTCGCTCTTCCGGAACACCAGGCTCTCCGAGGTGTTCAGATACTTCGGCGGCCTGCCATCCGGCATCTGTCGTGCACCGAAGCCGCGGACACGGCCACGGGCGTCCGCGAGCGGGAACATGACACGCTCTCGGAATCTGTCACCTCCGCGCGCCGCCAAGCCGGCCTTGTCGAGCTCGGCGGGGGTGAATCCCTTGCCCAGTGCGGCACGACGCAGCCGGTCGCCGGCGGACGGTGCGTACCCGAGCCGGAAACGCCGGGCGGTCTCCTCGCTGATCCCGCGCTCCTGCAGGTACGTGCGCGCTGCCTGGGCTTCGCCCGCCTCCCACAGAAACCGCTCGTAGAACGCAGCGGTGTCGTCGAGCAGCTTCAGCAGCCGGTCACGTTCCTCGCGGCGCCGGTCGGCATCCGGCGAGGTGGTCTCGTATTCCAACCGGACGCCGTAGCGGTCACCGAGCCACTCGACCGCAGCCGTGAAGTCGAGCGCCTCCGCTTCCATCACGAAGCCGATCGCGTCGCCGCCCCGCTGGCAGCCGAAGCAGTAGTACAACTTGTCCAGCGGGTCGATCCCGAACGAGGCGGTGCGCTCGTCGTGGAAGGGGCAGCGACCGACGTACCGGCGGCCCTGCCGCTTCAGCTGCGTTCTGCCCGAGACCAGGTCGACCATGTCGACGGCGGCCTTGACCGCCTCGACGCTGCCGTCGGCGATCCGGCTCACCGGGGCGCGAGCAGCTCGTCGTAGGCGCGGATGCAGTAGCGGTCGGTCATCCCTGCCACCCAGTCGGTCGCGCGGGTGGCGGCGTCGCTTCCGGGCGCACCAGGGAGGCTGTCCGCCTCCGCCAGGAAATGCAGCAACAGCTGCTCGACCATCTCTCGCGCGCGAACCGTCTCCCGCCGGGCGATCGGCCCGACGTAGACGTTCTCGAACATGAACGAGCGCAACGTCAGCAGCGATTCGGCCGCGGCGGGCGACTGGCGGATGGCGCCCGCCTGGTCCGACGTCTCGACCAGGTCGTGGACGAGCGCGTCGATTCGCTCCGACGCGGTGTCGCCGAGCAGGGCGACTGGCTCGACAGGGAGCTCGCCCTCGTCAAGGATGCCAGCGCGCAGGGCGTCGTCGATGTCGTGATTCACGTACGCGAAGCGGTCGACCAGCCGCACGATCCCGCTTTCGAGCGTCGATGGCTCGACTGCGCCGGTGTGATGCAGGATGCCGTCGCGCACCTCCTCGGTCAGGTTCAGGCCTCGGCCGTCATGCTCGAGCACGTCGACGACGCGAAGGGAATGCTCGTTGTGCCGGAAGCGGCGGCCGTGCTCCCGCCGCAGCACGCCGTCGATTGCCTCTTCGCCGGTGTGTCCGAACGGAGCGTGGCCGAGGTCGTGCCCGAGAGCCACAGCCTCCGTCAGGTCCTCGTTCAGCCGCAGCGCACGGGCGACGCCGCGGGCGACGCCGGATACCTCGAGCGTATGGGTCAGCCGGGTGCGAAAGTGGTCGCCCTCTGGGGCGATGAACACCTGCGTCTTCTGCTTCAGGCGCCGGAACGCCTTGCAGTGGACGATGCGGTCTCGATCGCGCTGGAACGGCGTGCGCAGCGAGCAGTCGTCGGTGTCGGGGAACTGGCGCCCGCCTGTCTCGTACGACGGCACCGCACGGGACGAGAGCGCCGAGCGCTCAAGGTCGGCGATGCGCTGCGCGAACTGGTCGGCTACGGGTCCCGAAGGGTGCGGCATCAGGGTCAGTGTAGTGTCCGCACGGGTCACGGATTCCTTGCAGCCCGTGCCTGAAGCGGCGCTGGATGGTTGATACCTCGGCGTACCTGTCAACCGGCTAAATGATCACGTTGACGGTGCCGCCATCGGCGCTCCAGGCCGCACCGGTCACGTACGACGACCGCGGCGAGGAAAGGAACGCGATCACCGTCGCAATCTCCTCAGGCTCGGCCATCCGTCCCAGCGGCCTTCCAGAGCCGACGGCCTTGAGGACGTCGTCGCGGCTGCGGTCGGAGTCGGCTGCGGTCTGATCGGCCAGGCCGCCGATGCCAAGCCACGCCGGCGAGAGGGTCGGCCCAGGAGTCACGGCATTGCAGCGAATGCCGTCGCGGGCATAGAGGTCTGCGACCAGCCGGGAAAGGCCGAGTACGGCCGACTTCGTCACCGAATACTCCGGCATCCCGGTGCTCGGCCGCTTGCCCGCCGTCGACGCCACGTTGACGATCGCCGCATGGTCCGACCTCCGCAGATGGGGAAGCGATGCGCGGATGCAGCGGACATAGCCCATCACGTTGAGGTCCCAGGCCGCCTGCCACTCCTCGTCGGATGTTTCCTCGAACTCCGCGATGCGCGCGAGGCCGACGTTGTTCACGAGCACGTCGAGCCCTCCCAGCTCCCCTACCGCCTGTTCCACGGCGTTCGAGCAGCCTTCAGCGGTGCTGAGGTCGCCCGCTACCGGGACGGCTCCCAGGCGCTTTGCCTCCTCCTCAGGGTGCCTGGAGGCCATCGCGACCCGTGCCCCTTCGCCGATCAGAAGCTCCGCCGTGGCCAGTCCGATGCCGGCGCTGGCACCGGTGACGAGCACGCGTGAATCGCTTAGCCGGAGGTCCATCAGGGGGCGAATCATATGATGGCGCCATGACCCGCGTGTTCGTAGCCCGTCATGGGGAGACAGAGTGGAATCGAGAGGGCCGCTGGCAGGGGCATAGCGGCCCGGGATTGAACGAGACAGGCCGGGCTCAGGCTGCACGGCTCGCGGACCGGCTGGAGCTGATGGGAGTCGACATCGTGTACACGAGCGACCTTCCGCGCACGCTCGAGACGGCGACGATCGTCGCTCAGCGGCTGGGCCTCCCGATCGAGCCGGATCCGGCGTTTCGGGAGGTGGACGTCGGCGACTGGGCAGGCCTCACGCGCGACACGGTGGCACAGCGCGATCCGGCGGGCTATGAGCGCTGGACCGCGGGCGGTGCCGGCTGGAGCGGCGGGGAGACCTACGAGGGGATGCACAGTCGGGTCGTCGCGGCCTACGAGCGCGTCTGCGCGCTCCACCCGGACGCCAACATGCTGATCGTCGCCCACGGAGGCACCGTGCGGGCGCTGACGGCTCACGCCGTGGGGCTCGAGCACCATGACCGCCGGCGCATCGACGGCGTGCGGAATTGCAGCCTGACGGCGCTCGACCACAACGGCGACTCGAACCGCCTCGTCAAGTTCAACGACGACGGTCACCTCCCACCGCAGACGGTGTAACAACCTCGTGATACCGACAGCCTCAGGCACCCGCCGATGCAGGTGAGGACAGTTAGGCGGCGAAGCCGTGGCTCTCGCGCGAACCCGAGGATGGAGGTCACCACTCGTGCAAGTACGACGGGTCTGCTTCGTCGGTGTACGAACGGCGCATTTCGATGCCACGGTCGCATGCATTCGCGACGTCCTCGGGTTCGAGGAGGCGTTCGCGAACTCCGGCTGGGCGGGCTTCATGCTCGGAAGCGGCCAGCGTGACCTACTGGAGGTCTTCAGCGATGGGGAGCACGACGAGCGCCTCTTCCCGGCGTCGGTGTCCCGTCCGGTGTCGTCATAGCGTTTGCAGTCGACGACGCGTTGGCGCTCGCGCCGAGCTTGCCGCGGCGGGCGTTGAGCTCATTGGCGATGTCGTGTGGGCCGAAGAGCTCTTCAAGAACCCCCAACACGCGGGGTACGGCTGGTGCTTCTTCAAGATGCCTGACGGCAACGTGTACGCGTTGCAGCAGGACGGGTCGGCGACCTCACCGGGATGATCCGGCGAGCGCGGACCGCGCCGCCGCACCATGCGCCCCGGAAGCGAGGATGGTTTCGTCACGTCGTCCCGGGAACCATTGACGCCGCTACCACGTCACTGTAACCACGAAGTGACCACGGTTTTCTGACGGAGGACACCCATGCGCTGGCGAATGCCACCTTTGTGGCGACGGGGCTTGACCCTGCTCGTCCTCTCTGCGGGGGCGCTCGTCGCAGCCGCGGCTGCCCCTTCGATGCGGTCGGCGGGCGTCAGCGACGCCACGGCCGCCCCCTCGTGCACCCCGCCCCCCATCCTCCAGACGTCGCAGCTTCGCGCCGGCATGATCGGCACCGGGTACACCAGCCTCTCCGGGCGCACCATCTCCCCGTTTCGCGTCAAGATTCTCGGCGTGCTTCCGGACGGCATCGCCCCCGGCATGGACTTCATCCTGATCAAGGCCCCGAAGGGCATCGCGGCCGGCTACTCGGGCTCGCCCGTCTACATCAACGGCAAGCTGATCGGGGCAGTCGCATACGGGTTCGACAGCGTGGACTCCACCATCGGCGGCATCACGCCCGCCGAGAACATGCTCGGGGTTCTCACCGCCGGAGACGCCGCGCCGGCGCTCCCGCGCAGGGTTCGCATGTCGCCGCACGCCCGCAAGCTCGTCGCGAGGGCGACGGGCGCATCCGCGGCCAGCGTGGCGACGGCGCAGCAGCTCCCGATGCCGCTTGCGATCTCGGGACTGAACGACCGCGGGATGGAGCGATTCGGCAAGATCCTCGACCGGGAAAAGATCGCGGTGGCGCTGTATCGCGCCGGCACCGCATCGGCCGCAACGCCGTCCACCCTGCCCCTTCGCCCCGGCAGCTCGTTCTCCGCGATGCTCAGCTACGGCGATCTCACCTCCGGCGGAACCGGCACGACCACGTTCACGTGCGGCAATCGGTCGGTCGCGTTCGGCCACCCGTTCCGCTTCAGCGGCGAAACGACCCTCGGGATGAGCGCCGCAGATGTGCTCACCGTCGTTCACTCGACGTTCGGCAACTACAAGGTGGCGCGAATCGGCGAGCTCCACGGCACCGTCGACCAGGATCGCCTCGCCGGCGTCCGAGGTGTCGCGGGCATGATGCCGTCCCTCGTGCCGGTCACATCGGACGTCACCAACGTCGACCTCGGCCGCTCACGCGTGGGCCGCACCGATGTCGTCCAGCAGGAGACGCTCCCGTTGCTGTCGGCATTCCATCTGCTGTCGAACGAGGACGTGACCTTCGACCGGATCGGCGGAGGCAGCGCCTCCCTGACGTTCACGATCAACGGCACCCGCGGCGACGGCAGCCCGTTCACCATGACACGGACGAACGCGTACTTCAACGAGTTCGACACGACGTTCCCGAGCATCGTCGAGCTGGCCGCCGACGTGAACGCGATCGTCAACAACCCGTTCGAAGCCGTGAAGGTGACGGGCGTCCACGCCGACGCCTCGCTGACCCAGCGCAACACCAGCGCGGGCATCGTGCGGGTGCTGTCGGCCAGCTCTCTCCAGACGCAGCTCAAGGAGCGCGGAGTGCTGCGGGCGCGACCGGGCGACCTGATCCATCTGCGGGTCATCCTGCAGCCGGCCCACAAGCTCGGTGAGCCCGAACCGGCCCGGATCCCGGTCGACCTCGAGGTGCGGGCTCCCAGGCGCGGCGGCGGAGCGCTGCTGATGATCCGCGGCGGCACCGGCGAGACGGACTGCGCGTTCTGCATCGGCGAGGCCGGCGGCCCCGACGCGGGCACCTTCGACGGCCTGCTGAAGAAGCTCGAGAATGCGCCTCGGCACTCCGACCTGATGGCCACGTTCCGCCTGCCCGGCGGAGGCAAGGGCGACTCGGTTCGCTCCCCTCAGACGCACGTCGTCACGGGCGTTCAGGAGCTCGTGGTGGTGTTCGGCTGACCGGCGCGGAACCCCCGATCGAAGGCGCAGGCCTGTTCTGCTAGGGTGACCGCCGGTGGAGGATTACACGTCCAAATACAAGGGCGAAGCCGTCGAGTTGGCCCTCTTTGGAGGCGAGTATCAGGACGGTGTCCTGACGGCGTACTGCGTGATCGACGAGGTGCCGCACGTCGAGCTGAACGGGCACATCCTCGTGCCATTGCAGAACGTTGCGAGCCTCCACTGCACGACGCGCTGCGACGCCCAGGACGACTGGCCGCCCCGCGGCCTACTCGACGAGGACGACCGGGAAGACTGAGCGCGAGGCGCGGGGCCGCGGATGCCCCGCGTCGCGGACACGTACTGCCCGCGCCGTTCTTCGGGCCTTAAACGACGAGAGCCGCCCCGGAGGGCGGCTCTCGTACGTTAATCCCGGCGGCGACCTACTCTCCCGAGCGCTTGCGCACCAAGTACCATCGGCGCTGAGGGGCTTAACTACTCTGTTCGGAATGGGAAGAGGTGTGTCCCCCTCGCTATGACCACCGGAAATCTGGATAGCTGCGAAGGCCGGCGGGCGAAACTCACCCACACCCTCAAAACTCCATAGCGGCCCACGGTGTTCATCAAAATCAAGACCTCGGATTATTAGTACGGGTCTGCTGAACGCCTTACGGCGCTTACACATCCCGCCTATCAACCTGGTGGTCTCCCAGGATCCTTACTCCCTCAAGGGGATGGGAGAGCTCATCTCGAGGTGGGCTTCCCGCTTAGATGCTTTCAGCGGTTATCCCATCCAGACGTAGCTAACCAGCGGTGCCCTTGGCAGGACAACTGGTACACCAGAGGTCTGTTCAACCCGGTCCTCTCGTACTAGGGCCGACTCCTCTCAACTCTCCAACGCGCACAGCAGATAGGGACCGAACTGTCTCACGACGTTCTGAACCCAGCTCGCGTACCGCTTTAATGGGCGAACAGCCCAACCCTTGGGACCTACTCCAGCCCCAGGATGCGACGAGCCGACATCGAGGTGCCAAACC
>JAWVEN010000035.1:0-5212 GCA_033856675.1 Gaiellales bacterium | reverse complement strand
ACGTCAGCGGGCGCGTCGTCCACTCGACTCATTAGCGTCAGGCTCCTTTTTCGGCTGGCGTGTTCGACAGACGGAACTGCAGGGGGATCGGATGCGGGTAGAGGAGCGAATCGACCGCCTCGCTGGGCGCGGCGGCACCCACCTCTCCGGGCCGTAGCGAGCGGTAGCGGCCGCCGAAGTAGACGAGGGGGTCGTCATCCTCATCGAGGCAGAGCACGTTGTGCACGGCGCCCAGGTAGATGACGTGATCGCCGGCGGTGATCTCGTTTGACACGGTCGCGTCGACGTGGGCAAGGCAACCGGAGACGACCGGCGAGCGGGAGCGTCCGCCGACCACCTCAGCGGACAGGCAGAACGGCCGCACGAACTTCGCCGTGCCGGGCGCGGAGCCGAAACGCGCCGCGTCGAGCAGGTCCGCGCCCAGGATGCTCACGCCGAAGCTGGCCGAGCTGCTGACCGCCGCGGCGGTGGCGGTGTGCCGTGCCACCGACACGAGGATGGTCGGCGGTTCGAGCGACACCGAGCAGCAGGCGCTGACCGTGAGGCCCCAGGGTTCTCCGTCGACCTCCGACGTGACCATGACGATCCCCGCTGCGAGCCTCCGCATCGCAACCCTGAAGCTCTCCGCCGGTGCCGGCACGGGGGTGGCTGTCGCGGGCGTCATCCTGGAGGTTGCCCTATGCGGAAGCCGACCTGATCGGGGCCAGCGGCAGCGAGAGCTCGCGGATGGCGGTCAGGTGCTTGCGCATTGCCTTCGCCGCCCGCGTCTCGGACTGTGCCTCGACGGCGGTGAGGATCTGCTTGTGCTCGCGCGTGCCCGACGCGAGCCGGCCGGGCATGGACGCGAGGGCGAGCGACTGCTCCATCTGGAGGTCGCCGAGATCCTCGATCAGCGTCTCCAACACCCGGTTCCCAGTCGCCTTCGCGAGCCCGCGATGGAAGGCCATGTCGAGCGTGACCCACTCGACGGGGTCGTCGCACTCGGCCTGTGCGTCGACGACCGACCTGAGGTGCTCGAGGTCCACGTTCGAGCGGCACCGGGCGGCAAGCGCGGCCGCCGGGATCTCGAGGTGCGAACGGACCTCGTGCAGCTCGCCGGCCGAGAAGCGACCGCCGAGCAGGCCGGCGCTTATGTTCGGCCGGAAGGCCTGTACGAACGTCCCGCGGCCCACGTGGGTGACTACCAGCCCCATGCCCTTCAGCGAGCCGAGCGCCTCGCGGACGACGGTGCGGCTGACCCCGAACGTGCGCGCCAGCTCGTGCTCGGGAGGCAGCTTCGTCCCGACCTTCAGCTCGCCGGATGTGATGGACCGGGTGAGCTGATCACGCACCGCGTCGGTGGCAACGAACCGCTCGACCTTTCGAAATGGTGAATCTTGCACGATGCTCAGACAGTCAGGGTGTCAGACAGCACGACGGTATCCGCTCGGCTTGCCACCTGTCAAGGGGCGCTCGTAAGCGCCGTCCCAGAGCGGTTGACTGCGCGGTTCTCGTCGCTGTAGGATGCGCAGGTTGTCTGACAGGTCGACTCCCGAGGATCGCATCGTCGCTCTTGGCCTTGCGCTCCCGCAGGCGCCGAGTCCGATCGCCACCTACACCACCGTCGTCCGCGAGGACTCGCTCCTGTACGTGGCTGGGCACGGCCCCTGGCGCGACGGCGAGCTCCGTTACAAAGGCACGGTTGGGAACGACGTCGACGTTCCGACGGCGCAGCTCTCGGCGGAGCTGGTGACGCTGAACATGCTCGCCACGCTGAAGGCCGAGCTGGGCGAGCTCTCGAAGCTTCGACGCGTGGTGAAGCTGCTTGTGCTCGTCGCGTGCACGCCGGAGTTCACGGAGCATCACGTCGTCGCCAACGGGGCGTCGGATCTGCTGGCGAAGGTCCTGGGACCTGACGTCGGCACCCACGCCCGGTCCGCCTTCGGCGTGCCCTCCCTGCCGGCAGGGATCTCGGTGGAGATCGAGGGTGTCTTCGCCTGCTGATCCAGTAGCCGGGGGCAACGGGCCTCCGAACGGAGGCGCGATCCTCGCCGACATCCGCGACGAGGCATGCCGGCTCCTCCGCGCCGCCCAGGCCGAGCGCGTCCCGCTGCGCCTCATCGGCGGTCTCGCCGTCAGCCACCACGCGCGCGGCGGCGTTCACCCGGCGGTGTCAAGGGAATGCAAGGACATCGACTTCGCCACGGCAAAGAACGCGAGTCACGACGTCGCGACGCTTCTGACGAAGCTCGGGTATGAGCCGAACCCGGTCTTCAATCTCTACAACCAGGCCACGCGGCTCTTGTTCTATGACACCGCACATGACCGGCAGGTCGATGTGTTCGTGGGCGGCTTCGCGATGTGCCACTCGATACCGATCGCTGATCGGCTCGACGTGGACCCGGAGACGATCCCCTTGGCGGAGCTGCTGCTGACGAAGCTCCAGATCGTGCACTTCAACGACAAGGACGAGCGTGACACTCTCGCTCTGCTGCTCTCGCACGAGGTCGGCGACCACGACGCCGACGCGATCAACGGCCGCGTGGTCGCGGCGCTCTGCGCCGCCGACTGGGGCCTATGGCGGACGGCGACGCTGACGCTCGAACGCGTCCGCGACTCGACGGCTAGCTACCCATTTGACGCGTCCGAGATCGAGCTCGTGCGCGGCCGGATAGGAGTGCTGGAGCGCCTAATCGAAGAAGAGCCGAAAAGCCGGAAGTGGCGGATGCGCAGCCGCATCGGCGAGCGCAAACGCTGGTACGAGATCCCCGACGAAGTCGAATAAAGCCGAAAGCCCGCCTGGCGAGAGGCGGGCTTCCGAGTAGCGGGGGCGGGATTCGAACCCGCGACCTTCGGGTTATGAGCCCGACGAGCTACCTGACTGCTCCACCCCGCGCCGTAGAGAGACGAATCTAGCAGCCGCTCACAAGCCGTCAACCCTCGCTTGAGGCTTCACGGGCCGCCGCCAGCGCCGGGGCCTCGTCCAGGAAGGCGCGCACGCGCACGACCTTGCCGTCGCGGACTCGCGCGAGGTGGAACACCGGCACCTTGCCGATGTCCACGTTGCTGCCATCGCCCCGCGCTCGCGCCAGCATGCGGATCAGGAGCTCGTCCCCCACGGGCTCGATGCTCTCGACGTCGATGTCGTCGAGGTGGATGACGTTCGCCACCTCCTCCATCAGGAAGCGCACGACCGCGTCGCGTCCGAAGTAGACCTGCTGCCCGGGCCAGGAAGGGTCGTTGTGCCATTCGAGGTCGTCGCTCCACATCTCCGCGACCGCGGCCAGGTCGCCCTGGTTCCACAGCTCGTAGCCCCGTCTCACGAAGGCGAGCACCTGGGGATCCTCGGCCACACCAGGCAGGATGCCACGGCGCCCCCGAACGCGCAGGCGCCCCGCCGTTGGGCGGGGCGCCTGTTGTGGTGCCTGAGGGCCGTGGCCCCACGTTCTGCGAGTCGGATCGCTAGTGGACCGGCGGGTGCGCCCAGCGGTTGTGCAGCTGGTTGGCCGGGCCGTGCGGGTCCGTGCGGTTCGCGCTGGCGGCGTCCTGGCTGGACGTGCCGGTCGCGCTCGCCTTGGAGCCGCGCAGGTCCACGCCGCTCGACTGCGAGATCGCCGCTGCCGTCGCCGACTCGTCCGGGCGGGCGATCTGGGCGGCGTGTGACGGCGAGATCGCCGCGGCCGTCGCCGACTCGTTCTTGCCGGGGATCTCGGCCGCGTGCGGACCGGGCTTCTCCACCACGATCACCTGCGACGGCGCCGTCGTGACGCTGCCGTCGTCGATGAGGGCGTAGGCACCGGTAGCGGCGCCCGCCCCGACGAGGAGGGCAACCAGAGGACCAACCAACGAGCGAGGGGAACGGACCCTGGGCAGATGCGCTGCATATTCCATGACCTACCTCCTGGCGGCCCACCTGTGCGAGTCCGCACCGGGAAGACCTGATCGAGTACGCAAGTTCTAACCCGCACGAAGTCGGCGCAAGGAGACCCTCGTCACATATGGACGCACGTCACAGATACGGTGCGGGCGCGATGAGGGTTGCCGTAGTCGACATAGGGACCAATTCGACGCGGCTGCTCGTGGCCGAGGTCGAGGACGGGCGCGTGACCGAGCTCGAGCGGCGCACCACGGTCACCCGGTTGGGCGAGGGGCTCGAGGCCACGGGGCGCCTCTCGAAGGCCGCCGTCGCCCGCGTGTCGGACGCCCTCGCCGACTACAGCGAGGCGATCGACCGGCTCGGCGCCGACCGCGTGGTCGCGGTTGCGACCAGCGCCATGCGCGACGCCGAGAACGGGCCGGAGTTCCGCGACGAGATCCTGCGCCGCTTCGGGATCGAGGCGCGCACGATCTCGGGAGACGAGGAGGCTCGGCTCACCTTCCTGGGCGCGACCGCCGGCCGCGACCCGGGCGCCGAGACGCTCGTGATCGACATCGGCGGCGGCAGCACCGAGTACGTCACCGGCCACCCCGGCGCGGATCCCGATTTCCACGTATCCACGCGTATGGGCTCGGTGCGCCACACCGAGCGGCACCTGCACAGCGATCCCCCGACGGAGTCCGAGTTGGCGGCGCTGGCCGAGGACGCGCGCTCGATCGTGGAGTCGGACGTCCCGGCGGCCGTACGCGAGCGCGTCGACGCGGGCATCGCCGTCGCCGGCACCGCCACGTCGCTGGCCGCCATCGACCAGCAGCTGGATCCCTACGACCCGGACGAGGTGCACGGGTACCGCCTGCCGCGGGGCAGCTGCGAGCGCCTCGTGGCACAGCTGGCCGCGCTGACCGTGGAGGAGCGCCGCCAGGTCACCGGGCTGCACCCCGACCGGGCGCCCACCATCGTGGCCGGTGCCGTGATCCTGCTCGAGTCCATACGCGCCTTCGGTCTGGACGAGATCGAGGTCAGCGAGAACGACATCCTGCAGGGCGCCGCTCTGGTCGCTTCAAAATGAAGGCGCCGGCATCATGCCGGCGCCATCAAAAAACGGCCCCATCAGGACGGGCAGGGGTACGTGCCATGAAAGGGCCTTGCGGTCCGGACGGCGGGAGGCGCCGATACGATGCGGCTTCGCCCGAACCTATGTACCGAGTGAAGGCCGGCGGGTTGGCCGCGCGAACCTCACCCAGCGCGGCGAACTATAACCCAGTTGGTACCGGTTGAAAAGGGTGCACCGGTGACGTCTGTATACAGAGGGGGCTAGGCCAGGTTCGCCTTGCGCGGGTACACGACCTCGGGGTC
>JAWVEN010000034.1:0-3909 GCA_033856675.1 Gaiellales bacterium | reverse complement strand
ACCCGCGAGCGGACGTGCTCGCCGACGCGTTCGACATCGACAACGGGCCGTTCGTCGGCGCGCTGGAGGAGCGTGGGTTCGCCGTCTCCCGGGCGAGCCATTCGGATTACATCTGGACCCACACCTCGGTGCCGTCTCTGCTGCACATGGACTTCGTCGAGCACATCCCGGAGCTCGAGCCGGTCGCGGCCGGGCGGGCGCCGCAGCAGCCGACCATTCGCTCGGTGATCGACCACAACCCGGCCTTCGGCTTCGCCAGCGAGCGTGGTTACACGACCGTTTCCGTCGCCTCCGGCTTCGAGCAGGTCACCATGCGCAAGACCGACGTGTTCGTCGACAGCGGCAACCTCAACGAGTTTGAGATCTCGCTGCTCGCCTCCACGTTCGTCGGCGACGTCGTCGATCTCGTCGCGCCGACGTTCGCGTCATCCCAGCAGGCGTCACGCATCGAGCATGTCCTCGACACGCTCCCGAAGATTGCGGCCGCCGGCGGCGACCCGGTGTTCGTCTGGGCGCACGTCCCCGCGCCCCATCAGCCAACCGTGTTCGGCGCCGATGGCTCGGTCGTCGAGGTGCCGCTCACCCGCACGTTCTTCGGTGACTCGCCCATCGAGCGCGGAGAGGATTCGGCGGAGTTTCGCGAGCGGTATCGAGCGCAGCTCGGCTACCTCAACGATCGGATCGTCGCGACGGTCGACGCCATCCTTCGCAACTCCTCGGAGCCGCCGGTGATCCTGCTGTTCGCGGACCACGGCTCGGCGTCCCGAGTCGACTGGGTCGAAGCCGACCCGAGGGAGGTGGACCCGAAGCTTGTCCTCGAACGGACCGCCACCCTGTTCGCGACGCTCACGCCCGGACACGATGACGTCTATCCCGACGATCCGTCGCCTGTCGACCTGTTCCGCTCCTTGTTCGACGCGTATTTCGGCACCGATTACGGACGCGCAGTGCCGCCCGAGAATGGCGGGCAGATCCCACCGGTGGATGCCTCCGTCCTGGACGACTAGCCGTCAGTCGCAGGACCGCAGGAACACGACCTCGTTGCCGTCGCGATACGCCTCGCACCAGCCGGCGGTCACCGCTGGACCCTTGCTGATCGCCTCGAACGGCGGGAACAGCATCGCATCGACCTCGTACCGATCGGGGATCTCCTCCCATCCCGGCTCGGCACCACGGACGAGGTTGTACTCCTCGAGGATCGAATCGTCGTACATGTCGTTGCGCCCGTCGACGAAGACCCTGGCGCCGTGGTCGTACATGTTGCCGATGACGTAGCCGCCCCAGCCATACCACGACAGAATGCGGCCGTCGGGAACCTCGCTGAGCAGGAGCTCGACTCCCTGGACCGGCAGCTCGCGCTCGATCGACTCGCGCACCGCGGCCGCGGGATCGCGCGGCACGAAGATCACCACGCCGGCTATGGCCACAATCGCCGCCATGACGAGCTCGAGCACCCGACGCTGCCGCGCGAGCCGTGGAGATTGGGTGCGCTGGGTCGGCCGCCAATCGCGCAGGGCGGCGTCGATCCCCACCGCGAGAGCCGGAGCCCCCAGGATCGCCGCCACGGCCCCGTTGCGGAGCGCGACCAGGGTCATGGCAATCCCGAGGAACGAGAGGATGCTCATCCACCACGGGACTCGCCAGCGGGCGAAGATCGCCGTCGCCGCCATGAAGATAAGCAGCGGCCAATGCGCCGGGTCGTGGAAGTCGGGTGACTGCCATTCGCTGATGTTCGCCATGCCCCAGTCGCCGGCGTCGACATACCGCAGCGGATACAGGATGAGCGAGGGACCCTCCGGCGTGAACGCCGTCCCAAGCATGGCGAGCGGCACCATGGCCAGCGCCCAGCGGCGGGCGCCGCTCATGGGCGTGAGGCCGACGAGCGACAGGACCGTGTAGACGGCCAGGACGACGAGCCCGATGACCCACAGCCCGTGCAGGTTCGCCCACACCATGAACAGCGGTGGGAGCAGCAGGAGCCAGCGCGCGCGATCGGGCCGCAGGTGGACCAGCCCGCCCACGAGAATGGCGAACATGATCCAGGACAGCGCCTGTGGCCGCAGCGTGGCGTACGGGATCACCAGCAGCGCCGACAGCGACGTGCCGGCCACCACGGCGGCCGTGCGCAAGCCCAGCCGATGGAGCGCGAAAGCGAGGATCCCCATGGCAATGCCCGGCACGAAGGCGAACACGAACACGGCGCCCATGTAGCCGATGCCGTCCACGAGGCGGAAGATCACGAGCTCGCTCAGCCACTCGTGCAGGGTCCAGGGCATTCCCCCCCAGGTGAAGGAGAACGGATCGGTCCGCGGGAACTGGCCGTTCGCAATGAGGTTGCCCGTCGTCACGTGCCAGTAGTAGTCCGAGTCCCAGGGGCCCTTCGACAGGAATGCCGCGTACAGGAGCACGCCGAGGACGACGACGTGGATGGCCACCGGGCCGGGCAGCGGGAACGGTCGGCGCGCAGTGGGTCCGGACATCGAGGGCGAGTGTAGCGGTGCGCGTTCGCACCGCGACCCCACGAAGGTACCGCACCGAATGCCAGGGCAGATCGTCCCGTTGCCGACCGATCGCCGCGCGATAGGGTACGTCGATGCAGATGGCGATCCCCCTCCGGCCCATGCTCGAGCGCTACCGAGCCCTGGGCCCGGCCCTGTACTGGACGATCACCGCCATCGGGGCCGTGTGGTGCTTCCTCATCGTCTACGGGATCGTCGGTTACGGCGCGTGCGCGAACACCGGCACGGTTCCCTGCGACGCGTACAGCTATTGGGCTGTGGACGCCTCGCCCTACACCTGGGAGACGAACCTCGAATTCCGATACTCCCCGGCCTTCCTCTGGGCGATCGCGCCGATCAAGGTACTGCCGTTCGAGCTGTTCCTGGCGATATGGACTGCCGCTCACGTGGCGGCCCTGGCGTGGCTGCGCGCGGGCTGGTTCCTCATCGTGCCCGGGCTGAATGACGACGTCCTCCGCGGGAACATCAGCACGTTCATCGCGCTCGCCGCGGTCCTGGCCATCCAGCGGTCCGCGGGGTGGTGGGCGCCCGTGCTGCTCACGAAGATCACGCCGGCGGTCGGCCTCGTCTGGCATGCGGTTCGGCGTGAATGGCGAGAGCTGGCTATCGCGGCCGCCGTCACGGGGGCCATCGTTGCCATCGGCTTCCTCATTCAGCCCGATCTCTGGGTGGCATGGCTCGGGACCGTGGCCGAGGCCGACAGGACATACGAGATCGGGCATCCGCTCGGACCGCTACCCCTGCGGATCGCCCTCGCCGCCGCGCTCACGGCCTATGCCGCGTGGAAGGGGAAGGCGTGGCTCGTCCCGATCGCGATGTTCGTTGCCGTGCCCGGCCTCTGGGCGTTCAACTGGGGCCTCCTCGCCGCCGTGCCCCGTCTCACGACGTACGGCGCGAATTTGCGCAAGGCAGCCATCCGGTGACCCGGCGCATGGTTCGGCTGCTGTCACGCCCGAGCACGCTGCTGGCGCTTGCCGCGGCGTCGTTCGTCGCCGCCGATCTCGTGCTCATCTTCGTGATCGGCCCGATCGACTTCGCCTTCGACTTCTGGTGCTGCTATCAGCAGGCTGGCGAACGTGTGATCACCGATTCGTCGACCCTTTACGCCTGGTCGGACACGTACACGTTCCGCTACACGCCACTGGGAGCTCTCCTGTTCGTCCCGCTCGTGCCCTTGAGCGCGGCGGCGGCGGCATGGGCGTGGGTCGGCATCAAGCTGGTGGTTCTGGGGGTTGCGGCGCGCTGGTTCTCCCGCCCGTGGATTGGCATCGATCGCTGGCTCGTGCTTCTCGCCGTGGTGACCTTCCCGCCGATCGTGCATGACCTCGTTCTCGGCAACGTGAGCACGATCACCCTGCTCGTTCTCCTCGCTGTGGCACGCTGGCCCGAC
>JAWVEN010000033.1:0-49146 GCA_033856675.1 Gaiellales bacterium | reverse complement strand
TCCGGTGACCATCCAATGGTTGTGGTCGTCAGCCGTGATGTGTTCGAGGCCCTGCCAGAAGCGGAACGCGAGCCGCGCGTGCTGCTATGGGCAACGTCGCTGAACAACAGCGGCGGCTCCGCAGCCTGGGTGGCCTAACGGCTAGGACGAGTAGCGTTGCCAGCGGGCTCGGTGGAGCTTCTTGCACCACTGGTCGATCTCCACGTCGCCGAGGTCACCCACCGTGTTGAGGCGCAACTCCGCGAGCCGGTTCAGCAGCTCGGCGAGCACCGCGTACACCGGCTCGGTGATCTGAAGCCGGTCGCCGTGCGGTGGCCAGTCCGCGGTCACTGTTTGGTGGAATGTGACGATGCGGTTGAGCTCGTCAACGGGGACAAGCGTGATGGGTAGTCCGTTGAGAGTCAGGTCGCACATTGAACCTGCGGGTATACCGCTTGCTACCGATCTTGAATCGGAGTGCGGCGCTTTTCGCGTCATTGGTATCGGGCTGGAAGCAGTGAGGGAACGGCCTATGTTGGCCAGGTGTGACGGCACGACCCGCCGGCCGAAAAGCTCCGAGATCCGAAAACGAGTGCTCCACTGGTTCACTCGGTCGGCGAGAGCATGGTCTGCGGGGCGTGCCGCCGCCTTCCAGAATATGCCAGACACCGGTGTCTTTTGTCGGCTACAGTTTCGGCGTGGGCGAAGCGGACTTTGCCGCACAGGTTTTCTTTGCAGGGAAAGGCTGGAAGCGGGTCGCGGTCTGTCCGACCCTTCAGTGTGCGGCTCGGTGCGCCGCGCGGGCATACGCGGCACATGTTGACGGAGAGTCGCCGTCGCAGGTGCGGATCACGAAGCGCGACGGCTCCCGGCTCCACGCTGCCGCCTGAGCGAGACTAAGCGCGAGGAGTCGGGGCTTCATCCGCTCATTCCGACTCCTCGCGCGTGTCCCACCCGCTATCGGAGGCCGAGCAGCGACCAGGAGAGAGGCTTGCCGGCGCCACTCCGCATCTAGCGGACGCAGAGTCTCCCGCGGCCCACCACTCGTGTCAAGCAGCACAAGCCTGAGGCGGGGTGGGGAGCCTCAGGAAACCCAGGCCCGCCCCGGTGACATGATGGGCTTTATGGCTGACGAGGCGTGGCGGGTGATCGTCGCAGCGGTTGACTGGGTGCTCGATGATGCGTGGGAGACACAGACCGCGGTCTCCGCCACGCTCGCGCTGGCCAAACGGGTGAGCGCGGAGGTTGGTCGCGAACCGTTGATCGAGGACGCGAAACTGCTGCTCGCTGCGCAGCGAGACTGCACCCCCTCCGAGGCATTCGAACTGCTCGTCGGGGTATCAAAGAACCACAACGTCAAGGTCGCCGAGCTCGCACGTCGCCTGGTGCGGTCTCACTCCGCGCGGTCGTAGCGCGTCGTGGAGCGGCCCGTTCGACCTGGGGGCGTGGGTGTGGTTTAGTGGCAGATGCATCCAACTGAGGGGGCGTGTGATGGCCATCTGTCGGATCATCGAGGCGGGAGCCACTCCCGACCAGTACGAGCAGGTGCGCGCTCGGGTTGGGCTGCGTGACGAGGTGCCGCCCGGTGGCGTGCTCCACATCGCTGCAAAAGGCGATGACGGCATGATTCGCGTGATCGAGGTGTGGGAGAGCCGGGAGCAAGCGGAGGAGTTCACGAAGAAGGTGATGGCCGCTCGCGAAGAGTCTCGGCATCGCCAGTGGTCGCCCGCCGATCCAGTATCTTGAAGTCCACCGGCTGGCACAGAACGTAGGTTCACCGGCATAACCCGCACGGCACGCCCGCCTCCCAGCACTCCAGAGTCGTACATCCCGCGAGGATTGTCGATTCGGGGTTGGTGGGGGCGAGCCGTGATGGTGGCCCGCCCCCTGCAGGCCCGCCCCCTCATGCGCTAACGGCCGGTGATCGGGTTCTTTCGGCGCCGGCCGGGCGCCATCCCACCGGCCGGGACTGGCGTTTTGTGAGGGTGCTGCCAATCCAGTGTGGTGCGGATCGCGTTTTCCATATACCACGTCCACACCGGCCAACGCCCTGGCCGGGTCGCTCCGAACCAACGGCCAGGGCGTCTCCCTCGTTTCTACGTTGAAGCGGGGATCTTCGCGTCGTCATTCTCTGCAACGAGGGTGCGCTTCGGATTCTCGGGGTCCGGGGCGATCTCGCGCAGCAGCTTCTCGAGCTCGGCGAGCAGCGGCCCGGCGGCGGTCATGATCTGAGACAGTTCGCCGGCGACGGCAGCGGCGCGTCGCAGCGCCGCGATCTCGGGCTCGGCGGTCACGATTCGAGGCTGGCGTTCTTCTTACCGGGAGTTCAGCCGGCCCGCGGGGCCTCGTCGCTGACACCTGCGACGCAGACCGGACGCTACTTCTCGTCGAATTTTCCGTCAACCGTTGCGTGAGCAACGACCGCCGAGGGTATCGGTACCATGTTGAGCAGTCGGGTGGTGCCGACGTACTCAGGACAGCGCCGCGGCGGGGGCTACTAGGGGGCTCTCGCCGCTGGCGCACCTGTATCCGACCGAGCCGAGTTTTAGTCTCTAGGTATCAGGTCGTACGAGCGCACCAGGTCAGTCTCGGCGACACACCCCTAGACCCCCTAGGAGTCGAACATGAAGATGTCGGCAACCGTGACCGCCGAGGCGGCGCGGCAGCGTGCCCTCCCGACGAGGGCGAGCGCGAGAGAGGCGTGGAGGGCCGAGGTCGCTCCGCTGCTCGAGAACGGATGGATGGAAACGTCCCCCGGTGAGTTCGAGAAGGGCGACGAGCACTGGTCGTACCCCTTCGAGGCGTTCCTCCGGCAGAACGATCACCCATACGCGGTGCTCTGGATGAAGCAGCGCAAGGCACAGGCTCGGGTGAATCACTGGCGTCGGATCCGTGCCCTGCAAGGAAACGCTAAGCCGCCCGAGTCCGTCCAGGATCGTGATCGCCGTAACCGCGGACGTGCTGATGCTCGCTCTGGTCGGCAGACCAGAACGACACGCAGGGTCACGATTGGACGCAGCAAGGCCTCGGCATCGGCCACGCGGTCGAGCCGTAGCCCAGACGACAGTGAACCTGATCCGCTCGCTTCTCGGCCACGGGGAAGCGAGCGAGTAGCAGTCGGTGGCTTGACGGGGTGGTCGCGATGACTCCCCAGGTTCGGAACGTCACCTCGTTCGGTAGCTGTCAGGTTTGCGATGACACCGGACTGATGGTTGACGACAAAGCCCGCGTATGGCGCGGAACGGTGTACCCGCATTGGTGCATTCCCTGCGTCTATTGCGAGGCGGGATCTGAGAAGCGACTCAGGTTGTCCCGACGTCGGGACAACTGGCGTGATCGTGAGGTGGCGGCATGATCGGCCCGTTGCGAGACCTGGAGCACGCGGCCGATAGGGGACGTGCTCACGGGTTGCGTGTGGAGCGGTTGGCCTACGGCGTCGCCATCGGGTGTCCGGCCTGTCGTAATGGGCAGGACGTGATCCTCAGGATGGCCGGGGGGTTAGTCACGGGTGCCTGTGACCGGTGCGGCAGCGGAGCCGTCAAGCTGGCCGAGTTGTTGCTCGCGGAGCCTTTCGGATTCGATTCGTCACTTAAGAGAAAACATGTGACGAAAGAAAAAATCGAAGAGTCGGCGTCGCTTCCCTTCGCGCCTATCTCTCGGGCGCTCGCGGGGACGTCGGAGCGGCCGGACTGGTTGTGGGACGGGTATGTCGCCACGGGCGCGGTGACGCTGTTAGCTGGCCGGCCGAAGGTCGGCAAGTCGACGCTCTTGTTTGCATGGGCATCCGCCGTCACACACGGTCGTCCGCTGCTTGGCTCGGCGACGCGATCGGCGAAGGTGCTGTTGCTCTCGGAGGAGCGTGGCGACACGCTGCGGGAGAAGCGGGAACGGTGGCGGCTGACCGATGACGTTCACCTGCTCATGCGCCACCAGGCGGGGCGGGAGAAGTGGCCGGTGGTGGTCGAGCGATGCGCCGCGTACTGCCTCGAGCACGACCTGTCCGCGATTGTCATCGACACGTGGGATAAGTGGGCGGGCCTGGCCGGTGACTCGGAAAACTCGAGTGGGTCGGTCCTCGAGGCTCTGAGGCCGCTCACCGATGCTGCTGCGAACGGGGTGGCGGTGCTCGTGTCGGCGCATCAGCGGAAGTCGTTCGGCGAGTACGGCGAGGCGGTGCGTGGTTCGAATGCGCTTACCGGCGCCGTTGACGTCATCGTCGAGATCGAACGCGCAACGGTGGCTGATGGCGGCTCGGCCCGTGTCCTGCGCACAGTCAGTAGGTTCGACCAGGCGCCACCGGACGAGCTCGTGGTCATGCTGGACGAGTCCGGCTATCAGGCGCGTGGCTCGCTGTCCGACGTCCGGTCGGAAGATGAGCGCGAGGCGGTGTTCACAGCGCTCGCCGATGCGGCTGGCCCCTTGACGGCGGAGGAGGCCGCATCGGCCGCTGACATCCCGAAAGCGACAGCGCACAAGCGGCTCGGAGAGTTGAAGGACGCGGGGCGAGTCACACGCACCGGCGAGGGCAAGAAGGGCAGCCCCTACATGTGGCAGCTTTTTTCTTTCGTCACGGCCTCTCCCTTAAGTGACGAATCGAATATCGGGGGTGCATCGTGAACCCCGGTCAGTTGCAATTCAGCGAGGCGACGGCGGAAAAAGCGTCGAGGCTGGTCGACGAGCACAGGGTCTTCCTCGTGTCGGACTTCACGGCCTTCGTCGGGGGTGACAGCGGGCAGTGGAAGGTGACGGCGACGATAAACGGCGTCTATTGCAGCTGCCCGGCGCGCGTGAAGTGCTCGCACGCTCTCGCAGCTCAGGCGGCGTGGGCGGAGGTGGAGCAGCGATGAGCGAGTTCACGTTCACCCTGCCACCGGAAACGCTCGAGGCGATCGCGCAGCGTGTCGCGGACATCCTCGAGGAACGCCAGAGCCAAACCAGCCCCGGCATCGTCACGCGATGGCTGACCGTCGACCAGGCGGCGCAGTACATCGGCGCGAACCGGCAGCGGGTCTACGACCTGCGGTCGAGCGGCCGCTTGTCCCGACACGGTGACGGCGGGCGCGCGCTCGTCGATCGCCACGAACTAGACGAACTAGTCGAAGGAGAAACAGGATGAACAACTGGGTTGAACTAACCGACGATGAGGTCATCGACGTGGTCGTTCGCCTCGAAAGCGAAGGCTGGTACGAGGACGAGTCGTTTCCTGCCCGGACGTGCCATCGGTCGCGGATGTGGGTCGGCCCCGGTCCCGGCGAGGCGCCCGGCTTCCTTCACGTCCACTACAGCGGGTGTTGCAGTCCAGGAACGTGGGTCGACTTCTACGAACCCACTCCCAGCGCGAAGGCCGACAGAGGCGCTCAGGGAGGTAGCGGCGTATGATGCAGTCCTCACATGCAAAGTGGGCCGGCGACGCGCAAACGTCCCGGCCCTGGCACCAGGAGGGAACCCTGATGCAAGAGCAGTCTAAGCGTCACGAAGAACGCACCACGACCCCCGGCATCTACCGCCGCGGCGGTGGCTACGTAGTCCGAGTGAAGACCGCCAGGGCCGCTCGTTGAAGCGGTCAGCGCGGACGCTGGACGAAGCGAGGATCCTGAAATCCGAACTCGTCGCCGACGTCGCCAGGGGCGAGTACCGGCCACGGTCATCCGACACGTTCGCGGGGTACGTCGCGGACTGGCGCAAGACGTACGCGGGGCGGACGAGCCGCGGCATCCGCCCCGAAACGCTCGCCGACTACGGCGCTTGCCTCGATCGGTACGCGCTGCCGGCGCTTGGTCGGATGCGGCTCGCTGAGATCGAAGCGGGCGACCTCCGCGGTTTCGTCGCGCGGCTCGCTGATCGCGGTTTGTCGCGGAACACGATCCGGCTGGCGCTGGCACCGGTGAAGCTCGTGTTCGCCACGGCGCTGGAGGACGGCAAGGTACGGAGCAATCCCGCAACTGGGATCCGGGTCGTCGCGGCGCTGAGGAGACAACCGCGAAGGCGCTCACCGCGGCCGAGTTGACAGCGCTGATCGAGGCGGTACCGGAGCGGCACCGCTTGTTGGTGGAGTTCCTCTCGCAGACGGGGCTACGTGTCGGAGAACTCGCCGCGCTCCGCTGGGGCGACGTGCAGGGCCGGCGGGTACGAGTCGAGCGGCGGTTGTATCGGGGGCGGATCGCACCGCCGAAAAGCAAGTACGGACGGAGGGCCGTGCCACTGACGCCAGCGATGGCGCAGCGACTCGCCGCGGAGTGGGAAGCGCGAGGGCGGCCACTGCCAACAGCGCCGGTATTCGCGAACCGCACCGGCGGGATGATCGACCCAGGCAACGCGTTCTCACGCTGGTTCAAACCAGCCGTGCGGAAGGCTGGCGTTCCTTGGGCGGGGTGGCACTCGCTAAGGCATACGTGCGCCACGATGCTGTTCGCGCACGGGCTGAACGCAAAGCAGGTACAGATCTGGATCGGCCATCACAGCGCGGCGTTCACACTCTCGGTCTACGTTCACCTATTGGATGAGGACCTGCCGGTGTCGCCGTTCGGTGTCCCCCTGGTGTCCCACCCCGATCACGGTGAACAGCCTGCAAACCGCGACGTAGCCGAGATACCGCTTACGCAAAGGGTTTCTAAAAGTGGGGGCGGCTAGATTCGAACTAGCGACCCACGGATTATGAGTCCGCTGCTCTAACCGCTGAGCTACACCCCCGAGGTCGATCATCGTACAGCTGAACCTCTCATCGACCTCCAATGCCGCAGGCGGCGGAGTCAAACCATCGCGGGCCTCTCGTCGTACAACGGTATGTGGGCCAGATCACGAGGAGCATGTGAGCCACGTCGCCGCTGAGTACGCAGAGCACGAGATCTTCGAAGGGCTGACAGACGCAGACCTTGCGGAGCTGGATGATCGGTTTGCGATGGGCTCGTTCCGCAAGGGCGAGCTGATCTACTCGCCGTTCGACCGGGGCGATGCGCTGTTCCTTGTGGAGAGCGGTCGCGTGAGGCTGTTCCGCAGCGCCAGCGACGGCCGGCAGGTGACGCTGGCGATGCTCGATTCGGGTGCGTCGTTCGGCCAGCTGTCGGTGCTCGACACTCCACTGCTCGACGCCTATGCCGAGGCGATGACCGATTGCGTCGTGCGGGTGCTGCGGATCGCGGATCTGGAGCGGGCGGTCGCCGACCATCCCAGAGTCGCCCTGAACCTGATGCGCTCGCTCGCCGATCGGTTGCGGGAGGCCGAGGATCAGATCGAGTCGCTCGCGTTCCGGCCGGTTCCCTCGCGCCTGGCAGGGAAGCTGCTCGACCTGATGGACCGTTACGGCAGAGTCACGCCGAATGGCATCCGCATCGACGAGCGGTTTACGCACATGCAGCTGGCCGAGATGATCGGCACCAGCCGCGAGACGTTGACGAAGGTGCTGAACGAGCTCCGCGACGCCGGTCTGATCGACGTCCGCGACCGGCTCGTGTGGGTGCTCGACGCGGATGCGCTCGAGCGCATGAAGACCACCCCCTGACCTTCGCGGCCGAGTCGGCTCCCGCCAGCCGCGCCCTCCCGCTGCACTAGAATCTCTGCAGATCGTCGAACCACGGGGGATTCAGTGGCTGAAACCGGAACCATGCGGGTCAAGAGCGGCCTTGCGGAGATGCTCAAGGGCGGGGTCATCATGGATGTGACCGACGCCGAGCAGGCGCGTATCGCCGAAGACGCGGGCGCGTGCGCCGTGATGGCGCTCGAGCGGGTTCCCGCCGACATCCGCCGCGATGGCGGCGTCGCGCGCATGGCCGATCCGACCAAGATCCGTGAGATCCAGCAGGCGGTGACCATCCCCGTGATGGCGAAGGCCCGCATCGGGCACTTCGTCGAAGCGCAGGTGCTGGAGGCTCTCGAGGTCGACTACATCGACGAGTCCGAGGTGTTGACGCCGGCCGACGAGGCGCACCACATCAACAAGTGGAAGTTCACCGTGCCGTTCGTCTGCGGCGCGACGAACCTGGGAGAGGCCCTCCGGCGCATCTCCGAGGGCGCGGCCATGATCCGCTCCAAGGGCGAGGCGGGCACAGGCAACGTCGTCGAGGCCGTGCGCCATATGCGCTCCATTCTGGGTGAGATCAAGCGCCTGCAGGGAATGGACGAGGACGAGCTGTACTCGGCCGCCAAGGAGCATCGTGCGCCGGTCGAGCTGGTGCGCTCCGTCGCCGAGGCCGGGCGGCTCCCTGTGGTGACGTTCACCGCCGGCGGAATTGCGACACCCGCCGACGCGGCGCTGATGATGCAGCTCGGGGCCGAAGGCGTCTTCGTCGGTTCGGGGATCTTCAAAAGCGGCGACCCCGCCGGGCGTGCCGTGGCCATCGTCAAGGCAACCACCCACTTCAACGATCCGGGCGTGCTCGCCGAGATCTCGACCGGGCTCGGCGAGCCGATGGTCGGGATCGAGATCGGCACGTTGGGAGAGGGCGGGCTGCTGCAGACACGTGGCTGGTAGCGTCGGCGTTCTGGCGCTCCAGGGCGCCTTTCGCGAGCACTGCCACGCGCTCGCAGACGTCGGCCTCGACGCCATCGAGGTGCGCCGAGCGCGAGATCTCTCCGGCCTCGCCGGACTGGTCATCCCAGGTGGGGAGTCGACCACGATGTCGAAGCTGATCGCGGCGTACGAGCTCGAGGGCCCCATCAAGGAGCTGCACTCCACGGGTGCTCCCATCATGGGCACCTGCGCGGGGATGATCGTCCTGTCCGCGGGAGCGGTCGACGGACTGCCCGACCAGCGCTATCTGGGGCTGATCGACGTGCAAGTGCGGCGCAACGCCTTCGGCCGCCAGGTCGCGAGCTTCGAGACGCCGCTTCGCCTCGGCGACGATCCCGCGCCGTTGACCGGCGTCTTCATCCGCGCGCCGTGGATCGAGCGCGTCGGCGAAGGGGTCGAGGTACTCGCCGAGCACGAGGGCCATCCGGTCGCCGCAGCACAGGGCTCCGTGCTCGTGACGGCGTTCCATCCGGAGCTGACCGATGACCGGAGGCTGCACAGAAGGTTCGCCGACCTGGTCGAGCGGGGTGTGGAGGTGGCGGCATGAGCGGACATTCCAAATGGTCGACGATCAAGCACAAGAAGGGCGCCGAGGACAAGAAGCGGGGGAAGCTCTTCACGAAGCTGTCGCGGGCGATCATCGTGGCGGCGAAGGATGGCGGTCCCGACCCCGACAGCAACGCCACGCTCGCCAACGCGATCGCCAAGGCTCGCAGCTACTCGATGCCGAAGGACAACATCGAGCGGGCGATCTCGCGCGCGACAGGTGGCGGTGAAGGCTCGGATGCCTACGAGGCGATCGTGTACGAGGGGTACGGGCCCGAGGGCGTTGCCATCATCGTCGAGGCGCTCACCGACAACCGCAACCGCACCGCGGCCGACGTTCGGAGCATCTTCGGCAAGCACAACTCGAGCCTCGGCACACCGGGATCGGTGGCCTGGCAGTTCGAGCGCAAGGGCGTGATCCTGATCGGCGGCGAGGGCGTGGGCGAGGACGACATGGTGCTCGGTGCCGCCGACGCCGGCGCGGAGGACGCGGCCGTCGACGGCGACACGTGGCAGGTGACGACCGATGCCTCGCAGCTCGCCGCAGTCCGCGACTCGCTGGAGGCGGCCGGTTTCGAGATCACGTCCGCCGAGCTGACGCTGGTGCCGAAGAACACCGTGGCACTCGAGGAGGATGGTGCGCGCAAGCTGCTGAAGCTGATCGACGCGCTGGAGGAGAACGACGACGTGCAGGACGTCTACGCGAACTTCGACATTCCCGACGCGATACTGGAGTCGGTGGCGGGCTGATTCGCCGGCACGTCGTCGTCCGCGGGATGGTCCAGGGCGTCGGGTTCAGGGCGTCGGTGCAACAGCGAGCCCGCACGCGTGGGGTCGGTGGCTGGGTGCGGAACCGGCCGGATGGCGCCGTCGAGGCCGTCTTCGAAGGCGAACCGGACGGGGTGGATGCCTTGGTCGAGTACTGCCGAAGCGGCCCCAGGGGCTCGCAGGTCGACCGCCTCGAGGTCGAGGAAGAGCCTGTCCGCGGCGAGGACAACTTCCGCGTGACCGGCTGAACCAACGGGGTCAGACCCCGTTGTGTCACTCTCAGGCGTTCGCGGGGCGGTGCTTGAGCACGTAGCGCACGCTGAAATAGATGACGGCAAGCGCTACCACGACGATCGCCACGGTGCCGATGCCGGAGCTGGCATCGCCGAACCGTTGGGTCAACCGGTCGACGGAGGTCGAGAACAGGTAGCCGAGCACCCCGACGGCAACTGCCCACACGGCGGCACCGATGGCGTCAGCGACGATGTATTTGTGGAACGGCATCTTTGTGCTGCCCGAGATGATTGCGAGCTTCGTGCGGATGCCGGCGATCAAACGCCCGACGGCCACGGCACGCACGCCGTGGCGCGCCATGAAGGCGTGGACCTTGCTGTCCTCGTGCACGCCGAAGCGCTTGAGCACGCGCGGGCCCGCCGCACGGCCGATGGTGTACGCGCACGCATCACCGGCGATGGCAAAGGCCCAGGCAACGGCGACCACGAGTGGAAGGCTGAAGTGGCTGCTGCTCGCGGCCGCTGCGGCCGAGGCCAGCAGCAGGACGATCTCGCCCGATGAAGGCAGGCCGAAGCTGTCGCCGAACGCCCCGATCGCGACGCCCAGATAGCCGTAGTCCTGGATCAGCGTGCCCGCGCTCGGCGCGTCGACGTTGCGGAGCACCAGCCAGATCACCAGCGCGCCGGCGGCAAGCGCGCCGAACAGCGCGCCCAGCCGCAGCACCGGCGGCAGCCACCAACGGCCATTCGGCGTGGTCACAGCGTCCATCACGGCACTGTACTCGGGCCGTGTTGACAGCTGATCGGTATGGGGAACAGCCGTTCGGTCGCGTCCGCTGCGGTCGGTAGACTTGGCCCGGATGAAGCTGCTTGGCATCGATCCCGGCACGGCGTCGACAGGCTTCGGCGTGATCGTCGTCGACGGCTCGTCGATGAAGGCCGTCGAGCACGGTGTCATCTCGACCGCATCGGGCGAACCGCCTGAGGAGCGCCTCGCTGCGATCCACCGTGAGGTTATGGCGTTACTCGGCCGGCACAGTCCGGGCTCGGTCGCGCTCGAAGATCTCTACGTCGGGTCAAACCCGCGCACGGTGCTTTCGGTCGGTCAGGCTCGCGGCGCGGTGCTTTCGGCCTGCGGGCTGGCCGGAATCGGCACGGCCGCGTATCCGCCGGCCGAGGTGAAGTCTGCGGTCTGCGGGTTCGGCCGCGCCGACAAGACTCAGGTCCAGCGCATGGTGGGCGCGATCCTCGGCACCGACCTGCAGAAGGTGTCCGACCATGCGACCGATGCCCTGGCGGTCGCGATCTGCCACGCGGTGCGCAGCCGCGGGCGCGTAATGCAGAGGGCGGCGGCCGGATGATCGCATGCCTGCGCGGCCGCGTCCTCGAGCGCGGCGGCGGCCGGATCGTGCTCGACGTGGGCGGAGTCGGGTACCTGCTGTCGGCCACCTCGAGCGCCGTGCGCCTTGCCGTCCCCGACCGCGAGGAGATCTCGCTGGTGACCCACCTCCATGTCCGCGAGGATGCACTCACCCTCTTCGGCTTTGCAAGTCAGGCCGAGCGTGAGCTGTTCGAGCTGCTGCTTGGTGTGTCGGGCGTCGGGCCCAAAGCGGCTCTGGCGATCGTGTCCGGCTATGCGCCGGACCAGATCCGCCGTGCCATCTCCACCTCCGACCACGCGCTGTTCACGAGCATCAGCGGCATCGGCCGCAAGACCGCCGAGCGCGTGGTCATCGACCTGAAGGACAAGATCGGTGCGCTGCCCGTCGTGGCCGACGTCGTCGTCGCGGAAGCCGGCGGTGGACACACCGATGCACGAGACGCGCTGGTGGGGCTCGGCATGTCGGTGGCGGAAGCGGAGGCCGCACTGGCCCCGGTGGATGATGACCTGTCCGTCGAGGAGCGCGTACGCGTTGCGCTGAGCGGAGCGGTGAGGGCATGAACACCTCGGCCGATCGCATCCCCGATCCATTGCTCGCCCCCGGCGAGGAGGAGCTCGATCAGACGCTTCGCCCGCGCCGGCTGAGCGAGTTCGTCGGGCAGCCGGCTGTGAAGGAGCAGCTGTCGATCTTTCTCGAGGCCGCGAAAGCGCGGTCGGAGCCGTGCGAGCACGTCCTCCTGGCCGGGCCGCCGGGGCTGGGCAAGACCTCTCTGGCAGGCATCATTGCGGTCGAGATGGCATCGGCGCTGCGCGTCATGTCGGGTCCGGCGATCGACCGCAAGGCCGACATGGCGGCGATCCTGACGGCGCTCGAGCCACACGACGTTCTCTTCATCGATGAGATCCACCGTCTCAACCGCGCCATCGAGGAGCTGCTCTACCCGGCAATGGAGGACGGCTGCATCGACATCGTGATCGGTCAGGGGCCCGGCGCGCACTCGCTGCGCCTCGATCTCGCGCCGTTCACTCTGGTCGGGGCGACCACGCGAACGGGGCTCTTGACCACGCCGCTGCGCGACCGCTTCGGCATCACGCATCGCCTCGAGCACTACCAGCCTGCCGACATCGAACTGATCGTCCGGCGGTCGGCCCGCATTCTCGGAGTCGACATCGATGACGGGGGCTGTGCCGAGATCGCCAGCCGGTCGCGTGGCACTCCGCGCGTCGCCAACCGCATCCTTCGCAGGGTGCGCGACTTTGCCCAGGTACGCCATGCCGGCGAGATCACGCACGCCATCGCCTCCGAGGCGCTGGAGCTGTTCGAGGTCGACGCCCGCGGCCTGGAGCGGGTCGACCGGGAGATCCTGCGGCACGTCGCGGTGACATTCTCCGGTGGCCCGGTCGGTCTGTCGACCCTGGCGGTTGCGATCGGCGAGGAGCCCGACACGGTTGAGGATGTGTACGAGCCGTACCTGCTCCAGCTCGGCCTGCTGCAGCGCACACCCCGGGGCCGCGTCGCGACGCCTGCCGCGTTCGAGCACCTGGGCCTACCGGCGCCTGCACGAGACCCGCGGCTGTTCTGAGGCGCATGTCGTCGCTTGCAGGGCAGGTCGGGCTCGTGACCGGTGGCGGCCGCGGGATCGGTGCCGGCGTCGCTCGCGAGCTGGCGAGAGCCGGGATGCGGATCGCCGTGACAGGACGCACGCGCGAGCACGTCGAGGAGGTCGCTGCAGAGATCGGTGGGCTTGCACTGGTGGGCGATGTCTCCCGCCGCGGCGACGCCGAGGAGTGGGTGGCGGAGACCGAGCAGCGGCTGGGGCCGGTCGACCTCCTGGTCAACAACGCGGGGATCATCGGCGCCGCGGAGCCGTTTTGGGAGCACGACCCGGACGAGTGGTGGCATGTCTTCGAGGTGAATGTGCTCGGCGCGTACCTGTGCTGCCGGGCGATTCTGCCAGGGATGGTGAAGCGCCGGCGAGGCCGCATCGTCAACATGACCAGCGGTGCCGCCTACATCCCTGATCTGGTGCCCAACGCACGCGACACCAGCTACCCGGCCAGCAAGGCGGCATTGACGCGTTTCACCGAGCTCCTGGCGGCGCAGGCCGGGCCCCACGGCGTGCTGTCGTTTGCCGTGGCCCCGGGGATCGTCCGCTCCCAGATGACGGCCGGCCTACCCGACGACATCCATTGGACACCTCCGGAGGCACCTCCGAGGCTCATTCGCGGCATCGCCGAGGGAACGGTGGACGAGCTCTCCGGCCGATATCTGCACGCCGAGGCTGACGCCGACCTCGATGCGCTCGCCGGGCGGGCCGCGGAGATCCACGAGCGTGACCTGAACGCGATCCGCCTGCAACGGTGACGCGCTCGGACACTTCCGCCGTTTAGGTCGTGGTATGTCTGGCACACTCTCCGACGATGGGAGCGCTCCGCCGCCATCGCCAATGGGCCATTCTGATCTCCGCTGCCGTGTGCCTGCTGATCGCCGCAGGCGCGATCAGCCTGACGGTGGTCGAGAACGTCTCGAAGGGCCCCGCGTTCGAGTCGGCGGCGCAGTTCGTACGTACCGATCAAGTCGCCCGCCAGCAGCTGGGAGTGGTGCTTGGCTTCGGCATCGCCGTGAACGGCTCCGTCAAGGAGCCGGGAGACGGTGACGGGCGCGCGAATCTCAGCTTCGACATCCACGGGAGCTGGCGAGATGGGCACGCCCGCATCAGAGCCGTCAAGCAAAGCGGCGTCTGGATGGTCGAAGGCGGCGTGTTGAGCGTCGACGGGAAGCGGTTCAGGCTGCAATGCGATCCGACGAGCTCGATTACACGCTGCCTCCTGAGCTGATCGCGCAGAGCGCGGCCGAGCCGAGGGACAGCGCCCGCCTGCTGGTGCTCGACCGCTCCGACGGCGCGGTCGGCCACCGGGTCTTCCGAGACCTGCCCGAGCAGCTCGCGGAGGGCGACCTCCTTGTGGTCAACGACACACGCGTGCTTCCCGTGCGCGTGCGCGCGCGGCGGGCAACCGGCGGCGCGGTGGAGGTGCTGCTGCTGGAACCCGCCGGAGACGGCCTTTGGCAGGCTCTGGTGCGTCCCTACCGGCGGCTGGGAGAAGGCGAGACTGTGGCTGCAGGACCGCTCGGCCTGACGATCGAGCAGCGGCTGGGGGAGGGCCGAGTGCTGGTGCGGCCACATGCTCCCGGCACGCTCGAAGCGGCGCTCGAAGAGGTCGGCGAGATGCCGCTGCCGCCGTACATCACGGCGCCGCTCGACGACCCCGGCCGTTACCAGACCGTCTATGCCCGCCTCGCCGGCTCAGCAGCCGCGCCGACAGCAGGGCTGCATTTCACCCACGAGCTGTGGCAGCGCATCAGCGCGCGCCACGAGATCGTGCCGCTGACTCTCGACGTGGGCCTGGACACGTTTCGCCCCCTGCAGGCGGATGTGGTGGAGGAGCACCCGATCCACTCCGAGCGCTACCGCATGCCCGCGGCGACCGCCGCCTCCGTGGAGCGCGCGCTGACCGAGGGACGGCGGGTGGTCGCCGTCGGGACGACCACCGTGCGGGTGCTGGAGACGGTGTTCGGCGAGCCGCGGGCGGAGCTCGAGGGGCGCACCCGGCTGCTCATCACGCCCGGCCACCGGTTTCGCGCGACCGGGGGGCTGGTGACGAACTTCCACCTGCCTCGCTCGTCGCTGCTGGCGCTGGTGATGGCCTTCGCGGGGGTCGAGCGGACGCGCGATCTGTACCGTACGGCCGTGCACGAGCGCTACCGGTTCTACAGCTTCGGCGACGCGACCCTGATCCTGTGACGCCAGGCGACTTCATCGTCGAGGCGCGCGACGGCGCGGCGCGCGCAGGCGTGCTTGAGACAGCTCACGGACCGGTGGAGACCCCCGTCTTCATGCCTGTCGGCACGAAGGCGAGCGTCAAGGCGATGCTGCCTTCGGAGCTGCGTGACGTCGGGGCGCAGATCGTGCTCGGCAACACCTACCACCTACATTTCCGGCCGGGCGCCGAGCTGATCTCAGACCTCGGCGGACTGCACCGCTTCATGGGCTGGGACGGGCCGATCCTGACCGACTCGGGCGGCTTCCAGGTGTTCTCGCTGCGCCACACGGCCGACCGCGTGGACGACGAAGGTGTCCGGTTCCAGTCGGTGTACGACGGATCGCGCCACACGTTCACGCCTGAGCTGGCGATGGAGGTGCAGAGACTGCTGGGCTCGGACATCGCCATGGCGTTCGACGAGTGCACGCGAGCCGACGTCACCCTTGAGGGCCTGGAGGAGGCCGTGCGGCGCACGACGCTCTGGGCGCGCCGCAGCCGCGACGCCGAGCATGCGCCGTGGCAGCTCGTCTTCGGGATCGTCCAAGGCGGCGTCGACCTCGCGCTGCGGGAGCGAAGCGCCCGGGAGATCACCGACATCGGGTTCGACGGCTACGCGATCGGCGGCCTGTCCGTCGGCGAGGAGCGCGACGAGATGCTGCGCACCGTCTCTGCGACCGCCGACATGCTGCCCGCCGACCGCCCCCGGTACTTCATGGGCATCGGCGACCCGCAAGGCGTCCTCGATGTGATCGCCCGAGGCGTCGACATGTTCGACTGCGTTCTGCCGACCCGCCTGGGCCGTACCGGGAGCGCGCTCGCCCCGGGCGGGCGGATGAACCTGCGAAACGCGAAGTACACCTCCGACGACCGTCCGCTCGTGGACGGCTGCGCCTGCGTGGCGTGCTCATCCTTCTCCCGGGCCTACATCCGTCACCTGATCACGCAGGACGAGATCTCGGGTCTGCGCCTGCTCACAACGCACAACCTGCATCATGTGATCGAGCTCGTCCGGGGCGCGCGGGAGGCAATCGCTCAAGGTCGGTTGGATGAATACCGACATTGGCAAGCTATGGGCCTCGACCAGACCTTCAAGTAAACTTTTGTACCAAGTGTCGGAGAAGAAGAAGAACTGGGCGATCCTCGGAGTGGTCGCCGCTCTGATGATCGGCTGTGCGATGTTGGCAGTCGTTCGGGACTTCAGGCTCGGCCTCGACCTGCGCGGCGGGCTCGAGGTTGTGCTCGACGCGCGGCCGGCGCCGGGCGAGAAGGTCACGCCCGAGGCGCTGAGCCAGTCGGCGGACATCCTCAGCAAGCGCATCGACCCACAGGGCACGCTCTCCCCCGAGATCCGCACGTCGGAGAACCCCGCGCAGATAACGGTGTCCGTCCCAGGCATCAAGGACCCGGCGGCGGCCGCCGGGCTGCTCGTCTCGAGCGGCCAGCTGCAGAGCTTCGACCTGTTCAAGTACCTCAGCAACGCGTCGAAGGGCCAGGGCCAGTTCTCGGCCGTGCCGACAATCACGCTCTACGAGCTCCTCAACGACCCGCAGGTGAAGGCGAAGGTGCGGGCCGACGGCGTTGGCTCGTGGGCGCTGTTCGACGCCGCGAAGAAGCAGCTCGGCAAGGTCGAGCCGCAGAAGCAGCAGGTGCTCGAGGACTACAACCCGCAGAACCCGGTGCAGCCGCTCGACTCGAAGTTCCTCGCGATCCCGAACGGCACCGAGGTCGTCAGCTGCCTGGCGACGAATTTCTGTCCCGGTGGGAACAACCTCCAGGGCACCTACTACTACCTTTTCGACCTCAGCCAGGACGAGCGCGGCAACCCCGACGTCATCACCGGCGACCAGGTCAGCGCGAAGGCGGACACCGACCCGCAGACCGGGGAAGCCGTCGTATCGCTGACCTACAAGAAGGGTGGCGCGGAGGAGTTCACCGACATCACGCGGGAAATGGTCGGAACGGCTGTCCGAAACGGCATCCAGGGCGGCCTCCCGAATGCGATCGTGGTCGACGGCCAGCTCGTCGCATCACCAACGGTCGACCCGGCGCGGAACCCCGGCGGGATTGACGCGACGATCTCGGGCGGCAGCCAGATCGATGGCGTCAGCCGGAGCGAGGCCGAGCGGATCGCCCTCGAGGTGCAGTCAGGCTCGCTGCCGCTGAAGTTCACGGCGACCTCGTTCAACAACGTCTCGGCGACGCTCGGCAAGGACTCCCTGCGCAACGGCCTCATCGCCGGCGCCGCGGGCCTCCTGTTCGTGATGGTCTTCCTGGTCGTCCTCTACGGCTTCCTCGGCCTGATCGCCGACATCGCGCTGATCATCTACGGCGTCCTGCTGGCAGGCGTCGTGCTCGCCCTGCCCGTGACGATGACGCTCCCCGGCATCGCCGGCACGATCCTCACGATCGGTGTCGCTGCCGACGCGAACATCGTCATCTTCGAACGTATCAAGGAAGAGGTCCGTGCCGGGAAATCGATCCGGGCGGCGATCGCGACCGGCTACAAACGCGGCTTCTCGACGATCATCGACGCGAACGTCGTCACGCTGATCACGGCCGTGGTGCTGATCCTCGTCGCCACGTCGAGCGTCAAGGGCTTTGCGGTGATGCTGCTGATCGGCGTCATCACCTCGATCGTCACTGCAGTTGTCGCCACGAGGGCCATGCTCTCGCTGCTCGCCGGCTTCAAGTTCATGACGAGCCCGAAGGTGCTCGGCCAGATCGGCACCGGCGATCGCTGGCAGCGCTTCGACTTCATCGGCCGTGCCAAGTGGTGGTTCGCCTTCTCGGCGATCCTGATCGTCGCCAGCGGGGTCAGCCTGGCCACGAAGCAGCTGAACCAGGGCATCGACTTCACCGGTGGCAGCCAGTTCAGCTTCACACTGCCCAGCCCGCATTCGACCGGCGAGGTGCAGGACGCATTTTCGAAGGCCGGCATCGACAACCCGGTCGTCCAGGGCCTCGGCCAGTCGGTCGGCGGCGGCTATACCGAGTTCCAGGTGAAGTCCCACGCTCTCGAGGGCCAGCAGCAGAACGTCGTCATCACCGACCTCTCGAAGGACTTCGGGATCGCCCCGAACACGATCAACACGAAGAACGTGTCGTCGTCGTTCGGCCAGTCGGTGCTCGACCAGGCCTACCTCGCAATCGCGGCGTCGCTGCTGATCATCTTCGTATACGTCTCGTTCCGGTTCGAGTGGCGCTATTCGGTGCCGGTGATGGTGGCCCTCGGGCACGACATCATCATCACGCTCGGCGTCTACTCGCTCGCGCAGCGGGAGGTGACGGCCGATACGGTCGCCGCCGTGCTGACGGTGCTCGGCTATTCGCTGTACGACACCGTGATCGTGTTCGACCGGGTGCGCGAGAACATCCCGATCCTGCGAAAGATGACCGCGAGCCGGGTGGTGAACGAGTCGCTCGCCGAAACCGTCACGCGGTCGCTGAACACGTCCATCGTGACGCTGATTCCCGTCACGCTGCTGTTCATCTTCGGGTCCGGCTCTCTGACCGACTTCGCGTTCGCGCTGATCGTCGGCATCGTCTGCGGCGCCTACTCGTCGATCTTCATCGCCGCGCCGGTGCTCGCGATGCTGCTCGAGCGTGAGCCGCAGTTCGTGCGCAGGCGAGCCGAGCTGGAGGGAACCGTCGTCGAGCCGGTGCGAGGTCGCGCGGTGGCGGTCGGCACCGCGCCGCAGGAACTGCCCCAGCCCGCCGTCGAGGGCCCGGCGCCGTCCCCGCGCCGCAAGCGCCGAGCGCGGCCTCACGGCCGAGCGCGCTAAGACACTCCGCGTTCCCCCGGACGGGGGGTGTCAGCTTTGTTGCAAACGGTCGATAGGAGCCCCATATGGCTCCCAGGCCGGAGAGTTCCGCACGCTTTGACGATCTGATTGCGGTGATCGAGTCGACGCGTGCGCTGGCGTCCGCCGCCGACGCTCCCGAAGCGATGGCGCTGTTCGCCCGGCAATTGACGATGTTGTTCGACGCCTCGGCGTGCGCGATCTCCTCGTACGACCCCGAATCGTCCATGGTCACCGACTGGGCCGCCTACGTCGTGCCTCCGGCTCGACTGAACGTCGTGGCCGTGGACTATCCGTTGGCCGACTATCCGCTCACCCAGCGCGTGCTCACCGAGCTGGTGGAGATCACGACCACCATCGGCGATGGCGGCGACCCATCCGAGCACGCCTTTCTGGAAACACAGGGATTCAAGGCCGTCCTGATGGCTCCCCTTGTCATGGGGTCGACTCCCACCGGGCTGATCGAGCTGTTCGACACGCGCGAGCGGGTGTTCTCGGAGCATGAGCGGCGGTTCTGCCGGCTCCTGGCCGACCACGCGGGCATCGTGCTCGGTACCGCCAGGATCACGGAGCGACTGGAGGAGCAGCATGTCGCCACGGTCGGCGCCCTCGCAGCGGCATTGGAGGCCAAGGATGCCTACACCGGCAACCACGCCAAGACGATCGCCGAGTTTGCAGTCGCCGTCGGCGAGCGGCTCGGTCTCGTGGGTCGCGAGCTTCGTGCCGTGCGCATGGGCGCGCTGCTCCACGATGTCGGCAAGATCGGGATCCCCGAGTCGATCCTGAACAAGCCCGGGCCGCTGACCGACGATGAGTTCAGCGTGATGAAGCAGCACACCGTGATCGGCGCCGACATCATCGCCGGCATTCCGGGCCTCGAGGAGGTCGTCGGCCTGGTGCGTTGCTCGCACGAGCGCTGGGACGGGCGGGGCTATCCAGCTGGGCTCGCGGGTAACGACGTCCCCCGGGGCGCCTATGTGATCGCCGTGTGTGACGCCTACCACGCGATGACCGAGGACCGCGTGTACCGCAAGGCAATGTCGGTCGAGGGTGCGCTGGCCGAGTTGCACCGCTGCTCCGGCTCGCAGTTCATGCCGGCCGCTGTCGAGGCGCTCGCAGCGACCGTCGAGCAGGGCATCCGGCGTCGCGTTCGCTTCAGCCAAGCGGCGTAGCGGCAGGCGCCGTCAGGGCGTTTCTACCGCCCAGACCCGGAAGCGGCCGAATCCTCGTGGCGAGCGGACATCTGCGTAGACGAGCGTCAGTCCGGGCTGCTGGTCCACCACGGCCGCGTGCTGCGGCGTGCGCTTGACGTCCAACACGACGTAGCGGACGTCGTACTCGCGCAGGATCGCGGCGCGCTTCCCCACAGACGTCCCGGGGTCGAAGAACGTCTCGACGTCGTGCATCCGGCCCAGCGGGTCGTTGCGGGGCTCTGCGCGGGTGCGGATCTCCGGCAGTGCCACCGCATGGACGTCCGCCTGACCGATCAGCTGAAAAACAATGCCGATGAACTTGTCGGGGAGGACGGGCGCCATCACGACCGGGAACGGCGGCGCGTCGTGCGCGCGCATGAAGGCAATCACGCCCGGGGTGAGACGGTGCCTCATCGGCGGAGCGTCGGCGCCGTGGCGGACGGTCGAGGCAACGCTTCGGCCGTGGGTGAAGAGGCCCCCGGCGATCAGCGCGACCGTCAGGAACAGCACGGGCAGGAGCGGCGCAGCCGGGTCGGCTGGACGGAGCTCCGGCTCCATCGGCTGCACGCGTCGCACGAGGAGAATGGCGGTGGCGCCGACGCCGACGGCGACCATGGGCACTGTCAGCCAGCCTGACCAGAACCCGTCCCACGACACAACGGCAAGCGACGCTGCGGCGATCGCGCCAGCAGCCGCGACGACGCGTGGAAGACTGAGACGCACGGCCAGGAGCACGATTCCGATGGCCGGCAGAAAGCTCAGAGGGATACCGGCCCACAGCCGCCGTGCCTGTCCGTTACCGATGGCCTCGGCAACGACCGTGGTGACGCCGGGCACGGACACCAGGGCAAGGGCGCCGCCGACCAGCGCGGCCGCGAACGCATAGCGGCGGTCGAACAGGAAGAGCAGCGGCGCGATGAGGGCGATGGCAGCGAGAGCCTCGACCCGGTCGTGGACGACCCAATCGCCGGCGAGCGTGGCCGGGTGGCCGGCGACGATCCAGTAGTCGTGGCTCGAAAGCGCACGGCCCTCGCTTGGGCTGCCGCCGCGAATCGCAGTCCACCAGATCGCCGCGAGCAGGGCGGTTGTCAGCCCCGCCGACCAGGTCAGTGCAGCCATTCCGCGCCGTCTGGCAATCACGGTCGCGGCGAGCATGGCGAGTGGGACGAACGCATACGTCGGGTGCACGAGGGCGATGACGAACACCGTCGCGACGACGGCGACTGCCAGCCGGCGGTCGTCGGGAGTCCGGTAAAGCTCCGCGATCAGGTAGACCGCGATCGGGATCAGGAGCCAGAACGGGAGGGATCCCGGCTGCTGGATCCCGCCGATGACACCGTCCCCGTCTCCCAGGCTGGCGGCGCCCCAGGCGGTCAGCAGCGTGGCGCACACGCCGACCGCTGCACCACCCAGCGCACGGCCGGCTGCGAACACCGCGATCGGCACCAGGGCGGCCGAAGCGGCCGTCAGCGCGAGGTAGCCCGACGACGGCTCGAGCCCGGCCAGACTGATCGCAGCGGCATCGACGGCGTGCAAGAGCGGAACGGCGTAGCCGGCATGCACGTGGCCGTCCTGGTATGCGGACAGACCGGAGAACGAGAGCTCGGGAAGGTCGAGGAGCTTGCGTACACGCCCGGCATGAAACAGCGCATCGTCGGCGAGAAATGGCGGCTGCCAACGCGACGCGAGCAGGGCTGCAACCGCTGCCGCTGCTCCGGCGAGGCCGAGGTTGCGCCACTCCCATTCCAACTGCGCCGGAAGCAGGGCGAGTGTCAACGCGGCGGAGAGGAGCACCGCCCACATCACCCACTCGAACGGCACCCCGATCGCCAGGCCGGCGAACAACGGCAGGATCCACGCTGTGAGCCCTGCGATCGGGACCGCGGCAAGCGATCCGATCACTCCCAGCCGTGCGTCCAGGCGGAGCACGCGGAGCGCCGCCGCTCCCGGCAGACCGAGAGCGAGCGCGAAGCCGCCCGCAACAGCGACCGCGTCGGGCAGCACCCCTCCGGCGGCTCGCGCGAGCACGGCCGAAGCTGCGAGGAGCGCGAGGGCGCCGGCAACCCGCAGCGCGGCCCTCACGGGGTTGCTTCCTCGTCCAGCGTTGAGTCCTCCAGCGCCTCGGACCGCGCCCGGCCGCGCATCGCGAACAGGGCCCGCATTCGCGCACCGTCGTCTCGCGACAGCGCGCCCACCGCGAGCAGCGCAAGCGGGAACGATGCCGCGGCGAGCAGCCGAAGGGTGATGCCGACAGCGCCGGTCTCGGGCAGCACCCAGAGCGACAGGGCAACGTATGCGACCGCCACGGCCGCCACCCGCAGGACACGGTTCCAGTCATACGGCACGGGATAGCTGCGCTGCGCGTTCAGCCACCCGAGAAGGAGGAGCAGGCCATACCCGATCACCGTCGAGATGCCCGCTCCGACGATGCCCCAGGCCGGGATGAAGATGAAATTCAAGCCGATGTTGACGGCCGCGGCGACGGCTGCGATGACCGGTGTCATGCGCGTCTTCTTGCTGAACGTGACGCCGATGTTCACGATCATGAAGCCGCCGTACAGCACAGAGCCGGCGATCAGCATCGGCACGACCGGGATCGCGTTGTGGACCTCGTCGGGAAATGCCAGCCGGATGTAGGGGGCGGAGACCAGGGTGAGGGCGGCGACAGCCCAGCCCATCAGCACCGACCAGTAGGTGAACACCTGCCGGAACGTCTGCTTGGCCGTCTCCTCGCCGCGGATGGAGTGTGCGAACGGCGGCCACGCTGTCTGGAAGGCGCCGACGGCGACCATCACGGCCAGCGCAACCTTGGCGGCGACGGCGTAGGAGCCCAGCTCGGCGGTCGTGGACAACCCCTGGATCTGCGCGCGGTCGGCGAAGTTCAGGCCCCAGAGCGCCAGGCCGGCCGGCATCAGCGGCAGCGAGTAGTGCAACACCTCGCGCAGGATCCCGAAGTCGAAGCGCCGGAAGCCGATCGAGTGGCGCCGCGCGACCAGCAGGCAGGAGTAGACCAGCACGCTTCCTGCGAAGTTGCCGATCATCAGCCCGATGGCCTTCTTGTCGTAGCCGACGACCAGGATCAGCGTCAGCACGACCGTGATGGCGACGTTCACGAGCGTGAACGCCACAAAGCTCCGCGCACGCCGCTCGATCCGGTAGATCCGGGCGATCACGTCGTAGTTCATCGTCACCCACAGGCCGACCAACGCGACGAGCGTCACGTCGCGGCTGACGCCGAGCAGACCCGCGATCTGGTCGACAAGCAGCACGCCGACCAGCGCGGCGGCGCTTGACGCCAGCAGGACGAACGTGAAGATCGTCTGGATCACCGGCGTCCAGTCGTCGCGATCGGGGTCGCCCAGGGTGAACCGCGACATCGATGCGGTGATGCCGAGACGGAGGACGATCGCCGTCACGGTGATGGCGCTGACCACCAGCTCGACGACGCCGAATGCCTCCCGCCCGGCGTACGACACGTACACGGGGACGAGGAAGAAGCCGACGATGCGGCTGGTGAATCCACCGAGGCCGTAGGTCAGCGACTGGCTGACCAGTGACCGCAGCCGCGGGGGCACGCTACTCGTAGCCGAGCGCCTCGAGCCGCTCCGAGATTGCTCGCTCCTCGTCGTTCGAGTAGACGGTTCCATCCTTCACACCGCTTTCGGCGGCGGACAGCGAAATCAGTTCGCCGGCGGGTATGAAGCCGTCGAGCACATGACCGTCGAACGCGGCATCGGGCTCGACGCCGAGCATGGCGAGCAGGGTGGGGGCGAGGTCGGCGATGCTCGCGCCCTCAACCGTGAGGTGTGTGACGCCCGGCCCGTGCGCTCCGATGACGCCGACCGGCCCGTGATGGCCGGAGAAGCCATAGTTGTGGCCGGGATCAAGGGTGTCGTGCCGCACCCAGGCAGATGGCCAGGCCCGCCGCGACGAGTCGATCAGCACCCTCGGGTCATTGGCGGTGATCACGATGTCCGGGCCCTTCGACGCGAACCGGCCTTCGTGCACCTCCTCGGCCGGGCGCACGGTGAACGCCGGCCGCCCGTCGATCGGGCTGCGTTCCTCCGACAGCTCGGCGATCAGGCGGTCACGGAACGCGGTATCGCCACGGCGGCCGGTCACCTCGCCGAGGAAGATCGGGCCGCCTGTGCCGTAGGCGTACGCATCGGTGTTCCGCCGGTCGATGTCGCGCATGGTGCGGTTGGCGTCGGCGGGCGCTGCCCAGAAGGGGATCAGCCGGTCGTACAACCCTGCATACCAGCCGAACCGCATGACCAGCTTCGAGTCGATCCGCGCCAGTCCGCGCACGCGCTGCGCGGAGCGCTTGCGGAAGCGGAGGTAGCCACGCTCCTCCAGCCAGCGGTTGACGTGGAACACATGGTGGATCGGCTTCATCCCGTGGTCGGACATGACGATGGCGTTCACCGCACCGCCATGCATCTGCTCGGCATGCGCGATCAGCCGCCCGATTGCCGCATCGACCTCGTCGTACACCTCGCCGATGTGGTCGGCGGCGCGCGCAGGGTCGTGCGCCGGGTGCTCGGGGTCGCGCAGGTGCCACGCAAGATGGCCGATGGTGTCGCTGCTCATGAAGTCGACGGCGAACAGGTCGGGCATCTCGTCGGAGAGCACGAACGCGCACAGCCGCTCCACCTCGCCGACGTTGGACACGAGCAGCCGGCGGTACCGGTCGTAGTCCTCCCAGTAGCGCTCCTTCATGGGGTGGTGCGCGGTGACGAGGTCGGGGAACTCGGCGTTGATCCGTTCCGCCGCCTCCGGCGGGTGAATGGTCGGGCGCTCCGGGCCGCCGTAGCCCGAGACGACCACACCGCCGACCGGCTCAACCGGGTGCGTGAACGGGATCAGCACCATGGCCGTCCGCTTGCCGGCCGCGTCCAGGAACCGCCAGATCGGCGCCCCCGCACGCTGTGCGGCGCTCTCGATCCGAAAGCCCCCGCGGAACTGATTGGTCGAGAAGTTGTAGATCCCATGGTTTGCCGGGAGCAGACCGGTCAGGAAGGTCGACCAGGCGACCGGCGTGATCGGTGGCTCGGTCGAGCGCAGCGGCCCGAAGGCGCCGCGCTCGCGGAGGCCCGCCAGGGTCGGCATCCGGCCGGCGGCGAGCAGTTCGCAGACGACGTCGTAGTCGGCGCCGTCGATGCCGAAGACGAGGACGGGCGCGGTCGTCATGCGGCGATCGTATCCATTGCCGCTTCGGGCCTGCGCAGGCTGTAGCCCCAGCGATTCGCCTCGCGTTCCCACCGCCGTTCCACCAGCTCGATGTAGAGGCTGCGTGCCGGGCTGCGCCGCCGTGCGCGCCACTCCGCGAAGTAGCGGTCGTTGATGTCCTGCCGCAGCTCGAGCCCCGACGGGACGGGGTCGATCTGCAGGAACCGGAAGATCCGATCCAGCTCGGCGTCCGGCGTGGCCACCAGGTCCTCGTAGCGCAGGAGATGCACGCGGGCGAGCGAGCGGCGGTCGGATGCAAAGAGCCGGTGGGATCTGATCCAGTGCGCGACCAGCTGGTGCGGCCGGGTCGAGCTCCACTTCTGCGTGGCGCAGGCCACCGCGATGGGGTGGCGTGTGACGACGACGAAGGCGCAGCCGGGAAAGAGCGCCTGGAGGAATCGCGTCTTGGTCAGGTGCGTCGGTGACTTCTCGACCAGCACGGGCTGAGAAAGATCCCAGTGCGGCGCCCACTCGGCCCACAGCCGATCGCGGTTCTCGGCGGTCGCCAGCGGCGAGGCCTCGGTGATGTGCTGCTCCGGTGAGAAGCCGAATCGCCCCGGGCCGCCGTGCGCATGGCCGGGCGGGTACACCGTCTGCAGCAGTTGGCCCTCGTCCTCCGGCGCACCTGTATCTGCGAAGGCGCTCACATCGGGGTGCTGCGAGATGGCGCGGGCAAGCAGCGAGGTGCCGCTTCGGTGCAGTCCTGTGACGAAGACGATCCGGTGGTCCATCGCGCGCAGGTTAGATCGTCACCCCTGACGTACCGGGCTGGATATGTTCCCGCCGTGTCCGAGGCCCCTCTCCGCGTCGCCATCATCGGCAGTGCACGAAGCGTGCACACCCGGCGCTGGGCTCGGCGGCTGGCGGAGGCGGGGCAGGAGGCGCACCTGTTCACGGAGCGGCCGGAGCCGGTCGAAGGCGTGGCGGTCCACGACATCCTCGGCCGGCGGCTGCCGGGCCGCGTCGGCGTGCGCAAGCTGTGGCGGCGTTGGCACCTGCGGCATGCGCTGCGCGACCTCGACCCGGACGTCGTTCAGACGCACTTCCTCTGGCCCTACGGGGAGTGGGGGTGGCGGACGGGGCGCCATCCGATCGTTCAGGGAGCGTGGGGCTCGGACGTGCTGATCATCCCGCAGCGCTCGCCGGAGAAGCTGCGGCTGGCCCAGCAGATGCTGGCGGAGGCCGATGCCGTCACAGCGAACTCCGACTGGCTGGCTGACGCGGTTGTCGCACTGGGCGCCCCGCCGGAACGGGTCCACCGCATCGGCTGGGGCGTCGACACCCGGCGGTTCTCGGGGACGACCGACCGCTCGCTGATCGACACGATCTTCCCCGGTCGGCGGGTGGTCGTCTCACCGCGGCTGCACAAGCCTCTGTACAACCTCGACGTGCTGGTCGAAGCCGTCCCGCTCGTGCTGCGTGACGTGCCCGATGCCGCCTTCCTCTTCATGGGCGACGGCGCCGACACGGAGCTGCTTCGCGCCCAGGCGGAGCGGCTCGGCGTTGCCGGAGCGGTGCACTTCCGCAACTTCGCCGAGAACGAGCTGCCGCTGGTGTTCGCGGGCAGCGAGCTTTCGGTGTCGATCCCCTCGTCGGACACCGGGCGCCCGACGTCCTTGCTCGAGGCGATGGCGTCCAGGCTGCCGGTTGTGGTCGCCGACCTGCCGGCGATTCGCGAGCTGGTCGAGGAGGGAGAGGGGGCGGAGGTCGTGCCCCTGCGGGATGCGGCTGCGACCGCCGCCGCGATCACCCGGCTGCTCGCCGACGAGGCGCTGCGTGAGCGATACGGGGAGCGGAACCGCGGGGTGGTCGCGGAGCAGGCCGACGCGCAGGACGAGACCCGCCGCTGCGTCGAGCTCTATCGGCGGCTGTCGCGATCCTGACAACCTAGACTCCACGCCGATGTCCGATCCCAAGCGGCTGATGATCATCGGGCTCGACTGTGCCGCGCCCGAGATTCTGTTCGACGACATGAAGGGCGAGCTGCCCGTGCTCGGCGGCCTGATGGAGCGCGGCGTCTACGGCCCGCTCGAGTCGTGCGACCCCCCGATCACAGTGCCGGCGTGGTCGTGCATGATGAGCTCGAAGGATCCCGGCACCCTCGGCTTCTACGGCTTCCGCAACCGCAAGGATCACTCGTACGACGGGCTGACGTTCGCCACCGCGGAGAAGGTGAAGGACGACCGCGTGTGGGACATCCTGTCGCGCGCCGGCAAGCACGTCGTCGTGCTCGGCGTGCCGCAGACCTTCCCGCCCCGGCAGGTGAACGGCGAGATGATCGGCTGCTTCCTGTCGCCCTCGATTCAGTCGCGGTACACGTACCCCGACGAGCTGAAGGACGAAATCGCGTCGGTCGTCGGCGAGTACATGGTCGACGTGCCGAACTTCCGCACCGACGAGAAGGATCGCATCCTGCGCGACATCAACGAGATGACGCGGCGCCGCTTCCAGCTGGCGCGGCACCTCCGCGATACGCGGCCGTGGGACTTCTTCATGATGGTCGAGATGGGCCCCGACCGGCTTCATCACGGGTTCTGGCGCTACTACGACCCCAAGCACCCCGACTACGAGCCCGGCACCGCGTACGAAGAGGCCTTCCGCGAGTACTACCGGTACCTCGACAGTGAGATCGGCAGCCTGATCGAGGGCCTGGACGACGACACCGCCCTGATGATCGTGTCCGACCACGGTGCGCAGTCGATGTACGGCGGCATCCAGGTAAATGAGTGGCTGATCCGTGAGGGCTACCTGAAGCTGCTACCCGACGCCCCCAAGGGCCCGGTGAAGCCGAACATGATCGACTGGGCGAACACGCGGGTTTGGGGCGACGGCGGCTACTACTCGCGCATCTTCATCAACGTGAAGGGGCGGGAGCCGGAGGGAGTCGTCGACCCCGCCGGCTACGAGGCGCTGCGCGACGAGCTGATCGCCAAGCTGGAGGCGCTCGGCGACGAGAACGGCGAGCCGATCGGCACCAAGGTGTACCGGCCGCAGGACATGTACCGCGCCGTCAACGGCGTGCCACCCGATCTCATCTGCTATTTCGGCAACCTGACCTGGCGGTCGATCGGCTCCGTGGGTGATGGCCGCGTGCACGTCCGCGAGAACGACACGGGACCGGACGACGCGAACCACGCCAAGTTCGGGATCTACATCTTCAACGGCCCCGGCATGCCGTCGGCCGCTCCTGACGGAGCCCGGCTGTTCGACATCGCCCCGACAGTGCTCGAGCTGCTCGGCCAGCCCATCCCCGCAGACATGCAGGGCCGCAGCCTGGTGTAGCGCGGGTCAGGGCGGCTGTGGCGAGTTGTTGTCGCAGTCGTCAGCTCACCGCTTTCTTCACGAGCGCGGCGATCCTTGCCTCTTCGGCGGCGGTCAACTGCTTCAGCGCGAAGGCGGTCGGCCACATGAAGCCTTCGTCGAGGTGCGCCTTGTCGCTGAAGCCGAACGTCGCGTACCTCGTTTTGAACTTCTGCGCGCTTTGGAAGAAACAGACGACTTTGCCGTCCTTGGCATAGGCGGGCATCCCGTACCAGGTTCTCGGCGAGAGGGCCGGCGCGCTGGCTTTGATGATGGCATGGAGCCGCTCGGCCATCGCGCGCTCCGGTTCGGGCATCTCGGCGATCTTCGCGAGCACGTCGCTTTCCCCGTCCGCCTTGCCCGCGCGCGGGCCGCGGCGCGCGGCCGCCTTGAGCTCTTGGGCGCGCTCCCTCATCGCGGCTTGTTCCTCGTCCGTGAACGCCTTCGACGCCTTGCCCGTGGTTCTCTTGGCGGACTGCTGCGAGACCGTCTTTGCGGGTTTCCTCTCAGCCATTGCCAAGCACCTCCGTGAGCCGTACGAGTCCCAGCCGCTCGATCTGCGGGGGATGGTAGAGCAGGTTTTTGAGACTGATCTCACCGACCCGCCCACGGTGCGCCGAGATTGCAACGAGCGACAAACGGCGTTCACTCGCAGCGCCAAGTGGCGCGCGCCCTCGGGACCCGAAACGTGGCCCCCTTGGGCGCTTCAAGAACGGGAAGCCGGTGGCCGGCTCACGAGCGTAATTGTCACGGTTGCGAGCTTTGGGTTGACGCCGTCGGGGTTTACGCCGGGCCACCATCAAGCCGATCGGGCCGCGGGGTGATCGCCAGTGCGGCAAGGCCATCGCGAGCGAGAGAAGCTTGCGAGAGCATCGCCCCATCACGCTTCGGACGTTACAAGCTCTGCGTGCTTTCGGGATTTGCGGCCGAGATCGTGGGCCGCCGGCGCCGAGAACGGCGGTACCATCGGAGCATGATTCCTCCACTGTCACGCCGGCGGCAGATCGCTCGGGTGCGCGAGATCGCGCAGGTCGCGGCACGGCATGGCTTCGGGTACGCGTTCGAGCGGCGGCCGCGGCGAGGGGGAGAGGACGAGCCGGATGTGTCGCTGGAGGCACGGGGCCGGCACCTGCGGGAGATGCTCGACGAGCTCGGGCCGACGTTCGTCAAGTTCGGCCAGCTGCTCTCGATGCGTCCTGACGTCATCCCGGCCGAGATCATCGCCGAGCTGCGGATGCTGCAGGACGCCGTGTCGCCGTTCCCGTACTCCGAGGTCGAGCAGGTCATCAGGCGGGAGCTGAAGGCTGACGTCTCCGAGCTGTTCACATCGTTCGACCCCGTCCCCATCGCGGCGGCGTCCATCGGCCAGGTGCACCTCGCGGAGCTGCAGACCGGCCGCAAGGTGGCCGTCAAGGTGCAGCGGCCGAATGCGCCGCGCCAGATCGAGGCCGACATCGCGCTGCTGCATCAGGTCGCGCGGGTGGTGAAGAGCCGGGTGGAGCGGCTCGAGTTCGTCGACACCGTCGAGCTGGTGAACGAGTTTGCCCGTTCCATCCGAAGGGAGCTCGACTACCGCACCGAGGCCCGCAACGCGGAGGCGTTCCGCCGGAACTTCGCCGCGACGGAGGCGGTCGTGATCCCGAAGGTCTACTGGACGTACTCCAGCGAGCGGGTCCTGACCCTGGAGCGGATCGAGGGCACCCAGCTCGCCGACCTCCCGCTGGCGACGCTGGCGCAGGAGGAGCGCCGCCGCCTCGCGCACCTGATGGCCGAGGTCTGGCTGGAGATGATCTTCCGCCACGGCATGTTCCATGGCGACCCGCACCCGGCGAACATGATGGTGCTCGACGACGGGCGGCTCGGCCTGGTCGACTTCGGCATCACCGGATCGCTCTCACAGCAGGACATGCGGCGCCTGACTCGTCTCCTCGTCGATGCGGTGAACGAGGACATCGACCGGCTGCCACGCCGGCTCCACGATCTCGGCGTCCGGTTCAACCGCGAGCAGGAGGACGAGTTCCGCCTGGAGCTTCGCGAGGTCTACTACCGCTACCACGGCGCGGCCCTGGGCGAGATCGACCCGCTGGAGATGATCCGGGAGGCCTTCACCCTGATAGCGCGCATGCACATGCGGCTGCCGACGCGTTTTGCCCTCCTCGACAAGACGCTGGCCGCGCTCGGCAGCGTGGGCGCGGAGCTCTATCCCGACTTCAACGTGTTCGACGTGGCCGAGCCCTACGCGCAGGAGTTGATGGCACAACAGCTGTCGCCGGGCGCACTGTTTGACCGCGGCCGCGACGAGGTCATCAACTACGGCGGCCTGCTGATGGAGCTGCCCTACCAGGTGCACGACACGCTCGAGCAGCTGCGCGACGGCGAGGTCGAGGTGCAGTTCAGACACAAGGGACTCGACCTGCTGACCTCGAAGGCGGACGTCGTCTTCAACCGCCTGGTGCTGGCCATCGTGATGAGCGGCACTCTGATCGGCGCAGCGCTGATCGGCTCCGGGGCAAGCGGCGGGCCGCACGTCTTCGGCGTCCATCTGCTGACGTGGCTCGGCGTGTTCGTCGCTTCGGGACTGGGACTCATCCTCGTCCTGTCGATCGTGCGCAGCGGACGCCTCTAGCGGCAAAGCCCACGCTTCTCGCGACGTTTGTTACGATCGCGCTCTTTGTCTCGCGCAGGGGGAGTCACCATGCCTTCAGTCCTCGATGTCGCCGCGCTCGACGAGCTGGCCGGAACGATCCAGGGGCAGCTGATCCGGCCGGATGACGACGCGTATGACGAGGCACGCGCGGTCTGGAACGGGACGATCGACCGCCGTCCCGCGGTCATCGCCCGCTGCACCGGGGTGGCCGACGTCATGGCTGTCGTGGCGCTGGCACGCTCGACGCAACTCCCACTCGCGGTTCGCTGCGGCGGGCACAGCGCCCCCGGCTACGGCACGTGCGACGACGGCATCGTCCTCGACATCTCCCCGATGAAGGGCATCCGTGTCGACCCCGAACGTCGCACGGCTCGCGCCCAGGGCGGCGTGAAATGGGGTGAGCTCGACCGCGAGACGCAGGTGTCCGGACTGGCGACCACCGGCGGCATCGTCAGCACGACGGGTACCGCAGGGCTCACCCTCGGCGGCGGCCTCGGCTGGCTGATGCGAAAGCATGGGCTCTCCTGCGACAACCTCATCTCAGCCGACGTCGTGACGGCGGACGGCCGGCTCATCACAGCGAGTGCCGAGGAACATCCCGACCTCTTCTGGGCGCTACGCGGAGGCGGAGGCAACTTCGGCGTCGTCACATCGCTGGAGTTCCGCCTCCACGAGGTGGGGCCGGTGGTCTTCGCCGGCCTGCTCATCTTCACCGCCGACCGCGCAACCGAGATGCTTCGCAGCATCCGCGACTGGGCGCCGAACACGCCAGAGGAGCTCGGCCTTGCGGTTGCGCTCACCACGGCTCCGGCGGCCCCGTTCGTGCCCGAGGAGCTGCAGGGCGAGGCGGTCGTCGGGCTCGCCGTCTGCTTCGCCGGCACGACCGAGGAGGGGGAACGAGCCCTCGCTCCGATGCGGGAACTCGGGCCGGTCGTCGACCTGCTCGGTCCGATGCCCTACACCGCAGTGCAGAGCATGTTCAACGACTCGTACCCGCATGGAACGCTCAGCTACTGGAAGAGCGGCTTCGCGCGGGCAATCGATGACCAGCTGATCGGCTCCCTGGTCGGATCGATGGCGACGCGCCCCGGGCCGCTGGCGGAGATCTTTCTCGAGTTCATGGAGGGAGCTCCCCAGCGCGTCGGCGCGGACGAAACCGCGTTCGGCTCGCGAACCGATCCCATCAACGTCCTGTTCCTGTCCAACTGGGACGATCCGGCCGATGCCGACGCTCACATCGACTGGGCTCGGCGCGGCTATGAGGCGATCGCGCCGCACACGTCCGGCAACGTGTACCTCAACTACCTCGGGGAGGAGGGCGACGAGCGAATCCGTGCCGCGTACGGCAACGACCACTACGCCCGGCTCGCATCGGTGAAGGCGACGTACGACCCGGACAACCTGTTCCACCTGAACCAGAACATCCCGCCGCAGCACTGACCGCGGGTGCTGGGGACGGCCAGGTTCATGTCTCGAATGGTGCTGGTCGTTCTTTTCGTCCCGCGCGACCCGCCGGGCACCGGCGTCCGACCGCCTTCGTAGCATGGGAGCATGGACGTGACGGCTCCCCGTTGGCTGATTGCTCCCTGTTCCGAGCCCCGGGCAGTGGAGCTCGCCGCCACGCTCGGCGTTCAGCGGACGACCGCGGAGGTGCTGATCAGGCGCGGCTTGGACGACGCCGAAGCAGCCCGGAGCTTTCTCGAGACCGACGGGCCGCGGCACGATCCGCTGCAGCTGGGCGACATGGCTGCCGCGTGCGACCGGATCGCCCGGGCGATCGAGAGCGACGAGAAGATCTGCGTTCACGGTGATTACGACGCCGACGGCATCTGCGCCACCGCCCTGGCGGTGACCGTGCTGCGAAGTCTGGGCGCCAAGGTCGGATGGCACCTTCCCAGCCGCTTCGAGGAAGGGTACGGCGTCGGGACACAGGCGCTCGAGCGACTCGCAGGCGAGGGAGTCGGCCTGATTCTGACGGTCGACTGCGGGATCACTGCGACCGCCGAGGTGGACCGCGCCCGCGAGCTTGGGATGGACGTGATCGTCACCGATCACCATCGTCCGGCCGAGAAGCTGCCGGACTGCCTCCTGGTGTGCACGCGACCGTCGGACTACCCCTTCCCGGAGCTGTGCGGCACGGGCGTCGTACTGAAGCTTGCCGAGGCGCTGCACGCCCGTCTCGGCCGGGATCCCGCGGAGTTGGATGCGCACCTCGACCTCGTCGCCCTGGCGACCGTCGCAGACGTCGTGCCACTGCTCGACGAGAACCGCGCGCTCGTTCGCGCCGGCCTGCGCCGGATGCGGCGCACCGCGAAGCCCGGCCTGCGCGCGTTGATGGCCTCGGCGCGTATCGACCGCGTGCGTGTGTCGTCGGCCGATCTCGGCTTCCGGCTGGCACCGCGCATCAACGCAGCCGGACGGCTGGGGCACCCTGGGGCCGCTCTCGACCTCCTGCTGACCACCGACGACGAGCAGGCACGCGAGCTGGCAGCCAAGCTGGAGCGGCTGAACCGCCGCCGCCAGTCCGTCGAGGAGGAGATCCTCGCGCTTGCGATCGAGCAGGTGGAGGCCAGGGATGAGGAGTGGCGCGCCCGGCGGGCCTACGTCCTCGCATCGCCTGACTGGCACGAAGGCGTGATCGGCATCGTGGCGTCGCGACTGGTCGAGCGTTACGCACGTCCGGTGGTGCTGATCGCCATCGGCGACGAGGGCGCGAAGGGCTCCGGGCGGAGCATCCCGGCGTACGATCTTCACGCCGGTCTCACCGCCTGCGCCGGCGAGCTGGAGCGGTTCGGCGGGCACCGGGCTGCGGCCGGCCTCTCGATCGATCCCGACCGGATCACGGCGTTTGCGGAGAAGCTGGCCGAGCATGCCGCCGAAGCCTTGGGTGATGCCGATCTGCGCCGCGCCGTGCGGATCGACGCGCTGGCGGCGCCGGGCGAGTTGTCGATCGAGCTGGCCGACGAGTTGGCGCGGCTCGAGCCGTTCGGGCTGGGGAACCCCGCCGTGACGCTGCTCGCACCGGCCGTCTCACTGCAGGGTGTCGAGTCGATGAGCGAAGGCAAGCACCTGCGGATGGGGGTCGAGCTGGGCGGTTTCCGGTGCCGCGCCGTCGGGTTCGGGATGGGCCGCAGGGCGGAGGAGTTCCGCGGGCCCGGTGCGCGCGACATCGCCTTCCGCCTCCAGCGGAACGAGTGGAACGGCACGGTCACGCCGCAAATGGTGGTCAGCGCGGTTCGCCCGCTGCCGGCCGAGCAGCCGCTGCCCGCAGCGCGCCCAGCCCCAGCGGACATCCGGACGCGTGGCCTCGTCGACGCCCGCGGCTGCGGTGTGCAGGTCGCGACGATCGCGCGCCTGCTGGCCTCCGGCGAGGATGTACTCGTGGTGGTGGCAGACCGCGTCCGGCGCCTGGCGATGACGGCCAGCGAACTGCACCCAGGCCGTTTCGGCGGCGGAGACGTCGCCCTCGCCGAGTGGGACGATCTGCCGGCGGCCGCTGCAGGCTTCGGGGAGGTGATCGTGCTCGACCCGCCCGCAGACGAGCGCTCTGCGTCGGCCCTGGCGTTGATGGCGGAGCAGACACGCGTTCACCTGGTCTGGGGCGCGGCAGAGGTGACGTTCACGCGGTCGGTCGTCGAAAGCCGCGAGCCGCTGCGCCCGGCGCTCGCCGCAGTGTTCCGTGCACAGCGCGACTGCGTGACGCCGCTGCTTCCACCCGAGACGGTTGCGCTCTGCAACCGCGTGCTCGACGAGCTTGGCATCGACCCTGCCTCGCCGCCTGCCGGGCGTTTCGACCTGGAGCTCTCGACCACCTATCGCGCAGCGCAGGAGCGCTGTGCTCAGGCCGTCAGCTTCCTCGCACGACTCGAGCGGGGCGAACTGCCCACGCTCACCTCAGCGGTCGCGGCCGCCGGCTGAGGGCTGCGCCGACACAGGCGCCCGCCAGACCGTTCACTACACTGTGACTATGGCCACTCTGCCTCGAAGCGCCGCCGCCCAGCGGCACGACCATCTGCTCGAGGAGTTGCTCGCGCAGGTGTCGTCGTACAACCCGAAGCTCGACGCCGAACTCATCCGGCGCGCGTTCGACTACGCCTGCGAGCACCACGACGGGCAACTGCGGAAGAGCGGGGAGGACTTCATCCACCATCCGTGGAGCGTCGCGCAGATCTGCGCGGGCATGAAGCTCGACTCGGCGACGATCGCCGCGGCACTGATGCACGACGTGGTGGAGGACACCCACGCCGAGCTCGACCATGTCCGGGAGACGTTCGGTGACGAAGTGACCCTTTTGGTCGAGGGCGTCACGAAGCTGAACAGGATCAACTTCGCCAGCCGCGAGCAGGCGCAGGTCGAGAACTACCGCAAGATGATCATGGCGATGGCGCAGGACATCCGCGTCGTGCTGATCAAGCTCGCCGACCGGCTGCACAACATGCGCACGATCGATGCGTTGCCCAAGCAGAAGCAGATGCAGAAGGCGAAGGAGACCATCGAGATCTACGCACCGCTCGCGCACCGGCTGGGCATCCACTCCATCAAGTGGGAGCTCGAGGACCGGGCGTTCCAGACGCTCCACCCGCGCCGCTACACGGAGATCGAGTCGATGGTCAACCAGCGGCGAGGCGACCGCGAGCGCTATGTCGAGGAGGCGGCGACGATCCTCTCGCGCGAGCTCGAGGAGACCGAAGTGGAGGCCGAGATCTCAGGCCGCGCGAAGCACTTCTACTCGATCTACGCCAAGATGGCCCAGGGCGGCAAGGAGTTCAACGAGATCTACGACCTGACCGCGATGCGCGTCCTGGTCGACTCGGTGAAGGACTGCTACGGGGCGATCGGGGTCATCCACTCGCTGTGGAAGCCGATGCCGGGACGGTTCAAGGACTACGTCGCCATGCCCAAGTTCAACATGTACCAGTCGTTGCACACGACGGTGATCGGGCCGCAGGGCAAGCCGCTCGAGATCCAGGTGCGGACGTCGGAGATGCACCAGACGGCGGAGTTCGGTATCGCCGCGCACTGGCTCTACAAGCAGAAGGGCGGATCGGCCAAGGACTCCTCCGACTCGATCCCATGGCTGTCGCAGCTGATGGACTGGCAGAACGACGCGCGCGACCCGACCGAGTTCATGGAGACGCTGCGGGTCGACCTGTTCTCCGACGAGGTCTACGTGTTCACGCCGAAGGGCGACGTCAAGAACCTGCCGGCCGGAGCTACGCCGCTCGACTTCGCGTATACCGTCCACACCGACGTCGGCCACCGCTGTGTGGGCGCCAAGGTCAACGGCCGCATCGTTCCGCTGCACTACACGCTGCATTCCGGCGATTTCGTCGAGGTGCTCACCGCCAAGCAGGGCCGCGGCCCGTCTCGCGACTGGCTGAACCTGGTGAAGACCTCGCGCGCCCGGAACAAGATCCGTCAGTGGTTCAGCCAGCAGCAGCGCGAGGACCTCGAGCAGAAGGGGCGCGAGTCGCTGCACCAGGCCCTCAAGTCGAACGGGCTCCCGCATCAGAAGGTCGCCGCCTCGCCGCTCTTGGCAGGGATCATCCGCGACATGGGCTTCAAAAAGGCCGACGACTTCTACGTCGCCATCGGCGGCGGCAAGGTGCAGGTGGGCCTGGTGGTGTCGAAGGTGCTCGGCAAGCTGAAGACCAGCGAGGTCGTCAGCCCCGAGACGGAGTTCACGATCACGCGCCGCCCGCAAAAGCGGCCGTCCGCGTCGTCGACCTACGGCATCGTCGTCGACGGCGCAGTCGACCAGGACGTGCTCGTCCGGATGGCGAAGTGCTGCACACCGGTGCCAGGTGACGAGGTGGTGGGCTACATCTCACTCGGGCGCGGCGTGACGGTGCATCGCGAGGATTGTCCCAACGTCCGGGCGCTGCGCCGAAATCCGGAGCGGTTCACTGAGGTGTCGTGGGACGGTGAGGAGTCGGCGACCAGTTCATTCCGAGTCACGATCGCGCTCCAGTCGTGGGATCGGCCGCGGCTGCTCGAGGACGTCGCCCGGACGTTCGCGGAGTACGGCTGCAACATTGTCGAGTACGGCGGTCATGTCTCCGACCAGATGGCGCGCAACTGGTACACCGTCGAGGTGGGAGACGTGAAGACGCTCCGCAGCCTGATCTCGGCGCTCAAGAACATCGAAGCCGTCTTCGACGCCTACCGAGTCACGCCCGGCGGCTGAACCGGCCGACCGGCGCGACCGGTACACTCGCCGCCGTGGACTTGATGACCGGAGAAGAGGTGGTCTGGCGCGGGACGCCGAGCTGGAAGGCGCTGCTCCTCTACTACGTGAAGTGGACGGTGATCGCGCTCCTGCCGGCGGGGCTGTGGGTGATCCTGAACAGCACGATGAGCGATCCCCCGAGCGCGACGATCTTCTTCGCGCTCACGGGCCTCGGACTGCTGCTGACCTACACGATCGGCTGGATCAAGAAGTCGACCACGCGCTACATGATCACCGACCGGCGGATCCAGATTCGTACCGGCCTGATCTCGCGAAACGACAGCTCGACGCAACTCGACCGCGTACAGAACGTCAACGTCAGCCAGTCGGTCTTCCAGCGCCTGCTCGGCATCGGCAACATCGACTGGGACACCGCCGGCACAGACGCCGGCGACTCGGATTTCACGTTCTACGGCATCGACGATCCCGGCTCCTTGCGCCAACGCGTCGACCAGGCCCTGAACGCGTCGCACTGACTCGCCGCCAGCGGCTGCTGAGCCCGAACCGCGGACGGAGACCGATACACTCGGGGCGATGACCAGCACGGCGGCCGATGCCATCCGCACCCTCGCGCTTTCATTTCCAACGGCGAGAGAAGACCACCCGTTCGGCGCCGAGGCGCACGTCTTCAAGGTCGGCGGCGGGAGCCGCATGTTCGCGATCATGGGCGACGGCCCACCGGTGGTGGTGACCTTGAAGCTGACGAAGGAGGAGCGCGAGATCGCGCTGACGTTGCCTTTCGTGTCCGAGGCCAAGTACGTCGGCCGCTATGGCTGGGTCACCGCGCGGATCGACGACGAGCACTGCCTTGAGGCCACGCTCGAATGGGTGCGCGAGAGCTACTGGGTGCGTGCGCCGATCGAGCTCCGCGAAGCCGCCTGGGCTTGACCCCCGACGCCTCCGTCCCCCTTCGGCGTGAGGTGCCTCACACGCGGTCGCGAGGGCCGGTAACGCCGGTCACCTCATAGCCGATGGCCGGGTTTCGCCTGGTTATCATCGCGCCCCGTAAGGACGCATTTGACCTGGGGAGGGAGACATGCGCTATCTGCTCGCCGTATGCGCACTGGCAGCCACGGTTCTGGTGAGTGCAGCCACGACCGCGGTCGGTCACCGTGGCGGAACCGAGTTCGAGGCGAACCTGAAGGCATTGCCGCACAACCATCCGGCCGCAGGGCTGGACGGGAGGGGAGAGGCCGAGATCGAACGGCTGGGACAGCTGCTTCGCGTTGAGCTCGAGGCGCAGGGCCTCAGCCCCAATCTCGCGCACCTGATCCATATCCACGGCGACCTCGTGGCGCGCAACGAATGTCCGACGCTGGCTGAGGACACCAACCACGACGGCCTGATCTCGTTCGCGGAGGGCGTGCCCAAGTACGGGCCGGTCCAGGTGTCGTTCACGAAGTTCGTCGACACGAGCGCTACGAGCGCCGGTGACCTCGCGCGCTTCCCGGTCGCGAGCCCCCGCGGGAAGCTGCGCTACGAGCGCGACTTCAGGATCCCCGCCGATATTGCGCGCCGCCTGGGCCACCTGCACATCGTGGTGCACGGGGTCGACCTGAACGGAAACGGTATGTATGACGATGCTGTCGAGATCACGCAGCCCGCGCTGTGCGGCCGAATCGTGCGTGACGATTGACGTAGCCTCGTCCGATGCACATCTGCGTCGCCGGACGCGGACGCCCAGCGGCCGATTGGGATGCGGTCGGGTCGCGCTTGGCCGACCGCGGCGAGGTCGTAGCGCTCGATCTCCGGGGCTGCAGCGCGGCGGAACTGCGCCGGGTCGCACGAGACCGCGCACCCGGCACAGCCGTTCTCGTCGGGCACTCCATGGGCGCTGTGCTTGCCATGGAGGCCGCCGCAGCACAACCGCAGCTGTTTGCAGGGCTGATCATGACCGACGGGTTCTACCCGCCCAGCCGCAGTGGGCGGTCGTTCGCGGCGACGGCCGCCGACTACGCCGGCCACAGGCTGCTGTTTGCTGCAGGTGCGGTGGGTCGCAGGCGGCAGCGGGGCAGCCGGGTCGAGGCTCCGCGGCTGCGGTCACTGATGTCGATGGGATTCCGGCCGGCGACGTTCCACCGGCTCGCCGACCAGGTTTCCTGTCCGGTGCTGATGGTGCACGGGGCGCGCGACCATCACGTGCCGCCCGCCTTTGCGGTCGGCGCAGCGGTACGGCATCCCGCGTGGAAGCTTCGCATGATCGATGCCGGGCATTTCCCGCATCGCGACGCTCCCGGCCAATGGCTTGCTGCGGTGGAAGGCTGGCTCGATGAGCTGCGGGGCGTCTAGCCGAGCGGCTCGAGAAACGAAGGCTGCTTCGGGAAAAGCGTATTGATCAGCGCGTGGCGATCGTCGTTCGCACCGACGTCGGGGAAGATCGCGCGGAGCTCGTCGAGGCTGCGATAGCCGAGCAGCAGCTGGAGGAAGACGAGGGGAGGGCTTCCGAGACCCGGGTAGTCGGCGTCGTCCTGATACGGCGGTCGCAGCCAGGAGTCGATGCCGGCGAGCCGACCGCTGTCGAACCGTAGTTCGAACGCCTCGCGGTACAGATCTATCACCAACGTGCCGGTATAGCCGGTAAAAAAGGACTGAGACAGCCGGTCTTCCAGTACAGGCGCAATCAGGCGCAGGAACGCCGGCACATCAGGGATGCGGATGTACCAGGCGTACGGCGGGCTGACGCGAGGAGCCAAGGAGTCCCCGAGCAGGTCGTAGACGGGATGGGACCGGCCCAGCTCGAAAACGATCTCGGTACAGGGCCCGATGTCCGGCCTGACACCTGGAATCCGCTGGGCATGATCGCGCAGCGCTCTCAGAAGCGCCGGCATCAGCTGGGGCAGGCGTGCGTGGCGTGCGAGCCAGAACTCGTCGACGCGCAGCCCCTTCCCGTAGCGCCGTTCCGGGAGGGAAAGGGCCCCGCAGACGATGCCGGCCGAGTCCACGATCATCCACGGCCGGAACCCGATGCCGGCTTGCGTCACATCCTCACCGCGGGCGACCTGGTCGTCCCACGCGTTGATCAAGAACCGCCAGCGGGCGTCCGACGCCTCGTGCCAGACGAGGCTCTGCGCGCGCCGCTGTTCGTACATCGACACGATCTGCGGAACGTCGTCGAGTGTGGCCGGCCGTAGGCTGCAGGGCTCGGGCTCCCCGCCCTCCTTCTCCGGAACCTGCGAGAGGTACGTCGTGCGGCTTCCCTCCAGATCGAGCATGTACTCGTAGCCGAACTGGCGGTAGAAGTACGCGATCCCGGTGATGGCCTGAAGCACGTGGCCCTCGGTCTCGCTTCGGGCGTGGATCATCTCGAAGAGCGACCGCGCCAGGCCCCGGTTGCGAAAGTCCGGGTGGGTGGCGACGATCTCGGGACGGGTGACGTCGAAGACGATGCCGCCGTAGCTCCATCGGTGGCGCCAGAAGAAGGTGCACGCGACGATCCGGCTCTTCGCCGAGCTGACGTCCTCGACGACCGCCACGTCGTATGGCGTCATGTACGCGAAGTCCGGCCGCATCAACACCCGCGCTTCGGCCATCAGCCGCGGGATCGGACGCGGGTCCTGTTCCGACCCGAACACGTAGCCAAGGAGCAGCCCGATGGCGTCGGCGTCCGCGGGCGTCGACCACCGGCGGACCAGCCCGTCGCCGACGGCCCTGACATACGTTGGTGATGCGAGGTTGTCCGACACGACGGTCAGGCAAGCACGTTCAGCAACTCGCCGTCAAGGCTCCCACGCCACGCCGCCGGTATCCCAGCCGACCAGGCAGTGTGCCGAGATCAGCGTCGCGACACGCTCGAGGAACGCCCGGTCGGCCTCGGTGAACGCGGCCGGCTGGTCGGAATCGATGTCGATCTCGGCCACCACGATGCCGTCGAACGAGATCGGCACGACGATCTCGGAGCGGGTGGACACGAAGCAGGCGAGGTAGCGGGGATCGGCGTTGACGTCGTCGACGATCTCGGTCTTGCCGCTGGCCGCCGCGGCGCCGCAGACTCCCTGGCCGATCGGGATCCGCACGTGGTCGGTCGCATGGGGGCCTTTCCAAGGGCCGAGTGACAACTCGTCGCCCTCGACGAAGTAGATGCCGACCCAGCTGTAGTGGTCGAACCGGTCGTGAAGCAGATCTGCGACTTGGCGCAGGATCTCGTCGGACTCGGCCTCGCGGTTCAGGATCCGCTCCACGGCTTCGAGCGCCCCGCGGTAGGTGTCCTCCGTGCTCACGTGTCCAGCTCGTGCTCGAAGCCTGCGATCGCTTCGCGGTAGCGCTCGTCGATCTTCACCGGCCGGCGGTTCGCGAGGTCGACCGCCACCAGCGTCTGATCTGCGGTCACCAGCTTCTCACCGGTCTCGACCTCGAACGCCTCGAACCGCCAGTCGATGCTCGTATTGCCGATCCTCCGCACGCGGACGTAGACCTCCAACTGGTCGTCGAATCGGGCAGGCGCAAGGTACTCGACATGCTGTGCCCGCATCACGTACTCCGGGTCAGCAGGCTCGCGCACGAGCACGCCCAGCGATCGCAGGTACTCCACCCGGGCGCGGTCGAAGTACGGCATGTAGCGGCCGTAGTACACGATGCCCTGGGCATCGGTTTCGTCGAACCCGACCCGGGTGCGGTACGAGAACCGAAACGGCGGGTGCTCGTCGGTCACGCCCATCAGGAACGGATCAGCCCAAGCACCTCGTCGCGCTTGGCCTCCATCGTGTCCTGTGACAGCGCCTCGAGGTTCAGCCGAAGCAGCGGCTCGGTGTTCGACGGCCGCACGTTGAAGTGCCAGTCCTCGAACTCGAATGAAATGCCGTCGAGGTGCGAGACCCGCTTCGCCTCACCGCGGTAGCGCTCCTTCAGCTCCTGCAGCTTCAGGGGCACGTCGCTGACCGTCGAGTTGATCTCACCCGAGATGAAGTAGCGCTCGCGATACGGCGCGAGCAGCTCCGACAACTGCTTGCCGCTCTTCGAGATCAGCTCGAGCAGCACCAGCGCGGGGACGATGCCCGTGTCGCACCAGTAGAAGTCCTTGAAGTAGTAGTGGCCGGACACCTCGCCTGCGAAGACGGCCTGCTCCTTGCGAATCCGGGCCTTGATGAAGGCATGGCCGACCCGGTTCTCGAGCGCCGTGCCGCCGGCCTGCTCCACGGTGTCCCGCACGGCCCACGATGCGCGAAGGTCATAGACAATCGTCGCGCCGGGATGCTTCTCGAGCATGGAGCGGGCGATCAGCGCGGTGATCAGGTCGCCCGGGACGAACTCGCCCGTGTCGTCGATGAAGAAGCAGCGATCGGCGTCGCCGTCCCATGCGATCCCGAGGTCGGCGCCCTGCGAGCGCACTTGATCGATGATGAACTGGCGGTTCTCCTCCAGCAGCGGGTTCGGCTCGTGGTTGGGGAACGTCCCGTCCGGATTCATGTTGCTCGGGATCGCATCGATCGGCAGACGGTCGAGCAGGGGCTCGATCATCGGCCCGGCCATGCCGTTCGCGCCGTCCATGACCACCCGCATCGGCCGCAGCGCCGATGGGTCGATGAACTGCAGGACGCGGTCGTGGAACTCCGCGTACACGTCGCGCTGGGTGATCGACCCGGGCGCTCCCACGGCCGGCAGCTCGCCCTCGACGGCGCCCTGCTTCAGCTTGTCGAGGCCGGTGTCGCCACCGACCGGGAGGGCGCCGCGACGGACGATCTTCATGCCGTTGTACTGACGGGGGTTGTGCGAGGCGGTGACCTGAATGCCGCCCTCGTAGCCGTACTCCCCGACCGCGAAGTACAGCATCTCGGTCCCGATCTGCCCCAGGTCGACGACGTCGGCGCCCTGTTCGGCGGCGCCACGGGCGAGCGCCTCGGCCAGACCGGGGGATGAGAGCCGCATATCACGACCGACTGCCATCACGGCCGGCTCGAATTCGGCCACGTAGGCCCTTCCCAGCCGGTACGCTCCCTCCTCGTCCAGCTCGTCTGGCACGACACCACGGACGTCGTAGGCCTTGAAGACGGAAGGGCTCAACATCGCGGCGATGATAGAGCAGGTCGAACTGCGTCCGGTCCGGGTGGCCGACGCCGAGAGCCTTGCTCGCATCTACTCGGCCAACAGAACGTTCCTCGCCCCGTACGACCCGATCCGCCCGGATGGGTTCTTCACGGTGGATGGCCAGCGGCGCGAGCTCGAGCAGGTCGTTCAGCAGAGCGCCGCCGATCTCCGGCACAGGTTCGTGATCCTCGCCGACGCGAGGCCGGTCGGCGTGCTGTCGGTGTCGAACGTGGTGCGAGGCGTGTTCCAGAGCGCGAACCTCGGCTACTGGGTGGTACGGGAGATGAACGGCCAGGGGGTTGGGACGCGCGCCGTCGGCGCCGTCTGCCGGTGGGCGTTCGGGCCGGGAGGCCTTCACCGGCTGGAGGCGGGCACCATGGTCGACAACGTGGCCTCCCAGCGCGTGCTCGAGAAAAACGGCTTCGAGCGCATCGGCCTCGCCCGCGACTATCTGCACATCGGCGGCGACTGGCGCGACCACATCCTGTTCCAGAGGGTGCGGTCGTGAGCACGCGGCTGCGCCCGATGCGTCCGGACGAGTTCGACGGGTGGGCGCAGGAAAGCACACGCGCCTACGCGCACGACATCTCGCAAAACGGCGGCCTGCCGCGTGACCTCGCCGAGCGCAAGGCCGAGACCGATTTTGCCTCGGTGTTGCCACACGGCCTCGATACACCGGGGCAGACGATCCGCGTGGTCGAGGACGACGAGGCCGGCGCCGTCGGGGTTGTCTGGTACGCCGAGAGAGAGCTCGATCTGCGGCAGGTGACCTTCCTCTACGAGATCACGATCCGGGAAGAACATCGCGGACGCGGCCACGGCCGCATGGCCATGCAGCTCTTCGAGGAGGAGGTGCGGCGGAACGGCGGCCGCGAGCTGGAGTTGAACGTCTTCGGCGGCAACAATGTCGCCCGCAACCTCTACCGGTCGCTTGGGTACCGCGAGTCGTCGGTGCACATGACGAAGACGCTGGAGTGACCCGGGACCCTGCTGTCGTCTCCCGGTGGATCGTCGCAGCCGTGATGACCATCGCGATCGCAGCCTTCGGTGTGTGGTGGGTGAGCAGTGATGGGAGCCCGTCGTGGTGGTTGGTCGTAAGCCTCCTCTCCGGTATGGCCATGGGCACCTTCGTTGGAGTCATCATCTCGGGGAGGGACTGGTGGCTCGGCCCGGTGCCGCTCGTGGCGTTCTCCGTGGTCGGCTACCTCTTGAGCTCCCGGTTCTCCGAGTCGAAACCGTTCGATGACGGCGACTACACCGAAGCGGCGTATATCGCTCTGGCCGGCATCTCTGCGGGGATCCTCGGCACCATCACCTTGCTGCTCACCGTGGCGTTGCGAGGACTGGTGACAGGCATCGTACGGCGGCGCAGACCCGTCGCCTGAGGGCGGCCGAGCAGCGCCATCGCGGGACGGTCCCGCCTTGAGGGGGCGAGGCTAGGGGAGGCCCTTGCGGGCGACGTTCAGCGCGGTCGCCCGTTCGAGCGCCTGAGAGCGCGCCTCTTCGAGCCTCGTCGAGAACTCCTCGTCGGCCGGGTCGAGCACGGCGACCCGCTGCGTTCGCTCCCCCGAGCGGATCAGCTCGACGACCGTCCCTTCGGTGTCCGAGCGGATCGACACGCGCCAAGGCGCCTGTTCCATTTGCCGCTTCGTGGATCGCATCCACAGGAACCACCCCGGCAGGCCGAGGATGACGAGGACCGGGAGCACGTACAGCAGCAGAAACTCCATCGCCGTAGCCTAGAGCGGCGCACCCGGCCGGTCAGGCGGAGGGCCAGGCTTCACGCAGCTTTTCGAGCGTGCGCGAGAGGTGCTCCGGGATCACGCGCACGTCCGCCAGCACGGGCATAAAGTTGGTGTCGCCGTTCCACCTCGGCACGACGTGAAGATGCAGGTGGCCCTCGACCCCGGCGCCGGCCACCCGGCCCAGGTTGATCCCTGCGTTGAAGCCATGCGGCGACATCACCTCGCGCAGCGCCGCGAGGCTCTGGTCGAACAGTTCCCACAGATCGGCCCGCTCGTCGGCGTCGAGATCTCCGGGCTCAGGTAGGTGCCGGTACGGAGCGACCATCAGGTGCCCGCTGGTGTACGGGTAAAGGTTCAGCAACACGTAGGCATGCGTGCCGCGGTGGACGATCAGCGCCTGGTCGTCGTCGCCCGCAGCCGGCTTCTCGCAGAAGATGCAGCCCTTGGCCTCGGACGCGCTCGCCACGTACTCGAGGCGCCACGGCGCCCACAGCCGCTCGGTCACGTCAAATCCAGCGCCGGTAGCGGAAGTAGCCGAGCAGACTGAGCGCGATCACCACCATGCCGGCGAGAATGTCCCAGAACGAGTGCGCATCGTCCTGGAACGGGATCGGCACGTTCATCCCGAAGATGCCGGAGATCAGCGTCAGCGGCAGCATGACGACCGAGAACACGGTCAGCACCCGCAGGATGTCGTTCTGCTTGTGCGCGATGACCGACTCGTTCGTCTGCTCCAGCGCCTCGATCACTTCCTTGTAATTGTCGAGCTGATCCCAGATGCGCTCGGCCGAGTCGACGATGTCGTCGAAGTACACCTCGAGGTGCTCGGGCAGGTACCTCGTCCGCACCCGCTCGAGCAGCCGCAGCATCGCGCGCTCGGGCTTGATGATCTTGCGAAACGCGATGATCTCCTGCTTCACGTTCGAGATGTCGCGCGCGACGTCCTCGCTCCGCTTCTCCCAGATGTCGTTCTGCAGGCGGTCGAGCTTGAACCCGATCTTGTCCAGGATGGGGAAGCAGTAGTCGAACGACTCCGACAGAATCTCGTAGAGCAGGTAGCCGGATCCCTTGGAGAAGTACTCCTCACGCAGTTCGTCGTTCTTCGACAGGCGCGAGAACAGCCGCCCGATCGGCTTCAGCTGGTGGTTCGGCAGCGTGATGACGTAGTCGGGGCCGATGAAGATGTTCAGCTCGGCGGCGTTCAGGCGGCCGATCGACTTGTCGAAGCGCGGCAGGTGCAGCACCAGGAACAGGTACTCGTCGTACTCGTCGATCTTCGGCCGCTGCCGGGTCGAGAGCACGTCCTCGAGGTCCAGCTCATGGAAATCGAAGTGCTCGGCCAGCCACGCCGTCTCGATCGCCGTCGGCTCCTCGATGTTCAGCCAGCGGAGACCGCCGAACTCGAGCTCAGCGACCTGAGGTTCGGTGCGCGCGACGGGCGGCCGCTGAATGCCACGCGGCCGCCGACGGACTGTCCTCGGGATCCGTGGCAGGTTCGGCATCGGGCCTCAGGGTCGTTGGTCGCGTATTCACCGAAACAAGTCTACCTGGCAAATGGGTGTTCGCCGCGCATGGTTGCTGCCCTGCAGAGGTATCGGCGTAGGAACAGGTCTGGTGTAGCGTGCTCGGCATGGAAGAGCACACCACGGTCGAGGGCAACACCGCCGATGAGCACTTGCTCCAGCGGCAGGACACCGTCTTTCTCCACACGGATCCCTGGCGCATCCTTCGCATCACCTCAGAGTTCGTGACCGGGTTCGACCGCCTCGCCGAAACGGGTCTCGCGGTCGCCGTGTTCGGTTCGGCACGGACGCCGCCGGGCCATCCGATGTACGAGGCCGCGCGGGAGTGCGGCGCGCAGCTCGTGGGCGCCGGTTTTGCGGTGATCACCGGAGGCGGTCCCGGAGTCATGGAAGCGGCGAACCGCGGCGCCAGCGACGCCGGCGGCGTCTCGATCGGGTGCAACATCGAGCTGCCGCACGAGCAGCACGGCAATCCCTACGCGAATGTCCAGCTCGAGTTCCGGTACTTCTTCGTGCGCAAGACGATGTTCGTGAAGTACTCGGAGGCGTTCGTCGTCTTCCCCGGCGGATTCGGCACGCTCGATGAGCTGTTCGAAGCCGTGACCCTGGTGCAGACGAGAAAGATCCACCGCTTCCCGGTGATCCTCTACGGGCGCGAGTACTGGACGCGGATGATCGACTGGCTGCGCGAGGCGACGGTCGCCGAGGGGATGCTCGAGGCGGCCGAGCTCGACCTGATGCAGATCGCAGGGACGCCGGAGGAGGTGGTGAAGATCGTCGTCGAGTGCACGAGCGGAGAGTGCGGCCACGAGTACCACCTGCCGCCAGCCGCCGAAGCGCTCGGCTGACCCGCGTCAGGTAGCCCGGCTCGGCCGCATGCGGCCGACTGCGTCGTGGAGGGCATCCGTCAACTGCGTCACCGATGCCACCCGGGCCTCGATCTCCTCGAGTTCGGAGACGTCGTACTGGTCGGCCCAGATATAGGCGAGCGCTCCGGCCTCGAACTGGAACGTCGTGTGCGGGAACATGCCCTCGACCAGCCGCATCTGCAGCGCGGGCGTGAAGATGCGCAGCACCGGCGCCTGGTCGGCCGAGTCGTCGACCGTGAGCGAGAAGCGCTCCTCGAACTCGACGCTCTCGGTTTCGACCTTCCGGCTCGGCCCGAAAGCGGCTTCCAGCTTCTCGATGAAGCCGATCCCTCGATCGGCGAGCTGCATCGTCGCCACGCCGGGGATCGCCCCCAGCTCCAGCCGAAAGACCGTGTGGCGCTGCTTCTTCTCCTCGCGGCTCGTCTGGGTCTTGCCGTCGAACGTCGTGGTCGTGTGCGTCCTGTACGTCGAATACGTGAAGTTGAAGATCAGCCCGGGAAGCCCGCAGATCGTTCCCTGGAACCCGTCGTCGGCCTCCATCTTCGACTTGTCGCGGCAGAACGCAACGTCGACCGGCAGCACCGGCTTGGGGACGTACGTCCAGCCCCGCTCGCCGGCCCAGGCGGTCATCGTCTGCGTCTTTGCGTGCTTCGAAGCCCGAGACTGAAGCCAGGCGTAGTACGCCCCCGGCAGCACCAGCCCGACCGCGATCCCCACCCGCCACAGCGACGACGTGGTGAAGGGGTCGATCGCCAGGATTGCTACGCCCGGCACGGCGAGCAGCGCAACGTTGCGCCGGAACCCCGGCTTGGATGTCAGCTCCCTGAGCTTCGCCGCCTTTGCGGCGCGGTACCGCTGTGCACTTCTGGGCAACCCGTCAAGTATCCGTCACCCGGCGTCGCCGCGCGCGTTCGTCCGATCATCCCGGCAAGCCCGCCGGGCGAACGGCAGTACACTGCTCCCTCCGCGCCTGTAGCTCAGGGGATAGAGCGCGCGCCTCCGGAGCGCGAGGTCGTAGGTTCGATTCCTACCAGGCGCATTTTCCCGCTCACCCATGCGGGTACTGGCCCTTCGACAACCACTCCCCGCTGTGCACCGCGCGTTGGGGATCGGAGCCTGTTCGATCACGAAGCGTCCCGCGGCCGGCAGGCGCACCTCAAGCGCAGAGTGGTAGAGGTCGGACGCCGCCCAGTGCCGCATGCGTGCCGCCACTGCCTCGAAGAAGCGACCGTTCAGCCGGACTGAGTGGCCTCCCGCGCCCAGTGGCAGCCAATAGAGGTCCACAGCCGCGGCTTCCGTCGGGTTCATCTCTGGTGGGCGAGCTTCTCCGCCCGTTGTTTGATGCCGAGCAGCAT
>JAWVEN010000032.1:0-227144 GCA_033856675.1 Gaiellales bacterium | reverse complement strand
TATGGCCACGCGCCCTTGGCCAGCACTTCGCCGAGGGCCGCCGAGACAGCATCCCCCTCCGTCGCGTCGGGAACCGCTGCAGCGATGAACCGATCCACCGCGCGACTGCCGATGCGACAGGCGTCGCGGATCACTGCGATCTCGGCGGGGCTTTTCGAGCGGCGCAAATGCTCCAGCAACTCGTCGTCGGCGGCCAGTTTGGCATCACTGAGAATGTCCGCGATCGATGCGGGCGCGGTGTCGAACCCGACGAGGCCGCCCCCTTTCACCGCCTGGAGCGCCTCACGAGCGAGCGCCCCGAAATCGTCGCCGCTGCGGATGTCGTCGACCGGCAGGGAATCCTCCCACTCGGGGGCGGAGCACACAAGCACAGATGGCCCGTCGACCGGCAGGACCAGCATCGCATGGCTGCGCCCACTCCAGAGCGGGACACGGTCGTGAAGGTACGCATAGCCCTGGTAGTGGCCCGTGAGATACCAGAGGTCCCCATGGCGGTCGTACGTTCCCCCTCCCCGTCCAATGACGGCGACGCCGGGCCAGCCACGCTCGGCGGCCAGCGCACGCACGCGCGCTTGGCGTTCTCGGTACTCCGCCCTGTCGATTACGGGATGGCTAGTCGAGCCGGTAGGCAACTAGCTTCTCCTCATCGAGTTCGATCCCGAGGCCCGGTTCCTCGAGCGGAAGCAGGCATCCGTCCGCGAACTCGAACGGCCGGGTGACAAGGTCGTCCGCGTAGTAGCGGCCTACGACCGCTGGACCGGTGCCGGCCGGTGCGCTCACCGGTATGACGCAGGCCAGTCGGACAGCCGGGGTAGCGAGCGCAAAGTGCAGGTTCGCCGCGTTTCCGACTCCGGACTCCAGGGATCCGTTGACGTCACACGGCAAGCCGAAGGCATCGGCCACGGCCGCGACCCGCTGCGCGCGCGTGATACCACCGGCCTTTGCGAGGTAAACCGAGATGGCGTCCGCAGCGCCCCGGATGCCGATCTGAGCGGCGTCCTCGGGCTGCCAGCACGATTCGTCGGCGATGATCGGTACATCGACGGAACGGCGGACGTGAGCCATCCGCTCTAACCCCTGAGTTGGTTGCTCAACCAGGTCTGCCCCGGCTTCCCCGAGTCGGCGCACAGTGCGGATCGCAAGCTTCGCGTCGCGGTACCCCTGGTTCGCGTCGAGGCGGAGCACGATCCCTTCGCCGAGAGCGCCACGCAACCGGTCGATCAGGGCGACGTCTCGATCCGGTTCACCAGTGCCCTTTACCTGCAGCGCCCGAGCACCATCTGAGATTGCCGCCGCGGCTTCCTCAGCGGCCTCGTCGGCAGGCATGATTCCGATCATGTGCGCGACCGGGACCCCGTCGCGGGCACGTCCGCCGATCAACCGGTAGAGCGGTTGGCCCGTGACCCGCCCGCGCAGATCGTGTAGGGCCATCTCAACTGCGGCCTTGGCGTAGAAGTGGCCGCGAACCACGGCGTCCATGCGGTCGATCGCAAGCTCGATGTCGAACGGATCCAGCGAGCGCAGGAGTGGGCCGAACACGTCACGGACGAGGTGGATGACCGTCGCCGGCGTCTCGCCGTAGTACCTCCCGTGATCGCCTCCCCAGTCCGCGAGCGGCGTGGCCTCTCCCAAGCCCACGAGGCCCGATTCGGCGTGGACACGGACGATCACCCATCGGCCCAGAGGCTCGCCTAGCCCACGCCAGAGCCATTCACGTCGCAGCGGAAGCGCGATTGGAATCGCCTCGACGTGAGTGATCCGATCCAAGGCTCGCTGATCGTTCGTCACACCAGGCCCCGCGTCCTGAGGGCAGCGTGGGCGCGCAGTCGAAGCAGCGTTGCTGCAATCACCATCACGATCAGAGATGCCAGCACGATGAGCGTCGCGATCGCATTCACGGCCGGAGTGATGCCCAGACGTAGCATGCTCCAGACCATCACCGGCACGGTCGCCTCGGCGCCGATGGTGAAGTTCGTGATCACGAACTCGTCAAGCGACAGCGCGAACACCAGCAAGGTTGCGCCGACAAGCGTCGGCGCGACGATCGGAAGGGTGACGCGGCGTAACGCTTCGCGTTGACTGCATCCGAGGTCGCGCGCCGCATCCTCGACCTGACGGTCGAAGTCCCGCAAGCGCGCCGTCATGACGAGCACCAGGAACGGAAGCGTGAATACGACGTGTGAGAGCACGACTGTCCGAAGCGACGTTCCTCGCCCAGCGAAATCGACTGCCGTCAGGATTGAGACGCCGAGGACGATCCCCGGCAATGCCAGCGGCAGAAGCAACAGCGCCGACAACGGCGTGCGCAGGAGGAAGCGGCGCCGGGCAAGCGCGAACGCCGCCGGTGTGCCGATTGCGACGTCGATCAGCGCTGTCGCCACCCCGACCACGAGCGTGTTGCGCAGCGCCGAACGGAAGGTGTCGCCCGCGATGACCTCGCTGTACCAGTCGAGTGTGAAGCCACTCATCGGAAACGCCGGGATCCGCGAGTCATCGAACGACAGGACGGCAACAATGACGAGTGGCGCGAAGAGAAAGAGGAGCACCGCTCCAATATAGAAGTGGCCCCACGGAAGGAGAGTCGCACCAGGGATTCGTGGTTCGCCCGCGGGCCAAGAGATGCGCTGTCCGGCGAACGACACGGCGGCCGAGGTAAGCCGTCCCGCAAGCCATAACGCGCCGACAGTCGCCGCCAGGAGGGCGAGCAAGCTGAACGAGAGGGCCGACGCAAGCGGCCAGTTGCTCGCCACCCCGAACTGGTCTGCGACGACCCGACCGACCATCAGGCCGCTCCGACCGCCGACGAGCTGCGGGGTCACGTAGTCGCCGGCGGCCAGGATGAACGTGAAGAGGAACGCCGTCACGACTCCACGCCGGGAGAGCGGCAGCGTCACGCGGATGAAGCTCTCGATCGACCCGGCGCCGAGGTCACGCGAGGCTCGGATCATGTCCCGATCGACATTCTGCAGAGCAGCGAAAATAGGCAGGATCGCGTACGGAAGCAAGATGGAGATCAGCGTGATGACCAGGGCGAAGCGGCTGTACAGCAGGAATCCGAGCGGCTGGTCGATCAGTCCGATGCGGTCGAGAACGTCGTTGATCACACCCGTCGGGCCGAGGATGGACTTCCACGCGTAGATCCGGACGAGGTAGCTCGAAAGCATCGACCCCAGGATCAGCAGCACGACGGTCTGGCGGCCACGGCGGAGGGAGAAGGTGACGACGTATGCGACGGCGTAGGCGAGCGGAACTGTGACAGCAGCAACGAGCAGACCGGTGGCGACTGTCCGGAACAGGAGTGACCGGTAGAACGGGTCTCCCCAGACCTCGCGGTAATTATCAGTGTTCCAGACCCGGTCGATTGTGAAGAAGCCGGTCTGCCAGAACCCGTACACGAAGAACACGCCTACTGGGACTACGAGGCCCATGACGAGCCAGGCGGATACCGGGAGGACACCGGGGACCACTACCGGCTGCCTCAGCCGATGTGCGGGCTGATCGGCGAGGGTCATCGCGTCACCACCACCGCGTCCGTGGTGTCCCATCCGATGGCCACCTGCTCGCCGCGACGACGTCGCGCGGCCTCCTTCGGTCCCTCTTGGACACGGATGACAGTCGCGGGATTGACGCGCACGTCGTGGCGCACGAGCGACCCCAGGAAAATCGAGTCCTCGAGTACGCCGGTCAAATGTGCCGGCGCGGCGCCGATCCGAACATGTTCGGGTCGCACGGATAATGCGACAGCTCCTGTAGCAGCGGATTCGATCGGTACCGTCGCGTCGAGGCCGTGAAGGCGTAACACGCCGCCGTCGGCAGTACCCTCAAGCAGGTTCGTCTCGCCGATGAACCGGGCAACAAAGCGAGACGCCGGCCGTCGGTAGACGTCTCCCGGCGTACCGGCTTGTTCGATCAGGCCGTCCTTCATCACCACCACGCGATCGCTCATGACCAGCGACTCTTCCTGATCGTGCGTGACGTAGATGAAGGTCGTCCCGAGCTGTCGATGGACCGCACGCAGCTCAAGCTGCATCTGTTTGCGGAGCTGCAGATCGAGCGCGCCGAGCGGTTCGTCAAGAAGGAGCAGTGCCGGCCGGTTCACGACCGCGCGGGCGAGCGCGACTCGCTGCTGCTGCCCCCCCGACAGCTGGTCGATCCCCCGACGCTCCAGGCCGTCCAGTTGCACCAGCGTTATAACGTCACGGACACGTTCGCGAAGGTCCGCGCCCCCGACGCGTGAGACGCGCAGGCCGAAGGCGACGTTCTCCCAGACATCCTTGTGCGGGAAGAGCGCGTAACGCTGGAAAACCATGTTCACCGGTCGGCGTTCCGGAGGCAGTGACAGCACGTCGCGGCCCGCAATGGCGACACTACCGGCCGTCGGGCGGTCGAAGCCGGCGACGATACGTAGTAGCGTACTCTTACCGCACCCGCTGGGGCCGAGCAGCGTAACGAACTCGCCCTCCTCGACGCTGAGTGTCACGCCACGAAGCGCTTCGACGTCATCGAAGCGCTTGTGCACGTCGCTGAGTCGGAGCGCAGTGGCAGCGGTAAGCGCCGGCGCCGCGCTCACGACGCTTTGAACTCCTCCCACTTCTTCAGCCAGTCGTTGTAGGTGGTGATTGAGTCGGATTTACTCGGCGGCGCGGCGTAAACAGGCGCGGCATCAAACTGGGCGGCCAGATCGTCGTACGGGTACGCATCGCTCAGCTCAGCCGGGAGCAGTGTGACCGCCTTCTCGTTTACGACGCCCAGCGAGAGCGCCTGTGCAAAGTAAGCTTGCGCCGCTGGGCTAAGCGACTGGTTCAACGTCGCGTATGCCGCATCCGGATTGTTTGCCTCCTCAGCGATGAGCCAACTATCAACAAACGAAAAGGCGCCTTCCGAGGGAACGGTCAGGTCGACATTCGTGCCCGCCGACCGAGCGGCAACTGCCGTCGGGATCCAGTCTGGGAAGGCAGCGACGATCTCGCCGCGCTTGAACATCGCCTGGAACTCGCCGTACGGATTGGCTGTGATGCCGCCACGAGTGTGGTCCTTGAACTTGGCTAGCTCCGCGTAGACTTTGTCCAGCTCGCTGGCGGTGAGCTCCGTCGCGTGGTCAGAGAACCCGGCGAGTCGGGCACCGAGGATGGTCGCCGAGTAGACATCGTCACCAAGCGCGATCTTTCCCTTGTACTTTGGGTCGAGGAGGTCGTACCACGATGCCGGCTGGATCTCGTCCACGTTGTAGCTGAGAGCGATGCTGCCCCAAAGAAACGGCACGCCCCACAACTTGCCGTCGGCCGGCAGCAGTGGGGAGTCCTTGAACTCCGCGAACAGGTCGTCATAGTTCTCGATCCGGGCGCTGTCGATCTCAGCCGGGATGCCGACATCCCGGAGCGCCGGGAACAGCCCAGACAGGATCGTACCCATGTCATACGATCCGTTCGGGCCCTTCGGCATCTTGGTGATGATGTCTTCGTTCTGGGAGAGATACCCAGCCTTGATAGTTACGTCTTTGGACGACGTGAGGGACGTGTACGCCTTGGGATCGTCATAGCCTTGCCACACCAGCATCGTCACGGTCCCACTGACGTCGGCAGGCGCGGTCGTCCCGGCGCTACCCGTGTCGGCACTGTTCTTCTCGTCCCCGCCACACGCGGCGAGCAGTCCCGGGAGAGCCATCAAGCCTCCGCCAACCGTGCCCGCGCGGACGATCATCGCGCGACGTGTGAAAGGTTGGTCTATTTTCATCGTGCGCTCCTTTACAGGATGGGTGGCGTCAGGGCCGATAGGAACACCAGCGGCTCGTCGCCGATTGCTCGGTGTCGGTGCGGGGTCGAGCCGTCGATGTAGATCGAGTCATCCGGGCCGAGCTCTACAATCTCCCCGCCGTACTCGAGCTCCATACGGCCGGAAATGACGAGCATGAGTTCCTCGCCGGCATGGCCTCGAGGTGCATCCGCCGTGGCGGCGCCGGGTTCAAGACGGCCGATCCAGACCTCCATCTGGCGGTCGACGTCGGGACAGAGCAGCTCGTACTCAAGCCCCGAGTCGGGAAGGAGGACGCGCCGGCGGCTCGTGCTCCTCACAATGCTGCCCTCCATGCTGGGACGCGCCGCCGCGCCGTTGCCCCCGCCCAGCAGGTAGAAGATCGAGACGTCGAGCGCCTCAGCGATCCGCCGAAGCGATGAGATGCTCGGATCAGTCACACCCCGCTCGACCTGACTGATCAAGCTCGGCGACAGGCCAACACGATCCGCCAACTGTCGCAAAGACAGTTTTTTCTGAAGCCGGTGGCGGCGAATGTTCGTGCCAGGCATGGTCGTGGGCATTTGTGCGTCCAGGCTGCACTACGTACAGGTGCGCTGCACAATAGAGCGCGGGAGGAGACCCGTCAACGACCGAAGTTGCGAGCCGTGTTCCGCGCGCTTACGATCACGCAGCGGATGAACTCCAAGCCTCCAGGGCACACCCACCCAGACAACGGACTGCGGCTCGAAGCGTGTTGCGCCGAGCATTCCGGCCTCGTCGTCCACGACTTGGATGCGTCCGTCACCTTCTTCACGGACGCATTCGGCTATGCCGTGGACGAGGTCTTGAAAGGTTTGTCCGACGAGATCGCTGACATGGTCGGCGTACCAGACGCGAAATGCGACTTGGTCCTCCTGCGCCCTCCGACGGGCCGCCACCGGATCGAGCTGATCCAGTACACCGCCGGCCCCAACGCGGCGTCGACGAGCCTCTCCCCGACAGCTCTCGGCTCCGGGCACGTTGCGTTCATCGTGGGATCGGTGCGCGAAGCACTCGAGCGCTTGGAACTCCTTGGCGCTCGCCCACTCGGCTCGGTGGTCGATTATCCAGACGGCCCGGCTGTGTATTGCCGGGCACCTGGCGGCTGCATCATCGAGTTGATGGAGGTTGGCGGCGGGCGCAGCCGCGAACATCGCTAGGGCTAGATGCAGGTAAAGCCACCGTCGACGACGAGGCTCGTACCGGTGATCCACTCGGCGTCGTCGCTCATTAGGAACGCTACCGCAGCCGCGACGTCGTCCGGCCTGCCCAGCCGTGGCCATGGTACGGCCGCTTCGAGTTCGCGCCGGATCGCCTCGTCCTCCAGGTCGTCGCGGATCATGGCGGTCTCGATGAAGCCCGGACACACGGCGTTGACGTTGATGCGGTGCTCTGCCAGGTCGACCGCCGCCGCCCGGACGAGGTTCACCACTGCCCCTTTCGAGGAACAGTATGAGGGAAGCTGCCGACCACCCACGAGCCCGTGGGTTGACGCGACGCAGACGATCCGCCCCGTGCAGCCATACGTTCTCATGGCTCGCGCAGCCACACGTATTCCGTGCCACGCGCCGCCCTCGTTCACCCGCATCGTGTGCTCATGGGCCGACGGTTGCTCGTCGAGAATGCTGGCATAGCCTGTGAACACGCCGGCGTTGAACACCCAACGGTCGATGTGACCAAGCGACCGCTCCGCGGTGGCCGCGGCGGCTTCGAGCGCCGCGCCGTCAGAGGCATCTACCGCGAGGTGGATGGCGCGACCGCCCGTATGCACGATGATCTCGTCGGTAGGGACGCCGGGCTCAGTCTCATAGCCGTCTGCCCGCGGCTCCCGACGAAGATCGATGCAGGCAACCGCGGCGCCCTCCGCCGCAAGCCGAGTCGCGATCGCTCGTCCGCTGCCGGAAGACGCGCCTGTAACAAGAGCGACACGACCAGCGAATCGATCGGTGGACGGCATCAGGGTGGGCACCAAGCCGCGGCGCCGGAAGCCCCATCTCACTGCGTCGTAACCAGCTTCATCTGCGACAGACTTCGGCTAGCCCGTCGTAGTTCCTGCCCTGACCCTTCCCGCGACGATTCTGGCCTGGATCGAGCGGAGGTGCCGTGCATCGTCGCGCGGTTCAAGGTGGCCGCAGGTCACGCTTTGGCCTCGATGGTGCGGGTGGAGTGCGACGTGGTCACGGAATGAGTCAGAATAGTGACCCGAACTCGGTCAGCTGTGGTCGCTTAAGTTCGGGCGGCGAACGTGGCGTGACGTCACGGTCACCCCACTCTCGGGGGCGTCGGGAACGTTCCCTCACGGTTCGGTTGACCCGCCGAAGTTCTTGATCGCGAACCAGATGAAAAAGATCAGTTGGGCAACCTGCATGGCCAATACGATTAGGCGCCAGGTGACGCGGCGGGCGGCGAGTAGTACGGTGAGGAGTTTCCGACTGGCGAGGGTCAGGTCAGATTCAGTCACGATCCATCGGCCGACGCGGTACGGTGCCTGGGAGAACTCCGCGAGAGTCTGCCCTTTCGGCTGTGGCGGCATGAGTTGGACGGCCCCGCTGCCCCACGGGCGGCTCATCCATCGTGCTCCGCAGCCCTTACAGTCAGCGGCGTGAAAGCGCGGCGTGCGTTAGGTCGTGGCGGTCAACGTGGGTCTTTCGGTTTCGAAAGAGCGGTTTCACGTTCGTGCTTTCTTGATGATCTCGCGTTGGCGGACCGGGCGCTGGCTTCGCAACAAGAGAGGTAGGTTGCTGCAGTTTCAAGATCCGTCTGGCACCGCCCGTGCAGCCACCCTGGATCATGGTGGCGATACGTTGAGGGTGTTGTGCCATCAGCCTCTCTAGCTGAGGCTCCAACTCGCCGCGCGAGGCCGTCCACGTCTCTGATCGGCATGTCCGGCCGTAGAGCGCACCGCGGCAAAACCATGTCCACGTGTTGATCGTCATGAGCTCGCTCATCCCGGCCCGAGCGCTTTCGCGTGCGAACAGCATTCTGCACCAGGCAAAGGCGCCTCCCGGAGCTTCCGCCACGCCGCTGATGTCCAACTCGTCGCCATAGCGCTCGGCCATGTGCGACAGGAAGGACATCGCTGTGGCCGGAGTTTCATTCGGCTTGAGACGCGGCAACTTGCGTTCTAACTCGTGTAGGGCCGCGATGGTTGCCCCCGTGTATCCGGCCCTCAAAATGAGAGGCGACATCCTGGAAATTCTCTGCGAAGAGCCGGCAAAGTGAACCTCGATGTCAGCCAGCGGAACCTCGTAAGCGCCGCACGGGCGCCCGTCTTCAGCCGCATCCAGGCGGCTGTGTCGGACATCGGCGGGATCATGGCGCACGCGGCCATCGTCTCCCGCGAGTACGGGCTCCCGGCGGCGGCACGAAGCGAATCAAGACCGGGCAGCGCGTCCGCGTCGACGGCACCAACGGGACGGTCACCATCCTCGACGACGAATCGTCCACCACATGACCGGCTGATACAGCGATCATGAGTGCGGTTACGAAGCGGTCAAGCCGTCCCGACCCCGATGTGGATCGGGTTCGTGAGCACGGCCGGCCCCTTGCCGCCCGATCGCTCCCGGAGCATGCCGTCGAGCACGCCGACCGCAGCGGCCTGCTGGTCTGCGTTCAGGTGGCCGACGAGCTCGGCGCCGATGGGGTTGCTGTTCGCGATCCAGTCCCACAGCTGCCTGCCGGTCTGGAACTCGAGCCGCTCGGTGATCGTCTCGACGGTGACGTCCTCGAGCCCGGCCTTCACGAGTTCCGCGTGGAGCTTCCGCGGGTCTGCGACCTGGAAGGGCAGCGGCGGCGGGTCCATCGGCAGGCCGGGGAAGCCCGGAACGACCGCCTGGATTGCACCCATGCAGAAGCCGAGGAACTCGATCTGCGCCGGCGGCCCATAGACGACCAGCAGCACGCGGCCTCCGGGCTTGGTGACGCGCGCCATCTCGCCGACCGCTCGGGGCAGATCGGGAAACAGCATCACGCCGAACTGCGAGCCGGCGACATCGAACGTGTTGTCCTCCAGGTCGAGGTCATGGCCGTCCATGACCCGTGCCTCGATGTCCGACAGGCCTTCGTCGGCTGCGCGGGCGAGGAGCCGCTCGGCCATGACAGGGGAGATGTCGGTTGAGACGACGTGGGCGCCGCGGCGCGCGGCCGGGATGCTGAGGGCGCCGCTGCCGGCCGCCACGTCGAGGAACCGCTCCCCGGCGGCAACGCCGGCGCGCTTCAGCGCCTGCTCGCCGAGCCAGAGGTGCGTCGGCGTGATGAACGTGTCGTAGCCCGCGGCGATGGTGTCCCACGCGGCCTGGGTCTCCGTGAGTTCCTCGGTGCTCATGCCGCTCCTTTGGTAGGGGTTTTCGGTGGTGAGAAAGCGCTCGATCTCGTCAACGAGATCCATGCCGTGACGGTAGGAGCCCGTCTGCGCCGCCGCATCGGGCGAACAGTCCAACTTGCGACAGGAGCCGGTGTGGGTAGTTCTGTGTAGGCGCCTAGACGAGGTCGTGCTCGTAGGCGTACGCAGTGGCCGCCGCCCGTGACGACACGCCGAGCTTGCCGAAGATGTTGCTGACGTGGCGGGCCACGGTCTTCTCGCTGATGACGAGGGCTTCGGCGATTGCGCGGTTCGTCTTGCCCGTTGCCACGAGGCCGAGCACCTGAAGCTCGCGGTCGGTCAGCCCGCCGGGCGCCCTGGCCACAGACTCTGACAGCGTCTCGACCCGTCCGAGATCAGCCTCCGCTCCCAGCGCCCGGAATGTCTCGCCGGCCGCGTCGAGCTCCATCTCGGCTGTGTCGGCATCGCCGATTTCGCGGCATGCCAGTCCGACCAGCACGCGAGCCCGGGCGGCCTCGTACGGCACACCCAGCTCCTGCCACACGCGGCACGCATGGCGCAGTGCGACGAGCGCAGCCCAGGCGTCACCGTCGGCGAGTTTGACCGCGCCCCGTGCGTGCGCGGCCATCGCCTCGAGCATGCCGCTTCGGTAGCGCTGCGCGATCTCATCGAACTCCGCGGAGGCATCGCGCGCCTCTCCGGCATCGCCGACCTTCAGCATGATCTCGACGTACGCCGCCAGCAGGCCGGCGCGCTTCAGCGGATCGGTCGTCTCGCGCTCCAGGCGGCGGATCGCGGCACCAGCGGCATCGTTGTCTCCGTTGGCAATACGCAGCAGCGCGAGCCCGGGCTGCGGCTCCCACCCACACCGGCTCGCCTCGCGGAAAGCCTCCTCCGCCGAAGCGAAGTCGCCGTGGAGGCGGTGGATCTCGCCCTGCCGGTAGAAGGCCTCGCCGACCGCCATCTCGCTCTTTACGCCTCGAAAGCGCTCAGCAGCTCGGCGGGCCTCCTCGAGCGCGTCGTGCCAGGCGCCGTGCAGCTGCATGATCTCGGCGCGGTGCACGAGGCAGCGGCCGGTGAAGCTCACCATCTCGGGCTGGGCGTCGCACCATCGGCTCAACGCCGCCGTCCAGTCATGGGCGCGCCGGAGCTCGTACACCTCCTGGCAACCCTCGATCACGCTGCAATAGATCAAGCCGGTGACGATGGGCGACAGCTCACCGCCCGTGACCGCCACCATCACCTCGTCGAGCAGCTGGAGACCGGGCTCCGTCCGTCCCTGCTTGGCGAGCATCCGGCCCTGCTCGTGGAGCGAGATCGCGAGCAAGTCTGCATCGCCGAAGCGCTCGCCGATCGTCGCCGCGTCGACGGCATGACGGTACGCCTCGTCGTACTCGCCCGCGGCTTCGTGCTGCATCATGACCGGCACCAACAGATACCCCTGCTCGACGCATTCACCGTCGATGCGGTCGACGAGGCGCTTCGCCCGCCCGAACCACCCGCTCGCCTGGGCGAACTGGCCCCGAAGCCCGAGGTAGAGCCCCAGCCAGACGGCGCAGTGCGTTGCCCGCGCGGTGTCGCCGGCGTCGAGGTGCGCGTGGTGGGCGCGCTCCAGCGCACTCAGCCAGTCATCGTCGAGGCCGACCATGGATGCCGAGGTTGCGAGCAGTTCGAGGTCGCCTGCTGCAAGCGGCGCCACCCGGTCAGCCGCGGAGAGCGCCGTGTACGCCGCTCGCCATGCGCGCGTCGCGTAGGCCTCACGGCCGTGCGCGAGCAGGCCGGCTGTTTCCACACCGCCCGTGGTATCCGGGGGTGGCATGGAGGAACTCTATTCGACGGGTCTCGATGTATTGCTGGCGGTTCGGCGGCGCTCCGATGATTCCCCGCTGCTCCGACGGTCTCCATAGCCGAGGGTGACTTCGACTACGAGGAGCGATTTTCGATGACCAAGGTTCTTGCAGGGATCACGACGTCAGTGGATGGCTACATCGCCGGGCCCGATGACGGCCCCGGCAAAGGGCTGGGAGAGGGTGGCGAACGGCTGCACTACTGGGTGTTCGGCGGGCCGTGGACGTACGACAGCGGGCCGAAGGGCGATGCGAGCGGGGAGGACGCCGCCTGGCTCGAGGACGCGTTCTCCAAAGTCGGTGCGGTGGTGTCCGGACGCTGGACGTATGAGGCCGCCGGCCACTGGGGAGACGAGAACCCCTGGGACAAGCCGTTCTTCATCGTCACTCACCGGCCGGAGGAAGAACCGGAGGGTGGCGCCTTCACGTTCGTGCCGAGCATGGAGGAGGCCGTCGAACGAGCCATCGAAGCGGCCGACGGCAAGCACGTTCATGTCATGGGCGGAGCCGACGTCGTTCGCCAGGCCCTCGAAGCCGGGCTCGTCGACGAGCTCACGATCATCATCGCGCCGGTCATCCTGGGCGGTGGAAAGCGCCTGTTCGACGGGTTCTCGACGTCGATGGACCTCGAACATCTGGGTGTCCGGCAGTCGCCGCACGCGACGTTCATCGACTACCGGGTGCGTCCGTTAGGCTGACCGCCAATGGACGGGGTGCACGACCTCGGTGGCAAGCAGGGCTACGGGCCCGTGGAGCGCGAGCCCAACGAGCCGCCCTTCCACGAGCCGTGGGAGGGCCGTGTCCACGGGATCGGCGTAGTGGATCCGCTCGGGCCGGGCTTTCGTCACTCCATCGAGCTGATGGGCGCGGTCGAGTATCTGACGACGCTCTACTACGAGCACTGGCTCCACTCGTTCATCGAACGGGGCGTGCGGCACGGGCACTTCACGCGCGAGGAGCTCGCCGCCTGGGAGCGCCGGATCGCCGACGGCGAGCCGGCGCCGGCTCGGGCCGACCCGGAGGGTGCCGCGGAGGTACGTGCGCTGTTCACGCGTGCGCGTCCACCGGAGCGCTACGACGCGCCGCCTGCGCGGCACGCGGTGGGAGACCGGGTGCAGGTCATCCGCCTTCTGCCGTCCGGTCACACCCGCTGTCCCGGCTACCTGCGCGGCGCCGAGGGCGTCATCGAGAGCGTCCACGAGCCGCAGCCGATTCTGGACGTCTACGAGAACGAGGACGGCCGGATCGAACCGGAGGCCTGGTACACGGTGGCGTTCGACGCGGGGCAGCTCTGGGAGCTCCACGAGCCGGGTCACACCGTCCTCGTGGATCTCTGGGAACGGCACCTCGTCTAAGCTCTCGCACCCGTGGAGTTTCTCGTCCATCTCAGCGTCGCGATGCCGACGGGCATGCCGAAGCGGGAGTGGGACGAGCTCCTCGTGGCCGAGCACGAGTGCGCCACGAAGCTGGTCGCCGCGGGCAGCATCAGGTCGATCTGGCGCATTCCCGGTGGAGGCTGGACGAACGTCGGCATCTGGGAGGCCGAGAACGCGACCGAGCTACACGAGTTGCTCAGCTCGCTGCCGCTGTTGCCGTGGATGAAGACCGAAGTGACAGCGCTTGGGGTCCATCCGCTCACACGCGTGGTCTAAGCTCTCGCGCCCATGACCGCCGTCGAGAGCCGCTCGCGGCCTGATTCAGCGCCCGCCACCTTCGACATCGAGGGCTGCGACGTCGCGCCGGGGCTCGGCGGCTACTACGCCGACGACCTCCTCGCCATCCAGGCCGGGGCGCGAACCGACGGGTTGGTGTACGTCGGCGCCGCCGTGACGCCGGGCCACGCGGAGATCCGCAACCCGGCGAAGGCGCTGCTGATCCGCCTTCGGTCGAGCGACGGCTCCGTCGGGTGGGGCGATGCCGTGACCGTGCAGTACTCCGGCTTTGGCGGACGCGAGCTGCCGATCGATTTCACTGCCCTCGCACCCGAGGTCGATCTGGCGTTCGACGCCTTACGTGGCGCGGGTCGCGTGACCTTCGCCGATGGCTGCGCGCTGGTGGAGGAGCTCCGCATCGACGGACGCCCACTCCACAGCGGCGTTCGGTACGGGCTGAGCCAGGCGCTGTTGTCGCTGGCGTCGGCGACGTCGAAACGTTCTCCGGTGCGGATCCTGCTCGACCTGCTGGGCGAGCGTGACCTGGCGCCCGTGCCGATCTATGCCCAGAGCGGCGAGGAGCGGCGGAGAAACGTCGACAAGATGATCGTGAAGCACGTCGACGTCCTGCCGCACGGCCTGATCAACTCGCCCGAGGCGTTCGGCACGGACGGCGAGGCGTTCCTGGCATATGCCACGTGGGTGCGCGACAGGATCGTTGACCTGGGTGGCGACGACTACCGGCCGCGCCTGCACTTCGACGTCTACGGCATGATGGGCATCGAGACCGGGGGCGACGTCACCGCGATGACGCGCATCTGCGAACGTCTGGTGGACGCCTGCGGGCCGTATCCGGTGCAGCTCGAGTCGCCGGCCTACGGCGCGGACGCCGACACCACCGTGCGCGTGCTGCGCGACCTCCACGCCGCGCTCGCAGAGCAGGACATCCCCGTCTCGATCGTCGCAGACGATTGGTGCAACACCATCGGCGACATCACGAGGTTCCTGGACGCGGGCGCGGCTGATCTGATCCAGATCAAGATGCCCGATCTCGGGTCGCTCACGAATACGGTCGATGCGGTGCTGGCGTGCCGCGCGGCCGGCGCCGGCGTGTTCATCGGCGGCTCGTGCTCCGAGACCGATGTCAGCGCGCGGGCGAGCGTGCAGCTGGCCGTGGCGGCCGGAGCCGAGCAGGTGCTTGCAAAGCCCGGCATGGGGGTCGACGAGGCGCTCACCGTGACCTTCAACGAGATGCAGCGCGCCTGCATGTCATGATCAAACGCGTCGATGCATTTCCGCTCGAGTACGCCGAGCCGCACTATCGAGGCGTCAAGCGTTGCATAACACTCGTACGTATCGAGACCCGTGACGGAGTGACGGGGTGGGGTGAAGCGAATACGCGCTTTCGCGAAGCGGCGCTCGCGACCAAGGTGCTCGTGGACGAAGGGTTTGCGCCCCGAATCGCCGGGCGAGATCCCCACGACGTCGAAACCCTGTGGCGCGAGATGTGCGACTACGCCTACTGGTTCGGCGTCGAAGGTATCGCCGCGTTTGCCATCAGCGCCATTGACATGGCCCTGTGGGATCTGAAGGGCAAGCTGCTCGGCCAACCGGTGGCGAACCTGCTCGGTGAGCGGTGCAAGGACGCCGTCACGGCCACCGCCGCGATCATCTTCGACATGGACGACCTCGACTGGACGCTGCGGGAGTTCGAGTCGTTCACGGACGACGGCTACCGGGTGGTGAAGGGCGGCGCCGGACTGCGACCGGATGCTCGCATCGGCCAGGATCCAGCACGGGATCGGCGGTTTCTCGAAGGGATCCGCGAGGTGATCGGCGACGACGTCTCGCTGGTTGTCGATGTGGCGAATGTCCACGGGCTGTGGGACACCGAGACCGCGATCGAGCGCACGCGGGAGTGGGAAGAGTTCGACCTGCGCTGGATCGAGCAGCCACTGTTGCCGGCGGATCTGGCCGCCCACGCCCGCCTCCGGGCATCGGTCGCCACTCCGGTCGGCACGGGGGAAGACGAATGGAGCCCCGAGACCTACCGCCGGGTGATCGAGGCCGGCGCGGTCGATGTCGTCCAGCTCGACCCGGGCCGCTGTCTCGGGCTGACGGGCTGCCGGGAGGTCGTCAGAATGGTCGAGGCGGCGGGCCTGCGATATAGCGCCCACAGCTGGAGCAGCGCCGTGAACACGGCGGCGAGCCTCCACGTTCTCGCAATCTCCGACGACGGCGACGTGGTCGACTTCAAGCCGCACGAGTCGCCCGTGCAGCACGAGCTCGTCGATGACCCGTGGGCTCACGAGGCGGGGTCGCTGGCGCTTCGGGACGAGCCGGGTCTCGGCGTCACCGTCCGTCAGGACGCGGTCGACCGGTTCACCTTCAGATAGTGCAAAACGCGGTTCTTGACCGCGTCGCTCGGCCGAGCCTATAGTCGCCGCCTCGTGGCCAGTACGGACAAAACGCCGGTTGCAGCCGACGCGGGAGCGCTCCCGCCGCGGCAACTCCTCGAGTTCCTCGGCCGAATGATCGAGATCCGCGTGTTCGAAGAAGAGACGCAGCGGCTGTTCACGCAGAACCTCGTCCGCGGATCGACGCATCTGTGCTCCGGTCAGGAAGCCGTTGTCGTCGGCGGCTGCTCCGTGCTCCGCGACGGCGACTCGATGCTCTGCACCTATCGCGGTCACGGCGCAGTCCTTGCGATGGGCGCGCCCCTGGATCGCTCGTTCGGCGAGATCCTCGGCAAGGCCGACGGGTTGTGCGGCGGCAAGGGCGGCTCGATGCACCTGACCGACGTCAGCGTGGGCGCGTACGGATCGGTCGCGATCGTCGGCGCGCAGCTCCCGATCGCGGTCGGGCTCGGCTTTGCCGCCCGATACCAGGGCACCGAGGACGTCTGCCTCTGCTTCTTCGGCGACGGCGCCGCGAACATCGGAGCGTTCCACGAGGCGCTCAACCTCGCCTCCATCTGGAAGCTCCCCGTGCTGTTTGTCTGTGAGAACAACCTGTACGGCGAGTACACGGCCTTGCGATTCACGACGCCGATCGAGAAGATCGCCGACAGGGCTTCGAGCTATGGCATGCCTGGGGTCGAGGTTGACGGCAACGACGTCGGTGCCGTCTATCGCACGATCAGCGAAGCGGCCGCCCGCGCCCGCGCCGGGGAAGGGCCGACGCTGATCGAAGCGCTCACCTACCGGCAGAAGGGCCACTCGCGCAGCGACCCGGGGAAGTACCGCCCGGAGGGGGAGCTCGACGCCTGGCTGGAGCGCGATCCGATCGGCCTCGCCGAGGCGTCACTGCGCGAGCAGGGCGTCGACCAGGACGTGCTCGACGAGGCACACCGAACGGCCGAGACCAAGGTACGCGAGGCCGTGCAGCGCGCTCGGTCGTGGGACGAGCCGGAGCTCGAGTCCCGGTTCAAGGATGTCTGGGCATGACGGCGGTGACGTTCAGAGAGGCGATCAACCGGGCCCTGTCAGACGCGCTCGAAGAGGACGACCGGGTCTTCCTCCTGGGCGAGGACATCGCCGCGGCCGGCGGCGCGTTCAAGGTCACCGACGGCCTTCTCGACCAGTTCGGCGATCACCGGGTTCGCGACACGCCGATCTCGGAGCAGGCAATCATCGGCACGGCGATCGGCGCCGCCCTGAAAGGCCTTCGACCCGTGGCTGAGCTGATGTTCGCCGACTTCACGGGTGTCTGTTACGACCAGATCGCCAACCAGCTCGCAAAGTACCGCTACATGACCGGCGGCCAGGTGACGGTTCCCGTCACGATCAGGATGGCGAACGGTGCGGGTGGCGGATTTGCGTCTCAGCACTCCCAGACCGTCGAGAACTGGTTCCTCAACATCCCTGGCCTCAAGATCGCTGTGCCAGGCTCGCCGGCCGACGCGTACGACCTCATGCGAGCGGCCGTGCGCGACGAGAATCCGGTGCTCTTCTTCGAGCACAAATCCATGATGAACGTCAAAGGCCCGCTCGGCGAAAACCGGGAGCCGTCACCGCTGGGTCGGGCGGCGATCGTGCGCGAGGGGTCAGACGTCACCGTGGTTGCGACGCAACTGATGCGGGTTCGCGCCGAGGAGGCCGCCGCGTCGCTTGCCGGCGAGGGGATCTCAGTCGAGCTGATCGACCCGAGGACGCTCGTACCGCTCGATATGGAGACGATCGGCTCCAGCCTGGACAAGACGGGGCACCTGCTGGTCGTGCAGGAATCGCCGTTCGCGGGAAGCTGGGGATCGACGGTCCTCGCGGCGCTCGCGCTCGAGCGGTTCGAGATGTTCGACGCGCCGCCGGCAATCGTGTGCGGGGACGACACTCCGGTTCCGTACGCCGGCAGCCTCGAGGACGCGTGGCTTCCCACCGCGGAGCGGATCGTCGACGGCGTCAAGGCGTTGGTGCGGGGCTAGTGGGTGGAGTTTCTCGTCCATATCAGCGTCGCGATGCCGGCGGACATGCCCAAGCAGGAGTGGGAGGCGCTCGTGGCCGCCGAGCGCGACCGCGGCTTGGAGCTCGTGGCTTCGGGCAACATCAAATCGATCTGGCGCATCCCCGGTGGCTGGAAGAATGTCGGCATCTGGGAGGCAGCGGACGCGACCGAGCTGGACGAGTTGCTGAGCTCGCTGCCCGCCTATCCGTGGATCACGGCGGACGTCACCGCGCTTGCGATCCACCCCCTGACCGACGCTTCAGATAGTGACAAAGACCGCCGTTGACCCCAACTTCCGCCCTGCGTAGAGTCGTGACGCTCGTGACCGCGGACCCACTGAGGAGGAGTGCCGGATGGACGACAGCCACGCTGAGCCAGTGAGCTCGGGGCAGGGCGCTGCTCCGTTTACACGCAAGGCGACGGGTCTGGTTCGCGACCTGTCGCTGCTCGACATGATCACGTACAACGCGTCGGTGGCAACGCCCCTCGGCGTGGCACTGGCGATCGCGCTGTTCTACGTCTTCGCAATCTTTCCCGGAGCCAACATCGTCGTAGCGCTGCTCTTGGGACTCGTCGGGATCCTCTTCCCGATCGTCACCTTTGCGCTGCTCAGCTCGGCAATGCCGCGAGTCGGCGGCGATTACGCATTCATCTCGCGCATCATGCATCCCTCCCTGGCACTGGCCTCGAACCTCTGCTACCTGATCGTCGCCATCATGGGAGCCGCGTTCGTCGCCACCGCCGGGGTGCGGCTCATCATCGCGCCGACCCTTGCAATCGTCGGCGTCCTCGGCGGATACAGCTCGTGGGTCGACGCCTCGACCACGATCGCCGGGGAGTGGTGGACGTTCATCATCGGTTCGCTGATCATCATCGCCTGCGGGGCGATTGCTGTGCTCGGCACAAAGCTCGCCGGCCGCACGATGACGATCCTCTACCTGGTCTCGCTGGCCGGCTCGGTGGTAACGCTCCTGATCATCGCGGTCACCTCGCGCGACACCTTCGTCTCGAACCTGAACGAGTTCTCGCAGCCGTTCACCGGAGTCGGCGACACCTACAACGCCACGATCGAGGCTGGTCGCGAGGCCGGGCTCGTGTATCCGGACCAGGACGGCTACTCGTGGAAGAGCACCATCGGCGCGATCTTCGTCACCTACGGCATCCTGGTGTCGGCGTACGCCGGCGTGTACCTGGCCGGTGAGATGAAGGGCGCCGGCAAGCGCAGCCAGCAGCTGAAGGCGGTGCTGATCAGCGGGTACGGCCAGGGTCTTCTGGTGTTCGTCAGCGTGCTCGCCTTCATCCACACCCTCGGCCTCGATTTCCTGATCGCGTCCAGCAACGGAGCGCTCGGCGTGCCCGTGGCGCCCTACGCGCAGTTCTTCGCCGGAGTTGTCACCGGGAGCACCGCGCTCGGCGTCCTGCTCGGGATCGCGCTTGTCTGCTGCATCCCGCCGTGGCTCTACGCGAACGCGGCAATCGCATACCGCGTGCCGTTCGCGTGGTCGTTCGACGGCCTCAGCCCTCGATGGTTCACGCAGGTGCACCCAAGGACGCACACCCCCGTGCTTGCCATCAGCGTCATCACGGTGGGCTGCATCGTCGCAACCGCGTGGGCATCGTTCGGCGCCTCGTTCATCACATACTTCACGTACCTCGTGCTGTTCGGCTACTTCACGATCATCATGGTCGGCTTCGCCGGCCTGCTGATGCCAAGCCGGCTGCCGGAGGTCTACAACGGCAGCCCTGCGGACTGGCGGCTGATGGGAGTGCCCGTGCTGCCGGTCGCCGGCGGGCTGACAGTGATCTGGAACGTCTTCGTGGTCGGTGTGGCGCTGTACTTCCACGAGAACATCGGGCTGCCCGACCTGTGGAAGCCGATCGTCGCTGTCGGCGGTATCGCCGTCGCGGGAATCACGTACTACTACGTCGCACGCGCAATCCAGCGGTCGCGCGGCGTGAACATCGATCTCGCCTTCAAGACGATCCCTCCGGAGTAACCGCGGATGTTCTGGAAACGCTCCGGTAAGGGGCGAAGCGTGCGCGCTCGGCGCATCCTGTTTGCGACCGACATTCACGGATCGGAGCGGTGCTTTCGCAAGTTCGTCAACTCAGGGGCGCTGTTCGAGGTCGACTATCTGATCCTCGGCGGAGACATCACCGGGAAGCTGTTGGTCCCGATCGTGAGCAACGCCAACGGCACGTATGACTGCCGGTACGGCGACACGACGCACGTGGGGATCGACAGCGCGGGGGCCGCGCAACTGAGGGAACAGATCCGCGGGTTCGGGCACTATGTCGTCACCGTCGACGCCGATGAACTTGCGCGGTTGCAGACCGATGAGCAGCACCGCGACGCCGTGTTCCGGGAGGTGGTCGGCAAGTCCATCGAGGACTGGGTCTCGCTCGCGGAGGGCCGTCTGCGTGGAACGGGCATCCGCTTCTTTGTCGCTCCTGGCAACGACGACTTCCTGTCGATCGACGACGCGATGCAGTCATCCGACGTCGTCGAGTTTGCGGAGAACCGAGTCATTGCGCTCGACGACACACACGACATGATCACCACGGGGTACTCGAACCCGACGCCCTGGGACACGGAGCGGGAGCTCCCTGAGGACCAGCTGCGCGAACGCATCGACGGCATGGCAGCGCAGGTGCGCGATCCGGCAAACCTGATCGCGGTGCTTCACCCGCCGCCGTACCACTCCGGGCTGGACGACGCACCGGAGCTGAGTGAGCATCTCGAGATGACGCTGACCGCGACCGGCGTCGACATGGCCCCGGTCGGCTCGACAGCCGTACGCGGGTTTGTCGAATCCGTGCAACCGCTGCTGGGGCTGCACGGTCACGTCCACGAGGGGCGGGGCACCGCAATGCTCGGACGGACGTTATGCATCAATCCGGGTAGTGACTATACGGAGGGCGCGCTCAGCGCTGCCATCATAGATATCGACGATGGGCGAATCGTCAGCCATCAGTTCGTCAGCGGATAAGCGGCTGATAGGGTGACGTGATGGGCGACAAGGCGCCGAAGCAGCCCAACGTCGCGCCCGCCCGGCCGCGCCTCGTCGACGTCGCGGAGGCCTGCGGGGTCACCGTTTCGATCGTTTCGCGCGTCCTGAATGGCGACCCCACCGTGTCGGCCCGGCCGCAGACACGCGAGCGGATCTTCGAGGCCGCCCGGCGCCTCTCGTACGTCCCCAACGGATTCGCGCGCGGGCTGCGCCGGTCGCGGACGATGACCATCGGCGCGGTGCTCCCGAACCTCGCGTACGCCGTGAACGCTGAGATCATTCGCGGCGCCGAGCGGCGGGCGGCCGCCGAGGGGTATGTGCTCCTGGTGGCAGACGCGGTGGAGTTCGGCCCGACCAGCGCGGCGTATCAGCGGCTGTTGATGGAAGGCCGCGTGGACGGCCTGCTGATAGCGAGCGCCACCACCGCCGAGGGCGCGACCGCGGCGCTTTCCACGCTTCCGCTGCCGGTCGTCCATGTGAATCGCCGCGGTGAGGACTTCGGCGTCAGCGTCTCCGTCGACGACGAGCTTGGCATCGGGCTCTCGGTCGATCACCTCGTGGCGCTCGGACACACACAGATCGGGTACATCGCAGGACCGCGCGATGCCGACACGGCCCGCCGGCGCAGGTCGGGATTCATTGCCCGCATGAGGCAGCACGGCCTCGCTGCGAGCCCGACCAGGATGGTGGAGACGGCCTTCACCGAAGCGGGTGGCTTCGAGGCCATGGAACGCCTGCTCGCGCTGCGAAGGCCGCCGACTGCGGTGGTCGCAGCGAGCATGGCGTCGGCTGTGGGTGCGATGTCCGCAGTTGCGACCGCCGGTTTGCGCGTCCCCGACGACGTTTCGGTGGTTGGGTTTCACGACGCTCCGGTGGCTGCCTATCTCAACCCGCCCCTTTCCACCGTTCGGATGCCTCTGGCCGAGATGGCCGAGGCCGCCGTCGACACGCTCGTGCGCCTGATCGATGGCAGGGACGTCGAGGACATCGTCATCCGGTCACCCGTTCCGGTACTGATCGAACGAGCTTCGACGGGCCCGCCGCCGCGATGACGTCAGTCCAGTAGACGCAGCAGGTTGCCGCCCATGACGGCCTCGACCTCGGCCTCCGAGCACCCGGAGAGGAGACCTGTGTCTGCTGCCTGGGCGAACGAGACGTAGTCGAGCGCGGGCGAGTAGTCCGATCCCCAGACCAGCCTCGCGGGCCCGAGCTCCTGGAGCAGCACGTCGACGAACGGACGCGCCTGGTCGTGAGGGAAGTCGTGGAAGGGGTCGGAGATGCCGTAGAGGCCTGAGAACTTCACGCTGACGTGCTCGCGCCCTGCGAGCGCGAGGAGTGGCGCGAGCAACTCCCGCGCATCGGCGCGCCCGGGCGCGCCGGCAAACTGGCCTGGCGACCCGATGTGGCTGATCAACACCGGGCAGCCGTCCAGCTGGTCGATCACGCGCGCCATGCACGCCGCCGCGGCCGGATCGGCGTTGAGGCTGACCACAGCAGACTGTGCGCGCATCTCGGCGAAGACGGCGGCCGGCCAGTCGTTCACCGCTCGTGCTTCGGCCTCGCTCGCCGGATAGAGCGCGAAGCCGGCGGCTCCGCGAGTGCGGAGCTCCTGCAGCCCCTCGACGGTCGGCGGCGAGGACGCGGGAAGGAACGCGAGCGGCGCCATCCACGGCCGCGACCGCGCGAGCGTCAGGATGTGGTCGTTGTTGCCCGCGTACTGCGGCCCGCCCTCATATCCGAGCACGAGGCCCCGCTTGATTCCGTAGTGACGCCGCAGGCGCTCGTAGATCGCGAGCTCGTCACCTCCGGCCGGAGACGAGCCGTACATGCCCTGGTACCCATCCGCGAAAAGATGGAAATGCGCGTCAGCCGTCGGCACGGCGCGCCTCCGCGATGATCGTGAGCGTGACGTCTCGCATCAGGACGAGGTCGGAAATTGCGACCCGCTCGTCAGGGGCGTGGAAGCCCTCGACGGCATGCGTGAGGTTCACGCAGTCCAGCCCGCGGTTGCGAAACACGTTCGCATCGGATCCCCCGCGGGTCTCCCACTCTGCGGTGGGCAGGCCGAGGCGTGAGAACGCAGACAGGGCGAGGTGCAGCGCGGCGCTGTCGGCGGGGAGGCGATAGCCCGAGTATGGCCGGTCGACGTCAACCTCGACGGTACAACCAGCGCGATCCGCCGCCGAGCGCAGCGCCGCTTCGATCGCGTCGACCACTGTCCGGGCCTCGTCCTGGTCGTTGCCCCGCACGTCCACCGTCACCTCTGACCGGTCGGGCACGACGTTCATCGCCGAGCCTCCGCCGACCAGGGCGACGTTGACGGCCACAGCCGGAGACGCGCCCGGGAAGGAGGCGATGGCCTGAGCGAGCGGGACGATTGCATTCACGCCGCTCTCCGGTGCGATCGCAGCGTGCGCCGACCGCCCGTGCATCCTCGCGCGCACCACGAAGCGGGTGGGGGCCGCTGTGACGTATCCGCCGATCGCGCCGGGGTGATCGAAAACGTAGCCGGATTGGGCGTGGAGCACCGAACAGTCGAACGCTGTCGATCCGACCAGCCCGAGCTCCTCGCCAATGGTGAGCACGAGCTCGAGCCCTGCATGAGGAATCTCGTCGGTGACGACGGTGTGGATGGCGTCGAGCATGACGACCAGTGCGGCCTTGTTGTCGGCTCCGACGATGGACGGAGTGGCATTTCGAAGCACACCGTCGACGACGACCGGTTCCAGCGTCTCCGGCGGGACGGTGTCGAGATGGGCGCAGAAGAACAGCGGCTGCCCGGGCACCGTGGGTGCCAGCCGGCAATAGAGGTTGTCCCCATCGCTGCCGACGTTTGCACCCGCACCGTCCCGATGCACGTCGAGCCCGAGATCCGCGAGGTACCGGGACACTGCCTCGCCGCACCTGCCCTCCAGGCCGCTCGGGCTTGGAATGGAAGCGAGCTCGCAGAACAGGTCGACCATTCGCGCTTCCGCTGCCTGATCGGTACTTTCGGTGACGTCGTGCTGAATCGCGCCCACTCCTCGGAAGAAAGACGATTTTCTTCGGCCATCCTGACCAATGCCGCATGGGAATGCAAGGCCGTTGCCGAAACGGACGCCAGAAGGAGTCGTGTGGTCCGCGGGGCGCTTGACAGCATGCCGGGCCGCTGAGAGTATGCGGGCCTCGATGGCAGAAAAAGGTTTTTCTAAGCCGAGACCGCCCGAGGGCCACTAGCGTGGAGTCTCGGACACTCGGACGTTTCGGTCCCGTCAGCGCGCTCAGCTTCGGCGGCGGGGGGATCGGAGGGGTCTACGGCTCGGTTGCCCGCTACGAGGCGGTCGCCACGGTCAGGGCCGCTGTCGACGCCGGCATCACGGTGATCGACGTCGCACCGACCTACGGGCCGGGGGAGCAGACTCCGGACGCCGAGTTGGTCGTCGCCGAGGCATTTGGCGGTGCGCCGCCCGAGGGTGTACTCGTCACCAGCAAGGTCATGGTCGGCGACACGTTGCCCGTTGAGGCGATACCGCGGTTCGTCCGCGAATCGTTGCACGGGAGTCTCGAGCGGCTCCGAGTGGAGCGGATCGATCTCTTCTTCCTGCACAGCTACGTGCGTCCGTCGCATGTCCCCGTAACACTTCCGGATGTGGTCGACATCACCGTCGTGCGGGAGGTGCTGCGTCCTGAGCTCGAACAACTGGTCGCCGAGGGGCTGATCGGCGACTGGGGCCTGACCGGCATCGCACATCCCGATGCGATCTGTGACCTGCTCGGCGACGACGTCAGGCCGGCCGCGATCCAGTGCGTGACCAACCCGCTCGACTCGGTCGGGAACATGTGGCCGTTCGGTCCCGGCGAGCGGCCCGACAACGGCCGGATTCGCGCGGCGGCGCGACAGGGCGATGTCGCGGTGATGGGTATCAGGGCAGCCGCCGCGGGCGCATTGGCAGATACCCTCGATCGCGCGGCCGAAGCGGACGATCCCGCGGCTCGCGACTACAGGCGCGCCGCCGGGTTTCGCGCTCTGGCCGCCGGGAGGGGTGTGTCGGCCGCGCATCTGGCTCATCGTTATGCCCTGTCCCTGCCGGATGTGGCGACGGTGATCGTGGGCGCAAAGACGCGGAGCGAGCTCGGGGAGATCCTTGCGGCGGAGGCCGCCGGGCCCCTGGGGGTCGAGGAGATGCGCGAGATCGAGGCCTCGTGCGCCCTCGAGGAAGGAGCGCGGGCATGAGCCGGCTCAACGGCAAGGTTGCGATCGTGACCGGTGGTGCCAAAGGCATCGGCCGCGCGATCGCTGAGGCCATGTCCAGGGAAGGCGCGAGCCTCGTGATCGGTGATCTCTCCGGCGAGGGGGCGGACGATGCCGCCGCAGGGATCCGGTCGGCGGGCGGAGCGGCGATCGGCGTGGCGGTTGACGTGTCGGTCCGCGACGAGGTCGAAGCGCTGGTGAGCGCGGCAGAAGGCGCGTTCGGCACGCCGACGGTGCTCGTCTGCAGTGCCGGGATCACCACGAACGGCGGAGTGACCACCTTTCTGGAGCTCTCCGACGACGAATGGGACAGGGTCTTCGACGTCAACCTCCGCGGCACGTTCCTGTGCAGCCAGGTCGCAGCGCGCCGGATGGTCGCCGCCGGCACCGGCGGCTCGATCATCACGCTGACGAGCATCGGAGCGTCCCGCCCGATGTTCGGCGTCCCCGCCTACCACACGTCGAAAGCCGCGGTCACCGGGCTCACGCGGGCGATGGCCGTGAACCTCGCGCATCAGGGAGTCCGCGCGAACGCGCTCGCGCCGGGCTACATCCTCACCGACATGATGCGGAGCGTGCTTGGTGACGCCGAACGGTACGAGGCGCTGGTCAGCCGGGTTCCGAACTCGCGGCTCGGCGAGCCGGACGACCTGGTCGGCGCAGCGGTGTTTCTCGCAAGTGACGAGTCCGCGTACATCACCGGACATGTTCTCAATGTCGACGGAGGGGCCTACGTACTGGGCTGGACGCCCGCGCAGAGCCCCGTTCACCCGCATGACGAGGAGAGTGAGTGAGCGATGCGCGACGGCATCTCTGACACAGCGCAACCCCCGGACTCCGGAAATGGCGGCGGGACGCGGATTCAATCGGTGGCACGGGCATGCCAGCTCCTGCTGTGGCTGGCGGACAGGCGGCATGGAGCGAGCGCGAAGGAGATAGCGTTCGCCCACCGGCTCACGCTGCCGACCGCCTACCACCTCCTGAACACACTGGTCGATCAGGGATTGCTCGCGAAGGACAGCCAGCGGCGGTTCGTGCTGGGGCGAAGCTCGGAGATCGTGGCGCAGGCCTACATGCGCGCGTCAGCGGTTCCGGAGAATCTGCTGCTGGCTCTCCGCGAGCTTGCGGCGCAGACCCAGGAGGTGGTGTGTCTCGCCGACTGGTGCGGTCAGGACATCCGTGTTCTCGCGTCCGTCGACGGAAACAACGTCGTGCGCATCGCCGAGATGATGAACGCGCCGTACGACGATGCCCACGCGCGGGCCAACGGCAAGCTGCTGCTCGCGTACGCATGGCCGGAGGTTCGGGACGCGTATCTGCGCGACCATCCGCGCCGGCGGCGGACGGAGGCGACGATCTGCAGTCGCGCCGAATTCACGCAGGAGCTCGAGCGGATCCGGGATCGCGGATTCGCCTATGACGAGCAGGAGTTCGCTCAAGGCCTGTCCTGCGTCGCGGCACCGTTGCTCGACAACGGAACCATCGTTGCCAGCATCGCGGTTTCCTCACCGACCGAGCGGTTCGCGAGGAGCCGCGGCGACCTGACGGCCGCGGTCGTGGGCGTGATCGACGGCGTCCGTTCGGGGCGGTTCGGTTGAGCGAGCACGTCGGCCTGACGTGGCGGATCCGCGAGGGGATGGCCGGCGAGTACGATCGCAACCATGCCATGGTGTGGCGGGAGCTCGAGGAGCGAATGCGGGAGCTGGGGTTGACGCGGTTCAGCATCTTCCGGCTGGGCGATGTCGTGTTCGCGCACCTGGTGGTCGACGACTACCTCGAGTTCACGCAGAGGTATCAGGTGGATCCGGTGGCGCTCGAGTGGGAGAAGCAGTGGGACGACGTGCTCATCGTCGACAACCCGGATCCGGAGACCGGTTGGCCCGAGCGTCTCACGCACGTCTGGTCGATGTGACGTGAACGAGGACCGATCCGAGCCGCTCGCAGATCTTCGCGTTGTCGCGATCGAGCAGTACGGAGCGGGGCCGTGGGCGACCATGCAGCTCGCCGATCTCGGCGCCGACGTGATCAAGATCGAGGACCCGGCGAGCGGGGGCGACGTCGGCCGGTACGTGCCGCCGTTTCAAGACGGCACGGATTCGCTGTTCTTCGAGTCGTTCAACCGCGGCAAGCGCAGCGTGCTGCTCGATCTGCGAACCGATGCCGGACGGCGAGCCTTTCACGGCCTCGTGGCGGAGTCCGACGTCGTCTTCTCGAACCTCCGCGGCGACGCGCCGGCGCGGCTCGGATTGCGGTACGCCGACCTGCGGCACCTCAACGAGCGGATCGTCTGCTGCTCGCTCTCGGCGTTCGGAAACGACGGGCCGCGTGTTGCCGAAGGTGGCTACGACTTCACGATCCAGGGGCTTGCGGGCTGGCAGAGCCTGACCGGCGAGCCCGGGCATCCGCCGATGCGAAGCGGGCTCTCGCTGGTCGACCTGAGCTCCGGCTACGTCGCGGCGATTGCCATCGTCGCCGGCGTCTGGCGTGCCCGCCGCGTCGGCCACGGGGGAGACGTCGACCTGTCGCTGTTCGAAGCCGCACTGTCACAGCTCACGTACTTCGGGACGTGGGTTGCGAGCCGTGACTACGAGCCCACGCGACGCGCCCGGTCGGCGCATCAGTCCCTGGTGCCGTTCGGCAACTTCCCGACCGCGGACGGCTGGATCGTCATCGCCTGCCCCAAGGAGTCTCTGTGGCGGGCGTTCTGCAAGGGCGTGGAGCGACCTGAGTGGGCAGACGACCCGCGATTCGCGCGGTTTGCCGATCGGGCGGAGCACCGTGACATCCTGACCGGGCTGATCGATCAGCGCCTCTCCGAGCACCCCGCCGAGCACTGGCTGGCACTGCTGACGCAGATCGGTGTGCCGTGCGCTCCGATCAACGACGTGGCGACCGCGCTGTCGGACCCGCAGGCGACTGCCCGTGATGCAATCGGCGAAGTGGCACATCCACGCCTCGGAAAGGTCCGGCAGGTGCGGACGCCATACCGGATGGATGGCGTCGATATGGGCGTCAAACCGGCGCCCGGACTTGGGGCCGACACGTCGGAGGTGCTGGGCGGGTTGTAGCTCTGCGGTTGTTGAGCGAGCATGCCGGAGGGCCTCTGGGAGCTCGACGAGGCGGGGCACACGGTGCTCGTCGATCTCTGGGGAGCGCCATCTGGAGCGCGAAATCTGATATGCCGGCGATCCTTACTGCGACGTGTCGCTATAGCGGCCGCCCGTATTCTGGTTCCAAAGCCGGCGGTTGCCCATCTCGGAGATGTAGTCGACGTGGGTCTGGAGCGGCCAGCCGATTTGGCTCCAGCTCCCGATGACGTAGGTCATGTTGTACGGCCCGTCCGCGGGCGTCGTCAGGTAGGTCGGTGCGACCGAGCGGAAGTAGCCGTCGACCGCTGACGGAAGCTGTGTGGCGCTCTCGGTGAACAGCAGCGGCGCGTGGAAGCCCAGGTGCGACAGCGGAGCGGACGCGACCGCGGCCGGCCAGTCGTTGGCGTTGACGAGCGTGAAGCCGTGACCGGGCCCGGTGATCTTCCACCCCACCATGCCCATCGGGTCCCACATCTTCGCAAAGGCGATGGCGGTGTCGACCGGGTTGTCGGTGGGGTCGGCATTGAAGGCGACGATGTCGTCGTTCGTTATGCGGATGACCGTCCCGTATCGTGCGAGTTGCCTCGCGACCGCCGGGGAGATCTGCTGGGGGCCGCCGAACAGGTAGATGCGCGCCATCCCGTTACGGCGCCTGAGTGCGTCGATCGTCGCCTGCGGCACAGAGTTCTTGCCCACCCAGAGCAGGCCGGACGCCATGTGGGCGACCCAGTGTGTGGCCGGCAGCAGGTATCGGTAGTCGTTTCCGTCCAGCGAGCCGATCATCACGTTCTCCATGCCGTTGCTCATATTGGCGACGCCGGTGTCGGGGTTTTCGATTGCCCCGTAGAGCCGGTCGACCTTGTCTGCGAGCTCGGGCACGCTGCCCGCGGTGACCTCGACGTATTTGATCCCGATCGCCTTCAGCTGCTTTGCGACGGCGCGGTTGGCCGCGGCGCCGACCAGGAAGGCGTCGACGTTCTTGTAGCGAGAGATGCCGGTGTCCCCCAGCCGCTTGATCTCGTTCAGGGTCAGCTGCGGGATCCCGTCCCTTTTCACATACAGGATCGGCGCGTCGTCCGGGAAGTGGATCAGCGGCGTCGCCGTGATGGCGATCAGCGGATCGTCAGGTGTCACAAGCGTCAGGCCCCATGGCCGGTCTGGATCGTTGTCGTTCTCCCCCGGCGCGTTCTCCGGCAGCGCCGCAGGCCAAATGTGCTGGGTGACCGAGACCGCCTCCTCGAACGGATTCGCCCCGTAGAGGCGCTGCGTGGTCTTGGTCCCGATCGTCGGCACAAGCGTCGGTGCCTCGGGGGGTGGCGGAACGCTGAAGTCGCCGGTTCCGGTCGGGGTGCCGAACGGGTACAGGTTCGGGTCGGGCCCACCGGCGCCCGGCGCAGCGGCCATTGGCGTAGCAGCCGTGGGCGCCGGACCGGCTGTGACGACCGAGGCCGCCTGCTTGCCGGCCGCCCCGGTCTTCTCGTCGGAGAGCACAAACCAAACTGCTGCACCGGCCAGGAGCAGGACCACGAGGCCGCCCAGCAAGGTGCGCGTACGAAGGTGTGGTAGGGACGACGTGCGAGGCGCCATTTACCCAGCGTCGCAGTCCGTCGACGGCGACGCATTACAGCTAACAGGAACGCAGAGATGGGGCTAGCGGTACACCAGGAACGGCCACTGGCACCGATGCCGCCGACGTCCAGTGCCGCGATCCTTATGCCCACGACAATGCCGGTCGTTTCCCGCGGCCGCGCGGTCCTCAGTCATGACAAGGGAGAAGATGTGGACAACGCACAGATGGCGACCACACAACTCGGGTCGACGAGCCTCGAGATCACCCGCCTCGGTTTTGGCGCCTGGGCAATCGGCGGTGGCGGCTGGGAGTTCGGCTGGGGGCCCCAGGATGACCACGACTCGATCGCCGCAATCCACCGTGCGCTCGACTTGGGTGTGAACTGGATCGACACGGCAGCCGCATACGGCTTCGGACATTCGGAGCAGGTCGTCGGACGCGCCCTCCGCGGGCTGAAGGACCGTCCGCACGTGTTCACCAAGTGCTCACTGCTCGAGGGCCCAGACCGCCAGGTCGTGCACAGCCTGAAGCGCGACTCGATTCTCCGGGAGGCCGAGGCGAGCCTCGAGCGGCTTGGGATCGACGCGATCGACCTGTATCAGATCCATTGGCCGATCCCCGGAGACGACATCGAGGAGGGCTGGTCTGCGATGGCAGAGCTGAAGGACAACGGGCTCGTGCGCCACATCGGCGTCTCCAACTTCAACGTCGAGCAGCTGCGTCGGATCCAGCAGATCGCGCCGGTGGAGACGCTTCAGCCGCAGTACTCGCTCGTCGTGCGCGACGCGGACGGCGAGCTGCTCCCATTCGCGGAGCGTGAGGGGATCGGCGTTATCGTCTACTCGCCGATGGGCTCGGGCCTCCTGACGGGGAAGATGACGCGGGAGCGGGTCATGGCGCTGCCCGAGAACGACTGGCGAAAGCGCGACCCCCGTTTCAACGACCCACAGCTCTCGCAGCACCTGGCACTCGTCGACCGGCTGCGGGCGGTCGCCGGCAGGCTCGAGACGAGTCCCGGCGCTGTCGCGGTCGCCTGGGCGCTTCGCAACCCCGCCGTCGACGGCGCGATCGTCGGCTTTCGCCGTCCCGACCAGGTCGACCCGATCGTCCACGCCGCGAACCTGGAGCTCACGGACGCGGATCTCGATGAGATCCAGGGGAGGCGTGCCGCATGACCACGACCCTTGGCTTTGTCGGGCTGGGGCACATGGGCGGGAACATGGCCGCCCGTTTCCTCGCCGCGGGCTACGCGGTTCACGGCACCGCGCGCGATCGCAGGCACGCTGAGGACCTCATCAATGAAGGGCTCGAGTGGCGCGACACGCCCCGTGAGGTCGCCGAGGTCGCCGACGTGCTGTTCACGTCGCTTCCGGACGACGGTGTCCTGGAGACGGTCGCTTCCGGTCCCGACGGGATCCTCGCGGGCCTCGCCGCGCCGAAGATCTGGGCCGAGATGAGCACGGTCAGCCCTCGCCTCAGCAGCGGGCTCGCCGGACGGGTGCGCGAGCGGGGTGCATCGATGCTCGACGCGCCGGTCTCGGGAAGCGTGCCTCAGGTGCAGTCAGGCACCCTGACGATCATGGTCGGCGGGGACGAGGCGGCGTACGCGCGCGCAGAGCCGCTGCTCCGCGAGCTCGGCAGCCCGACGCACATCGGCGAGAACGGGCAGGGGCTGGTGGTCAAGCTCGCCATCAACATCAGCCTCGCCGTGCAGATGCTCGCGTTCGCCGAGGGCCTGCTGATGGCGGAACGCGCCGGGGTCGACCCGAAGCTCGCCGTCGAGGTGATGACGAGCAGCGCGATCGCCTCTCCGATGCTGAAGGCCCGCGCCGACCTCGTGCTCGATCTTCCCGACGATGCCTGGTTCGACATCGGGCTCATGCAGAAGGACGTGGCACTCGCGCTCGACACCGCCCGAGGACTGCACGTTCCGCTGCCGTCGGCTGCGGCGGCCGACCAGGTCTTGACGATCGCCAAGGGGCTTGGCTACGAGCGCCGCGACCTGGCGGCGGTCCATGAGGTACTTGCGCGTGTTGCCGGCCAAGCCGGGGTGTCCGTCGGGTTGTAGGCTTCAGCGGCCATCGCCGAGCACCACCACAACCACGCGCGGCCAAAGTCGCCCCAGCAGCTGCGAACCGAGGCGCTGGAAGCGCTGCTGATCGAGAAGGGCCTCGTCACGTCGGAGGCGATCGACACCGTGGTCGACCTGTTCGAGAACGAGATCGGCCCCCAGAACGGCGCCCGGATGGTGGCGAAAGCGTGGCTCGAACCGGCGTACAAAGAGCGCCTGCTTGCCGACGGCGCGGCGGCTGCCGGGGAGCTTGGGTACGGCGGCATGGAGGGCGAGCACCTTCGCGTGGTCGAGAACACGCCCCGCGTCCACAACGTCATCGTCTGCACGCTCTGCTCCTGTTACCCGTGGCCCGTGCTCGGGATTCCGCCGGTCTGGTACAAAAGCCCGCCCTACCGCGCGCGCGTCGTGCGCGAGCCGCGTGCCGTGCTCGGCGAGTTCGGGCTGGAGCTCGAACCCGGCATCGAGATCCGGGTGTGGGACTCGAGCGCCGAGATGCGCTACATGGTGCTGCCCATGCGGCCGGAGGGCACCGACGGCATGACCGAGGAGCAGCTCGCGGCCCTGGTGTCCCGGGACGACATGATCGGCGTCTCGGTACCGCGGCTCGAGGTGGCGGCGTGATCCCGGAGCGGCCGGACGACCAGCCGTTCACCGAGCCGTGGCAGGCAAGGGCGTTCGCGCTCGCCGTGGTTACGGCGGAGGAGATGGGCGTGCCGTGGGATTCGTTCCGCGACCGGCTGAAGGCCGCCATCGCAGAGCGGCCGGATCTGCCGTACTACGAGGCGTGGCTCGACGCGCTGGAGCGCCTGGTCGGTGACTCCGACCGGTCTGTCCCGGCGAACTGAACCAGCATCGGTCTCTTAGGAGGCCGTCTTCGGCGCCCGTTTGCCGCGCATGGCCTTGTTCTGCACCCTCGCTGGCGCACGCGGATAGGCGCTTCCGTCGGCCTCCAGCAGCGCCAGCACCTTCCACCCGTCATCCGACTTCTGAACGAGCAGCTTCCCCGACCGGCCCGTGACCTCGTCGATGAACATCAGCTGCTCGATGCCGGGCGCGTACTCCTGCCTGTAGGAGGTTGCGTTCCACGCGTCGGCGCCCGCGAGTGACCGGCGAACCAGGCCCAGTTGCGCGACGGTGAACTCCGACAGGCGCACGGCCGTCTCATCGTCGAAGGAGTTCAGCGCGGTGAGCCATTCGGTTGCCACCCGGACCGCACCTGCGCGGTCGACGGGCTCCTCAGGCTCGCTGACGCCGTTTCCGCTTCCGCCCCAGCCGTTCATCCTGCTGCGCGGACGGCTTCTGGCTCCGGTCCGGCGTCACCCTCATCGGCGGCAATCAGGCGCTGCCAGTCGGCGGCGCTTCCCAGCTGGTGCTCGGTTCCGCTGACGGAGTCCTGGATCACGAGGCAGCATGCGCGATTGCCGAGCAGCCGGATCGCGGAGACGCGCCAGCGAGTGTGCTGCTCCTTGATCTCTGCGGCGAGCGCGCGAGCGTCCGAGCTGCTCAGGCCGTCAACCTCGAGAGCCTGTGGCGTCGGGTTGCCGGCGACCGGCCGCTTGTCGTAGGAGCGGCCGCTGTTTCGTGTGCGGGACGGGCGGGGCATCTAGCTGCGCCCCTGTAGTACACAGTGGTTGAGGTAGCGCGCCATTGAATGCTCCTAACTTCAGTGTGGTCCAGCGCCCGCGGCGGCGGGCGTGGAAGCGTTCAGGTGCCGGAGCCGCAGCCGTCGGCCTTGGGGCTGTAGGGCCCCTCGACGCCGTCCTTCGCCTGGAAGGAGGCGTTGCAGCCGCACGACGATGCGACGTTCGGATTCTCGAAGCTGAACCCCGAGCTCATCAGGCCGTCGGCGTAGTCGATCGTCGAGCCGGCGAGGTAGGGCAGGCTGGTCCGGTCGATGACCACTTGCACGCCGTGGCTCTCGACGTTGACGTCGTCCGGTTCGGGCGCCGCGTCAAAGCCGATCGCGTACTGGAAGCCGGAACATCCGCCGCCTTCGACAGCGACGCGCAGCACGCGGGCCTCGGGATCCTGCTCGGCGAGCGTGCGGATCTTCTCGGCAGCCTGAGGGGTCAGCGTAATCACGCCCCTCAGTCTATCAGTGGCCGGTTTCGTCCGACTGGGCGACGTCCGCTACACTGCGCGTGTTCAAGGACGTCCGTTCGGTTGCGCATCCGCTCTTCCTTACCCGTTCGTGAGTCCCGTAAGGGAGGTGTACATGGCAACTGGAACCGTCAAGTGGTTCAACGACGCGAAGGGCTACGGCTTCATCGCGCCCGACGAGGGATCGAAGGATCTCTTCGTCCACCACTCCTCGATCGCCGGCGATGGCTTTAAGTCACTCGTCGAAGGATCGAAGGTCGAGTTCGAGGCACGCGAGGGATCGAAGGGTCCCGAAGCGGCCAACGTGGTCCCGCTCAGCTAGAGCGAGACCGCTGTCGCACGGCCGCCACGCGGCGGCCGTGCGACGACACGCTCGCCGACGGGGTGCCGCCAGAAGAGCGGTTGCGCTCAGACGCATGCGCGACCCTACCGCAGCGTGGCTTGTAGGATCCGCGCCCCATGGCCTCGCACGAGAAGAACGGATTCGCCTTCGGCCAGGACTGGCTGGCGGAGGAGGTCGATGAGCTCGACCTGAAGATCATCGCGCGGCTCCAGGTCGATGGGCGCATGCCGGCCAAGACGATCGCCGATGAGGTGCACGTCTCGGAGGTCACCGTCCGCAAGCGCCTGGCGCGGCTGCTGGACGACCAGGTGATCGAGGTTGTCGCGGTGCCGAATGCCCTCGCGTCCGACCGGACGATCATGGCGATGGCGCAGATCCGCACGGCGGGCGACGCGGAGGCTGTGGGTGATGAGATCGCCGAGTGGCCTGAGATCGGGTGGGTGGCGCTCGGCGCCGGCCACGTCGACCTCGTTGCCGGCATGGTGTGTGACGGACGCAAGGCGTTCGAGGACGTGCTCGCCCGCCTGCACGCGCTCGACGGGGTGGCTCACCTGCAGACGTTCGTCTATCTGAAGGTGCTGAAGCAGCTGTACGTCGGACCGCTCGCGTCGCGTTGAGCACAACCGAAGGCGTACTTAACCGGACGGTCTGGACGCATACGTGCCGTGAACCGTTGTTCCAAGTTGCGTTCACGTTCTGATTTGGTTACCGTCACACGCAATTCTTTGCGTTTCCGGTAGTTTCGCGACTCATAAGCAGGTCTGATTGCTTCACATGCTGGTGCGGCGCACCGTGCTCGGCGTTCTCACGTTGTGGCTGGTGTCGGTGCTCGTCTTCATCGCGACCAATGCGCTACCGGGCGACGCGGCGCGCTCGATTCTCGGTCGCAATGCGACGCCGGAGAGCCTCGCGGCGCTCCGTGCCGAGCTGAACCTCGACCGGTCGTTGCCCGAGCAGTACACGTCGTGGCTCTCGGGCGTCGTCCGCGCAGATCTCGGCCAATCCCTGGCCGATGGAGAGCCGGTGACCGACCTCCTCTCTTCCCGGCTCTCCAACTCTGCCTTCCTGGTGGCGGTTGCCGCCGCCCTCTCGATCCCGCTGTCGATCGGCATCGGGATCTGGTCAGCAATGAGACGCGACTCGTGGCTCGACCACGTCATGTCGACGGCGAACCTGGGGCTGGCCGCAGTCCCGGAGTTCGTGGTCGGCACGGCGGCCGTCGTGCTCTTCGGCACGGTCGTGTTTCAGGTTCTCCCGCCGGTCTCGCTCATACCTCCCGGTGAGCCGGCGTGGAGACACCTGCCCGAGGTCTGGCTGCCGGCGCTGACACTGGTGCTGGCGGTTGTGCCCTACATCAGCCGCATCATGCGCGGCTCGATGATCGAGGTGCTCGAGAGCGACTACGTGGAGATGGCCCGCCTGAAGGGCCTGCCCGAGCGCGACGTGATCCTCTGGCACGCGCTGCCCAACGCGATCGTCCCGGCAATCCAGGTGATCGCGCTGCAGCTCTCCTACATGGCCGGCGGCATCGTCGTGGTCGAGTTCGTGTTCGGATTCCCCGGCATCGGCGGGGCACTCGTCCAGGCCGTGTCGCACCGCGATCTGCCGGTGCTCCAGGCGGTCGTGCTGGTGATCGCCGGCGTCTACGTGGTCGTCAACCTGATCGCCGACGTGCTGACGATCCTGGCGTCGCCTCGCCTGCGGACAGCGCTTCGTTGAGCGACGCCGTCGTCGTCGACGCCCTCGATCCGCCGCGCGCAAGCCGCGAGCGGATCCCCGCCGTGGCCACGGCCATTCGCGCCCTGCGGTTCCGGCGCACGCAGATCGGGCTCGCGCTGACGCTGTTCGTGGTCGTCATCGCGCTGGCCGGGCCGGCCTTCGCCCCATCGTCGCCGACCGACTTCTCGCACGTGCCGTTCACCAAGCCCGACGGTGAGGTGAAGGCGGGCACCGACTACCTCGGGCGCGACGTGCTCAGCCGCTTCTTGAACGGCGGCCGCTCGGTGCTCGGCCTCGCCGTGCTGTCTGCCTCGCTGGGCGTGTTCCTCGGCGTCGCGGCGGGCATGCTGGCGGGCTATTCGCGATCCTGGCTGGACGAGGCAGTGATGCGGCTGCTCGATGTGCTGCTCGCTTTCCCGCAGATCGTCTTCGCCCTGCTGCTGGTCTCGATGGTGGGGACGAAGCTGTGGCTGATCGTCGTGGCCGTCGCCATCACGCACATCCCGCGCACCGCGCGGATCGTTCGCGGGGCGACGCTCGAGGTGGTGGAGCGTGACTTCATCAAGCGCGCCGAGGTGATGGGCGTGCCGCGTTGGCGCATCCTGTTCGGTGAGATCCTGCCGAACATCTCCAGCCCGGTGCTGGTCGAGCTCGGCCTTCGCATCACGTACTCGATCGGCATCGTCGCCGGCCTGTCGTTTCTCGGCTTCGGCCTGCAGCCCCCGTCGTCGGACTGGGGGCTGATGATCAACGAGAACCGGATCGGCCTGACGCTTCAGCCGTGGCCGGTGATCCTTCCCGCCGTCGCGATCGCCGTGCTGACGATCGGCACCAACATGGTGACCGACGGCCTGGCGCGCGCGCTGATCGGAATCGACCGCGACGGGAGCGACCGGTGACCGACGTCCCCACCCTCGAGGTCGAGAACCTCCGAGTCGACCTGCAGGGGAGCGACACCGACATCGTCGACGAGGTGTCCTTCGCCGTCGGCGAGGGTGAAGTGCTCGGGCTCGTGGGGGAGTCGGGCTCGGGAAAGACGACGGTGTCGCTCGCACTGTTGGGGTACAACCGCCGGGGGGCCCGGATCCGCGGCGGATCGATTCGCATCGACGGCGAGGACCTGCTGGCGATGGCGCCTGCGGCGCAGCGCAGGCTCCGGGGCGGGCGCGTGTCGTACGTGCCGCAGGATCCCCGGTCGGCGCTGAACCCGGCGCTTCGGATCGGGCGACAGCTCCGCGAGGTGCTGCGAGCACACGGCGCCGGCTCTTCGACGCGCATCGCCGAGATGATGAGCGAGGTCGCGCTGCCCGACGATCCAGGATTCCTGAAGCGCTATCCGCACGAGTTGTCTGGAGGGCAGCAGCAGCGGGTCGCCATCGCGATGGCGTTCGCCTGCCGGCCGCGGGTGATCGTGCTCGACGAACCGACCACCGGCCTCGACGTGACGACGCAGGCGCACGTGCTGGCAACGGTGCGCGACCTGTGCCTGTCACACCGCGTTGCCGCCGTGTACGTGTCGCACGATCTGGCTGTGGTTGCGAACCTCGCTCGCCGGGCGGCGGTGATGTACGCCGGGCGGGTGGTGGAGGTCGGGACGGTCGACCAGATCTTCGGCGCACCCGCTCATCCGTACACCCGCCGGCTTGTCGCGGCCATCCCCGACCTGCGGGGCGAGCGGCCGACGCGCGGCATCGGCGGTCATGCGCCGGGCCCGCGTTCGCGGCCGAGTGGGTGCTTCTTCCGCTCCCGTTGTGAGCTTGCCGTTGAGGAGTGCGAGACGGTGTTCCCGCCGACCGCGGTCGTCGAGGCCGAGCACACGGTGCGCTGCTATGAGGCGAGGGCGTGGGGCGAGGAGCCCGTCGCCGGCATGGAGCAGGTGGCGGGACGCGGAGCGGCGACCGGTGACCACGTGCTCACGGTGTCCGATCTGCATGCGTCATACGGCGACGTCGAGGTGCTGCACGGCGTTGGCCTCGAGGTGCATGCCGGCAGGTGCATGGCGCTGGTCGGCGAATCCGGATCGGGCAAGACCACACTGGCGCGCTGCATCGCCGGGTTGCACAGCGGGCACGACGGCACGCTGCTTTTGAACGGCGTCCCGCTGGAGCGCAATGGCCGCAGCCGTGCGAAGGCCGACCGCCAGGCGATCCAGTACATCTTCCAGAACCCATACAGCTCGCTCAACCCGCGCAAGACGGTTGGCCAGAGCGTTGCCCAGCCGCTCGACCTGTTCTTCGGACTCGGGCGTAAGGAGACGGCGCGGCGCGTTGCCGAGGCGCTCGAGCGGGTATCGCTGAGCCCTGCGATGGCGCGGCAGTACCCGGATCAGCTGTCAGGAGGCGAGCGGCAGCGCGTCGCCATTGCGGAGGCGCTGGCCTGCGAGCCGACGGTGCTGATCTGCGACGAGATCACGTCGTCGCTCGATGTCTCGGTGCAGGCCGCCATCCTCGAACTCCTCGCGCGCCTGCAGTCGGAAAGCGATCTGACGATGCTCTTCGTGACGCACAACCTTGCGATCGTCCGGACCATCGCCCAGACCGTCGCCGTGATGAACGATGGGCGAATCGTGGAGCACGGCGATGTCGACGCCGTCCTCGACCGGCCGCAGGCCGAGTACACGCGGCGGCTGATGCACGACACGCCCGACTTCGCGGAGCGTGCGCCCAGCGCGTAGACCGTGCGCATTTCGTCCGCCGTCCGGAATAAACCGGTCGGTAAACGTCCACAACGTTGTTGATGAGTTCGGAATCGGTTAGCATAGATCCAGAGTTCTGCTCTTTTCCGCTCGTGTCCAGGAGGATTTGATGTCCGAAGAAAAACTCGGTTCGCCGGAGAGCCAGCACGTCGATCGTCTGACGAACCAGTTCTTCCGCGGAAGGGTCACGCGGGCGCAACTGTTCGCCCGTGCGACAGCGCTCGGCCTGTCGGCCTCGGCGCTGGCGTCCCTGGCTGCCGCGTGTGGCGGCGGGAGCACGGCCTCGACCGGCGCAGCCGCTTCCGGTGGCACCGCCGGCGCCATCCGGCGCGGCGGCAGGCTGATCGTCGGTGAGCGCGACGGCAGCGCGGCGGACTCGCTCTCGCCGTTCAAGGTCGTGACGTCGATCGACGGCATGCGCACCAGGCTGCTGTACGACAACCTCGTCGAGTACAACTCCGCCTTCGAGCCCCAGCCGCGGCTGGCGAAGGAGTGGGAGTCCAGTGCAGACCAGAAGCAGTGGACGTTCCGGCTGGTCGACAACGCCACCTTCCATGACGGAACGCCGGTGACCGCCGACGACGTCATCTCGACGGTGAACATCCTGCTCGACGAGAAGTCGGGGGCGTCGGCCGGGCCCGCGCTGGCGTTCATGAAGGGCTCGACCATGAAGAAGATGGACGCGCACACCGTGCGGTTCGATCTGCCCAAGCCGTATGTGGACTTCCCGAACGTCTGGGGCATCGACGGGACGCAGATCGTCCCCAAGAACTTCGACCCCAACACCGCGGACTCCGCGCCGAACGGCAGCGGCCCGTTCAAGTACGTCAGCTTCACCGCGGGGCAGGAGAGCCTGTTCGTCAAGAACGAGAACTACTGGCGCGAGGGCTACCCGTACCTCGACGAGATCCAGCTGATCGACATCACCGACGAGAACGCACGCAACAACGCGTTCCTGGGCGGGCAGATCGACGTCTCACCGAACGTCGACGTGGCATCGATCGCGGTGCTGGAAGCGTCGAACGCCCAGGTGTTTCGCATCCCGGGCGGGTCGTTCGTCGACATCGCGCTGGTGCAGGACGACGTGCAGTTCCAGGATCCGCGCGTGCGAGAGGCGTTCGCCCTTGCGGTCGACCGCCAGAAGGTGATCGACGTCGTCTATCTCGGCAACGCGCACCTGGGCAACGACCACCCGATCTCGGAGTCCTATCCGCATGCGCCGACCGACATCCCACAGCGCGAGTACGACGTGGAGCGAGCGAAGCAGCTGCTCGCCGAGGCGGGGCACCCCGACGGCATCAACGCGACGCTGTACACCTCCGACGCCGGCTTCGGCATGGTCAACACGGCGGTGGTTGTCGCCGGGTCGCTGAAGGAGGCCGGCATCAACGTCAAGGTGCAGAAGTGGCCGCCGGACACGTACTGGTCAGAGGTCTGGCTGAAGAAGAACATGTATGTCTCGTTCTGGTCACAGCGGCCGATCGCCGACGTGATCCTGTCGCTCGGCTGGTCGTCGGGCGCCCCGTGGAACGAGGGCCACATCAACGACCCCGAGCTCGACCGACTGGTCGCGCAGGCTCGCGAGATCCCCGATCCGGACGAGCGAAAGCGGCTCTACACCGAGGCGCTCCAGATCGTGCACGACAGCGCTGCGACCATCATCCCGGCATTCTCCGACCTGGTTCATGTTGCCCGCAAGACGGTGAACATCGAGAAGATGCCGCCGCCGGTCAGCACGCCGGACTTCCACAGCGCCTGGCTGAGCGCCTAGCCCTTCCGACCTCATTCCGTCTCAGGGAGTTACGTAACAGATGATTGTCAACAACAGCGCCTTTGGCGTCCAGGCGAACGTCATCCTGCGAGGGGCGAACGTTCTCGACGAGTCCGGCGCCTTCGCAGGGCCGACCGACGTCCAGGTGAAGGACGGCCGTGTTGCCGCGGTTGGGAAGGACCTTCGCGGCGAGGGGAAGGACATCGACTTCACCGGGCTGTTCGTGATGCCCGGCGTGTTCGACGCGCATGACCACCTCACGCTCTCGTCGCTCGACACCGGCGCGAACCTGAAGACCCCGGTGTCGGAATGGGCGCTCGAGGGCGCCGGCAACGCCCGGCGGACACTCGAGGGCGGTGTCACCTTCGTCCGCGACGTCGGTGGCGCCGACGCCGGGTTTCGCGATGGGATCGCGAAGGGATTCGTGCCCGGGCCGCGCGTGCAGATCTCCATCAACCTGATCTCGCAGACGGGTGGTCACGGCGACGGTTTCCTCCGCGGGAGCGGGTACGAGATGACCGCGAACCACCTCACGCCCGACTTCCCCGGACGGCCGCCCCACGTCGTCGACGGCGTGGACGAGATGCGCCGTGCCGTTCGCATGCACATCCGCTCGGGAGCCGACTGGATCAAGCTCGCGACAACGGGTGGGCTCGGATCGGACTACGGCGGGCCCTCGTCGGCCCAGTTCTCGTTCGAGGAGATCGAGATGGCGGTCGTGGAGGCCGGGCGCCATGGCCGAAAGGTGTGCGCGCACGCAAACGGTGGCGAGGGCCTCGAGAACGCCCTGAATGCCGGCGTCCCTTCGATCGAGCACGGCCGCTACCTCTCCGAGGAGCATGCCAAGCGGATGGGCAAGGAGGGGATCTTCCTGGTGCCGACGCTTGCCATCTGGGAGGCGGTCGTCCGCTGGGCGAAAGAGGGCAAGATGAGCGCCGCGCAGACATCGAAGATTCTCGCGCTCGACGAGCATCCCAACGACACGGTCAGGATCGCCAGGGAGTACGGCGTCCCGATGGCGATCGGGTCGGACTATTCGGACCGCGAGCAGCACGGCAACAACCTCGAGGAGATCGCGCTGATGCGCGAGGCCGGCCTTACGCCTGAGGAGGCGCTGCTTGCCGCGACCATCAACGGTGCGAAGTTGTGCGGCGTCGATCACGAATACGGCCGCATCGCGCCGGGGTACATCTTCGACGCAGTTGTCTTCGACGACGACCCGGGCGACCTTTCCGGATGGAAGCAGCCCGGCTCCGTAAGGGGGGTGTTCCAGGGCGGCGTTCCCGTGGTCCCGCACAAGCGGATCACGGACGCAGCGTAGACTCACCCGGTGGCGCGATCGACTGACGCGAAGGCCAGCGGGGGCAAGCCGGAGAATGACCGGCGTGCCACGGCGCGTCCCTGGATGCCGAGCCACGTCGACGACGTCGACCTGGCGATCATCGGCCGCCTGCAGACCGACGGCCGCGCCTCCGTGAAGAGCATGTCCGACGAGATCGGGCTTTCCGAGGCCACCATCCGGAAGCGGCTCGGCCGGCTGCTCGGGGAGGGGTTGATCCAGATTGCAGCGATTCCGAACGCCCGCGGGGCGGGCCAGACCATCATGGCCATGGCCAACATCCGGGCGAAGGGCGACGTCGAGGCGCTGGGACGGGAGATCGCCGCCTGGCCCGAAACGAGCTGGGTCGCCCTGGGCGCCGGCAACGTCGACTTGGCCGTAGAGATGGTGTGTCACGGCAGGGACGCTTTACAGGACGTCGTCAAACGGATTCAGGCACTCGACGGAGTGACCCATCTTCAGACGTTCGTCTATCTGAAGACCCTGAAGCAGGAGTATTTCGGGCCGTTGACGCGCTCGCAGTAGTCTGGCGCCGCGGAGGGCCGATGGTACAGTGGCCGCGTGGAACCGGTGATCTCCTCCGCCGACGCGAACGGCGTCTCTGAGCGGTCCGAGGACGGGTATCGCCTCCTGGGCGCACGCCTGCAGGGACTGCGCAAGATGAAGCGGCTCTCGCTGCAGGAGGTTGCCCAGGAGGTCAACCTTTCGCGCTCGTTTCTGAGCCTCGTGGAGCGTGGCCAGACCGATCTCTCGCTGTCACGCTTCAGCCGTCTGACCGAGTTCTATGGCGTGCATCCGAGCGAACTTCTGCTCGAGATGGGGTCGCGATTCCGCGAACCGGAGATCGAGGACGTCGAAGACGCCCGCATGATCGAACGCGGCGACGGCATCGAGTACCGCGTGCTGCGCGCCGACCATCCGCAGATCGTGATGGCGCGGCTCGCACCTGGTGCGAAGTTCGAGGATCTGCGCGCTCATCAGGGCGAGGACTACTGGGTTGTCCAGCGAGGCACCCTCTCCCTCGAGTACGGCGGCAAGGAGTACGAGGTGCGGGAGGGCCAGACCGTGCGGTTCTCAGGGACGCTCCCTCACGGCTTTGCCAACATCGGCAGCACTCCCGCCGAACTGTTTGCCATATGTAGTTTTCCGTACTGGTAGTACGCGGATTCCGTCGGTGGTGAAAACGGCCACCAAAAGCGGCGTCTGAGTGTGTCGATCGAGTGTCATCCGCCGACGCCTCTCGTACCTGCTTGACAGCGCAGGCAACCACTTTTAGCATCGCCAGAATTCTGAACACTCGGCAACTTACTGGCGGTGGATGTGACGGATACGTCGACGTGGATCGAGCATGGACGGGGCGGCGCGGAGTGGGCCGACCCGGTCGGGGCAGGGGTGTACACGGTGCCGGTGGCACGCAACGAGCCCGTGCTGCGCTATGCCGCAGGGTCGCCGGAGCGGCTCCGGCTCGACAAGGCACTCCGTGACCTGAGGGCCGCTCGGGCCGAGCTCACACCCGTCATCGGCGGTGAACGCGTGTTCACGGGTGAGGTGCTCGAGGCGACGATGCCGCACGATCGCCGCCACGTGCTGGCCGACGTCCACCAGGCTGGTGCGGCCGACGTCGAGCGCGCGATCGGCGCCGCCCGCGAGGCGTGGCAGGACTGGCATCGCTGGCCCTGGACCGAGCGCGCCGGGGTGTTCCTGCGGGCGGCGGCACTGGTTGCCGGACCGTACCGCGAGCGCCTGGTCGCCGCGACGATGCTCGACCAGTCGAAGACCGTTTCCGAGGCGGAGGCCGACGCCGCCTGCGAGCTGGCCGACTTCCTGCGCTTCAACGTCGCAAACCTCCGCCGCGTGCTCGAGGAGCAGCCAGAGTCGGGCGCCGATGCCTGGAACCGGACGGAGTACCGCCCGCTGGAGGGCTTCATCTACGCGATCACGCCGTTCAACTTCACGGCGATCGGCGCGAACCTGCCGACGACTCCGGCGCTGCTTGGCAACACCGTCATCTGGAAGCCGTCGGCAGCCGCCATGGTCGGCGCGAGCCTGGTGATGGAGGTCCTCGAGGAGGCGGGGCTACCGCCCGGCGTCATCAACCTCGTCTATGGCGACCCAGCGGAGGTCTCGGAGATCGTGCTGTCGAGCCCGCACCTCGCCGGCGTCCACTTCACTGGGTCGACCGAGGTCTTCCGCGGGATCTGGAACACCGTCGGCCGGAACATGACCCGGTACCGCGGCTTCCCGCGCCTGGTCGGAGAGACGGGCGGCAAGGACTTCGTGCTCGTCCACCCATCGGCCGACGTCGACGTTGTTGCAACGGCGCTCGTGCGAGGTGCGTTCGAGTACCAGGGCCAAAAGTGCTCTGCGGCGTCGCGCCTCTACGCGCCTGCGTCGATGTGGCCGGCGATCTCGGAGCGGCTGATCGAGGCGATCGGGCAGATCCGGATGGGTGATGTTGCCGATCCAGGCACGTACGTCGGCGCTGTCATCAACCAGGTCGCATTCGAGCGCCACCGCCAGGCAATCGAGCATGCGCGGACGACTGCGGGTGCTGCGATCCTCGCAGGCGGCCAGGCGAGCGACGACCAGGGGTGGTTCGTCACGCCGACCGTGATCGAGACCCGCGACCCCGCCTTCCCGCTGCTGCGCAAGGAGTTGTTCGGGCCGGTGCTGACAGCCTTCGTCTACGACGACGACCGCTGGGACGAGACGCTGGGCCTGGTCGACGAGACGAGCGAGTACGCGTTGACCGGGTCGATCATCTCCCGGCGCCGCGAGCCGATGATCGAGGCTGCGTCGCGGCTTCGCTATGCGGCCGGGAACCTGTACCTGAACGACAAGCCGACCGGCTCGGTGGTTGGCCAGCAGCCGTTCGGCGGCTCGCGTGCCTCGGGCACGAACGACAAGACGGCGACCGCGTTCCACCTCACACGGTGGATGACGGCTCGCACCATCAAGGACAACCACGTGCCTCAGACGGCCGTCCCGTTTCCGCGCAACGGCTCGCAGCGCCAGGGCGGCTGACCGCGGGGATGGCAGCACCGGTGGTGGTGGTCGGCGGCGGTGGCGCGGGCGGAACTCTTGCTGCGCTGATTGCGACGGGCGGGACAAAGACGGTGGTCTGCGATACCAACGCGGAGCACGTCGCGGCTGTCAACCGTCACGGGCTTGTGCTGAGCACCCGGAACGCCGATCGCCGGATGGCAGTGCACGCCGTATCGCCGCGCACGCTGAAGCGGGGGCTGAAGACCGTGGTGCTCGCCGTTCGGGGCGATGACGTCCCGGATGCGCTGGAGACGGTGGTTCCGCTGCTCGACCCGCAGGGCGTGATCGTCGCGGTTCAGGACGGCGTGTCGTTCGCCGCGGTGCGGGAGGCAGTCGGCGACGAGCGCGCCGTCGGGGCGCTCCTGGGGTTTTCGGCCCACCTGGTCGCTCCAGGCCACGTTGTTGTCGAGCGAAACGGCGAGATCGTCGTCGGTGAGATCGGTGGTGGCCCGTCGGCCCGCGCGGCATCCCTTGCCGCCCTGATTCCGCGCGCGACGGCGACGACCGCGTTGATCCCACAGGCGTGGTCGCGCCGGATGCACCTCTGCTTTCTGCTGGCCGCCGAAGTCGCAGGTCTGTCCCCCTCGGCGGTGCTCTCATCGGAGCGCCATCGGCCGTTGCTGCGATCGCTCGCAGCCGAAATTGCCGCGCTGTGCCCCGTCGACTCGGCCGCGTTCGACGGCGTCGACCCCGGGATGCCCGGCGCGTCGATCAGCAGGCTCGCGGGCGAGTGGTCGCTCGCGGACAGCCTTCGGCCGGCCGGAGCAAACGGCCATGCCCGCCAGCGGGTCGACATGACCGCCTTCCGCGGCATGGAGCGAGGGCTGTTCGGGCATCTTCGGCAGCTCGCCTCCTCCGTCGCCGCCGGCACGCGTTCGCGCGCCGTGATCAACCTCGACCACCTGACGACGCTCGAGCGATGCCGGTCTGAGGGCGAGCGCCTCCGGGCGGTCACGCAACTCCTCGACCTGAGCTCCGGCGATCCATGCGGCGGGCCGCTGTCGGGCGTCGCTGTTGCGTTGAAAGACAACATCGACGTCGCCGGCCTTCCGACGACCAACGGTTCCGGCGCGGTCAGGCGCCGAGCCCGCTCACACGCGCGCATCGTCGCGCGGCTGCTGGACGCCGGCGCGCAGCCGGTCTGCAAGACAAACATGCTGGAGTTCGCCATCGGCAACCCCAGCCGTAAGTACGGCGGCACGCGAAACCCGTGGGACCCGTCGCGGACCAGTGGCGGATCGAGCGGTGGCTCGGCGGCTCTCGTCGCAGCGGGTGCGGTCGACTACGCCGTCGGCACAGACACCGACGGCTCGGTGCTCGTGCCGGCGAGCTACTGCGGCATCGTCGGGGTGAAGCCCACGCACGGGCTCGTGCCGATGGAGGGAGTGACCCCGCTCGCGCCGACATGCGACCACGTCGGAACCCTGACGCGCACCGCCGAGCAGGCGCTCCTGCTCCTCGGCGTCCTTGCCGGGGCCACCTACCGGCTGGGCACCGTTGACGGCCTGCGCGTCGGGCTGCTCACCGACCACCTCGAGGACGATCAGCTCTCCACGCCGGTTCGCGACGCGATGGCGGATCAGGCCGCGGTGCTGTCGGAGCTGTCGATCGACGTCGTCGAGATCTCCATGCCGGAGCTGGCGCTGGTGAACGAGGCGATGTCGGCGATCCTGCTGCACGAGGCTGACGAGCAGCACCACCAGTTGCTCACCGTCTCGGGCCTCGCGGAGGGCACCCGTCTGTTCCTGGAGCACGCTGCGAGGTGCGGCCCGGGCCGCTACCGGCGGAGCCTTTCGGCGCGCGCTGAGGTTGTCGCAGCGTTCGAGCGTGTGTTCGGCGAGGTCGACGTCCTCGCAGGCCCGACCGTGTACCGCACCGCGCCTCCGCGGGATCCCCACCACACGAGGCCGGAGGACGATCTCGAGGGCCGGTTCACCGGCGCCTACAGCATCACAGGCAACCCGGCTGTGTCCGTGCCGTGCGGGGTGGACTCCGACGGCCTGCCAATCGGACTGCTGTTCGGCGGTCCGCGGCACGCCGAGGAACGACTGCTCTCGCTCGCGCACGCCTACGACCACCGCGTGCTGGAGGCGAGCAGCACGCCCCCGTCGGCCGTGACATTCACGACCTCCATCGAGAGGGCACCGTGACGACGTTTCCCCACCTCTTTGCGCCGTTGCAACTGGGGTCGCGTACGGTCAAGAACCGGATCGTCTCCACGCCACACGCGACGCGGTATGACGACGGCGGGCTGATCCCCGAACGGTACGTCGACTACAACGCTCGCAAGGCGGCCGGGGGCCTCGGGCTGTTGATGCCGTTCGGCTCGGCGAGCGTCCATCCGACGTCGTCGCCCTCCTACGGCGCCGTCGCGCTCTGGAACGCCAGGAACGAGCTGCCGCTGACGGAGATAGCGGACCGTGTGCGGCCCACTGGAGCGCTCTTGATCTCACAGGCCACCCACCTGGGCAGACGGAGCAACTCGCGAAAGTCGGGCCAGGTGGTGCGCGCTCCGTCAGACGTTCCGGAAGGCGTGAACCGCGAGATCTCGCACGTCATGACGACCGCCGACGTCAGGGCGATCGTGCGCGCGTTTGCCTCTGCCGCGAAACGGCTGGAGCGCTGCGGCTGGGACGGGATCGAGATCAGCTCGTTCGGCGGCCACCTGATCGAGCAGTTCTGGAGCCCGCGGGTGAACACTCGCGCCGACCGCTACGGCGGCACCTTCGAGAAGCGAATGCGGTTCGTCCGCGAGGTGATCGAGGCGGTCGCCGAGGCGGTGTCGGACACCTTCCTGGTCGGCATGCGTCTGACTGCGGATCCGATGACGCCCGACCTCGGCCTGACGCGGGAGGCGATGCTCGAGATTGCCGCCGGGATCGACGCCATCGGCCGGGTCGACCTCTTCAGCATCAGCGGCGGCACGGGTGCGACCGCGGAGGCGCAGGAGGCCAGCGTCCCCACCGACGCGTTCCCGCGCGGCGTCTTCAACGAGGTCGCCGGCGCGATGCGCCGCACGCTCGGCGTCCCGGTGCTCGTCGCGGGGCGCATCCTGACGGCGGCGGAGGGAGAAGCAGCGCTGGAGCGCGGAGACTGTGATCTCGTCGGCATGACGCGCGCTCTCATTGCGGATCCCGACCTGCCGGCGAAGGCGCAGGCCGGCAAGGCTGCGCGGGTGCGGCCGTGCGTGGCACTGAACCAGGAGTGCATCGGGCGCGTCAACCTGGGCATGCCGATGCGCTGCGCGGTCAACCCCCAGCCGGCGCCGGACCCGACCGCGGCGGGCCGCGCCGCGTCAATCGACCGGGTGGTCGTGATCGGAGGCGGCCCTGCCGGACTCGAGGCGGCACGGTGCGCCGCCGCAGCCGGCCACGACGTCACGCTGGTCGAACGATCCGAGCGGCTGGGAGGCGAGCTCCTGTTGGCCGCGTCGGTCGGCGATCATCCAGACGTGGAGCCGTATTTGACCTGGCTGGTCGACGAGCTGGAACGGCATTCGGTCACGGTCCGGCTTGGTCAGGCCACCGCGCCGGCCCAGATCCTCAGCCTCTCGCCGACCCGCGTCGTGGTTGCGACCGGTGCAACGAGCTTCGTACCGCCGGGCGCCGCTGCGCTCGGCTGCGCGACGGTGACCGACGTCGCCGCGCTTCGGGACCCGGCCGTGCTGGCGGGTGCCGAAACCGTGCTCGTCTACGACCGAAACGGTGGCTTTCGCGGCGCATCCGCGGCATTCGCCGCTGCGGCGCAGGGGTGCACCGTCACGCTGGCGGCGCCCCTCGTGTCGGTGGTGGAAGACATCGAGCCATGGCTTCGGCCCTCACTGTTGCAACGGCTCGCCGCACTCGAAGTGGTCAACCTTCCAGACCTCAACTGGGTCGAGAGCGACGGCGGCGGTGCGTTCGTGCACCGCTGGTCGGGACGGCCGTATGAGCACACGCCGTTCGACCTGATCGTCTTCACGAGCTTCCGCCAGGCCGACGACTCCCTGGGCCGGGCCTTGATGGCCGCCGACCCCGACCTGCAGGTCGACCTGGTGGGCGACTGCCTCTCTCCCCGCCGGCTCTATGAGGCCGTGTTGGAGGGGTCCGCCGCCGGAGCCGGGGTCGCTGCATGATGATCGTACGGGTGAAGAACGACACTGAGGTGATACGACCATGCTGACGAACCCCGCCGCTCATGTTCTGCCGTTGCTGCCGAAGTCGTTCGTGTGGCGGTTTGCGAGCCGCTACGTGTCGGGCTCGACGGTCGCCGACGGAAGCGCCACCATCTCCACGCTGGAGGCGCGAGGCCGGGTGGCCACGTTGGACGTGCTCGGCGAGGAATCGACCAACCGCGCGCAGGTCACGTCGGTTGTCGAGGAGTACGACCGCGGGCTCGCCACGGTCGCCGACCGGCATCCCGACAGCACGCTCAGCGTGCGGATCACGGCGTTCGGTTCGAGGATCGACGAGGACCTCTGCTGGACGGAACTGCTCGGCTTCGCGGAGAGGGCCGCCGCACGGGGAGTGCAGATCACGATCGACATGGAGGACTCGACGACCGTCGACCAGACGTTCGCGCTATACCGCCGGCTGCGGGGAGAGGGCCTCGACAACGTCGGCATCGTCCTGCAGTCGTGCCTGCGGCGAACACTCGGCGACATCCGCGACCTGGCCGACCTGACACCGCGCGTGCGCGTGGTGAAGGGCATCTGGATCGAGCCCTACGCGGTCGCCTTCGACGACTTCGACACGATCCGCCAGAACTACGTGCACATGCTCGACCGGCTGATCCGAAACGGCAGCTACGTCGAGATCGCGACGCACGACGAGTATCTGGTGGCGGCGGCGCTGGAGCTGATCGACCTGTACGGGTTGACGAAGGACCGGTACGAGTTCCAGATGCTCCTGGGGATTCGGGAGGAGCTCGCCGACGTGCTCACCTCCGAGGGTCATCGCGTACGTATCTACGTGCCCTACGGCGCGCGGTGGTGGGAGTACTGCCTCCGGCGGCTGAGGGAGAACCCGCAGATGACGCGGTACGTGCTCAACGACTCCGTGCGCTCTCTGCGAGGAGCCTTGACCACGCGCTGAGCAGGCCTACTGACGGCTGCAGGCCCAGCAACGGAAGGTGGGCGGCGGCATGGCTCGCGATGCAACGGCAGTGGGGACACGGTTCCGCGACCGGACCGAGGCGGGGCGGCTGCTCGCCGCCGAGCTGCTGAAGTACGCCGGCCGCGACGACGTGGTCGTCCTTGCGCTGCCGCGCGGCGGGGTGCCGGTCGGCTTCGAGATCGCACGCATCCTGGAGGCACCGCTCGACGTGTTCCTGGTACGCAAGCTCGGGGTCCCCGGTCACGAGGAGTTCGCGCTCGGAGCGATTGCGACCGGCGGGGTGCGCGTTCTCAACCGCGAGCTGGTCGAGCGGCTGAAGATCCCGCAGGACTGGCTGGAAGCCATCGAGGCGAAGGAAATGCACGAGCTGGAGCGCCGCGAGCGGGAGTACCGCGGATCGGAACCGCCCCCTGACCTGCGCGGCCGAACGGTGATCCTGGTCGACGATGGGCTGGCGACCGGGTCGACCATGCTCGCCGCGGTGCGCGCCGTGCGCATGGACGAGCCCAACCGGATCGTGGTCGCCGTTCCGGTGGCCGACCCAGAGGTGTGCCAGGCATTGCGATCGGTCGCCGACGAGGTGATCTGCCTGTTCACGCCACAGCCGTTGCGCTCGGTGGGCGAGTGGTACGAGGACTTCTCGCAGACCACCGACGATGAGGTGCGCGCCTTGTTGCACGAAGCCCGATCGGTCATCGGTGCCCCGTCGGTGCTGGAGGGAGCGAAGCGGCTGACCGGGGAGTCATCCGACTGGGACCCCCTGCTCGACCGCGCCACCGACTGCCGGTTCGTGCTGCTGGGAGAGGCATCGCACGGGACGGAAGAGTTCTACCGGTTCCGCGCCGAGATCACGAAGCGGCTGATCGCCGAGCAGCGCTGCACCGTCGTCGCGGTCGAAGCCGACTGGCCGGACGCCCATCGCGTGAACACGTTCGTGCGCGGAGCGGGAAACGACACGACCGCCGAGGAGGCGCTCGGCGACTTCAAGCGGTTCCCCACCTGGATGTGGCGCAACACCGAGGTTGCCGAGTTCATCACGTGGCTGCGGGACTGGAACGCCAAGCTGCCGGACGACGAGCCCACCGTTGGGTTCTACGGCCTCGACCTTTACAGCCTGCACACGTCGATGGAGGCGGTGATCGACTACCTGCGCGATGTCGACCCGGAGGGCGCGAAGCGGGCCCGGGAGCGGTACTCGTGCTTCGATCACTTCAGCCGAGACCCGCAGATCTACGCCTACGAGGTGGGTGGCGGTGTGGCGGAGCCATGCGAACAGCAGGCGGTCGAGCAGCTGATGGAAATGCGCGAGAAGGCGGCGGAGCTGGCGATGACCAACGGCCGGATCGACGAGGACCGGCACTTCTTTGCCGAGCAGAACGCGCGCCTCGTCGTCAACGCGGAGCGGTACTACCGGGCGATGTTCCGTGGCGGCATCGAGAGCTGGAACCTGCGCGACCGCCACATGGCCGAGACGCTCGAGCAGCTAGTCGCGTACCTCGAGCGCACTCGTGGCGGTCCGATGAAGGCGGCCGTCTGGGAGCACAACTCCCATATCGGCGACGCGCGTGCGACGGAGCTCGGCGCGGCCGGCGAGCTGAACGTCGGCCAGCTCGTCCGGGAGCAGCACATGCAGGAAACGATGCTGGTCGGGTTCACGACGTACTCCGGCACCGTGACGGCGGCGCAGGACTGGGGCGGCCGTGCCGAGCGCCGTGCCGTGCGACCCGCAATGGCGGGAAGCTGGGAGGAGCTGTTCCACCAGCAGGACATGCCGGGCTTCCTGCTCGAGCCCGAAGGGCTGCGCGGACGGCGGCTCGAGCGGGCGATCGGTGTGATCTACCGGCCGGAGACCGAGCGCCAGTCGCATTACTTCAACGCTCGCATGTCCGAGCAGTTCGACGCGGTGATCCACCTCGACGAGACCCACGCCGTGGAGCCGCTGGAGCGGACGAGCGTATGGGAGACAGGCGAGCTACCGGACACGTATCCCTGGGGGGTGTAGCGATGAAGTACGACGAGATGATCGCAAGGCTGCGGGAGGAAGCCGGCTTGGAGCGCGACGAGGCGGAGCGGACGTTGCTGTTCGTCCTGCAGTCGCTGGTCGACAGGATCACCGGCGACGAGGCGGACGACCTCGTCTCGCAGCTGCCGCAAGAGCTGAAGATGGCGATCACGGTCACTCCGGAGGCAGAGCCGATGACCTCGGCGGAGTTCGTCACGCTCGTCGCCGGCGAGCTCGGCGTCGACGAGGAGGAGGCCCGGAGGCGCATCAATGCGGTGTTCCACCTGTTGAAGGAGGCGGTCACCCCGGGCGAGTACCACGACGTGCTGGCGCAGCTGCCGTCGGGCATCGCGGAGCTCGCGCTGACGTAGCCGCCGGCAACAATTTCGCGGAGGGGTCTCATCTCTGCCGTCGAAACGGTCGATGGCTGAGAAGATGATCGAAGGCTCTGCCCACATCGACATCGCCGCGCCGCCGGAGACGGTGTATGCGGCGACCTGCACGTTCGACTGGATCGGCACGGAGGTCGCGATCAGGCGACTTGATGCCGGCGACGACGGGCTGTCCGGCTCATACTGCGTCGCGGCTGAGGCATTCGGCAAACGGCAGGAAGCGGTGGTCGCCGTCGACGCGGGCGCCTCGGATCGCGTCGGGTTCAGCAGCGTCGACTGCCGCGAGTGCACCTTCGGCGGCGAGTACGTGCTCGAACGCAGCGGGGCGGGCACTCGGGTGTTGCTGCGGATGCACGCCAAGCCCCACGGCAAGCTCCGGTTCCTCGGGCCGGTCGTCGGCACGTTGATGCAGCGGGCGATGAACGAGATGCTCGAGCGCCTCAAGGCGCGGACCGAGCAGCGCCTCGCCGACGCCGCCTGATCCCGGGCTGCTGGAGAAGCGGCACCTAGGTCACCCGCAGCGCCGCCAGCGAGTCGCGATTGATGATGCCCTCGATCACCTCATCGCCGACCGGCGGCAGCCCGGTCCCCGTGGTGACGTCATCCACGTTGCGGAGGGCGGCGAGCGTGTGCTCGACCGTCGAGAAGGGGTAATCGGTGCCGAACAGGAGCTTGTCCGTCACCCGGTACTCGACGGCGGCGCGGAGCGCGAAGTACAGCTGCAGCGGCCGCGTGTGCAGCGCGGAGACGTCGGCATACATGTTCGGGTGCTTGCGGATCACGACCATCAGCTCCTCGCACCAGGGGTGGCCGAGATGCGCAGCGCAGATGACCAGATCGGGGCAGGCGCGCGCAACCGCGTCGAGGAGAATCGGCCGCGCCCACTCGAGCGGGCCGTTGCGGATGAAGGTCGTCGCCTGATGGATCATCACCGGTAGCCCGAGCTCCTCGGCCTGCCGGAACAGGCGCATCGCAGGCCCGGAGCCTGGGTCGAAGCCCTGGTAGATCGGCCCCAGCTTCAGGCCGCGCAGCCCGAGGCCGTGGACAGCGTGATCCAGCCGCTCGGCCGCGTCCGGCCGTCCCGGGTCGACGCTGGCGAACCCGATCAGCTTCTCGGGGTGCTGTGCGACGTACTCGGCCACGTACTCGTTGGGCACCACGAATCCGCAGGCCGGCGCGTCGAAGGCGAGCACCACTGCCGCGTGCAGGTCGCGCACCGCGTCCCAGTGCTCCTCGTATGAGACGCCGGTCCACGAGTGCTCACCCCATGACCGCCGGAGGTCAGCGGCGAAGTCCCCTCCGATGTGAGAGGGATCGGCGATATGCGTGTGGCAGTCCGTCAGCGTCATCTCACGGCGAACGCATTGTCGCCGGATTCGACAATCGCCGTGCGCATAACCTGACGCGTTGGTGAAGTCGCGTGACAAGTGACACAATGGCGCCTGCTTCACAGAGGCAGGGCGGCGTCACATGGGTGGGGATCTGGTCACTGGCACGACCATCGGGCGATACGAGATCGTCTCGGTCATCGCGCGCGGCGGCATGGGGGTGGTGTACCTCGCTCGCACGGAGGCGGGCGACGAGGTCGCGCTCAAGGTCGTTGCACCTCACCTCAACCGCGACGCCGAGTTTCTCCACCGCTTCTCGCGCGAGGTGCGCCTCGCGCAGTCCTTCCGGCATCCGAACGTTGTGCCGATCCTCGACATCGCCGACGATGACACGGAGCCGCTGTTCCTTGCCATGCGGCGCATCGACGGCGAGGACTTGAAGCAGATGCTTCTGCGCGAGGGCGCTCTCGACGCCGGCCGGGCGCTCGAGATCGCCCGGCAGATGGCGAACGCCCTGGATGCTGCGCATGCCAGCGGCCTCGTGCACCGAGATGTCAAACCAGGCAACATTCTTGTCGAACCGCAGGATGGCCGCGAGCACGCCTTCCTATCGGATTTCGGGCTGACGAAGCAAAGCGGCTCTCACAGCACCGTCACCGACATTGGCCACCTCGTCGGCACGCTGGCATATATGTCGCCCGAGCAGATCCGCGGCGAAGGTGTCAGCGGACGTTCCGACCAGTACTCACTCGCGTGTGTCGTCTTCCAGTGCGTGACCGGGCAGCCGCCGTTCACCGGCTCCGACGTGAGCGTGATGCTGGGCCATCTGCAGCAGCCGCCTCCTGCACCGAGTCTCGCAGGAGCGCACCTGGGAGCGGGGTTCGACTCGGTGATGGAGCGAGCGCTGGCAAAGGAACCGACGGCGAGGTTTTCGTCCTGCGCCGAGTTTGTCAAGGCTGCGCGAGCGAGCATCGACGGTCGGGCATCCGGCCCTGCCCCCCGGCGCTCACGGCGCGTGGCGGCGCTTGCGACCATCGTCATCGCGGCCCTGGCGGCGACGGTTGGGCTCGCTGCCACGCTGTTTGGGGGCGGTTCGTCGCCTGAGAGGACGGCGGCCGAGCCAAAGCCGGGCATCGTCTTCGGCGAGCGGTTTCCGATGGGAGAGGCGCGGGTCGTCGTCGCCTCCGGGCCGGCCGGTGTCTTCGCTCTGCGGCGCGAGCTCAATAGCGGCAGGAGCGCAATCGACAGGATCGATCCGGACACGGGTGCGCCGACCGAGCTGAACGCGATCGAAGGCATTGCGGTGGGGCTGACCGTCGGTGATGGTTCGCTTTGGCTCTACAGCGTGCCGAACGGCGCTGCGTCCGACAGCACGCTGATGGAGCTGGACCCCACAACCGCGGGCGTGCGGCGGACGGTCCAGATCCCGGCCCAACCGGCGTGCTTCAACGACAACACAATCGAGTGCAATCCGGCTGTGACGTCAACCGATGTCTGGGTACCCGTCGGGTCGTCGATCTACCGGGTGCCGATCAAGACGCTCAAGCCCGTGCGATTCCACGTCGGGCCGGCTATCGCCGCCGTCGAGTCGGGCGCCGACACGGTGTGGGTGCTCCTGGACCGTGGGATCATTCGATTCAGGGCAGAACGGGAAATACGCCCGCCGATCTCGTTCGATGACGACATTCCGCGAGACCTGAAGGCGCGGCACCTGGTCGTCGGTACGCGGAAGGTTTGGGTGACCGCAGGCCCGACGCCCGACTCCAAGGAGCAGGGCGACCTGATCGGCGTGTCGGTGGGCCCCGGCGAGGTGTTGAACGTCGTCGAGATTGACAACCCGGCCTCGATCGCCCTGTTTGGGGGGAAGATCTGGCTGGAGCGAGGCAGCAGGCCCTGGAACCTCGAGGTGCGCGATGGCCAGACAGGCGACGCGCTCGGATCGGCGGTGATGCTGGCAGAGGACGTCACCTGGCTGACGGCGACACGTTCCGGGGTGCTGGTTGCCCTCTACAACGACGCAAACCGCCTTCGGCAGGTCGCGTTGGCCCGCCGGGCCCAGTGACCGCACGTCAATGGGGGCGGCGCCCTGCGGCCCCGCCCCCATTGCGGCGACTACGGCATCGCCCGTCCCTGTCGCGCGGCCATTTCCGTCGGGTTGGTGTCGACGGCGCCGGGCGCAAGCGCGTTGATCACGTACAGCGCGTCGTCCCAACAAGACATCTCTGGCTCGTTCGTCCAGTGATTGCGCCGGTCGGCCGAGGTGCAATCCCACGAAGCCGCCTTGGAGGTCACCGTGCCGCTCCGGCCGGTGACGAGCCGGTACCACTGGATCATCGTCCAGCCGTTCGAGTTCTCGTACCCGACCAGTGCGTCCGGGCTGGTGTAGCGGCGGTTGTTCTTGACGGCCATCGTGTAACAGTCAAGGCTCGGGTTGTTGCACCGGCCGCCGTTCACGGAGTTCGTGGCCGCCCAGTACGGCGCCGGGATCGGAAGTCTGTTGACGCCTCCGGCGTACTTGCGCCCAAAGCTGTAGCAGCTGTTCACGAACGTGGTCTGCATGGCGGCGGTGAGGTTGTTGCCCGGATACGAGAACATCCCCGCCACCTCACCGAAGCCGCGTGCGCGGAAGTCGCCGATCGAGCCGCAGATCTCCGCCTGTTGCTGCGATCCCGTCATACCGGTCAGGACATGACCGGATCGACCGCGTGACGAGAATGACCACGAGTACTGGTCGCGAAGCCGCGCCAGGTCGTTCCATGTCGCATACGCGATCGTCCCGGCGCAGACGGGCCTGTTGGTGCCCGTCATGTTGAGCGTCACCGGGACGGTTGCCGTGTGGCCCTGGGCAGCGAGCGCGTCTGCAACCGTCCACAGCGACACATTGCCAGAAAGGGGGGTCGTGCACCCGGAGCCGGCGACGTAGCCTCCGAGCTGGGCGCGGCCGAACATGTAGGTGATGAAACGGGTCGGCGCAGGTCCGGCCTGGGCGTCGCTCGGCGGGGAGGCGAGCGGTGCGGCGACGACGACGACGAGCATGCTGAGGAGTCGGCGATTCATGGTGTGTGCTCTCCGAACTCATGGGGACATGTAACTGCGGAGACCCTCGCCGGAGGGGGATATGCGCCGGTAAGGCGCCGGAAATGCGGCCGGACGGGTGAGGTGCTACGGTCGACACGGGATGGGGCAGCGGGAACATCCGAGCGACTCGCCGGACGTGCTCGACACGCCGCTGCCGACCGGCACCGTGACGTTCCTGTTCTCGGACATCGAGGGCTCGACGAGGCTGCTGAAGGCACTGCGCGGCGCGTACGGCTCCGTGCTGGCGGACCACGAGCGGCTGTTGCGCGAGGCCTTTGTCGGCCACGACGGACGGGAGATCGACACGCAGGGCGACTCCTTCTTCGTGGCCTTCGCGCGCGCACGCGACGCCGTCGTCGCTGCCGCAACGTGCCAGCGGTCACTCTCCGCTCACTCGTGGCCGCAGGGCGTGACAGTGCGGGTGCGCATGGGGATCCACACAGGCGAGCCCAGCGTCGAGCACGGGCGATACCTTGGGCTGGACGTGCACCGGGCCGCCCGTATCTGCTCCGCCGGGCATGGCGGCCAGGTGCTGCTCTCGAGGCTCACCGCCGGCCTGGTCGAGGAAGACCTTCCCGACGGCGTCGAGTTGCGGGAGGTGGGCAGCGTCAGGCTGAAGGACATCGACCGTCCCGAGTGGTTGTCCCAGCTCGTGATCTCCGGTCTGCCGCCAGACTTTCCGCCGCTTCGGGTTGACTCGGGCGATGATGTCGTCGACGCCGGCCGGGCTCTTGGCTCAGCGGAGATCGCAGGCATGGCGGCGAGGACCACACCGTTGTCTGTGTCATTGCTGGGACCCGTCGAGGCTTCGCGTGGTGGCGAGCAGATCACGATCGGCGCGCAGAAACAACGCATGATCCTGGCGGCGCTCGCGCTCCGTCTCGGCGACACGGTGCCCTCCGATTTCCTGATCGACGTGCTTTGGGGGCGCAGCCCACCGCCCACAGCAGTCAAAGCGCTGCAGGTCTATGTCAGCGAGCTCCGCAAGCTGCTGGACGGCCGCCCATCGTCGTTCAGCGTCATTCAAAGCAGGCCTGGCGGGTACCGGCTCGTCATACCGCAGGCCGCCCTCGATCTCGCACGGTTTGAGGAGCTGTGGAAAGACGGGCGACAGGCACTCGCTGTGGGAGACAGCGGCGCAGCCGTCAGCCGTCTGCGTGACGCACTCTCGATGTGGCGTGGCGATCCGCTCTCCGACCTGCGATACGAGGAGGCCTTCTCGGTTGAGATTGCCCGGCTCGAGGACATGCGCCTGTCCTGCATCGAGGATCAGCTGGATGCGGAGCTGTGGTTGGAGCAGCCAGGCGCCCTCGTGCCCCGCATCGAGCACCTCGTGGCCGCGAGCCCGTTGCGCGAGCGGTTACGCGGCCTCCTGATGCTGGCGCTCTATCGCGACGGCAGACAGGCGGACGCTCTCGCCGCCTACCGCCAGGTGCGTGACATGCTGGTTGCGGAGCTCGGGATCGATCCGTCGCCCGCTCTTGCGACGCTCGAGCGCCGGATTCTGCAGCAGGACCCTTCCTTGCTGGTGTCCCGGCTCGACGCCCAACAGCCCATCCAGAGCAGTAGCGTGGCAACGCGGACGCTGCTTGTGGTGTCGCAATCGGGCCGTGACCTCGACGAGCTCAGCCGGTTTGCGGCGGAGGTCACGGAGGCGCACCACGACCGTGAGCTCGTGCTCACCCGGATGGTGGCGATGCTGCCGGGGGACGCAGCCGGTGGGGGGCTTGCGGAAGCGACGCACCAGCTCTCAGAGCGGCGCGACGATCTGGTCGCGCGCGGCATCGACGCCCGGGTGGCCGCGTTCAACAGCATGCGCCCCGGAGCCGATCTCGTGAAGCTGGCGAATCACCAGGATGCCGACCTGATCCTGCTCGACGGCAGCGATGCACTGCTCGAAGGCCGGTTCGGCATCGCCGACGAGCTCCTGCGTGATGCGCCCTGCGACGTCGCCCTCCACTTGCCGGCGCGCGGGGAGGCGTCCGGCGGGCCGGTTCTGGTGCCGTTCTCCGGCAGTGAGCATGATTGGGCCGCGCTGGAGCTCGGCGTGCTGCTCTGCCGGCGGGCCGGCGTGCGCCTTGTCATGGCCGGTGCCGCGGCGGACGACGGTGACGACGCCAGTCGGCTGCTCGCAACAGCGAGCCTCGTCATCCAGCGAACGAGCAGCGTCATCGCCGAACCCATCCTGGTTCCCGCGGGCCCTGAGGGAATCCTCGACCTTGCGGCCGACGCGCGCCTCGTGATCGTCGGATTGTCACCGCGGTTCCGTGAGCGTGGGCTGGGTGCCACCCGGCACGCCATCGCGCGGAACGTTCCCTCCGCTGTTGTCTTCGTCCGGCGGGGCACGCGGCCTGGCGTGTTGACCCCTGGGCACATGGCAACCCGGTTCGCCTGGTCCGTCGCCACCACCTGGAAGTAGCGGCGCCTGAGTCCTCTAGGGTGTGCGCCGATGCAGCGCCACCCGCAGTACACCCGCGACCGCATCGCCCAGGTCGGCGACCGCATCCGCAACCTGATCCATGCCGACACCCGCGAGCCTGACAGGCTGGTCGTGGCGGGGCCGGTCGACCGTATACCGCTGGACGAAGCCGAGGGGCTGACCTACCGCGACGCCGAGCTGGGTGAATGCTTCGGGCCACTCTTCGCGACGTACTGGTTCACGTTCGAGGCGACGGTGCCGGAGGAGTGGGCGGGCGAGCGGGTCGACCTGATCTGGATCACGCACAGCGAGGGGACGCTGTGGGTCGACGGCCGCTCGGTCCAAGGCCTGAACACGAGCCCGACCGGCTGGCGGCCGGACGCGCTGCTGCTCGACCCTGCCCGCGGCGGTGAGCGAATCGACCTGCGCATCGAGCTCGCCTGCAACGGCAAGTTCGGGCAGATGGACCGGCCCTATGCGACGCTCGAACCGGTGGTGCTCGACCGGGCGCAGATCGCGCGGTTCGACGTACAGGCGTGGGACCTGCATCACGACTTCGACGTGCTGCGCCGGCTGGAGGCCGACGCGCACAACGGCCTCGACCCGACCTGGGCTGGGGAGCTGCTCTCCGAGCTGAACCGCATCTGCAACGTCTGGGTCGAGGACGACCGCTCCACCTGGGCGGAGGCACACGCCATCCTCGCGCCGCTGCTCGAGCGCCGCAACGCCACGCGGGTGCACGAGTTGTCGGCGATCGGTCACGCACACATCGACACCATCTGGCTCTGGCCCGCCGAGGAGACGTATCGCAAGACCGTTCGCACGTTCAGCTCGCAGACCGCCTACATGGATCGGTATCCGGAGTTCCGGTTCGCCTGCTCGCAGGCGCAGCAGTACGACTGGATCAAGCGGCGGAACCCCGACCTGTGGGAGCGCATCAAGCGACACGTCGCAGAGGGTCGCTGGATCCCCGTCGGCGGGACGTGGGTGGAGCCAGACTGCAACCTGCCGTCGGGCGAGTCGCTCGTGCGCCAGTTCCTGTACGGGCAGCGGTTCTTCGAGCGGGAGTTCGGGCGCCGCTGCCGGGAGTTCTGGAATCCGGACGTGTTCGGCTACAACGGCCAGCTCCCGCAGATCATGCGGGGTGCCGGCATCGACCGCTTCCTGACCCAGAAGCTGTCATGGAACCGCTTCAACCCCCCGCCCCACCACACGTTCACGTGGCAGGGCATCGACGGCTCGCAGGTACTCGCCCACTTCCCCCCGGCCGACACGTACAACGCCACGGCGGAAGTCGAAGAGCTTCGCCGCGGTGCCCGGGAGTACAAGGACCACGACCGGTCGCACCGCAGCCTGTACGTGTTCGGATTCGGGGACGGTGGTGGTGGGCCGACGCCCGGCATGCTGGAGACGCTGCGCCGCGCCAGCGACCTCCAAGGGCTCCCCCGCACGAGGATGACCACCGCGGAGGAGTTCTTCGACCTGCTGGTAGCCGAGACGACCGACCTGCCGACGATCGTCGGCGAGCTCTACTTCGAGCTGCACCGCGGGACCTACACGACCCAGGCTGCTGTCAAACGAGGCAACCGGTCGGGAGAGCGGGCGCTCCATGACGCAGACTTCTTGTCGGCCGTGGCGACGCGCCTGCATGGTGCCGAGCATCCCACCGAGCAGCTCGGCGAGTTCTGGCGGCAGCTGCTGCTGAACCAGTTTCACGACGTGCTGCCGGGGTCGAGCATCGCGCAGGTGTACGACGAGGCGGCGCAGGATCACGTCGCCGTCCTGGAGGGCGCGGATGGCATCGTCGGCGCGGCGCTCCACGTGCTCGCCGGCGAGGGTGATGGGCCCACACCGGCGAACACGCTCGGTTTCGCTCGTTCCGGCGTCGTGGAGCGGCCGGGAGACGGGCCGGTGTGGGTCGAAGCCCCGCCGTACGGCTACGGCGCGGTTCGGGACGCGCCAGGCAGCGTGACGCTCACCCAAACCGGCGACCTGATCGTCCTCGAAAACGAAAGACTTCGAGTCGAGCTTGGCCGCGACGGCGCTGTGCACTCTCTGATCGAGCGCGCGACCGGGAGGGAGGCCCTCGCCGGCCGGGGCAACGTGCTGCAGGTCTTCGACGACCGTCCCACCATGTGGGACGCGTGGGACGTCGATCCGTTCCATCTCGAGACGGCGAAGGGCTGCGCTCCGGCGCAGTCGTGCAGCGTGGTCGCGGACGACGGGCTCCGCGCCGAAGTGGCGTTCGAGCGCCTCATCGGCCGGGGCAGCACGATGCAGCAGCTCGTACGCCTCGACGCGGGATCCGGGCGCCTGGAGTTCCACTGCGACGTCGACTGGCGGGAGCGCAACACCTTCTTGAAGGTGCTGTTCCCGGTCGACGTGCACAGCGCGAATGCGACATACCAGATGCAGTTCGGGCATACCGAGCGCCCGACCCACTTCTCGACCAGCCACGACTTGGCGCGCTTCGAGGTGCCCGGGCACCGCTTCGCAGACCTCTCGGAGCACGGCTTCGGCGTCGCACTCCTGACCGACTGCAAGTACGGCTACTCGACGCTCGGGAACGAGATGCGCATCAGCCTCCTTCGGGGCACCACGCAGCCCGACCCCGAAGCCGACCAGGGCCGGCACACGTTCGCGTACGCGGTCGTGCCGCATGCGGGCGGGTGGCGCGAAGCGGGTGTCGTCGCGGAGGCGGCGCGGTTCGAAACGCCGCTTCGCTGGGCGCCTGGCGCGGTCGACCCGCATTCGTTCTTCGAGGTCGACGATCCGAACCTGGTGCTCGACACCGTCAAGCGCGCCGAGGATTCGGACGCGCTGGTGCTGCGGCTCTACGAAGCGCACGGCGGCCGGGGCGTCGCGCGGCTGCGGGTCGGCGTGCCGTTCGGCGACGCGGTGCGCTGCAGCCTGCTCGAGGACCCAGGTGCGCCGCTGGTGGTGTCCGGCGGTGAGATCGAGGTGCCCTACCGCCCACACGATGTGGTGAGCGTCCTGCTCGGCCCAAGCTAGTCTCTGCACCATGGATCGTACGAGACTCACTGCGGCCGAGATGGAGGCGCTGCGCGCCCAGCTGGCCGAGATGGAGGGCCCGAAGCGCGCGGAGATCATCAACGCAATCGCCGTGGCCCGCGGGCATGGCGACCTCTCCGAGAACTTCGAGTATCACGCCGCCAAGAACGAGCAGGGATTGCTCGAGCGCCAGATCACCATCCTGCGCGCGAAGCTCGACAACGCCGACGTGATCGACGCCGACGAGCTCGCGGACGGGACGGCGATGGTCGGCTCGCGGGTCGTGATCGAAGACGAGGACGGCGAGAAGATGGAGGTGGTCATCTCGAGCGCCGGAGGCGCCAACGCTGTGTCGCCCGAGTCGCCGATGGGTCGCGCGATCTACGGCGCAGTGCCCGGCGACACGGTGACCGTGAAGGCGCCCGGCTCGTCCTGGACCGCGCGCGTCGTCAGCGTGTCCTGATCTCGTCGCCCACGTGCACGGTGCCCGGCTGGGCGACGCGCGCGTAGACGCCGAAGAACACCTTCCGCCGGCCGTCGGGGATGATCCGCGAGCCGCGGTATTCCTTCACCGCCCGCAGCACGTCCGCGTCCCGGTCCCCCGTGAGCGCGTCTCGTGTGACGACCACACAGCGGGGAATCTGGCCGATGACCTCGAGTTGGACGTCTCCGATCTCGACCGTCGAGCCGATCCACTCGTCCTCGTCGTGCGGCTTGCCGGCGTCGACCAGCAGGTTGCAGCGAAACCGGCGGTGGCCGAGGCCCGGCATCTCCATCCGCTCTGCGAGGTGATCGACCGACTGCCGGCTGAGGAGCGTGACCGGCTCGACGTCGGAACCGGTGATCTGAGAGCCCTGGAGGTCGACCAGCCGCAGGCGCTGGCCCACGTACTCCGACAGGGCGTCGGCGATCGGTCCGTTCACGATCCGGCCCCGTCTCGATGTGTCCTCCCAGTCGAACGTCTCGATGCCGTCGCCGGGTGCTTTCGCGCCCTCCACCACGGCACCGCCCGGCAAGCGCAGCAGGAGCCCGTCGTCCGTGGAGTCCACCTCGATGGCGGAGAGGCTGGGCATGGTGTTGGCCATCTGCTGGCGGCCCTCGTCGTCGACGAGCACGTAGCGGCGGTCGTCGCCGAGCCCGTCGGCGTTCACGTCGGCGTTGTCGAGTGAGAGGACGCGCGTTCCTTTGATCACAGCCCGGTCGATGGCGTCGAGGCGCATCCGAAAACTGTAACGCCCGCCGGCCTCTGGTAGTGTCGCTGGCCGTTTGGTGACGAGACGGGAGCTGGAAGGACGCGTGGCGGTGGTCACCGGCGCAGCCGGTGGCCTCGGCGCGGCCGTGTGCGAGGTGTTCGAGCGGGAAGGCGCCGCAGTTGTCCCGGTCGACATCAAGGGTTCCCAATGCTTCCACGCCGACGTCGGGACGCAGGCCGGCAACCGTGCGATGGTCGACGAAGCGCTCGCCCGACACGGCCGTCTCGACACCCTCGTGCTGAACGCGGGACTCCAGTTCATGGCTCCCATCGACGAGTTTCCCGAGGTCGAGTGGACGAGGTTGTTCGACGTGATGGTGAACGGGCCGTCGCATGCCATCAAGGCCGCGTGGCCCCGGCTGACCGCCCAGCCGGGTGGGCGGATCGTCGTCATCGGATCGAGCCTGTCCCACGTCGCCGAGCCATTCAAGGCTGCATATGTCGCCGCGAAGCACGCGATCGTCGGGCTGATGAAGGTGGCTGCCCTCGAGGGCGGACCGCACGGGCTGACCGCGAATGCGGTGCTGCCGGGCCTGATGTGGACGCAGCTGATGGAGCGTCAGCTCGAGGATCACATGCGGCTGCGAAACGAGACCCGCGAGACGGTGCTGGAGCGGATCAACCTGCTCCAGCCCGGCCGGGCCATCGAGCCATCCGAGGTCGCCGAGATGATCTGCTTCCTCTCGAGCGACCGGGCGTCCGGCGTATCGGGCGCCTCCGTCCCGGTCGACCTCGGCTCGCTTGTGATCTAGATGGAGGGCCGGTTGCCCGGCCCTCCATCGGTGTCAGATCAGCTCGATCCGGGAACGAATAGCCGACCGACCTGGCCGGCCTCACCCGTGGTCGTATTCGGGATCAGCGCCGGGTTGGCGGCCTGCGGCTTGGTGGTCTCGTGCTGCTGCACGGTCATCAGCCACCAGCCAGGCCCCCATATCGACGAGGCATCGACGATGCCCGACGTCTCCCACACACCCTCGCCGCTGGCTGCGGCCAGGTCGGCCGGGGTGTTGACCCGCGCGACGACCGTCACGGTTCCGGTCGCGAGGTTGTAAGTGAGCACGCGCGAGTAGCCGGTCAGCTCGGGGCCCATCACCGAAGTGCGGCGGTGCTCGGAGTTGCGATCCTCCTGGATCATGAGCACCTTGCTCGACGTGTCAAGGTTGTCCGGGTTGACGAGGTTGTCGCCGGCGTCGCCATCAAGGAGCACCGTCAGCGAGGCACGGCGCGGGTTGTTCTGGTTCAGCGTCATTTTGTAGACGCGGCCCTTGACAGTCTCGTGACCGGCCGAGCCGGTATCGGCGATGTACGTCACGCGCGGGTTGTTCTTCGACGTCGCAACGTCCTCACCCCGCACGAAGTTGAACGCGCCCTCAGCCTGTGCGGCCGCCTCGAGCGCCGCCGCGTTGGCGTTGTCGGTCAGCTGGTCGAGCGGCACGAACCGGCCCTGCAGCGACTCGCCCTTGGCGACGTCGTTGGCCGACCAATTGCCGTCTGTAGCGTCGCCGAAGGGCACGAACACGCCGAGCCGGCCGTTGCCGTTCAGCACGCCGTTCCAGTTGCGAGCCGTGTACTGGTACATCTGGCTCTTACCCTTCGGGCCGTCCTCGGACAGCATCACGGTGGCGCGTCCGAGACCCTTCACCGGGATTTCCTGCTCGTGGGCGAAGAACCCGAACCACGGCAGATCCTTGAATGTCCCCTGCTTGACGTCGACGGCGATCGACGTGCCTCCGTGGATGCCCGACGGGTCCTCTTCGCCGGTGAAGTACCACGGGTTGCCGTCGAGCATCGTCAGGTTCCCGGAACAGAACCACACGTAGCCCTCGGTGCCGCGCACGATGTGCTTCGCCGATGTGACGGCGCCGTTCCGACTCAGCGTCAGCGCCGAAACACGTGAGCTGAAGTTGTCCAGAGCGCCGAGAGCCGGGTCGGGATACAGGTTCTTGTCGGCGAGCTCGTGGTTGAACACCCACGTCAGTCCGCCGGTTCCCCAGCCCTTGAACCAGAAGCCGCCGCCGTCAGGCACGCCTGTCATCTGGTAGTTGCCGACGATGTCGCCGGCGGTCAGCACCGCGTCGTACTCGACTCCGGGTGCGACGCCGACGGCGCCGTCCGGCTCCGTCGTCTTCACGGGCGCTGCGGCTTGTCCGATGGACCCCAAGCTGAGCGCCGCGAACAGCACCCCCATCCCGATCGCGAGACTCCATCTCGCTTTCATCGAGAACCCCCCTTGTTTGTGGGTGACCGATCGGGAGGGGACACTACACCGTTCGCCTATCTGAAAGCGGACGGATTCTGAAAGGTCACACCCGGGCCGTCGCGAACAGCGGCAGATGTCGGGCATTCGCGCTCAGCATCTCGTCGAGCAGCGCCGCAGTCTTGTCGAGGTCAAGCCGCGCACCGATGGTCGGCTCGAGGAGGAACGCCTGCAGCGCCGCATGGCGGTCGCCGGTCAGGGCTGCCTTGACGACCTGCTGCTGCATCGCGAAGAAGTGGCGGAGGTGTGCGGCCAGCGCCTCGGGCAGCGGCCCGGTGTGGATGGGCTGGATGCCGTACGCGTTGACGTGGGCGCTTACCTCCACGATGGCCTCGTGGGGCAGGTTCGGGATCGCGCCGCCGTTCGGCGCGTTGACGACGTGCGTCGTGTTGCCATTTTCGACGATCGACTCGATCAGGTCGATCACCTCGATGCCCTCGTCCTCGTCGCCGTGCGGCAGGTCGGCCAGTGTGACCGGGCCTGCGTCCGGGGCCGTCCATTGTTGGGCGAGCTCCTCCAACTCCTGAACGCGGTGCTTCTCGTACGCCATGTCGTGGGTGCGGATCCCGTAGCGCATGCGAACGCCCTGAGCCGTTCCCGAGTAGGGCTCCTCGAGCCACTGCATCTGGGGGAAGAACTCGACCCAGTGCTCCCAGCAGTAGGGCAGGACGCCGTAGGTCTCGAGCGCCCACTTCACTACGGGCTTGGTTGCGCGCTCCCGCACGAGCGGCATCGCGTCGGTGCCGTCGGTCAGGCGCAGCTCCGTAACGCCGGCGCAGTGGTTCAGTCCGGCGACGACGGGTGGCATCGCGATGTCGTCGGGCGAGACCCCCGCCTGCTCGGCGAGCCAGCGGGCGCTGCTCGGCGCCTGCGTGCATGAGCAGAGCGCGTACGACTTCACGTTCGGTGCGGCTGTCCGCATGGCCAGCGCCTCGACCGGGGCGGGGTTCGTGTAGTTGAACACCCAGGCGTCCGGCGCGACCTCTGCGACGTTGCGGGCGACGTCGGCCAGCACCGGCGCGTTGCGAAGCGCCCGCATGATGCCGCCCGGGCCGATCGAGTCGGCGACGTGCATGACGATGCCGTAGCGACCGGGGATCTCGAGGTCGTTGGCCCACGCGTCCATCCCGCCGACCGAGATTGCCGCGATGACGAAGTTCGCGTCGACCAGCGAGTCGCGCTGATCCAGGCTGCTGCGCACGCGCAGCGCGCTTCCCTCGCTTTCGATCAGCTTGTTGGCGAGGGTCTCCATGACGTCGAGCCGGTGCGCGTCGACGTCCATCAGCGTGACGGTTGCGTCACCGAGGGAGCGCGACTGGATCAATCGGCGAAGCAGCAACGGGACGAAGCTGCTGCTGCCGCCGCCGATGATGGTGACCTTGTGTCCCATGGCAGGTCGTCCTTTCCCGCCCGCCCGGCTCAGCCGAGCGAGTCCTCGTTCATCGGCAGGATCTCCGTCTCCAGCACGCGCTGGCTGCGCGGGCGGGTGATGACGAACATGACGTGGTCTGCGATCTCCTCCGCGCTCATCATGCCGGCGAGGTCGGGGTCGCCCGGGTTGCGCCCGCGGCCCATCGCGAACTCGGTCGCGACACCGCCCGGGCAAAGCGTCGAACACCGCACGCCCTTGTTCCACAGCTCGTGGTCGAGGGCACGCATGAACCCGACCTGCGCGAACTTTGATGCCGCGTAGACGGCCTCGCCTTCGGGGCCGCGAAGGCCGGCGACGGAGGCCACCGTGACGAGCTCCGCGGCGGAGCTCTCGAGCAGGCGCGGGAGCGCCGCCGCGACGGTGTAGAGCAGGCCCTTGACGTTGACGTCGATCATCTCCTCGACGTACGTCGGGTCGGTGCCCAGGAAGTCGCCGTAGGCGCCCACGCCCGCGTTTGCGACCAGGATGTCGAGGCCGCCGAAGCGCTCGACGGTCGCCTCCACGAGCGCTTCGATCTGCGCCGGGTCGCGGACGTCACAGGGCTGCGCCAGCGCCCCCTCGATGCCCATGTCGTCGCCCCGCCGCGACGCCATCGCGACGCTTGCCCCGGCGCCGGCCAGCGCGCGTGCCGTCGCGGCGCCGATGCCACTGCTCGCTCCTGTGACCAGGGCCACGCGGCCCTCGACTGTGCTCATGCGGAACCCCCATCGTCAGGTGAAAAAAAGGGGCCAGACCCCTTTTTTTCACAGTGGTCGGAGTGCGGCGTCGACGGCGGCACGTCGAGTGCCGGGTTGCGCTCGAAGAACCCCACTGGCTTCAGCATGAACCCGATTGTGGCCACGGGCATCACCGGCCAGTCCTCGGGACGCGGCACGTGATGGTGCCCGAACGTGTACCAGACGACCACATCGGTGTCGTCGACGGAGCGGTCTGCCGCCGTCCACTCCGGGAGTCCGGCGCCGCCCGGATGCTGGTTGGGGTACTCGCCGGCCGCGTAGCGCTCGGACGGCTCGTACGGCGTCACCCAGAGATGCCGGTGGATGAAGCCGGCCCGCTTGCTGACGGGCGCGTCCGGCTGTGCGAAGGGCACGGCGTTCTCGCCGGGCACCAACCGGTAGCCGACCGGCTCGCCGAGCCGGTGGCGGATCCCTGGGTTGACGATCTCCCACCAGCGGGCCGAGGCGCTGTCGACCCGGCGCTGTGCCTGCTGCTCGGTTTCGAGCCTTTGGCGGCGCGGGCTGAACGCGTTGCCGTAGGGATTCTCCGGCCCGTGCGGCAGCGACTCGGTCCACACCTCCTCGACCGCGTTCGCCTCGCCGTCGACGTCGAGATCGAGGCGCATGTTGAAGAAGTGCTGGTGCGCCATCGCATTCAGCCCCGGGGCGACGAGCGTCCCGTGCCGCGGGCGCTCACCCGGCGCCACCGCACCGGTCGACAGCACGCCGGTCAGCTTGATCTCGTACTCGATGCTGCCGTCCTGGTACAGGTACCAGAAGAAGCCGTAGTCGTAGTTGCCGATGGCCGAGAACGACGAGATGACGAGCCGGCGCGACCGCCGCACCTCCCCCGAGCCGTCGCGCCATTCGACGTGGCGCCAGAGCACCCCCACATCCTCCTCGTGGATGCAGATCGCGTTGGGGATGTGAACCGGCTCGCCCGCCGCATCTGAGCCGACGGCATCGAGGTAGACGATCTCGCCGAGGCAGTCACAGCCACGGGTGAGCGGCGAGGCGGCCACGCCGACGCCATTCTCACCGGCGTCGAAGGCGTTCTTGAAGAAGTGCGTCGGGCTGGGATCGCCGTACGGCACCACCATCTCGGACAGTGAGGCGCGATAGACAATCGACCGCAGCCGCCCGCCGTCGTGGTATCCGAGCTGGTTCAGGATGAGCCCCTCGCGCGGCGTGAATCCCACGTGCACCTGCCAGCGCTGCCAGGCAACGACGCGGCCGTCGACGGTGAAGCCGGGGCCTTCGGGCTGGGTGATCTCGAGCGGGGCGATGTCGTTGCGAAGCGGCGCGGCGGCTTCAGCGTCGAAGTTCCCGCTCTCGGGCGGGATCGGCACGACGCCGTGGTCATCGACCCGAAGCACCTCCATCCGCGCCATGTCGACGAGGGCGATGACGCCGTCGACAGGATGAGCCCACTCGCTGTCGCCCGGCTTCGGCTTGATAAACGCGACCCCTCGGGCGAGGCGGCGGCCGTCGTCGTCCTGCGTGCCGAAATGGCCGGCCGGCCAGGCGTCGACCTGCACGGTCCCCATGTCCGTGACCCCGCGACGGCGCATCGCGGCCTGAAACTCGGGATGAAGGAGAACCAGTTCCTCCACCTCGATCAGCTCCGAGACAACCGCCATCGGCTGGACGCCGCTGCGCTCGTGCCAGGCAGCCACCGTGCCGGTGTCGAGCGACACCGCCGCTTCCACCGTCCTCGCCGCTGCGCGGTCGAGAAGGACGACGTCCGCCTCACGCGGCTGGGCCTCCGCGGCGCCGCCGGCCCAGTCGAGGACGGCAGCCTTGTGCGGTTCGCGCAGTTCGATGGTGATGAAGCGCGCGCTATCGCTGAGCGCCGTAAACCGGCCGTCGGAGCGGATCGCTTCGGCCGCCGCTGCGACCTCGTCCGCCCTCAGTGGATCGAGCGGGTGTGCGCCGCTTCGTGCGCGATTGTGATCGGGTAGGCGTTGTCTTGCGTCCATTCAAGCCCTAGTATCGCCAATGTCGCGCGCAAGCGAGCAGAAAGGTGACCACGGTGAAGACCAAGGGATTGGCACTGGTGGCAACATTCGTCGTGGCGCTGGTTGTCGCTGCGTGCGGCGGCGGGAGCAGCACAGGCGGAAGCAGTTCCTCCGCCGGCGAGTCGATCAAGGGCCAGGAGATCACCGTCCTCGTGCCCTACAAGGTGCCGAAGGCGCTGCTCGACAAGTTCACCGCCGAGAGCGGCGTGAAGGTCAACTACGTGGTGACCGGCTGGGACGCCACCCACTCCAAGCTTGTGGTTGCCAACGCTGCGAAGACCTACATCGCCGACGTGGCCGAGTTCGACTGGTCGTTCACCGGCCAGTTCGCCGGAGCGGGCTGGGTCGAACCGCTGGACGACCTCATCGACCCGGCGGTGATGGACGACCTCAAGAACACGAACGCCGCCTTCACCCAGGACGGCAAGACCTACGCCGCGTGCTTCTCCAACGACTTCCGCATCTCGATCTACAACAAGAAGATGTTCGCCGACGCCGGGATCACGCAGTTCCCCGCGACGCTGGACGAGCTCGGCCAGGCCGCCGAGAAGCTGAAAGCGGCGGGCGTCAAGTATCCGCTGTCGATCCCGATGGCGGCGACCGAGGGCGGCGTCACGCCGTGGTACCTGCTGACGCTGGCAATGGGCGGGCAGCTGTTCGACGACCAGCTCGCGCCGATCTTCAACGACCCGAGCTCACCGGCCTACCAGGCGCTGCAGTGGGAGGTCGATGCGGTCAAGAACGGCTGGGTGTCGCCCGGCGCCGTCTCGCTGGACGACGGCGTGGCCTTCGACAAGTTCTTGGCGGGCGAGACCGCCATGGTGCTCGCAACCGGCCCCGGCAACCTCGCGACCGCGAATGACACGTCGCAGTCGAGCATCGCCGGACAGGCGGAGGCCGCCCTTGTCCCGGGCGTCGACGGCCCCGGCGCCTCGTTCGGACTGCCGGAAGGGCTTTCGATCCCGGTCACCGCCAAGCACAAGGCGGCCGCGGCGGCCTTCATCGAGTGGTGGCAGCGCCCTGAGAACGCAATCGAGATCTACAAGGCGCAGGGCAGCCTGCCCTGTGGCGCGTCGGTGATCCAGCAGTTGGCCGACTCGGGCGAACTGCTCGGCGGAAACGTCCTCAGCGAGGAGCTGACGCACGTCGGCCCCCTCTTCCCGCAGGGGGCGCCGATCTGGTACTCCAACTTCAGCTCGGACGCGCAGGGACTGCTGAATGCCGCCTTCAAGGGCGACATGACCGTCGCAGACGCGCTGAATCAGCTCGCGGAGAAGGCGACCGCACACGCTCAAGGGTAGGCCGGTGCGGAGGCCCCGTCTCTGGCAGCGAGCGTACGCGGATGGGCCCGATGCGTCGAGGCGCGAGGAGACCAGGCTCGGCCTGATCATGGTGGTGCCGGCGGTCGTCGCCATCGGCGGCTTGATCGTGTACCCGCTCGTCCTCGGTTTCAAGACCAGCCTCCGCTCGAACGGGATCGCGTTCGGCGAGATCCCCCGGTCGGTCGGCCTCCGGAACTACCGGGACGTGATCGATGACCCGGCCACCATGGACGCCGTCCGGCACACTGTCGAGTACCTGGTACTCGCCGTGACCCTGGAAATCGTGCTCGGCATCGCTGTGGCGGTGACCCTGCACCGGATCTTCGCAGGGCGTGGCATCGTCCTGGCCGTCCTCGTCCTCCCGTGGGCGCTGCCGTCGGTGGTCAGTGGGGTGCTCTGGCGCAGGGTTTTCGATCCGGACAACGGGTTCCTCAACAGCGTCCTGCTCCAGCTCCACGTGATCGACGACCCGCATGTCTGGCTGGCAAGCGGGAAAGGGCCGATCGTCTTCATCACCCTCGTGCACGTGTGGGGCGTGCTGCCGCTGGTCAGCCTGATCTTCCTGGCCGGGCTGCAGAGCATCCCCGACGAGGTGTACAGCGCGTCGTCGGTCGACGGGGCGACTCCCTGGCGCCAGTTCCGCTACATCACGCTGCCGCTGCTGCGGCCGTCGATGGCGATTGCGCTGACCGTCGGAACGCTGCTCGCGATCAGCATCTTCGACGAGATCTTCGTCTTGAACGGGACGGCGCTGAACACCCGCTCGATCCTGATCCACGTCTACAACACCACGTTCGTGACTGCCGATTTCGCCCACGGGACGGCGCTCGCCTTCCTGCTGGCAGCGTTCACCGCCGTGTTCGGAATGGTCTACGTGCTGGTGCTCCGAAGGGCCACGGTATGACGCAGACGCTAGGCGGGCGAGTCCTCCGAGCGGTCGCGATCGCGGCCATCGTCGCCTGGTCGGTCACCCCCATCGTGCTGGGCGTGGTCACGAGCATCTCCAGCCAGAAGGATGTGCGGGCGGTGCCCACCCGGTGGATCCCGCAGGAGGCGTCGCTTGACTCCTACCGGGCGTTGCTGGGCGGCACGCAGTCGCAGCGGGCCGGCGGCACGGTCACCGAGGCGGGGACGTTCCAGCGGGCGATGATCAACAGCGCCGTGCTATCGCTGGGGTCGACGGCGGTCATCCTGGTCATCGCGACGATGGCGGCATACGCCTTCGGGCGCCTGCGGTTCCGAGTCGGGAAGGCGCTGTTCTACGCGATGATCGCGACGATGATCGTGCCGATCTTCGTGATCGTGATCGGCCTGTTCCGGCTGCTGGCGGACCTGGAGCTGATCGACACGAAGCTGGGTCTCGTGATGGTCTTCGCGGCGACCATGACGCCGCTCGCCACATGGCTGCTCTACAACCAGGTGCGGGAGATGCCGACCGAGCCCGAGGAGGCGGCGCTGATCGACGGCTGCAGACGGTGGCAGGCGTTCCTCCGCGTGGTCGTGCCGCAGATGGGCTCGGGCATCGCTGCGATCAGCGCCATCCTGGTGCTGTCCGTCTGGGGCGAGTTCCTGATCCCGCTGCTCCTCAGCTCGACGATGAACGCCAAGCCCGTGACCGTGATCATCACCGAGTACGTCGGCAAGTACACGACCAACTATCCGATCCTTGCCGCGGCTGGAGTGCTGGCGCTGCTGCCGCCGGCGGTGGTCGCGCTGATCCTGAACCGGCGGATTACGGGCATGCTGGCGGGCTCGTCATGAGTGAGGACGCCACCACCGGCACCATCTCGCTGGAGGATGTGACCAAGCAGTTCCCCGGCGGCGTGGTGGCCGTGCGAGAGCTCAGCCTCGAGGTCGAGCCGGGCGAGTTCCTGGTGCTGGTCGGCCCCTCAGGTTGCGGCAAGACCACCGCTCTTCGCATGGTGGCGGGCCTCGAGCCGGTCACGAGTGGGGTGATCCGCATCAACGGACGTGTGGTGACGCGGCTGCCGCCACGCGACCGCGACATCGCGATGGTGTTCCAGAACTACGCGCTCTACGCGCACATGACCGTGCGCAGGAACATGGGCTTCGGCCTGAAGATGTCCGGCACGCCGAGGAAGGAGATCGATCGGCGCGTCGACGAGGCCGCCGCGATGCTCGGCCTGACAGAGTTGCTCGACCGCAAGCCGAGGCAGCTCTCCGGCGGCCAGCGGCAGCGGGTAGCGATGGGGCGCGCAATCGTGCGTGAGCCTGCCGCCTTCCTGATGGACGAGCCGCTGTCGAACCTTGACGCCAAGCTGCGGGTGGACATGCGCGGAGAGATCATCCGCGTGCAGCGGCGGATCGCGGCGCCCACGCTGTACGTCACGCACGACCAGACCGAGGCGATGACCATGGGCGACCGCGTGGCGATCCTCAGAGACGGCGTCCTGCAGCAGCTCGGGACGCCTGACGACATTTACGACAACCCCGTGAACGTGTTCGTGGCGGCCTTCATCGGCTCGCCGTCGATGAACCTGATCGCCGCTCGGCTCGAAGAGGTGGGGGACGGGCTCGCGGTCTCCTTCGGCACGTCTGGCGTGCCGGTGCCGAAGGCGCTTGCGTTGCGCCGGCCAGGGCTGCGAGCGTACGCAGGGAGGCCGGTTACGCTCGGCATCCGCCCAGAGGACTTCGATGACGCCTCCGGCGAAGCGGATTGGGACGGGGTCGTCAGCCTCACGGCCACACGGGTCGAGTCGCTCGGGTCGGAACAGGTTGTCTATCTCGACGCCGGCACTCCCGGCGCACCGCCCGACGGCGTCACGGCGCGGCTCGAACGCCGGACGCCCGTGGAAGAGGGGCAGCCGGCCCGCCTTCGGGTCGACCTGGATCGGCTGTACTTCTTCGATCCGGAGTCGGGCGCCGCAATCTCGTAGGAGCGAGATCACCCTTAGGTGCGTGAGCCAGCCTCGATCCGTTGCCGATGAAGGAACCGTGAGCATCGGATCGACACCATGAGGCGGCTGGCAGTTCTGTGCTCGCGGCACGCCCCGGGCGACTTCCGGGTGATGCAGGTGGAGGCCGAGGGCATCGTCACGCTCGCGTGCACGGGTGAGCTCGACATGGCGACGTGCGCCCAGCTCACCGAGGCCGTCCAGCGGGCCGTCTCCTCCACGCCGACCGTTGTCCGGATCGACTGCGCGCAGGTCGGCTTCGTCGATTCGACCGGCATTCGCAGCCTGCTCGAGGCCCGCCGCCACGCCGATGGCCACGGCATCGAGTTCCAGGTCGTGCCGAGCCGCGAGGTGCAGCGGCTGCTCGATCTGGTCGGCGTCAGCCTCGCCGGCTGAAAAAAAGGGGCCAGACCCCGTTTTTTCAGGAGTACCGTTGGGGCATGGCGAAGTTCGTCGTCCAGCGGCACGACGCGACCCGGCTGCACTACGACTTCCGGCTGGAGAGCGACGGCGTGCTCAAGAGCTGGGCACTGCCGAAGGGCGTGCCGGAGGAGCCGGGGGAACGGCACCTGGCGGTCCAGGTCGGCGACCATCCGCTTGAGTGGGGGCAGTTCGAAGGTGAGATCCCGAAAGGCAGCTACGGAGCCGGCAAGGTCGAGATCTGGGACTCAGGCACCTATGACGTGGTCGAGGAGAAGCCCGACGGCACGCTGACGGTCAGGCTCCACGGGAAGCGCTACGAGGGGATGTGGACGCTCGTGCCTGCCAACCTCGGCGGCGAGCCGAAGAACTGGCTGATCCTTCGCAACCGCGACGACGCGGAGAGTTAGGCGCGTGCGGTTGTGAGCAGGCGTGCGCGGCAGGCCAGCTGCAATGCCAGCCGTTGGTCTGCATCGTCGAGGTCGACGTCGAGCTTCGCGCGGATCCCCTTGATCCGGTAGGCAACGGCGTTTGGGTGGAGGTGCAGCACGCGGCCGGCGCGAACCAGGGAGCCTCGCTCGTCCAGGTAGACCTGCAGCGTCCGGACGGCCGTCCGGGCACGGCGCGGACCGAGCCGGTCGAGCGGCGCCAGCAGCTCGTTCACCGACGCCCGCGCCGGATCAGAGGAGAGCAGCTCGACCAGCACCCGGCGGAGCGTCGAGTCCTGAAACATGACCGATGCATTGCTTCTGGCCGCCGCCCGCGCGGTGGCGAGCGCCGACCGCGCCTCGCCCGCGGCGGTCTTCAGGCCCGCCGGCGCATCATGCTCGTCGCTCACACCACAGAACGTGCGGATCCCGGGGAACTGCCGCACCAGGCGGTCGATCACCGCCTCGGCCACGTCGGTGGCCGGGACGCCGGAGCTCCCCGCTGCCGCACGGCGCTGCATGCGAACCAGCAGGATGGCGGCATCGACCCTCGCCGCGTACCAACGAGGCTCGATCGCCTCGGCAGCGCCGTGAGCAAGCGTCAGCAGCATCTCCTCGACGTCGCCGGTCGGCAGGGCTCCGACCAGGTCGGCAGCGTTGTCGACCTCCAGCGCGATGACCGTGTGGCGGCCCTCGATCGGCATGTCGATCGAGCGGGCGCGGTTGATCACGTCGGTCAAACGGTCGGCCGGCGCATTGAGCGCGTCGGTGAGCACCTCAGCGCGGGCGCGGGCCCGGCCCTCCGGCGAGCTTCGCTCCGCTCCTCGGACGCGCGCGATCGCGTCGGCGACCATCCGGCAGCCGATGCCCGCCGCGGCGTCCGCCGCCTCAGCGAAGACGTATCCGTGGCGGCGCCCGTCGACCATGACCGCAACGCGCGTCGGCGCATCGCGGGGCTCTCCCAGGCGCACCTCCGTGCCGAGCGCCTCCGACGCGGCGAGCAGGATCGAGTCGACTCCGGCCTGTTCCGTGTGCTCGATCACCGCCAGCGTCGCGACCACGCGCCGCAGCATCGCGTCGGCACCGCTTCGGATGTTGCGTTCCAGCTCGAACGCGACCTCCGAGAGGTCGCGGTCAGGAGCAACTGCCAGCAGTGCGACGCGTGTGCGGTCGGCGAGGCGGATCGCGGTGGCGGAAGTCGACGGCGGGCCATACGTCGCCAGTGCCGCCAGCTGCGCTTCGCCTGCCCTGCGCAGCAGGAGGTCGAGCTGATAGTCGGCGGCCAGTGCCGACGCGTGACGGGTGAGAATCGCGATCGCGCCGCGCGGGGCGCGGCCGAGCTCGGTCAGGTCATCGACGATGACGACGTGCTCCACGGCGCGCGCATCCCACGGCCCTCCGACCAGCGTGAGGCCAAGGGATGGCTCCTGGCGCAGCAGTTCGTCGAGGCGCACGGCTGCAACAGTATGCCCGAGCCACAAGTTTCCGGCCGGATCTGTGATGGCAACACATTGATCGGCGCTTCGCCGTCGGGCAGACTCGTCCGCATGGCAACGCGCATCGGCGTTGACGTCGGCGGGACATTCACCGACCTCATCCACTGCGACGACGAGACCGGTCAGATCCTGATCGGGAAGGAGCCGACGGTGCCCCAGGCGCCGGACGTCGGCGTGCTGCGTGTCATCGAGTCCTCTCTCGGAGGCGGCGACGTCTCGTCCTCCGAGCACTTCCTCCACGGGACAACGGTCGGGCTGAACGCGCTGCTCGAGGGTCGTGGGGCCGTCGTCGGGCTGCTCTCCACGCGCGGCTTCCGCGATGTCCTCGAGGTGAGGCGCGGAAATCGCGACGACCCGTACGACCTGTTCTGGCACCAGCCGGCGCCCATGGTGCCGCGCCGCCTGCGACTCGCCGTCACCGAGCGCATGCGCGCGGACGGAGCCGTGCACCTGGAGCTCGATCCCGCCGACGTCGAGGCCGCCGCCGGGGTCTTCGGCGAGGCCGGCGTGGCGGCCGTCGCGGTCGCCTTCATCAATGCCTACGCGAATCCGGCTCACGAGCTCGAGGCGGAGCGTCTTCTGCGCGCGGCGGGATTCGAAGGCGACATCTCGCTTTCGCACCGTGTCTCGGGTGAGTACCGCGAGTACGAGCGCACGTGCACGACGGTGATCGACGCGTTCGTGCGCGGACGGCTCGGCTCGTACCTCGGCCGTCTGGAGTCGCAGCTCGGCGGCCAGGGATTTGCCGGGCGCTGCATGATCATGCGATCAGGAGGCGGCGCCATGACCTTCGCCGAGGCGGCGGAGCGACCGTTCGAGACCATCCTCTCAGGCCCCGTCGCGGGTGCCCGTGCGGTCGCCGAGCTGGCGCGACAACTGGGGCTCGACCATGCGATCGCAGCGGACGTGGGCGGGACCAGCTTCGACACGTGCCTGATCGACGACGGCCGCCCACCGGTGCTCTATCAGGGTGAGGTCGTCGGCCTCCCGCTCCAGACGCCGTGGATCGACGTGCGGTCGGTCGGCGCAGGCGGAGGCTCGATCGCCTTCGTGGACGAGGGCGGCCTGCTGCGTGTCGGCCCGCACAGCGCGGGAGCCGATCCCGGCCCTGCTTCGTACGGCAAGGGCGGGACGGCGCCGACCGTCACCGACGCGGCGCTCGTGCTGGGGATGCTGCCTTCGACCGAGTTGGCCGGTGGGGTGAAGCTGCGACCCGACCTGGCGCAGCAGGCGCTCGACGGGCTCGCTGCCAGGCTCGGGTTCGAGTCGGCAGAGGACGTCGCGCGTGGCGTGATTCAGATCGTCTGCGCCCAGATGGCCGATGCGATCCGAAGCGTCACCGTCGAGCGCGGGCGCGACCCCCGGGAGGCTGCACTCGTGGCGTTCGGCGGGGCCGGTCCGCTGTTCGGGACGCTGCTCGCCGACGAGCTGGCAGCGCCGTCGGTCGTCATCCCGCCGTATGCGGGCAACTTCTCGGCGTGGGGCCTGCTCGGCGCCGACCTGTCGCGCACCGCGTCGCGCACGCGCGTCATCCGCCTGTCGGCCGACGGCCTGCGGCTGGCGGGAACGATCGCGCGCGAGCTGTTCGGCGAGCTGGAGGGCCGCGTGCGGGGTGACGATGCTCAGTCCCTGCGCGAGGTGCACCTCGACATGCGCTTCGCCGGCCAGGAGCACACTCTGACCATTCCGGTTCCGGCGCCTGGCGGCGAGGTCGAGGAGGATGCCGGCGGCGTCGGCGTCACGTTCCTGCGCGAGTACGAGCGCACGTTCGGCTCGTCGATCGACGAGGAGCTCGAGATCGTCTGCGTGCGGGCGATCGCGACGACACGTCTGGAGCGGGGAGCGCCTTCGGCGAGCCTGTCCGCCTCCGGGCCGGTGGCGTCCAACGGCTCGGTCGACGCCTGGTCGTTCACGACCGGCGAGCGGCGGTCGTTCGCGCTGGTCGAGCGCTCGTCGCTCGGAGAGGGCGCCGTGCTCGCAGGCCCGGCCATCATCCAGGAGCAGACCGCGACCACCTATCTCGATGCAGGCTTCACGGCGGTCGTACATCCGGCCGGCGCACTGCTCGTGACGCGGGAGGGGACATGACCGCCGAGCTGGTGGTGTCGAGGGGCGGTAGCGGTCAGTCCGCGCGGGTCGCCGATGCCGATCCGGTCACCACCGAGATCGTGCGGCAGGGTCTCAACGCCGCGGCCGACCAGATGAAGCGCGCTCTGGTGCGCACGTCGTTTTCGCCCGTGATCTACGAGGTGCTCGACTTCGCGGCCGCGCTCTACGACCGCGACGTCTGCCTGCTGGCACAGGCGCCAAGCCTGCCCGTGTTCATGGGGACGATGAGCTTCTGCGTGCAGGGCGCCGTCGATGCCGTCGGTGGCGAGGACGCACTCGAGCCCGGCGACATCATCCTCTACAACGACCCGTTCGGCACCGGCTCGCACCCCCAGGACGCCGCGATGGTGATGCCGGTGTTCCTCGACGACGGAGAGCTGATCGGGTACGCCGCGATCAAGGCGCACTGGCTCGACATCGGCGGCAAGGATCCGTACTCGACCGACACGGTCGACGTGTTCCAGGAGGGCGTGATCTTCCCCGGCGTGAAGCTCTACTCGCGCGGTCGCCTGGTGTCGGACATCTTCCGCCTCGCCACGGCGAACTCGCGGGTGCCGAAGATGGTCGCCGGCGACATCAATGCGACGGTGGTCGGCGTGCGCACGGGAGCGGCCGGTCTGGTAAGGGTCGTGGAGCGCTATGGCGTGGAGCGGTTCGGCCAGGCGGTCGAGCACATGTACGACCACGGCGAAGCGATCGTCCGGGGGTGGTTCTCGCGCCTGCCGCAGGGACGCTACGTCGGCCGAGGCGAGATGGACTCGAACGGCGTCACCGACGACCCGGTGCCGTTCGAGGTCACCGTCGACGTCGGAGCCGACGGCGTGCGCCTCGACTTCTCGAAAGGCCCCGACCAGCAGGAGGGCCCGATCAACTGCCCGCTGCCTTCGACCGTGTCGGCCAGTCGGATCGCGATTGCGATGCTGGCAGGCGGCGGCCTTGCCCCGAACGAGGGCCACTTTCGCCCGATCGAGGTCGTCACCCGGCCGGGCTCGGTGTTTCACCCGCTGCATCCGGCGCCGTGCTTTCTCTACGGCTGGATCGGCGACCAGTCGATCGAGGCGATCTATCAGGCCATCGCCCAGGCTGTGCCGACCGCAGTGCCCGCGTGCAGCGGCGGGGATATCTGCGCACTGGTCTGGTGGGGGACGCGTGAGGGCACCGGCGAGCCGTGGACGGACGGGGCGCCTCATCCGACCGGGCAGGGCGCGTCCGCCCGCGGCGACGGCGCGAGCAGCCTGATGCACATCTCCGAGTCGGCGACGATGCTGACGGCGACCGAGGTCTGGGAGGCCAAGAACCCGTGGCTGCTCGACCGCCTCGAGCTGGCGCAGGACTCGTGTGGCCCGGGGCGCCATCGCGGCGGGCTCGGCCTCGACCTGTCGTTCCATCTGCTCGAGGACGCATGGCTGACGTCGGCGGTGGAACGCACGAAGAACGCGCCCTGGGGGCTCGAGGGAGGCGGCGAGGCGCGAGCGAACGCCGTCGAACTGGAGTTGCCGGACGGAGAGCGGAAGTCGTTCTCGAAGATCACGCGCCTGAAGGTGCCGAAGGGCTCCACGCTGCACCTGTACACCGGGGGTGGCGGCGGCTACGGCGATCCGGCTGAGCGCGACGCGGACGCCGTCCGGGAGGACGTCCGGGACGGATACATCTCCGAGCAGCATGCGCGCGAGCACTATCCGCAGGCGTTCTCGGATGGGCCGGATCCGTGACCGACGGAATCCGCCACCTCGATGCTTCGCTGCTGCCGGCCATGGCTCGCGGATGCTCGGTGCTGGGCGCGGGCGGTGGCGGCGATACCTACACCACCTTGCTTTCGGCGGCGTACGCGATCGAGCAGTACGGCCCTGTGCCGCTGGTCGATCTGGACGATCTGCCCGATGACGGCCTGATCATGCCGTGCGGGTACATCGGGGCTCCCACCGTCTCGATCGAGAAGCTTGGCTCCGTCAACGAGGGCATCTGGCTGCGCGAGGGTCTCGAGGAGGCGCGCGGCATGCCGGTGGTGGCGCTGATGGCGGCCGAGATCGGCGGCGCAAACGGCATGCAGCCCGTGCAGTGGGCGGCCCGTTGCGGCCTGCCCGTGGTGGACGCCGACGGAATGGGCCGTGCGTTTCCCGAGGTGCCGCAGGTGACCATGGAGATCGCCGGCATCGACCCGTCGCCGTCGGTGATGACCGACGAGCGCGGCAACCGGATCGTCATGCGGATGCGGGACGGCCACTGGATGGAGCGCGTCGCCCGGGCGCTGTCGGTGCAGTTCGGCGGCCGTGCGTCCTCGACCGAGTACACCATGACGGTGGCGGAGGCCCGTGGCGCAACCGTGCGCCGGTCGGTCAGCCTTGCGATCCGCATCGGCCAGGTGATGTCGAGGGGCGACGACCCGCTCACGGTGCTCGGTGAGGAGATCGGCGCGCGGCTGCTGATCGAGGGCAAGCTGGTCGACGTCGAGCGGCGGGTGACCGACGGGTTCGTGCGCGGATCGGCTGTCATCGAGGGCCTGCGCGACGACAGCGGGCGGCTGCTGCGGCTCGAGATCCAGAACGAGTACCTGGTCGCCCTCGAGGACGGCGAGGTGCGCGCGTCGGTGCCCGACATCATCACCGTGCTCGACACTGAGACGGGGGATGCAATCCATACCGAGCGGCTCCGCTACGGTCAGCGTGTCTCCGTGATCGCCTTCCCCTGTGATCCCATTTGGCGCACGCCGCGGGGCATGGAGCTCGCCGGCCCGCGGCCGTTCGGCTACGACTTCGACTACATCCCGGTCGAGGAGCTCGCATGACGGCTGCCGCCCTCGACCTGCGGCTGGGGATCGACGTCGGCGGCACGAACACCGATGCCGTCGTCCTCGACCGGGACGACCGGCTGCTCGCGAAGACCAAGCGGCCGACGACCGCCGACGTCACCAGCGGCATCGCCGCCGCCCTCGACGCGGTGCTGTCGGCCCACGCCGTGGACAAGCAGCGCATCACGCACGTGATGCTGGGGACGACCCATGCCACCAATGCCGTGCTCGAGCGGCGCAGCCTGGAGCGGGTGGCCGTGGTGCGCGTCGGCGCGCCTTCCAGCACGGCGATCCCGCCGCTTCTGATGTGGCCGGCCGACCTGCGCGCGGCGGTCTCCGGCGGCGAGGCGATCATCCCGGGAGGGATCGAGTTCGACGGCCGCGAGATCGTCCCGTTCGGCGCCGACGAGCTGAAGCGGTTCCTCGAGCCGCTGGTGGGCTCGGTCGACGGTGTGGCCGTCACGAGCATCTTCGCTTCGGTCTCAGCAGAGCACGAGCTGGCGGCCGAGCGCATCGTGCACGAGGTGATGGGCGAGCGGGTGCACGTCTCGCTCAGCCACGAGATCGGCTCGGTGGGGCTGATCGAGCGCGAGAACGCGACCGTGCTGAACGCCGCGCTGGCGGCCGTGGCGGCCGAGGTTGCCGAGGCGTTGCAGGGGGCGCTGGCGGCGCACGGCCTGCGCCCGGCCACGTTCTTCGCCCAGAACGACGGCACGCTGATGGCGCTCGAATATGCCCTCCGCCACCCGGTCCTCACCATCGGCAGCGGTCCGGCCAACAGCATCAGGGGCGCCGCCTATCTGACCAAGGCCACCGACGCGCTGGTGGCGGACGTGGGCGGGACGTCCACCGACGTCGGGGTGCTCGTGAACGGGTTCCCGCGGGAGTCGAGCACCGCCGTCGAGATCGGCGGCATCCGCACGAACTTCCGCATGCCCGACCTGGTCGCGATCGCACTCGGCGGCGGCAGCGTGGTGTCCGACGGCGACGGCGAGGTGCGGGTCGGCCCCCAGAGCGTCGGGTTTCGGCTGCCCGAGAAGGCGCTCGTCTTCGGCGGCACCACCGCGACCCTGACCGACGCCGCCGTCGCCTGCGGTCGTGTCGAGCTGGGCGACCGCGCGCTCGACAACGGCTCCCGCGCGATGCTCGAGCGGGCGATGGAGCGGGCCGACGCGATGCTGGCCGATGCCGTCGACCGCGTGAAGACCACGCGCGGTGAGCGCCCGCTGATCGTCGTCGGCGGCGGCAGCGTGCTCGTCCCCGAGCGTCTCGCAGGGGTGAGTGAGGTGATCCGCCCGCAGCACCACGACGTCGCCAACGCGATCGGCGCGGCGATCGCCGCTGTGTCCGGTCAGATCGATCGCATCTACCACCTCGGCGCGGGTGGGCGCTTGGATGCGGTCGACCAGGCCAAGAACGAGGCGCGCGACGAGGCCATCCGCGCGGGCGCCGACTCGAAAACTGTTGAGATCGTCGATCTCGAAGAGGTTCCGCTCGCGTACCTGACCACCCCGGCGGTACGCATCAGAGCGAAAGCTGCCGGCCCTTTGAGCTGGCTCTGAGAGGAGGAAGCAGATGCGCACAGCACATCGATTCATTCGCCCCCGGTGGTTGGTGGCGACGGCAGCAGCCGCGATGTTGGTGGTGGCGGCCGGCTGCGGTGAGACGGACAAGCCCGCCGGCGCCACCGGCGCGGGCTCGGGCGCCGTCACGAACGCCACGTTCACGTACGGCGCGTTCACGCCGGTGATGGTCGGCTGGGACCCCTCGACCGACTACTCGAACGAGATCATCGCGATGAACAACATGTACGAGACCCTCACTCGCTACGACAGCGAGACGGGCGAGGTCGAGCCGCTGCTCGCCACGGCGTGGCAGAAGTCGGCCGACGGCATGACGTGGACGTTCACGATCCGCGACGGCGTCACGTTCCACACCGGCCGGCCGATGACGTCCGCGGACGTCAAGGCGTCGATCGAGCGTACCATGAAGATCAACGAGGGCGCGGCCTACATCTGGGCCGCCGTCAAGTCGGTCGAGGCGCCCGACCCGGCCACCGTCGTCTTCAACCTGAAGTACCCGGCGTCGCTCGACCTGGTCGCGTCGTCCGGCTATGCCGCGTTCGTGTTCGACACCAAGGCAGCGCCCGCGGCCGGGCTGACGAAGTGGTTCGAGCAGGGCAACGACGCCGGCACGGGTCCCTACACCGTCGAGGAGTACGCCGAGGGCCAGGAGATCGAGCTGCGCCTGAAGCAGTTCCCGACGTACTGGGGCGGCTGGGAGGGCAACAAGTACAAGAACGTCGTCTTCCGCGTTGTCCCGACTCCGAACACGTCCGCCCAGCTCGTGCGGTCCGGTCAGTTGACCTGGGCCGAGCAGCTCACCCCGCAGCTCTGGGAGTCGCTCCAGAGCGAGGACGGTATCGTGACGACGTCGTCGAACTCCTACCAGAACCTGTTCGGCATGCTGAATACGTCGTTTGGCCCCCTCAAGGACGTGCGGGTGCGCCAGGCGCTGGCATACGCGACCGACTACGAGGGCATCATCGCCGCATTGAAGGCATTCCAGCCGTCGACCGGCATCATCCCGGAGGGGCTGTGGGGCCACAACCCGGACCTGCCGGTGTACAGCACCGACACCGCGAAGGCGACGGAGCTCCTGCAGCAGGCCGGCTACGGGCCGGGCGGGAAGCCGATTTCCCTGACGCTGACCTACACCCAGGGCGACCAGTACGAGTCGACGGTGGCGACGCTGCTGAAGTCGCAGTATGCGCCGCTCAACATCGACCTCGAGGTGCAGGCGCTGCAATGGCCGACACAGTGGGAGAAGGCGAAGTCCCCCGAGCCCTCGAAGCGGCAGGACATGCTGCTCTTCTACTGGTGGCCGGACTATCCCGACCCGTACTCCTGGTTCGTCAACATGTTCAAGAGCGGAGAACCGCCCTACTTCAACCTGTCCTACTACAACAACCCGGCTCTCGACAAGCAGATCACCGAAGTAGACCCGCTGTCGGCCACCGATCGCGAGGCTGCGATCAACATGTACACCGACATCCAGACCACCCTGCTCGAGGATTCCCCAGCGCTCTTCCTCGGCGTCCAGACGTACCAGCGCGCGATGCAGAAGTCGGTCAGCGGGTACGTTGACAATCCGGCATATCCGAATGTGGTGTTCGTCCATACGCTGACGCCTGAAGCATGATCCGTTACGCCGTCCACCGGCTCGCGCTGGGAATCGTGGTGGTGGTCGGCGTGGTGGTGCTGACGTTCGTGATCGCCCGGGTCATCCCGGGCGATCCGGCCGTCACGTACGCCGGGCCGCGAGCATCCAAGTCGCAGCTCGAGGAGACCCGCCGCCGGCTGGGCCTCGACAAGCCTGCGCCCGAGCAGATGGCCGACTACGTGAAGGGCATCGCCTCCGGCGACTGGGGCACGTCCTACCGGACGAAGCGGCCGGTGCTGTCGGATCTGCGCACGGCTCTGCCGGCGTCCATCGAGCTGGTCACGGCGGGGCTCCTGCTGGCGCTTCTGATCGGCCTGCCGCTGGGCCTGCTCTCCGCACGCTACAAGGGAGGCGGGCCGGACATCCTGATCCGTATCGCGTCGGTCGTCGGCGTCTCCATGCCGGTGTTCTGGCTGGCGCTGATCCTGCAGCTGATGTTCGCCCAGCGTCTGGGGTGGCTGCCCGCCGCAGGGCAGTACGACCCCGACCTCTACTACACGAGCCCGCTGACGAGCTATGTGAACATGCCGGTCGTCGATGCGCTGATCACCGGGAACCTGCCGGTGCTGAAAAGCGCAATCTCGCACCTGATCCTGCCGGCGCTGGTGGTGGCGGCATATCCGGCGGGGCTGCTCGCCCGGATGGTGCGGGCATCGGCGCTGGACACCCTTGGTGAGAACCACATCCGGATGGTGAGGGCGCTCGGCTTCGGTGACCGTGCGGTGCTCGGCCGGTGGGCCCTTCGCCCGGCGATGAACCCCATCGTGCAGGTAACGGCGCTGGTGTTCGCCTACTCGCTCGCGAACACCTTCCTTGTCGAAGCCGTGTTCGACTGGCCCGGGCTGGGAAGCTATGCCGCGAACTCGCTGCAATCGCTCGACACGCCGGGCGTGATCGGCGTGACCCTGATCGTCGCCGTCGTCTACGTCGTACTGAACCTGGCGGTCGATATCGCCCAGGCGGCGATCGACCCGAGGATCCGGCTGCAGTGACGGTCGCACGTACACCGGGAGGGATGAGGCTGGCTCCGGTGCGGCGGGAGCTTCGCCGCAACCCGACCCTTGCAGTCGGGGCGGCGCTGCTGGGGCTGATCGCGCTCGCCGCCTTGGCGGGGCCCTTCGTGGTGCCGCACGCGGCCGACGCCGGCAATGCCACCCATCCCCTCGAGGTGCTCGAGGGGCCGTCGTGGACGCATCCCTTCGGGACGGATCAGGTCGGCCGGGACATTCTCACCCGGGTGGTGTTCGGCGCACGCATGTCGCTGGTGATCGTGATCTCGGTGCTTGCGATCTCGGCGCTGATCGGCGTGCCGCTGGGACTCGCTGCCGGCTACTTCGGCGGCATCGTCGACCAGGTCATCATGCGCATCACCGACGTGTTCCTCGCCTTCCCGGCGCTGCTCCTCTCGCTCGCCATCGCGTTCGTGTTCACGCCCAGCGTGCGCAACATGACGCTCGCCATCGCGGCCACGTGGTGGCCCTGGTACGCACGACTGGTACGCGGAGAGGCGGCGTCGGTGACCCGGCGGGGCTACATCGAGAGCTGCCGCGTGCTCGGCATCAGCAACCTCCGCGTGCTTTTCCGCCACGTGCTGCCGAACTCGATGACGCCGGTGATGGTGCAGATGTCGATGGACGCCGGCGGCGTCATCCTCACCGCCGCGGCGATCTCGTTCCTCGGCCTGGGCGCGCAGGATCCCACGCCGGAGTGGGGTCTGATGGTCAGCCAGGGCGCGCAGTACTTCTCGACGCAGTGGTGGTTCGCGACGTTCCCGGGCCTGGCCATTCTGGTCACCGCCATGGCGTTCAACCTGGTCGGCGACGGCATCCGGGAGGCCGTCGACCCGCGGCGGGTGCTCTCGCGGTGAAGCTCGAGGTTCGCGACCTGCGGATCGCGTTCGGCGACAGGGTGGTCGTCGACGTCGAGTCCCTCGACCTCGAGCGCGGAGAGATCCTGGGGCTGGTCGGCGAAAGCGGCTCCGGCAAGTCGATGACGTCGATGGGGATCATCGGCCTGGCGCCGGGGATGGGAGCATCCGTCGAGGGCTCGGTCAAGCTCGACGGGCGCGAGTTGGTGGGGCTGCCGGAACGCGAGCTGCGCAGGCTGCGGGGCCGCGAGGTCGCGATGATCTTCCAGGCGCCGATCTCGTCGCTCAACCCGGTCTTTCCCGTGGGCGATGTGTTCGTCCGGGCGCTGCGCCTGCACGGCGCCGGGAAGCCCGAGGCGCGCGAGCGTGCCGCCTCGGCGATGCAGGCGGTCTCGCTGTCCCCTGAGCTGCTGCGCCGGTATCCGCATCAGCTCTCGGGCGGCCAGGCGCAGCGTGTCGCCATTGCGATCGCGGTGGCGCTGCAAGCCGAGGTGCTCCTTGCGGACGAACCGACCAGCGCGCTCGACGTGACGGTGCAGGCCGAGATCCTCGAGCTGCTTCAGGCGCTGCGGCGCGACGAGGGAATGGCAATCCTGTTCGTCAGCCACGACCTGTCAGTGGTCGCCGGCCTGTGCGACCGCGTGGCGATCATGCGCGAGGGGCGCATCGTCGAGAGCGGCCCGGTCGAGGAGGCTCTGCATCAGGCGAAGCACCCCTACACCCGCGAGCTCGTGGCCGCCGTCCCGCGGATGAGGCAGGCAGGCGACGATGCTTGACCTGCGCGACCTGGTGGTGCGGTTCGGGCCCGTGGTCGCGGTGGACGGCGTCTCACTCAGCATTCCTCCCGGGCCCTATGGCGTGGGCCTCGTCGGCGAGAGCGGCTCGGGCAAGACCACGATCGGCAGGGTGCTGGTACGGCTGCAGCGGCCGGCGTCCGGCGAGCTCCTGCTACGTGGGGACGACGTGCTCAGTGCCCGCGGCTCGACGCTGAAGGCGTACCGCAAGACCGTGCAGATCGTGTTCCAGGATCCCGACTCGACGCTCGATCCCCGCATGCGCGTGGAGGCCGCGATCGCCGAGGCGCTGCGGGCGCACGGCATCGTCGAGAACGCCGCCGTACGCAATCGGGTGCTCGAGCTGCTCGAGGAGGTCGGCCTCGGGGAGGATTACGCCGGTCGATTCCCCCACCAGCTGTCCGGCGGTCAGCGGCAGCGCGTCGCGATCGCCCGCGCGCTGGCCGTGGAGCCGGAGGTGCTGGTGCTGGACGAGCCGACGAGCGCGCTCGACGTGACCGTCCAGGCGCGCATCCTCGAGCTGATCGTGCGGCTCCGGGAGGAGCGAAGCCTTTCCTACCTGCTGATCTCGCACAACCTCGCCGTCGTCGAGCAACTGTGCGAGCACGTCGCCGTCCTCTATCTCGGCCAGATCGTCGAGGAGGGCCCTGCGGCCACGCTCCTGCGTCGGCCCGCCCATCCGTACACCCAGGCGCTACGCGCGGCCGTGCCCGAGCTCGACCAGCGCCTGCCGACGCCGCGAACAACCCGCGTCGATCCGCCCGACCCCGCGGATCCGCCGCCGGGCTGCCGCTTCCATCCTCGGTGCCCGCTCGCCATCGAACGCTGCCGTGTGGAGCAGCCCGTCGCCCGTCAGGTGGACGGGCGCAACGTCGCCTGCCATCGGGCGGAGGAAGCGCTTCGCGGCACGCCGGCACAGCCAGAGGCCGGCGTGCAGTTTCGTACCTAGCGGGTGGGCTTGTCGGCTCGGCGTTCGCAGTAGGTCTCGAAGGCCGCGTGCTTGGTCAGATACACGGCGATCTCGAGCATGCCGAACGCGACCCACTCGCAGAACCATCGCTCGTCGACGACGGGCGAATCCATGTCAGGAGCATGGGGATCCATTGGAGCACCTCGCTGGGGGAAACGGGGACGGTGCTCTCACATCAAGCCGTACTTGTCCGATTTCGGACTCCCCCGGGCGAGTGATTTCGTCATCCGCTGGCCCGCTTTCCTCCACGGTTTGCCGCCGCCGCCGGGAGCGTTGTTTGAAGCGTTGCCGTTTGACGGATCGTGTATTTGCTCCTACGGTGAGCCACTATGCGCGGGTCGCTTCTCCTCACTGGCGTGATCGTTCTCCTGATCACGCCTCCTGCATATGCCGTTCCGTCAGGTATCACCGTCAGCCGTCCGGTCGTGATGCAACCCCCGACGGTGGGCGATCGCGTCGGCAAGTTCGCGCTCCGTTTCCGCGGCACGCCCTACGTGTGGGCCGGCACGACGCCCGCCGGATTCGACTGCTCCGGTTTCACGCGCTACGCCTATGCGCGGTTCGGCATCGACTTGCCACATTCCAGCTACGCGCAGTGGGGGCTGGGCCGCCATGTCAGCCGCGCACAGCTCCGACCAGGCGACCTGGTGTTCTTCGGGCTCGGCCACGTCGGTCTATGGATGGGCCACGGCACGTTCATCCACTCGCCACACACCGGCACCGTCGTCTCGGTGGAGCGGCTCGCCGGGACTGGGTACGCGAGCTCGTTCTCGGGCGCGGTTCGCGTCGCGGGCTCGCAGCAGCTGGTGCGAAAGCGCCCCGTCATCGACCGCGGTCAGGCCCGGAGAATCCGGGCCACGCACGGGTTTCCCCGCTAGCGCACGCCGGGAATGCGCGAGCCGTGCCGCCGAAGCGCGCGCGAAAAGCGCTGCCGGCGCGATAGCCGGCGGCGCGATAGAGGCAGATCGAGGTCGACCAACTCGCTGATCACCCGCCTGCGGATCTCTTCGATTGTGCCGATGCTAGGAGCCATACGTCCCTCTGGTTTCGGGGCTCTCGGAGCGACCGCATTGTTGCAGTCCGGTCGGTCGGAGGCAAGTAATTCCTCCGGCGCCGGCTCAGGGTGACGGTGCCGGGCGCGGAGAGCCCCGCAGGACGTCGACGGCGGTGACGAGCAGCATCAGGATGAGCAAACCGGCAAGGGCGGCCGCCAGGAGCAGCTGCTGCAGGGCGTCGCGTCGCGCGTCGCGGAACGCCTCCGCTTCCCGGTCGGCCCGCGCCGCCTCGAGCGAGGCGAGCTCCTCGGCGGCGGCCGCCGCGCGCGTGAAGTTCACGATCTCGGGCTCCAGGAAGATCCGTCGGACCTCCTGCTCGCGGCCGGCCTGCAGTGCTGCCCACGCCACGTCGTCGAGGCGCATGAAGTCGTCGAACGCCGCCTGCAAGTCAGCCAGCGACCGTTGCTCCTCCGGACGCGCGAGCCTGGTCATTGCCTCGGCGAGGTTGCTGCGGAGTCGCTCGACTGAGGCGAGGAACGTCGGGCGACTCGCTCCGTTGTCATACCCGTAGGCGGTCTGCCACCCGTTCATGTCGGTGACGTCGTACTTCAGCGCCAGGGCCAGCGCGCGGGCGTCGCCCGCCTCCTGCACGCGATCGAAGCTGTCGCCAAGGCTCGTCATGCCGGCCACACCGACGCCGACGGTGACCGCGAAACCGACGACCACGACGACCATTGCCGCATACAGCCTCGTACGCACGTTCACCAGCGCCGCTCCTTTTGAACCTGGGCAGCGATTCTACGCTGACGCAAGGAGGGCTTACGCGCCGGCGGCGGCGCGCGCCTTCTTCGAGCGCTGGCTGTTGCGCTCCGATGCCGGCAACACGGCCTTCCGCAGGCGGATGTGGTTTGGCGTCACCTCGACGCACTCGCCCTGCTGAATGTACTCGATTGCCTGGTCGAGGCTCATCGTCCGCGGCGGGTTGAGGCGCACGAGCACCTCAGCATTGGAGCGGACGTTCGTCATCTGCTTGGCCTTCGTCACGTTGACGTCGAGATCGTCGGGACGGCTGTTCTCGCCGATCACCATGCCCTCGTAGACCTCCTCACTGGGGCCGAGGAACAGCACGCCGCGCTCCTGGAGGTTCTGAATGGCGTAGCCGGTGACGCTCCCAGGCCTGTCGGCGATCAACGACCCGTTGGGCCGGCTCTTGATCTCGCCTGCCCACGGCTGGTAGCCCTCGAAGACGTGGTGGAGCTGCCCCGACCCGCGGGTCTCGGTCTGGAACTCGGACCGGAAGCCGAGCAACCCGCGCGCGGGTACGAGGTGCTCGAGTCGCACCCACCCGGTGCCATGGTTGGTGATGCTCTCCATCCGTCCGCGCCGCAGCGCGAGCGCCTGGATGACCACGCCCGAGTACTCCTCCGGAACATCGATCGAAACGCGCTCCACAGGCTCGTGCACCTTGCCGTCGACCTCGCGCGTCACGACCTGCGGCTTGCCGATCGTGAGCTCGAACCCTTCCCGGCGCATCATCTCGGCCAGCACCGCGAACTGCATCTCGCCGCGGCCCTGCACCTCCCAGGTATCCGGCCGGTCGGTCGGAAGCACGCGCAGGGAGACGTTGCGCAGCAGTTCCTGGTCGAGGCGGTCCTTGATCATCCGCGCGGTCAGCCGCGACCCGTCCATCCCGGCCAGCGGGCTGGTGTTCGTGGCCACCGTCATCGACAGTGACGGCTCGTCGACGACGATCAGCGGCAGCGGCCGCGGGTCTTCCGGGTCGGCGATCGTCTCGCCGATCTTCACGTCTTCCATGCCCGCCACGGCGATGATCTCTCCGGGACCGGCGCTCTCGCCGGGCACGCGCTCCAGCCCCTCCGTGACGAGCAGCTCGGTCAGGCGTGCCTGCGCCACCGTGCCGTCGGTGCGACACCAGGCGACGGTCTGGCCGCGCTTCACCTCGCCCTGCCGGACGCGGCACAGGGCGAGCCGGCCCAGGTAGGGGGAGGCGTCGAGATTTGCGACCTGTGCCTGGAAGGGATGCCCGTCGTCGAACGTGGGTGCGGGAATGTGCGACACGATCAGATCGAGAAGGGGCTTGATGCTCTCCGCCGGCGCATCCTGCTCCAGCGTCGCGAGGCCGGCTCGCGCATTGCAGTAGACGATCGGGAACTCGATCTGCGACTCGTCCGCGTCCTCGTCGAAGAACAGTGCGTAGACCTCGTCGACGACCTCGGCGACCCGTGCGTCGGCCCGGTCGACCTTGTTCACCACGAGGATCACCGGCAGCCGTGACTGGAGCGCCTTTCGCAGCACGAACCGGGTCTGTGGCAGCGGTCCCTCGCTGGCATCGACCAGCAGCAGCACGCCGTCCACCATCGAAAGGCCGCGCTCCACCTCGCCGCCGAAGTCCGCGTGGCCCGGTGTGTCGACGATGTTGATCTTGGTGTCGCCGTGCCGAACCGCGGTGTTCTTGGCCAGGATGGTGATGCCGCGCTCCCGCTCGAGGCCTGCGTCCATCACCCGGTCGACCTCCTCCTCATGCGCTCCGAAGGTGCCCGACTGGCGCAGCAGCGCGTCGACCAGCGTGGTCTTGCCGTGGTCGACGTGCGCGATGATCGCGATGTTTCTGATGTCTGTGCGGACGCTCTTGGGCATGATCGAAGGCCCGCGGGGGACACGGGCACTGCCCGCACTGTAGGTCAAGCGTTGCCGAACGGACTGAGGGGAGGCGTCAGGCGGCCTTGCCGCGGCGCCAGCGGGCTGAGTCGTCGGCCCATGCACCTTCGAGATAGGCGTGCCGCTCGCAGAGCGTGGCGTGATGTGGCGCCACCGCTTCTCCGCACCAGCACTTCGCGTTCATCGGCATCATCGGCTCCAGCGGGATTGAGTCTGCTCGATGTGCCATGAGGTGCTCCTTCAGCTTCTGATCCGAATGACCTGCTTCGTAACAACGGTCAGAGCTTCGCGGAAACCGTTTCAGCGCACATGGAGGCGACCACCCATCCTTGCGAGTGAGGCCCCGCCGGGAGAAGTGATGCCAGCCGCACGTGCCGTGCCGGGCGTGCATCCCGAAAGGATTGCGAACGGGTCGGCTGGACTGCGCCTCAGCCTGCGGGCCGGAGCTCCTTCTCCCACTCGGCAAACCGGGGCTGGGCGGCCATGCCGACCGACTCATACAGCCGTGTGGCGCCGGTGGCAGACTCACTGTCGACGTGCAATGCCGCGCCCACGTGGCCACGGGCGTGGAACTCGGCGAACACGGCCCGGAGGAGCGCCTTGGCAATCCCACGGCCCCGGTATGACCGCAGCACACCGAGCTCGGAGATATAGCCGAGTCGTGGATCCTCCGCGAAATCGGCACGGGCGGTCAGAGCGCCCACCACGTCTGAGCGGTCACTCGCCACCCACCACAGCGTGGGGTCGTGGCGTTCCTTGGACGTGTGGAGATACAGCCACGACTCCTCTGCCGGAAAACCGGTCCCCCAATGGTCTCTGAACGCCTCGGCCAGGCAGCGGTAGACCGAGGCTTCCTCGCCGGGGGCCATCGGGCGCAGCTCGATGCCGGGGATGGGCTCCGGCGGTTGCGGTGCTCCTTCGAAGTCCAGCCGCATCAGCCAGAAGCGGCGGACCTGGGTGTATCCCCGCGCGGACAGCAGCGCTGCGACGCCCGGCTCGTCGGCAAGCGAGCCCGCATGCATGACAACTCGCTCACCCGGCGCGGCGAGCTCGAGGAATCGCCCTGCGCGGCGCTCTGCCTCGGCGACGATGGCAGACCCCAAGCCGCGGCCATGGTGCGGCAGGCCGACGGCGCCGATGGAGAAGACCTCGGTGTAGGGAGGATCACTCTCCACCATCACGTAACCCGCAAGGTCTCCGCCGGCATCGACGACCACGGCGAAATCGTCGGGGCGAGAGGCCGGATCGCCCCACGGCCCGGTCAGCCAGTCGATATCCGCGACCCGGATGCCCATCAGCGCCTCGCACTCGTCGTTCATCATCCGCACCAGCGGCTCGGCGTCCTCCGGTCGAGGCCGGCGGAGTGAGAATCCTTCAGGAAGGCCCATCCGCCCGCAGGCCGTCGAGCACTACGCGTACGTACGACCGCCAGTCGAATCCCGAGAGCTCCGCGCCTCGCACCGCCCCGCCCAGGTGCCGCAAGATCATGTCGACCTGCATCCCGGTCAGGTCCGAGCGCAATGCGCCCGCTGCCAGCGCCCTTTCGGCGAGCTCGACGATCCTGCCCGACAGCTCTGCCGAGCGCTGCTCGCATCCCGCGCTCCCGAGAGGCCCTGAGACAGCCTCGACGCTGAGCGCGTCGACCGCAAGCTTCTCGGTCGCCCCCCACACGAACTGCTCGAATCCCGCCCAGGCGTCCTCGCATTCGAGGCAATCGCGCGCACACGTCAGCATCTCGCCGACACAGTCAAGTGCGAGGGCCGCCATCAGCGCTTCCTTGTTCTCGAAGTGGCGGTAGACGGTGCCCACGCCCACGCCCGCGCGCCGGGCGATGTCCTGCATTTGCGCGTCACCGTCTGCGAAGCACTCGCGGGCCGCGACCATCACGCGCGCACGGTTTGCGACGGCGTCTGAGCGCCGGGATCTCGGGCTGGATGTGACGGGCGGGCGCAAAGGTGGGGATAACCGTACCGCGGCTGCGTCGGATGGTAGCTAGCGTTTCGGAATATTCGTTCCGAATACGCGTTCCGGTACGCACCAGCGTACCTCCGCAGATAAGGGGAAGGCAACATGACTTCAACCATCGATCGTCGCTGGCTCGCACTGATCCTGCTGACGGTCACGCAGTTCATGGTGGTGCTCGACGTTGCGATCGTGAATGTGGCTTTGCCGTCCATTCAGGAGTCGCTCGACTTCTCGGTGTCGAATCTCCAGTGGGTGACCAGTGCCTACGCGCTCACATTCGGCGGCTTTCTGCTGCTGGGCGGCCGCGTCGCCGACCTGATGGGACGGCGCCGCGTGTTCATGGCCGGCATGGTCGTGTTCGCCGTCGCGTCGCTCGCGGCCGGCCTCGCGCCGTCCGACTCGACGCTGATTGCGGCGCGCGCCCTTCAGGGGCTCGGCGCGGCGATCATCTCGCCCGCAGCGCTGTCGATCCTCACCACCACGTTCACCGAGGGCGCCGAACGCAACAAGGCACTCGGGATCTGGGGCGCGGTGTCCGGTATGGGCGGTGCCGCAGGGGTGCTGATGGGCGGTGTGCTGACCGATGCCGTCGGGTGGGAGTGGATCTTCTTCATCAACGTCCCGATCGCTGTGGCCGTCCTGGTAATCGCCCCGAAGCTGCTCGCCGAAAGCCGTGTCACCGGCCTCGGCCGGCGCTTCGACCTTTCCGGTGCGTTGACCGTCACGCTCGGTCTCGTGCTGGTCGTCTACGCCCTGGTGGGGACGAACGACCACGGTTGGACGTCCGGCCGTACCCTGGGCCTGTTCGCCATCTCGGCCGCACTGCTTGCGGCGTTCCTGGCGGTCGAGAGCCGCACTCGCCAGCCGCTGCTGCCGCTGCGGATGTTCGGCAACGGCACGCTGACCGGTGCGAACGTGGTCGGCGTCCTGATCGGCGCATCGATCTTCTCGATGTTCTTCTTCCTGTCGCTGTACATGCAGGAGGTGCTCGGGTATTCGGCGCTCAAGACAGGCTTCGCTTATCTGCTCGTCTCGGTGACGATCATCGTCTCGGCGGCGGTGTCGCAGATGCTCGTGACCCGGATCGGCCCGCGCCGGATCCTGGCGCTCGGCATGGGACTGCTTTCACTCGGCCTGCTGTGGTTCACGCAGGTGTCGGTCGAGGGCAGCTACCTGATCGATCTCGTACCGGGCTTCATCCTGACCGGCATCGGCCTCGGGTTCGCGTTCGTGCCTGACACGATCGCGGCGCTCTCGGGCGTCGAGGAGCGGGACGCCGGCGTCGCGTCCGGCCTGATCAACACGTCGCAGCAGATCGGCGGCGCGATCGGCGTCGCCGCTCTGGTGACGGTGGCGACGACCCGCACCAGCGACGTTCTCAGCTCGGCGGGCCAGAACGCGGCTGATCCGTCGGTGATCGCCGCTGCCTCGACCGACGGCTTCCAGCTTGCGTTCCTCTGGGGCGCGGGACTGGCCGCCCTCGGACTGGCGGCAACATTGGCGCTCGTCCGGCCGCGGTCGGTGGCGCCACTGGAGCTGCCGGAAGGCGTGATGGCCGAGGCCGGCGACTGACTCGCGGCACCCGGGCCCGCCTCGTCGGAGGCGGGCCCGGGGACTCGCCGGTCAACCGGTATCGTCTCGATCGTGTCGACCACCGCCGGCCTTTCCGACCCGCATCTGGCCACACCGTCCGGAAAGCCTCGGGCACGTGCGGTCGGCGTGCCGTTCGAGGGGACGCCCGGCCGGTGGAACGCGATCACCGACGTGCCGGGAGTGGAGGTCGGGTACGCGACCGTGATCCGGGGTGAGGACGTCCGCACAGGCGTGACGGCGATCCACCCCCGCGGGCGCTCGAATCCCGGGGACCCGTGCGCCGCCGGGTTCTTCAGCCAGAACGGCAACGGCGAGATGACCGGCACCGCGTGGATCGAAGAGTCCGGGACGGCGTCCCGCCCTGGGGCGATCGAGCTGGGATTGGTTGGCGGGGGCACCGGGATGAACCGCTACGGCTTCAAAGGAGGCAACGGCAGCGCGAGCCGGCTGGTCGATCTCGGCAGCCGGACGTTCACGGTCGGCGTCTTCCTGCAGTGCAACTTCGGCTCGCGGCATGAGCTGCGCATCGCCGGTGCGCCGGTGGGCGAGGTGTTCGCCGACGACGACCCGCTCGGTGAGTGGTCACCCGTCGCCGACGGCGCCGGCTCGGTGATCGGCGTCGTCATCACCGACGCGCCGCTGCTGCCCCAGCAATGCAAGGCGATGGCCCGCCGGGTGCCGCTGGGGTTGGCGCGCACGGGAACGACCGGGTCGCACTTCTCGGGCGATCTCTTCCTGGCCCTGTCGACTGCCAACGCCGGCGCCTTTGCCACCGGGTTCCCTCCGGCCGGCGAGCGCGACGACGAGATCTCCTCGATCCGGTTCATCCCGTGGGGGCGGATCGACCCCCTCTATGCCGCTGTGGTGGCGGCCGTTGAGGAGGCGGTGGTGGATGCGCTCGTGGCCAACGACGAGATGACCGGCCGCAGCGGGCACCGCACGCCCGCGCTGCCGCGTGAGCGGCTGGCCGAGGTGGTGCGTGGAGATCAGGCCGCTCGCAGCTGACGAGGTCGAGCGCGTCCTGGCAGTTCTCGGCCTGTCGCGCCTCCACCAGGGCGATGGCTTCTATCTGGTGGGGTGGGATGGCGATGAGCCGCTCGGCCACCTGTACCTGGCGCTGACCGATCCACCCGAGATGCACGACGTGCTGGTGCGGCTGGAGTACCGTCGCCGCGGCATCGCCGCGGCGTTGATCGCGGCGGCGGAGCGGGACGCCGCGGGGCGCGGGTGGGACCGGATGAGGGTGAGCGTCAGTATCGACAACGGCGGGGCGCAGGCGCTCTACCGCGGCTGTGGTTATGAGGACTTCGGCGTGCCGCCGAGGCGGGTGAAGGGCACGATCGTCATCCGCACCGGCCCGCTCGAGGTCGACGAAACGCTGCTCACCTGGGAAAAGCGCCTCGAGGGTCAGACCTCGGAGTAGCGTGCTGCGAACAGGCTGAACACGCCGAATGCGGCCAGCCCGAACGCGACCGCCAGCAGCGCCGGCCCGCCGTATGGCTCGGTCGCAAGCTTCTGCAGGGCGCCGTCCAACCCGACGGCGTCCTTGGGGTCGTAGTCTCGTGCCGCATCGATCAGGAACCAGCCGATCAGGGCCAGCGACATGCCCCGCGCGATGTGGCCGAACGCTCCGATGCGTCGTGCCCATCGGTGGGCACGTGCCGACATCTGCTGCTTCTTGAAGTGCTTCATGAACCTGCCGGACAGGCCGACGAACGCCTGGTAGGCGCCGACTCCGACGACTGTCGCCCCTGCGGCCAGGACGATCCACGGCGAGATGTCCATCAGAAACGTGGTGGCGCGGTCGATGTGATCGGACTCGCTGCCCGTTCCGCCCGAGCCGAGCAGCATCGACATCGCAGCGATGCAGAGGGCTCCGTAGACCATGCCGCTTCCGAATGCCGCAAGGCGCGACCCCACGCTCTTCTTCTCACCGCTTTCCTGCATCCGGCCGATTCCGGCGCTGATCAGGCGCCACAGCGCGTAGCCGCCAAAGCCGATTGCGAGCGCCGCGATCAGCCAGAAGCCGAACGGCTGCGCGGCGACCTCCCGCAGCGCGCCCTTCTGGCTGGCCTCGGACGTGTGGTGCCCCCGGGCGACCTCGACAGCGAGCACGGCGACCACGACGTACAGCAGGCCGCGGGCCACGAAGCCGACCCGCGCGAGCGCCTCGATCGCGGGGTGGCGAGCGTCATCGGTGCTGACCGCCCTGAATTGTTCGGCCGTCGAAGTCACGTACTCCGATGTACCCGAGCGCGCGTTGTCCAAACGACGCGTGGCGGGAAAGGACATCATGCAGGCCTCGAGTGCGCCGAAGCCCGCACTGGGGCCGGCGCTACGCCAGCCAAAGGAAGGCGTCGACGACCACGCGGGGGTGCCCCTTGGTGCCGAGCGCCCGCACCTGCACCGTGTGCTCCCCGGCGGTGAGCCACGACCGGGTGAAGAACATCGCGCGGCCGGCGGGCGACGGCGAATACAGGTCGACGATCGTCACCGGCTCGCCGTCCACCAGCACCTCCGCCCTTCCGTTCTCGGCGCCGTAGGCGAAGACCCATCCGACGGAGCGGCCGGTGAACCTGAACGTCGCCATCGCGCCGGGCTCGCTGGTTGCGGCGACGCTGTGGCCGAGCGCCTCAGGACTGGGCAGCGTCGACCATGAGCCGGTGGACTTGATGGCCGCGCTGCCGTTGTTCGTCAGGCGCACCGTCGAAGCCGGCCCGGCCACCAACTCGCTGACGTTGCCGAGCCGGTCGCTTGCGCGCGACTCGAAGCTGTAGCTGCGCCCGACCTTGACGAACACCTGACGGGACAGCCGGTACTCCCAGGCGTGGGCGAGCGGCTGCACCGTCCCGTCGATGCTGCGGTGCAGCTCCATGCCGGCGATCCCGGACGGGTCGGTGGCTCCCATCCTGGCGCGCGCGAGGATCCCGCCGAGCGCAACGTACTGGTCGTCCAGCTCCAGGACTGGCGGGTGCGCCACGTCCGGCGGCTCCGTCTCGGTCGTCGGCAGCGCGTCCACCGCGGCAAGTGGCGACTCGCCGAAGAACTCGTTCTCGTCATAGCCGCCGATGGCGAGGATGCGGTTCCCGACCCGGGCCGCCGCGCCGTACGCCCGGTAGGTCGGCATGACGCCCGCGAGCGACCACGTGTCGGTGGCCGGCGCGTAGACCTCGGTGACGTTCGTCGGTGCGTAGTCGAACCCATTGAATCCGCCGCCGCCGGTCAAGTAGATCCGGCCATCGATTCCGAGCACCGCCGCAGCACCGTCGCCGATGTAGGGGTAGCCGAGGTCGAACGGTCGTGCCGCGCCCTGTTCCCACGTGCCGAGGACGGGATCGTACGACCATGCGTCCTCGCCTCCGACCAGATGGATGCGGCCGTCCGCGAACACAGCGGGTCCCTGCGCGGCGTCCGGCATCGCGCCGCGCGGCGACCAGGTGTCCACCTCTGGGTCGTACGCAGCGACCTGTCCCTCCCCGAACGCGAAGACCAGATAGCCGCCGCGGGCTGCAGCCGATGGTGCGAAGGAGGGTCGTGCCAGGGCGTCCCAGCTGTCGTTCGAGGGCGTGTACCGAAACACCGTCCCCGTGTCCACACCACCGGCGTTGCGCCCGCCCAGGACGTAGAGCTCTCCCGGCAGCGCCACCGCGTGTGCGGCGTACCGCGCCCCGGGGAGTCGCGCTCGTTCCTGCCACGACGCAGCACCGGGCCGAAGCGCCCACAGCGTGCGCACGGGGTTCAGACGTCCATCCGCCGTCTCTGCGAGCCCGCCGGCGACGTACACGACTCCACCGATCGAGGCGCCCGTGAGCTCGGCGCGCGGCTTCGGGAGCGCCGGCACCGGCTGCCAGACGGGCGCAGCGGCGGCAGGCGACGCCGAGCCGAGGGCAGTGCCGACAGCAACAACCACCGCACACAACCCGCGTGCCCGGGCTGAGCCTCGTCTCATTACGGGCCTCCGAAAACGGTCGATCGAGGAGCCACTTGACCTTACTGCATGTTCCGGATGAGGCGTACGATCGCGCTCCTTCGTCACCCAGCAGAAGGAGCAAGATGCCAGTCGAGACACGTGCAGCGGTGCTTCGGGCCTTCAACGCGCCGATGGAGATCGAGCCCGTGCGCCTCCGCGACCCCGGCCCGGGCGAGGTACTTGTCCGCATCGTGGCAGCGGGGGTTTGCCACTCCGACGTCGGGCAGGCCGACGGTGAGTGGGATCATGTGCTGCCGGTGGTGCTCGGGCACGAGGGGGCCGGCGTCGTCCAGGCCGTGGGCGACGGTGTCGCGGGCCTGCAGCCCGGTGATCGCGTCCTGTTGCACCTGGCGCCCGGCTGCGGCACTTGCGTGCATTGCGACGTCGGGCGGCCGATTCGCTGCCAGGAGCAGCTCGACGCGATGGGGCGGGCTGCGCTCACCACCGGGCCGAGCCCGATCGAGGGCGACGGCGGCACAATCGGTGCGTATTCGCTGCTCGCGTGCTTCGCCGAGCACGCGGTGGTCGCTGCCCGCAGCGTGATCCCTCTTCCCGCCGGGGTTCCGGCCGACGTGGCTGCGCTGATCGGCTGCGCCGTGATCACCGGTCTTGGTGCTGCCATTGAGACGATCGACATCGCCGCCGGGAGTCGTGGCGCCGTGATCGGTGCCGGCGGGGTCGGGGTCAACGCCATCCAGGGCGCGCGTGTGCGGGGAGCGGCCGAGATCTTCGCGATCGACCCGGTGGCGGGTCGCCGTGAGCAGGCCGGGGGCTTCGGCGCTACGAGTGCCCTCGATCCAGGACAGGCGTCCGAACTGGTTTCATCAGCCCCCCGTGACGGGTTCGACTGGACGCTTGTCACGGTCGGCAACGGTGAGGCCATGCGCCTCGGCGTGGACCTGCTGCGGCCAGGTGGCACCGCATGCATCGTCGGACTGGCGCCTCAGGATGCACCGGTCGGGATCGATATGCTCGAGCTCGTCACGTATGAGCGGCGGATCGTCGGCTCGGCCTATGGCTCGATCACGCCGCAGCGGCTCGTCCCACGCATCCTGCGCCTCTACCTCGAGGGAAGAATCGTGCTCGACGACCTGGTCTCCGAGCGGCTCCCGCTGGAGCAGATCAACGCCGCGTTCGACCACTCGCGCCATGCCGAAGGCATGCGCCCGGTGCTCAGGCCCAGCCCGGACGACGTCTGGTAAGCCGGGCGGCTTGACTTTTCGGCGTGCGGATGGTTGTGTCGTGCAACCGATTTCCTTCAACCAGGAGGACTGCACGATGGCTCCCAGCGAGGATCGACGAGCGGGCAGGATGGCGGCGCTCGGCATGCCGATGACCCGCCGCCGGCTGCTCGGTGGAACGGCCGCCGCCGGCCTCGCCCTGGGAGCGGGCAACCTGCTCGCCGCGTGCGGAGGCGGAAGCAGCAGCCCCACCGGCGCAGGGTCGACCGCGGCGTCCGGGGCGCCGCGCCGCGGCGGGCGCCTGCGGGTCGGCCACGTCGGCGCAGGCAAGGGCGAGTCGTTCGACCCGGCGCGCGGATCGAGCTTCATCGATGCGTCGCGGTACTACAACCTCTACGACCCACTGGTTCGGGTGAACCCCGACTTCAGCGTCGGCCCGGGCCTGGCGGACGCGTGGCAGCCCAACAGCGATGGCACGCTGTGGGAGATCAAGCTGCGGCCCGACGTCGTCTGGCACAACGGCAAGCCCTTCACGGCCGACGACGTCATCTTCACGATGAGGCTGATGGGCGACCCGTCGCATGTCGGCCACGCCAGCGTCGCGAACGTTCGCCTGGGCGAGCTGAAGAAGGTCGACGATCTCACCCTGAGCGTGCCGCTGAAGGGCCCGAGTGCGCGGTTCATGGACTCCTGGGTGCAGCAGAACACCGTGATCGTGCAGGACGGCACCACGAGCTTCGCCAATCCGGTCGGCACCGGGCCGTTCCAGTTCGTGTCGTTCACCCAGGGCGAGCGCAGCCTGTGCAAGCGAAACCCGAATTATTGGGAGGAGGGCAAGCCGTACGCAGACGAGTGGGAGGACATCTCCATCGACGACAACACTGCGCGGCTGAACGCGCTGCTCTCGGGCGAGATCGACATGATGAGCCAACTCGACTTCAACCAGGCCAAGGCGCACCAGGCGCAGGGCGACATTCAGGTGATCGACGCGCCCAGCCCGGCGTTCCAGGTGATGCTGATGGCCGTCGACCTGGAACCGTTCAAGGATGAGCGGGTGCGCCAAGCGCTCCGGCTGATCCCGGACCGCCAGGCCCTGATCGACGGCGCCCTGGCCGGGTTCGGCACGCTCGGGAATGACCTGTTCGGCTACGGCCTGCCGTATTACGCCGATGACCTTCCGGTGCGGGAGCAGGATCTGGAGCAGGCAAAGTCACTGCTGAAAGCTGCCGGCCAGGAGGGCCTCACGGTCACGCTGCACACCTCCGACATCGTTCCCGGATTCGTCGAGGTGGCGACGCTGTTCGCGGAACAGGCCAAGGGCGCGGGCGTGACCGTGAACGTGAAGAAGGAGTCAGCAGCCGCCTACTTCGACACCGCGCTGCTCTACACGAAGCTCGACTTCGCGCAGTCGTACTGGACGACGGGGTCGCTCAGCGCCTGGTACGAGCAGGCCCTCGCTTCCGATGCGGTGTGGAACGAGACGCACTGGCGCGACACGTCCTACGACTCCCTGATCCGTCAGGCCCAGGGCGCCATCAACGAAGACGAGGCAACCGACCTCTGGCATCAGGTTCAGCAGATCCAGTACGACCACGGCGGCTACATCGGCTGGGCGAACCAGAACATCGTCGACGCGGCGTCGAACAATGTCGGGGGCATCGTGCCCAACCCGTTCTTCAATCTGGGTGCCTGGAACTACCGCGACGTCTACCTGAAGTCGTAGATCACGCGGGATGTCGGAGATCGCAGCACCCGCGCCAGGCGGCGGCGTCGTTGTCGGGAAAACCCAGCATGTGGTGCTGGGCTTTCTCGCCCGCCGGCTGCTGACGGCGATCGCCACCCTGCTGGTCGTCTCGGCGCTGGTCTTCGCCGGAACCGAGGTGCTGCCCGGCGATGCGGCAAGCGCCGTGCTGGGGAAGACGGCGACGCCGCAGGAGCTGTCGCAGATGCAACAGTTGATGGGGCTCGATCGCCCGGCACACGAGCGGTATCTCGACTGGCTGGGCGGGCTCGTCACCGGCGATCTCGGCAACTCTGCGGCGGGTTACGCGAGCGGCGTGGAGTCGCCGATCTGGGACTCGGTGTCGGAGAAGCTGACGAACTCACTCGTGCTGGCCGGCGTCACGGCCCTGCTGATGATCCCGCTCTCGCTCCTGCTCGGCGCACTTGCCGCTGTGCGTGCGGGGCGCATGGTGGACCACGCGATCTCGGTGACGTCGCTCGCGGTGATCTCGCTGCCGGAGTTCATCATCGGCTCGCTCCTGATCCTGGCGTTCTTCTCGTGGCTCGACGTCCTACCGCCCGTCTCGCTGGTGGCTCCCGGCGAAAGCGCGCTGGCAAAGCCCGACGTGCTGGTGCTCCCGGTGCTGACGTTGCTGGGGGCGTCTCTCGGCGCGTCGATCCGCATGGTGCGAGCCGGGGTGGTCGAGACTCTGCGGTCCGACTACGTGCAGGCCGCCCGCCTGAACGGCATCGCCGCCTCTCGTATCCTGTGGCGCTACGCGTTGCGCAATGCGATGGCCCCGAGCGTCCAGGTGCTGGCGCAGAACCTCCAATACCTCGTCGGCGGCATTGTCGTCACCGAGTACCTGTTCGCCTATCCGGGGCTCGGTAAGGAGCTGGTCGACGCGGTGGCGATCCGCGACGTTCGCGAGGTGCAGTCGCTGGCGGTGCTGATCGCGGCGGTCTACATCGGCCTGAACATCGTCGCCGACCTGCTGGTCGTGCTGCTGGTGCCGAAGCTGAGGACCGGCCGATGACGAGCCTTCGCAGGCGCCTGCGATTCGCGCGGAGCGCGACAGGCGCTGTGGGCCTGCTGCTTGTCGTCGTGGTCGTCGCCATCGCCTTGGCGGGCCCATACCTGGCGCCGCACGCACCGGATGCGCCGGTCGGCGTGCCGCTTCAGAAACCGTCGTCGGATGCGCTGCTCGGCACCGACTTCCTCGGCCGCGACGTGGAGAGCCGGGTGCTGTGGGGCGGGCGCAGCGTGCTCAGCCTCGCCGGCCTGGCGACGCTGATGGCCTACGCCGGCGGGCTCGTGATCGGGCTCCTCGCCGGATACAGCCGGACCTGGCTGGACGGTGTGCTGATGCGGCTGTCGGACGTCATGCTGTCGTTCCCGGCGCTGCTCTTCCTGCTCGTGCTGGTCACCGGGGCGGGCACCAGCACCACGGTGCTGGTCATCGGCGTGGCGCTCGTCCAGATGCCCCTGGTCGCCCGGATCGTGCGTGCCGCGACGCTCGAGCAGTCGGTGCGCGGCTTCGTCGAGGCGGCGGTGGCACGCGGCGAACGCACGGCGGCGATCCTCGGCCACGAGATCCTGCCAAACGTCGCCCCGGCGATCGCGGCCGACGCCGGGCTGCGGTTCACGTACTCGATCATCCTGGTGGCGTCGGTCAACTTCCTCGGGCTGGGGCTCGCGCCGCCCGCCGCGGACTGGGCGCTGATCATCAGCGAGAACCGCAGCGGGCTGACGCTGAACCCATGGGTGATCCTGGCGCCTGCGACGCTGATCGCTCTGCTGACGATCGGCGTGAACCTGGTCGGCGACGCGGTCGCGCGCACGCTCGGGATCTCGCTCGCGAGGCGGCGGGTGGTGCGGTGAGCGGCCGCCTCGACGTGAGCGGTCTGTCGGTCGCGCTCGACACCGGCGAGCGGATCGTCGACGACGTCTCGTTCGGCGTGCCGGAGGGCGAGATCCTCGGCCTGGTCGGTGAGTCCGGCAGCGGCAAGACCACCGTTGCCCTCGCCTTGCTCGGCTTCGCACGGCGGGGAGCGGGCATCGTGGCCGGGACAGTCGACGTAGACGGCCGACGGATCGCCGGTCCGGGTGCGGCGGCGGGCGGCGGTGCCCGGGGGCGTGTCATCTCCTACGTGCCACAGGATCCCGGTGGGTCGCTCAACCCGTCGCTTCGCATCGGCGATTCGGTGGCCGACATGATCCGGGCGCACATCGGCGGCGACGACGTGCGCCCGCGGGTGCAAGAGGCGTTCGCGGCGGTGAACCTCCCGTGCGACGACGCGTTCGCGCGGCGCTTCCCGCACGAGCTGTCGGGTGGCCAGCAGCAGCGCGTCGCGATCGCGATCGCGCTCGTCTGCAGACCGGCGGTGGTCGTGCTCGACGAGCCCACCACCGGGCTCGACGTCATCACGCAGTCGCGCATCCTGGCCGAGGTGGACCGGCTCCGGCGGGAGGCATCCGTCACGATCGTCTACGTCTCCCATGACCTCGCCGTCGTCGGCTCGGTGGCAGATCGCGTGGCGGTGATGTACGCCGGCCGCATCGTCGAGTCAGGCCCTTCGGCTGACGTCCTTTTCCGCCCGCGCCATCCCTACACTGTCGGCCTGCTGTCTTCGATCCCCGACCCGGTGACGCCGAGGCAGCTTCGCAGCATGCCAGGCATCGCCGTCGGCCCCCGCGACCGGCCGCCGGGGTGTGCGTTCGCACCTCGCTGCACCCAGCGTGTTCCTGCCTGCGACCAGCTGCCGGGCCTGTTCCAGGCGTCGGCGGAGCACGTTGTGCGGTGCTTCGAGTGGACGCGTACCCCCCAGCTCGACCGGCTCAACCGGACGGTCGCAGCGGCCGAAGCGGCGGAAGCGCCTCTGCTGGAGGTGCGCGCCCTCCAGGCCGACTACCACGGCCGACGGGTCGTCAAGGAAGTGTCCTTCGCCGTCCACCCGCGCGAGTGTCTTGCACTGGTCGGAGAGTCCGGCAGCGGCAAGACGACGATCGCGCGGACGATCGCCGGGCTTCATGCCAGAGCGGGCGGCGACATCGCCCTTGCCGGCGCGAGCCTTGCGCCGTTTGCGGCCGGTCGTACGCGCGAGCAGCGCCGCCGCATCCAGATCGTGTTCCAGAACCCCTATGACTCGCTCAACCCCCGCCACCGGGTGCTCGACGCTGTCGCCCGGCCCATCCGGGTGCTCCGCGGCATGTCACGGGCGGATGCCGCGACGGAGGCCCTCGCGCTGATCGACCAGGTGCGGCTGCCGCGCGACGTTGCGGAGCGCTATCCCGGCGAGCTGTCCGGCGGGGAGCGCCAGCGCGTGGCCATCGCCCGCGCCCTGGGGGCCCAGCCCGACCTGCTGGTGTGCGACGAGATCACCTCGGCACTGGACGTGTCGGTGCAGGCTGCCGTGCTCGAGCTGCTCGCCGAGCTCCGGCGTGCTCTCGGCCTCGCGATGCTGTTCATCACGCACGACCTCGGCGTTGTTGCCAGCATTGCCGACCGCGTGCTCGTGCTCGAAAACGGCGAGCTGCGAGAGCAGGGGCAGGTGAACGCGGTGCTGTCATCCCCCGGCGACGACTACACCCGGCGGCTGGTGGCGGCAGCACCCCGCCTGCCGGAATACTCGGACATTCACACGGGAGCGACGCAATGAGCGAAGGGACACGGGTGGCGGTGGTGACCGGCGCAGCCAGCGGCATCGGGCAGGCCGCCGCAGAACGCCTGCGGGCGGATGGGTTCGACGTCGTCGCCGTCGACCGCCACCAGGCGCAGGAGCCGGCCGTGGTCGGCGACGTTCGCCACCGTGCGACACATCAGGCGGCGGCTGAGCTCGCTGCGCAACGCGGCACAGTGCTCGCGTGGGTGAATGCCGCCGGCATCTGGCGCCCGACCCGCGCGCACGACCTCTCCGACGCAGACGTCCAGGACATCATCGACGTCGATTTGATCGGCACCATCACCGGCTGCTCGGTCGCCTGCGCTGCGTTTCTCGAGCACGGGCACGGCGGGGCGATCGTGAACATCTCGTCGATGGACGCCATCGCGCAGTTCCCCGCATCGCTCGCCTACGACGCCGCGAAGGGCGGGGTGGACTCCGTCACGCGGCAGGTTGCGATGGAGTACGGCCCGGCGGGAATCCGCTGCAACGGCGTGCGGCCCGGTGCGATCATGACCCCGCTGGCCGAGTTCTACCTGGAGAGCTACGACCGCGAAGAGATGATCGCCTCGTGGGCGGCACTTGCGCCGCTCGGGCGCGTCGGCCAACCCGAGGACGTTGCCGATGTGATCGGGTTCCTGCTGTCGGATGCGGCGCGGTTCGTCACCGGCGAGCTGGTCCGCGTGGACGGTGGCGCGACGACCCGCTGCTTCGCCTACCCGCCCGACCAGGACATCGTCCGATGAGCCCGGCCCGAGCCACACTGCAGGACGTCGCCCGCGAGGCGGATGTCTCGAAGTCGATCGCCAGCCGCGTCCTCAACGGCACCCCGACGCTCTCCGTGCGGCCGGAGACGCGGTCTCGGGTGCTGCATGCGGCGACCCGGCTGGGCTACCGGCCACACGTCGCCGCGCGCGGCCTGCGGCGGGCTCAGACCGGGGCGCTCGGGCTGATGGTGCCGGATCTCGCGATGCCGGTGTACGCGCGCATCGTCCGCGGTGCCTTCACGCGGGCACTGGAGCGTGACGTTGCCGTGCTGCTGCTCGAGGATCGGCAGCCGGACAGCAGCGTGCCGACCGTCAGCCGCCTGGTGCAGGAGGGCCGCATCGATGGGTTGATCGTCGCCTCCGCCAGGCCGGACCATCCGCTGCTCGGACGGCTGCGCGACGGTCTCGTCTCGCACGTGTTCGTCAACCGGGCTGTTCCCGGATCGGGAGTCAACGTGACGATGAGCGACGCGGAGGCGAGTGCCGCGGCGGTCGACCATCTCGCAGGGCTCGGCCACCGCCACATCGGCCACGTGGCGGGCCCGGCAGCCGTGGACCCCGGCCGCCGCCGCGCGACCGGATTCGCCAACCGGGCGCGCGAGCTGGGTCTCGACCCCTCCCGGGTGGCCGAAAGCGAGTTCACGGAACGCGGCGGGCTCGACGCTGCGGTCGACCTCCTGCGGCGGCACCCGGAGCTGACTGCCCTGTACGCAAGCAGTCTCAGTCAGGCGGTGGGTGTGCTGGATGCGGCTTGGCGCATGGATCTGCGCGTGCCGCACGACCTGTCGGTTGTGACCTATGACGAGATGCCGCTGGCCGAGCATCTGCGGCCTCCGCTGACGTCGATTTCGATGCCCCTCGCAGAGCTCGGCGCGGCGGCGGTCGACGCGGTGCTCGACCAGCTCGAAGGCGCGACGCCCCGCAGCATCGTGATCGAGCGGCCGCCGCAGGTTGTCGTGCGCGAGTCGACGGCGCCGCCCAGGAGCTCCGCATCGTGAGGGCGCTTGTGTGGCACGGGCCGTACGACCTGCGCGTGGAGGGCGTCGCCGAGCCTGAGCCCGTGGACGGGGAGGTACTCGTCCGGGTCGCCGGCTGCGGTGTGTGCGGCTCCGACCTCCACGGCTACGTGGGGCATTCACGCGCGCGGGTGCCGCCCTTGGTGCTCGGGCACGAGGTGTCCGGACACGTGGTGGGTGGAGACCTCGACGGCCGTCTGGTGGCCGTGCGGCCGACGCTGACGTGCGGGGAATGCGCGGCCTGTGTCGCCGGTCAAGACAACATCTGCAGTCGCCGCCGGCTGATGGGGCTGAACGCGCCCGGCGGCCTCGCCGAGCTGGTCGCTGTCCCGGCCGGCAACGTCGTCGAGATGGAGGCGGAGTCTCCGCAGCAGGCGGCGATGGTCGAGGTGCTCGCGAATGCCGTCCATGTGATCGGGCGCGCAGGCGAAGTGCGCTCGATCGCCATCGCAGGCGGTGGGAGCCTCGGCATCGCAATCGTGCTTGTCGCGGCCCTCAAGGGCATTCAGGATCGGCTGCTGTCGGAACCGGACGCCGGGCGCAGGGCGGCCGCCGAGCAGCTCGGGGCGACCGCCACGGTCGATCCGCGGCAGCAGCCGCTCGCAGAGCTGGCGGCGGAGCTCGGGGGTGTCGAAGCCGCCGTCGACGCCGTCGGCACCGGCGCGGCGCGCCGCGATGCCATCGCATCCGTGAGGCCGGGTGGCCGCGTGGTCGCACTGGGCCTCGAGGAGGAGCTGGGCGAGGTCGATTTCGCCGACCTGATCCGCCGCGAGGTCGACCTGCTCGGATCATTCGCCTACACGGCGGCCGAGTTCGCCGAGGCCGCGCGGCTCTATCCCGAGGTCGCCGGCAAGCTCGCCCCGCTGATCGCCCTGGAGCGCTTCGAACAGGGCCCGGTGGTGTTCGCACGGCTGGCGGCGCGCGAGGACACTCGACCGAAGATCATCCTCACGCCGTGAAAAAAAGGGGCCAGACCCCTTTTTTCACCCGACGGTGTAGCGCTCCAGCGCCTCAGCCGAAAGCTCGACGCCGAGCCCCGGTTCGGTGGGAAGCTCGATGCGGCCGTCGACGATCTTCGGTTCGGGGTGCGTCAGCTCGGCGCGTAACCTGGAGTCGAACAGCTCCGGGTGGAGCATCTCGACGTACGGCGTGTTCGGCGTGGCTGCCATGAAATGCCGCTGGGCCGCTGCCGTGATCCCCGTCTTCCAGCCGTGTGGGATCACGAGCACGCCCTCAAGCTCGGCCATCTCGGCGATCCGGCGCAGCTCCCACAGCCCGCCGGAGCGGGAGACGTCCGGCTGCAGCACGTCGACCTCTGCCTCGGCGATCCACTGCCGGCATTCATGGATCCCTGCCGCGAACTCCGCTCCGGCCACCCGCGTGCGGACGGCTCGGGCGAGCCGCCCGTGACCGCGGAGGTCGTCGTGCTGGAGCGCGGCTTCGGCGAAGTAGACGTCGGCGTCCTCCGCGCGGTCGAGCACCCACCGCGCCTCGCGCCAGTCGTGCCACTGATACAGGCAGTCGAGGCACAGCATCACGTCGGGGCCGATCACCTGCCGCGCCTCCAGAATCGCAGCGGCGATCTCCCGTCCATGGACGTCGCCGAAGGGCAGCTCCATCTTCACGGCGCGGAAGCCCAGCTGTAGGGCGCGCTCGAGCATTGCCGTCATCTGCTGCATGATCTGGGCGACCGTGCGGCCGCGCGGCGCGCCGGGATAGACGGTGGCGTAGGGGACGATCGAGTCGCGGACGGGACCGCCCAGGAGGTCGTACACCGGGCGGCCGAGCTGCCGGGCCGCGAGGTCGTGCAGCGCCATGTCGGCGGCGCTGATCGCATGCAGGCCGAGACCGCGACGCCCGTGGTAGATCGTGCCCTCGTACATCGCCCGGTATGCCGCACCGAGGCGGAACGGGTCGCGCCCGAGCAGGATCGAGCGCAGGCCACGGCTCCAGGAATGCACGTCGCTCATCTCGATCAGCTCCCGCACGACCGTCGCCGGGGCGTCGGCCTCGCCGATGCCCTCGCGCCCCTCCGCGTCCCTGATGCGAACGAGGATCGTCTCGCTGGAGCCGTCGAGGTCGAGCGGGTCCGAGGGCGCTCGCAGGACGACGGCATCCACCGATGCGATCGGGCTGATCATCGCGCGAGCCACCCCCCGTCGACCGCCAGCACATGACCGTGGACGTATGCGGAATCGGGCCCGGCGAGCCAGGCGACCGCCGATGCGATGTCGTCGTCAGTGGCCCACCGGCCGGCCGGGATGCGGGCGCTGATGGCCTCGAGGCGGTCGGGGTCTGCCCGGAGTGGCTCGGTCAGCTCGTTGGCAACGTAGCCGGGTGCGACGGCATTCACCCGGATGCCGAGCGGTGCCCATTCGTTGGCGAGGGCACGCGCAAGGTTTGCGACGCCGGCTTTGGCCGCCGCGTACGCGCTGACGTTGATGCCGCCCTGGAAGGCGAGCACCGAGGCGACCATCACGATCGCTCCGCCGCTCTCCTGGGCGACCAGCCTCCGGGCAACGGCCTGGGACGTTGCAAAGACGGAGGTCAGGTCGACGGCGATCTGCCTGCGCCAGCTGTCGAGCGAGAGGTCGAGCGCCGGCTGCCGTTCCACCTCCCCGGCGTTTGCGACCAGGACGTCGACACGGCCGAGCACCTCCGCAATCTCGTCGACACCCCGTTGCGCGGCCTCGGCATCCGCGAGGTCGACGGAGACCGCGTGGAACCTTCGGCCGGCACCCTCCGCCGCCTCACGGGCGGCGTCCGCGCCGCTTCGCTGAAGCACGCCGATGTCGGCGCCCATCGCGAGCAGGCGCTCTGCCACCGCGAGCCCGATGCCCCTGCTCGCCCCGGTGACGACCGCGACCTTTCTCTCCAGCACCGGGCGAGTCTACGTGATCGTGGGAGGACGCCGCCGTCCCGTGCCCAGGCGGGCAACGACGCCGTCAGGCTTCGGCGAGCGCCTGCTCGAGCGGAGCGAGATCGGCGAGCGGCGGCTCGCCGTCCGAGTGCCGCGGCACGTGCGTGCGGACGAGGTCGTACGCGTGCCGGGTGCCGTCGCCGAGCTCCTCCGCGCGGTCGCGAAGGTCGACGGCCTGAGCCGCCAGGTACAGCTCGACGGCGGCGACATACCGGGCCAGCTTCGTCATCTCCGCCAGCCGCCGCGCGGCCAGCGTGCTGGGAATGACGCGGTCCTCGATCCCCTCGGCGGTGGACGTCGTCGGCACCTCGAGCGTCGTCGGCATCGCCAGCAGGCGGGCCTCGGCGGCCGCCGCGGTCGCTCCGTAGACGACGATGCCGAGGCCGTCATGGCTGGAGCTGTCGTCGGAGCGCAGGCCGGTCGGAAGCCCGCTGAAGGCGGCGTACACGAGCTTGTTCGCGCGCTCGCACGAAGCGGTGATCACGTGGGCAAGCGCCAGCCGCAGGTAGTCGATCGTGACTCCGTATGGCACCGAGTCGAAGTTGCCGTTCGAGAGCGCCCGCCCGTCGGGCGAAATCGAGGGGTTGTCGTGCGATGCGACAAGCTCAGCCTCGACGATCGTTGTCGCGTGCGTCAGAGCGACGTGGGCGGCGGAGTGTGTCTGCGGCACGACCCGCATCGTCAGCGGATCCTGGAGATGCCGATGAAGGCCGCCCTCGATCAGCGTGCCGCCGGCGAGCAGCTGCCGCATGCGGTCGACCGCTTCGGCGATGCCGGGCACCGGGCGCGCCTCGGCGACCGCCGGATCGAGCGCCTCGACGTTGCCGAGCATGCCCTCGAAGGTGAGCGCCGCCGCCTGGTCGAACCGGCCGAGCAATGTGGGCACCTCGCCCAGTGCCAGCGCCGTCCAGCCAAGGGTGAACGCGTTGGAGTTGACGAACGCCAGGGCCTCCTTGGCGGTCGGCTCCCACGGCTCGAGCCCGAGCCGTTTGAGCTCGGCGGCCCACTCACCGTCGCCGGTGAGCGCAGCCGAGAGGTCGGCCAGCGGGCCGAGGTCGGATTGGCCCAGTGATCCGGTGGCTCGAACACGCGGGACCAGCCCGGCGTTCAGTGCCGCGACCAGCACGTCGGCCAACTCGGTTCGGATGCCGGAGCGTCCGCGTGCGAACCCTGCCAGCTGCGCCAGCATCGCAGCCCGGACGACCGCCTCGTCGACGAGCGGCCCGGTCCCGGTGCGGTGGGCAAGGAGCATCAGCCGGTTGAACGCCGGCTGCTCGACGATTCCGACCGAGACCCGCTTCAGCGCACCGACGCCGGTCGTCAGCCCGTACACCCGCTCGCCGCGGGCGAGCAGGTCGTCGGTCACCCGGCGGGCATGGTCGATCCGCGCACGCGCGCTGTCGGCGAGCGCGACCGGCCGGTGGCGGGTCGCCACCTCGGCGACCTGGCCGACCGTCAGGCGGTCGTCGAGGAGGAGCGGAGTGTCGGCCATCACAAGGCCCGCATGATCGCGCACTCGGCGGGCCCGCGTCTGGGGAACCGGATCAGCCGGTCGTGAAGAAGGGATCCCCCAGCTCGGCCTCGCGGACGGTGATGCCGAGGCCGGGCGCGTCGGACGGGGCGAGCCGACCGTCGCGCGGTGCCGGCAGGCCATCAGCGTTGCCCACCGTGACCCACGATGTGAAATCGACCATGTGCAGCCGGTGACGCTCCGGAGTTGAGAGCCCCACGTGCAGCATCGCAGCGGTGTCGATCGTCGAACCGCCGGTGTCCTCCACGGTCACCTCGAGCCCCAGTTCCACCGCGACATCCCGCAGCGCCGACGCGCGCGTGACGCCGCCGACACGGGAGAGCTTGATCGTCACGCCGTCGGCGATCCCGTGGCGCCATGCCTCGAGCAGGGCATCCAGTGAGACGATGGACTCGTCCAGCACCAGCGGCCGCTGACAGTGCTCGCGGACAGTGCGGTTCTCGCCGATCGATCGGCATGGCTGCTCCAGGGTGTAGTCGAGCGATGTCGTCTGCGCCATGAAACCGAGGGCGGCGCCCGTTGTCCACGCCGCGTTCGCGTCTGCGAACAGGACGATCGCCGGGCCGACGGCGTCGCGCACGGCGGCGAGCCGCTCCGCGTCCGCGGCCGGATCGCCGCCGACCTTCACCTGCAGGCGCCGGTACCCGTCGGCAACGTACCGCCTCGCTGTTTCGGCGGCGGCTGCGGGCGCCATCGGCGGGATCGCGCGGTAGAGGTCGACGGCGTCGCCGAACCGCCCGCCGAGCGCCTCGCAGAGCGGTCGGCCCTGTCCTTGCGCAGCTGCGTCCCAGCACGCCATGTCGAGCGCCGATTTGACGTACGGCTGGCCGCGCATGGCCCCGTCCATCAGCTCGGTGATCCGTCCCGGCTGAGCCGGGTCACGTCCGATCAGAACCGATGCCAGGTCGGCGACTCCGGCTCTCGCGCCGGCCGGGAACGCCTCCGCGTAGAAGGAGCCCAGCGGGGCCATTTCGCCCCACCCGGTGATGCCCTCGTCGGTCTCGACGGCGACGATCGTGGAGTCGTAGCCGGCCACCGATCCGCTCGACGTCCCGTATCCGCCCTCGACAAAGGGCTGGTGCTGCCGGTACGCGCGGACGGCTGTGATGCGCATCGGCGCCTCAGTCGCCGAGCTCGGCCCGGCGGCGGGTCACGTACTCGTCGAGCTGCGCCCGGATGCCGGCGTCGAGCGGCGGCTGCTCGTAGCTTTCGAGCTTCTGGCGCCAGAGGTTGCCGGCGCGGGCCGCGGCATCGTTCCCGCCGTTTCGCTGCCAACGCTCGAAGTTCTCGGTCGAGGACAGGAGCGGCCGGTAGAAGCAGTCGCGGAACCGCTCCAGAGTGTGCGCTGCGCCGAGGAAATGCCCACCGTGCCCGACTTCCTCGTGCGCTCCGAACGCGAGGCTCGCCTCGTCGACCTCGAGCGGCGTGAACTCCTCCTTCAGCATGCGGAGCATCTCGATGTCGACGATGAACTTCTCGTAGCTCGCTACCAGGCCGGACTCGAGCCACCCGGCGGCGTGCTCGACGTAGTGCGCTCCGGCGAGGAAGGTGGGCAGCATGGTGTTGAGGCCCTCGTACGCGGCCTGTGCGTCAGGGGTCTGGCTCGACGTCAGGAACCCGCCTCCCGCGCGCCAGGGAATGCCGAACCGGCGCGCGATCTGGCCAGAGCAGAACAGCCCCATCGCAGACTCCGGGCCGCCGAAGCCGGGCGATCCGGACTGCATGTCGGTGTGCGAGAGGAACGACCCCAGGATCACCGGGGCCCCCGGCCGCACCAGCTGGGTCAGGGCCAGGCCCGCCAGCGCCTCGGTGGTCTGCTGCACCAGCGCCGCCGGCACCGATGCCGGCGCCATCGCGCCCATCAGGAGGAACGGGGTGATCACGTTCACCTGACCGGCGGTGGCGTAGGCGATCATCGCCTCGAGCATCCGCGTGTCGAACCGAAGCGGCGAGTTCGCGTTGACGACCGCAAAGACGCGCGGCTCGGGCCGCTCCGCCGATCCGCCCGCGCTCCCGAACAGCATGTCGGTCATGGCCAGCGTGTCGTGTGCGGCCTCGCCGGTGATCACGGCGCCGAGGTACGGCTTGTCGGTCAGCGTCTGGACGGCGAGCACCATGTCGAGATGGCGCGAGTCCAGCGGACGATCGTTCGGTTCGCAGCAGAGACCGCCCGGCGTGTCGAGCTCGTCGAAGACCTGGCTCAGACGGCAGAACCGCTCGAAGTCGGCCATCGTCGCCTCGCGTCGCTCGTTGCCCTCGCGGACGAACGGCGGGCCCTGGGTCGGCGCGAACCACATTGCCCTGCCACCCACATGCACGGTCCGCTCCGGGTTGCGGGCCACGATGTCGTACTCGCTCGGCGCCTTCGCTACCTGCTCGAGAATGAACTCGGGGTCGAACTTGACCACCTGACCGTCGACCGTCTGGCCCGCTTTTCGGAAGAGCTCGACGGCGTCGTCGTGCAGGAACTCCACGCCGATCTCCGAGATCAGCCGCCTCCAGCCGCGTTCGATGACGGCCATCGCGTCCTCGCTGAGGACCTCGTAGTGCGGCATACGGTTGACGAACATGGGGCGTCTCACGGTATCGGATTCGCCCGACGGGACTTATCTGTAAGTTGCACCTTTCGAAAGGATATGCTTACATAGGAACCGTGGAAGCTGCACTGCGAGCCATCGCCGCACCGACCCGGCAACGGATCCTGCGGCTGGTGTGGGACGAGGAGCTGTCGGCCGGCGAGATCGCGGCCCAGTTCGACGTTACCCGTCCCGCGGTCTCGCAGCACCTGGCGGTCCTGAGGGAGGCGGGTCTGGTGAGCGAGCGACGCAATGGCACGAGACGGCTGTACCGGGCCCGGCCCGACGGGCTCGCGGATCTGAAGGCGTTCCTGGACGAGTTCTGGGGTGACCGGCTCGACGCGCTGAAGCGCGAGGCAGAACACGAGGAGAGGAAACAACGTGGCAAAAACGGCTGAAACGACCGAGGTCCGGCGCGAGATCACGATCGACGCGTCGCCGGAGACCATCTGGAGCTTTCTTGTCGATCCTGAGAAGGCGGTGCAGTGGATGGGGAGCACCGCCGAGCTCGACCCCCGCCCCGGCGGTCTCTACCGGGTCGCGGTGGCCGGCACGCACATCGCCCGCGGCGAGTTCGTGGAGCTCGAGCCGCCGCGTCGGCTCGTCCACACCTGGGGCTGGGAGCCCGAGGAGGACAAGGCAATGAGCTCTGTGCCACCCGGCTCGTCGACCATCGAGATCGAGCTCGAGCCGGTTGGTGATTCCACGATCGTGCGGTTCGTGCACCGCGACCTGCCGAGCGCGGAGTCGGCGGCGTCGCACACGCACGGGTGGGATCACTACCTCCCGCGCTTGGTCGCGGTGGCGTCCGGCAGTGACCCGGGGCGGGATCCCTGGCTGACCCAGCCGCCGAGGTAGTCGTCCGTCAACCATCCGGAAAAGGAGTCCATGCCATGGCACATCCCGTCATCCACTTCGAGGTCGTGGGGAAGGATCAGGACAAGCTCAGCCAGTTCTACGGTGGGCTGTTCGGCTGGCAGACCGAGACCATTCCCGACATGGGCTACACAATGGTGAAGAGCGAGGACAGCGGCATCGGGGGAGGCATCGGGCAGTCACAGGACGGCGGCCCCGGCCATGTCACGTTCTACGTATCGGCCGACGACCCGCAGGCGATCCTCGACCGCGCGGGGGAGCTCGGCGGCAGCACCGTCATGCCGGTGACCGAGATGCCGATGGTGACGTTCGGCCTGATTGCCGACCCCGAAGGCCACGTTGTCGGCGTCGTCAAGAGTCAGGCTGCTGACTGAGCGTCCGAGCCGCAGCGTTAGGGTACGCCCCATGGATTCCGGGGCAGCCACGTGGAGCTTGGAGGAGCTGCAGCTGGCGACCCGGAACCATGGCGTACCGCTGGAGGCGCTCCGTTACCCCATCACGCCGCTCGGACTGCACTACCTCCTGATCCATTTCGACATCCCGGTTGTCGACACCGACACCTGGCGGCTCGAGGTCGGCGGCCGCGTGGGCCGGCCACTGTCGGTCTCGCTTGACGACATCCGGGCACGCCCCTCCGTCACGCAGGCGGTGACGATGGAGTGCGCCGGCAATGGCCGCGCCCGTGTGTGGCCCCGTGTTGTGAGCCAGCCGTGGGTGCTCGAGGCGGTCGGCACCGCGGAGTGGACGGGTACGCCGCTTCGCGGCGTGCTCGAGGACGCCGGCCTGCTCGACGACGCGATCGAGGTGGCCTTCGAAGGGCTCGACGCCGGCATCGACGGCGGCGTGGAGCAGGTCTACGGGCGCAGCCTTTCCATCGAGGACGCCACCGCCGACGAGGTGCTCCTTGTCTACGAGTCGAACGGCCGGCCGTTGCTGCCCCAGCACGGATTTCCCCTGCGCCTGATCGTTCCCGGCTGGTATGGGATGACGAGCGTCAAGTGGCTCGACCGCATCACCGCGATCTCGGAGCCCTACCAGGGGTACCAGCAGGCGAAGGCCTACCGATACCGCCAGACCGAGGACGAGCCCGGCGAGCCGGTCACGCGCATGAAGCCGCGCTCGCTGATGGTGCCGCCGGGCATGCCCGACTTCATGACGCGCGAGCGGTTCGTCGAAGCCGGGCCCGTGACGGTCGAGGGCCGCGCCTGGTCGGGTTGGGGCAACATCGCCTCGGTCGGGTTCTCGAGCGACGGCGGCCACACGTGGTCGCCCGCAGAGCTCGGCGAGCAGGCCGGGCCGCACGCGTGGCGCGGCTGGTCGGTTGTTTGGCACCCCGAGCACCCAGGCACGTACGAGCTCTGCTGCGCGGCGACCGACGGGGCCGGCGAGCGCCAGCCGCTCGACCCTCCCTGGAACGTCGGCGGCTACGCGAACAACGCCGTCCAGCGCGTCCAGGTCACAGTGCGCTGAACACCGGCCGATCCTGACATTTGCGGTTTGGGCAACGCGGCCCCGGGTACAAGGGGCGCAAATGATCGCTCGACTGATCCGCAGCACCGTCTTCCTGGCCGTCGGCCGCTACATCTGGCGAAACCGCTCACAGATCGCGTCGCGGGCTCGCCGCCTGCGCCGCTAGCCACCCCCCGACCGGGTGGCCCAAGCGGGGCAGGCCCCCGTCCCCGGTGTCTGACACCGTTTCCGTCCGGTTTTGGACGAATACATCACGGGGCGGTCACGCGGCGGTGACGATCCTGCCGGGAGGTTGCAATCGGCTCGGCTTGGCGCAAGGTCGTGCGCCAAGGGTGTGAAACATGTTGTGCGTGTTCGGGTAGGTTCATCGGCGTGGAAGCGGCTCGGCCGCGGGCCGTTTGCCAACATCTCCGGCGATGCCGATCGTGCTTGCGCTAGCCGCGTCGCTGATGTGGGGCGTGGCCGACTTTCGGGGCGGGCTCGCCAGCCGGCGGCACCCCTTGCTGACCGTGATCGCCGTCAGCCAGACGGCGGGTCTGGTCGCGCTGCTCGCCGTGGTCGCGGTGCGCGGCGTGGACTACGCGCCGGAAGGACTCGCCGCGGGGGTCGGCGCGGGCCTGCTCGGCGCGATTGCGATCTCCGCGTTCTACAGGTCGCTTGCAATCGGCTCCATGAGCATCGCCGCGCCGGTCCTGACTACAAGCGCTGCGATACCGGTGGTGGCGGGCCTCGCGACGGGCGACCGCCCCTCACCGCTGCAGTCATTCGGGATTGCGCTGGCCCTGGCCGGTGTGATCCTGGCCGCGCGCGAGCCGAGCAGCGATCACCCGGCCCCGGCGGCGCAGCGAAGGAGCTTTGCGCTCGCGGTCGTCGCGATGCTCGCGATCGGGGTGCAGCTCGTGCTGCTCTCAAAGGCGGCGGAGACCGATCCCCTGCTCGGCGTGACGGCGACGCGGGCGACGTCGCTCGGCGTCGTGCTGATCGCCGCGGCGCTGCTCCGTCCAAAGATGACGCGGTCGGCCCTGCCTGACCTCGCGATGATCGGGGTGCTCGATGCGTTTGCGACCCTCGCGTTTGCCGCCGCGACGACCGGGGCCTTCCTGTCCATCGTGGCGGTGCTGTCAGCGCTCTACCCGGTGGTGACGGTCGCGCTTGCGCATCGTCACCTCGGCGAGCGGCTGGCCGTGCCGCAGCGGCTGGGGGTCGTACTGGCGCTGCTCGGCGCAGGGGCGATCAGCGCCGGTTGAGCTACCGGTGGCGGACGGGAACAAAGGTGCCGCTGTGCACGCGCCGGCGCTGGTCGCGGTAGCGAACGGATTCCCACGCCACGAGGAGCGCTGCGACGAGCGCCACGAGCAGCAGCTGCACGACGCCTGGCATCGACGTGCCGGCCGTCGCGACGCAGGCGAGTGCGACCACGGCGACACAGCGCGGCCGGCTGATCGTGCCGACGTTTCGCAGCCGGAAGAGGATCTGTGCCACGAGGTACAGCGCGATCCCGCCGGCAAGGGACACCGCCGCGACCGTCTCGAGCGAATCGCCCGGATGAGCGACCGTCTTCTTGACGCCGACCGCGAACAGGATCACGCCGGCCACCATCGGAAGGTGCAGGTAGCTGTAGGAGTCACGGGCGAGAGCCTGCTGCTCGCCTCCGAGTGCGTTCGTCAAGCGCCATTCGGCGACGATCGCCACCACATCGAAGTACGTCCACCACAGCGCTGTGACCACCGCGACGCCGAGCGATGCGACCGCCAATAGGCCCACCGTGACATCGAGGCCCTGAGCGCCGACGCCGATCGAGATCAGCGACTCGCCGAGGGCGATGATGTAGATCAGCCCGAAGCGCTCGGCGAAGTGGGCGGCGTTCACCTGCCAGCCCTCGGGGTCGAGCACCAGCGGCGCGCAGTAGTCGAACACGAGCCCGATCGTCCACAGGGCCACCTCCACGCTTCCGTCGAAGTGCGCAGCGATGAGGATCAGGGTGGCGGAGAACATCGAACCAGGGACGAGCCCGAGCACGTTCCTCAGCAGGCGCGGATCGTCGCGCGCCGCGACCGCGTACAGCACCAGGTGCAGAGCCCGGACGGTGGCGTACGCGAGCGCAAAGACCAGCGCGTCGTCGGTGAACGCCCTCGGCGTCGCCAGTCCCACGGCCAGCATCGCCGCGATCACCACCAGCATCACGAGCCGCGTGCGACCCTCCGACAGGTCGGTCGTCGTCGCAAGCCAGGCGTACGCGCCCCACGCCCACCACAGCGCGGCCAAGACGAGCATTCCCCGCAGCATGCCGCCCCAGGTGAGGTTCGCTGCGAGCAGGCCGGTGACCTGGGTGAATGCGAAGACGAAGACGAGGTCGAAGTAGAGCTCGAACGGCGTGACACGCTTTTCGCGTTCGGTTTCGGCCTCGGACGCCACGTGCCTAGCGTAGAGCGCGTCCCTACAAGCGCGTGAGCGCCGGGTGGGCGCGTGCGTCCGGGTCGGCTCCGCGTCTCACTCGCAGCCGAACCACCGATCCACGGCTCGAACGCCCGAACTCGATCAGTTCGACAGCCTGCCTGACCTGCCACAGCCCCCAGCGCTGATCGCCGTCGAACGGCGGCTGATACCCGCCGCCCGGATCCCCAATGCCTGCGCCGTCGTCCTCCACCTGGCAGAAGAAGCTGCCGTCCTCCTGCCACGTGGCGCCGCGGACCGAGCCGCCGGCATGAACGGCGGCATTCAGCGCCAGTTCGGCCGCTGCCGCGGTCCGCTCGGGGTCGCGGGGCCACACGACCTCACCGACGATCCGCACCCGCAGGCGCCCGGCGGCGACCTGGCCGTCCACGAGGCCCATCGTGTCCGGCCCTCGGGCATACCACTGCTCTCCGTCGACGAGGCGTACCCACGGCGGAATCGTGCCCAGCACCTCGCGGAGTGCGATCAGGTTTGCCGGAGCCGCCACGGCGATGACGGCGTCCCCCTGCGCCATGCCCGTCGCCACGAATGGCCCGATCGTGGCGAGAAACTCGTCGACCGTCTCGTACAGCAACGCGCTGTGCTTTGCCGGTGGCAGCAGATCGGAGGCCGATAAAAGTTGCATATGCCTCATGTTATGGCATGATCCGGATCGCTCGTAGGCCCTCGAGTTCCTGTGTCACGAACCGAAGTCCTTGGCCACGTTTGAAACGGTTGCAAAATCGACTGAGCGAGATCGGTGCGCTCGAGGGGCTGCTTGAGGCCGCCGACCACGGCGAGGGCGGCGGGCTCGTGTTGCGTGGCGAGCCGGGCGTGGGCCTCACCTCACTGCTCGAATACGCCGTCGGCGCCGCCGGCACCGCCGGCATGCGGGTCACGCGCGTCACGTGCGACGAATGGGAGCACCAGTTGGGGTTTGCAGGGGTGCACCAGCTCTGTGCGCCGTTGCTCGACAATCTCCGGCACCTCCCGGTGCCCCAGCAGCAAGCGCTCAGCCTGGCGTTCGGCCGGGTTGCGGGACCTCCACCGGAGCCGTTTCTCGTCGGGCTTGCCGCGCTCACGCTGCTTTCGGCAGCGTCGAACGTCCGGCCTGTCCTCTGTGCCGTCGACGACGCCCAATGGCTCGATCCCGCATCGGCCGCCGTGCTCGCCTTCGTGGCCCGCCGTCTTCTTACCGAGCGTGTGGCCCTGCTGTTCGCGGTGCAGGTTTCCGCGTCCGGCGCCGGGCCGTTGACGGGTGTCCGCGATGTGTTGGTGAGCGGGTTGGCGGCTGACGACGCGCGCAAGCTGCTCGAGTCGGCCGTGCCGGGTACGCTCGACGCCCATGTCGCCGATCGCCTCGTCGCCGAGACCGGAGGGAACCCCCTGGCGTTGCTCGAGTTGCCGGGCGAGCTGACTCCCGACCAGCTGGGTGGAGCGGAGCAGTTACCCGAGCCCATCCCCGTAGGCGACCGGCTCGTGCAGCGCTTTCTGAAGCAGGTACGCAGCCTCCCAGCCGACACGCAGGTGCTGCTGCTGCTGTCTGCGGCGGATCCGGAGGTCGACGCGGGCGTCTTCTGGAGCGCAGCGGCGAGGCTCGGCCTGTCCGCGGACGCCGCTGCTCCCGCCGAGCGGGAGCGGCTGGTCACGGTCAATCACCGAATCGCATTTCGCCATCCACTGATCCGGTCTGCGATCTATGCGGCCGCGCCGAAGACCGAGCGGCTCAGGGTGCACCAGGCGTTGACCGATGCGATCGATTCCCGTCTGCATCCCGAGCGGCATGCCTGGCATCGGGCGGTGGTCGCTCAGACGCCCGACGAGGACGTGGCGGCAGGCCTCGCGCGATCCGGCGAGCTGGCGCGGGCCCGAGGCGACAACGCCGCGGCGGCGACGCTGCTCGAGAGGGCGTCGCGCCTGAGCCCCGGACCGGGTGATCGTTTCGATCGCAGCGTGTCGGCAGTCGAGGCGTCCCTGGCCGCCGGGACCCCAGGCCGTGCGGCGGCAGAGCTCGCCCAGGTGCGGGCGCAGAAACTCGACCGGATCCAGCAGGCGCAGGTGCTGCGGTTGCGCGGAGCGATCAGCTTCGCGCTTGGACAGGGGGCGGACGCAGCGGCCATGATGCTTGACGCCGCTCTGGCACTCGAGGACGCAGAGCCGCGCCTGGCGCGGCAGGTTTATCTCGAGGCGCTGGAGGCATCGATCTACCACGGGCGGTTCGGCAATTCGGGCGGGTCCGTCGGCGTCGCGGCCAGGGCACGTGAGGCGCCGCGCGCAATCAAGCCTACCGCCGCTGAGTTGCTGCTCGACGGGCTGAGTCTCCTGCTCACCGAAGGCCATGCCGCCGCGGTGCCGGTCCTGCGCCGGGCGATCGCGGGCCTTCGGCGGGAGGATGACGTGCGCTGGCTCCCGCTCGGCGCCCTCGCCGCCATCGAGATCTGGGACGACGAGGGCCTTCACGGCCTGGCGAACCGGCATGTGCAGCTCGCCCGTGAGGCTGGGCAGCTCTCACACCTGACCACGGCGCTGCACCAGCTGGGCGGCCTCGACGACGTCCTTTCGGGACGGCTACACGCGGCCGCTGCCTGGTTCGACGAAGCCCGGGACCTCGCGGCTGCCGGCGGCGACCCGTTTGCAAGCCACGCCGACGCAGGTGTCCTGATCGTTGCGGCGTGGCAGGGACGCCCGGAAACGCGAGATCTCGCCGTAGCGGCCAGGCGTGACGCCGTCGCGCGGGGGCTCGGACGGTACGTCACGTTCGCGCAGTATGCGACGGCGGTGCTCGAGATGGGGCTCGGCAACTACGAGGCGGCGCTCGCGGCGGCCCTGGAAGTGTGCGAAGACCGGGCGCTCTATCTCGCCACGCAGGTCCTTCCCGAAGTGATCGAAGCCGCCGTCCGGCTCGGGGAGACCGAGTTGGCGGCAGGCGCCGTCAGCCGGCTCGAGGAACGGACGGTGCCGAGCGGCACCGACTGGGCGCTCGGTACGCTCGCCCGCTCTCAGGCCTTGCTGGCCGAGGGCGCCGAGGCCGAATCGCTCTACCTCTCCGCTCTGGAGCGGCTGCGACGCTCCCGCTCCGTTCCGAGCCTCGCGCGGACCCATCTGCTGTACGGCGAATGGCTCCGGCGCGAGCGTCGCCGCCGCGATGCCCGTGCCCAGCTTCGGATGGCCCACGGGCTCTTCGAGAGCATCGGGGCGGGCGCATTCGACGAGCGAGCCCGGATCGAGCTGCTGGCGACGGGCGAGCGCGTGGCGCCACGTGCGATCGAGCAGCCCATCGAGGAGCTGACAGCGCAGGAAGCGCGCATCGCCCGTCTGGTGTCGGAGGGCTCCACAAACCCGCAGATCGCTCAGCAGCTGTACATCAGCCCACGGACCGTGGAGTACCACCTCCACAAGATCTTCCGAAAGCTGGACGTCACCACCCGCACGCAGCTGGCTGCCCTCGTGCGCGAGTCCGACTGACCGCGCCTGCAGGCAGAACATCCGGGTTCGACATGACTGGGGGGTTCACAGATGCCGTCCGAAGCGGCCCGGGTAATTCTCCCGATGCCGGTCGCGGGCGCCGGCTCGACCTCACCGAGCCGGGGGACGACGGAGGGGAGCAGAACACGTGTCGTATGGAATTCTCTTGTTGCGAATCGTGCTCGGTCTGGCGATCGCCGGCCACGGGGCACAGAAGCTGTTCGGCTCGTTCGACGGGCCGGGGCCGCGGGGAACTGCGGACGCATTTGGCGGCCTCAGGTTCAGGAACCCGTACGCGATGGCGATCCTCGCCGGGCTGGCCGAGTTCGTAGGAGGGCTGGCCTTCGCCGCCGGCTTCCTGACGCCGCTGGCGGCGCTCGCGATCGCCGTGGTGATGCTGAACGCGGTCGTCACCGTCCACTGGCAGAACGGGTTCTGGGCGTCGGCCGGTGGCTACGAGTTTCCGCTCGTCATCTGGGCGACCGCCATCGCAATCGCCACCACCGGCGGCGGGCGGTTCTCGGTCGACCGGTTGCTCGGATGGACGGACGAGTTGAGCGGCCTGGGGTGGGGGATCGGAGTGATGGCCGGCAGCATGCTGATCTCGCTTGCCACCCTCACGCTTGGCCGGCACCCGGCGGCCGCGGCCGATACAGCGTCGAGGGACATGCCGCCGTCGTCTGCGCCGACCGGATCGCCCGCTACGGAACCGTCCGGGCGTGACGCTCCGGCGCGGTCGGCTGTGGGCGCGCCCGACGCAGCGGCCTCTGCTGAGAAGCCGGTGGGAGCTCGCAACTCGGCGTCGCAGGGATCAGCCGTGGAGATCGACGTCGCGCATGACGGCCAGACCGGCACGCTGGCCGAGGCGGGCGACCTGGTCGACTATCTCTGGCGCCAGGGCTTTCCGGCGATGCTGGTCGAGGTCGACGGTTGGTGGCGGGTCGAGGTACGCACCCCGCGCGAGCAGCCTCCAGGGCTGATGACCGACCTCCTCGACGTGCTCGACAGCTGGCCCGAGAGCGCCATGCATCCGGGCGTGCTCGAGCGGCTGGATGACACCCACTACGCGCTGCACTCGCGTGAGGGCCGGTGAGCGCCAACCCGGCCTGTGAGCCTCCGGGGCGGCTCCCGCTCGCCCGCGAACGGGAGCTCGTCCTGGCGGCGAAATGCGCTCCCGGCGACGCTCGGCAGCCCCTGATCGACGCGTTCGCACCCTCGATCGACGTCGTCGCGCACATGTACCAGCGGTCGGCGACGGTGAGCCTTGCAGAGTTGCGCCAGGAGGGAGTCGTGGGGTTGCTCTGCGCCCTCGAGCGGTACGACACCGCGCAGGGCACGCCGTTCTGGGCGTACGCGTCGTGGTGGGTGCGGCAGGCGATGCAGCAGCTGGTTGCGGAGCTGGGACGGCCCGTCGTCCTCTCCGACCGCGCCGCCCGCCACCTGGCGCGCGTCAAGGACGCACAACGTGAGCATCTGCAGCTGAGCGGCAGAGAGGCGACGGTGTCTGAGCTGGTCTGCGAGACGGGGCTCGCGAGGCGGCAGGTCGAGGGTCTGATGGCGGCGGCGAGGACGCCGCGCGGACTCGACGAGCGGCTCGGTGACGACGATGCGGGAGCGACCGTCGGGGATCAGATCGCAGACCCGCTCGCCGGCGATGCCTTTGACCGGCTGCCGCCGCTCGACGTCGGCCGGCTGGGGGAGCTGCTCGGCCGCCTCTCGGAGCGTGAGCGTGCGATCGTCGCGGCGCGGTACGGGCTGAACGGGCCGGAGCGGACGCTTCGCCAGCTGGCGGAGGCGTTCGGCCTCAGCATCGAGCGGGTTCGGCAGATCGAGGAAGCGGCGCTGGGCAAGCTGAGGGATGGCACTGAGGCGGAGGACGACGACGGCTCTCGGCCGTTGTCAGTTGCGGCGTCGTCGGCGTCCGGCTCGCGGTAGACTCGCCGTCCCTTGAGCGACCGACCTCTGGATACCGCAGACCGAACCGCGCTGTTGCACCGTCTCGAGCGGCTGCACCCGGCCGTGGTGTCCGACTGCCTGGACAAGGTGGGGATCCGCTCCAACGTGATGCGGTCCGACATCCGCCCGCTGTTCCCCGATGCGCGTCTGGCCGGGTTTGCCTCGACCGTCCACGCCGTGGAGGTCGACGGCCCCCCTGCCGACCAGGACGACTACTACAAGGGCGAGCTGCGGGCGGTCGACGCACTCACGGACGGCGACGTCATGGTCGTCTCCACAGCGAACGGCTCGTATTGGGGCGAGTTGCTCGCAACGGCGTCCCGCTACCGCGGTGCGCGCGGGATCGTGGTGGACGGTTACACGCGCGATACGCTGGCGCTGATCGAGATGAGGTTCCCGACCTTTGCCGCCGGCATCAACTGCCAGGACTCGCTGGGGCGCATCGACGTCGATGCGGTCGGCGTCCCGATCGAGTGCGGCGGGGTGCGCGTGAATCAGGGTGACCTCGTGCTGGGCGACTATGACGGCATCGTGGTGGTGCCGATCGAAGCCGCCGGCGAGGTGCTCAGGCTGGCCGAGGAGAAAGTCTCCGGCGAGAACCTCGTGCGGTCGAAGCTGGCCGAAGGCATGCCGGTGTCGGAGGCGTTCCGCACCTATGGCGTCATCTAGGAAAGAATCTCCCGCGTGAGGGTGACGGAATGACGTTCAGCGGGCAGGTCGCGGTCGTAACCGGCGCCGGCTCGGGGATCGGCCGCGCGACGGCGTTGCTCCTTGCCGAGCGGGGGGCAAAGGTGCTGGCCGCCGATTACGACGGCGATGGCGCTGAGGAGACCGCGCGGCTCGCGGGCGGCGGCGTGGTCAGCCATGTCGTCGACGTGCGGGACGAGGCGTCGGTCGTTGCCATGTTCGAGCGCGGCGACAGCGAATGGGGCGGCAGGCTCGACATCGTGGCCAACATTGCCGGCATCGGCTCCACCGATCCGGCTCCGACGACGACGGTCGAGGTCTGGGACAACGTCTTCGCCGTCAACGCGCGTGGGGTCTTCCTGGGCTGCAAGCATGGCATTCCCCGCCTGAGCCGCGGTGGTGGCGGCGCCGTGGTCAACATGGCTTCGGTGGCGGGCGTCGTCGGCCTTCGGAACCGCGCTGCGTACTGTGCGTCCAAGGGAGCCGTCATCGCCCTCACCCGCGCGCTTGCCGTCGACCATGTCGGCGACGGCGTCCGCGTGAACTGCATCTGCCCCGGCACGGTGGACTCACCCTGGGTGCGACGGCTGGTCGAGGACGTCGGCGAGTCGATCGACCAGCTGACCGCGCGTCAGCCGATGGGCAGGCTGGGAACGCCCGAGGAGATCGCGGGCTCGATCGCCTACCTCGCCTCCGACGATGCCGCATTCATGACCGGCAGCGCGCTGGTCATCGACGGCGGGCTTTCGGCCGGCTGAGTCCTCAGGAGGCCGGGTCGAGCTCCAGAGCGCAGGAGTTGATGCAGTAGCGCTGGCCCCCGGCGTCGCGTGGCCCGTCCGGGAAGACGTGACCGAGGTGCCCACCGCAGTGCTTGCACGTCACCTCGGTGCGCAGCATGCCGTGGCTCCGGTCCTCGTGAAGCTCGACGTTCGCCTGGTCGGCCGGTTCGGTGAAGCTCGGCCAGCCTGAGCCGCTCTCGAACTTCGTCTCCGACGAGAACAGCTCGGCGCCGCACCCGGCGCAGCGGTACATGCCGGGCGACTTCTCGTCCACGTACCTGCCGGTGAACGGCCGCTCGGTGCCCTTGCGTCGCAGGATGTCGTACTGCTCCGGCGTCAGCTTCTGCTGCCACTCGGTCTCGCTTGTCGGGATGCTGCTCTCGGCCACCGTGGTCCTCCTTGTCGGTCATCGAAGATCTCCAGGCCTCACGTTACCTCCGGTCGGGTGGTGGGTACCGTGCGGCCGTGGCCCGTGAGCTCGAGACACCCACGGTCGCCGACGTTGTGCGCCAGGCTGCGGGCATCGTCGACCCCAGCGACTCGCTGGCGCTGGTCGGCGAGCTCGAGCAGTGGTTCGAGGACGACGACGATCCGGTTCGGACGGTGCCGAATCTCGATCGCCGGCTCGCCGCGGCCGTCGAGAAGATCGACCCCGACGGTGAGGAGCCCGCGGTGACCGTCGCTGCGGCCGTCATTCTCTACCTGTCGACCGAGCCGCGCCACGCGCCGTCAGACGCCGAAGGTGTGATCGATCAGGCGGTCAAACTCGAGTTCGGGGATGACGTCCCCGACCGCATCGCCGAGTGGCTCGGCTTGATGTGACGATCGGTTGAGCCCGTCCCCCGTCCGCGCGGAGTAGGGTCAAGCGCGACACACAAGGGGGATGGGAATGGCCACGGCAGAGGCGGAATCCACATCCAGCGCGATCACCGGCGTGGGCCGGCAGCTCGAGCGCACGGCGGCCGACTTCGTTCGAGAGCATCGCCTGCCCGGTGCGGCTGTCGGCATCGTGCATGGCTACGAGCTGGTGTGGTCGGCGGGTACCGGGTTCGCCGACATCGAGGCGCGGCGCGGACCGGACGCGCGGACGCTCTACCGGGTCGCTTCGATCACGAAGACGTTCACCGGCACGGCGATCATGCAGCTGCGCGACGAGGGACGGCTGCATCTCGACGACCCGGCTGTCGCGCACCTGCCGGAGCTGCGTGACGCGGAGAGCCCGTTCGGCCCGATCGAGACCGTCACCATCCGCCGGCTGCTGTCGCACGAGTCCGGCCTGATGGGTGATCCGCCCGGCACCGACTGGACCGAGCCCATCTACGAGGGCGATGCGCGCGCAAGCCTCGCTCGCGTCGCCGAGATCGGGACGCGCGTCGCGCCCAATACCCAGCAGAAGTACTCCAACCTCGGCTATCAGCTGTTGGGCGAGATCGTGGCACGGGTGTCGGGCATGCCCTACGCCGAGTATGTCGAGGAGGCCATCCTGGGACCGCTCGGCATGGGGTCGTCTGGCTTTGACCCGCTGCCGGAGGACATGGAGGGACGCCGCGCGACGGGATACGGGCCGAGGGGCTTCAGCGACGACCTTCTCGTCTCCGTGGAGGCGCCGTCCTGCCAGGCAGAGGGCGGCCTGTCGTCGTCGGTCGAGGACATGGCCCGCTGGATCACATTCCAGTTCAGGCACGACGGCGGACCGCGTGAAGGTGCGCAGGTGCTGGCCGGCTCGACGCTCGCCGAGATGCACACTCCTCGCTACCTCGACACCGACGGTGAGTGGCGGGTCGCGTTCGGCCTCGCCTGGTACGCCTACCGGCGTGATGACGGCGTCTGGGTGCAGCATTCCGGCGGCATCCACGGGTTCACGACGAACGTCTGCTTCGACCCGAAGACAAAGGTGGGAGCGATCGCGCTCGTCAACGGCAGTTCCTCCCCGGAGAAGCTGTCGATGGAGCTCGCAACGATCGCCCGGGATGCCGTGCGGGCCGCACCGTCGCCGGTTGCCCCGCCGGCCCCGCTGCCGGCGGAGTGGAGCGAGCTGCTTGGCCTGTACGCCGACCGCGACCACCTCCAGCTGTTGCGGCTGGAGTGGCGAGACGGCAAGCTGACGTTCGTCGACACGGAGTCGGCCGACTGGAAACCGACCCTTGAGCCGACCGGCGACCCCGACCGGTTCATCGTCGCGGCGGGCGTGCGGGATTCCGGCGAGCCGTGCCTCTTTGCACGGCGCGCGGATGGCCGCATCCAGTCGGTCATGCTCGGCTCGCAGGTGTTGAGCCGCCTCGACGCGGTGGCGCCGTCGGAGTAGCGGGTCCGCGCAGCCGTAACGATGTTCTTACAGCGCGTTCATACCTCCCGCGCCCCGCGGCTCTAGCCTTGAGGCCTGCTTCGCTGGGGGCCGAGCGGGAGCGATGGATCATCAGGCAGATGACATGCCGACGCAGGACATCGAGCTTCGTGCAGCCCTGCACGCGGAGGTCGAGCGGCTGGTTGCACAGCTTCGGGAGATTCTCCGCCGCTACCCGGGCGACGCGCGGCACCGGCTGCTGCGCGAGATTACCGGCCTTTGGGATGAGCTGCCCGCATCGGATCCGAGGTTCGCGGCCGCGCAGGCACTGCTGACGCTCGACCAGCGCGACGTCTGGTTCCTTGCCGACCAGAACCCCGTGCGCAGGCTTGACCAAGCGGCGAGCGAGCTCGTGCTGGCGATGGGGGACGCCATCACGGCTGCAGGTGCCAACTTCTTCTTCGACGCCGGTGAGCCCGCTGTCCCGGCGCAGCGGGCCGATGCCGCCTACGCCGAGCTGGGCGATGCGATTGCCGACTGGAAGCGCGCGGCGCTGAAGGCGGGCCGTACTCCCGACTCGGTCGAGCGGCTCGAGCCGGCCTCAGACGAGCGTTAGCACGACGCCTGCGTCGCGAAGCCGTGCCACCTCGCCGGGATCGGCGTCGGCGTCGGAGATCACCTCGTCCACCTGTTCGAGGCCGCAGATACGGGCGAACGCAACCTGTCCGATCTTCGAGCTGTCGGTGACAACGATGACACGCCGAGCGCGGCTGATCAGCGCCCGGTTCGTGTGCGCCTCGACCTCGTGGTGCGTGGTCAGCCCGGCATCGATTGCGATGCCGTCGACACCGACCAGCACCACATCGAGGTTCAGCGCGGTCAGCGTCGCCTCTGCAATCGGCCCCACCAGCTCGTAGCTCTCAGACCTGGCAACGCCGCCGGTCACGACCAGTTTGAGGTTCGGACGGATGGCGAGCTCGGACGCGATGTTGAGCGAGTTCGTGACGACGGTCAGCCGGCGGCGGTCGGACAGCGCACGTGCGACCTCGGTGGTCGTCGTGCCGCCCGTCATGCCGACGGCGGCACCATCCGGAACCCGCTCCGCAGCGGCCCTGGCGATGCGCGCCTTCTCCTGCTGGCGCCGCGCGCTGCGGTAGCGAAGCGGCAACTCGTACAGCACCCCGTGCGCCACTGCTCCGCCGTGCGTGCGGGCCAGCATCCGCTGGTCGGCCAGCATGCCGAGGTCGCGGCGGACGGTGGCAGCCGAGACGCCGAGCCCGGCCGCCAGTTCGGCCACGCTGACCGAGCCGTCTGACGACAGCTGCTCGACGATCCGGCTCAGTCGCTCGGCCTGGCGCACTGTGCGCGAGTGTACCCGCGTTGGTGCGCCCCGCGCGTTGCTTTCTGATCGTTTGAAGCGTAAAGTCGCCCGATATGCGCTTAATCGAGCATGAGGTGAGCAGCCAGCCATCCATTTGGCGGAAGGCCGCCGAGCTCGCCGGTGATGCGCAGTTGCCCGAGCGTGGTGCGCGCGTCGCGGCGATCGGATGCGGTACCTCCCTCTATGTGGCGCAGGCCTATGCCGTCTCACGCGAGCAGGCGGGACACGGAGAGACCGATGCCTTCGCGGCTTCGGAGCTTCCGGCGGGCCGCGACTACGAAGCGCTGGTCGCGATCTCGCGGTCGGGCACGACCACCGAGGTGGTCGACGTGCTGCGAAGCGGCGCTCACCCGCCGGTGACCGCTGTCACGGCGGTTCCGGACAGCCCCGTTGCGGCCGCCGCGGCGCAGGTGGTCGCACTGCCGTTCGCCGACGAGCAGTCGGTGGTGCAGACCCGCTTTGCGACGGCCACCCTCGTGCTGCTCCGGGCGCATCTGGGCATCGCCCCGGAGCCCGCCACGACGGCCGCCGAGCGCATGCTGGAGAGCGACCTTCCACTCGATCCCAACGGATTCGAGCGGTTCGTGTTCCTGGGGCGCGGCTGGACCGTGGGCCTGGCGAGCGAGGCGTCGCTGAAGCTGGCCGAGACCGCTCAGGTCTGGTCGGAGGCCTACCCGGCGATGGAGTACCGCCACGGGCCCATCGCGCTCGCCGATCCGCGAACAGCGGTGATCCCGTTCGGGCACATCGACCCGGCCCTGGTCGCGGACGTGCGTCGCACTGGCGCGTTCCTGCTCGACCCCGACCCCGAGCCGCTGGCGACCCTCGTGCTCGCCCACCGGCTCGCCATCGCTCTCGCGGCCGCGCGCGGCCTCGACCCTGATGCCCCCCGCAACCTGACCAGATCGGTGGTGCTGCAATGAGGCGGTTCGCCCTCATCCTTCCCGTCCTGCTGCTCATGCTTGCGACCGCATGCGGTGGCGGCTCGTCCGGCGGCTCGAGCGGGGGAAAGGTCTCGGTCACCCTGTGGCACGGCTACGTCGATGCGGAGGGGAAGGGCCTCGTCGACGCGGTGAAGCGGTTCAACGCCACCCACCCGTCCATCGAGGTGAAGCTGTCGAACTACGGCAATGCCGACCTTGCGCTGCAGAAGGTGCTCACCGCCATCCGCTCGGGATCGGCCCCCGACATCGCGTATCTCTACGGGTCGTACGCGGCGAACATCGCCCGGACGCCGAGCGCCGTCGACGTGGCGCCGCTGCTCGCAGAAGATCCGTCGATGAACTGGGAGGACTTCTGGCCGGCCGAGCGTGGCGCGGTCGAGGTGGGCGACAAGGTGATCGGCGTCCCGGCGCTGGTCGACAACCTCGCCCTGGTCTACAACAAGGCGATGTTCGACCAGGCCGGCGTTGCCCACCCGACCGCCGACTGGACGTGGGACGATTTCCGTCAGGCGGCCGCGAAGCTGACCGACCCGGCGAAGAAGCAGTTCGGCTGGGCGTATGTTGCGGACGCGAGCGAGGACACCGTCTGGCGCTTCGACGCGCTGCTGTGGCAGGCCGGCGGCGACATCCTCACGCCCGACAACCAGCATGCCGCGTTCAACTCCGAAGCCGGCGTGCGCGCAGCCACGCTATTGCAACAGATGGCGACCGTCGACCACTCCGTCTATCTCGACAACGGGAATGGGACATACGCCAACCTGTTCAACTCGGGCAAGATCGGAATGCTGTTCACCGGGCCGTGGGACCTGTCCGGGTTCACCGACGTCGAGTACGGCGTCGAGGTACTTCCCGGCGACCAGAACCACCAGACAATCTCCGGCCCCGACCAGTGGGTGATGTTCGACAACGGCGACGACCGCAGCAAGGCCGCCTGGGAGTTCTTGAAGTGGTTCACGTCTGCGGAGCAGGCGATGCAATGGTCGCTCGACACGGGTGACCTGCCGATCCGCGCCTCGCAGGCCGACCTGCCGCAGTACCAGGAGTACGTGCAGAAATACCCAGGGGTCGAGAAGTTCGTCGAAAACGAGGCGAATGCGGTGAAGGCGCGGCCGGTGATCGCGACCTATGCAGAGGTCTCGCAGGCCATGGGCCAGGCGATCCAGGCGGTGCTGTTGGGCAAGGCGCAGCCCAAGGATGGGCTGGATGCGGCGGCCGAAGAGGTCGACCAGGTGCTCGCGCAGGGCTCATGATCGGCCGCCTGGCGCGGTCGGATCACGTTGCCGGCTGGCTGTTCGTCCTTCCGGCGACGACGCTGATCGCCGTCTTCGGGATCCTGCCGATCGGGTGGGCCGTGCTGCTGTCGCTACAGGAGAACGACCTTCTCACCGCGCCGACCTGGGTCGGCCTCGACAACTACCGCCGGCTCGCCGACGACCCCGTCTTCGTGGACTCGATCCGCCGCACGCTGATCTACACGGCGCTGTTCGTGCCGCTGTCGGTGGGAGGAGCGCTCGGCCTCGCGGTGCTGCTGGACGGGCAGATCCGCTTCGCCCGGTTCTACCGGACGGCCTTCTTCGTCCCGGTCGCGGTGTCGACCGTCGCCACCGGGATCGTCTTCAACTGGCTGCTGGATCCGACATACGGCGTCGCCAACTACGGCCTTGGGAAGGTCGGCCTCGGCCCGTACGGCTTCCTGCAGGATCCAGACCAGGCGCTGTACGCCATCGTCGCCATGACCGTATGGGGGTGGCTGGGCTTCGACGTCATCATCTATCTGGCCGCGCTGCAGGGTGTCCCTCGCGAACTTGTGGAAGCCGCAAAGCTCGATGGCGCAGGGCCCTGGAAGGTGTTCCGCCACGTCACCCTTCCGCTGGTTGCGCCGGTGTCGCTCTTTTTGCTGGTCTGGTCGACGATCAACGCGCTGCAGGTGTTCGACGAGATCTACGTCACGACGCGTGGCGGGCCGCTTCGCTCGACCACCGTGGTCGTCTACTACCTGTACGACCAGGCGTTCACCGTGTTCCACGCCGGGTACGCAGCCGCCATCGCCTGCGCCCTGTTCGCGGCGACCCTCGTGCTGGCACTGCTGCAGCTCTGGGTCGGTCGGAGACGGGTGCACTACACGTCATGAGAGTGCGGCTGCCGTTCAGTCCTCGGCACCTGGTGCTTGCGCCCCTCGCCGCGCTGATGCTGCTCCCGCTGGTGTGGATGCTGGTGACGTCGATCGAAACGCTGCCCGAAGCGCGCCACTTCCCGCCCAAGCTCGTGCCGTCGGGCTTCCACTGGCAGAACTATCCCGACGCGCTCGACGAAGCGCCGTTCGGCCGCTACTTCCTGAACAGCGCCATCGTCACGCTCGCCGCGGTGGGTGGCAACCTGGTCTTCTGCAGCCTTGCCGGCTACGCATTCGCGCGGATGCGGTTCATCGGCGGCGGAGTGCTCTTCGTCGTGCTGCTTGCGACCGTGATGGTGCCCTTCCAGGTGATCATGATCCCCACGTTCCTGATCGTGCAGCACCTGCACCTCGTCGACAGCCTGGGCGCACTGATCGCTCCCAACCTGGTGACACCGTTCGGCATCTTCCTCCTGCGCCAGTTCTTCCGCACACTGCCGATCGAGCTGGAGGAGGCGGCGAAGATCGACGGCTGCTCACGGCTGGGCGTCCTCGTCCGGATCGTGTTGCCGCTGTCTGTTCCGGCCCTGGCAACGCTCGCCATCGTGACGTTCCTGTGGACATGGAACGACTTCCTCTGGCCGCTGATCGTGATCACCTCGGCAGACAACGCGACGGTGCAGCTCGGCCTCTCGAACTTCCAGGGCGCACACCAGGTCAAGTGGACGCTGCTCGCCGCCGGCAACGTCATGGCGCTCGCGCCGATGTTGATCGTGTTCGTCGTAGCGCAGCGGTGGTTCGTGCGCTCGCTTGCCGAGGGAGGGCTGAAGGGCTGAGTCAGCCGGCCGGTCGCACCACGGCCTGCTCTGCGAGGCGACGAGCGCGCTCCCCGTCGAGCCGCCCGGCTCCTGCGACCTCGGCGTTCGCGGCTCCAGCGCCGAGCGCGACCGACAGTGCGTCGTCCCAGCCGGCCCCGTCGTCCAGCGAGACGACGAGCCCCGCGAGGAACGCGTCTCCACTGCCGACCGGGTAGGCACCGGTCACATCGAGCCGCCCCTCCAGCGCGCGAGCGTCCGGAGTCAGCATGACCGCACCGGCGGCGCCCATGGTGACGACCACCGCCGCGCCGGAGCGGGACTGCAGGCCGTGCGCCGCGGCAAGCGGGTCTCCGTCCGCCCCCGCCTCGACCCGGTTCAGCTTCACGACGTGCGGGCGGGCGTCGATGCCGCTCTCCCGGCTGTCGAACGCGGTACGCGCGGCCGGGATCAGGTGCTCGTATCCAGTGGGAGGAGCTCCCGGGGGCAGTGAGCCGGAGAGGGTCATCCACCGCGCGTCTCCAGCGAGCCGTGTCACGGCGTCGGCGAAGCGCTGCCAGTCCTCGGGACGCACGGACTGGCCGTCCTCGTAGAACTCGGTCAGCCCCGCGCCCGAGCCGGCGACCGACATCGACGTACGGGTCTCGCCCTCCGTCCACACCGCCTCGAGGTCGACGCCCTCCTGTTCGAACTGCTCGGCGATCCAGCGCCCGCTGTGACCTCCGAGCAACGCGATCGCCCGCACGTCCGCTCCCAGCGCGGCGGCGGCCCGCGCGACGTTCAGGCCTTTGCCACCGGCTACCTGAACCGCTTCGACGGGCCGATGGATCTCGCCCGGCACGAGCTCCTTCACGCTGAACAGGCGGTCGATCGACGGGTTCGCGGCGACGCACAGGATCACAGCAGGCTCCGTGCCTCTTCCAGCGTCGGCTGGGCCGCGGTGCCACCGAGCCGGGTGGTGGAGAGCGCGCCGCAGGCACACGCCAGGCGCAGCGAGTCTGCGATCGAGTCCCCCGCCAGCCGGGCGGCGATGAACCCGGCATCGAAGCTGTCGCCCGCCCCGGTCGCGTCGACCGAATCGACCGTCGGCGCCGCCGCCTCGACCTCGCCGTCCGCGGAACGGGCGACCGCTCCGCCTCGGCCGCGCTTGATCACCACCAGCGGGCAGCCCTCCGGACGCAACGCGCGTTCCTCCTCTTCGTTCACGAACAGGACGTCAAGCGCCGGAAGCAGCGCACGAAGGCCGCTGTCCCACCCGCCGGATGGATCCTCTTGCGGATCGAGCGAGACCATCAGACCCGCCTGCGTTGCCTCGGCTAGCAGCTCAGGCAGGCCATGCTGAAGGTCGTGGAGCAGGAAGTACGATGCCACGTGCAGGTGGCGCGCCGCCGTCAGCATTGCGCGGTCGACCTGATCGGCACGGAGCCGCGCGATAGCTCCCGGCATCGTCAGGATGGCGCGGTCGTCACCCTGCACGAGGGCGACGGTGATGCCGGTGGCGGCCGCGGGATCCGTGGGGCAATGGGACGTGTCGACGTCGCGCTGCTGCAGTTGCTCACGCATGAAACGGCCCAAATGGTCGTCGCCGACGGCCGCCACCAGGGCGGTTGAGACGCCCAGGCGGGCCGCTCCGCACGCCATGATCGCGCCCGATCCACCCACCGTCAGCTCGGCACGCTCCACCAACTGCTCGCGCTGCCCGAACGTGGGCACCACGTCGCCGCCGGCCAGCAGCAGATCTGGATTGCAGTCGCCGAGGACGACCAGGTCGGGCATGACCGGGGAGCCTACGCCGCCACGGCGAGCAGCTCAGCGAGGCGCCGGCGGGCTTCGCCTGCCAGAAACCGGCGAGCCTCGTCCGGCGGCAGGGCGATCGCATCCTTCCAGATCGACCGTCCGGCGATGAACCCGGACGCGCCCGCATCGAGCGCCACCCGCAGCTGGCCGACGAACGTGTCGTGGTCGACCCCGGCTGAGAGCAGTGCCCACGGCACCGAGAGCGCATCCGTCAGCGCGTTGCAGTCGCTGCTGCTGCCGGGGAACTCGAGCTTCAGGTAGCGGGCGCCGCAGGCCTCGGCGAGCAGCGCCGACTCTCGGATCAGCTCGGGCCGCTTGCGCAGGAATGTGTCGTCATCCTCATCGTCAAGGGCGTAGACGAGCACCTCTACCACCAGCAGCAGGTGATGGGCGGCGCAGTCCTCGGCCGCCTTGCGAATCACCCGGCAGTTCGGATCGCCGGGCCCCTCCCGGTCGCCTCGGAGACGCACGAGCAGCTTCGCTCCGGTGCCGCCGAGCCGCCGGACGCCCGCGGCGCCGACGCCCGCCAGGAGCTCGGTGTCCCGAAGACCGTTTGCCGTCCGTCGCGAGCCGCTGCGCTCGAGCGACACGAGCACACCGGTGTGTGGAGGCACCGCTCGCCGCTCGAGCAGCGCCGGAAGTGCCACCTCCGGGTCGAGCAGCATCGCGGGCGCGTGTGGGCCGAGCGCCCGGGCGAGCTCGAGCTTGAACTCCGTCAGATCGGCCGGGGATGCCGGCAGTCCGGCGGCGGTGCGTGCAGCGACGAGGCTGGTGCGCTGGTCGGCAGCGAGGATGCCCAGGCGGCCTCCCTCGGTGGACAGCTGATCGATGGCGCGTTGCTCGGCCGGCGTGAACATTCTTGATCGTTTCTATCAGATCTGAAACACTTTCGCGCATGACGCACATCGCGTTCGTCGGCGCCGGCAGCGTCGAGTTCACCAAGAACCTGCTCGGCGACCTGCTCCGGTTTCCCGAGCTCGCGAATGCGACGATCCGACTGCACGACATCGACCCTGAGCGCCTCGACACAGCCGAGCGGATGGCCCGGTGGACGAACCGCGAGCTGGGCGCCGGTGCGGCCATCTCCGCGACGCTCGACCGCCGTTCCGCCCTCGAGGGCTGCGACTTCGTGATCAACATGATTCAGGTCGGCGGTCACGAGGCGACGCTGGCCGATTTCGACATCCCGCGGCGCCACGGCCTGCGCCAGACCATCGGCGACACGCTGGGCATCGGCGGCATCTTCCGGGCGCTGCGCACGATCCCGGTGATGTGGGACATCGCGGCCGACATGGCCGACGCGTGCCCGGATGCGTGGCTGCTGAACTACACGAACCCGATGGCGACGCTGTGCTGGGCCACGTACGCCGGCAGTCCGGTGCAGCGTGTGGTGGGCCTCTGCCACTCGGTGCAGCACACCACCCGCGGGCTCGCCGAGCTGCTCGGCGTCCCCTTCGAGGAGGTGACCTACCTCGGTGCCGGGGTGAACCACCAAGCCTGGATCCTCCGCTTCGAGCGCCACGGCGAGGATCTCTACCCGCTGCTCGACCGCGCGATCGAACGCGACCCCGACCTGCGCCGCCGGGTACGCGTCGAGCTGTACCGGCGCTTCGGCTACTTCCCGACGGAGTCGAGCGAGCACTCGGCCGAATACCTGCCCTGGTTCCTTCGCGACGACGAGATGATCGAGCGCTTCCGTGTGCCCGTCGACGAGTACGTAAGGCGCAGCGAGGAGAACCTCGAGGAGTACGAGCAGATGCGCCGGACGCTGGCCGACGGCGGCGGGTTCGAGATCGAGCGGAGCCTCGAGTACGCCGCGACGATCGTGCACTCTATGGTGACCGGCGAGCCGAGTGTCGTCTACGGCAACGTGCGCAACGATTCGCTGATCGCCAACCTGCCGGACGGTGCATGCGTCGAGGTGCCGTGCCTGGTCGACGGCGCCGGCATCCGACCGACTGTGGTCGGCGAGTTGCCGCCGCAACTGGCGGCGCTCAACCGCACGTTCCTCAACGTGTGCGAGCTGACGGTGCGCGCTGCGCTCGAGGGCTCACCTGCGCACGTCCACCACGCGGCGCTGCTCGATCCCAACGCCTCCGCAACGCTGCAACCCGAAGCGATCGCCGCTCTCGTGGACGACCTGATCGACGCGCACGCCGGGGCGCTCCCACCCGGCATCGCCCCCGGGCGCTAGCCGGGGTGCGCCGCCGTGCCCCGGCGCTCCAGATCGGCGAGCCGCTCGTCGACGACGGCGTTCGCCGAGCGAGCAGCGCCCGGGTGCCCCGTCACCGCGAGCAGGAACAGCTCTCGCTCGAGGGCATAGACTTCCGCGTCCGCGCCCGCCACCACGGTCGCCGTTCGCGGGGTGTCTCGCAGCAGCGCGATCTCGCCCACCCCGTCGCCGCGTGACAGCGTCGCAACCTCGCGCCCGTCCCGGAACACCGTCAGCGCGCCACGCCCGATGGCGTAGTACCGGTCACCCGGATCGCCCTGGCGGATCAGCACCGAGCCGCCGGGAACCTGCACGCGCTCCAGCGACCGCGCGAGCGTCTCCACGGCGGGTGCGGGCAGCCCGGCGAACAAGGGGATGGAGCGGAGCAGGTAGATCTCGGTCAGCGGGACGTCGGCCTGGGAGTCGACGATCCAGAGCTGCCGTCCCGTGATGACCAGCAGGATCACGAGCAGACCGGCGGTACCGATCAACGCGACCTGCACCCCGCCAAGCCAGATCAGCAGCGGGACGAGCACGGATCCCAGCGCCAGGCCGGCATTCAGCAGCGACTCGAGGATGCCGAATACGCCGGCCAGCACCGTTGGCGGGGATGTGCGCTGCAGCAGTGTGCGCCCGGTGACGTCGAGCACGGTTCGGCCCAGGCCCGCGGCGGCGACGAGCAGAAAGGCGCCGCCTACGGGCGGCAGGGCGGCGAGGGCGACCAGCGCGACCGACGCCAGGGCGGCGCCGCCGATCAGCGCGGGCGCCAGACGGCGCCTCCCGATCAAGGCAGCGGTGACAACGGCCGCGGCCAGCCCACCCGCGCCGAACGCGGCGGTCAGGTAGCCCGCCCCCGCCTGGCCCATCCCTAGCTCGTTGATGGCCAGCACGACGAAGAGCAGGTCGAGCGCCCCGACGATGGCGTACTGCGCGGCCATGACCAAGAGGAGCAGCAGCACCGCGCGGTTTGAGGCGACAACGCGTGCACTCGCCGCCACGACGGCTCGCACACCGGGGGCTGCGCCACGGTCGTGGCCGAAGACGCGCGGGCCCTCGACCGGCAGGACGCAGACGGCGGCGCCGAGGGCCAGCACGGCCATCGCACCCACAGCGACCGCTGGGCCGTCGAGCGAGAGGAGCAGGGCCACCAGCAGCGGCGCGCCGATCATGCTGAAGCTCTCGATCCACCCCTGGGCGCCGTTCGCCGCTGCCAGCTCCTCGGGGGACTGGACCACTCCGGGGAGCGTCGTTGCCTGCGCCGGGCGCGGGATGCAGAGCGCGAGGTTGACGATGGGCGCGAGCGCGAAGACGAGCGCGGCCGGGCCGTCCAGCGCCATCACGAGCGCGAGCACACTCGCCGATGCCGCCAGCGCGAGGTAGCCGCCCGCCAGCACCCGTGCCGGCCGCCATCGGTCGGCCAACGACGCCAGGAAGGGCGACAGCACCACGCCCGGCAGCAGCTGGACGAGGGCGATGGCGCTGGCCGCGCCTGCCCCGCCCACGCGGTACGCGTACACGAGCAATGCCAGCCAGACGCCCGTCTGCACGGCGCAGAACGCCGCGAACGAGAGGCCGACTCGCACCAGTTGCCGGTTTTGCGCTGCCAGCCGAAAGACGGCGAGAGCGGTTCGGAGCGTCTCCATCGCCGGGGAGTACATCGCACCGCGTGACCGTTGTCACGTCCCGCGCGGTGGGTGCCCGGCCGGCTCAGCCCTCCGGATGGTTTCGATCAGACGTCCGGAAGAAGCTTGCGAACGCACCGGCCGACCCGGCGACGACCACCACCGCCCACAGCTCCAGGGCGACGTCGAGCGCGCGACCGGCGTTGGTCACCGGATTCTGCATCTGCGACGAGACCGTGAGGAGCTGCGTGGTCGTGAAGAACCACGCCTCGTAGAGCGTGTGGATGTCGCTGCCTGCGACTCCGCGCTCGAGCTGGTACATCAAGAGCCACCCCGCCACGTCGATGACGACAGTGGCAATTACGACCAGAACCAGGCGAGCCACCAGACGGCGGTGCCGCTCCTCCCACTGCCAGACGCGGTTGAACTCCTCGCGGATCAGCTGCACCCAGCGAGTGTCGCAGCGCGTGCGGTCGGATCCGCTTGGAACGGGTCCCGTTTGACAGTTCTGCGGAGCCGTCTGTACCTTCACGTCACAACAGTTGTTGTCGAGACGAGGGTGAGTGCGCGCAACGGTCTTCCGGGAGTACGGCGGCCCTGAGGTGCTGCGGTGGGAAGAGGTGCCGGATCCCGTTGCCGGGCCCGGTGACGTCGTGATCGACGTTCATGCCTGCGGTGTCAATCACTGCGACCTCGACTCGCGCGCGGGCACGTCGCGTTGGGAGTTTGACTTCCCGATGGTGCTCGGCGGCGAGTTCGCAGGGCTCATCTCGGAGATCGGCCGCGACGTGACCGGCCTCTCCACCGGCGATCCCGTCACCGCCGTCCAGTACTACCCGTCAGGCAACGGCGACTTCGTCCAGTTCGGCATCGACCGCTGGGGCGGGTACGCCGAGCGGGTGGTCGTTCCGGCGCACGCCGTGATTCCGCTCCGGTCCCGCGACGACATCCCGCTCGCCGCGGCGGCGCAGACGGTTGCTGCGACGGCTTGGCGGATGGCATCCACGCTCGCCCGTCTCGAGCCCGGCGAGACGGTGCTCGTTCCCTCCGCCTCCGGAGGCGTCGGCAGCGTGCTCGTCGGAGCGGCGAAGTTGCTCGGCGCGCGGGTGATCGCGACCGTCGGGTCCGAAGACAAGGTCGCGCCGGTGGCGGATCTCGGCGCAGACGTTGTCGCCTGCCATGCCACGACCTCGGTTTCGGACGTGGCGTTGGAGGCGACCGGCGGGCGCGGTGTCGACTGCGTGCTCGACACCGTCGGCGGACCACAGTTCTCGAAGCACCTGGCCTCCCTTCGGCTCGACGGCCGGCTGGTCACGTGCGGCGCGCACGCCGGCGAAGTGGTTCCGCTGGACATCGTCCGCCTGTTCCAGCACGGCCATCGCATCATCGGCTTCGGCTTCGCGAGCGATGCGGAGCTGCGCGAAGCGATCGACCTCGTCCTCGATGGGCGCCTGCGTGTGCCGATCGCGAGCACGTACCCGTTGCCCGATGCCGGCGCCGCCCACGCTGTCATGGACCGGCGCGAGCATGTCGGCAAGCTCCTGCTCGAGCGGCCGGGTGCTGCTTGACGTCCATGGAAGCCCACTCCGGTCGCCGCGAGGAGGTACTCCGCCATGCGCGGCAGGTCGTCATGCGCGACGGGCTGGACGCGACTTCGCTGCGTCGCATCGCCCGTGAGGGCGGGTTCACCACCGGCGTTCTGAGCCACTACTTCACAGACAAGCGGGAGCTGATCGCCGCATGCTTCGAGTGGACGCTGCACAGCTGGCTCGACCGCGTCGAGCGAGAGCTCGGCGAGACCGCCGATCCAGAGGAGCACCTCTGCCGGTTCGTGTCGTTCGCCGTGCCCCATTTCCCGGAGCAGCATGGCGAGTGGAGGCTGTGGCTCAACTTCTGCGTCACGGCTGTCGGCGATCGCGAGCTGGCGGACCTCCTCGTCGAGGTCGACCGGCGCTGGGAGGCGAACGCCACTTCTGCTCTGGCACTGTGGCAGAACGCCGGTCTTGTCAGAAGCCCGGTGCCGGTCGAGCAGCAGGCGCTGATCCTCAGCCGGCTTGGCGACGGGCTCGGCCTGCGAGCTCTGCTCACTGGGGACTGGAGCGAGGCTCGGCGCAGCTACGTCGCCGTGCTCTCGACGCTGGGCCTGTCGGATGAGGTGGCTGCAAGAGCGCTTCAGGCGCCGCCCGCGCCGGGGGACGACTGATGGCGCTGCTCGAGGTCGAGGACCTCGTCGTCCGCTTCCACACCCGTGCGGGACCTGTCTCGGCCGTGAACGGCGTCAGCTTCGACGTCGACGCCGGTCAGACGATCGGCGTGGTGGGTGAATCCGGGTCGGGCAAGAGCGTCACCAGTCTCGCGGTGATGGGGATGCTGCCGGGACGCAAGACGGAGGTCACCGCGGGCAGGCTGATGTTCGACGGTGAGGAGCTGCTCCGCCTGAGCAAGAAGGAGATGCGCCGCCGTCGCGGCAGCGACCTCGCGATGGTGTTCCAGAACCCGACGACGAGCCTGAACCCCGTTGTCAAGATCGGCAAGCAGATCACAGAGGCGCTGGTCGCCCACGAGCGCATCGGCCGCTCGGCGGCGGCCCGGCGGGCCGAGGATCTGCTCGACCGCGTCGGTGTGCCCGATCCACGGCGCGTGATGGGCAGCTATCCGCACCGGCTGAGCGGCGGTCTGTGCCAGCGCGTGATGATCGCCGTCGCGCTTGCCCTCCGCCCCAAGCTGCTGATCGCAGACGAGCCGACCACCGCGCTGGACGTGACCATCCAGGCGCAGGTGCTCGAGGTGTTGCGCGAGCTGACACGCGACTCCGGCACCGCGTTGATCCTGATCACGCACGACCTCGGCGTCGTGGCGGCCATGACCGAACGGGTGAACGTGATGTACGCCGGCAGGATCGTCGAGACGGCGACCACGCCGGCGCTGTTTCACTCCCCGCGGCACCCCTACACCGTGGGGCTGATCCGGTCGGTCGCCCGCAGCGACCGCGCGGCGGGCAAGCTCGTGCCCATCCCGGGTCAGCCGCCCGACCTGCTGAGCGAGCAGGAGGGATGCCCGTTCGAACCACGCTGCGAATGGCGGCTCGAGGTATGTCGCACGGTGATGCCGCCGCCGGCGCCCGAGCAGGGAGCCACCGACCACCTGCGTGCCTGCCACAACCCGGTGCATGCGGACGAGGTGCCGGCCGGACGGCCGCTGCGCGTGGCTGCGACCGCCGGGGAGGTGCAGGGATGAGCACAACCCCGCATACTCCTCCGCTGCTCGACGTCACCGACCTGCGGGTGCACTACACCCGGCGCGGTGTCAACGTGCGTGCCGTCGACGGCGTCACGTTCGGCGTCGCATCGGCGGAGACACTCGGTCTGGTCGGCGAGTCGGGCTGCGGCAAGAGCACCATCGCCAAGGCGGTCGTCCGCTTGATCCGCGCGACCGGCGGCCGGATCGAGTTCGGCGGGCACAACCTCGGGTCGGCTGAGGGGAAGGAGCTGGCCGCGCTTCGGCCCCGGCTGCAGATGGTGTTCCAGGATCCCTACTCGAGCCTCAATCCGCGGATGAGCGTGCGCGCCTCGATCGAGGAGCCGCTGATCATCCACGGGCGCGGCGACTCGCGTGCGCGAGGCGAGCGCGTGCACGACCTGATGGGACGGGTGGGTCTCGCACGGTCGGTCGAGCGCCGGTATCCGTTCCAGCTCTCCGGCGGGCAGCGGCAGCGGGTCGGCATCGCCCGGGCGCTGTCGCTCGATCCCGACCTGATCGTGGCCGACGAGCCGACCAGTGCGCTGGACGTCTCGATCCAGGCCCAGATCCTGACGCTGCTCGAGGAGATCCAGCGCGACCTCGGGCTCACATACCTGTTCATCAGCCACGACCTGGGAGCGATCCGGCAGCTCGCCGCACGGATCGCGGTCATGTACCTGGGGCGCATCTGCGAGATCGGACCGGCCGGCAGCGTCCTCGACAACCCGGCTCATCCGTACACGGTTGCACTGCTGTCGGCGGCGCCCGTGCCGGATCCCATCGTCGAGGCACGCCGTGAGCGGATCGTCCTGCGCGGCGACGTGCCGAACCCGGCGAACCCGCCCTCCGGCTGCCGGTTCCACACCCGCTGCTGGCTGCGAACGGAGCTCGGGAGCCCCGAAGTCTGCGCCCATGACGACCCGCCGCCGACAGCCCGCGCCGGCGGAGGGCTCGTCAACTGTCACTTTGCCGAGCACGTCACCAACCGCCGGCCGATGTCGGGCGATCGGCCCGAGGCTTCTGCCGCCCAGCACGTCCAAGGAGGACCAGCGTGACCAATGAACCGCCCAACCAGGATCGCTCGCGCGCCGAGCTGATCGACCAGCTGCTGCGCCGGCCGATGAACCGGCGCGAGGCACTCAAGCGCGCAGGTGCAGCAGGTCTCGCGCTGAACGGCATCACGATCCTTGCCGCCGCCTGCGGCGGGAGCAGCGCGAACACCGGTGGCGGCACCGCCAAGGCCGGCGCCGCCGCGAAGCAGCTGGTGATCGCCTCCGGCGCCACACCGGTCACCCTCGATCCGATGGTGTCGCTCGACGGCCAGTCGCCGTTGCTCTGGCGCTGCTCCTACGAGCCTCTGCTCCGTTTCAAGGGTGCCACGATCGAGGTCGAGCCACACCTCGCCGAGGCGTACGAGTACGACACGAATGCGAACCAGGCCGTGTTCCACCTGCGGCCGGATGTGACGTTCACCGACGGCACGGCCCTCGATGCGAAGGCCGTGAAGCTCAACATCGAACGACAGATGGCGCTGGAGCAGGGCATCGCCTACGCTCTGAGCCCCGTTACGAAGGTGGAGACGCCTGACGATCAGACCGTCGTCGTGCACCTGTCAGGCTTCTCGGACGGGCTGCTGTACGGCTTCGCCAGCCTCTACGGGCTCTACATGATCTCGCCGAAGGCGATCACCGACAACAAGGGCGACGACTGGGCACAGGCGTGGCTCAGCAAGAACATGGTCGGCACGGGGCCCTACCAGCTCCAGAACTACGAGCTGAACCAGCAGGCGTCCTTCATTCGCAACGACACCTACTGGGGCGGCTGGGAGGGCGAGCATTTCGAGAGCGTCCTCGTCCAGTACGTCACAGACCCGTCGACCGAGCGGCTCCAGTTGGAGCGTGGGGACAGCCATATCGCCGTCTACCTGCCGGACGACGTGATCTACGCGATGCGGGACAAGGAGAACGTCACCGTCTCCGACGACCCCAGCTTCAACGTCTACTACCTGGGGCTGCCCTGCCGCACCGGTCCGACCGCCGACAAGGCCGTGCGCCAGGCGATCTCGTACGGGTTCGACTACGACTCGTGGGTCAACGACGTGCTCAACGGAACGGGCACCCAGGCTCGCGGCCCGCTGCCCGAGATCTTCCCGGGGTACGACAGCAGCGTCCCGCAGTACACCTACGACGTCGACAAGGCGCGCTCCATGCTTGCCGACGCCGGCTTCGAGGGCGGCGGCTTCTCGCTGAAGTACATCTACGAGACGGGCTACTACTGGAAGCGCCCGCTGGGTGAGCTGTTCCAGTCGAACATGAAAGACCTCGGGATCGACGTGACGATCCAGGAGCTCAGCCCATCGACCTGGGTCGGGACGCTGTCGAACAAGGACAAGGCCAGCGAGGCCTACGGTGTCGTCTGGTGGCCGTCGCTGGCCACCCCCTTCGACTTCCTCTGGGCGCTGTTCGCCACGTCGGCGCAGGGGACCGCGGGGTACAACTTCACCTACTACTCGAACCCGCAGTTCGACGGGTTGCTCGACCAGGCAACGGCGGAGCCGGACGAGGCCAAGCGGACGGCGCTCTACAACCGGTGCCAGCACATCGTCGTCGAGGATGCGCCGTACCTGTTCCTGTCGGACGTGCGGTACCTGGTGCCTACGAGCCCGAAGCTGACAGGCTTCGAGTTCAATGGCATGTACATCAACTCGTTCGACCCGTACGCGCTCGGTGTGAGCGCATAACAAACGATGGTTGTATGCGCCGACTGATCGTCCGCCGACTGATCTCGCTCCCGATCGTGTTATTCGGGATGAGCCTGATCACGTTCGCCCTGACGCATATGGTGCCCGGCGACCCGGCTCGCCTGCTCGCCGGGCCCCATGCGTCAGAGCGGGCGGTCGAGGTGCTGCGCCGGCAGTACGGCTTCGACCAGTCGCTCCCCGCTCAGTATGTGACCTACATGGGAGACCTGGTCAACGGCGACCTCGGCATGTCGATCACGACGCGGCGTCCGGTGTCGGAGGATCTGCAGCAGTTCTTCCCGGCCACGGTCGAGCTGACGGTCGCCGCGATGCTGATCGTGGTGGTGTTCGGGATTCCGCTCGGTCTGGTCGGCGGCCTGCTGAAGGGCCGCCTGCCCGATCACGTGATCCGGCTGGTCTCGATCGGGGCGGTGTCGGTGCCGGTGTTCTGGCTGGGGATCATCCTGCAGATCCTGTTCTTTCAGAAGGCGGAGCTCCTACCGGTCGGCGGTCGCATCGATCCCACGCTGCTGCCGCCGACCGACACCACCGGGCTGTACCTGCTCGACGCCCTGTGGAGCGGTGACACGCTGGCGCTGAACTCCTCGCTCGTCCACCTGGTGCTCCCGGCGGTCACGCTGGCCGCGGGGAGCCTCGCGGTGGTGACGCGGATGATGCGGGCGTCGGTCGCCGAGGTGGCGGAGGCCGATCACATCCGCGCCGCGGAGGCGAAAGGGCTGCGCGAGGACGTGATCGTCCGCCGTCACGTCCTCAAGAACGCCCTGATCCCCGTCACCACGGTGCTCGGCCTCCAGTTCGGGGCGCTGCTCGCCGGCAGCGTGCTGACCGAGGTCGTGTTCTCATGGCCCGGGATCGGCCTCTACGCGATCAACGCCATCTCCAACCTCGACTACGCCGCGATCATGGGCGTGACGCTCCTGATCTCCGGGGTCTACGTCGTCGTCAACCTGATCGTGGACGTGGGCTATCTGCTGCTCGACCCGCGGATCGCGGACGCCGAGGAGGCGGTGGCGTGAGCACCGTGCCCCCGGCCGGCGCCTTCGCGCCGCTCTCGGATGCGACGCCGGCAGACGACGCCGTCCGTGGCCGCATCGCGAGTGCAACGGATGTGCTCCGGCAGCTGATGTCGAACTCGCTCTCGGCGGCCGGGTTGGTGGTGCTGGCGCTGTTCGTCATCGCTGCGGCGGCGGCCCCGCTGATCGCGCCGTACGACCCCGAGGCGTTCGACGGCGGCGCCAAGTTCCTCGCGCCCAGCGCCCAGCATCTGTTCGGCACCGACGACGTCGGCCGGGACATCTTCAGCCGGGTCATCTTCGGCACCCGCTACAGCCTGACGGCGGCTGTCGCCATCCTCGCATTCGCCGCCATCGTCGGAACGACCGTGGGGCTGATCGCCGGGTACGCCGGCGGCTGGTTCGACGAGATCCTGATGCGGCTGACTGACATGTTCCTCGCCTTCCCGGCGCTGGTGCTGGCGATGGGAGCGGCCGCCGCCCTCGGGCCGAGCCTTCTGAACGCCGCCATCGCCACCGGCATCGTGTGGTGGCCGTGGTATGCGCGCCTCGTCCGTGGCCAGGTGCTGCAGCTCAAGAACGAGCCGTTCGTCGGCGCCGCGCGGCTGGCCGGTGCGGGGCGTACGCGCATCATGACGCACCACATCCTGCGCAACTGCACCACACCGATCATCGTGCAGATGAGCCTCGACGTCGGCTACGCCATTCTCACCATGGCGAGCCTCTCGTTCGTCGGCCTCGGAGCACAGCCGCCGACGCCGGAATGGGGGTCGATGATCGCCGTGGGGCGTGACTTTTACCTCGACCAGTGGTGGTATGCCACCTTCCCCGGCGTCGCGATCTTCATGGTCGTGATGGCTGCAAACCTCGTCGGCGACGGCCTGCAGGACGTGCTCTCGCCCAACCGATCTCAGTAAACCCTTCGAGCAAAGGCACTGACATGAGCGAAGACAGACGGGTCATACGCGGCGGTCTGGTCGTCACTCCAGACGAGACCGCAGTGCTGGACGTGGTCATCAGCGGCGAGCGGATCGAGGCGCTGCTCCCGCCGGGCTCGGCATCGGTGGAGGGTGCGACGGTGATCGACGCCACTGGGCTGGTCGTCCTGCCGGGCGCCGTGGACGGGCACACGCACTTCACACAGGACGATCCCGAGTTGTTCGGGCCCGACCCCGACGAGTCCGAGGGCTTCGAGATGGGCGGCCGCGGAGCCGCGGCGGGCGGCGTGACGACGGTGGTTGAGATGCCGCAGGCGCGTCCGGTGACCGTCGACGGTGCGTTGTTCGCGCGCAAGCGCGCGCTGGCGCAGGAAAAGGCGATCGTCGACTTCGCACTGTGGGGCGGGGTCACCCAGGGGCAGGACGCTCAGGCGATCCGCGATCAGATCGCCGAGGGTGCGGTCGGGTTCAAGGCGTTCATGTGCAACTCCGACCCGTCGTTTCCCGGCATCGACGACGCGCAGCTCGTGGCCGCGTTGCGCGAGCTGAAGGGGACGCCGTTCATGCTCGGCCTGCACTCCGAAAACGACGCCCTGTTGAACGCCGGCCTGGCCGAGACGGAGGGCCGGGGACGGACCGATGCGATCGCCCATGCCGATTCGCGTCCGCCGATCGTCGAGGTGGAGGCCGTGAACCGCGCCATCTTCTTCGCCGAGCACCTCGGCGGCTGGGTGCACATCGTCCACATGAGCACCGGCGACGCCGCCGATCTGGTGGCGAAGGCGAAGGAGCGCGGCGTCCGTGTCACGTGCGAGACCTGCCCCCAGTACCTCGCGCTCGACCACGATGACCTCCGACGGCTGGGCTCGTTCGCCCGCTGTGCGCCTGCGATCCGCGATCGCAGCGACGTCGAGCGGCTGTGGGAGCGGCTGGCCGACGGCACCATCGACTGCATCACCACCGACCACTGTGCGTTCACGCTCGAGAGCCGCGTTCGCGGAACTGACAACATCTTCGAGACGCCGAATGGCCTGCCGGGCATCGAGACCCTCGTCCCGCTCGTGGTGACCGAGGCGAGGAAACGGGGATTCGAGTGGGGGACGATCGCGCGATGGCTCGCGACGGCACCCGCGCAGCTGTGGCTGCTCGCACCTCGCAAGGGCGCGATCACACCAGGCGCCGACGCCGATCTGGTGCTGCTCGACTCCGAGCGGCGATGGACGGTCGAGGGCGCGAACCTTCACCACACGCACAAGTGGACGCCGTTCGAGGGCGTCGAGCTGACGGGGAAGGTGGTGCGGACGCTGGTGCGCGGCCGGACGGTGTACGAGGACGGCCCCGAGGGCGAGCGGTTCGCCGAGGCCGGCACCGGCCGGTTCGTGACGCCTGTCTCGGCGGCCACCCCTGATCTCACAACGGCGGGAGAGTGACCATGCAGATCCTTCTCATCAACCCGAACACGACCTCGTCGATGACCGACAGCATGGTGGTGGCCGCCCAGGAGGTCGCCGGCCCGGGCACCGAGATCATCGGCGCCACGGTCGATGACGGCGTGCCGTTCATCGACGGCTTCTACGACGAGGCGCTGGCCGCGGCCGGTGTCGCCCGCTGCATCCTGGAGCGCCGGGGGACGTTCGACGCCGCGATCATCGGCTGCTTCGGCGATCCGGGGCTCTACGCCTCGCGCGAGCTGACCGATGCGCCGGTGATCGGGATCGCCGAAGCGAGCTTCTCCCTCGCAATGTCGCTCGGGCACCGGTTCGGTGTGGTCGCGACGCTCGACCGCGGCGTTCCCGGGACGATCGACCTGCTCCGCCATTACGGCATCGAGTCGCGTTGTGCGTCGATCGAGGCCAGCGGGGCGGAGGTGGTCGACCTCGGTGAGGATCCGCTGTCGGCATTGGCGCAGCTGGAGGAGGCCGGCCGCCGGGCCGTCGCGGGGGGCGCCGAAGTGCTGTGCCTCGGCTGCGGCCTGATGCTGGAGACGAGGGCGGCGCTGGAGGAGCGGCTGGGCGTGCCGGTGGTCGAAGGCGTGCCGGCAGCCGTGGTGCTGGCGGAGAGCCTCGTCCGCCTCGGGCTGCGCACCTCCAAGATCCGCGCCTTCCAGGAGCCGGCAACCGTGCCCGCGGTATGACTGAAAAAAAGGGGCCAGACCCCTTTTTTTCACTCGCGCTCTCTCAGCTGGATGAGCTGTACGCCATCGGCGGCGGGCCGGGCGCGAACAGGCCCGGCCTGAGCGCCGCCGAGGAGGAGGCGCATCACCTCGTCGAGTGCTGGATGCAGGACGCGGGCCTTGAGACCTCCCGTGACGCGGTCGGCAACCTCTATGGCCGGCTGCGCGGGCGACGGCCGGAGCTCGGCGAGATCTGGTGTGGGTCGCATCTCGACACGGTGCCGTCGGGCGGCAAGTTCGACGGCGCGCTCGGCGTGATCGGCAGCCTCGCCGCCGTGTCCGGTCTGGAGCAGGGCGATCGCACCGTCGCCGTGGTGGCGTTTCGCGACGAAGAGGGCTGGCGGTTCGGCCGCGGGTTCTTCGGCAGCCGGGCGGCGACCGGTCAGCTGCCGCCCGACGCCTATGACCTGGCGGACCGCGAAGGCGTCACGGTCCGCGACGCGCTGGAGCAGTTGGGGTATGGCGCCTCCGACCCTGCTTCGGCGCCGGTCGACCTGCCCGCGGTGTTCCTGGAGCTCCACATCGAGCAGGGGCCGGTGCTGGCGGGGCGCTCTGCACCGGTCGGCATCGTGGAGTCGATCGTGGGCCTCGTAGAGCTCGACGTGGTGTTCGAGGGCAAGGCCGGCCACGCCGGCACGACGCCGATGGCAGACCGTCGCGACGCCGCCCTGTGCGCCGCGGCGTTTCAGCTCGAGATCGCCGACGCTGCTCGGGCAATCGAGAACGCCGTGGCCACGGTTGGCGTGATCAGCGTCGAGCCGGGCGCGAGCAACGTCATCCCGCGCGTCGCGCGCCTGGTCGTCGATGCCCGTGCCCCTGACGACGACCGCGTTGCCGACCTCGAGCGGCGCATCCGGGACGCCGCCGAGCGGTGCGCCGAGGCCTACGGCTGTACGGCCGAGATGGGCGAGGGAGCGCGTACACACGCCGTCCTCACCGACCCTGCGGTGAAGGCCACTGCCACGACCGCTGCGAACGGCGCACCGGCGCTGCCGTCCGGCGCCGGGCACGACGCCCAGATCCTGGGGATGGCCGGCGTGCCGGTCGGCATGGTGTTCGCCCGCAGCCTTGCGGGCGGTGTCAGCCACTCGCCGCTCGAGGACACCTCCGCCGAGGATGTCGGCATTGCGATCGGCGTGCTGCAGCGCGCGCTGGCCGAGTTGGCATCGGCGCCCTGACGATCGGTCAGAAGGTCGGCGGCGTATTGATCCAGACGATCGCCGCCGTGACGTCGCCGGGATTCGTCCACCGGTGCGGGCGCGTGCTGGCGAAGGTCATCGCGTCGCCGGGGCGGAGCCGGTACGTGTCGATCTCGTCGAGCGTGACGTCGATCTCGCCCTCGATCATGTAGAGCACCTCCTCACCTTCGTGGGCATAGGACTCCTCGCTGCCCGCCCCCGGCTCGACGGTGATCACCATCGACTGCAGGATCGTGTCGACGTCGTAGAGGTTCTCCATCTTCACCCCGGGCGCGCCGAACAGCAGAGGGCGCTCATGCGGTCGCACAACCAGCCGCTCGTGGGGCTCCGGCGTGCCCATCAGGGCGGGCACCGTGATCTCGAACGCGATTGCCAGCCGGTGCAGCGAGCCGACCGTAGGTGAGCTGAGGCCGCGCTCCATGGCGCTGATCGACGACGGGCTGAGGCCGGTCATGGCCGCGAGGGCGCGCAATGACAGGCCGCGCCGGCGTCGGAGCATCCGCAGCTTCTCGCCGACGGCCATCGACCGCGGCCGCTCGGCGCCGTTCTCGGCGCCGGTGCTGCTGAGCAAGCGCCGCGCTCCGGCGGCATTGAGGCCGTCTCGCTGGATCAGGTCGCGGATGTGGCGCAGGCGCTCGATGTCCTGCGGCGAGAACACGCGGTAGCCGGACTGCGTCCGAGCCGGGGTGACCAGGCCCTCGTTCTCCCAGATCCGGATCAGCGACGCGGACACCCCGACGATGCGGGCCGCCTGGTTGATGTACACGCCCGCGGGCCGGTCGTCCGACCCGGGAATGCGGCGCCGCCCACCGGGAACGGGCTCAGGCGCGCTCACGCTCGAGAGCGGCGCCTGTCGCTGACTCTCAGGCCTCATTTCGCCTGGTGCACGTGGCATTGCGCTGATCCCTCCACCGGCAGCTTTGCACAACTCCGCCAGGACGCCGATCACTTGCGGCAAGCGAAAAACGCCCCTTGACGAACCTTACAGCACATGATAAATCTTGCCGATTCTGCGGTGTTGTAACGCGAGTCGCGAGGAGGAGCCTGAGTGAACGACAGCACGGGGAGCGCCACCGAGGCGACCGACGGTAACGGCCCGGCGCGGATGGTCACGGCCAGGCTCGGCCCCAAGCGCCGGCTGATGCCGGAGAACCACTGGGACTGGAGCATCCCGTCGCCGTTCTCGCAGGGTTGGCGGATCGGGGATCTCGTCTTCGTCGGCGGCCAGCTCTCCGCGGATGAGAACGGCGACGTGATCGGCCGCGGCGACATCGAAGTCCAGACGCGCAACACCTTCGAGAACATCACCCGCGTTCTCGAAGAGGCGGGGGCGTCGTGGAAGGACGTGGTCAAGATCAACACGTACTACACGTTCGACGGCCCTGAGGATGAGGCGGGCGACTTCTGGCGACGCATGACCAAGGTGCGCATGGAGTACCTGGCGGACCCGGGGCCGTGTGGAACAGCCGTGCGTGTCGACGGGTTCATGTCCGACGGCTTTCTGATCGAGGTCGAAGTCATCGCAGTGGTCACGGACTGAGCAAACGGTCGACGAGGAGGAACGAACAGTGTCAGCAACCACGCCGAGCTCCCTTCCACTGCTGGGAAGCGACCTGCTTGACCGAGGGGTCGAGGTCGTCGATCTCACCCGCCCCATCTACGAGGGCATGCCCCAGTGGTTCGGTCATCAGAAGACCTTCATCATGCGCAACCAGACGCACGACGAGTTCAAGGAGATCTGGAAGACCAGCTGCGGGTTCGAAGCCCACAACCTGCTGATCAGCGAGCACTGCGGGACGCACACCGACGCCGTGTTCGAGTACGACGAGTCGGGGCCGCACCTGGACGAGTCTCCGCTGTCCTACTGGTACGGCCCCGCGATCTGCCTCGATCTGGCGCCCCTGACGGCCGACCGGTGGATCACCGAGGAGATGCTGCGCGAGTCGCTCGAGAGCAGCGGCCTCGCGATCGAGCGCGGCGACATCGTGCTGATGCACACGGGATACGGCGACACCGTGTTCCCGACCTTGAAGTACGCCGAGGAGTATCCCGGCCTGAATCTCGAGGGCGCCGAGTTCCTGGCGAAGGCCGGCGTCGTCAACATCGGCACCGACAACCTGTCGATTGACAAGAGCACCGATCTCGAGTTTTCGGCGCACCAAATTTGCAAGCAGTACGGCATCGTGAATACCGAGAGTTTGACGAACCTCGACAAGGTTGCCGGAACACGGTTCTTCTTCCTCGGGCTGCCGCTGAACATCCGCGCGGGCACCGGTTCGCCGGTGCGCGCGGTCGCGTTGCGAGGAGATCTGTCCTGAGCAGCACCGGAATAGTGAGGAAAGGGTCGATCCGATGAGCACATCTGGGCAGCACCCAACCGCCGTTGACGAGGTCGGAAAGATCGAGACCCACGGCATCGATTACATCCCGTTCGAAGACCGGCACTCGACCCCGACGAACCTGTTCTACGTGTGGGTCGGCGCGCAGATGTGCTTCGGCATCATCGTGCTCGGGTGGCTGCCGGTCGCCTTCGGCCTCGGCTGGTGGAGCTCGGTGGCCGCGATCACCGTCGGCCTCGTCGTCGGCTGTCTTCCGTTCGCGCCGTTCTCGCTGCTCGGCCCGTACAGCGGGACGAACAGCGCTGTCACGTCCGGTGCGCACTTCGGCCTGTTGGGCCGTGTCGTCGGCTCGCTGCAGGCGCTGTTCATCGCCATGGGCTTTGCGGCGCTGACGATCTGGACCGGCGGCGACGCGGTCGTCGCCGGCGCCCACCGCCTGCTCGACACGCCCGACGGCAACGTCGCGCGCGGACTGATGTACGGGATCATCAGTGCGATCGTGATCACGCTCGCGATCTATGGCCACGCCAACGTGGTGGCCGCGCAGAAGATCGTGATCCCGGTGGTCGGGGCTCTGCTGGTCGTCGGCTTCTTCGCCAAGCTCGGCGACTTCGACGCCGGCTATCACGGCGGCGCCTACCTGCTCGGCGACTTCTGGCCGACCTGGGTGCTCGCGATGGTGACGGCCGCATCGCTGCCGATCAGCTACACGCCGTTTGCCAACGACTACGCCAGATACATCTCTCCGAAGAAGTGGAGCGACCGGTCGGTCGCGACGGCGGCGGGCCTCGGGATGTTCGTCGGCTGCTGGGTGGCGCTCGTCTGGGCCGCGTACATGGCCACGATGATGGACCCGACGCTGCTCTTCATGGACGGGCTCGTCGCCACATCGCCGAGCTGGTACGTCGTCGGGCTGATGGCGATCGGCTTCTTCGGGAGCCTCGCCCAGGGCGCGATCTGCCTCTACGGCACCGGTCTCGACATGTCGTCGCTGATTCCGCGGCTGCAGCGCATCCCCGCCACGCTCTTGATCAGTGCCGTGGCAGTGGCGCTCGTCTACCTGGGCGCCCTGGTCTGGAGTGCGTTCGACACCGTCAGCGCGTTCCTGCTCTTCCTGATCGTGATCTGCACGCCATGGATGGTGATCTGCCTGATCGGGTTCTACTACGCCCGGAAGCGCTACCACGTACATGACCTGCAGCTCTTCAACCTCGGCCAGACGGGCGGGGCGTACTGGTTCACCAGCGGCGTGAACCTGCGGGCCGCAGCCGCGTTCATCCCGGCGGTCACCGTCGGCATCCTCTGCATCAACACGACGCTCTGGGTCGGCCCGTGGGCCGACGCCTACAAGGGCATCGACCTCAGCTTCACCAGCGCGGCCGTGATCTCGGCCGTGATCTACGGCGCGAGCCTGATGCTGTTCCCGGAGCGCAATCACCCCGGACGTGAGGAGTCGATCGTCGAGGCCGCGGACATGCGGCCCATGGTCGAGGGAGACGCAGCGATTTGACCGGACGAAGGGATCACACATGAGCATCGCGACCGACGCCAAGCGGCTCGGAATCGACAAGGTCGTGGAGGCGCTGGACGGGAGCGCCGATCCGCACCTCCTGACGGGTGACCAGTACAGGCAGACGCTGCGCGACGGCCGGCGGGTGGTCAGCGCGTCCGGAGAGGAGATCGAGGACGTCACCACCCATCCGGCGACGACGGCGGTGAACTCGATCGCGCGCGTGCTCGACCTGCAGTTCGACCCCGCCACCCGCGACACGCTGACGTACGTCGACGAAGCGGGGGCCCGGCGCGCGGTGGGCTGGCAGGTGCCGACGACCAAGGAGCACCTGTCGGCGAAGCGGGACTCGACCCGCCGCATCACGCTGGAGACCCTCGGCATGTACGGCCGGCCGCCCGACTACGGGCCGATGATGTCGCTCGGGTTCCTGGCCGTGATCGACCGGGTCGAGGCGGAGAACCCGGAGTTCGCCGAGAACATGCGCAAGTACGTCACCATGTCCGGCGACCTCAACCTGCTCAGCACCGACCTGATCGCCGACCCGCAGTCCGATCGCAGGATCCCGAAGAACGAGAAGCCGGGACAGCTGCGGATCGTCGAGGACCGGCCCGACGGCATCGTCGTGCGGGGGGCAAAGGTTGCCGGCAGCATCGGCGCCCTCTGCCACATGCTGACGCTGTCGACCGTGCTCGGCGAGGGCGTGACCGACGACGCGGCGATCTGGGCGGGCGTCCCGGTGAACAGCGCGGGACTGTCACTCGTGCTGCGCGAGCCGACGGTGCCGCCGAACCCCAACCCCGGCGACCACCCGGTCGAGGCCCGTGGGGAGGAGACAGATCAGATCTATCTGTTCGACGACGTCTTCATCCCCAAGGAGTTCGTCTTCAGCGTGCGCAACCGCGCACTGCTCGACGTGTACTACGAGAGCGGCGCGTACATGCTGTGGTCGATCATGATGCGGCTCGGCTTCCGGGCCGAGATCTTCGCCGGCGTGGCGCAGGCGATCACGGAGATCCTTGGCACGGACGTCATCCCCGGCGTCCAGAACGCGGTCGCCGAGATCACGCTGTACGCCCAGACCCTGCGCGCCTACACCGTGGCCACGATCGAGGAGGCCGTGGAGTGGTGCGGCGTCCAGGTGCCCAATCCGCCGCTCGTCACGGCGGGCCGGCTGTACTCGATCAAGGAGTACCCGCGGATCACCTACCTGATGAAGGACCTGTGCGGACAGGCGCTGATCTCCCGCTGGCCCGAGAAGGTCTGGGACCACCCCGAGTTCGGCCCGATGCTGGAGGAGTACCTCCCCGGTACCGGGGTCACCGCGCGCGAGAAGAACCAGTTCTTCAGCTTCGTATGGGATCTGCTGAGCGGCGCCCACGCGAACCGCGTTGCCTTGTTCGAGAACGTGAACGCAACGCCGCCGGCGTACGTTGCCCACCTCGTCTACCAGCACACCGACCGGTCGGAGATGGCCCGCTTCGCGCGTGAGTACGCAGGCATCTCTCCGGTCAGTCACACGTAGATGGTTGATTCCCAGACCTACGCGGCGCTGGTGCTGGTTCAGGACACGGTCCTTCGCCCAGCGTCCACGCATGCCGTGGAATCAGCCACGTAGGCGATCGGGCAATGGAAGCTCACGACAGGCAGGCCGAAACGTTCGCTGATCTGAAAAATGCGCGCGCCGTTCCGCATCGCGGAAAGCAACCCTTGCGTGCCCATTGCGGCCAAACGAGACTCGAAAACGCATCCCGCCGACGCGTGCCGTCAGAAAGTCGAGGTCGAAGGATCCATGGCGCGAAAGACATTTGAGCACCTCGAGGGAGAGCGTCGAAGGCCGGACGTGTACGAGGAAGTCACCGCGTATGTGCAGTGGGGCGAGACGTTCCGCGGCAAGTATCCGGACCTCCCCAACGAGGGCGCGTACTACCACTATCCCGAGCACTACAAGCTGGGGTACTGGGACCCGACCAAGACGCGGTGGAAGTCGGCTCGCTGGGAGTCGTTCCGCGATCCCAACCGGCTGACGTACCGCTCCTACCACGAGCTGCAATCCGAGCGTGAGGCCGCGCTCGAGATCGTGATCACCGCGGCGCGGAAAGAGCGCGCCGTGCGCTACCTCGACCCTGAGTGGGTCGAGACGCTGCGCATGTTCTTCGCGCCGATGCGGTTCGCCGAGTGGGGCATCAGCATGGCCCACCAGTACGTCGGACGGTTCGCGATCTCGAGCCTCATCACCAACCCGTCCGTGTTGCAGGTGTTCGACGAGCTGCGCCACACGCAGCGGATCGCGGAGTGGACGCACGACCTCGAGGCCGAGCACGGCGGGTTCGGCGGCTACCGCACCCAGTGGCTCCAGGACCCGATGTTCCAGCCGATGCGCGAGTACCTCGAGCGCGTGTGTGTGCTGAAGGACTGGGGCGAGGTGGTCGTTGCCACCAACCTCGTGCTCGAACCGATGCTGCAGCGCGTGATGTACCGCACGCTGACCGATCTCGGCAACGCGCACTCGGACATCGTCCTGCCGCACTTCGCCTACTCGGTGTACGGCGACGAGGAGCGGCACTGGGCGTGGGGAGCGGCTCTGGCGGCGATGCTGAGTGAGGAGTCCGAGGAGAACGCCACCACCACGGCGGAGTGGATCGACAGTTGGGCCCCGCTCGCGCTTCGCTCCGTCGAGGCGCTCGGGCCGGTGTTCTCTGTCGTCGGCAAGGAGCAGAACTTCGACTCCTCCCTGGCGGAGGCGCGCAACCTCGCAGCCGACGTGCTGGACTCAGCGGGAGTCTCCGGCACGCTCCTCCAGGACCGTCCCGCGCCGGTGGGAAGCGAGGCGTCATGACAGATACGGCGAGCCCGAGGTTCGTTGCACAGGCGCGACTCGAGCTGATGGGAGGCGAGGAGGCAGACGCGATCGCAGAAGCGGTTGTCAAGAGCACCCCGAATGCGATCGTCGAGCCGCTGCCCGGACAGCTCAACATCTCCGCGCCGGGAAGGCTCCAGTTCGAGTGCGCCGACGTCAGCGACGCACTCGGCCGCCGCTGGGACACTCGCGAGCTGCAGGTGATTCTCGCCAACTATGCCGGCTACATCGTCCGCATGGACGAGGCCGGTGTGACGCTGAGCTGGATCGAAGACCAACACGCGCAAGCGAGTACGGAAGGGTGACGGATCTATGAGCACCAGGCCCAGTCGCGTCGGCGTTCAGGAAGCGACGCAGCAGAACATCAAGGACCAGTACAAGGACTTCACCCGGGACCTCGGCTGGGAGCCGAGCTATGTCCCCAAGGAGGAGATGTATCCGCCCGAGCATGCCGAGGGCGTGCACTTCAGCGACTGGGACAAGTTCGACGACCCGTTCCGCCTCTTCTACAAGGACTACGTCAAGGTTCAGGAGAAGAAGGAGGAGAGCCTCCACATGGTCTTCGACCACGCGGCCCGGTACGACTATCTGTCGCGCGTCGAGGCCACCTGGCTCGAAGGCATGAAGCTGTTCGCCTGCGGTCAGGGGCAGACCGAGTACGAGACGTGCAAGGACCACATGGCCATCGCGCGGTACTCGCCGGCGCCCGCTCTTCGCGCGGCGTCGCTGTACCAGTCGATCGACGAGCTGCGCCACGCGCAGAACTACGCCCATTACCTGCGGTATGCAAACCGCAAGCTGCCCGGCTTCAGCGGCTGGGCCACGCTGTTTCAGAACCACTGGCTGTACCAGGGCATCCGCCACTGCTTCGAGGACATCCTGACGGCGAACCCGTTCGAGGCGATCATCGCCGCAAATGTCGTGCTCGAGATCGGCTTCACCAACCTGAACTTCGTCGCGCTGCCGGCCGTCGGGGCGGCGAACTACGAGTACGCGTGGTCGCAGCTGCAGCTGACGACGCAATCCGACGAGACCCGTCACATGGCGATCGGCCAGTCGATGATGCGCACGCTGCTCGAGGAGGACTCGCGCAACCTGCCCATCATCCAGGGCTGGCTCGACAAGTGGACGTGGCGCCTGTACCGCGTGGACGCCCTCGGCGGCTCGATCTTCTTCGACTACTTCGCGAAGAACAAGGTGATGTCGTACAAGGAGGCATTCCAGAAGTACTTCGTGGACGATTTCATCGGCGGCCTCGTCGCCGACCTCGGTCCGTATGGCATCAAGGAGCCGGCGTACCTCGAATACATGCTGGACGACATGGACCAGCTCTCGCACGTGGTCTGGAAGTACCTGTACCAGCGCAAGGACATGCTCTGGTTCAAGATGTTCCAGCCCGACGACGAGGATCGCGAGTGGCTGACCGAGAAGTACCCGGACTGGCCACAGATGGTCGGCCGGTTCTGGGACGACGTGCGGGGCGGCCGTGACGTGGCGAACGCCGGGCTCGTGCCGGTCTGCAACCTGTGCCAGGTCGCGTGCATGTTCCAGGACGAGCACGGCCCGATGATCGAGGGGCCGGTCGAGCTCGAAGGGCGCACGTACTGGTTCTGCTCGCGGCCGTGCCGCGAGATCTTCATGAACGAGCCGGAGAAGTACAAGGGCGCCAAGACGATCGTCGACCTCGTGCTCGACGGCGTCATGCCCGACGACCCGGACGAGTTCCTGAAGCAGATCGGTATCAACGACCCGGCGCTGGGAGGCGACCTGTTCGCCCCGGGCGGCGCAAACGGCCACAACGGCCATGGCCACTGAGGGGGTGTCTCGATGATCTACGCACTCGTGCCGGACGAGCTGCCCCCGCGGGCCCTGCCCGGTGTGTCGCCGTCCAGCTCGGTGGACGAGACACGGGAAGCCGTGCTCGAGGCGTTCAAGGAGCCCGGCGCGCCCGGCTCGGTATCGCTCAGCTTCAACGGCACCGCGCTCGACAGCGGAACGTCGCTGTCGGAGTACGGCGTCGAGACACATGCCCTCGTCCATGCCGTGCTGGACCGTTGACCCATCGTCTGCGGATGTGACACACGATGGACGACGATCAGCCGAAGAAGCTCTTCATCTGCGACAACATCGACTGCCGGTCACGCGGATCGCTGGAGCTTGCCGACGAGATCCAGCGGTTGCTCGACGACGATCCGGACGGCGGCGACGTCGAGCTCGAGGAGTACACGTGCTTCGGCGGCTGCGACATCGGCCCCAACATGATCGTGTACCCCGACCGTGCCTGGTACTGCGGTGTCCGGGAGGAGGATGTCCCGGAGCTTGTGGAGCACCTGACCGGCCGCGGGCCGCGCCTGGAGCGCCTGGAAACTGCCGACAAGACGACGGCCGGATTCATCCTGAACATCCTCGACGCCGGTGGCTGGGGGTCGTTCTGACCCGCCGGTGCCCAAATCTCGAGACGAAGGAGCGGACATGAGCATCGCAACCGATACCGGACGGCGGGCGACGCCGAAGGGCGGCGACCAGCTGCTCGAACGGGGCCTGAAGCTGATCGACCTGTCCCGCAACATCGAGCAGGGCATGCCGCTTTGGCCTGGCCACCAGCTGCCGTTCATGTTCGTCAACCAGGATCACGAGGGGTTCAAGAAGCGCTGGGGCACGAGCGTCGGCTTCGAGGCTCACAACTGGCTGATGAGCGAGCACACCGGGACGCACACGGACGCAGTGATCGAGTACGTCCCCGGCGGCCCGTCGATCGACGAGACGCCGCTCGCGTTCTATTACGGGTCGGCGATCTGCCTCGACGTGACGCACGTTCGGCACCCCGACTGGCTGACGCCCGAGGTGCTCGAGGATGCGCTCGCAAAGAGCGGCCAGGAGATCCGCCCGGGCGACATCGTGCTGCTCTACACAGGCCATGCCGACCGCACGTTCGGCACGAAGGAGTTCATCGACACCTACACGGGGCTCAGCCGCGAGGGCGCCATCTGGCTGGCCGAGCGCGGCGTCGTCAATATCGGCATCGACCAGCTCGCCATCGACCACAGCGACGACCTCGAGTTCTCCGGGCACATGGTGTGCGGCGAGTACGGGATCGTGAACACCGAGGTGCTGACGAACCTCGATCTGCTGCTCGGCAAGCGGTTCATGTACATGGGCCTGCCGATCAACTTCAAGGACGGCACCGGTTCTCCGATTCGCGCCGTGGCCTGGCTCGAGGACTGACGACGTTCCGGCCATGAGCTCGCTGCTCGACGAACTGCCTCCGCCGATGCACGAGAGCGGGATGGATGCTCTTGCGCTGGCGCAGGCGCTGATCCGCATCGACACGTGCCAGGTCGACGCGGGCAACGTCGAAGGGCTGGAGTTGCTGGGCCGGTTCGCCGGAGCCGCCGGTGCGTCCTTCGAGCTGCTGCGCAACGATGGTGTCGCGGCGGGACTGGTTGCCCGATGGGGCACGGGGCCGGCCCGGCTTGCCCTCTGCGGCCATGTCGACACCGTCCCTGCCGATGCTGCGGCGTGGACGCGCCCGCCGCTCTCCGGCGCCGTTGAGCACGGGCGCCTGCACGGCCGCGGGTCGTGTGACATGAAAGGCGCGCTCGCGGCGATGGCGGTCGCCTTGCGCGACGTCGCCGAGGCGGACGCGGCCGTGCTCGACGGCGTGGCGCTGATCGTGACAACCGCCGAGGAGGTCGACTCCGCCGGTGCAAGTGCGCTGCTTGACATGGGCGCCCTCGATGGCCTGACCGAGATGGTGATCGGCGAGCCGACCAGGCTCGACCTCGGCATCGGCCACAAGGGCGCGCTGTGGCTGTCGGTCACCAACACCGGCGTGCCGGCCCACAGCTCTCAGCCCGAGCAGGGCCAAAACGCGATCCTCGAGACGCTCGAGTGGCTGATGCCGTTCGCTGATCTCGAGCGAAGCCTCACGCAAGGCGCGGACGATCCCGTGCTGGGCCGCCCAACGGTCTCGCTGAACATCCTGCGTGGGGGCGTGGCGCGAAACGTCGTTCCGGCCGAGTGCTCCGTCGACCTCGACATCCGCACGGTCTCGGGCATGCATCACGCGGAACTCGTCGCGCAGATCGAGCGGCGCTGCCGCGGGGGCGCCGTGGCGGTGACCCGCGACGCGCCCGGCGTCGCCGTCGCCCGCGGCGACAGCTTCGTCGGTCGTGTGGCCGGATCGGTCGAGCGCGCCCTTGGCCGCCCCCCGGTCACCCGCGCGATGCCGTACGTCACCGATGCGTCGGTGCTCGGACGGCTGGGGGTGGTGACCGTGTTCCTCGGCCCTGGCGACGAACGCCTGGCGCACACCGAGGACGAGCACGTCGAGGTGCAGGACATCTACCGTGCCGTCCGCTGCTACACGCAGATCCTGCTCGACGAGAAGGCGCGATGAGCCTTTCGGCAGTGCCGCGGATGTACGCCGGCCCGGTGTTCGGACGTGACGACACGCTGTCGTACGCCGGCTGGGAGGCGGCGGGCGCGCTGCCGGTCGAGGAGGGCCTGGAGTGGGCCGAACGCTCCGGGTTGCGAGGCCGCGGCGGCGCAGGTTTCCCCACCGGGACGAAGCTGCGACTCGCCTCAGAGGCTGACGGTGAGCAGAAATACGTTGTGGTGAACGGGGCGGAGGACGAGCCAGGCAGCGGCAAGGACCAGGCGCTGCTGGAGCAATGCCCAGGCTTGGTGGTCGAGGGCGCGCTGATCGCTGCGAGGCTGGTCGGGGCGCGCGACGCGGTGTTCTACATCAGCGAGCTCTACCCGTCCTCGGGAGCCCGGGTCGAGGCGGCGGCGGCCGCGGGCGGAATCCGCACCGACCCATGGGCTGCGGAGGGGGATGGCGAGCGCTCCGACGGCGAGATCGTGCTGCGCCTGGCCGTCGCGCCTGCGTCGTACATCTCCGGCGAGGACACCGCTGCGCTTGCGTTCCTGGGCGGTGGGAGCGCGCTGCCCGCCGAGCGCCCGCCGTACCCCGTCACGGAGGGACTGCTGCGCCGGCCGACCGCGGTGCTGAACGTCGAGACGGCGGCGACGCTTGCAGTGATCTTCCGCGAAGGGCCCGACTGGTACCGCGAGCTGGGTACCGGGTCGAGCAGCGGCACGGTGCTCTGCACCTTGGGCGACGAGCTCGAACGCCCGGGCGTCTACGAGGTGGAGCTCGGCACGAACGTGCGCGAGATGCTGGAGTCGTGCGGGGGACCGCTTCGCTCCGGGCGGCCGATCCGCGCCGTGCTTCCCGGAGGGCCGTCCTCGGGATTCCTGACGGCCGCAGAGCTCGACGTCCCACTCGACCACGAGTCGATCCGTAGCCTCGGCTCGGCGCTCGGGTGCGCGGTCTTCACGGTGATGGGCGACGACGAGTGCATGCTCGAGCGCCTGCTCGAGATCTGCGAGTTCTTCGCCCGCGAGCAGTGCGGCCAGTGCCCGCCGTGCCGGATGGAGACCAACATGCTGGCGAAGCTCGTCGGCCAGATCAAAGGCGGAGCGCCGCCGGTGCTGATCGACAAGCTGCCCGAGGTCGTCGATTTCGCAAACGGGCAGGGCGGCATCTGCAGCTTGATCGCGATGCCCCGCCTACCCGTGTACTCGGCGGTGCAGAAGTTCCGCTCGGATCTCGAGCACCACGCGCTCCATGGGGCCTGCGCGCCCAGCGGCAACCGGATGAACGGAGGATAGGCATGCCCCAGCGGCCGGCACGCGGAATCAGATATGACGGACGTGCCAGGGGTGACCTCGCCGACGGCATCAACCTCGTCGCGCGCGTCGTCTCGGGCACGCTCGGCCCGCATGGCCGCGTCGTCATGATGGACAGCAGGTTCGGGACGCCGGAGATCTCGGTTTCGGCCATGGACAGCAAGGCCGGCGCGCCGGTGCTGGGGAACGACGGCTATGCCATCGCGCGCGAGATCCTGACGTCGAACACGTACCGAAACCAGGGGGTGTTCCTCGCCCGCGATGCAGCGAAGATGGCGAAACGCGGCACCGGCGACGGAAGCACCACCGCGATCGTGCTGTCGGATGCGATGGTGCGCGGCGGCCTGCGGGTTGTGATGGCCGGTCACGAGCCGGTGTCGGTGACGCGGGGGATGCAGGCCGCCGCCGAGCAGGTGTGTGCCGGCCTGGCGGCGCGCTCGGTACGGGCCGAATCCGTGGCGCAGCTCGAGGTGGTCGGCCGGCAGGCGGCCGGCGACGTTGAGATCGGCCGGGCGGTCGCCGAGGCGGTCGAGCGGGTGGGGAGTGACAACGTGCTGCTCGAGGAGGGCGGCCACGAGGCCGGGGTCACCGTCGACGTCGACGAGTCGTTCTCGATCAAGGGCGGCTATCTCGACCCCAACCTGATCCCCGACCGCGGCGCCGCCGAGGCCGTGTTGCAAGACGCACTCGTCTTCGTCAGCTCCGTCGAGGTCTCCGACATGCGCGCGTTCTCCCGTGTGCTCGAGGTCTGCCAGGCGACCGGGCGGCCGCTGCTGGCCGTTGCGACCGGCTTCGGAGCGGATGTCCTCGCGATGATCACCGTCAACGGCCTGAACAGGCGTGCGACGTGCGTCCCGGTGGTCGCGCCCGGTCACGGCGTGACCCGCTCGGAGGTGCTCGAGGACCTCGCCGTGTTCACCGGTGCGACGGTTGTGGACCAGGCGGGTCTGGTGGTGTTCGGCAAGGCCCATGCCGGCGCGCTCGGTTCAGCCGGGCGCGTCGTCGTCGGCCGCGCGACGACGACGGTTCACGACGGCGGCGCGGACCCGCAGATGCTCCGCTTGCGGGTTGCCGCGCTGGCATCCGACGCGCGAGATGCGGATTCGCTCCACGACCGCGATCTGCTCGAGGCTAGGCGCTCTCGGCTGGCCGGCGCGGGGTGCGCCTCGGTGCGGATCGGCGCGCCGACCGACGTGGAGCGCCGCGAGCGGTTCCGCCGCGGTCTCGATGCGCTCGCGGCAGTGAAGCGGGCAGTGGCTTCGGGCGTCGTTCCCGGCGGCGGCGCCGCCCTCCTTCGCGCCGGGGCATCGCTCGAGGCGCCGAAGGTGAATGGCCACGGCGGCGGCGAGGCGGCCGGGTTCGAGGTCATGCGCCGGGCGTGCGAAGAGCCGGCGCGAGTACTGGCGCGAAATGGCGGCTGGGACGTTCCCGAGGTCGTCGGCCGCCTGCGCGCGGGTCGCGAGTGGCTCGCGTTCGACACGGTCACCGGCCGCGAGGTGGACGGCGTGGACGCCGGTATCGTCGACCCCGTCGATGTCGTCTCACACGCCGTGATGGTCGCGACCAGCACCGCGATCACGGTGCTTCGCTCGAGCGTCGTGATCGCCCAGCCGCTGAGCGGCGGCCGGTACGCGGGCACCGTGGCCGAGGGCGGCCCGGCAAATCTGACGCTGAAGTGAATCCAGGCAACCACCACGAGGGAGTGTCGTGAACAAGACACGGATCATGCCGAAGAACCACTGGGACTGGAGCATCCCGGTACCGCTCTCCCAGGGGTGGGTGGTCGAGAACCTGCTGTTCGTCGGAGGCCAGATCTCGGCCGACGACACCGGTCGGGCCATCGGGGTCGGCGACATCGAGGTGCAGACGCGCAACGTGTTCCAGAACATCACGACGGTGCTCAACGAGGCCGGCGCCGACTGGGACAACGTCGTCAAGCTGAACACCTACTACGTCTTCAACGGCACCGATGAGGAGCTGACGCCGTACTGGGAGAAGATGACCCGGGTGCGGATGGAGTTCCTCAGGCACCCTGGCCCGGCCGCAACCGCGGTGCGCGTCGCCGGGTTGATCTATCCGAACCTGTTGATCGAGGCGGAGGTGATCGCCGTGCTCGACCGACCGGTTGTCTCAACGGACGGCGACGGCGCCCATTAGCGTCAAGCCCGCCCATCGCCGAGGGGATGCCGTTCAAGTGGTCGGCAACACCGCATCGGAGCGAAACGCGTCCAGCGTCCAGTCGCTGCTGCGCGCCCTCGATCTGCTCGAGGCCCTCGGCCGCCTGGGCGACTCGCGCCTGGGCGAGCTCGCCGACGAGGTCGGCCTGCATCCAAGCACCGTCCACCGGCTGCTGGGGACGCTGTGCGCCCGGGAGTTCGTCACGCAGGACCGCCGATCGGGGCGCTACCGCCTCGGCTACGCCGTCCTTGCGCTCGCGCAGGGCGCCGGGAAGCGAACGGGTGAGCTCCGCGCGGTTGCGCGCCCTCATCTGAACGCAATCCGCGATGCCTGCGGCGAGACCGTCAACCTGGTGGTGTTGGAGCGCGGCCGGGCGGTCTGCATCGAACAGGCCGAGGGCACCCGCCGTGTGCGGATGAACATGGAGCTCGGCCGGGGCTTCTCGGCACACTCGGTGGCCTCCGGGAAGGCGTTCCTCGCGTACGCCAAGGAATGGCGGGCGGCGCTCGGCCGGGAGGAGCCCTATGACCGGCTGACGTTGCACACCAAGACCACCGCGGCGGAGCTCGAGGCGGAGTTCGCCGCCATCCGCGAGAGCGGTGTCTCGCTGGAGCGGGAGGAGAACGAGATCGGTGTCACCTGCATCGCCGCACCCGTGTTCAGCACCACTCTTGCGCCCGTTGCGGCGATCAGCGTCTGCGCCCCGACGACCCGGCTGCTGGAGATGCAGGCGGGCCTCACCCGCCTGCTTCGCCGGCACGCAGTGGAGCTCTCCCGCCAGCTCGGGCACTCTGTTCTGTCGCCGAGCGATGACCCTGGCGCACGGACGCTGAAGAGCGATTTTGACCGCGCCTTCGAGGCACCGGGCGGAGACGAGTCATGAGGACCTCGCCGTCGGCAACGCTGCCGACCGCCGTGGTGCGTCGCGCCTTCCTGATCCTCGAAGCGCTGAGGGAGTTCCCCGGTTGCCATGCCACCGAGATCGCGGCGTCCACGGGTGAGGAGCTGAAGCTGATTCGCAAGACGCTCCAGATCCTGTGCGCGGAGGGGTACGTCGTCTCGGTCGACGGCGAGGGCTACGTACTGGCTTACCGCATGTCACGGTTCGCCGACGACGCCCGGCGCCGCAGCGCGTATCTGCGCGCCCTCGCCCGGCCCCACCTCGAGGCGGTGACGAAGGAGATCGGCGAGACCGCCAACCTGCTCGTTCTCGAGGGCCGCGTGGCCGTCTACGTCGATCAGGTCGCGGGGGCCCGCGGCGTTCAGGTGCATCGCGAGGTCGGCCGTGCGCTGCCGCTGCACGCCACGGCATCCGGCAAGGTGCTGCTTGCGCACCGCCCGGATTGGCGAGACCTGGTCGGCACTGCCCCGGAGCGGTTCACCGAGACCACGATCACCGATCTGTCCCGGCTCGAAAGCGAGCTTCGCCGGGTGCGTCGCCGTGGCTATGCCGTCGAGGCGGAGGAAAACGAGGCCGGGGTGCGGTGCGTCGCCGGCCCGGTGATGAGCGGCCCTCACCAGGTTGCGGCAACCGTGAGCGTGTCGGCACCCACCCAGCGCCTCGAGGGACGGGAGCACGATCTCGGCCAGAAGTTGCTGCACCACACCGTCCGGATCTCGAGCGCGCTTGGGTACGCCGCGGTGGACGCGGACGGGCGGCAACCCGAAGTGTCGCTGAAACGCGCTTCTCGAAGCCGTTCGACAACGCCGTAGGTGCCGCAGAATGGCGTGCCTGTGATCCTTTACGCCCCCGATCCCGACGCCACATCTGGAACATCGACGACTGCCCTGCCGTAGCAGGCTGCGCCGGCGCCACTTGAAGCAGCACTCCGGCGGCATACCTGAATCACGGCGTGACTGTCGATGCCAAGTGCACCTGGGCCGAACGTCAGCGCCGCCGGCCACAGGCGATCCGGAGGGCCGCGGCGGCGCTCCCCGTTGTGCTGCTCCTCGCGCTCACCGGATGCTCAGGGGGCGATACGTCGGCTTCGAGCGACTCGGCGGCCTCGACCGCTGTAAGCGCGGACCCGGTTTCTCCGACGGACGCTGCGGAGGGCGTGCAGGAGGCGTACATCGAGGTCATCGACAAGGTGTCCCCGTCGGTGGTCCTGATCCGCACCGAGGGTGGGCTCGGCTCCGGTGTCGTGTTCGACGACAAGGGTGACATCGTCACCAATGCTCACGTCGTCGGCAACTTCACCAAGTTCGAGGTTACCTCGGCCGACGGGAAGTCGTTCGGCGCAACTCTGGTCTCGACGTTCCCCGCAAACGACGTGGCCGTGATCCGGGTGCAGAACCCCGACGGGCTGCCGGCGGCGGCATTCGCCGACTCGGACAAGGTCGAAGTCGGCGAGATCGTGCTTGCGATCGGCAACCCGCTCGGCCTTCAGAGCAGCGTCACGAACGGCATCGTCAGCGCGCTGGGCCGGACGATCACCGAGCCGACCGGTGCGACGCTTCCGCGCCTGATCCAGACCAGTGCGCCGATCAACCCCGGCAACAGCGGCGGTGCGCTGGTCGACCTGACGGGAGCCGTGGTCGGCATCCCGACCCTCGCCGCGACGAATCCCACCGGTGGCGGGGGCGCGGCTCCGGGCATCGGCTTTGCCATCCCCAGCAACGACGCGGCGGACTTCGCCAAGCAGATGATCGAAAACGGCAAGGTGGTCAACACCCACCGTGCCTACCTCGGGGTCGAGGTGGCACAGATCAACGCACCCGGCGTCCTGGTTGCAGGCGTCACGCCGGGTGGCCCGGCGGACAAGGCCGGCATCAAGCCGGGAGAGATCATCACCGAGGTCGACGGCCAGCCGACGCCGTCGTTGCCCGCGCTGGGTGCGGTGATGGCGACGCTCGACCCGGGCGACACCGTGAAGGTGACGGTGCGCGACCACAACGGTGAGACGCGGACGGTCGACGTGACGCTCGGCGAGCTTCCCGGCACGCCTCCGTAGGCCCTGCAACTCCGCCCCCGTCGCTACGATTCTCACGAGTACGAGCGTAGGCGACGGATGACCAAACGAACCATTCTGTTGATCGAGGACGAGCAGGCGATCTCCGAACCGCTTGCCGCTGCACTGGCCCGGGAAGGGTTCGAGCCCGTTGTCGCGTCGACGGCCGCCAAAGGTCTCGAGCTGCTGGAGGCGTGCTCGCCCGACCTGGTGCTGCTGGACGTGATGCTGCCGGACGGCGACGGCCGCGACCTGCTGCGGCACATCCGCGCCACTTCCCGTCTGCCGGTGGTGATGCTGACGGCGCGCGGTGAGGAGATGGATCGCGTCCTCGGGCTTGAGCTCGGTGCTGACGACTACGTCACCAAGCCGTTCAGCGCTGCGGAGTTGATCGCCCGGGTACGTGCCGTGCTCCGGCGGACGGACGAGTCGACGCCGGCCGCCGACGACGGCTCCAGCCTGCTCGAGGTGTCCGACGTGCGCATGGACCTGGAGACCCACCTGGCGTCCAGGTCCGGGGAGCGGCTCGAGCTGACGGTGAAAGAATTCGAGGTGCTCCGCGTGCTGCTGTCCCGGGCAGGCAAGGTTGTCAAGCGTGACGACTTGATCCGCGAGGTGTGGGACTCCAACTGGTTCGGGCCGACGAAGACGCTCGACGTTCACATCAGCGCGCTGCGAAAGAAGCTCGGTGACGATCCGGCCGAGCCGCGGTACATCCACACGATCCGCGGCGTCGGCTTTCGCTTCGCCGGTGCGGACGACTCGGAATGAGCTTCCGGACACGCGTCGTCCTCGCGGCCGCCTACTTGCTGGGGGCGGTCGTCCTCGCGCTCGAGATTCCGCTGGCGCTGAACGTCGACCGCCGCGCATCGTCGGAGTTCGAGGCGGCGGTGCTCGGGAACGCGGCCCTCTTTGCGGCAAGCAGCGCCGATCAGGTCGTCACCGCCGCGAGCACGACCGCGACGGCCAAGCAGCAGGCCGCTGCGCGCAAGGCCATCCTCGCCAGGGCGCAGGCGTCGGGTGTGGCGGAGCAGGGGCGAGTGATCGTCACCGACGACACGGGAGCGCTGCTGGTCGACAGCTCCGGCGTCGCCGACGTGGGCGACGCATATGCCACGCCGGATCGCCCCGAGATGGGGGTCGCACTCGACGGGAGGGTGGACACTCGCCGGCGGCAGAGCGAGTCGCTGGGCGAGGAGCTCGTGCTCGTCACGGTGCCCGTCGTCGACCAGGGCAACGTCGTCGGGGCGGTGCGCGTTTCGGCGCCGATGGGTGAGGTGCGCGCGGACGTCCGCTCGAGCTGGCTGCGGCTCGGCGCCATCGGGCTCGCGGTCGTGGTTGCAGGACTGGTTCTGGCGTGGGTGCTGGCCGGCCAGCTGGCCAGGCCGCTGGAGCGGCTGGGACGCGCTGCAACGCGGCTCGGCCGTGGGGAGCTTGACACCCGAGTCGAGCCGGAGGGGCCTCGCGAGCTCGTGGCCGTCGGCAAGTCCTTCAACCAGATGGCTCGCGCGCTGGGCGCGAACCTGGATGCGCAGCGCGACTTCATCGCGAACGCCTCGCACCAGCTGCGCACACCGCTGACAGGCATCAAGCTCCGCCTGGAGGCGATCCAGGCCGAAGGCGGAGAGGTCGGAGAGGAGGCGGCGAAGGCCGAGACCGAGGTCGACCGCCTCAGCTCGCTGGTCGACGACCTGCTCGCGCTCGCGCGCGCGTCTGCCACAGAGGCAAGCGGCGGCATCGTCGACGTGTCGGACGCCGCGCGGGTGGCAGTGAAGCGGTGGGCGGGTCCCGTCGAGATCAGCGGCCATGAGATCGCAGTGGTCGCCGCCGACCCGCCGGCCATGGTGTGGGCCGAGCCCGCCGACGTCGCCCACATCCTCGACAACCTGATCGAGAACGCCATTCGCTATGCGCCGGTTGGGAGCCAGATCATGGTCGAGGCCCTCCCGCACGACGGGCGCATCACCCTGGCGGTGGAGGACAACGGGCCGGGCATCGCGCCCGATGACCGGCCACGGATCTTCGAGCGGTTCTATCGAGGCTCAAATGGCCGCCAAGCAGGGCCGGGGACGGGCCTTGGCCTTCCCATCGTGCTCGAGCTGGCGGAGCGCTGGCAAGGGCGGGTGCGTCTTGGCGACGGGCCCGGCATGCGGGTCGAGATCGACTTCCCGCAGCCTCCTGCCAACCGCTGACCGCGTCTTTACCAATCCTGAAGACAACGGCTGCTACCGTCAGAGTGTGAAACGTGGTGCGTTGATCCTGCTCAGCCTCGCCGGCCTGGCTCTTCCGCTCGGCCTGGCTCTTGCCGTCTACCTGACCGCCGGCCAGACATTGGCATCTGTGCCGGCAGCCGAATCGATCGCATCCGTTGGCAAGGCGTCCACCCAGCCGCGCGCCACGAAGGACAAGGCCGAGACGACGAAACGCGATCGGTGTAAGGAGCGCGAGCACAAGAACGACCCGGAATGCACGGGCAAGACGGCGCCTCCGTCGTCGACCTCCGGTGGAGTATCCACCTCGGGCTCTTCCACCGATGATGACCCCAGTGGCCACGGCAGCGGTGGCAGTGACGATTCGAGCGGCAAGGGCTCCGGCGGAAGCGACGACTCCAGCGGTCACGGGTCCGGCGACGACGACTGATCCCCGGCGGGGGATTCGCGGGCATTCTGAGAGGCACGCCGCCGCGGCGCGGGCGACGTAACCGAACGATTCTCCTGTGAGCGCGGCCGTGTCACTGAGCATGCCCGCCCGGAGGCGACCGGACCTGCGGTTGTTCGCGCCGTCTCGCCCTCTTGGACGTGTCTTTACCTTTCGGCCGCGAAACCTTGACCTCCGCGGGAGGCGCGCTTGGGAGACCGCCTCGTAGCCTGTGAGCACAGCAAGTTCACAAGGTCTACTGGGAGGCAAGCAATGAATCGGTTCGGAAGGTTTTTCATTCTCATGTTGCTCGGGTTCGTGATCCTCGGCGTCGGTGTCAGCTTCGCCGCCACGGGCGGCTCGAGCAGCGACGACTCGAGCGGCACGACGGGGTCGACCGCGACGACGGGCGGCACGACGTCGTCCACAGGCGTCGACATCTCGGGCAACTGCGACGAAGCCGAGCACGCCAATGATCCCGAGTGCACCGGCGTCGCCGGTGGCGGCTCGACGGGTGGCGGCACCACGGGCGGTGGCACTACCGGCGGCGGAACGACGTCGGATGACGCTCCCGGCGACATCTCGGGCAACTGCGACGAGGCCGAGCACGCCAACGATCCCGAGTGCACCGGTGCCGGCGCGGGCCGTGACGACGACAACGACGACAACGGCCGCGACGACAACTCCGGCCACGGCAGCGATGACAACGGCGGCGACGACAACTCCGGCCATGGCAGCGATGACAACAGCGGCCACGGTGGCGGCGACGACGACGGTGGGGGCGACGACTCCGGCCACGGCAACGACGACTGACCACCAGCGACCGACGACGACGCAAGGAGACAGACGTCAATGAGGACACCCGAACGACACATCGAGCGGAAGGCTGAGCCCAGGACTCAGGTCAGGCAGATGCTGGTGATCAGCATCCCCCTCGTGCTCGCGATGCTCGTCCTCGGGGCGTCCTGCGGCGGCTCGACCGGCTCCGGGGATGACCCCGGAGCCGGATTCCCCGCCGAGGCGAAGTCCCAGAGCGCCGGAAGTACCTCAGGCTCCGGGCACGGCGATACAGGCAACTCGGCGGACACGGCCTCTCAGGGGTCCACTCGCGTCGATGTGCGGGCCGGCGGCTTCGAGATCACGATGGGCGAGTGGACGGTGGCGCCCGAGGCGAAGATCATCCGGCCCGGCCTCGTCACCCTCGTGATCGCGAACAAGGGCACGCAGGTGCACGGCTTCGAGCTGAAGAGCGAAAGCGACGACGGCACCGAGCTCGAATGGCGGTTGCTCCAGCCGGGTCAGACCATGCGTGTGAAGGTCCGCCTGGGCGAGGGGATCTACGAGCTCGAGTGCTACGTCGGGGAGCACGACAACATGGGGATGCGCGCGATGCTCGAGGTCAGGCGCGGCGCCCCGCTCGCCAAGCGTTCAAAGCCGACGGCGGGTTCGTCCGCCGTCGACATCACCGGCTTCGAATACCAGCCCGCTGTGATGACCGTTCAGAAGGGTCGGAGCATCACATGGGTCAACCACGACGCTGCACCCCACACGGTGACAGAGCAGGGGGGCGGCTTCGCCTCCAGGACACTCAACTCCAACTCCCGTTTCGAGATGGCCTTCCGGAGACCCGGCACGTATCACTACTTCTGCGCGGTGCACCCCGGAATGAAGGGCACGGTCATCGTCAAGTCTTGAAATAGACGGGGGTACGCCCAACCGGCCGGCCGGCGACATGCGTCGCTTGCCGGCCGGCGTGCGTTAAGCGTCCTGCTGCCACGAGGCGGCCGCAGCGGCCGAGTCGCGATAGGTGAACTTGTGCACGGCCATCTCCAGCATCGTCTCGGTCTCGAGGACGCCGGAGAGGCTGCGGATCTCGCTGACCAGCTTCCAGAGCGCCTCGTTGTCGCGGCAGATGATCTGGATATAGACGTCGGCCCGTCCCACCAGGCTCGAGACATATGTCGCTTCGGGGAGCTCCGCCAGCGCCTTCACCACTGCACCGTGCTGCGCGGTCGAGACGCGCACGAAGACCAGCGCGAGCACGGAGTTGCCCAGGCGTGAGGGGTCGACGAACGCGATCACACGCAGGACCCCGGCGTCCTCCAGCCGCCGGACACGTGTCCGCACCGTGCCCTCCGAGACGCCGACGTCACGAGCGATCTGGCGGTACGACCGGCGGCCGTCGTCCTGGAGGCCCTCCAGGATGGCGCGGTCGACGCTGTCGAGCGAGATTTTCACTACGCGCCGAACATACCGGGCGGCCGGAGTTTGCGCAAACTTTACGCCTGCATGCTGCGCATTGCGTAGGTTTTTGCCGTTGTCATGCTGTATTCCGCTGGTCATGCTCGCACCTACCGCGTCACCTGAGGAGGAGAGTTGTGATGACCGCGATGCTGGGCCCGGTGTCGGTCTGGGAGGATCACGGAGTAGGCCACTCGGGAACCCTGCCGAGTGACTGGTACACCTCGCGTGAGTTGTTCGAGCTCGAGCAGCGGACGCTGATGCGCGATGTCTGGCACTGCGTCGGCTCGGCGCATGAGGTGCGCGAGCCCGGAATGTTCTTCACGACGACGGTCGCCAACGAGCAGGTCGTGGTCGTCCGAGGCCGCGACGGCGACCTTCGGGCGATGTCGAATGTCTGCCTCCATCGCGCGGGGCCGGTGGCCGTGGGCTGTGGTCAGCGCAACGCGTTTCAGTGCCCGTATCACGGTTGGATGTTCGAGCTCGACGGCCGGCTTCGCCGCGCGCAGGGCATGGAGACAACCGAGGGATTCGACGGCTCGAAGATGAAGCTGCCGCAGTTCCGCGTCGAGGAGTGGGGCCCGAGCGTCTGGGTCACACTCGAAGAGGCGACGCCACCGCTCTCGGACTGGCTCAGCGACATCACTCCGCGCCTCGCGAACTATCACGTCGACGAGCTCGAGTTCATCGGTGGGCGGCGATGGACGATCGACTGCAACTGGAAGCTGTACGTCGACAACTACATGGAGGGCTACCACATCCCCTTCATTCACCCCGGGCTCGCGCTGGGCCTCAGCCCGACGGTCTACACCTATGAGCTGGGGACGTACACGAACGTGCAGTACGGCGGTGAGCCGCACCCCCGCGGTCCGGGCTCACGTGTGGCGGGCATCCTCGGTGGGACTCAGGAGTTCCGGCGCCTGAAGCCGCCGATGAGGGGCCTCGACGAGCAGGAGAGCTCTGGGTACTACTTCAACTGGGTCTTCCCGCTGACCACCGTCAACTTCATGCCGGACGGGATTCTCATGTTCATGATCCGGCCGGTCGAGCCGGAGCGCACCGAGTCCACGTTCCTGTGGTGGATGCCGAAGGCGACGGACTTCCAGGACAAGCTTCTCCAGGCGGCGCTCGTCAACTTCGGCCATGTGATCAACACGGAGGACTACGAGATCTGCGAGCAGGCGCAGCGCGGAATGCGCTCGAGCGTCTATCACCAGGGGCGTTACAACGCCGACCAGGAGATCTGCCTGCACCATTTCCATCAGCTGCTCAGCCGCCATATGCAGCCGCACCTGAGGGCATGGCAGACCGAGCACGCGCATACGAACGGCTCGGGGAACGGTCACCGGGCGCACACCGGCGCGGAGGGGGAGTGATGTCACCGGTGTTCCTGGATTCCGCGGAGGCAACGGAGGAGTTGTCGGCGTTCATCTCACGCTTTCTCGAGTCCGAGGAGGGCATCGCGCTCGGAGAGGCGGCGGCCGGCCTCGAGTTTCCGACCCTGCTCGAGCTGCGCGTGACGGGCCCTGATGCCGTGGTCTTCGTCGACTTCGCGCAGCGGCGCCTTGTCGACCGGCCCGACGCTCGGCCAGGCGCGGCGGCCACCATCGACGCGGACTCGCTCCACCACCTTTTGATGGATCAGTTGGGGCCGATCGAGATCAGCCGGCTGGCCGAGGAGGGGCGCGTTCACCTGGAAGGGCCGCCGCTCGTGCTGGGCGGGCTGTTGGTGGTGTGCTCACAGATCCAGCCCCACTACCGGGCGAGCCTGGAGGAGCGCGGCAGGCAACGCCTGCTCGACGCGCCCGCTCCGGTGACCGGCGCCATCTGGAAGAGCGACCTGCCATCGCCGCCCATGTTCGGAGTGAGACGGCCGTGGCAGCGGCCGAAGGGCGAGGCGGCAGCCGCGAGTCCGTGACCGGCGCGGCGTGAGGTCAGCCTCGTCGCCAAGGTCGGCTACGAGCGTGACATGTCCGCCGCACTTCATACGCCCGGGAGTGTTGGGCTTTACAAGTGTGCAGGACCTCCTCCACGGACGCCTGCTCAGCGATCCGGCGACCCAGCCTGCATGGGCATTTCACATACAGAGGCCACAGCGACGCAGGAGGTTACTCCCGGCGGATGACATTGCTGATCTCGCCGCGCCGATCTACGGGCGACGCATGTGCATGCGCACGATGTTGCCCGTGGGCTCCGTGCGGACCTGCACCAGCTCGCAGAGCTGATTCACCAGCCACACGCCGTAGCCGCCGCCCTGGTCGGGCGCCGGGCGCCGGCGGCCGACCAGCGGCAGGGTGATCTGCCCCTCGTCCCGTACCTCGCATACGAGTGCTGCCGGCTCCGTCCAGATCCGTACGACCCCCGAGCCGGTCGCGTGGCGGACCGAGTTCGTCGCCACCTCGCTGACGGCCAGCACGAAGTCGGACGCACGGTCGCCGCTCAGACCGGCGGCGACGGCATGCTTGCGCGCGTGCACTCGCAGATCGGCGAGCCGCGAGGCATCGAACGGGAACTCGGACACGGGGACGGTCGGCTGAGGGAGCGGCTGGTCGAACGGATCCGAGATCGCGGCGAGGCCGCGGTAGTCAGCGCTCAGCTTCGTCAGGCCGGACTCGATCACACCGGGATGGCTGCGGCGCGCCTCGTCGATCACGACCGGGTCGAGCGCCGTCGTGTCGTACGGACAGATCAGCCACCATGGTCCACTCTCGGCGAACGCGAGGTTCAAGAGCGACTCGTGCCGCTGGCATTCGATCAGTTCGGCTGCGTTGCGAGCAGCGGAGATCGGTTCGCCGACGCCGCGCACCTGCCGGCCCTCGACTGCGTGCTCCTCGAGGAACGACTGCCAGGCCGGGATGATCCGGGCGGGGTTGTCTCCGACGAGACCCATGTCGGCGAACTGGACGCTGGGCGCGTCGCTGCCAAGAGCCTCCCGAAGCGCCGCGATCTTCTCCGCGCTGACAACGACCAGCGTCGGCTCGCCGGCTTCCACACCGTCGCGGATGAATGCGGACACCTGCCTGACGAAGTCAACCTCGCCTGCATACATCAGGGCGTCGTGGCGGAACACGTCGTGTGCGTCATGAGCTTGGGTGGAGGATGTGGAAGTACGCACAGGGGGAATCCTTCGAGCCTCTGGCTCGGGTGGAGAGTACCGCAAGGATCGGAGTGCGAAACCAAAACTGACTGGCTAGTCAGCGTGCCCGTTCAGCCGGAACGTCTCGTGCAGCGTCGGAATGTGGTGTGCCGCCACCGGCTGGCTGAACAGGTAGCCCTGGCCGAGACGGCAGCCGTGCTCGATCAGCCAGTCGAGCTGCTCCTGCGTCTCGATCCCCTCGGCGAGAGGCTGGGCGCCGAGCGAATGTGAAAGCTCGATGATCGTCTTTGCCACCGCCGTGGCGCTCTCGTTGCGTGGCACCTGGCGAATGAACGCCCGGTCGATCTTGAGCGTCGTGACCGGCATCTGTGTCAGCCGCGCGAGCGACGAATATCCGGTGCCGAAGTCATCGATGGCGACGTTCACCCCGCTCGAGCGAATCTTGCGCAGTTGCAGCTGGGTGTGCTCGGGATTCGTCATGGTGGCCGTCTCCGTCACCTCGATCGTGAACAGGCCGGGGTCGACCCCGGCGTCCTCGATCGCGGTCAGCAGATGCCCCACCGCGTGGGGCTGCAGGTGGGTCAGCGGAATGTTCACCCCCGTCCCGATATGCATCCCGGAGTCGGCCCAGGTCTTGGCGTCGTAGAGCGCCTGCCCGACGACCCAGTCGGTGACTCGAGTGATCAGCCCGCTGCGCTCTGCCAGTGGGATGAAGGCGTTCGGCGGGATCAGGCCCTCCGTCGGGTGCTGCCATCGGATCAGCCCCTCCGCGCCGATGATGTGCCCGCCGATCAGGTCGACGATCGGCTGGTAGTGCAGTACGAACTCGTCGTTCTCGAGCGCCTTGTACAGGCCGGCGGTCAGCGAGAGCCGGTGCCGCGCGCCTGGCCGGTCCTCGGGGTACGACTCCTGGATGCCGTGGGTTGCCCGCTTCGCCTGGTACATCGCGAGGTCGGCGTTGGCAAGCAGCGCCTCGGGGGTGTCGGCGTCCAGCGGGTAGATGCTGCAGCCGATGCTCCCCCCGGCATACACGCGGCCGTCTGCCAGCTCGAACGGCTCATGAAGATCGCGCTGCACGTGGCTCGCGATGGTCCGCGACAGCTCGGCTGCCCCGGCGTCTCCGTTGTGGGCCTCCCGGGGCAGGTCGCTGAGCAGGATCAGGAACTCGTCGCCACCGTGCCTGGCCACGAGGTCGGTCGAGCGGGTCACCCGCCGCAGCCGGTCGGCGGCCTGGCGCAGCAACTCGTCTCCCATGTCATGGCCGAAGCTGTCGTTCACCAGCTTGAAGTCGTCCAGGTCGACGTTGAGCACGGCAACCGCGAGGTCGTGGCGCTTTGCACGCTCGAGCGCGAGGTCGAGGTGCTCCTGGAACATCGCTCGATTTGGCAGGCCGGTGAGTGCGTCGTGGTAGGCGAGGTATTCCATGTGCCCCTCGGCCCGCTTCTGCTGGGTGATGTCACGGCCGATTGCGGAAACGCCGACGATCGTGCCGGACGCGTCGATCAGCGGTGAGACCGTGAGCGACACGTACACATGGTCGCCCCACTTGGTCTTGCGCTTCGTCTCGAAGTGGTCGACGTGCTCTCCCCGGCCGATGCGCTCGAGGATCGCGGGAACGTCGTCGTGCTCGTCATCGGCCGCAAGCAGCGAGACGTGCTTGCCGATGACCTCCTCGGCGGTGTAGCCGTAGAGCCGCTCGGCACCTCGGTTCCACAACTCGATGGTTCCGTCGAGCCGCTTGCGAATAATGGCGTCGTCGGTTGTGGCGACGATCGCGGCCAGGTCGAGAGCCCGACGCTCAGATTCCTTACGCTCGGAGATGTCGCGCACGTATGAGGTGAAGACGCGTGCGTCACCCGAGCCGACAGCGGTTGTCGCCGTTTCGGCGATGAACTCGGTGCCGTCGGCGCGGAGCATCCTCCGCTCAAAGGTCCGCCCGAACCCATCGCTCTGCCCGGTTCGCAGGTACTTCCTCAACTTCCTCCAGTAGATCTGGCGCTCATCCTTGGGGATCAGCCTGCCCGGTACGCTTGCGCCGATCGCGCTGTGGCGAGGCAAGCCGAACATCCGCTCGGCCGCAGCGTTGAACTCCAGGATCCGGCAATCCGAGTCCATCACGATCACCGCGTCGGGTGCCGACTCCACCATCAGCTGGGTGCGAACCTCGCTGAATCGCGCCCGCCCCACGACGGTCAGCGCGGCCTGACCGGCCGCCAAGGCGGCGACCGCCCAGACCACGGCAGGTGCGACCTGTTCATACCAGGCGGCACCCTCGGGCGTCACATGCCGGATGAAGAGGGCGCTTCCGAACAGGGCGACGGCGCAGCCGGGGCCAGGACCGGCGAAGATCGCCACGATCACCGCGACGAGAACGGCGAGACCGCCCGGGACCCCCACCCACTGGTCGGAAAGTCGTGCCAGCGTCTCGACCATCAGCGCCTCGGCGATGAATCCGGCCAGCATGGTGAGCCCCGCCGCTCGGAGCGTGCCTGAGTGATATCTGAGAATCAAGAGTGGCCCCGGTAGGATCCGCCGGCTGCGGTCCCCCCTCGCCGCTCGTTATAGATCACACCTGGGTGGGGTCCACAAAAGTTCACCACCCTGACGAGGGTGACCTACTCCAAAGTGGCGATAAGGACGGCAACATGAAGCTGGGATACGGGTTGATCACGTGTCAGCGCTACCCGGGCGACCCCCGTAGCGACGCCGACCTCTACCGGGAGGCGATCGAACTCGCGGTCGAGGCGGAGCGGCTCGGTCTCGACTCGGTGTGGGTCTCGGAGCATCACTTCGTGGACGACGCCTACATGCCGTCACTGCTTCCGGTGGCAGCCGCGATCGCCGCGCGCACCGAGCGTGTCGAGATCGGCACCGGGCTGCTGCTTGCCCCGCTTCACGACCCCCTTCGCCTGGCCGAGGATGCCGCGACCGTCGACCTCATCTCCGACGGTCGACTGGTGCTCGGCGTCGGACTGGGTTGGCGCCGCGAGGAGTTCGAGGGTTTCGGCATTCCGCTGTCCGACCGTCGAAAGCGGCTGGTCGGCTCGATCAAGATCCTCCGCGAGGCGTGGTCGGACGGGCTGGTGCACGGTACTGAGGCGCTCCCGGTACCGGGGGTTTCGGTGACGCCCAAACCGCCGCGCCCGGAGGGCCCGCCGATCTGGATCGGCGCGTTCGCCGAGCGAGCCGTTCGCCGCGCCGGGCGGATCGCCGACGGCTATATGGCCGGCGACGCGCCACCGGAGGAGTTTGCACAGCAGGTGGCGTGGGCGCGAGAGGAGCTCGAGCGCCGGTCGCCGGACGAGGTCGATGCCTTCACGTTCAGCATCTACCAGCCGACGTTCGCCTGGCACGCCGACGACGCATGGGACCTCGTCAGGGATCATCACCATTACGTCAGCTGGAAGTACGAGGACATGGACGAGGCCTTCGGTCGTACGGGCCCACCGCCGCCTCCCCCTCCGCTCACGCCCGAGGAGGAAGCGGAGCTTCGCAGCCGCATCCTGCTGGGTTCGCCTGAGGTGGTGGCGGAAGGGATCGAGCGGTATCGGCAGGCGGTCGGCGACGATCTGCACTTCGTCGCGCGGTTGTACTGGCCGGGAATGTCCTTTGAGCTGCAGCGAGAGGCGCTTCGGGTGTTCGCAGAGGACGTCGCGCCGCTGCTGCGGTAGCTACTCCACCGGTTCGAGCACGATCACCGGGATCTCGCGCTCCAGCGAACGTTGGTAGTCGGCGTACGGCGGGAAGTCGGCGACCATCATCTGCCACAGGTCGTCCCGCTCCGTGCCGGCCGCCGTCCGCGCGCGGGCGCGCAGCGGGTTGTCACCCACCTGCACGCCGACATCGGGGTCGGCGAGGAGGTTGCGATACCACTGCGGGTCGTTGGCGCGGCCCCCGTTCGATGCGACCACAACGATGTCGTCGCCCCGTTGCCCGTAGAGGACGTGCGTGCTGCGCGGAAGCCCAGTGCGCCGGCCGGTCGTTGTCAGGATCAGCTCGTTCGCCATGGATTCACCCGTCCGAAATGTACCCCCGAAGAGGTATGCCAAACGAGTCGTGGAAGGCCGACAGTGAGAAGGAAGTCTTCCCCTTTCTCATCAAAGGATCCCCCATGCTCGCACGCACCCCCCGCCGACTGCCGATGCGCATAGCGCTCGCCGGCATGCTCGCGGCGCTCATCACCGCCGGCTCAGCGTCGGCCTCCACCTACACGATCACGCTCGATGGGACGCCGCTCGTGGTCGCGACCACGGCGGCGAACGAAGTTGCGACCGTCAGCTTCAGCGGCACCGCCGGTCAGCGTGTCAGCATCCGAATCACCCAGGTGCAGATGGGCACGCCCACGGTGACCGTCAAGAATCCCGACAACAGCGTGCTGAAGACGGCCGGTCCGTTCAGCGTGACCGGCGGCTTCATCGCCCCGCTCACACTTCCGGCGACAGGCACATACAAGATCGTCGTCGACCCTCCGGGGACGAGCAAGGGCACCGCGCGGCTCGAAGCGTGGGACGTTCCGGCCGACGTGTCCGGCACGATCGCCACCGACGGCACCCTCGTCACGCAGAGCTACGCGGCCCCGGGCCAGAACGGCAAGATGACGTTCAGCGGCACCGCGGGCCAGCGGATCTCGCTGCTCGCAGACGGCGGCAGCAGCACGGCGAAGAACATCAGCGTGAACCTCAAGGCCCCGAGCGGCGCCGTGGTCATCGCACCGACGGTGACCGGCTTCGCCGGGATGTTCTTCGGCCCGGTGGCACTGCCGGAGACGGGCACCTACACGCTCACCTCCAACCCGCCGAGCACGACGACCGGCACCGCGGAGTTCCAGCTCTGGGTGCTGCCGGCCGACCTGAGCGGCACCATCGCGGTCGACGGCGGCAACAAGCTCGTCACGATCGGAACGCCGGGTCAGAACGCCGGATACACGTTCACCGGCACGCTGAACCAGAAGCTGACGGTGGCCGTCTCGCCGGTCGCGCTGACGGGCAACCCGAGCACGATCGTCCGCATCCGCAAGCCCGACAACAGCATCCTGAAGACGGTGACGCTGTCGAACTCGGGCGGCTTGCTCGAGCCGATGACGCTGCCGGCTGCCGGCACCTACACGATCCAGGTCGACCCGCAGAAGCAGGCGGTCGGCGACGTGACGCTGAACGCGTTCACCTCGCCCGCCGACGTGTCGGGCGCCCTCACGAGCGGCACGCTGCAGACGGCGACGTTCACGGCCGCGGGCCAGAATGCCACGTACACGATTGCCGGCACGGCCGGCAAGTACCTCTCCGTCAACTTCGGCAACGACACCGTCCCAACCACGAAGGTGTCGGTGCTGAAGCCCGACGGCACGGTGCTGATCGCCGCGACGACATTCAATACCGCCGGCAAGTTCCTCGACGCCGTCACGCTGCCGGTCACCGGCACCTACAAGATCGTAGTCGACCCGCAGAGCGTCTCGACCGGGTCGATGGACATCACCGCGAACGTGTTCCCGCCGGTGGCGACCTTCTCAGCCGCCGTCGGCACTCCGATCGTCGTCACGACGCTTCCGGGGCAGAACGCCTCCGTCACGTTCACGCCTGCGGCCGGCGTCACGAAGGTGAGCACCACGTTCACCAGCACGACGATGGGCAGCACGGGGACGAGCGGCGTCACGGCCTCGCTCAAGCAGGCGGCGACAGTGGTCAAGTCGCCGTTCGGCTTCGGCAACAACGGCTCGTTCGTCGACGCGACGACGGTGACGCCGGGCAGCGTCTACACGCTGACAATCGATCCGTCCGGCGCGAACTCCGGCTCGACGACGGTGACGTTCTACGACGTGACGACCGATGCGACATACAGCGGCCTCGCCCTGAATGGGACCTCGCCCTCGGCCATCTCGAACACCAAGCCGGGACAGAACATCAAGGTCACGTTCACCGGGACGATCGCGCACCCGCTGTTCGTGCTGGTCAACAACAACACTCTGGCCGATCCCTTCAGCTTCGGGTCGACTGTAAAGCTGACGGCGCCGGGCCAGACGGCGCAGCTCTTGCCGCAGTCCACGCTGTATGGCGGGCGCACCTGGTGGGAGCTCGCGGCGACGCTGCCCGCCACTGGCACGTACACGCTCACGATCGATCCGGCGTCAGACAGGGTCGGCTCGATGGACTTCAACCTGTACGACCCGCCGGCTGACTCGGCCACCACGCAGGCTGTCACCGTCGGCGGCGGCCTGACGACCGCACCCGCGACCACGATCCCGGGCCAGAACACGCAGTACACGTTCACCACCACGAGCGCGACGCCGATCACCATTAACTTCGACGCGTCGAACCTGCACCCGGCGTGGATCTCGGTGATCAAGGTCGGGACGCCGAACACCGTCGTCAAGGCGGCTTTAGCCTCGCCCTACACCCAGGGGACGGACATCGCCTTCACACCGGCGGCGGGGACGAACAGCTACATCATCAAGGTCGACCCGCAGTTCGAGTACTTCGGCACCTGGGCCATCACGCTCACGTAGCCGGACGACCACGCACGTACGACCGACGGCCCGGCATCTGCCGGGCCGTCGGCGTTCGTGGGCTCAGGCGCTGGAAGCCCAATCTTCGCCACATCTGGAAGGCGTCCGAAGTGGCATTCCGGTGCGGCGTTCTCCATACTTCACCGTATGGATATGAACACAAACGGCGATATCTGCCAGGCCTGTAACGAGCGCCCGGGGGTCATCCGGGTCATGGTCTCCTCGTCCGTCGACCGGGCATCCGCGTTCCTCTGCGAGGAATGCGCCGATACCCTGAGGCGCGAGGTGCAGGCCGGTGGGAAGCCTCAGCTGCCCGACTCCAAGCACTCGGCGACGCCGTCGCTTGACGAGTTCGGCCGCGACCTTACCGCCGATGCCCGTGAGGGTCGTATCGACCCGGTGATCGGGCGTGACGAAGAGATCGCACAGACAATTGAGATCCTTGCCCGGCGTCGCAAGAACAACGCCGTGATGATCGGCGAGGCCGGCGTTGGCAAGACTGCCATCGTCGAAGGGCTGGCCCTGCGGATCGCGCACGGAGATGTGCCCGAGACGCTCAAGGAGCGCCGTGTGGTGGCGCTCGACCTCGCCGGAATGCTGGCGGGGAGCCAGTACCGCGGACAGTTCGAGGGGCGGATGAAGGCCGCGCTCGAGGAGGTCGTGCAGTCGGACGGGCAGATCGTGCTGTTCGTCGACGAGGTGCACACCCTGCTCGGAGCCGGAGCCGCCGAAGGAGCGATGGACGCGGCAAGCATGGTGAAGCCGATGCTGGCACGCGGAGAGCTGCGGATGATCGCGGCGACGACGCTGAGCGAGTTTCGGCGGATCGAGCGGGACGCTGCGCTGGCGCGCAGGTTCTCGCCGGTGACCGTGGAGGAGCCGACCGTCGAGGAGACGTTCGAGATTCTGCGCGGCATCCGCGATGCCTACGCGGCGCACCACGAGTGCGAGATCTCCGACGATGCGCTGGAGGCTGCGGCACGGCTTTCGGATCGCTACATCACCGAGTACCACCTGCCGGACAAGGCAATCGACCTGATCGACCAGGCCGGCGCGCGGGCACGCCTTCAGGGCCCCGCGATGCCGACCGAGGACGAGCGGATGCGCCGCGAGCTGCACAAGCTGCGCTCCGAGAAGGACGAGGCCGTGAAGGCCGAGGAGTACGAGGAAGCAGGGCGCCTGAAGCTGCGTGCGGCGATGCTCGAGGATCACATGCGCGAGCTCGGCATCGACGAGGCGGCGTCGGAGGCGATTCGCATCATCGGCGAGCGAGATGTGGCAGCTGTGGTCGCCACGCGCACCGGTATCCCCGTCGGGGAGCTGGTGGCCGGGGAGCTGGAGCGGCTGATGGAGCTCGAAGCTGACCTGCACCGCCGGGTAATCGGACAGGACGCGGCCGTCGAGGTCGTCTCCGACACGATTCGCCGCGCGCGCGTCGGCCTCTCGGAGGGCGACCGGCCTCTGGGCACGTTCCTCTTCATGGGCCCCACGGGTGTCGGCAAGACCGAGCTCGTGAAGGCGCTGTCGGAACGGCTCTTCGCGACCGAGAAGTCCCTCGTCCGCATCGACATGTCCGAGTACCGCGAGGCCCACACGGTCGCGCGGCTGATCGGGTCGCCCCCAGGCTACGTCGGCTACGGGGACGGTGGCCAGCTGACGGAGCCGGTCCGGCGCCGCCCATACTCGGTGGTGCTGCTGGACGAGATCGAGAAGGCCCATCCCGACGTGTGGAACGTGCTGCTGCAGGTGCTCGACGACGGGCGCCTGACCGACGGCGAGGGGCGCACGGTCGACTTTACGAACACCGTGCTCGTGATGACGTCGAACCTTGGCGCAGGAAAGGCGAAGCGCGCGGTCGGTTTCACGGCCGCCGACGCCGGCTCCGACGAAGATCGGATGCGCGGCGCTGCAAGGACGGCGTTCTTGCCCGAGTTCCTCAACCGCATCGACGAGATCGTGACCTTCCAGCCGCTCACACCCGAGCAGGTGGAGGAGATCGCCGTGTTGATCTGCGAGAGGGTTGCCGACCGGCTGCTCGTCCAGCGCGGAATCGACCTGGTCGTCGAGCACGAGCTCTGCGCACGGCTGGCACGCGACGGATTCGACGGTGAGTTCGGCGCCCGCCCGCTGCAGCGTCACGTCCGCCGCACGCTCGAGAAGGAGCTGACGCGGGCACTGATGGACGGCCGGCTCGCGGATGGCGACCGCGTCGTCGCCCGATGTGGTGACGACGGCGAGATCGTGCTCATCACCGAGCCCGAGGCCCAGTACCAGCCACTCGCGGCGTAATCCGGCGACCCCTCTGGCGGGGTAGGATCGGTGAGGTTCTCCGGTCCAACTCCGACAGAGGGGTCTGCCATGTCTGTAGCCAAGACGATCATCCTCTCCGCGCAGTCAGAAAGCGGGTTCGAGGCGGCCATCCGCGAGGCGATCGACAAGGCCAACGAGACGCTCCGCAACATCGAGGGCGCGTGGGTCAAGGATCAGAACGTGATCGTCAAGGATGGCAAGATCGTCGCGTTCCGCGTTCACCTCGAGGTGACGTTCGTCCTCGACTGATCCGGCAGCTGCTGGACGAGCGAGACGACCGGGCCGAACAGATCTCCCTCGCGATCGACGCGCTCCAGCACCACATCGATGGTGAACCGGAGCATGTCGGGGTCGCCGCCCTCGGCGCACCGGTCGACCTCGTCCCACGCCACCGGTGTGGACACCGTCGGTTCCGGACGGCCGCGCGGTGAATACGCACAGATCGTGCTCTTGTACGGGTCGTTCTGCGACCAGTCGATGAAGACCTTGCCGGCGCGGAGGCTCTTGTCCATCCGTGCCACGACCAGGTCGGGCGTCTCCTGCTCGAACAGCTCCGCCACGGTGCGTGCGAAGCTCTTGGTGCGGTCGAATGATGCTTCGGGATGGTTGAGCGGGACAGCCACCTGCAGCCCCTTGCCGCCGCTGGTCTTGGCGTAGCTCTCCAGCTGGATCCGCTCCAGCATCCTGCGCAGCGCCTGCCCCACGCGGCAGCACTCGGCCATGCCCGTCCCCGGTCCCGGGTCGAGATCGAACATGCACATGGTCGGGCGGTCGAATGCCCCGGCGAGGGAGAGATTGGTGTGCAGCTCGATCGCGGCCAGGTTGGCCAGCCAGACGAGCGTCGGGCGGTCGCAGACCAGGCAGTAGTCGATCATCCCGTGGTGCCGCTCCGACCAGACCGGCTCGGTCTCCACCCACCGCGGCCTGTGCGCGGGACAGCGCTTCTCGAAGAACTTCGGCCCCTCGACGCCGTCGGGGTACCGCTTCAGCGTCAGCGGGTGCCCCTTGATATGGGGCAGCATCACCGGGGCGATGCGAAGGATGTAGTCGATCAGCTCGGCCTTCGTCGTGCCGGTCTTCGGCCACAGCACCTTGTCGAGGTTGGAGAGGCGCAGCCGCCGGCCGTCGACCTCCACCTCGAGCCGGCTGTCGGGGAGCTGCTCGGCGTGGGCGAGCAGGTCGTCGAGGGTGAGCGGCTCGAGTGCCGGGTCGGTGAAATCACTGTCTGCCTGCTCCGGCCGCTCGCGGACCACCTCCTGCGGCGGTTTGTCGCTGCGCAGCCCTCGGAACGAGGGGTGGCGGAGCATTCCCTGGCTCGTCCATTCCGTGAACTCCACCTCGGCGACCAGGTCGGGCTCCACGTAGACAGCCTCCTTCGCCGGCCGGCGCCCTGTGAACGGCGACGTCGGCCGTCGAAGCCTGGCGAGCCGCTGCCGGAGATCTGCGAGCGTCGCCGCATCGAAGCCGGTGCCGACTCTGCCGACGTAGCGCAGGCCGCCATCCTCGTAGACGCCCACGAGCAGTGCGCCGAGCTCGCCCTCGCGCCGTCCCTTGCCCGGTAGCCAGCCTCCGATCACCACCTCCTGGCGCGCCGTGTTCTTGATCTTCAGCCAGTCGCCCGTGCGCTTGCCGGGCTGGTAGGGCGAGCCGACCCGCTTGGCGACGATGCCCTCCAGTCCGTGCTTGCGCGAAGCCTCCAGGAACTGCGCGCCCTGGCCCTCGAAGCTCGCCGGAACCGACCACGCCTGGCCTGTCAGGCTGAGCGATTCGAGCAGCGCCCGCCGCTCGCGATACGGCCGGCGCAGCAGGAGCTCGCCGTCCAGGTAGAGCAGGTCGAAGATCATATAGGTGACCGGTATCGACTTCGCTCGCGACCGGATATCCGTCTCGCCGGTCAGATGCATGCGCCGCTGCAGCAGCTCGAAGCTGGGGGCGCCGCGCTCGTCGAGGGCCACGATCTCGCCGTCCAGCACGGCGGTGCGCGTTCCCAGCCGGCGGCCGAGCGGGCGCAGCTCCGGGTACTGGCGCGTGATGTCGTTCAGCGCGCGGCTCTCGAACCTGACCCGGCCGGGCGTGAAATGGCCGACCGCCCGGACACCATCCCACTTCACCTCGTACGCCCACCCGTCATCGTGCCGGGGGAGGGTGCTGAGCCTGGCGAGCATGGGCACCACGTGCTCCGGGCTCGGATCGCGGTGCGTGCCGGGCTGGTCCATCCGGTGGATCAGCCAGTCCTTCTCGTCGGGCCCGACATGGAATAGCGCGAACTTCCCCTGCACGCGCCGGCCCTCGAGCTCGACAACGATCTTGCGCGGCTGCCAGCTGTGGCAGCGGTAGGTGCCTCGATCCCACACTCGCATCTCACCGGCGCCGTACTGGCCCTCGGGGATCACGCCCTCGAAATCGAGGTACTCCACAGGGTGATCCTCCGTGTGGACCGCTTTGCGGTTCCCGGCCGGGTCGTCGGGAAGCCCATTGGGAAGCGCGAAGCTGACGAGGACGCCGTCGCGCTCGAGGCGCAGGTCGAGGTGCCACCGCGTCGCCGAGTGCTCCTGGATCACGAACCGGCCCGTTCCGGCCGGGGCCTCAGCGTCGTGCGGCTCCGGCGTGCGGCCGAAGTCGCGCTTGGCGCGGTACTCCTCGAGGCTGCGAGATCGGGCCGACATCGATGGCGAGATACCCGCTCTCGCTCTAGAGTGACCCTCATGTGCAGATCAATCAAGCCACTCCATAACTACGAGCCGGCGGCATCCGGCGATGACGTTCAGGCTGCCGCGTTGCAGTACGTCCGCAAGATCAGCGGCATGGCGCGCCCCGCGCGGGTCAACCAGGAGGCGTTCGAACGTGCCGTCGAGGCGGTCACCGAGGCTTCGGCCCGGCTGCTCGACGAACTGGTCGCGACGGCTCCGCCCCGTGACCGTGAGCGCGAGATCGAGCGGGCACGTGAGCGTGCCGCCGCTCGGTTTGCGACCGGCTAGGCGAGCTGGAGCTCGCACCAGTCCGGTGCCGCCGCGGCGGGGACCGGCACCCGGTTGCGCACTGACGCGGCCAGTGTGAGCGCCTGCGCCCGGATCTCCGGGATCGACGTCTCCCACAGATCCCCGTGTCGCAGCGGCTCGCTGAGCGGGCCGGACGCTTGACCAGCCCCTGCGAGCGGCATACCCTCGACCGGTGCCATACCGGACGGTGTGCATCTCACGCGACCTCGGTGCCGGCGGCGAGGAGGTCGGCCGCAGAGCGGCCGAGCAACTCGGCTTTCGGTACGTCGACGAGGAGATCGTGGCCCGCGCAGCGGCGAAGGGCGACCTTGACCCGGCGGCGGTCGCCGATGCCGAGCAGCGCCAACCGCTCGTCCGCCGGCTGCTCGATGCCATCGCCGAAGGGAGCATCGCCTCTCCGGAGGCAGCGACGTACGTCCCACAACTACTGCTCGAGCCCGGTGCTCGCGAGAGCGTCGGGGTGCTGATCCGCGCGGCCGTCCGCGAGACCGCCGAGCAGGGCGGCGCGGTGATCGTCGCGCACGCCGGTTCCCATACGCTGGACAACCGCGACGACGTGCTGCGCGTCCTTGTCACCGGGTCGGATGATCGCCGGGCCGGGCGCCTGACCGAGGAGACCTCGATGACCGGCGCCGAGGTTCGACAGGCCCTTCGCGAGTCGGAGAAGGCCCGGGCGGACTACCTGAAGCGGTTCCACGGCATTGCGCAGGAGCGGCCGACGGACTACGACCTCGTGCTCAACACGGATGCACTGGGGCTGGAGCGAGCCGCCGGCGTCGTGGTCGCCGCCGCGCGCTCCTGACGACCCGCGAGGCTGAGGCAAAGCGCACGATTCAGGCCGTCCGGCGCGGGGAAGTCGCCTGTCAACGACGACCAGGAGCCTGCCATGTCCACGATCACCGCCAAGCACGAGCTGACGTCCTATCTGAGCGATGCCCACTCCATCGAGGAACAGGCGCTGCAGCAGCTGCGGCCGGCCCCGAAGGTGGCCGGCGATCCGCTGATCGCGTCGGTCTTCGAGCAGCACATCCCCGAGACCGAATGGCACGAGAAAGCCGTACGGGAGCGACTCGAACGGTTGGGCGGAAGCCCCTCGACGCTGAAGGACGTCGTCATGCGCGCCGGCGGCGTTGCGTTCGTGCTGTTCGCCCGGTTCCAGCCCGACACGCCCGGCAAGCTGGTCGCGCACGCGTACTCCTACGAGCATCTCGAGGAGGCGGCATACGAGCTCCTCGCGCGAACAGCGGAGCGAGCGGACGACCCCGAGACCGCTGCGCTTGCCCGCCGCATCGCCGACGACGAGCGAACCATGTCCGAGCGGCTGGCGGGCGTGTTCGATCGGGCCACCGACCGCTCCCTGGAGGCGGTGGGGCGCGAGCGGATCTCAGAGCAGCTCGCCAAATACCTCACCGACGCGCACGCCATCGAGATGCAGGGCATCGAGCTCCTCCAGCGCGGGCCGAAGGTGATCAAGGACGAGCAGCTTGCGCGCGTCCTCTCCGACCACCTCGTGGAGTCACGGCAGCACGAACAGACGATCCGCGGGCTGCTCGAGAAGCGCGGCGCATCGCCGAACCTGCTGAAGGACGCAGCCATGCGGCTCGGCGGCCTCAACTGGACGGCCTTCTTTGCCGCCCACCCCGACACGCCGGGGAAGCTGATCGCGTTCGCGTATGCCTTCGAGCATCTCGAGATCGCCGGCTACGAGGAGCTGCGAAGGGTGGCCGACGCCGCGGGCGACCTCGAGGCGTCGCGCGAGGTCGAGCTGATCCTGGCCGAAGAGCGTCTCGCCGCCACACGGCTGAAGGCCTGCGTCGATCGCGCCGTCGACGCGTCCCTGGAGGCAAAGCGCGCGTGAGCGGCGGCTGTGGCCTGTCCCCGACCCACGTCCCGGCGCATGTATCGGACGCTACCCACTCGGCTCCGATGCGGCCTGCATGCTACTCTTGGGGCCGTTCCAGGACGCTCGACGGTTGTGCAATTCCGCCTTCCCGACTCGTTCATGTGTTATGGGAAGGGAGGTGTGTATATGGCAACCGGAACCGTAAAATGGTTCAACGACGCGAAGGGCTATGGCTTTATCCAGCCCGACGACGGCGGCAAGGACCTCTTCGTGCACCACAGTGCAATCAGCGGCGACGGCTACAAGAGCCTCACCGAAGGCGCAAAGGTGACGTACGAGGCCCGCCAGGGTCAGAAGGGCCCCGAGGCCGTGAGTGTGTCCCCCGCCTAGAGGAGGTGCGATGACCGTCAAGGAAGACAAGATCGAGCTCGAGGGCGAGATCATCGAGGCGCTCCGGAACGGCATGTTCAGGATCGCCTTGGACAACGGTCACGTCACCACGGGGTACATCTCCGGCAAGATGCGCCGTTTTCGGATTCGCATCCTGCTCGGGGACAGAGTGAAAGTCGAGCTGTCCCCGTATGACCTCAATCGCGGCCGGATCACGTTCCGCCACCGCTGAAACGCGCGAGAGCCGGCCCTGCGCGGGCCGGCTCTCATCGGCGGCTCTCCCGGGGAGCCCGAGCGCGGTAGTGTTGGCGCCCCGTGGCGCTGACTCCTGACGAACTGCTGTCGACCACCCGTTCCGTTCGCCGCCGGCTCGACCTTTCGCGGCCCGTCGACCCGGGACTGATCCGGGAGTGCCTGGAGCTGGCCGTGCAGGCGCCGACCTCAGTCGGCCAGGAGAACTGGCATTTCGTCGTGGTGACCGACGACGACCGCCGCAAGGCGCTGGCCGGCCTGTACCAGCGGGCGTGGAGCGACTACGCCGAAGGCACCTCGCCGGTGGAGCCGCGCGACGGCGAGACGCCGGGGCAGGCGTCATCGCGGTATCTCGCCCAGCACATCGCCGAGGTGCCGGTCCATCTGGTGCCGTGCATCGAGGACCGTCCCGAGGGGCTTTCCGCGGGCGACCTGGCCGCGTTCTATGGGTCGATCATCCAGGCCTCCTGGAGCTTCCAGCTCGCTGCCCGCGCCCGCGGCCTCGGCTCGGTCTTCACGACATACCACCTCGACTATGAGCGCGAGGCGGCTGACGTGCTCGGCATTCCCTACGCCGGCGTGACACAGGTCGGGCTGCTCCCCGTCGCCCATACGGACGGGACGACCTTCAAGCCGGCCAGGCGCAGGCCGCTGGAGGACGTCGTCCACTGGAACGGCTGGTGATCACGGGCTCTCTGCGGCAGCGGGATCGGGGTCGGATGTTCATGTGGCTCCTCTCGATAGGGACGAGAGAGCCTCTTGCCCGCCGTTCGCTGGGCTGGGACCCTAGTAGACGAGCACGCGGTCGGCCGCGAAGACAAGGTCGATCAGCGTATCCGGAGGTGACATCGCGACCGGTGCGCCCTCGAACGCCTCCGCTGTGATGTCCCGCGCCTTCGCCGACATGCCGGAAGCGTAGAGCCCGGCGCCGCCCTCGACCAGCGCGTTGTAGTGCTCACGCAGGCTGCCGGTGCCGATTCCCACGCCGGCATCCAACGTCGCCGCTCGCAGCAGGCCGACGCCCTCGCCGGCGAAGAACACGTCGACCTCGTGCCCTGACCGGAGGGCTGTGCGGGCCACCAGCATGCCGAGCGCAGCGCGCGTCGGGTTCTCGGGACCCGTGACGATGTGGACGAGCAGCCGCGGCACGCCGCGAGGCTATCAGAACGGTCGTCGCCTACGCGGGCGACGAACGCCAGCGCTCGGGATGGCGGAGCGACCGAAACGTCAGCGAGTAGCGGAGGTCCTTCACGGGCGGGACGTGGTGCTGCCATGCGTTGCGGACCTCCCCCGACAGCACGTAGGCCGAGCGCGGCGCAAGCTCCTGCTCGTAGGTGTCCACCGTCTCGTCGCGTACCCGGCGGCGCAGCCGCATGCGGCTCGGCGACCCCAGCGAGATGCCGCCGATCTCGCCGAATGGCGGTGAGTCGCGGTGCCAGCCGATCGGCGCCCCGGGTGGGTAGCGCTGCGCCAGCATCTGGAGGAACTCGCCAGGCTTGAGGCCCGCCAGCTCTTCGGCGCGGCGCCGCAGCGGCTCGAGCTCCGCCGGCACCGGCTCGGCGGCTTCGAGCCCGCGCGACGTGTAGTCGTACCGCAGCCCGAAATGGCGCACGGTCCGCCGCGCGACCTGGCCCCGCATCTCGACCGTCTCGAACCCGATCCGCTCCAGCAGCTCGATCGCCGCCTCCTCCTCATCCGGCGTGAGCAGCTCCGGCCTGTAGATCAGCCCCTCGGGTGCGGCGTCTCCCACGGCGGGCCGCTTCCCGGCACAGCCCGCCGCGAAACCGGGCGGTTGGCGGCGCGTCGTACCATCCGGCCGTGAGCCTTTCCCACGAAGACCTCTTCGTCCTCTTCGCGCTGGTGTCGGCGGTGACTGCGCTGCTGGCGCTCGCTCCGAAGCTGCGGGTGCCGTACCCGATCCTGATGGTGATCGGGGGCCTCGCTCTGGGCTTCGTTCCCGGGATGCCCGAGATCACCTTGCCGCCGGAGGTCGTCCTGGTCGGCGTGCTGCCGCCGCTTCTGTACTCGGCCGCCTTCTTCACGTCGCTACGCGACCTTCGTGCCAACGCGCGCGCGATCGGGCTGCTCGCGATCGGATTGGTCGGGTTCACGACCGTCTCGGTCGCCGTCGTCGTCCACGAGGTGACAGGGCTGGCGTGGGGGCCGGCGTTCGTCCTCGGCGCAATCGTCTCACCGACCGACCCGATCGCCGCGACCAGCATCGCCGAGCGGCTCGGGATCCCGCGGCGCCTCGTCACGATCATCGAGGGGGAGAGCCTCGTCAACGACGGCACCGCTCTGGTCGCCTACCGGTTCGCCGTGGCGGCGGTCGTGACAGGTCACTTCAGCGTCGCGGAGGCAGCCGGGTCGTTCATCTGGAGCCTTGTCGGCGGAGTGGGCATCGGGCTGGCGGTCGGCTGGGTGATCCGGCAGATCCGCCGCCGCCTCGACAACCCCCCGGTGGAGATCACCATCGCCCTCATGACCGGCTACTTCGCCTACATCCCGGCGGAGCTCGCTGGTGCCTCCGCCGTGCTTGCAGTGGTCACCGCCGGCGTGTACATCGGCTGGCACACGCCGGAGCTGACGACGGTGCAGACCCGGCTGCAGGGTGACGCCGTCTGGGAGATCCTCACGTTCTTGCTGAACGCTCTGCTGTTCGTGTTGATCGGCCTTCAGCTCCCGGCCATCCTCGACTCGCTCAGCGGACGGTCGGTCGGCACGCTGATCGCATACGCCGCCGCCGTCGTCGCCACGGTGATCGTCGTCCGCCTCCTGTGGGTCTATCCCGCCGCCTACATTCCGCGCTGGCTCAGCCCCCGGCTGCGTGAGCGCGATCCATACCCGCCCTGGCAGGCGCCGATGCTGCTTGGGTGGGCGGGGATGCGGGGCGCCGTGTCCCTGGCTGCGGCGCTGGCTCTGCCGCTCGAGACCGACGCGGGAACAGCGTTTCCGGCCCGCGATCTGATCATCTTCCTGACCTTTGCGGTGATCCTGGGCACACTCGTGCTGCAGGGCCTGTCGCTGCCGCTCGTCATTCGCTGGCTGGGCCTCGAGGACGACCGCGTCGTCGAGCACGAGGAGACGAAGGCCAGGGTCCACGCGGCCGAGGCGGCGCTGGCCCGGATCGAGGAGCTCGCCGGTGAGGACTGGGTCCGCGACGACACGGCCGAACGGCTCAAGGGGCTCTACCAGTTCCGGCGCGGGCGCTTTGCGTCCCGGTTCCACGACGACGACGATGGGGAGGTCGAGGAGCGCTCACAGCGCTACCAGCAACTGATGCGCGAGCTGCTGGATGCCGAACGGCAGGCGGTGGTGGCGCTGCGCGGCGCAGGGGGGATCAGCGACGAGGCGATGCGCCGGGTGTTGCGCGACCTGGATCTGGAGGAGGCGCGGCTCGACGCGTGACCTCAGCCGGCAAGCGGCCTTCGACCGCAGCCACGTAGCGCGCTGCTGACTCGCGGACGACCCGCTTGCCGTCCCGCGGGACGATGCGCTCCCACCAGGCGCCGACCACCTGCTCGAAGTCCCAGGGCTCGAGCGCGGCGGCGATGCGCTCGACGGCAGCGGGCGGCAGCGGGATCAGGTTCGGATAGCTGTACATGAACCCCACGTGCGAGCGGTCGGGGATGACCTGCACGATGTCGCCCGAAAGCAGCGCCCCTGCGCCGCCGGCGCCGCCCGCCCAGTGCAAGACGGTACCGCCGGTGAAATGCCCGCCGAGGCGAAGCAGCGTCAGCCCGTGGCCGAGCTCTCTGGTGTCGCCATCCCAGTGCTCGATCGACGGGTCGCGGCGCACCACGTGAGCCGCGTCGGCGGAGTGGAGCAGGATCGGGCACTGGAAGCGGTGCGCCCATTCCACCATCGCCGAGTAATAGTGGGGATGGGAGATCGCGATGGCGGCGAGGCCTCCACGCCGCTCGATCTCGGCCGTGCTGTCGTCGTCCAGCAGCGTGATGCAGTCCCACATCAGCAGCCGGTCGCCGAACGGCACCAGCAGAGCGCGCTGCCCGATGGCAAACGAGGGCGTCGTGCCCACGCCGAGCAGCTCCCCATCCTGCTTGACCTCGTTGCGATGCGTGCCCCGAAGCCCCTCCATCGTCGTCCAGCGTTGCCCTTCCTCGGGGACGTACTGCCGCGGGTCGAGGCAGATCGGGCACTCGGTAGGGGGATCGACGGACGGCGGGAACTGCGTCCCGCAGGCCACACAGATGGCGGCGTGCATGGCGGGAAGGTATCGCCGCGGAGCCGTGGCCTGTAGATTCGCGGCAGCGATGACGCCCGATCAACGCTCACCGCTGGCACTCGATGCCGAGGAGATGCGGCGCCAGGGGTACCGCGCCGTCGACATGCTGGTCGATCGACTCACCGGCGACCCCGGCCCGGTCGTGCGCTCCGCGTCGCAGGACGAGCTTCGCCGGCGCCTCGAATCTCCACCGCCGGAGCATCCCGTCGCCTTCGACGAGGTGCTGGCGGACCTCGAGCGCGACGTGCTCCCGTTCGTCGCGCGGCTGAGTCACCCCGGCTACCTCGCGTTCATCCCCGGCGAGGGAACCTGGCCGGGTGCGCTCGGCGACCTGATCGCAAGCGCGCTCAATGTCGACACCTGCTGGTGGCTGGGGGCCGCGGGCCCGACGGTGCTCGAGCTCGTGGTGATCGACTGGTTCAAGCAATGGGTGGGCTACCCGCCCGAGGCATCGGGGCTCCTCGTGTCGGGCGGCTCGGCGGCGAACATCACGGCGCTCGCGTGCGCGCGCGAGTCACTCCTGGGCCCCATGGACGACTCGGCCGTCGCGTACATGTCCGACCAGACGCACTCCTCGGTGGCCCGCGCGGCGCGGGTGCTCGGATTCCGGCCCGATCAGGTACGCATCATCCCCTCGGATCAGCAGATGCGGATGCGGACGGACGCGCTGCGCGGGGCGATCGACCACGACCTCGCCGCCGGAAGGCGGCCACTGGCGGTCATCGCCAACGCCGGTGCGACGGGGGCCGGTGCGATCGACCCATTCGCCGAGCTGGCGGAGGTCTGTCGCGAGCACGACACGTGGCTCCACATCGACGCGGCATACGGCGGGTTCGCTGTGCTCAGCGAGCGCGGGAAGGCAGCGCTGGCCGGGATTGAGCTCGCCGACTCGATCTCACTCGACCCGCACAAGTGGCTGTACCAGCCGATCGAGGCGGGCGCGCTGCTGGTGCGCGACGGTTCGCGGCTTCGCGATGCCTTCGAGATCTCCCCCGATTATCTGAAGGAGGTCCAGGCGGTGTCGCGCGAGGTCAACTTCTCCGACCTTGGCATCCAGCTCACCCGCACCTGCCGCGCCATCAAGCTCTGGGTTTCCCTGCGGACGCTCGGCGTGTCCGCATTCCGGGAGGCGATCGATACCTGTCTGGACCTCGCCCAGGCGGCCCAGCAGCGGATCGAGCGATCGCAGTCCCTGGAGCTGATGACGCCGGCGTCACTGGGTGTGGTCACGTTCCGGCGGCGGCCGGGCGGGATCGACGACGAGGAGACGCTCGACAGGGTGAACGCCGAGCTGGTCGACCAGCTCGAGGCCGGGGGAGAGGTGTTCGTCTCCACGACTCGAGTCCGCGGCAGGCTCGCCGTTCGCCTCTGCATCCTCAACCACTCCACCTCCATGTCAGAGGTCGACCGCGCCATCGAGCTGATCGAGACCCTCGACGTGGATGTGACCTCGCGGCCGCCCCGCCGTCGCGAGGGGGCCGACATCGAGGAAGGCTGGCTGCGCTGGCCGCAGCTCGACGCCGATGGTCTTCGCAGCCTCACCCTGTTTCGCTCGCTCGACGACGTCGCGGCCCAGCGTGTTCTTCGCCGCGCCCGCGATCGCACGGCGTTTCCGAATCAGGCGATCGTCGAGCAGTGGAGCGCCGGCCGCGAGCTGTACGTGATCCTCTCCGGTGGTGTCAACGTGCTCGTCGAGGGCAGGGCGGTCACCTCGCTTCGGCCGGGTGAGTTCTTCGGGGAGATCGCCGCGCTCGACTGGGGTGCGAGCTACGGCCGCCCCAGGATGGCCGACGTTGTCGCGATCGGACGCTGCCGGATGCTCGTGCTGGACACTGACCTCGTTCAGTGGCTGATGAGCGTCGATCCAGCGTTCGCGGAACGCATCGAGCGCACTGCAAGGGAACGGCTCGCCGCGCAGTGACATCGACGTACGCTGCGGCCATGCTGCCCGTGGAGGACATCGTCGAGGAGGTGGTCACGCTCCCCGGCGGTGAGGTCCGCGTTCTGCGCCCTCGCGACAGCGAGAGCCTGCTCGACGAGGAGGGGTTCGAGCGGGAGGAGTTTCTGCCCTACTGGGCCGACCTCTGGCCGAGCGCTGTGGAGCTTGCCGAGCACGTCGCCGAGCGCCCGCAGCCGGGCAGGCGCGTGCTCGAGCTCGGCTGCGGTCTCGGCCTGCCGTCCATCACCGCTGCGCTCGGCGGCGCCGAGGTGCTGGCGACCGACTGGTCACAGGACGCCCTCGCCTTCTGCAGTGAGAATGCCCGCCGCAATCGCGTGAAGGTTGCCACTGCGCGCTGGGACTGGGGCAGCTCCGCGCCGGTGCAGGGGCCCTTCGACCTGGTGCTGGCCGCCGACGTGCTGTACGAGCAGCGCAACGTCGACCAGCTGCTTGACCTGCTGCCGCGGCTGGTGGACGACGGCGAGGTGTGGCTGACCGATCCGCGACGCATCCCGGGCATGCGGTTCTTGCGTGAGCTCGGCGGGAGCTGGTCGGTCGAGACGTACGCTTCCGCGGTCCGCAAACCCGTCCAGCTGCACGTCCTGCGACCGCGGGAGACTGGGTGACGACCCTCGCGGCGCGGCTCGACGACGCCCACAGGCGTCGCCGGCGAGGACAGGCCGCGATCGTCGTCTCAGCATTGGCTCTGTCGAGCGCCGGCGTGCTGCAGCGGGAGTTGTCGCTCGATGTGACGACGCAGATTGCCGGGCGGGCGCTGTTCGCCGGCGTCGCACTGCTGCTGTACGTCGCGGTCGTGGAGCCGGGCTCGGTGGTGTCGGCGTTCCGGTCGATCGGACGGGCGGGCGTCGGCGTGGCCGCCAGCATGGCCGTTGCGTCCGGGTGCTTCATCATCGCCCTCAACCACACCACGGTGGCACGCGTGCTCGTGCTTCAGGCCGCATCCCCGATGCTGGCCGCGCTGCTCGCCCGTGTGGCGCTGGGCGAGCGCATCTCGCGCCGCACATGGGGCGCGATGGTGATCGCGGTCGTCGGCGTTGTCGTCATGGTCGGCGGCCCCGGCAGCGGCGACCTTGTCGGTACCGTCGTGTCGATCGTGATGGCAATCGCGTTCGCCGTCGCGATCGTCATCACCCGGCACCGCGCCGACGTCTCGATGGCGCCGGCCGTGTGCCTCGCCCAGTGGATGCTGGTGGTTGTGGCCGGTCCGTTTGCCCACCCATCGCAGGTGGGCGGCGACGACGTCTTGCTGCTGGTCGGGATCGGCGCCGGCCAGATGGGCATCGGGATGGCGATGTTCACCGTCGGCGCCCGCCTGATCCCGGCGGCCGAGGTTGCGCTGATCACGCTGCTCGAGGTTGTCCTCGGGCCCGTGTGGGTGTGGCTGGCACTGGCCGAGCAGCCCGACGCTGCGACCCTGATCGGCGGCGCGATCGTGCTGCTTGCCGTGGTCGTCCAGATCCTTGGGGATGCCGGCCGCCCGACCTCTCCCGACGAGGGGGGCCCCGGGCCACCGCTGGCCACCTGATCATGCCGCCGCGGCGGCCAGCGCCTCGTCGACGCGTCGGCGGATGCCGTCGGCGTCCAGGCCCATCACCCGCTCGTGCTCCTCATACGAGCCGTAGCCGCGAAGAGCTTTCCGTGGGACGCCGATCGACCGCAGGCGAATCGACCGGACGAGCTCGGCGGTTACGAGACCTGCGAGCGTCCCCTCGTAGAACGGCTCGACCACGAACAGCGTGTCGGCTCGCCGCGTCTCTGAGCGCAGGGCGTCGCCGTCGAGCGGGGCGACCGTCGTCGCGTAGAGCACCGTGGGGTCGAGCTGCGCGGTCGCCATCAGCGAACGCTCCAGCATCGGCCCGACGGCGAGGACGGCGGGCCCTTCGCCCCGGCGGATCACCTCGATGCGGCCCGGCTCGACATGGCGCGCATCCGGGTTTGTGGCAAGCGCCAGGCGGACGTAGGTGACGCGGCCGTTTGCGTATGTGGCACGCAGCAGCCGGTCGGTCTCGTCGGGGTGCCCCGGCACGAGCACCTCGACACCCGGGATCGTCAGCATCGCCTGGACGTCGCCGGGGGAATGATGGGTGGTGCCCTCCTCCGCGTAGTCGAACGAACCGCCGTGGGCGATCAGGGTGGCGCCGACCTCCTGGTTGCCGAGGTCGAGCTTGATCTGCTCGAGCGCCCGCTCCGCCATGAACGGGGCGATGGTGTGGGCGACGGGATGAAACCCCTCCATCGCCAGCCCGGCTGCGACGCCGATCATCGTCGGCTCCATGATGCCGACGTTGAACGCCCGCGACGGATCGTGGCGAAACGCCGGCCCGTAGAGGTCGCGGCTGATCTCGGCCAGCACGACCGCCACTCGCTGGTCCTCGCCGAAGAGGTCGACGACCGTCGCCGCCGCCTGTGCACGCATGGTTCTCATGAGTCGCCCTCCTGGCGGACGTCTGCGATCGCCGCGGTCGGCCGGTCGGTCGACCGCCATGAGAGGCTCTCGCGGAGCTGGTCGTGGTCTCGGCCGTCGACCGTGCGGGCATCCCAGCCGAACAACCGCAGCTTCTGGTCGAGCTCGCCGTGGTCGATCGTGCTCGAGTGGTTGTCGATCACGAGCAGTGTGAGGTTCGAGAGCCCGAAGTGCGGGGCCAGCATGATCGCCTCCCAGTTGGTGCCCTCGTTCAGCTCGGCGTCACCGGTCAGGACGACGGTTCGCTGCTCGGCGAGGCCCTTTGCGCGCAGCGCCAGCGAGACGCCGACGGCTATCGGCAGCCCGTGGCCGAGCGAGCCGGTGGACGCCTCGACGCCCGGGACGAGCAGACGGTCGGGATGGCCGCCGAGGGGGCTGTCCCAGGTCATGAACGTGGGCAGCCAGCTTTCGGGAAAGAACCCGCGCCACGCGAGGACGGCATAGAACGCGGCGGGCCCGTGGCCCTTCGAGAGGATGAACCGGTCCCGGCCCTCCCAGGCCGGGTCGGCGGGGTCGACATGCAGCACGTCGCGGTAGAGGACGAGCAGCGCGTCGAGGGTGGAGTAGCTGGATGCTTCGTGCTTCTCATCGCCAGTGGAGAGCGCCGCCAGGCGCACGATCTCGGCCCGGTCGGCGGCGCTGGGCGCTTCGTGTGGACTGGTGTGTTCGATCATGTCCCCACGCTAGGTGCGGGGCACGGGCCTCACAACGGGCCGGAGGAGGAGGTCGGCCTCAGCCTGGAGACGGAGATGCGGTGGCGCCGTCGAGTGCTGCGAGAGCCTCGCCGGCCTGCTCGATCGACTCCACGGTGATCGGGTCGAGAACCAGGATCGCCTCGTCGGCCCCGGCATGCGCGAGCCGCCCGAGATGGGCTGCGAGCTCTTGCGGATCGCCCCGGACGGGTGGCGCATCGGCACCTGCCGGCCGCTCCGACGACCCCTCGAAGGCGACAAGAACACAGGCGCTGCGCTCGACGGCGGCAGGGTCGCGGCCCGCCTTCCGGGTCGCATCGCTGATTCGGTCGTTCAACTCGGTGAAACCCTCGACGGAGTTGCCGTAGCCGTCCCACCACGTGTTCCAGCGATCGGCGTGGGGGAGCGCGATCGACAGCATCCGCGGGCCGTTCGATCCGATCATGATCGGTGGCTGCCTGGCCGGAGGTGGCAGGAGCACGACGTCCGAGACCGCGTGGTAGTCCCCGGAGTACGTCACGTGCTCGCCGGCGAGCAACCGGCGCACGATCTCGAACGCCTCCTCGAAGCGGCTGACGCGGTGGTCATAGGGGATTCCGAATGCGTCGAACTCAGGGCGGTTCCAACCCGCTCCCAGGCCGAGCACCAGACGGCCGCCGCTGACCTCGTCCACCGTGGCGGCGAGCTTTGCCAGCATCGCGGGCTGGTGAAACCCTGTGCAGGCCACCAGCGGCCCGAGCTCGACACGCTCGGTCATCGCTGCGAGCGCGGCCAGCGTGGTCCACGCCTCCCAGGGGCCCCGCTCCCCGCGGTCGTCACCGCGGTAGAGCAGGTGGTCGCCGACCCAGACCGAGTCGAACCCGGCCTGTTCGGCCGCCTCCGCCATGGCCCGGTACTCAGGCCATCGAACGACGCGCTCCACCTCGGGCAGCTGAACTCCGACGCGAAGCGGGCGGGGCATGGTCGCCCATGCTAGTCAGATCTAGGCGGTGAAGCGGCCACGGCCGAGGAAGCCAAGCACGAAAAGCACGAGAAGCACGATCAGGATGATCCACAAGATACTCACGGTGTCGTTCACCTCCTCTCGCTGACAAGGACATCGTTCCCCGATCAACGAGGGCCGAAACGGCGGTGGGCCTGCAGTTTCGGCAACGTCCGCTTCGGGGCACCGGTCGTGCGTGGCGATGCTCGATGCGTGTCGGTTGGAGGAGCCTCCCCGGGAGGTCAGGGTCGGCTGCTCGGGATGGAACTACCGGTCGTGGAAGGAGCCGGTCTATCACGGGCGGCCGGCGTCGCAGTGGCTGGCCCTCTATGCCCGTCGCTTCGATACCGTCGAGGTGAACGCGACGTTCTACCGCCTTCCGACCCGGGCGGCCGTCGAGCGTTGGGTCGAGCAGACCCCCGAGGGCTTCCTCTTCACCATCAAGGGCAGCCGCTACCTGACGCACTACACGCGCCTCACTCGCATGGAGGAAGGTTGGGAGCTGCTGTGGTCGCGGATCGAGCCGCTCGGGCAGTCCGGCAAGCTCGGCCCGATCCTCTGGCAGTTGCCGGAGCGCTTCACGCGGGACGACGAGCGCCTCGAATCGGCGCTTCGAGCGTTGCCGCAGATCGGCCACTGCTTCGAGTTCCGGCACCCGAGCTGGTTCTGCGAACCGGTGTACCGGCTGCTGGAGCGCCACCGGGCAGCGCTCGTGATCGGCGTCCAGCCCGACCGGCCGTTCCAGGAGCTTCGCCTGACGACCGGGTGGACCCTGATTCGCTTCCACTACGGCCGCCGCGGCCGCCGAGGGAACTTCTCGGAGCGTGAGCTGCAGGAATGGCGCGACGTGATCGAGGGCCTTCGCAGCGAGGCGCGTGTCTTCGCGTACTTCAACAACGACTGGGAAGCGTTCGCGGTGAAGAACGCGCTACGGCTGCGGCGGCTCCTCGAGGGGACGCGTCAGACGGCAGCAGGGCGCCGGTGAAGGGCCACCAGTGCGGGGCGATCCGCGTCGCTTCGCAGCACGCGGGCTTCGAAGTTGCCATAGCGAACCAGCGATCTCGCGAGCACCTCGGCTCCGGAACGGCTCAGGTCGGTGTAGCGCCGGCTGCGCTCCCCAGGCTGCGAGACCACCTCGACGACGAACTCGAACTCTGGATACGACATGTCGTCTTGATCAGTCACGGCCTTTGGCTCCTGCGAGGGTGGCCAGAGGCTACTGACGGCGCGGCACCCTGTCATTACGGTTAGCACCACTTTTGATCGACAGCCGGCACGAGGGTTCGGCATCCGGTCGGTCAGCGGCCGCGGCCGGCGTACACCGGGTCGGGGCGGCCGATGCGGCCGACTGCTCCGGGGCCCTGCTCCTCGCCGCTCTGGCGGGGGGTGCCGGGATGTCGCGTCTGCGAGTTCTGTGTGGGTGCGAGAATCATGTGTCCATCTTGCTCGGTGAGCTGCGTGGCCGCAGTGGAGACAGCAGGCGTGTATGGGTGGGGTGTACCCCCAGTTGGAGGTACGGGATTCCGTGTACGCTCCGCGCCGATGTCGCGCGACGCCCTGTTCGAGTCCATCGCGGAGCTGACCGCGCTGCATTCACCGAGCGGCGTCGAGGGGGAGATGGACGAGCTGTTGCTCGACCGCCTGGCGAAGCTCGGCGATCCGGTCACCGATGCCGCGGGGAACATCATCCTGCGGATCGGCGGAGACGGCGCCTCGGCGGTGTCGCTCCTGGCGCACAAGGACGAGATCGGCGCGCTGGTGAAGCGGGTCGAGGACGACGGGCGGCTGATCGCCCAGACGCTCGGAGACGCCCATCCCTGGATCTGGGGCGAGGGGCCGGTCGAGATCCTCGGGCGCAACGACACCGTGCTGGGCGTGCTGTCCTTCGGCGCGCGCCATGTCTCCGACGAGTCCCCGCAGCGAAAGCAGCTCGACGACACACCGGTGAAGTGGAAGGACGTGTGGATCGAGACGAAGCTTTCCGACCGGCGGCTCGCGGCCGCCGGTGTCACGGCCGGTTGCCGGATCGTCCCCGCCCGCTGGCGCAAGCGCGCCGTGCGGCTCGGCGACGACGGTGAGTACGCCGCGTCCCACGCCATGGACGACAAGGTGGCCGTCGTGGTGCTGCTCGAGCTCGCCGAGCGCCTGCGGCAGCCCGCCCGGCCGGTGGAGCTCGTCTTCAGCGCCCGGGAGGAGGTCGGCTGCCAGGGAGCGCAGTTCTACGCGCGATCGGCGGCATCGCAAGCGCTGGTCGCCATCGAGGTCGTCCCCATCGCCAAGGAATACCGTATCGATCCAGGGCCCGACCCGGTGCTGATCCGCGCCGACGGCAAGGGGCCTCTCGACGACGGTCTCTCGCTCGAGCTCGCCGACGCGGCCCTCGCTCTCGGCATCGATGTGCGCCACGCGGTCGTCACCCGCTACGGCTCCGACGCCTCGGTCGTCCGCGACAGCGGCCGCATCCCGCGCACCGCGTGCCTCGCCATCGGCACCGAGAACACGCACGGTTTCGAGATCGTGCACCTCGACGCCGTGGAGAGCTGCGTACGGATGCTCGAACGCTGGCTGGGCTAGAATCACGCGCCCAAGGCGGAGTAGCTCAGTCGGTTAGAGCAGCGGAATCATAATCCGCGTGTCGGGGGTTCGAGTCCCTCCTCCGCTATCGTCGAGCGGCAGATCGTGCCGCGGCCCAACCGCGCAACAGCATGACGGTATGATCGTCGGAGTCGCCTGGCACCGGCGACGTCCGGAGCGCGACGTAGGTTCAGCCTGATGCTCACTTCACCTTTCGTGTGTGTGCTCGCCGCAGCTGCCCTTGCCATTGGTTGTAACAGCAAGGGAAGCGTGGCTGAGCCGAGCGCATCTAACCCCGCCGCGCCGGCCCAGGCGATGTGTGCGCCGAGCGATTCCACCGCGACAGCAGGAGGGACGCTCGATCACATCATCTTCGTCGCTTTGGAGAATCACACCCGCGACGAGATCCTGGGGCCCGGCACCGAGGCAATCACACCGTTCCTGCACAGGGTGGCCGCCGAGTGCGGCGCCGTCGCGAATTTCTTCGACACCACCCAGCCATCGCTTCCGAATTACATCGATGTGTTCGCGGGGCAGCATCCGGACTACATGGACAAGGTCACGGGCAGTCAGATCACCGGAGAGGAGAACTGCACGGCGTATCTCATCCTGGACGACCCGGAGAAGAGGCCGTGCTATTCGGCTGACGCGAACCTGTTCAGCCAACTTGGCCCCGGCAACTGGATGAGCTACGCCGAGGGGATGGGGGAGAAGTGCCGCTCCAACGACCGCCTCAGCGGATATGTCGTGCGGCACTACCCGGTCGTCTACTTCTCGAACCTGGCCGCCGACCCGACCGATTGCATGGCCCCCGCCAACCGGCCACTTCCGGCGCTGGACGGTGCCTTCCTCACGAGCGTCGACGTGAGCAGGAAGCTGACCTACATCCTGCCGAACCTGTGCCACGGCCAGCACAGTCTCCAGCCCTGGAGCCACGACCCCGGGGGGTGTGATCTACAGCCCGTACCGCAGGCGGTGACCGGTGCGGACGGCAGCCTGTACACCTACGACGCCGAGTACCCGGACGGGTGTTGGGGCTCCTCGGGCAGCGACGACGCATGCCAGCTCGAGCGGAGCGATCAGTTTCTCGCCGATCTCATCCCTCGCTTGATGAGCTCCGGCGAGTATCAGGCCGGCCGAACGGCGATCATCATCTGGTGGGATGAAGACGGCGTGGGAAGCGTCGGGGACACACAGGTGCCGCTGTTCGTCATATCGCCCTTCACGAGGGTGACGGACGGCGTCCTCCCGGAGTCGCCGCTGGTGCAGCATTTCGACCTGCTCTACACCATGCAGCTGCTCCTCGGCGTGGAGCCGCTGGCTGACAACGCCCACACTGCGTATGGATGGGCGGCGGAGACCCCGCCCCAGCTGACGGTGCCGGCGCCGGGGCCGGGGTCGGCGGGGCGGACCGACTTGCGCCCATACTTTTCGCTCCACTGATGGTTCGTGCCGCCACGCGGCTTATCGCCGAACACAAAGACGGCGGTACCGGCGTCTCGGTCCCAATTCCCCGGGGTCGTTTGAGACGCCGGCTCCGCTCGCCCGATCAGCCGAACGCGACGCTGACCTCGTCGATCCTGCCCTTGAAGAAGCCGGAATCCCCTCCGGTGTGTGCGCCGATCACCACAGGTGCGGTGTTCGCGATCGACCCGATGTTGGCGTTCTTGCTGGTCGTCACGCCATCCATCACGGCCTGTATCTGACCGGCAACCTTGACGCACTGGATCGTGTGGAATCCGGTGTTGGCCGCGATTGTGTTCGTGCTGATCACGGTGTTCGCGCCACTCGAACCTCGGAACGCGCACGAGAGCGCGCCGGTCTTCAGCAGTTCGACCTTGTAGAGCTGGGCCGGGTAGTCGCCCTTGCGGATGATGTCGTAGTCACCGCTGGTGGGGATCGACACCGGATTGATGGCCGCCGTTACCGTGACCTTTTGCGTGCCAGGGTTCAGAGACACGTCGTGCGGAACCGTCACCCACCCACGGGTGAAGGAGTATGCCGTCCCTACCGTCCCCGCGACCCCGCGCGTGATGGTGCCCGCCGGCGTGCCGTTGTTCGCGGGAGCCGCGCCGGAGTCGAGCATGTCCCCACTCGTCTCATTCATGTGCCACAGACCGGGCGCGCTTGGCGTCGTGCCGGCCTCCTGCACGAGGGACAGGCTGTCGGCATCGAAGCTGTCGCCGGCAACGGCCGCCGACTGGCGTACGGCGAACGCCAATGACCCGCCGCTCCCAGTCAGCGTTCGCGTCACCGTGTTCAAAAGCGCCCAGCCGGTCGTCGTGGTCGTGCACGCCTTCGACTGGCCGATCTGGCTGCCTCCCGGTGCGTACTCGGTGAGATAGATGCAGACCTTCTTGCCCGGAGTGTCGCTGCGCACCATCCCGTCGCCCGTGTACTGCGTTCCTGCGACTCCGCCCGTGACGGGGCGGGCTATCGCCCGCACGCCGTAGTCGGTTCCGGATGCGTAGGTCGCCCGCACGGCGTTGCCGCTGACTCCCGGGACGGTCGAAAGAGTCGACCGAAGCGCTGTCCAACCGGTCAGGCCCGACTCGAAATCGCCGTTGGTGAGAAGGTTCGGGCCGGCCGCCGAGGCCGCCGAGATCGAAAGTGCGCTCATGCTCGCCGTCAGGATGAGAATGCCGCCCGTTCGGCGAAGAGACGGCATGGGAATGCGAAACCTCATCTGGTGCCCCCTATTCGCATACTGCAATTTTGACGTACGAAGTCTTCAACGGTCGTAAAGCCTTGACGACTCTCACCAGCGGTCCCGCAGTCTCGCGTCCTGCTCCGCGAGTGAAAGCTCCCCCCAGCGTCGGGGTAACCTGGCCTCGAGTCTCAGGAACGGCGTACTGACGACGGCATGCCTGGGGTGCCGCCGGGCATGCAGTCCGCTCGGAAAATGCGGTGACGGACTGAGGCCCAGGCTCACATCGAGCGGACCCAGATGAACTGATCGCCAAGTTGGCATGCTTCTCTCCTCTCAAGAGCGCTCCGACGCCTCTGAGATGGTTGGTGCCTACGACTCGAAGTACAGGGACAGGCCGCTCGGCGTTGGCTGCAGGTGCCCCCCTCCAGCCAGAACTCAATTGTCAGCGACCGTACCACAGTTTGGCGGCCTGGAACAGGGAAATTGAAATCATGTGCGGCGGGCTGGGGCCTCAATCACACTGTCAACCCGAGCCTCGACTTTTATGGACGGAAATGAGTGTCCTGTGCCAGTGCGCGGAATGCGGCAAGCGACCGCTTGGAGGTGTCGATCCACCATCGATACTTCTTGTCCGAGTTGAAGTAGACGACGGCCTTCAAACGCGGCCACGAGCGAATCGTGACCCGCGCGGCGTTCAGCCAGGCGGCTTTCGCGTTCGGATCGCCGGGTCGCTCCTGGGTACCGAGTTCGGCGGCCATCATGGGCACGCGCTGCTTGGAGCCCCAGGCGTAGAAGCTGCTGAACGCTTCTTCGAACGAGCGCCAGGAGAAGCCGCGCCTGCCCGGCGCCCAGTTATAGGCGTCTGCTCCAGCCCAGTCCGCGTACCTCTCAGGGAACCAGGCTTTCGCTCCACCGTGGCCGCCGTCATAGGTGAACCCCTCGAGGATGCACACAAACACGACGTTGGTGGCCCGCCGCGCCTTGAAGCGCCTCACGATGTGACGGAAGGCGAATCTGAACTGGCGCGCAGTACCGTACTTTCCGGCGTCGTTTTCCGGCTCGTGGTGGAACGCGAGCATCACGGGCGTCTTGAGGCGCCGGAGCTCGGCCGCCGCGCGGTCGATGGTGCGGTCGACGCCGCCCGTCGCGATGGTGCTCCACCGGATGGCTCGCCGCGCCTCCGGCTTCCAGTTGATCAACGGAATGCGGCCCTGCGTGATCGTTGCGCGAACGTGACGATCTGCAAGTGAGTCGTCGAAGTGGAAGTAGAAGTGATCGATTGCGAACCGGCGGCCGACCTGCTTCTCGACGTGCCGGATCTCCTGGTTATGGGAGCGTCCCTGCCGCTCCTTTGCGTAGATACCGAGCAGTGCGCCCGTTGACGGCACCAGCTTCGGGCCGAGCCGATCGAGCAGCGCCGCGTCGGCCGGGGCCGCTGCGAGCGGTACAAGGAGGGTGACCGTAAGGACTGAGCATGTGATCCGGTGAAAACGCATTCTGCAAAAGCCGCCTCGTTCAGTGTATGGACGTACACGAAGAATCGGCGCTGCTTGCGGGAAAGGGAAGGTCCCCAGGCCATCGTTTACGAAACCCTTGCCGAACGTTTCCGCGGCGTTTGCCTCGTTTACCGGATTGGTGGACTCGTAAGGAATTTGCGGGCAGTCAGGTAATCCCCTGATCGGGGGTGACGGCGGCCTCGTCAGGGCCGACCCCTAAAGGAGCACACGAAGCAAAGGGGTCTGGTCTTCATGCGGTTCACCACGCCGGCGTCGCGCGCATTGCTCGCAGGCGCCCTACTCATAACGCTCGCCCTGCTGGGCGCGTCGGCGCCCCCGCCGGCCACAGCCGTCGCAGGCGATCCTGCAATCCTCGTACCCGCCCAAGGCGCGCTGTTCGGCGCGTGGACGAAGCCGCGCAGCGGCCGCACGGTGCAGCAGGAGCTCACCTATACCGAGCAGCAGATCGGCAGGCGGTTCGACATTCACCACCTGTACTACCACACCGACAAGGCGCTACCCAGCGCCGACATGGTCAGCGCTGCCAGGTCAGGGCACATCATCCTGATGTCGTTCGACCCCGATCCGATCAACTCCACGCCGACGTGGCAGGAGATCGCCCGCGGAGACCAGGACGCCACGCTGATCAAGCGAGCCCAGGAGCTCCGTGACTTCGGCGTACCGGTGATGCTGAACTTCGACCACGAGGCCGACTCCAACATCGGGCCGTTCGGCAGCCCGGCAGACTACGTCGCTGCGTACCGGCACGTCCATCAGGTGTTCCAGAGCCAAGGCGCCACCAACGTGATCTGGGTGTGGAACATGCAGGGTGTCCTCTTCACCGACCACTCGGCCGCCGACGCCATGTACCCGGGCGACGGGTATGTCGACTGGGTCTCTGCCGACGCGTACAACTGGTATCCCGGAAAGAGCGGATCCAAGTGGCGCTCATTCGCAGACTCGTTCGCGCCGTTCCACCAGTGGGCGTCGCAGAATCATCCGGACAAGCCGCAGATGGCAGGGGAGACGGGCGTCCAGGAGGACAGTGCCACGCCTGATGGCGGCCGGAAGGCGGCGTGGATCGGAGACATGGCGGCAACGCTCAAGAGTTGGCCGGAAATGAAGGCGGTGGTCTGGTTCAACTCGAACAAGATCTACCCGTGGTGGTACGACTCGTCGGCGGCGGCTCTGAAGGCCTTCAAGGACGTGGGGCAGGATTGCTACTTCAGGCCGCGCGACACGTCGTGCACCGGTTCCGGCGGAGGCGGTGCGCCTGACACGGCGGCTCCGAGCACACCGGGAAACGTGACCGCATCGAATGTCACGAGCTCCTCATTCGTCCTTTCTTGGTCGGCGTCCACAGATGAGACCGGGGTCACCGGGTACGACGTGTATGTCGACGGTGCGAAGGTGACGTCGACCTCCGGATTGTCGGTATCGGTGGTTGGCATGAACTGCGCGACCGGCTGCCAGGTCGCAGTTGCCGCCCGCGATGGCGCGGGGAACGTCTCGCCGCGGGCGACCGTGACGGTCCAACCGGTGCCTTCGGTTTTCGAGGGGGCCGCCTCAGGGCTCGTGGTGACGCCGAACGCGACGCAGGTCAAGATCGCCTTCCTACTCTCGGCGAGCGCGACCGTCTCGATCGTGGTTGCGAACAGCGCCGGGACGATCGTGACGCACAAGCTGACCAATGCCAGGCTCGCGGGCGGCCCGCAGACCGTCTACTGGAAGCGGAAGGACGATGGCGGGCGCCCGGTGCCGGCAGGAACCTACTCCGTGCGTCTGACAACCGGCTCGGGTGCCGTCACCTCCTCCCTGATGGCGTTCTTCCGGCTGTAGCGAACCAGTGCGCTGCCGCTTGCCGATGTCGGGAAGCGGCAGCGCAGCGACTGCCGTGTCGGATACCGTGTCCGGCGGTGACGCAGACCGGGAACCCAGCCGACGCCGGCACGTCGCCGGTCGACGGCGGGCACGTCGGGGCGGTCGCACGTGGCGGGGCGTTGACGATGGTGGGGTTTGTCGTCAGCGCGGCACTGCAGTTCGGCCTCGTCGTGGCGGTCACGAACGGTCTCGCTACACCCGCCGCGGGCGCCTTCCTGGAGGCCGTCGCCCTGTTCATGATCCTGAGCAACTGGGGGGAGGTGGGGACCGACACAGCGATGGTGCGGACCGTTCCCCGGCTGCGGGCGCTCGGCCGCGGCGTGGACATTCCCACGGCCCTGCGATCGGCCGCTCTGCCGGTGTTCGTCGTGGGTGCCGTGGTGGGGGTTGTCGTGGTGCTGTCGGCCGACGCCATCGCGGAAGTCTTCTTCAGCGAGGCGGAGCGCGACGAGGCTGTCACATACCTGCGCTCCTTTGGCCTGCTACTGCCCGTTGCCTCGGCGACGACGGTACTGCTGGCGGCGACACGCGGGTTTGGGTCGATGGTGCCCTATGTCGCCGTGCAAAACGTGGGAGTGCCGGCGAGTCGTGTGCTGCTTGTCGGTGCTGCCGTCTTCGCCGGAAGTGGACCGCTGGTGATCGGCCTCGCCTGGAGTCTCCCATTGCTGGCCGCACTGATCGCGGCACTGCTGTGCTACAGGCTGCTGGCGCGCCGCGACGCTCGCCACTGGCAGGGAGAGCGTCGACCCACCCGCGAGCTCGCCCGTGACGTGTGGACGTTCGCCGCACCGCGGGCGCTGGCAGCCGTGTTCGGGGTCACAATCACGTGGTTTGACGTGCTCCTCGTGGGTGCGCTTGCCTCGACACGAGAGGCGGCGATCTACGCCGCAATCAGCCGGCTGGCACTGATCGGCACCTATGCGCTCCAAGCCATGGGGATGGCGGTGGCGCCGCGGTTCAGCGAGCTCGTGACGCTCGGTGAGCATGACCGCCTCGAGCATCTTTATCGCATCGCGACCTGGTGGATGATGGCGCTGGCCTGGCCGCTCTACATCGTGATGATGGTGTTTCCGTCGCTCTTCGCCCAACTGTTCGGCTCGTCATACTCTGCCGGTGCCACCGCCCTCGTGATCCTTTGCGCCGCCGGTCTGTTCAACCTGGCCACCGGGAATGTGACAGTGCTGCTGCTGATGAGCGGTTACAGCAAGCTCAACATGCTGAACGCGGGCGGCGCGTTGGCACTCAATGTCGTCCTGAATCTGATACTTATCCCCCGCTTCGGGATGAGCGGTGCGGCGGTGGCCTGGGCCGCGAGCATCGTCGCGAACAACCTTGCCGCGCTGATCCAGGTGCATCGCCGGCTCGGTCTCCGGCCCTTCGGCGACGGCTACTTGGTCGTCGCTCTTGGCACGGTGGCGTGTTTCGGACTGGTCGCAGCGGCCGGCCGACTCGTTGGCGGCGAGTCGGCCGAAGCGCTCGTTCCTGTCCTGCTCATATCGACGACGCTGTACGCCATGTTCCTCTGGAAGGCGCGCGGGCGTATCGGTCTGGACACGCTCGTGGGCGCGTTCGGCGGACGCACGCATCGTGCGACCTAGGCTGGTCTCGTCCCGTGTGGCGACGACCGGAGCCTTCGGCGAGGTGTGTAGCCGTACGCGGCCAGCAGTGGAGCGGTGATCGCAGAGACGAGGCGCCGCTGAGATGCCGGCATGCTCTCCCGCCAACGCTCGTCGACGCGGAGCGAGATTGGCCCGGTGGAGAAGCGGAGCGGATTGCCGGAGAGGGTGTGCTCCGGCCGGATCACCACGGAGCCGTCCTCGCCCGGAAGCGGTCCCGTCGGCGCCGGTTCACCGGCGAGGCTGATCAACCGGCGCAGAGCGTCGCCGGGCGCCTGTACCATGTCCTCGTACCGGAGCAGCACCGTCCGGGAACCGAGCGCGGCGAGCAGATGGAAAAGCAGGTTGTAATCGATCCATTTCAATGCCATGGCGGACGGGCTGACCTGATCCATGTAGGCGGCACGACCATGTGCCACCTCCGGCCTCTGCACCCTGCTCGTCCATGAGTACGCGACGCCGCGGCTGTCGCGAACCAGGTGTGCGATACGTAACCGGTCGCCGAATGCGCGACGCAGGATGAAGGCGTGGGGTGGGTCCTTTGTGGAGTCGACGATCACGGACGCGCCGGCGACGGTTGCAAGCGCGTCGTAGAGGCGCACGACCAGACCCTGGTAGAAATCGAGTTGCGCGACGAAGCGGGATCGGGCGGCCGGGGTGATGATCTCGGGTAGGTACCGATGCCGGTCCACCGACTTCTGCAGGGCAACGACGTCATGGATGTTCACCTGATCCCAGCCGCCGAACGCCTGCCGCCCAACCTTGGTCCAGAACGGGCAGCGCGAAAACGTCTCTCCGCAGCTGCACAGCACGTCGTCAATGGGTCCCCGCTGCCAGATGTATCGAAGCTCGCCTGCCGCGACGAAGCCGGTCAGTTGACCGAGCATCGCCTGAAGCACTGTGCTGCCGGACCGACCCATGCCACCGATGTAGAGCACCCGCGGCGCGGCGTCGGTCATGCCATCCTCTCGAGCAGCCGCTCGGCGGCGATGTCGTATCGTTGCGTCGAGATCACCGCCCCGACGCCGCCGGAGCGGGCCTCTTCGAGCCGCAGGATCGACTCGATCACGTGCATGGCGAGCAGCGGTTGCACAAGGGCCGCTGGGATGCCAAGACGCGGAAGGAGCTCTGGCGCGGCCCGCGCTGTGTGGTCGACCGCAGCTCCCGGTCTGCGATGCCGGAGGTTGAGCTCAACCTGGAACAGCCACTGCAGTGCGTCGAGCCCTACTGGCGCGGAGTCGATCGACCATTCCCAGTCCCACACCAGCAGCCGCCCGTCCCGGCACCGGGCCATGTTCCACGGGACCCAGTCGCCATGGACGAAACCGAGCCTCAGTCGACCGGATCCCACCGATGCCTCGACCGCGCCCCCCAGCGCGCGCGCGGAGTCGCTCGTCGTCGCCTCTATGCGCGCCCGTTGCCGTTGCCAGTAACGGCTCGCCGGTAGCGCCTCCTGCTGCTCCACTGAGAGCTGCGCCAGCGTCGCCGTTGCGTCGATCGGAGGTTCGGCGAGAAGCCCGCGTTCGACGCCCTCCACCGCGTCCGTGATCAGCAACTCATGCCCGCGCCATGTGCCGCGATATCGCACCGGCGGGACGCCAAACGGAGCATCTCGCGGCAGCGCTCGCGCCACCTGCTCCAGCGCCTCTCCCTCGCGGCGGACCAGGCGCCTGGTGACGTCGTTCCAACCGACCTTGGCGTATCCGACCAAGGCACCTCCCGGCGTGATCAGTTGCAGCACGGGTTTCTTCTGCGGCCGTCCAGTCTGAAAGAACACAGCCATGTAGAGCTGCTGCCCCATCACTTCTTGGATGTGATTCTCGAGCAGCTCGGCACTTCGGTCCGACTGCGCTGGACCGGCACGGGACCGCAGAAGGTGGCCGGACACTCCGGCGTGAAAGCCGGCCGCAAGGACCCTGGCGAACAGCCGCGACACCCGTCGCGAACTCGTGTGCGCAGTCAGTGCCGTGGCGCCGGCCCGACGCGACCCAAGTGGGACCAGGAGTCGTGGGCGTGCCGCGCTGGGCAGGATGGCGTAGCGCCCGTTGGATGGCCCCAAGCCGTGTCCAGCCCAGAGCACCGCCGAGAGCCAGGCCAGCTCCGCCTTTCCGCCCCTGGAGCTGCTCACCTCGTGGAGAGGGCCGACAGGGTGTCTGCGACCAGGGCGTCGCTCAGTTCCCCGGCTTCCCGGTCTCCGTCGAGAACGTGCACCCGCATGCGACGTGCCTCGTCGGCCAGGAGATCTGCCAGGAGGCGCAGCTGTCCGGCGTCGTACTGTTCCTGCTTCCGCGCCAGCGCAACCTCCGGTGCGACCGCCAGCAAGTAGGAGTGGTCAGGCCTTGGAGCGAGGATGCGAAGAATTGCTCGCGCGAGGCGAAAATCGGACTGAGGGGAGTAGAAGTACCGTGACTGCGCGATGGCGTCGAGCGTGTAGCGGTCGAAGATGAGCACGTCTCCCCGGTGACTCCTGGCGACCCTGCGGAAATGCATCCCATAGATCGCCGCGAGCAATGTCACCCAGGCGTGGGCCAGGAGCGGGTGATGCGGGGTGCGACGGTCGCCCCTGCCGTGCATCGAGTGGCTGTCGTGACCTGCTGCCGGTGACCTGGCCCCCCGGCTGCGCACCTTCCGGATCAACCGCCTGAGGCGACGCTGAAGCCGACTGTGGCCGAGCGCCATCCAGTGCACCGCCGGCGTGTGTCCCGCCTCTTCGAGCCGGGACGCGAGACGCTGTGCCTGCGAGCTCTTTCCGGCGCCGTCCAGTCCGGAGAGCGCCACCACCACTGCACGGCGTCCACTCACGACAGAGCCTTGGCCGGAAGCGGCTGAACGGTTCGGATCCGCGGGACGGGAGCGATGGCGTACTCACCCGCCACTGCCGCCCTGCTGGCGAGGGCTGCCGCGACCATGATCAGGAACATCGACGCCGGGATGAAGTCGTAGAAGAACATCTCCACCGCTGCAATCACCAACACCACATTCCACAGCGTCGAGATTCCCACCGGTCCCCGGCATGACCGCGCGAAGACGATCGCGAAGAACGCAAGGAAGAACACGGCGCCCGGCACACCGTGCGAGAACAGGACCAGGTAGAACTGGCCCTGGGTGCCGATATGGGCCCCGGTGATGATGTCGCTCTGCGTCGGTCTGGGCGACCCGAAACCAAACAACGGGGATTTGCGGACCTCGCTTATCGTCTCGGAGTAGATGGCTGCTCGCGTCGCGTTGCTGTTCTCCTTCGACGAGACACGTGCATGGAGCACCGAGCCGAGCGGCGATACAACAAGCGCCACGCCGACAACCGATATCGCCGCCATCAATCTGACGAACAGCTGAGCGTTGCCCCGCTGCATCAGCCGGAACGCCACGTAGACCAGCGCTATAAGCAACGCAAGCCACAGCCCACGGTTGAGAGAGACGATGATCGGGATGATCGATGCGATCAACAGTGCAATCAGCGCGGAGCGTTTTACCCCTCGGCGCATATACGCGATGGCGGCAATCGCAAATGGCGTCAGCATGCCAATCGCCGCTCCCCACTGATTCGTGTAAGCGAACAGTGCCTTGGGCCTTCCGAGTGGATAGCCGAGGGCTCGGAACTTGACGTCGGTAAGGGCGGGGTGGACGAATGCATGGCCGGTACGGTCGTCCAGAACCGACTTGGGCAACACCGACTCTGCATACGAGTGCCACGAAACCGACGGGGCGGCGACGCCGGCGATGCCACCGATGACGATCGCCACCCACAGCACGACCATGGCGCCCGTCACGGAACGGTCGGTCAGTACATGGCGGGGGAGGTTGAAGATCCAGAGGAAGACGATCGTCGCCGTCAAGTAGATGCTCGCGCGCCAGCCGAACACCGCCAGTCGATGCGCCTTGTCCACCTCGACCACCGACAGCAGCATCCAGACAAGGAACAGCAGCCACAGGCCGAATGCCGGTGGTACTCGCACGGGTCGGTTGAGGACGAGTGGCAGGCCGAAAAGCACACCCACGAGTGGCCACAGGAAGTAATTGAAGCCGAGCGCCCACATGATCGGATACGCGATCACGAAGATGTACAGGGGCCCGGCGGCGGGCAACGTTCGACGGCGCATCAGATGCCCTTACCCCGCAGGTGCAGTGTGCGCAGCACCACCTCGGCCCCGAGTAGGCGGCTCGCCACCAGGAGCGACAGATACCCGCGCGGCTGTCGCCAGTCCGCCGTCAGGCATCGAAATGCCCAGCGTACTGTCTCCCGCGGCTTGCCGATGGCGGCGTACCCGAACGCGATCTGCCCGTAGATGCGTGACGCGCCGCGCCGATGCTGGCCGAACTCGGGGTTCTTCGCCAGGACGTACGTGAGACCGGCGATGAACGTCTCCCAGTGGCCGGCGAAGCGCGAACCTGCATGCCAGTGGACGCGGACCAAGGGCTCCGGCACCATCGCGATGGGCCCGTACCGCGCGGCGCGCAACTGCCACTCGTAGTCCTCCGAGGCGCCCGACGGGATTTGCTCGTCGATCAGACCGATACCCTCGAACAGGGCGTCTCGCCGCACCAGGATGGTGCTCGAGTGGAGCACGGCGACCCGCGAGCGAAGCAGGGACTGGAAGGTGACGCTGCGTGGCGCGAGCCGCTCCACCTCGCGGCCCTCGTAGCACACGATGTTTCCACACCCGGCGACGGCTGCGGATGGGTCGCGCACCAGGAGCTCCGCCTGCTTCCGAAGCTTCGCAGGCATCCACTCGTCATCATCATCCAGGAAGGCGACCAGCGTGCCACGCGCCTCGGTGACGCCCGTGTTCCGAGCCCCCGCGAGGCCTGGGGAGCGGTTGTTGCCGATCACGCGAAGGATCCGTCCGTCCGGGACGTCGACGGCCGGCAGCGCCCGGACGGGGCAGTCGAACACGACCAGGCACTCCATTGGCCCGTCGTAGTCCTGGTTCAGAGCGCTGACGACCGCTCGGGTCAGCAGGTGCGGCCGATCCACGGTCGGGATCACCACCGTGATCAGCGCCCGCTCATCGCCCTCCATCGGCTGTCCGCCCCCCCGAGCGCCGTTTGTGGCGCAACTCGCGTCCCAGAAGGCGGATGAACCAGAACCCGGCCACCGCGTAGCGACGGCCCAGCCGGCGGGGCTCCATCGTCATGCGAAACGCCCACTCGAGGCCGGCTGCCTGCAACATGCGAGGCGCTCGCGCCCTCGCTCCGCCGAGCACATCGATGGTCTGTCCGCAGCCGATGATCGGCCCACAAACGACGTCGCGGAGCCTGTCCGACAACAGTTCCTGCCTCGGCGCACCGATGCCGACCAACACCAGATTCGGTCGCGTCAGCGAAAGCTTGTGGCGCATGCTCTCGAGGTACTGGTCGGTGTCCCAGACCCCCTTCTCAAGTGGGTCGACGAACACGACCTGATGGTGAGCGCGGAACCGGGCGGCGAGCAGCTCGGCCACGCCGGGGGCACCTCCGAGAATTGCCACACGGAACTGCTGTGGTACGTGAAAGAGCCCCGCCACCAGGTCGACACCTGCGATCCGCTCCGGTACGGGTGTCCCCAGCAGACGAGATGCTGCAACGAGGGGCCAGCCGTCCGCAACGTTCAGCTCGCACGTCGCTGTCACGCCCTGAAAGCCGTGATCGTTCTGCGCCAGCATCAGATGGAAGATGTTGGACGTGACGACCACGCATGGAGACTCGTTCTCCGCGCGCTGCACGATCCAGTCGATTGCGTCAGGCAGCGTGATCGCCGCCAGTCTCAGGTTTCCGAGCCGCAAGATCGGGAACCCCTGCGCGATTCGGGGTGCAGCGACCGTATCCGGCGTCGCCTGTGACACCGGATCGTTGTGGCCGGGACCTTCAGGCGAAGGTGGGAGAGCCAGATCCACTTCGTCCATGGCCTAGCTCCTCGAAACCACGTCGTCGGTCCACTCGCCCAAACTGCTGCGCGCCTCGGCGCGACCGTTGTGGCCGTTTGGGGCCATCGGAGGTGCCGACGCTGCGTCGGCAAAGTCCTCTCCGCCCACGACGATGGCACCCAGCGTGGGCGTGGGCGTCCCGGCCAGTGCGTCCCGAAGCCGGCCAATGTCGACGTCACGCGTGCGGGGCAGGCGGGCGACGATCACCAACGCGTCCGCGAACTCCGTCAGGACGACTGCGAAGCTGGAGTCCGTCACGGCCGGCGCGTTCAGCAGCACCACGTCGGCGTCCTCCCGAGCGCGCTGGAGCAGGAGGTGAAGGGCGGGAGAGGTGGCCACCGACATCTCATCCGATGGCGGTGCGCCGGGACCGATGACTGTGAGAACGCCGCCACCGGACGTCTGCAACTCGATCGCAGCCTGCTCCATCTTCGTGCCGTTGGCGACCACGTCACTTGCGCCGGGCCGGCCGGGAGGGATGTCCAGAAGTTCCTGCGCGCCGTTGCCTTGAAAGAAATCAAGGTCGATCAATGTCACACGGTTCCCGATCTCCGCCTGACCCCATGCGAGCCAGGTGGCCACGTCGGAGCTCCCCGCGACGGGATCTGCGCCCGTCACCAGCAACGTCTTGGCATGACCCGCGTTGCGTGCGAATCCCAGGCGCGCCGCCGCCACGCGCGCCTGCTCCTGCGTGCGGACACTGGCGTCTGTGATCGGCCGGCGTCGGTGCCGCCAGCCAAGCGATGGCAGCTTGCCGATCACCGGCAGGGCGGAGGCCGCTGCGAACCGGCGGACGGAGTAGACGCGGTTGTCGGAGGCATGGATGATGAAGGCGAGAGCCAGGCCCAGTGCGGTGCCCAGGGCAAGGGCAAGGAGCACGTTGCGTCTCGTGTCCGGCTGCACCTGGGTCGCGTCGGTGGCCCGGTTCGGATCAGAGGTCTGTGCCTTTTGGGCGAGCGCATATGAGTCGAGAGCCGCGAGGTTGGCCCTCGCGGTGGCCCGCTCGGCAACCTGGAACTCTTGCAGACTCTCGAGATTCTTCTGCAGACCGTCCCTTATGGCCGCGGTGCGTTCGTCCACCTTCGCCGCCTGATATTCGACGTACTGTTTGGCAAAGACGTTGGCGAGCTTCTTCGCTTGGTCTTCTCTGTCTGCCTGAACGGTGAAACGCAGCGTGTTCGCGTTCGGGTCTGCCGACACCGAAGACATCTCGAGGAACTTCTCCGGTGTGATCTGGGGATCAGCGACCCTCACCGTCTGCTCGGCCACGTCGTATGACGACGCCACGGTTGCCTGTGTGGCGACAAGCCGCTCGATCGTGGACCCGCTGGAGCTGCCGCCACCGAGGAATGCCGGCGGTGCGACATTCGAGAGGACGACGGTCGAGCGTGCCTCGTAAACCGGTGTCTCGTACTCCGAGTACGCCAGGGCAAGCAGGACACATGCGACGATCGCGCCGATGATCCAGACAAGACGCCTTCTGACCACGGCGATGTAATCGCCGAACGTCAACATCTGATCCACGGTGCCTCCGAAACAGTTGGATACATGGTGAGCGCCAACGACTGGCCCCACACGGGGAGCCGTTGCCTCCGACAGCCCCTCGTCAGAAAGCGGATCATAACCGGTCCACACGCCCGAATGAAGGCTTCGCCACAAAGTCGTGTCCGGTACCGCACCGTTAAGCGGACGGTCTCCGGCGAGCGCGCGAGTTGATGCAGGCGGCGGTCAATCAGCACGCGCGTCCGCAACCACCGCTGCCATGCGCTCTGTGTCGTCCAACGGACGGTCGCTAGCATGTCCACGATGCCGGAGGACGCTATGACTCCGCCCTCGCGGACCGCCGAGCGGCGTATCACGTTGGAGGCGATTGAGCGCTCCGTCGCCCGGCCGGTTGTCATCACAAGTCGTGGATCGCAGCGCGATATCGATGTCGTTTGCCGCTCGCCTGAGCGTCTCGCACTGCAACGGTTGCTCAGGGAATCTGGATACCTCCCACGGCCGCCGGGAATAGGCCGGCGACGGTGGACCGAGCAGTGGGTCAGCTTCGACGGGGCGAAGACGCACGTCGTCGACCTCAACCCGGCGGAACGGTGGGGGGTGGCCGCGGATGTGCTCGAGCGTCTGTTCTACGAGGCGCCGGCTCTGGACGGTTACCGCAATGTTCGCAGGCCGTCCGCCCACCACGGTTTGATTCTCCTGGCCAGGCGCTCTGGTCGCGGCGGCGGTCCCCTCTTCCCGAAGCAGGAGTCGAAGCTGGACGCGATAACGGCTGGTGACGCCGGCGCGTGGGAGCGGGCCTTTGCCATCGCCCCCGATTGGCACTGCCGGTCGAGTGTCGCCGCACTTCGCAGCCGTTATCTCGGAGCCGGCCCAGGACGCGCACAGCGAGTCCGAGCGGCTCTCGAGCCGGCACTGAAAGGGCAGCACCGATTCGCTCGGCTTGCCGTCGCGGCCCGGTCGCTTCCCCTTCCCAGGCGGCCGCTCGTGGTCGGCCTCTCAGGTGTCGACGGATCCGGAAAGAGCACGCAGGTGAACGCGCTGCGGGCGACTCTCGATGACCTCGGAGTGCCGACGGAGCTCGGCTGGAAGCCGGTCGGCCATGGGGCCGGGGTTCGGTTCCTACGTCGATCGGTCAAGCGGCTCCTGGGTGCCGGACAGCACCGCGGACCGGCCCAGTCGGTGGTCGAAGACGCTCCGGCTCTGACCTGGGATCCCAATCCCGTCAGCCGGCGGGTGCGTGAGCGCAGCCCGGCGCTCACCTCGACCTGGGCGGCCTGCGTCGCCGTCAGCACGGCCTCGGCATACCGCCGCGCGGAGCTCCGGTGCCGGATTTCGCGGAAGGCCCTGATTTGCGATCGCCACTCACTCGACACCGCCGCCCACCTGGTCTTCCAGTACGGCGAGCGGCGGCGTCCGACGCTCGCCATCCGTCTCTCCGACCTGATCACGCCGCGGGCCGATGTCGCGTTCCACGTCGACGTGCCCCCCGACGTCGCACGATCACGGAAGCAGTTGCAGTACACGGGCGAACAGCTCGAGCGACTCGTGGAGCTGTACGCACTCGAGCGTACCCGGCTCGGGATACCTCGACTCGACGGCGCGAGCTCCGCCGAAGAGCTTGCCGAGAGGATTGCGCGAGACGTATGGACAGGCGCGCATGGGGGCTGACGCGCCACCCATTCTGGTCACCGGGATCACCCGGTCGGGAACCACCTGGGCTGCATCGATGCTGAATGCCTCCCGGCGCGTCGTGTACGTCAACGAGCCGCTCAATCCGAAGCACCCGCCGGGACGGAGCCCGGGGGTGCTTCGGGCGGATGTCCGCGCCCGGTATCAGTACATCTGCGCGGATAACGAGCATGAGTACCTCGACGCGTATCGCGACCTTCTCGCCCTGCGCTATCACCTGGCGGCGGAGCTCAAGCGAAACCACGGCCTTGCCGACATCGCCCGAGCAGCGCGTTACCTCGCGTTGTTCACGCGCGGGCGAGTCCAGGGCCGGCGCCTGATGGTCGCAGATCCGTTCGCGGTGTTCTCGGCCGAATGGTTCGCGCGGCGGCTCGGTTTCCAGGTGGTGGTGATGGTGCGGCACCCGGTGGCCGTTGTGGGCAGCCGGAAGCGGCTCGGTTGGCGGCTCGATCTGCCCGAGTTGCTCGCGCAGCCGCTCCTGGAACGTGATTGGCTGACGCCGATCCAGCGGGAATGGCCCGATGCGCTACGGCCTGATGGCGACATCGTGCAAGGCGGCGCGCAGCTCTGGCGCCTGGTCTACGAAGCCGTACTCGAGCAGAGCCGGCGACTGCCCGGCCTGATTCTGGTGCGCCATGAGGAGCTCTCGATGGATCCAATCGGTGGCTTTGAGCAGCTCTGCGATCGGCTCGGACTGCCGTTCGACGAGCGGACGCGCCGATCCGTCATCGAGTCGACCTCAGCGAGCAATCCCGTCCAGGTGGGCAAGGGCGGCGCGCATGAGATCAGGCTCGACAGTCGCGCGAACCTCGAGAGCTGGCGCAGCCGCCTTTCGAGCGACGAGGTCGATCAAGTGCTCGGAATCACGAGGCCTCTCGTCGATGACCTTTACCCGGACTGGACGGTCGGATCCACGGGCCCCGGCGCGAGCGTCCGCTGACACGCTTGACACAGGCTTTCAACCTGTCGTTGCGCAGGTGGTCGGCCGCGGCCATTGCGCTGCTGGTCATCGTCTTCATCGTTGCGACGGGGCGCATGGCGGGGATCGACCAGTGGTCGATCGACCACTTGATGCCCTACCGCGACCGGCCCGTCACGGAGCCCAGCAGCCTCGAGACGCTCGTGTCCCCGCTGGCAGCCGTCAGCCGTGAGGCAAATGGTGTCGCCACCCGCGTGCTCTTTGCGCTGACGCTGCCGGCTGCGCCGTTGGTCGCGGCGGTGGCCGGTGCTGTCGGCGCCTTCGTGGTGTTCCTGCGCGGCCGTCCCCGGCGCGCGGCCGGTTGGGCCGGCGTCTTTGTCGGCGCGTCAGTGGCGGAGGTGCTGATGAAGACCGCGGTCGAGCGACCGCTGCTGCACCAGTTCGACGGCATTCGCGATGCGGTCGTACCCAGAGACTCGTTCAACCACTCGTTTCCGAGCGGGCATACCCTCCGGGGACTGCTGCTCGCCCTGCTTCTGGTCGAGCTGGTCCCCCGGCTCCGGACGGGGTTGGCAGTCTGGCTCGGGGCGATGTCCGTGGCGCTCGTCGTCAGCTCGATGCACACCCCGAGCGATGTCGCCGGCGGTGTGTTGCTGGCCGTAGCGTCCCTCCCGCTGTTCGGGTTGCTCGCCGGTCGCCCCGCGTCCGGGAGTGCGGTGTGCTCATCGGAGGCGCACGGCGCGGATTCCGGGAGCTGAGAGCAGAGCGGCGTGGCGTATGGCCCGCCGTGACGGCGCTGGTGATTGCCGCTCGTCACGGGCGATCCGACCGGCGGCGTGCGCACACGCGAAGACAGCCCAGGCCGTTGCGCTGACAGCGGGTTGGGTGAGCAGGTTCGAGTCTCCGCTCGCCACCATGTAGCAGACGGTCGCCGCCACTCCGGCCAAGCCTGCGGTGAGCAGCGGCCACGGCCGCTCTCTCCCGGTCATGCGGACCGTGCGCACACATCCGACCAGCGTCGCCAGCAGCAGCCAGATATAGGCAGCGAACCCGAAGGCTCCGGTCTCGACCAGCGATCGCACGTAGTCGCTGTGAACATGCTGCCCATAGTCGCTCTCGTTCACGATGGTCGTGAGGCCGAGACCGGTGAGAGGTTTTCGCTCTGCCTTCGGAAGAGCGATTTCCCACTGCCTCACGCGGGAGTTGAAGGAGTTCCCCGGGCCGTACGGGTTGTCGCTGGGCGACGAGATGTCCTCGAAGCGCGATGCCGTCGACGGGATGGCGAGCGCCAGCACGCAAACGACGACCGGTGCGGCCACGAGCAGCCAGCGGAACCTCATCAGGCCGAGGAGGACAATCGAGATGGCGGTCATCACCCACGCCGTCCTGGTATAGGAGCCGATCATGGCCGCTGTGACGACCAGCAGTGCGCCGAGGGCGAGCCATCGGATGGCAGGTCTTCCGGTGAGGCAAAGCACGAGCGCAACGGTGACCACAATCGCCAGATAGATGCCATATGGATCGGGGTGAAGGAATGTGCCGGTGAGCCTGCTGAAATCACCGATCGTCTGCTTCCCGCCCGCCACAAATTGGGCCAGGCCCACCAGCGCAGGAAGCATGCCGGACAGGACAATCGCAGCAAGCAGTCGCCCGACCGCTGCCCTGCTCGTGGTGCTGAGAAAGACCAGCGCATAGGTGGCAAGGATGGAGCAGAGCCTCACCCACTCGCTGAGAGGTCCGCCCGTTCCGGGAGCGAGTGCCACACCGATTGCCGCGATGCCGGCGAAGGCAAGATACGGCTTGATCGAGGGAGCCCTCGACAGCTCCTTTCGATGCTCGATCATGTAGGGAACAGCCACGGCGATCACCAGCATGGCCACGACAGAGGCCGGGTTCAGCTCGCGGCCCACGACTGTTCCGAGCGAGTTGTCGGCGAAGAGGTCGAGGCTCGGGCGCGCGACGACCATCGCGAGGACGCCTGCCTCGAGCCGCCAAGCGAAGATCAGCGGAACGGTGAGCCCGATCCCGCCTGCAAGCAGCAGATCCGTACGTCCCTTGGCAAGGGCGAGCGCATAGACGAAGACGGCGAGAGCGAGAATGGCGGACCAAACCACGTGGCCCGCCGCGAGCGGACGCGGAACCTGCCCGACGGCGTCCAGCTCACGGGTGCCGGTGTGCCCTTTCCGGGCTGCCGCGCCGGTCGACAGATGCGAAAGCGAGGCCATGTGGTTCAGGTGGTCACACGCACCGCACCGCCGGCCCGCGAGGCCGGGGCGCGCGCGGCCACGCCGGCCTGGCGTCGCGCTGCGGTTTGATCGACGCACACCCGGACGAGGCCCGGCAGCACAGCATCCTCCAACAGCTCGAGGCTCCTCTCCAGCTCCTGCCACGTGCTCTCGCCCGGCCGGATAGCAAGAACCGTTACGTTGGCGACGGCCGGCCAAACCAATGCCTCCGGATCATCCATCAGTCCAGGCCCGTCGATCACGACCACCTCGCCAGGTCGTCCATGCTCGACTGCCTCTCGCGCAGCGGCCAACGAGCGTGGCGCGCCGGCGCCGCCGGAAACCGGCGTCCACCCGTTCCCCTCGGAACGCAGGCTGCCGCTGTCGGAAAGGAATGTGGTCGATCTGCCCGACAAGACGAAGCTCGATGCCAACGCCTGAGCCAGGGCGGAATGGTTTCCGGTCGGGGCCATCACGGCGACAGCGGCTCGGGATGCGCCGACGCCGGCCACCTCGACGAGCACTCGAAGCGCATCAACCGACGCGGGGCTTCTCGCGGCATCGACCTCGATGGCTCGCACACCCGCCAAGCGGAGGTCATCCACGCTGCGAATGCGTGAATCGGCCCGAGTCAGTCCCAAGGCGATGAGCGTGCCAAGAATGAACCCAGCGAGACCTCCACCAAGCAGAATCAACGGCCCTGGAACCGTCCTCGCAGGCGTGCTCGTCACACCCCCGACCGGGTAGATCTGCTGCTCGACGCTGGCGGCGGCGGTCTCGAGGCGCCTGGCCGCATCGGCGGTACCGCCACGCTTCCTGAGCGCATCGGCTGCAGCCTGAAGCACTCCTCGTTGCTCGGCGCGGCGTGAAGCCACGAGCGCCGCAACGTAGGCGTCCAGTCGTTGCTTCGCGGTCGGCTGCGATGAGCCCGAATAGGTCAGCCGGGCGTCCGTGCCGGTCAAGGCTGTGAACCCAAGGCCGGACATCAGCTGTTGGCCGGTGATGCCACCGCCCAGCTGCTTGGCGGCCGTCTCGGCCACCTGTGGGTCGACGAAGTCGCTCTTGATCTGGTCCTTCGCAGACTGGCTGGCGGTCTCGGGCTGCGGGTCGCCCTTGTACGAGAACGCGACCGTCGTGTCCTGCTTGTGGACGCGAGCGGTTGCGGTCGCGTCGGAGAACCGGTCGACCGGTAGCGCAACGGTCAGCAGTGCGATTGCAGCTGAGCAGCCCGCTATCACCCACGACCACCGGCCGAGACCACGCAGCGTGCGTCGGAAGGTCGGTTGGGGCTTCACAGGAGGCGGTTTGAAGGATTACACGGAGCCGTGGGATGGAGCGCATTCACGAGTGCAAGACCCCTCTTCTGGGAACGGACGCTCCTAACGTAGCCGATCCGGCAGGCTGAAATCGAACGGAACGTCACGAGATTAAGTCAAACAGCGGACGGTTCGATAGCATCGACAGCGATGAGGCCCGACGACCCGACAGTCGGAATGGGGGCCGGTGCGCGGGGCGCTGACATGCCGAAACGTGCTGGCCGGCGCTGGTGGCGATGGCTACTGGTCACCGTCGCGGTGCTTGCGTTGCTGGTCGTGGTGGGCTCGGCACTTGCGTGGATGAGCTATGACGGTTTTCGTTCGCAGGTCGCCGTTGCGAACACGAGGTTGCCCGATGCGGTTACAAGGGCGCTGGGACCTCCACCGCCCAGAGACCGTCCCTCCACTGTGCTGGTTGCTGCCCCGGGTGCTGAAATCGGCTCCGTGGTTGTGATGCGGACGGCACCCGCCAACCACCACAACAGCGTGATCCTCCTCCCCGAGACGCTCACGGTGGAAGGCGCCACGCTGGGGGATCTCGCGCAGACAGGAACCGTCCCCGCGCTGATCACGGGCATTGAGAAGTCGGGCATTCCCGTCGACCACGTCATCCTGATCGACCCGGCGAAAATGGGCGACCTGGTCGACGCCCTGGGTGGCGTGACCATCATCAATCCGTCGGCCGGTACGGTTGAAGCGGGCAACCGGCAGTTCGGTTTCGAAAAGGGTGAGATTACGATCGATGGCGCGGCGGCGGAGGCCTACGCCTCCGCCCGCAAGGGCCGCGAGCTTTCGACGTTGCGCGGTGAGCGGCAAGCGCGGTTGCTCGCCGGCATCGGCTCCACGCTCCTGCTACCGAGAGGCGTGGAAACCGCTCGGCAGATCGGTCCCGCGCTGAAGGATTCGGCCGCCACCGATCTGGTTGCGCTGGACATCGCCGCTTGGTCAAGTGAGCGCTTCGAGGGCCCCACCTCCACTCGTTGCGTTCCGAAGGGTACGCAACTCGAGCCCGGGATCGTTGACCGCTTCCTGGCCGGCACCCCAGCGGCGACGCAGACGGGAACCTGCACAGAACACTCGCTCAGCTCGCCGATTCCCGGCCCAGCCGCGGACATCGCTGCGGGCGCCGGACGGAACCTCGAGTCCGTCCTCGCGTGGTGGTTCGCTGTCTCGTGGCTGACGTTGACCTTTTCGGTGCTCGCGCTCGTTCTCACGACAGAGAGCTTCGCGGCTCTGTCGAGGCGGATTCGCAGCCGATCCGAGCCGGTCGCCGTGGGGCCGAGTCGCCATCAGATGCCTGCGCCGCGCCTCCCTGCACCTGGCCCGGCCGAACAGCATCGGCAGCCGTCGGTGCAGACGCCTCCGCTCCGCGTTGAGGCCGCATCCTCGCATCAGCCTGAGGCCGAGCATGCGCCACGAGCCGCGTTCCCCGGCGGCCACATAGGCCGCCGTGCCGGCCCATGGTCCTCGACGTCACGGCGCGTACGCTCGGCGCTCAGGGCGCTGCCATCGGCGCTGGTGGCACGGATACGACGCGGCGTGGGCCCTCGCCGGCTCTCCGAAGGATTCGAAACGCGGCGGGAAAGCGTGAGATACGGGCGGTTGAACCGTGGTTCAGATCGATCCGGTCCTCGCCGCGCCGGCGCGCTTCTGGATCGCCTGGCGGAGTCCAGAGACCGTCGCCGTGAGAACCGACGTCTCGCTCGCGGGCATCGGGAGCGGCCTTTCGAGCGGCTCCATCCCGGGCGGCTGGAGGCGGGAAGTCCGCCGCTGGCGGCCTATGTGGCCGGAGGCATCATGGTTGCCGCCGGCGCCGCCGCCCTGATCCTTCTGCTGCTGGCGGCATAAACGCGTGCGAGAGCCCCTTGCGGCGGGCTCGGAACGGTTGCGTGCCGACGCCGGCAACGCCGTAGGGCGTCAGCGGGGGGCTCGGAGGCGCCGTGCGATCAGACGCCAGCGCGCGGGTCGCCGGCCAGTGGTGATCAGCCGCACCACCTCGCTGTCGCTTAGGAGTTGTGCCCCTTCAACAGGCGGTGACGCTGTAGGTGGCCGGGGAGCCGGTTCTGCCGGTTTCGGGGTTATCGATGGCCGGTTCGGCGCAGAAGTATCGAGTACCTCGTCGATTGCCATGATTTCAGACTAC
>JAWVEN010000031.1:0-5026 GCA_033856675.1 Gaiellales bacterium | reverse complement strand
TGCCGATCCGCATCCGCGGGGAGGCCTACGGAAATCTCTACCTCACGGAGAAGGCAGGTGGCCGCGAGTTCAACGAGGTGGACGAGGAGGCGGTCGGCGTGCTGGCCGACATCGCTGGGATCGCGATCGACAATGCGCGCCTCTATCAGGGGGTGCAGAGCCGCCGCGACGAGCTCGAGCGTGCGGTCATCAGCTTGGAGGCCACGACCGAGATCGCTCGCGCTGTGGGAGGCGAGACCGATCTCGATCGCATCCTCGAGCTGATCGCCAAGAGGGGGCGCGCGCTCGTGAACGCACGGGCGGTCGTGATCCTGCTCGAGGACAGGGGCCAGCTGAGCGTGGTGACCGTCGCGGGGGAGATCGACGAAGCGGTGGTCGGCCGCCGGCTACCGGTGGCCGACTCGATCTACGGGCAGGTGCTGCAATCGAAGCTGCCGGAGCGGATCGGTGACCTGCCGTCGCGCCTGCGAACGGTGCGGCACGCGATTGGCGTGGAGGCGAGCGTGGCCCTCGCCGTGCCGCTGGTCTTCAAGGGCAGGGCACTAGGGGTGCTTGTCGCATACGACCACGACCACGAGCACCGGTCGGGGACGTTCATGATGTCCGAGCAGCAGCTGCTGATGTCGTTCGCCGCGAGCGCCGCGATCGCCGTCGGCACAGCGAAGACCGTCGCCCAGGAGCACCTTCGGCACAGCATCCAGGCAGCTGAGCTCGAGCGCCGCCGGTGGGCGCGCGAGCTGCACGACGAGACCCTCCAGGGGCTGGGTGCGCTCAACGTCCTGCTGAGCACCGGCCTCGACGGCGACCTCGAGGGCTCGGCGCGCAAGGCGCTCGACTTCATCGAGGAGCAGATCGCCGCGCTCCGCTCCTTGATCTCTGACCTCCGGCCGGCGGTGCTCGACGACCTCGGCCTCGAGCCCGCGCTGGAGGCGCTGGCGGAGCGTATGGCTTCCGCGACCAGCCTGATCGTCGAGCTCGACGTGGACCTGGTGTCTGGGCCGGGGAGGTCACGCCCCCGGCTGATTCCCGAGATCGAGGACGCGATCTATCGCCTCATCCAGGAGACGCTGACGAACGTCTCCAAACACGCCGTCACGAACCGCGCGGCCGTGTCCGTCCGGGAAGCGGGCGGAAGCGTGGCGGTCGAAATCCGCGACGACGGCATCGGCTTCGAGCTGGACGAGGTCAGCGGCGGCTTCGGGCTCATCGGCATGCGCGAGCGGGCTGAGCTCGTGGAGGGCAAGCTGGCCGTCGCCTCGGCGCCGGGAGAGGGGACCACGGTCTCCATCGTGGTTCCCGCGAAGCACATCGGCGACGATCACCCTCCCGTGCGCGACAGCTTGGGCAGCGACTCGAAGCGCTGAGGCCGCGCTGCGTAGTTTGCCCCCCGATGGGCGCGAGGACTGCGGATGTCCCGGCGGTGCATCGAGCCTAGCCTCGAATGTATGCGACCGGCAATGCCCTCCGACCCTCTGCAGGTGCTGATAGCGGGTGCGGGCGTGGCCGGGCTCGAGACGATGATGGCGGTCCGGGCACTTGCCGGGCCGAGGGCCGCGATTACGATCGTGGCTCCGACCCCGGAGTTCGTGTACCGGCCGCTGTCGGTCGCCGAGCCCTTCGACGTGAACCACGTGCGCAGCTATCCCCTGGAGCGGATCGCGCACGATTTCGACGCGACCTTCGTGCAGGACGAGGTGGCCTGGGTGGGGGTTCGCGGGCAGTGCGTGTTCTTGCAGAGCGGTGATGAGCTGGGCTACGACGCGCTCGTGATGGCCCTGGGCGCCCGCGCGCGCCCAGCCTGGCCGCACGTGCCCACCTTCCGAGGTCCCCGCGACGTGGCGATGATGCGCGAACTCGTGAACGATGTCGAGCGCGGAGACGTCCGCAGTCTGGCCTTCGTCGTGCCGACAGGGACGACCTGGGCATTCCCGCTGTACGAGCTCGCGCTGCTGACAGCAAGCCGCGCCAAGGAAGCCGGAGTAGACATCGAACTCGTCCTGCTGACTCCCGAGCGCGAGCCGCTCGCGGTGTTTGGCCGGGACGCAAGCGCCGAGGTGTCCGATCTTCTTGCGGCGGCAGGAGTGCAGTTCGAGGGCGGCTCGTCCATCGAGGTCGCTCCGGGCAACGCTCTCTTGATGAACGGGGTCGAGATGCCGTTGCCGTTCGACAGGGTGCTCACCGTGCCGCGCCTGGAGGGCCCCGCGCCTCGTGGGCTCCCGTGCGACGAAGATGGCTTCCTCCCGATCGACGCGCACGGACTCGTCCACCGCGTGGAGCACGTGTACGCGGCCGGCGACGGCACTGACTTCCCTGTCAAACAGGGCGGCATCGCCACGCAGCAGGCGGATGCAGTGGCAGAGGTGATCGCGAAACGCGCCGGCGCTCGGGTCTATCCGCGCCCACTCCGCCCGGTGCTTCGCGGTTACCTGCTCGCCAACGGGTCGAGCCGGTACCTGCGCGGCGAGCTCCACCATCGCGACGGCGGCACCTCCGAGGCGTCGGAGAGCACGATGTGGTGGCCGGCGGACAAGATCGTCGGCACCCACCTGGCGCCGTACCTCGCAGCCATCGACGCGGGTGCCGCCCCGCCCACGCCCCATGCGGGCGACCGTCCCGTGCCGGCCACCGGCTGGGTGGAAGAGAACCAATGACCAACTCAAGGAGACAGCAATGATCCTCGCGTGCTACGACGGGTCCGCAGATGCCAACGCGGCGATTGACCACGCCGCCCGACTGATGCCCGGCGCCGAGACGACCGTGCTCGCGGTCTGGGAGCCCTTCCGGGTGGCGCTGAGCCGGACCGGCGGCATGGGGATGGGGATGGGGGCCGCCTACCCCGACAACGGGGAATTCGACGCCGCGACCGAAGCGGCGGCTCAGGCTCGTGCCACCGAAGGGGCGGCGCGCGCGACGGCCGCCGGGCTGGTTGCGGAGCCGCGAATCGCCGTGAGGGACGACGGCGTCGCCGGCGCGATTCTTGCGGTCGCGGACGAGCTCGACGCGGACGCCATCGTCGTCGGGACCCGAGGCCTCACCGGACTCCGGTCGATGCTGCTCGGGAGCGTGTCCCACGCCGTCCTGCAGCACGCCAACCGCTCCGTCATCGTCGTTCCCTCGGCGGCTGTCGCGGAAGAGCGAAGCGAGTGGGTCCACCGCCGGGACGCCGCGATCTCCGCCGCCTGACGATCGGAAATCTCAGGAGAGCACCGCGCGGACCTGACGGGCGATCTCGATGTCCTCGCGGGCCGTGACCACGAGCGACCGGACGGTCGCCCCTGTGGCGCTCACGTCCCGGTCACTGGTGGCGCTCCGGTTCATGTCCTCGTCGATGTGAACACCGAGAAAGCCGAGCCCGTCGGCAGCTCCCTCGCGGATCGCAGGCGAATGCTCGCCAACGCCGCCCGTCCACACGACCACATCGAGGCCGTCCATCGCGGCCGCCATGGCGGCGATGCCCGCGCGAAGCCGGTGCAGGTAGACGTCGAGGGCGAGCCGCGCGTCCGCGTCGCCGGTCGGCGCGGCCTCGACGACGGTCCGCATGTCGGCCGTGCCGGTGAGACCCAGCATCCCGGACTCGTGCTCGAGCGCATGAGCCATCTCCCGCTCGCTCAGCTCCGTGCGCTCGAGCAGCCAGAGGAGCAGCCCCGGGTCAACCGACCCCGAGCGTGTGGCCATGACCAGGCCTTCGAGTGGCGTGAACCCCATCGTCGTGTCGACCGAGCGCCCGGACTTTACGGCGGCCAGCGAGGCGCCGGCGCCGAGGTGACAGGTGACGATCCGGAGCCCGTCGAGCGGTCGTCCCAGCAGTTCGCCGGCGCGCCTCGACGCATAGGCGTGGGAGAGTCCGTGGAACCCGAAGCGGCGCAGCCCCCATTGCTCCCGCCAGGCACGGGGCAGCGCGTAGGTGGCGGCGCCTTGCGGGATCGTCGCGTGAAAGGCAGTGTCGAAACACGCCACCGCAGGGCAGTCAGGGCGCACGCTCGTCACCGCTGCAAGTGCCGCAAGCGACTTGGCCTGGTGCAGCGGAGCGAGGTCCGCCAGCTCCCGCAGCCCCGACAGGGTGTCATCGCACACGCGCACCGGGTCGGCGTAACGCTCGCCCCCATGGACGATCCGGTGCCCGACCGCATCGACCGGGCCCAGTCCGTGCACCGCGGCGCTGACCTGTCCCGGGTCGATGGCGGCGCCCGGCGCCGGCAGCTCCTTCGCCCCGCATAGCTCGTCCTGCTCGAGGACGCTCAGCTTGAGGCTGCTCGACCCGGCGTTCACCACCAGGACGCGCACGCTCAGGCGCGCCCCGCCGGCCAGGTCCAGTCGCGCACGTCGGGCGGATCGTCGCCTACCTCTCGGGTGTAGGCGCGGTGGCGCAGGCGCTCGTCGACCATCTGCTGCCGTAGCCCCGAGACCCGGGAGCCGAGGCTCGGCACCCGGTCGATCACGTCCATCACCAGGTGGAAGCGATCCATGTCGTTGAGCATCAGCAGGTCGAAGGGGGTCGTGGTCGTCCCCTCCTCCTTGTAGCCGCGCACGTGGATGTTGGCGTGGTTGTGGCGGCGGTAGGTCAGGCGGTGGATCAGCCAGGGATAGCCGTGGTAGGCAAAGACCACAGGGCGGTCCGCGGTGAACAGCGCGTCGAACTCCGGGTCGGACAGGCCGTGGGGATGCTCGCTGTCGGGCTCGAGGCGCATCAGGTCGACCACGTTCACCACCCGGACCTTCAGGTCGGGGAGGTGCTGACGCAGGAGGTCCGCCGCGGCGACCGTCTCGAGCGTGGGGATGTCGCCTGCGCATGCCATCACCACGTCGGGCTCACCGCCTTCGTCGTTGCTGGCCCACTCCCAGATGCCCAGCCCGCGCGTGCAGTGCGCCACCGCCTCGTCCATGGTCAGGTAGTCGAGCCCGGGCTGCTTGCCGGCGACGATGACGTTGACGTAGCCGCGGCTGCGCAGGCAGTGGTCCCCCACAGAGAGCAGGCAGTTCGCGTCCGGCGGAAGGTAGACGCGGACGATCTCCGCCTTCTTGTTCA
>JAWVEN010000030.1:0-81342 GCA_033856675.1 Gaiellales bacterium | reverse complement strand
GTGCTGGGCCTGGGTGCCGACGAGTACGTCGACTACACGCAGCAGGACGTGGGCGAGGCGGTGAGCGGGGCCGACGTGGCGTTCGACACCGTCGGCGGCGACACGACCGCCTCGCTGCTCCCGGCCGTGCGCGAGGGCGGGATCCTCGTCACTATCGCCGGCGCCCCGCCCGAGCAGGCCGCGCGCGAGCGCGGGGTGCGCGCCGAGTTGCTCGTGATGAGCCCAAAACCCGAGCAGCTCGCGCGGATAGCCGAGCTTGTCGCAAGCGGAGATGTGCGCGTGGAGATCGCGGAGGCGATGCCTCTCGCTGACGTGAAGCGCGCGCACGAGCTCAGTGAGAGCGGCCACGTGCGCGGCAAGCTCGTGCTGACCGTCGCCACGTAAGCGCCCGCCACGCTCTCCTCGCCGCTCGCACCGAGCGCCTCGAGAAGTCCTCGTGCCATGAGGTTTGGGACTAGGGGACCCGCGGAGTCGCTACGAACTACGCTGCGGCGCGGGGTGCTCAGTGAGCGGCAGCTGCGCGACCAGCGTCGTTCCTCCGCCCGACGGGCTGTCGAGCTTAATTGTCCCGCCGAACACTTCGATTCTGTCCGTTAGGCCTACGAGACCCGAGCCGCGAGCTGGGTCTGCCCCGCCGACGCCGTCGTCTCGAACAGAGACCCAGAGGCTGCCGTCGCGTAGTTCGACCGTCACGTCAATCCGAGATGCCTCGGCGTGCTTCGTGGTGTTCGTCAGCGTCTCCGCGACGAAGTAATAGGCAGCAACTTCAACCGATTCGGCGACCCGTTCCGGGAGTCGCACATCGAGCACCACCGGGACAGGCGAACGTCGTGCGAGTGTTCTCAGCGCGGGAGCGAGGCCGCCTTCAGACACGGCGGCAGGATGCAACCCGGAAGCGAGTGTGCGCAGTTCCTCAAGCACCCCATTGAGGTCGGCCACAAAGCTTCGAAGCTCCGCGTCGAGACCAGCGGTCTGTGCGGCCTGAGACTCCGCCAGCATCCGAGCCTTAAGGGCCAGCGTGACGATCCGCTGCTGCGCCCCGTCGTGGAGGTCGCGCTCGACCCGCCGACGCCCCTCGTCGGCGGCAGTGATGATCCGCACGCGCGAGGCCTCCAGCTCCGACCAGGCCTGCACGTTCGCAATCGCGCTTCCAACCAGCGCGGCGAAATCCGCGAGACGCGCCTCCGTATCCGGGGGTAGTCGCGCCTGCATCGAGTAGACGGAAAGCAACCCCCACACCCGATCTCGAAGCTCGATGGGTGCACCCACCGCCGCCCGAACACCGGCTTCGCGGAACCGGCGTACCTGATCCCCGCCGGTCGCCTTCGAGTAATCGTCCATACGTGCGGGCCGCCCGGTGCGCAAAACCAAGCCGCCGACGTTTTGCCCCTCAGTGGACAATTTCATGTCCACCGGCTGGGCGACCTGTGCGCCTGCCTCGGCGGAAAGCGCCAGGACGGTGACAGTCTTGTCGGCCTCGAAGCGCCCAAGAACCGCACCATCGACACGCATGAGCAGACGGACTTCGCCAACGACGGCGTCAAAGACCTCGTTAGGCGGAACGCTCTTAGCAAGCAGAGTCGCTATGCGCCGAAGCGCGGCCTGCTCGGCCTCGACCTCCGCGAGTTGCGCATCAGCAGCGGTGCGATCAGTGACATTCGCCGACACTTCGTAACAACTCTAGCGACGGGCTCGACCTGCCCACGTCGCTCGCCTGGGCGAGCGTGCTCTCGCCCGAAACCGCCACGCGACTCTTTGGCGGTCTGCGTTCAGCCGGTCCCGCCGATTGACCAGGCCGGAAGAGGCCGTCGAAGTCCCACCGACTCCGGCCATCGCCTCGAGTCGAGCGTGCGGGGCGTCTGGGCAGCAGAAGGGCAGCAAACGTCCGAAATCGAGCCTACGTAATGGTGCACAAATCGGCGCAAAGGCCCGCAGACCGGCATGAATAGAGCGATAGCGGGTCGATCGTCGTCCACCATCGTTTCGGTCGAACAAGCCTGTCACGCCGGAGGTCGCGGGTTCGAGTCCCGTCGCTCCCGTCCTTCAAATACCTGGAAAACATATGTTTCTGTTGTCTCCTTAGGCGCGTCTCGCCGTGTCGTGGCCCAATCGTGGCCCGATGCCCTTTGCATAAAATCCCTGCAAATCGCGATTTTACAGAGAGGCTTGTTTACCGGTCGCACGAGCGAAACAGGTCAGAACACGGACCAGCAATCGCGCGACAGAATGTTCAACGGACCGAGCCTTTGCCGGCGTTCGCGAAGAACCTGAGTTCGTGAACAGCACGCTCTTCTACGCACTCGTCAACGCTCTCCTCCTCGCCTGGATGTTCGGCCAGAAGGAGTCACGGCCGCGCTCCACTTGAGGCAGTAGCCGACTCGACCCGCGGCCGCGACGGCGGGTCGAGCGGCTTCACTCTGAGGCGCGTTCGACGTCCCCTCGAACGAGATCGGCGTTGATGGCTATCGCGGCCGCCGATCCGGCGCCGGCCGCGGTGATCACTTGAGCGCGGGGGGCGACGACGTTGCCTGCCGCCCAGATCCCGGAGGTGCTCGTCAGGCCGATGACATCGACGGTGACGAAGCCGGCCCCATCGACCTCGCAGCCCAGGCCAGTAGCCAGACCGTCGGCGTGATGCACGTTGTTCGGCCGGATGAACACCGCCGTCCGCTCGATCACGCGTCCGTCGGTGAGCTCCACGCCGGTCAACCGGTCGTCCTCGACCACCAGCCGTGCGATCTCGCCGCGAACGACCCGCACCCCGCGCGCCTCGAGTTGCGCCTCCTCGGCCGTGGCCAGGTTGTAGGTGTGGACGAAAAACGCGACGTCGTCCGACCACTGCCGCACGAGCTGGGTGTGCTGGACGCAGCTGGGGTGGGTGCCCAGTACGCCGATCGGCTGGTCGCGGACTTCCCACCCGTGGCAGTAGGGGCAGTGCAGGAGACCCCTCGCCCACCGCTCGCGGATGCCAGGGATCTCGGGCAGCTCGTCGCGCATACCGGTCGCGATCAGGATCCGTCGCGCTTTCAACACCCGGCCGTCGGCGAGGCTGACGACGAACCCGGTCTCGATCCCGACCACCTGTCCCTCGACCAACTCGACGCCGTAGCTGCTCACCTCGACCCGTCCCGCGGCCAAGAGGTCGGCCCGCGACATTCCGTCGCGCGACAGGAATCCCTGCATGTGCGCCGCGGGAGCGTTCCGCGGCGCTCCGGCATCGACAACAGCAACCCGGCGCCGCGCCCGGCCGAGCACGAGAGCTGCGTTCAAGCCAGCCGCGCCGCCGCCAACCACCAACACGTCGTAGACCTTCGTTCCCATTCGTCGAATGGTGCACGAAAGTCGCTTGTGGCCCAGAACCCAGCCGGTCAGCGCGGCCATCGAGCCGCCTCCTGAGTCCTGAGAGTCCGACGGTAACGGTGCCTCGGTGCGAGTGCTGCGACCCTTCATGGTGACCCCTCTCCTAAGCTATCGAGCCGACGCGAGTGCACTGAGGTCAGCGCTCCTCATCGTCGACGGGGCCGCGCAGGTCGAGCGTGTTCAGACAGCCTACCGAAGTCTCAAAATCGCTCAGGCGACACCACGCGATGTAGGGCGCGTCAGCAGCCTCGCCCGTGACTGGTTCAGGGATAGCGCTCATCGGCCGTCCTCCCAAGGTCACGCCACTTCCTGCCGAAGCTGCGGCCGAACCCCAACGCGCTGCCAATCCACTGAGCCGAGTGACGGACCAACGCAGTCACGACCGCATCAGCTCATAGCCACCGCCACGTACAAGGAAGAACAGCGTCGTCCGTTTCTCGACGCGGCACTGATAAGCGAGGCGAGCGATCTCGACGCGAACATGGCCGAGATCGCTCGTCGCTCGGACCGCCTACCGCGATCCGCGCCGGCAAACGACGTCTACTCGGGCCTGACCAGAGGCGTTAGTGTCCGGGCCACGCCTCGGCGCTGGCCCGGGCGTGGTGTTGTCCATGAAGACAAGATCTGGTGGCCCACTTGTGGCCCAAACGTCGCTCGGACGACTGGCTCAACCATGCGAGGCGGAGGCGGTGGTAGGCGAAAAGTGCCTGCAAATAAGGCCGTTCACAGGCGTTCGCCGGCGGGCGTCGTCGCGCCCGACTCGGCCTGTCACGCCGGAGGTCGCGGGTTCGAGTCCCGTCGCTCCCGTTCGGAAGAGCCCCTGCTGAGGCGTGGCATGGGCCCGTGTTCGCGAATGACGCCCGAGGGCGTTTGGGCGTCAGCCGATTTGCTCGGCCAGCCCGATGAGAATGCCCTCGGGGCCTCGGACGTAGCAGAGCCGATACACGTCCTTGTACTGGACCACTTCGTCGACGAGCTGCGCGCCGTGCTCGCGGAGCCGGGCCAGCGTATCGTCGAGGTCGTCCACCGCGAACATGACGCGGAGGTAGCCGAGGGCGTTTACCGGTGCGTTCCGGTGATCGGCGACCGGAGGCGGCGTGAGAAAGCGCGAGAGTTCGATCCTGCCGTGGCCGTCCGGCATACGCATCATGGCGGTCTCGACGCGCTGGTCGCGCAGTCCGGTGACGCGCCCTGACCAGTCTCCTTCGATCATGGCTCGCCCCTCGAGTTCGAGGCCCAGCGCGGCGAAAAAAGAGATAGCGGCATCAAGCGACTCCACCACGATGCCGACGTTGTCCATCCGTTGAAGCGCCACGCGGCCATTATCGCGGATCGCAAAGATCGCCCGTGCCCGCAGGGTACGTGGGGCCAGTCAGATGCTCGGCGTCGAGACCAACGCCGTTACGCGTCGGGTCACGGCGCGATGGGGCCCGTCTGAATGACGGGCCCCATTTCGTCGAGCGCTCAGGCCGGAGCGATCGGGTGGTTCGCCCGGAAGATGTCCGTCGGGTCGAACGCCCGCTTGATCTCTCGCAGGCGCCGGTAGTTGTCCGGCTTGTAGAAGGTCGCCGGATCCGACTTCTCCTCTGTGAAGTTGAGGTACTGGCGACCGTTGTCCGCCGGGTAGAAGGCCCAGCGGATGGCTGCGAGCGCCGCGCGGTGCGACGAGTAGCTCTCCTCGTCGAACACCATGCCGACTCCGAAGGTGAGGTAGTCGGCGTCGAACGTGTCGAGCGCGCCGTGGTGCGGCTGGGAGCGTCCGAGAGCGCCACCGACATGGCGAATCTCCGCCGACACCAGCCGCGATCCGGACCCGGGCCCGGCCGCCGTCACGAAGCTGTCGATGATCTCGTCGTCGATCTCGCCCAGCATCTGGCCCTCGCCCGTGTACGGAAGCGGGGTGGGCGGATCCATGTGCAGCTCGGAGATCCCGACCGGGGGCAGCATCGCGAAGGTGTCGATCGCAGCATCGAGCTCGCGCAGCGGCTTCAGCAGATCCTTGCCCTCCCGCTCGCCGACCAGCATGACGGCTTCGACGACGACGAAGTTGTTGCCGCGAAGCGGCTCGGGGATCTCAGGGATCGGCGGAAACTGGAGGATGCGTCCGACCGACGTCACCTCGTCCGGCACCGTCTTCGTCCAGGCGTGCCACGCCTTCAAGACCTCGGCGGAGCGCTCCCACGGGAAGAACAGCACGCCGGCGTAGACCTCGGCGATCGGGTAGAGCTGCACTTCGATGGTCGTGACGATGCCGAAGTTGCCACCGCCACCGCGCAGCGCCCAGAACAGCTCAGGGTCGTTCTCCAGGTCAACCCGGCGCAGTTCGCCGTCCGCAGTCACGAGCTCGATGGCGACGACGCTGTTGGTGGAGAGGCCGAGCTTGCGGGCATACCACCCGACGCCGCCGCCGAGCGAGTAGCCGGTCACACTGACGTCGGGTGTCGAGCCGTGCAAGGCGGCAAGGCCGAGCTCGGATGCGCGCGGTACGACGGACTCCCACTTCACGCCCGAGCCGACGCGGGCGATGCGTCGCTCCACGTCGATCTCGACGCCCTGGAGGGCGTCCGTCTTGACGAGGATGACGTTGTCCATCGCGCCGAGCGGCTCGGCGTTGTGGCCGGTGCGCTGCGGCGCGAGCTGCATGCCGTTTTCGTGGGCAAAGGCGACCAGCGTGCGGACGTCCTGCTCGTTGGCGGGAAGGGCAACGAGTGCCGGCTCCTGCACGAACGCAAGGTTGAACGCCTGCGTGGCTGCCTCCCAGTCGTCGCCGCCGGGCTGGATCACTGAGCCCTGCATGCGCTGCTGCAGGGCATTGAGTCGATGGGTGCTCTCGAGAAGGCTCACGGATAGCTCCTTGTATGGGCAAGTACGGTCTGCCCGCCAGAATGCCTCCGACCCCCACGGTGCGCCGACCGGTTTCCTCGTGACTTGAGGTACGGCTTTCCACACTGTTGCCTTCCCTGACGTCTCCCGTGCTCGGTCGGCAGCGGCACGGATTCCCGATCAGGCGCGCACCGCGACTATCATCACAGCCCATGGCCGCCGTTCCCCCCGATGTTCAGAGCGTGCTCTCCGAGCTGGAGGGTGCCGACCGTCTCCTGATTCAGCAGGTCTTCAAGCCGATCGGGAACGAGTACCGGATCAGCATCCCTGCCCCCAACTCCACGGAGGAAGGGCGCCCGCTGCTGTTCGTGAAGCAGAAGAAGCTGAAGATCAAAGAGGACATCCGGTTCCGGGTATCGCCCGACGCCGACGAGCACCTCTTCATGATCAAGTCGAAGTCGGTCTTCGAGTTCCGCGGCCGCCACGAGGTGCTCGATGCCGAGGGGAATCCGATCGGGTTGCTCGAGAAGGACTTCGGCCGCTCGCTCCTTCGCAGCCACTGGCGGGTGCGCGATGCGGACGGCAACGAGGTGCTCGAAGGTCACGAAGCCAGCTGGCCGATCGCGATCCTGCGACGGGTCGCAGGGTTCCTGCCCGAGTGGCTGTCACTGCTGACCTGGCTGCCCTTCAACTTCGTGCTGCTCCGAAACGGTCAGCCGGTAGGCTTCTACCGCCGGGTGCTGGGGAAGTTCCGCGACCGGTATGTGCTCGAGCTGGAGTCCGAGGCCGGCGATGTCGACCGCCGCGTGATCGTTGCGTTCGCCGTCGGCCTCGACGCCCTGCAGGATCGCTGACCTCGGCGTGAGCGCGTTCGGCGACCTCGGCTCCGTCGCTCCGCAGCGGATCTGGGAGCGCATCGCGGCCCGTTCAGTCCATGGCGAGCGCATCACCATGAGCGTCGTGGAGCTCGACCCGAACGCAGTCGTGGGCAGCCATCACCACGAAAACGAGCAGCTAGGGATCGTCATCCAGGGCTCCATCGACTTCCGCGTGGGCGACGAGGGACGCCGGCTCGGGCCGGGCGGCACCTGGCGCATACCGGCCCACACGCCGCACGAGGCCACCGCCGGCCCTGAGGGGGCCGTGGTGATCGACGTGTTCGCCCCCGTTCGCGAGGACTTCCGCGGCCTCGAGCAGTTGGAGCAACGGTCCCCGCACTGGCCTGGCGCCTGATCCAACGGACGTTCGGAAGCGTTCCGAGCGGGCGAACAGCCGGCGCGGCGAAACCAGATGCCGCGCCGACTCGTCGCTGATTCCGCTCTGCATCATGCCCCGGGGTAGTCCGTCCTCCCCCACGCCACCGCAACGGTCTTCGGATCCGTCACCTTCACGTTCGATGGGATCGCGTCGAGAATCTTCTGGTAGTCGTTCCAGCAATACCGCTCGGCATCGGTGGTCCAGTGCTCGCGCCAATCCGCCCCGGTGCAGTCCCACAGCCCCGGCTCCTGCCCGGTGACGAGCACGTAGCTCTGCAGCGTCAGCCACTCTCCGGAGCTCAGTGAGGCGATCTCACCGGCGATGCGCTCCGGCGAGCGGTACGGGATGATCGTGTTGAGGTTGAAGCAGGCGAGGGACGGGTCATTGCAGTGGCCACCCCCGATACCTTGCGTCCGTTGCCAGTGGGGAAATGCCGTTGCCGAACCCTTCTGGGTTGGGCCGAACCCGTACTGGCGCCCGAATGCGAAGCATTTCGACACCACGTTCGTCTGCACCTCGACTGACCACTTGTTATTGGGGTACGCGAACAGGCCATCGGCCCGGGTGTGGCCGTGCGCTCGCAGGTCGTCGAGCGTCCCGCACGTCTCGCTCACCTGCTCGGCATGGCTCAGGTTGGCCAGGTTCGTCGCAAACGAGCGGCTGTGTGAGACGAAGCGCCAGCCAAAGGTGTCCCGGAGGGAGGCGAGGTCTGACCACGACGCCGAAAGCGTCCGCTTGCTGTGAATGCACCCGCGCGCGTTCTCCGAGGTCACGCCGGTCTGCACCGTGCCGGTTCCGACGAGCCCGCGGCGCTGGAGCTCCGGAGCGATCACGGTATCGAGGCGCGCGACGTTGTCGATCGCCGTGCAGCCGTCTGCTGCTGTGATTGCCGAGCGCGAGAACATGAGCGTCAGGTATGCACCCTTGTTGTTCGTCGGCGGTGGCGGCGGAGGTGGTTGCCCAGGAGGGCCGGCCATCCCGTACTCCAGCAGGAACGGTGTGAAACCGCGCGTCGCCCTGATCCCAAAGCGATACCGGCCGGGAGCAGCGTCCTTCAGGCCAAGCTTGTCGGGCTTGGTGTTGGGATTGACAGCCCAGGCGACGTTCTTCCATGACCCGTCGGGCTTCTGCCGGAACAGGAACAGATCCAGGTCGGCGCTGCGGTTGACCCATCGAAGCGTGGCAGAGATGTCCCGCTTCTGCTTCATCGTGAATGCCGCATCGCGCCAGTGCGGCGCCACATTGCCGGTTGCATCGACCAGCCCCGCCACCGTCCCTGCATTCGCCGTGCCGGCAAACGCGAAGAACATGGCGAGAGCCGCCACGAACGTGCGTCTCATTCCCCCTCCTGCTACTGCTGCTCTCTTGCCGGTTTCGGGGAGTTGGAGCCGCCCGTCCGGTACAAGTCCAGACGCGACAGGTTAACAGGCTATGCAGCAGGATGGAAGGCTTATTAGCGGAAATTGCGGAAATGATTTCGCAACACGTGTGCTCCCCTACGTGGAGGGGCCACCGGCGACACGCCGATCAGCTCTCGCTGTCGCCCACGGCGGCACCTGCCAGCGCGCCGCGGAACTCCTCGCCGGTCATCGGCTTGGAGAACATCGGGTAGTCGCGCGCAACCGCCACGCGCTGCTCTTCGTCGCTCGTCGCGGCCGTGCAATCGACCAGCGTGATGACGTCGTAGCCCTTCTCGTAGGCCGACCGCATGGTGGACTCGACGCAGCAATTGGTGAGAAACCCGCCGATCGCGACGGTCTCGATGTCCCGGCTGCGGAGGATGAAGTCGAGGTTCGTGGTCGCGAACGCGTCAAGCCCCCGCTTCCCCTCGGCCACGATGTCGCCCTCCTGCGGCGCCATCTCACCGCAGATCTCTGCACCCCATGTCCCCTTGACGAACGCGTTGGAATCGACCACGCCCTTGAGGATGCCGTACACCTTCTCCGGGTCACCCAGTTCTCCGTACCCCTCGACGAACGTGATCGGGGCATGAATCACCGTGGCACCCGCACGCCGAGCCTCCTCGGCGACCGCTCGGCTCTTCTCCAACATGTCAGTTTCTTGCATGACATCCTTGACCGCGCCGTGCAAGGCGCCGCCCTCGCTGGTGAAGTCGTTCTGATACTCGATCAGCACCACCGCGGTGCTTCGTGGATCGACGTTCATGACTCCTCCTTCTGTGGTGCTCAGCGAAGCAGCTCGGGCTCGAAGCGGTCGACCGCTACCACAGCATCGACCGGCACATTGGCCCGGCGAGCTGCGGCGACGATCTCGTCCGGCGACGGCGCCTCGTACAGGCAGTACGACCGCATCCGATCCGCGCTCAGGAACGAGAACAGCCACCGCACCCCCTCGCCGGCGTTGGCCTCGTCGATCAGCTTCACGTCGTCCGCGGTGAGGTCGAGTTGCTCCGCGAAGTGGCGCTCGATCAGGTACAGCGGCATGTGCGAGATCCTACAGGCTCGTCACGGGTCGATCACGCCCCGGGTGTGGGCGTACGCGGCGGCCTCCGTGCGGTTCGCCGATCCCGTCTTGCGAAGGATGTTGCGGACATGGTTCGCGACGGTGTGCTCGCTGATGAAGAGGCCGCGCCCAATCTCGCGGTTGGACTTCCCCCGCGCCACCTGGCGCAGGATCTCGACCTCGCGCTTCGACAGCCCATCCGGGAACACCCGCGCCGCTGCGGTCCCCGGCCGGAGTGCTCGGACCCGCCCCAGCAGAGTCGGCATGCCGATCCTCTCGGCGAGGCCGGCGGCGCGGTCGAGGAACGCGGACGCCCGCTCGCGCTCGTCGTCGTCGCCGGTGACGAGCAGGCGACCGTACTCGTATGAGGAATGCGCAAGCCAGGTATCGGCGCCCATCCGCTCCTCGACCGCCATCGCAGTCTCGAAATGCGCTCCTGCCCGGTCTCGCTCCCCGTTCAGGCGGGCGAGCATCCCGAGGTACCGGTCGGCGGAGCCGTAGCACGCCACTCCGTGGCCGATCATGACGGTCGAGCCCGCGTGCACTGCCAAGAGCGGATACACCGCCGCGGCGGTTTCGCTGTCGCCAACGAGCGAGCAGGCATCCGTGATGTACGTGAGCGACGCGATCCACAGTGACCGGCGAAGCTCGTCGAGACCCCGGCTGCGGAGCGCTTCGAGCTCCCGACGAGCCTCGTCGGCCATGCCAAGCTCCGCCAACAGGGCGACCAGGCCCGGGCGCCATGCGCCGCCGGTTCGATCAGCGGCGGCAAGCACGCGGATCACCGGGCCGAGCTCCGCGAGGCGGCCCTGCTCGCGCCGGATGCTGAACGTCTGGATGCCGTAGACCCCAGAGGCGTCACGCCCGGTGAGCAGCCGCCCCCACTCACGCGAGCGCTCGGCTGCAGCGTCGGCTTCGTCGAGCCTGCCCTCCGCCAGTGCGAGCGCCGAGCGGTAGTGCTCGGCGACATGGAGGATGAACGGCTGCCGAGTTCGGTCGGCAAGCTCGGAGACCACCTCGAGGTCACGGCCGCAGGTCTCGAGGTCGCCGATTGCCATCTGCGCTGCGATCCGCCACTCCAGCGCCTCGGCCTCGAGCTCGACGTCTGCCAGCATCACCGCCAGGTCCCGCCCCTCGCTCAACATGTCGATCACTTCCTCGACCGGATCGGCGCTCTTCGCCCAGTAGGAACGCGCGAGAACCGATGCGAGGGTTCGGCGATCGCCCAACCGCCGCGCCATCGCGATGCTGCTCTCGAGGACGACCCCGCTGCGCAGGTGATCGCCGACGAAGGCCTGCGCCCGTGCGACCCCCGCCAGCAGCATCACGCGCAGCTGCGAGTCGCCGGGGTCGATCATCGCCAGGGCATCCGACAGCAGCTCGAGCGCGCCCGCATCAAAGATCCCCTGGCGATAGCACGTGTCCTCGTAGCCGACGGCCGCCCGGGCGAGCAGCTCGCCATCGGCGAGCCGGCCCGCGATCTGCGCCGCCGACCAGTAGGCGCTCATCGCGTCGACCGACTTGCCGGCGCAGAAGCAGGCCCAGCCGAGCTCGAGGTGGATCTCGGCGCGCTCGACTTCGGTCTGGGCGCCCAGCTCGAGCGCGGTGCGAAGCGGCGCCGCGGCCTCTTCGAAGGCCAGCGACTGTGCGGCGGCGCGTGATGCGCGCAGGCTGTAGGCCACGGCACGCTCCGCGCCGTCGATTCGAGCCGCCTCGGCGAAATGGTGCGCAAGGTCGGCCGGAGCGGCCGAGGACGCGGCCTCCAGCGCTTCGCCGACGCACAGATGCAGCTCCGCTCGCCGCAGCGTCCCCAGGCGATCGTAGAGCGCCCTGCGCACGAGCTCGTGTGTGAACCGGAAGCGCAGCGTCCGCCCAGGCACCTCCACGATCATCCCGCTCCTGGCGGAGCGATCCAACGACTCCAGCAGCGATCGGTGATCGACAGCCGCCGCGGCGCTCAGCACTGCGAGCTCGAACTCCAGGCCCGCCACTGCGGCAAGCTCGAGAACACCCGCCGTATCCGGATCGAGGCGGGCAAGCCGCTGGGTGGCCACTTCGCGCACTCCCTCCGGCGTTCCGAGCTCCGCGGGCGTCCGGGTCAAACGCGCGCGGCCGCGGCGGATCTCGAGGACGCCGGTCTCGGTCATCTGACGCCAAAGCTCGGTGACGAGGAACGGGTTCCCCCCGGTCAACGCAGTGATCGCAGCCGCGATGCCTGGCAGCTGATCGCCGAAGTCGCCGGCGGCGGCGCGCGACATGAACTCGGCCACCTCGTCGTTGCCAAGCCCCGTCAGGCGCAGCCGAACGACGCCCTCGGACCGGCGTAGGTCGGCGAGCGTCTCCGACAGCTCGTCCGGCACGTCGGCCTCCGTGTCGCGGAAGGTCGCAACGAGCAGCATGCGCGCATCCGCGGCTCGGTTCGACAGATGCCGCAACAGCAGGAGCGATGGCCTGTCGGCCCAGTGACCGTCCTCGACCACCACGAGCAGCGGCCGGCGGAGGCTCGCCGCCACGAGGAAGTCGGTCACCGCCGCGTGGAGCCGGTGGCGCTCGGTGTCCTGATCTGCGGCGATCGGCTCCGGGAGCGGTCCCGCGTAGGCGGACAGGTCGGGCAGTAGACGCCGCAGCTCGCCCCGCCCGGGGCCAAGGTCCTCCATCAGCTCCGACAGGTCGGAGACCCGGACGAGATGGTCGAGCGCTTCCACGATGGGCCGGTAGGGCGTCCGCACGACGGCATCGCAACCGCCGTGGAGAACGAGCGCCCCGTCAGCCGCCGCTTCGTGGGCGAACTCGCGAACCAGGCGGGTCTTGCCGGAACCGGCCTCGCCGCCGATCAGCGCGATCCTCCGGCCTTCTCCGTCTGCAAGCGGAAGCAGCGAGCGCAGGACGGCGAGCTCGCGGGGCCGGCCGACGAACGGAAACGACGGGCGCAGCCGAAGGGGCCCGGGAAGCTGCTGCTGCGTGGGGGCGGGAGGAGGCACTAGTCAGATCTGATCATCGCACGCACGCAGCAGGCGTGACAAAACAGTCAATCCCGGTCATGACAGGGGGCCCACGCCTGCATAGCGTCTGTATCACGACGATCCGACCAAGGAGACAAGATGAGCACCATCACGACACTCGCGGAATCGGCTCGAGCCGACCTGTCGCCCTTCGCAGGCGAGTTGATCGGGTTCGGCGATCCGCGATACGACGAAGCGCGCGCCGTCTACAACGCGATGATCGACCGCCGGCCGGCGCTGATTGCGCGGTGCGCGTCACCGGCCGACGTTGCGGCGGCCATCGCCGTCGGACGGAACCACCGCGTGCCGATCGCCGTGCGCGGCGGGGGCCACAATGGCGGTGGGCTGGGCACGGTCGACGACGGCCTCGTGATCGACCTCTCGCTGATGAAGGACATCGACGTGGACGTCGAGCGCGGCACGGTTCGTGTCGGCGGCGGCTGCACGTGGGGCGAGGTCGACCGGGCAACCCATGAAGCCGGCATGGCAGTGCCGTGCGGCATCATCTCGTCGACCGGGGTGGGTGGGCTGACGCTCGGCGGCGGCATCGGGCACCTTTCGCGCATGTACGGCCTCACAGTCGACAACCTGCTCGAGGCCGACGTGGTGCTCGCGGACGGCTCAACCGTGCGGGCAAGCGCCGACGAGCATCCCGACCTGTTCTGGGCACTGCGCGGCGGGGGCGGAAACTTCGGCGTGGTGACGTCGTTCCTGTTCCGCATGCACCCGGTCAGCACCGTCCAGGCGGGCCCGACATTCTGGGCGATGGAGGACGCCGCCGAGGTGCTCCGAGCGTATCGCGACTTCCTGCCGGCGGCTCCGCGCGAGCTCAACGGCTGGTTCGCGTGGGTCACGGTGCCGCCGGTGCCCGTCTTCCCGGAGCAGCTGCACGGCCGCAAGATGGCCGCGATCGTCTGGTGCCACACCGGCTCCGAGGAGGAGGCAGCGGAGGCGATGGCGCCGATGCTCGCTGCGGTCGAGCCGGTGCTGCACGGAGTCCACTCGGTGCCGTTCCCGGCGCTGAACAGCTTCTTCGACGGGCTCTATCCGAAGGGGGATCAGTGGTACTGGCGGGCGGACTTCATCCGCGAGCTGCCCGACGCGGCCATCGAGCGCCACATCGAGTTCGGCGAGAAGATGCCCCACGGTCAATCCACGATGCACCTCTATCCCATCGACGGGGCGGTTCACGACGTCGGGTCGGGCGACACGGCGTTCAGCTACCGCGACGTGACATGGGCCGGCGTGATCGCGGGAGTCGACCCCGATCCGGCCAACGCGGACATGATCCGGCAGTGGACGGTGGACTACTGGGACGCCACCCATCCTTACTCCGCCGGTGGCGCCTACGTCAACTTCATGATGGACGAGGGCCAGGAGCGCGTGCAGGCGACCTACCGGGACAACTACGACCGCCTCGCAAAGACGAAGGCGACGTACGACCCGGAGAACACCTTCCGCGTAAACCAGAACATTCGCCCCACGACCTGAAGCACGCGCTCGGGCGCGTGAACGAAAGGGGTCTGACCTCTTTCGTTCACCGCCCGGCGTTTCGCATCCGGATCATGCTGAAACCGACGGTGGAGCCGGCCACTGCGTCGTGCAGCGGCCAGAGGGACGGGACAATCCGCAGGTCGATTCCACGCGGCCACATGACAAGCGAGCAGATCGCCGACCGGCTCGCACCGAAGAGGCCGCACCATCGTTCGACTGACCCAGACCCGCCCGGCTCATCGTAAACGTCGAACGGCTCGACGGGCATCGTGTACGCATACAGCTCTGCCCGGCAAAGCCGGTCGAGCCACGCCGCCTCGACGGTCTGCACCCGTGCGGCTGCGGTATCCGCGAAGAACCGGTCAGAATCCTCCGCCGTCGTCATCGCGGTTTTCCAGATCGCGACGCGGGGACAGTCACGAGGAGACCAGTACGCCGGCTGGTGCTCGGCATCCACCGCCCAAGACGAACGGCTCCGCCGTCGCGGCCGTCGGCGCGACGTGGGGCTCGAAAACCGCAATGGCCGGGTCCTCGCTGAAGTGAAATCGCTGCAGCACTCGCTGCGACCGCTCAGCCGGCCGGCGAGTGGGCGGCCTCGGAGTCCGGCAACTCCACCTGGCGGATCACCACCAGCGTCGCAATCAGGCTGATCGCGGCGAACACGGCCCCGGCCAGGAAGGCGCGGCTGTAGCCCTCGGTGAAGGCATGGAGCTGATCGGCGCCGCCGGCGAGCAGATCACCGGTCTTATTGGTTGCGACCGTGGTCATGATGGCGACGCCGAGCGCGCCACCGATCTGCTGGCTGGTGTTGATGAGGCCCGATGCCAGACCGGCCTGATCCGTCCGCACCCCGGCCAATGCAGCGATCGACACCGGCACGAAGGCGAACCCAAGCCCGACGCCGACCAGCAGGAACCCGGGCAGGAGATCGACCAGGTAACTGCCGCCGACAGAGATCTGCGTGAAGTACAGGAGGCCTGCGAGAAGCATGCTCATGCCGAAGGTCAGCGCCGGCTTCACGCCCACCTTGGTCACCAGCGCCTGGGCAATGCCCGAGGCCGCAACCGCGGTCAGGGCCACCGCGAGGTAGCCGACGCCGGTACGGATGGGGGTGAACCCGAGCACCTGCTGCATGTAGAGGGACAGCAGGTAGAACATCCCGAACACGGCGGTGCCCAGGCCGAAGCCGACGATGTTCGCCCCGGTCGGCGTGCGGTTGCGGAAGAAGTTGAGTGGCATCAGCGGCGACGGCGACCGGCGCTCGACGACGATGAACGCTGCCATCAGCACGGCCGAGACGACCAGCAGACCGACGGTCTGGAGCGAGGTCCAGCCTGCGTTGTTCGCCTGGGTGAGCGCGTAGACCAGGATCATCAGGCTCGCGGTGACGATCACCGCCCCAAGCGCATCGAAGTGGCGCTGAAGCCCTTCGACGTGGCTTTCCTGCACCACCCGCGGCACCAGAAGAAGCGTGATGAAGCCGATCGGGACGTTCACGAAGAAGATCCACTGCCAGCCGGCGTACTCGGTCAGGATGCCGCCGAGCAGCACGCCGATCGCCGCGCCCGAGCCGGCGATGCCACCGAGGATGCCGAGCGCCTTGTTGCGGTCAGGCCCCTCTTCGAAGGTGACGGTCACGATCGAGAACACGGACGGCGAGAGGATCGCGCCCGCCACGCCCTGCAACGCGCGAGCGAAGATCAGCATCGTGTCGCTCTGTGAGAGGCCACAGAGCAGCGACGAGGCGGCGAACAGCGCAAGCCCCACCATGAAGAGGCGGCGGCGGCCGAGCAGGTCGCCGGCGCGGCCGCCCAGCAGCAGGAATCCGCCGAACGTCAGCGCGTAGGCGCTCACGACCCACTGGAGATCCTCAGGGGCGAAGCTGAGATCGGTCTGGATCGACGGGAGGGCGACGTTCACGATGGAGACGTCGAGCACCACCATCAGATAGGCGACGCCCAGCACTGCGAGCGCATTCCAGCGATTGCTCTCGGAATAGTCCGACACGCGGCGTCCTTCCGTCGACTGCACAGCCGGATTCGTACCACACGGGCGTCACAATCCGTACGGCTCAACCGCTCAGGCATCTAGACTGGTAACGATCCGGTGAATCCCGTCGAGCTCGTCACAGCGTTCCTGAACACCGCGCGTTCCGGCGACCGGCTGGCCACCCGCGACGGCCTCGCCGATTGGGCCTCGGAGGCAGGCGTCATCAGCCCCGGTGCCTGGATCGACGTCCCGGCCGTCGAGCGCGCCCAGTCTCTGCGCGAGGGACTGCGGCGGCTGGTACAAGACGGCGTTCCCCAGGCGCTCGACGCCGAGCTCGAGCGGTTGCCGCTCGCTGCCCTGGCCGACGAGCATGGGACCGTGCGGCTGATCGCGGCGCGGCCAGGTGCCGACGAGATCGGCGCCGCAGTGGTCGAGGCGGTGATCGCAGCGCAAACGGACGCCACCTGGTCTCGGGTGAAGGTCTGCCCTGGCTGTGGGACCGCCTTCGCTGACGCGTCGCGCAACCGCTCCCGCCGCTGGTGCGACATGGGGACGTGCGGCAGCCGGGCAAAGATGCGCGCCTACCGCGCCCGCAACTAGCAACTCCTGAATGCCGGTAACGGCTAGAACGCTTGTGTCGCCCGGACGAATGTCCGGTCGAGCGCGAAGGGGCTGACAGCGCCGCCAGTGAGGACGGCAGCCAGCAGCTCGCCGCCGGCCGGCCCCGCCATGACGCCGTGGCCGCAGTAGCCGGTGTTGACGTGGAGGCCGCCGACTGCCGTCTCGCCGATCAGCGGGCGCTGGTCGGGCGTCATCGTGTACTGCCCGGCCTGGACGGCCCAGCCAGATCCGTTGCGCTCCCAGACGTCGACCCAGAAGGGCGCCGTGCGCGCAACCGAGACGGGACTGGCCGGATCGAGGAGTGAGAGGGCGAACGCCGGGTCGGCCGGCACGTCCTCCACGGGTTCGGCCGCCTGCTCGGTCGCGTCGGGGAACAGCAGGTAGGCGCCACCGCCGACCGGCCGCCAGTGCACGGTGGTGTCCTCGTCGATGGTCATCGGCGCGCCGGCGGGCATCTGCGGCACGTCCCACAGCACCACGCGCTGGCGCCGTACCGCCTCAACCGGAAGCTCGACGCCGGCCAGCGCGGCGACCAACCCCGACAGCGGGCCGCAGGCGATCACGGCCGCAGCACAGGAGACGGAGCCGCGGTCGGTTTGCACGCCGCGCAGGCGGCCGTCTGCCAAATCGAACCCCGTGACGGTGCAGTCCGTCACGACCTCGGCAGCCGACCCTTCGAGCAAGCCCATCGCGATTCGCTTCGGCTCGATCAACCCGTCGTCCTGGCGAAACCGCGCCTGGACGACATCCTCCGCGAGCCAGGGCCAGCGCGCGCGTGCCTCGTCGCCCGCCACCAGCTCGACCCCTTCGACGCCCCAGCTGCGCTGCCGGTCGACGAGTTGTTGCTGACGGGCGGCGGACTCCGAGCTGCGTGCCAGCCACAGGTAGCCGTCCTTCCGCACACCGGGGTCGTGGATGCTCTGGCCGGTCTCCTCGGCGAAGTGCTCGAACAGCTTCACCGACCGCTGCACGAGATCGAGCTCCTCGCGGTGCTCCAGCTGGAGCCGGAAGCCGCCGGCGGCCACCGCGGTCGTCAGCGAGCAGATCGCGCGGCGGCGTTCCAGCACCACGACGTTCATCCCCGCCCTGGCTGCGAAGAAGGCCGTCGCGGCGCCGACGATGCCACTGCCGACCACCACGAGCTCGGCGCTTGCGGGTGGGTCGGAGGCGCGACGCACGGGAGCCGCTATGCTCGCACACCCATGCCGCCGGTGCTCTACGCCGCCTCAGTCACTCCGCTTCGAGACGGCGGCTCACAGCTCGACGAGCATGCCATCGAACCGCTCGTCCGCTTCCTCTGCGAGGGGGGCGTCGATGGCGTCTTCTGCTGCGGGACGACCGGCGAGGGCGTGCTGCTTTCGACGGCGGAGCGGCGGAGGGCAGCAGAGCGGTTCCGCGAAGCGTGCGACGGCACCCTGATCGTCCATTGCGGCACCCAGTCGACAGCCGAAGCGCAGGAGCTCGCCGCCCACGCCGCCGAGCTGGGCGCCGACGGCGTCGCCGTCATCCCGCCGCCGTACTACCCGCTGGACGAGGACTCGCTGATCGACCACTTCACGGCTGCGGCGGCCGCATGCGCACCCGTCCCGTTCTACCTGTACGCGTTCACTGCCAGGAGCGGCTACCCGATCACGCGCCGCGTGGTCGAGGCCGTCCGTGATCGCGCCCCCAACGTCGCGGGCCTGAAGGTCTCGGAATCCCCATTCGACGCCGTCAGCCCCTTCCTCGAGCTTGGGCTTCCGGTCTTCGTCGGGAACGAGCCCCTGATCCCGCAAGCGCTCGAGGCGGGCGCGGCCGGCTCGGTCTCCGGCCTCGCCAGCGCGTTCCCCGATCGCGTGGCCGAGCTGCTCCAACACCCGACCGAGGAAGGCGCCGGCCGGCTTCGTGAGCTTCGCGACCAGCTCGGCACCTCCACCTTCATCCCGGCCCTGAAGGTCGCACTCCGCCACCGCGGAGTGCCGATCGAACCCGATGTGCGGGCGCCGCTCAGGCCGCTTCGCGGCGAACGCGCCGCGCAACTCGCGACGCTCTGACGGCAGACGGCAGGAGCCGCACCCAGTGCCGGGGCAGGTGCCGGCGCGCCGTGCGAAGCCCCTCGCGCATCGCCTCCGCGCTCCCGTCGGCAAGCGGCGGCCCGTGACCGAACGCCATCACCACCGGCTCGAGGCCCTCGAACGCCGCCCGCGGCGGAAACGCACGAGCCAAAGGGTGCATCCCAAGCCGGTCGCTCGGCGATGCCAGGAAAAACGGCGCCGTGCCCAGCGTCTCGGAGCAGTACAGCAGGCGGCGGCCGGGAAGCCAGAGCAGCGACTCGTGCCAGCCGCGCCGGGCGATCACGGTGCGTTCGTCCACTCCGGAAAGGCCGAGACCGGGGCCTCCCAGCGCCCGCGGAGTCAGGCGCGGAACGTCAAGCCGCCGCGCGAGCTGCTTGGCATCCCGATGATGGCGGTCGAGCAACGTCGCAACGCCGATCACATGCCCGGCCGAGGCAAGCTCTTGGTCGAGCCCGGGGACGTCGACCGGGTCTAACACCAGCACTCCGGCGTCCAGCACCAGCGCAGCCGAGCCGCGGGACAACGGATCACCCGCGCCGGCAAGCCATGCGAACGACCCAAGGTCGTCCAGCGTGTAACGGCCTATCAGCTAGCTCGCCCTGGCGCGAGCCGGGCCGTGGGACAGCACCGTCAGGAATTCACCGACGTCACGGTCTTCGATCAGCTCGTGGCGCAGCGGCTGGTCGTGATGCACCTCGTACACGTTTCGCCGGCCGACCCGCGTGCGCGAGATGTAGCCGCTGTCGACGAGGTCGGTGACGATCCGCTGCGCCGCGCGCTCGGTGATCCCGACGCGCGCTGCGATGTCACGAAGCCGGACACCCGGGTCGCCGGCAATGCACAGGAGCACATGGCCGTAGTTCGTGAGGAAAGTCCACTGTCCGTTGTCGCGTGCCATCGTCTGCCGTCGCTTTCCGGGCGCCTCGCTCCTGTAGTGTCGGCCTCGGGGGGACGTGTGGCCCGTTCGCTCTGTCCCGAAGAACCGTTCCCCAATCTACCGACCGCAAACCTCCGGAGGTTTCATGGAAGTCGCCGTCCGTCACACGCCATCCTTTGCCGTCGCACGCTGCACGCTGGCCGGAAACGAAACCATGCGGGCGGAGTCCGGGGCGATGATGGCGACGTCCGACGGGGTGGCGATTCAGGCATCGATGCAGGGCGGCCTTGTGAAGTCGCTGAAGCGCAGCGTGCTCGGCGGCGAGTCGCTCTTCATCACCACCTACACCGCCCCGCCGCAAGGCGGCTGGGTCGACTGCGCCGCGAACCTGCCCGGGGACGCGGTGGTGATGCGTCTGACCGAAGGCAAGGCGATCAACATCCAGCGAGGCTCCTATCTCTGCTCGGAGTCGATGGTGGAGATCGACACGAAGTGGGGCGGCTTCCGCAATCTGTTCGGCGGCGAGGGCGGATTCCTGATCCATGCGACAGGCCAGGGCGAGGTCGTGGCCAGCTGTTATGGGGCGCTCGACCGCATGACGCTGGCGCCGGGGGAGCGGCTCGTCGTCGATTCGGGTCACATGGTCGCCTACGACGCGACCATCGAGATGACCCTGCGCCGGGCGGCGGGGACGATGGGATCGATGAAGAGCGGCGAGGGATTCGTCTTCGAGTTCACGGGCCCCGGTGAGGTGATGACGCAGAGCAGGAATCCGGACGCGCTGATCGGCTGGCTGACAACGGTGCTGCCGTTCTCACGCCAATAACACCCGTCCAAGGGGGGACACATGAGCGCACGCATCACATCGGCTGTCCTTGTGGCAGCACTGGCGGTGCTTGCGGTTGCGACCATCGCGATCGCGGCAGGCGATGAAACACGGATCACGCAGAAGCAGACCATCAACGTGATCGAACACGTGGTGGCGGAGGACCTGGCGGACATCGGGAAGAAGGGGGACTCGCCCGGAGACGTCTTCACGTTCCACAACCCGCTCTTCAACGCCACGAACACCGCGAAGGTCGGGAGCGACCAGGGCACGTGCATCCGCATCAGTCCCGCTGTGGGCTCGTGGGAGTGCGCATGGACGAACTTCCTGGCCGGCGGTCACATCACCGTGCAGGGACCGTTCTTCGACACCCGCGACAGCACGTTGAGTGTGACCGGGGGGACCGGCGTCTACGCCAACGCCCGCGGGCAGATGCTGCTCCACGCGCGGCCTGGAGGGGGCTTCCTCTTCCAGTTCAGGCTGCAGCCGTAAGCGCAACGAGCGCGGCCCGGGGGCCGGCAAGGGCGCCTCGGGCAGCGCTCAGGATGCGCAGAGGTCGAGGCCGAACGGCTTGGCGAGCCGGTTTGCCTCGGCCAACTGCCGGCGCAGGTTACTTGCCGCCGTGGTGACGCCCGCCACGTCATCGGCGCGTGCCGCTGAAACGAGCTCGCGCGCGGTCGCGATGGTGAGCTCGACCGCGTCGAGCATCCGCTCGATGGCGTCGGCGTCCTTCGCCGGCGGCTCGAGCTTGCGCAACTGCTCGACCTCGGCCGCCTCGAGCTCGATGGCCTGCTGGCCCTGATCGGCCAGCTGACCAAGGTCGGATGCGCCCTTCAGATCGTTGATCTGCTTCTGGTACTCGACGCAGATCTGCTTCGCCTGGGCCAGGTACTCGGCGCGCGTCGGCCCAGCCGCCGAGCTGTCGCCACGACCTGCGCACCCGGCCAACAGCAGCGCCGCGGCAACGACCGCGGCAGGGGCGCTAAAGCGCGCCGCCGGCCGCATGCGGAGCCGTCGGGTCGGCGGCCTCGGAGGCCGACTCCCGAACGAGGTATTCCTCTGCCAGCAACGGGTTGTCGCTGGCACGCTCGACGACTTTGAGAAGGCCCGACATGCTGGCGACCTCCTCCACCTGCTCCTTGATGAACCACTGCATGAACTGCTCGCCCGCGTAGTCTCCGAGCTCCCGGGCGAGGGTGGCGAGCGAACCGATCTGCTCCGAGACCCGCCGCTCCTGCTCCAGCGCGAGAGCCACCGGCTCGACGACGTCGCCAAAACCGGACTTCGGCGCTGCGACGCCCGGAATCGTCGCCTCGAGGCCGGCATCGAGCAGGTACTGCACCATCATCATCGCGTGATTGCGCTCCTCCACGGCCTGCCGGTAGAAGTGCGCGGCAAGGCGGGGCAACGTCTCGGAGTCGTAGTGGACGGCGATCGCGATGTACTGCTGGGACGCGCCGAACTCATGCGCGATCTGGCCGTTGAGGGCCTCGGCAAAGCGGGGATCTGACATCGGGAGGCCTCCTGGCGCTCGGCGGCTGCGGGGCGGACGGTAGGCTAGCGGACGCTCATGCCGTACGTTCGAGCCATCCACGTCTCGGCGGTGAAGTCGCTCCGGCTCGGACTGGTGGACCGCGCGGAGCTGACACCGGCCGGTATCGTAGGCGACCGCGCCTTTGTGGTGCTCGACGCGAAGAACCAGGTCGCCACACTGCGGAAATACGGCTGGATGGCGCAGGTGGGCTCTCGCTATGAGCCGGCCACCGGGCACCTCGCCCTGGAGCTTCCGGACGGCGAAACGGTGGCCGGCGCGGTCGAGGAGGACGGCCACGAGACCGTGCTGCTGTTCGGCCGGCCGCTGCGCGGGTCTGTCGTCGCCGGGCCCTTCGCCGAGGCGCTCTCGGCCGTGGCCGGAGCGCCGATGCGGTTGCTGCAGGTGAAGGAGGGCCCTGCGCAGGATGCCTACCCGGTGTCGATACTGGGAACGGAGTCGGTGGAGGAGCTCGCTCGGCGGTCCGGCCTCGACGCCACGCTCGACCCGCGCCGGTTTCGCAACACGCTGCTCCTCGAGGGATCCGAGCCGCACGAGGAGGACAGGTGGATCGGCGGGCGCGTCCGCGTGGGCGAGGCGGTGCTGCACGTGATCGAGCGGGATGCGCGCTGCGCGCTGACGACGAGGAACCCCGACAGCGGGCGCCGCGATCTCGACACGCTCCGCCTGATCGCGGGCTACCGGCCGCTCACCGACGGCGAGATCTGCTTCGGCGTCTACGCCGAGGTGGAGCAGCCCGGTATGGTCGCGGTCGGCGACCCCGTCGAACCGCTTGCGAAAGGAGAGCCGTGATCCCCGCGTTTCGCAACCATCTCCCCGTCAAGATCCGCTTCGGCGACGGCGTCGCCGAGGACCTCGCGGCCGTTCTTGCCGAGGAGGGTGCGACACGGCCGTTCCTGATCATGGATCGCGGTCTCGACAAGATCGTGCCGGGCGTCGCCTCGGCGATCGCGCCGCTCGGCTCGGCACAACGGTTCGAGAAGGACGCCGGCGAGCCGACGGTCGCCCTGGTCGAGGAGGCCGCGGAGGCGCTGGCGGCTTCGGGCGCGGATGCGGTCGTCGCGCTCGGCGGCGGCTCCTCGATGGACACCGCCAAGGCGGCGCGGCTCGTGGCAGGCCAAGGTGAGCCGTACATGCGGTTCGCCCGCCGCGAGGTGGGCTACGAGCCTCCGTCGATCCCGCTGATCTGCATCCCGACGACAGCGGGCACCGGCTCCGAGGTCTCGGGAGGCGCGGTCATCACCGACGAGGCGACACACGTCAAAGCCGGCATCGCCAGTCCGCTGCTTCGCGCCCAGCACGCCCTCGTCGACCCCACCCTGACCCACGGCCTGCCGCGCAACCTGACGGCCTACACCGGCATCGATGCGCTCGCGCAGGCCATCGCGGCCCTGGTGGTCAGCGTCCGCACCCCCGTCGGTGACGCCGTAGGGCTCGAGGCGACGCGCCTCGCCGGACAGTCGCTGGTGCGAGCCGTCACGGACGGCTCCGACGCGGAGGCCCGCAGCGAGATGATGGCCGCGAGCCTGCTCGCCGGGCTCGCGATGAACATCTCCGACTGCGGCTCCGAGCACTCGATCGCCCAGGCGATCGGCGGCAAGCTCGGCCTCTTTCACGGCCTGACCATCGGCCTCGTGCTGGCCGAGACGATGGATCGCGACCGCCGGTACGTGCCCGAGCAGTTCGAGAGAGTCGCAGATGCGCTCGGCGAGCCCGACGACGGGTCCGGCGACGGCTCGCGGGCCGTCACCGCCGTGCGTCGTATCCTGGACGAGCTCGAGTTCGAGACGCTGGAGTCGGTCGGCGTCCGCGAGAGCGACCTCGACGAGCTGGCGTCCAACGCTCTGAGCGACTACTTCATCTCGGTGGCGCCGGCGCCGTGGACCCACGGCGACGTGGTCGATGCGCTGCGCGGCGGGCTGGCGCTGGGGCCGTCGCGCTCAGCTGCCGTGCACTGAGCCGTCGCCCTGGCGGCGCTTACGCGCCTCGTTCTGCGACGCGAGCACGACGACCGGCGTCGCCAGGACCGACCAGAAGAAGCCGTAGAAGACAGCGCGCATGACCGGTTGGTTGAGCGGTCCGAGGTGGAACAGGAAGAGGATCACGACGCACAGCGGAAACGCGATCCCGGCCTGCACCGGAACCGGAAGCCGTTCCCATGCGAGCAGCAGTTTCATCCCCGAAAGGGTAGCGTTCAGGCGTCCCCAAGGGAGGAGATGCAGTGGCCGAAGACCAGGTTCCGGGCCCTCGCGGCGCGCAGGTCGATCTGGACGGTGCGGTGGCGGTTGTGACAGGCGCCTCGAGTGGGATCGGGCAGGCGGTCGCCCATGCGCTGCACGAACGCGGCGCACGGGTCGTCGTCTCGGCGCGCAACGCGGAACGACTGGAGCCCGTGGCACGCGAACTGAAGGGCTTGGCGATTTCCTGTGATGTCGGCGAGTACGCCCAGGTCGAGCGACTCGTCCAGCAGGCGGTGGACTGGGGCGGCAAGCTGACGGTGATGGTGAACAACGCCGGCGTCGGGGCGTTCGGGTTCCTGCACGAGATCGACCCTGAAAAGGCCGCAGCCATGGTGCGCACCAACGTGATCGGCGTCATCAACGGCATGCGGGTCGCGGGGGAACGCCTTGTCCGCCAAGGACAGGGCGGCGGCATCGTCAACGTCTCGTCGATCGTCGGCGAGTTCCCGGATCCCGGGGGCGGCGCCTACGCAGCCAGCAAGGCCGCCGTCGATCTGCTGTCGCGCACGGCCTATCGCGAGTTGCGCGAGTACGGCATCCACGTCGTCAACATCAAGCCGGCGCTGACCGACACGGAGTTCTCGGCTGTCGCCCGCGGGCTGACCAACCGCCGGATGGGCGGCGATCCGCCCGAGAAGGTGGCCCGCTGGGTGGTCGACTGCCTCGAGTCCGGCTCGGCCAACGCCGGGTATCGCTGACCGAGCCACCGGTCACCCAATGACGGTCCCGGCAACGCCATCTCAAGACTTCTCGTCTACCCTTTGCCCTGCATGACGACCGCGACCGCCCCTGACCAGCTGCACTTCACCGGTGACGAGGAGGCGAACCGCCTGCTCGCCGCCGATCCGAACGCATTGCTGATCGGCTTTGTGCTCGACCAGCAGGTGACGGTGCAGAAGGCGTTTGCCGGCCCGCTGGTGCTGAAGCAGCGGCTGGGCCATCTCGATCCGGCCAGGATCGCGGCCACCGATCCGGAGGAGCTTGCCGCGGCGTTCCGCGAGAAGCCCGCCGTGCACCGGTTCCCGGGCGCGATGGCCGAGCGCGTGCAGACCCTCTGCCAGACGCTTGCCGCCGAGTACGACGGCGACGCGTCGCGCGTGTGGACGGAAGCCGCATCAGGCGACGATCTGAAGCAGCGACTCGGTGCGCTGCCGGGAATCGGCGACATGAAGGTGCGAAGCCTGGTTGCAACCCTGATCAACCGGTTCGGCGTCAAACCGCCTGGATGGGAAACCGTGATGCCCGATCACCCGACGCTCGGCGACGTCGACTCGGCGGACAGCCTGGCCGAATACCAGGCGGCGAAGCGCGCCCACAAGCAGCAGGTCAAGGCGCAGCAAGGGCGACCGACATAGCGACGCAGACGACCGAAAGAGCAGCGCCGGCGATCGACGAACACGCCCCCAGGCCAGGGTGGGGACAGAAAGCGGTCATGCTGGCGATCACGGGCATTCCGCTGATCGGTGTTGTGGTGGCCGTCGTGCTGCTCTGGAACCTCGCCGTCGGCTGGACCGACCTCGTGCTTCTCGCAGTGATGTACATGCTGATGGGGCTGGGCATCACGATCGGGTTCCACCGGATGCTGACACACAGCGCCTTCGAGGCCGTCGCTCCGCTGAAGGCGCTGCTCCTGATATTTGGCTCGATGGCAGTCCAGGGGCGAGCTATCGACTGGGCGGTCGACCACCGCACGCACCACGCCCACTCCGACAAGGAGGGCGACCCGCACAGCCCCCACCACGGGTTCGGTGGCGGCATCGGCGGCCAGCTGCGGGGACTCCTGCACGCCCACATGGGATGGATGTTCATCACCACACCGGCCCGCGAGCGCGAGCGGCTGGGACGCGACCTGATCCAGGACCCGATCATCCGCTTCGTCGATCGCACGTTCCTGCTCTGGGCCGTGATGGGCTTCGTGTTGCCGTTCGTGCTCGGCTTCGCGCTGACAGGCGGCGAGTGGAGCGGGGCCTTCACCGGTCTGCTCTGGGGCGGTGTTGTGAGGCTGTTCCTGAACCACCACGTGACGTGGAGCGTGAACTCGATCTGCCACTTCTTCGGCCACCGGCCGTTCCCGACCTATGACCAGTCGACCAACAACTGGCTGCTGGCCATCCCATCACTCGGCGAGTCATGGCACCACAACCATCACGTCTTCCCCACGTCGGCCGTCCACGGCCTTTCCGCAAAACAGTTCGACATCTCCGGGCTGCTGATCCGAAGCTGGGAGAAGATCGGGCTCGTGCGGAACGTCCGCCGGCCAACGCCGGAGCAGATCAACCGCAAGCTCAGCCGCCAAGAGCAGCCGTAACGACGGCTTCGCCGTCACCACCGGCACGTAGAGTGGGGCCGGTGGACGACGACCAGATCCTGCTCGGCGACAATCTCGACCTGCTGCCCTCGCTGCCCGATGCGGGCTTCCAGCTGGTCTACATCGACCCGCCGTTCAACACCGGGCGCATGCAGGAGCGGCGGTCGGTCGCTGCCATAGCCGACGCCGACGGCCGGCCCGGCTTCGGTGGGCGCCGTTATCGCACGGAACTGCTGGAGCGGTCGTCCTATCGCGACGTCTTCGACGACTACCTGGGCTTCCTGCAACCCCGGCTCGCGCAGGCTCACCGCCTGCTGAACGACACCGGCACGCTGTACGTGCACCTCGACTACCGCGAGGCACATTACGTGAAGCTGCTGCTCGACGAGATCTTCGGCCGCGAGTGCTTCCTGAACGAGATCATCTGGGCCTACGACTACGGCGCGAAGTCGCGGCGGCGCTGGCCGGCGAAGCACGACACCATCCTGGTCTACGTCCGTGACGTGAAGCGCTACTTCTTCGATTCCGAGACGGTCGACCGGGAGCCGTATATGGCGCCGGGCCTCGTCACCGCGGAGCAGCGAGAGCGCGGCAAGCGGCCCACATCGGTGTGGTGGCACACGATCGTCTCGCCGACCGGCAAGGAGAAGACCGGCTACCCGTCGCAGAAGCCCGAGGGTGTGCTGCGACGGATCGTCCAGGCCTCCACCCGGCCGGGCGACCGCGTGCTCGACTTCTTCGCCGGGTCGGGCACACTCGGCGCGGTGGCGAAGCAGCTCGACCGGCGGTACGTCCTGATCGACTCGAATCCCGAAGCCGTCGCGGTGATGCAGCGCCGGCTGCAACCTCAGGGCTCGTAGGTCTTCACGCCATCCGGCGAGGCGACGTAGGCGATCTTCGCCATGCCGAGGAACAGCCCGTGCTCGACCACGCCGGGGATCATCTCCACCTGGAGGTCGAGCCTTGCCGGGTCGCTCCAATCCTCGCGGCGACAGTCGAGGATCAGGTTCCCCTCGTCGGTCAGCCACGGCGCGCCCTGGCGAAGCCGGAGCGTGGACGTCCACCCGAGGTTCGCGAGCAGGTGCTCGCAGACGGCTCGCGCGAACCGCACCACCTCCACCGGGAGGGGTGCCTGCCGGCCGAGCCGGTCGACCAGCTTGGACTCGTCGCTCACCACGACAAACCGCTCCGCGGCCCGGGCGACCACCTTCTCACGGAGATGTGCACCGCCCATGCCCTTGATCAGCGCCAGGCCCGGCGCGATCTCGTCGGCACCGTCGAGGGCAAGGTCGAGCGCCGGACGCTCGTCGAGCGTCGCCAGGGGGATGCCGAGCTCGCGGGCGCGGGCGGCCGTCACCTCGGACGTCGGCACTCCGACGATGCGGAACAGCCTGCCGTCGGCCAGCCGTGCAGCGAGCCCTTCGAGCACGTAGTCGGCAGTCGAGCCGGTGCCGAGGCCGAGAGCCATCCCGCTTCGCACCTCGCCGTCGATCGCAGCTTCGGCGGCCTCGCGCTTGAGCGCGTCGAGACCGTCGGCGCTCATCGCAGCGCCTCTGCGACGGCGACGGCGTCGGTCAGCGGCACCCGGCAGACGAACCCTTCGCAGATGTACACCGCCGGCTCGCCGTCGACCAGCGTCTTGCCCTGCAGCACTGCAAGCTCGGACTGCGAGGCCCCGTCGCCGAACGCGTACACCGTGTCGGGATGGAACCCGCTGCGCGCGGCGTCGACGAGGGCCTCGGTCCGCCTGTCGCCGGGAGGGCCGATCACGGCGATCTCGCGGGGGGCGGACAGATGGAGGTCGAGGGCACTGAGCGCCTGGCCAAGGCCGTGGGGCGACCGCTCCATGTACGGCGCCGCGAGCTGTAACACACCGGTTGCGAGCGCCTCCATCTCGTCGTCGCCACGCAGGCGCGCCAGCCGCAGCAACGCCGTCGCGATCAGCGACTGCCCGGACGGTGTCGGGTTGTCGTCGAGCTCCTTGTGGCGGGCGATCAACTGCTCGCCGTCGTCTGCGGTGTAGAAGAAGCCGCCACGCTCGTGGTCGCGATAGTGCTCGACGGTCAGCGCAACCAGCCGCTCCGCGGCCTCGAGCCAGCGAGGCTCGCTGGTTGCGGTGTAGAGATCGAGCACCCCGAGAGCGACAGCCGCCTGGTCGTCCAGGTAGCCGGTGATCCGCGCCTGGCCCGCGCGGTAGCTGCGCAGCAGCCGTCCCCGCTCGTCGGTCATGGTGTCGAGGAGGAAGCTGCCCAGGCGCCGCGCCGCCGCGAGCAGGTCTTCACGCCCGAGCCGCCATGCCGCCTCTGCGAGCGCCGAGAGCGCGAGGCCGTTCCATGCGGCGATCGCCTTGTCGTCGCGGGCCGGCTGTGGCCGCTGTGCGCGCCGCTCGAGCAGCCGCCGGCGGATGTCGGCGAGGTTCGCGGGGGGCTCGCCCGATGGACGCAGCGCGCTGGTGCCGTGCTCGAAGTTGCCCTCGTCGGCCACGCCGTAGTAGCCGGCTGCCGCGTCGCCGTCGTCCTCGCCCAGGGCTTCGACGAGCTGCGCACGCGTCCAGACGTACGTCAGCCCCTCCTCGCCCTCGGTGTCGGCGTCCAGTGCTGAGGCGAAGACGCCCTCCGGGAGCATGAGGTCGCGCAGCATGAAGTCGATCGTCTCCTCGGCGACTGCGCGGTAGGCATCGTTGCCCGTGACGACCCAGCCATGAAGGTATGCCGCGGCCAGCAGCGCGTTGTCGTAGAGCATCTTCTCGAAGTGCGGGATGAGCCACCGCTCGTCGACCGAGTAGCGCGCGAAGCCGCCGCCGATCGCGTCGTACATGCCGCCGAGCGCCATCCCGTCAAGCGTGCCGGACGCCATCTCGAGTGCATCGGGGACGCCGCGGCGATGCACGCGCAGCAGGTACTCGATGGCGCTCGCAGGCGGGAACTTCGGCGCCCGTCCAAAGCCGCCCCAGCGCTCGTCGTAAGCGCGACGCATCACGGCCACGCCGGCGGTTAGCAGCTGCTCGGACAGCTCCTCATCTCCCGGCGCAAGCGACGTGGCGGCGTTCAGGTACTCCGCCATCCTGCCGCCGACGCCGTCGACCTCCTCCCGCCGTTCACGGTAGAACTGCGCAACCGCCTCCAGCACCTGGCTGAACGCCGGCATCCCCATCCGCGACTCGGGCGGGAAATAGGTGCCTCCGTGGAAGGGCCGCCCGTCCGGCGTCAGGAACATCGTCATCGGCCAACCTCCATGACCGTTGGTGAACTGCACCACGGCATTCATGTAGACGGCATCGAGGTCGGGCCGCTCCTCGCGGTCGACCTTGATGTTGACGAACAGCCGGTTCATCAGATCTGCGGTCGCCGGGTGCTCGAACGACTCCCGCTCCATGACGTGGCACCAGTGACAGGCGGCGTACCCGATCGAGAGCAGGATCGGCCGGTCCTGCTCGCGCGCAAGCGCGAGCGCCTCGTCGCCCCACGGGTACCAATCCACCGGGTTGTGGGCGTGTTGAAGCAGGTAGGGGCTGGTCTCCCCGGCAAGCCGGTTCACGTTGTGGAGGGTATCCCAGGGCGAATTTGCACCCCCTTGCTAGCGTTGAGTCATGGGAATGACGTTCATCTCGGCGGACCTGGGCCCCGACGAGGAGGCCCTCGACGCCTACTCGCTCGCGGTGACCACCGTCGTCGATCTGCTGGCGCCCTCGGTCGCGAGCGTCCGGGTGGCGGGAAGGCGGGGCATCGGCGCCGGCAGCGCAGTCGCGATCACGGGCGACGGCTTCCTCCTCACCTCAGCCCACGTGGTGGAGTCGGCGCGGCGGATCTCGGTGGCCTTCACCGACGGCAGCGAGTTGTCCGCCACGGTCGCCGGCCGCGACCCGCTGTCCGATCTCGCGGTGTTGCGGGCCGATGGCGAGCTTCGCGCGGCCGAGCTGGGCGACGCCGAGCGGCTCCGCGTGGGCCAGCTCGTCGTGGCCATCGGGAATCCGCACGGATATGCGGGATCGGTCACCGCTGGGGTCGTCTCGGCCCTTGGGCGGGCGCTGCCCGTTGGCGGCCGGGAAGGCCGGCGAATCGTCGAGAACGTGATCCAGACCGACGCCGCGCTCAACCCCGGCAACTCCGGCGGCGCCCTGTCGGACGGGCGCGGGCGCGTTGTGGGAATCAACACCGCCGTGGCGGGGGTCGGGCTCGGCCTCGCCGTACCCATCAACGACGCCACCCGACGCATCGTCGGAGCTCTGATGCAGAACGGCCGCGTGCGTCGCGCCTATGTCGGCATCACCGGAGGGACGCGACCGCTGCCGCCACGCGTTCACAGCGCGCTCGGCCGGCGAAGCGGCGCGGAGATCGTCGAGGTGATGCCCGGCAGCCCCGCTGCCGCTGCCGGTCTTCGCCCGGAGGACGTGCTGGTCGCCGTCGACGGCGCGCCGGTGCTCGGCATGGACGACCTGCAGCGGCTGATGGGCGGCGATGCGATCGGCCGCACGCTGACGGCGCAGATCGTGCGCGACGGCGAGCTGCTCGAGCTGAGCCTCTCCCCCGTCGAGCTGCAGTCGGTTCCCTGACGGCGGCGGCGCCTGCGCCGGTACGCTCGCGGCGATGAGCGTCCCAGCTGCGCGTCAACCGGCACTCCTCTCCAGGCTCCTTCCCCCGGGGATCGACAGGCGCGCGATCGGCGCGCTGACCGGCGGGCATATCGGCAGCGACGTCTTCCAAGGCGCGGTGCCGGCGCTGGTGCCGTTCTTCGTCAACGAGCGGGGATGGTCGTATGCCGCCGCCGGCGTGCTCGTGCTGATCGGTAGCCTCGGATCCTCGCTGCTCCAGCCGCTGGCAGGTGCGATCGGCGACCGAGTCCACGCCCCATGGCTGATGCCGGTGGGCCTGCTCCTCGCCTCGGGGGGTTTGGGCGTGGCCGCACTGGCGACCGACTACCGGGCGGTGGCCGCGGGACTCGCCGTGGGCGGGTTCGGCGTCGCGGCCTTTCACCCGGAGGCCGTGCGAGCCGCCCGTGCCGCCGCGGGGATGCGGCCGGGTGCGGCGCTTGGCCTCTTCGCCGTCGGCGGCAACGCGGGTTTCGCACTCGGGCCGGCGCTGACTGTTCCCGCCGCGCTTGCGTTCGGCCTGCGCGGGGTGGTGCTCGTCGCCGCAGTGCCGCTCCTGACGCTGGCCGGGCTGCTCGCAAACTGGCGCCGCGTGGTCCCGCATCCGGACACGGACGAGCGCGTCACGTCGATGCCCGAGGGCGACGACGACTGGCCGCAGTTCCTGCTCGCCTCGGGCGTGGCGATCCTGCGCACCGCGTACCTCTTCGGCCTGATGGCCTTCGTGCCGGCGTGGTTCGACGAGGATCTCGGATCGACGCTTCGGCTCGGCAGCGCCGCAGTGGCGGCCAGCCTGGCGGCCGGCGCCCTGGGGACGTTCATCGGCGGCCGGCTCGCCGATCACCTCGGCCAGCGCAGGGTGATCGTCTGGTCGATGCTCATCTCCCTCCCGCTGTGCGCGCTGCTGCCGTTCACCACCCCGTGGCTCGCAGTCCCGCTGCTGTTCGTCCTGGGCGCCACCATGGACGCGAACTTCTATTCGCTCGTGATCGTCGCCCAGAACGCGCTGCCGGCACGGATGGGCTTCGCAACGGGCGTCGTGATCGGCCTCAGCGTGGGTTTCGGAGCCGGCACCGTGGCGGTGCTCGGACTGGTCGCAGACAACGCCGGACTGACCGAGACACTGCACGTCTGCACCGGGCTTGCCGCAGTGGCGACGCTGCTGACGCTCCCGCTCGCGCGGGGAACGCCTGGCGCTCAGGCGACGACCTGACGGATCTGGTGAACCATCACCGTCACCGCCGAGGCGTCGTCGACCTGGGCGACAGCGGTGCTGCCCATCAGAGCCGCCAGCCGCTGGTACGGGTCGACTCGCGCCGCCAGGTACTCCTCGACCGCCGAGTCCACGTCTGAGTCATCCGACTGCTGGATCACGCGGGCCACGATCTGGCGCCGCAGCAGCCGGAGGTCGTCGAGCTGCGAGCGCCATGCGAGCCGCTGCCAGCGCGTCTCCGCCGGAAACTGCGCCACGCGCTCCTCGACCACGTTCAGGTACAGCCGCTCGCCGACCAGGAAGAAGGCATGGGCGACCTCGGCGATCGACCTTCCGGTCTCCCGCGCCACGGCGATGATGTCGGGCGCATAGACCAGATCGGGCGCGATCGCCCCGAAGCGGGCCGCAGGCTCGGGAAGGCCGTTTTCGCGATAGCGCGTGGCGCGCTCCTCGAGCTCCATCCTCAGCGAGCTCGTCGCGACATCCGTCAGGTGGCCGAACAGCTCCGCATACCCAGGGCTGTCACGCGCGATCACCGCCTCGAGGTCGAGGTCGGAGACGTACCGCAGGTACCAGCGCGCGAACTGCTCCACCATGCCGTCGACCGCGTCCATCAGCTCCTCCTGCAACGGCGCCGGGACGACGCTGTCCAGCCGTTCGACGTCGTCCCAGTGCTCGCGTGCCCGGCTCACCTCGCGGGCGATCAGGAAGGCGCGGCAGATCTCGTCCGGCGCGGCGCCCGTCTCGGCAGCCATCCGATTGACGAACGTGATCCCCATCGAGTTGATCACGTCGTTGGTGACGATGGTCGCCACCATCTCCCGCCGCAGCGGATGCACCGGCAGATAGGAGCCGAAGCGCTCCACCACCGGGCGCGGGAAGTACGCGGCCATGTCGGCATCGAGGTACGGGTCATCCGGCAGCGTCGAGGGCAGGATCTGTTCGCGAAGCAGCCGCTTGGCGTAGGCCAGAAGCACGCACAGCTCCGGCCGCTCCATGCCCTCGCCCGCGGCCTCCCGCTCCGCCATCTGCTCCGACGACGGCAGCGACTCGAGCGCCCGGTCGAGCAGCCCGGCCTCCTCGAGCTCGAGCATCAGCGACTCGTAGGCCTCCAAGCGCCGCACGGACACCGCCGACTCCTGCGCAAGGATCTGCACCTGCAGGTAGTTGTCGTAGAGCACGTGCGCGGTCACGTCGCCGGCGACCTCCTCCAGCAGCGCATTTCGGTCATCCATCGTCAGCTCGCCGGCCTCGACCGCCTGCGCCAGCAGGATCTTCAGGTTCACCTCGTGGTCCGAGCAGTCGACGCCGCCGGAGTTGTCGATCGCATCGGTGTTGATGCGGCCGCCGGCACGGGCGTATTCGATCCGCCCAGGCTGGGTGAAACCGAGGTTGCCGCCCTCCGCGACGACCCTCACGCGCAGGTCCTCGCCGTCCACGCGCAGGGCGTCGTTCGCCCGGTCGCCGACGTCGGCATGCGTCTCGCCGCGCGCCTTCACGAACGTACCGATGCCCCCGTTCCAGAACAGGTCAGCGGGCGCCTTCAGGATCGCCTGGCAAAGCTCCGTCGGCGACAGCCTCTGCGCCTGGATGCCGAGCGCCTCGCGCGCCTGATCGGACAGCGGCACCGACTTCGCCGAGCGGGCCCACACCCCGCCGCCCTCCGAGATCAGAGAGCGGTCGTAGTCGTCCCATGAGCTGCCCGGCAGGTCGAACAGCCGCTGCCGCTCTACGATCGACCGCTCGGGATCCGGGTTGGGGTCGATGAAGACGTGGCGATGGTCGAATGCGGCAACCAGCCGGATTGCCGGCGAGAGCAGCATGCCGTTGCCAAAGACATCGCCCGACATGTCGCCGATGCCGACGACGGTGAACGGCTCCGACATCACATCGTGGCCGAGCTCGCGGAAGTGCCGCTTGACGCTCTCCCAGGCCCCTTTTGCCGTGATGCCGAGCGCCTTGTGGTCGTAACCGGTGGAGCCGCCGGACGCGAAGGCGTCGCCCATCCAGAAGCCGTACTCGGCGCTGACTTCGTTGGCCGTATCGGAGAGGTGAGCCGTGCCCTTGTCGGCGGCGACCACCAGATAGGCGTCCGGGTCGTTGTCGAGCACCCGCACCTCATGGGGCCGCACCACCTCGCCGCCGGCGAAGTTGTCGGTCAGGTCGAGCATCCCGCGCATCAGGACGATGTACTGGCGGCGCTCCTCCTCGCGCAGATCCTGGCCCGCGGGAGGCGGCTGCTTGAGCACGAACCCGCCCTTTGCACCGGTCGGGACGATCACCGCGTTCTTGACCATCTGCGCCTTCATCAGGCCGAGGATCTCGGTGCGGTAGTCCTCGAGGCGGTCAGACCAGCGGATGCCGCCTCGCGCGACGAAGCCGCCGCGAAGGTGCACGCCCTCCATGGCCGGCGAGTACACGAAGATCTCCCATCGCGGCACCGGCTTGGGAATGCCCGGCACGTCCGCTGCGCGCAGCTTCAACGATAGGTACGGCAGCCTGCCGCCCGCCTTGAAGGCGTTCGTGCGGACGGTCGCCATGATCATCCCCAGGAAGCTGCGCAGGATGCGATCGTCATCGAGACTGACGATGGCGTCGAGCCGAGCGGCGATGTCCGCCTCGAGCGCCGAGGAGTCCGGCTCGCCCTGCATGGACGGGTCGAGGCGGAGCTCGAACAGCTCCACCAGGAGCCGGGCAAGATCGGCGTTCCGCACGAACGCGTCGTTGATGTAGCGGAGGGTGCCGCTGGCTCCCAGCACGAGGCGGTACTGACGGTAGGCCCGCAGGATTGCGACCTGTCGCCAGCTCAGACCTGCCGCGGTGACGAGCCTGTTCAGCGAGTCACTCTCGGCCTGGCGATCCCAGACGGCGCGCACGGTGTCGGCGACCAGCTCCCCGACGACCGCGAGGTCGAGCGGCCGGCCGGCCGGGTCGAGCACGCCGAAGTCGTGCAGGTAGCGGCCGCCGTTCTGCTCGTGGAGCCGGGTCGGCACCTCCTCGATCACCGTCAGGCCGAGCGCCTCCAGCACCGGCAGCAGATCGGAGAGCGGCGCTTTGCCGCCGGTCTTGTAGAGCTTCAGCCGCGTCACCGGGTCCGGCGTGTCCTCCTCGTTCTGCAGCGCCACCACATAGGGACGGTCGGGGCCCAGGCGCTCGAACTGCTCGACGTCGAACTGCGCCATGAAGATCGGCGCGGCCGACTTGTAGTAGTCGGGGAAGAGCCCTGCGTAGCGGCGCGCGAGCGCATGTCCCTGCACGGGCCCGTGCTCCTCCACCAGCACGTCGGAGAGCGCGTCGTCCCACGTTCTGGCCGCGGCGATCACTTCGCGCTCGAGCTCCACGTGCGACACCTCCGGCACCTCGCCCTCCGGCACGTGGATGGTGAAGTGAAACCGCGCCGGGTCGGTGTCGCCGAATGACAGGTGGTAGTCCACCGAGTCGCCGTTGAACCGCTCCTCGAGTAGGTGCTGGAGCCGCAGGCGAAGCTCCGTCGAGACATGGTCGCGGGGCAGCGCGATCGTGGCCGAAACGCTCCGGCCCTGCAGGTCGGGCCGCAGGAACAGCCGCACGTGACGCCGCTCCTCCAGCCCGAGCAGCGACATCACCGTTGCGCCGAGGTCATCCGCTGACGCGGCGAACAGCTCGTCCTTGGGAAAGCTCTCGAAGATCGAGACGACGGCCTTGTAGTCGTGCGACCCCGGGATCAGGTCCTCCGACTCGATGATGTGCTCCAGCTTGCGCCGTATCAGCGGGATCTCGCGCGCCGGCACCATCAATGCCTTGCTGGTGAACATGCCGAGCAGCCGCAGCTCGCCGATCACCCGGCCGTCGTCGTCGACGCGCTTGACGCCGATGTAGTCCATCTTCACGCGGCGGTGCACCGTTGCCTCGCGGTTGGTCTTCGAGACCACGACCAGCGGCCCCTCGAGGGCCCGCTCGCGCAGCCCCGGCCGCACCGAGGAGAGCTTGACCGGCTCCGCGAACCCGGACGCGGTGGTGTCGGCGAGGATCCCCAGGCCGCTCTCGGGGACGACCGCTGCCACCATGTCGTCGCCCTCCCCGGAGTATCGATATTCGCGGTAGCCGAGGTAGACGAAGTGCTCGGCGCCCAGCCAGTGCAGGAACGCGACCGTCTCGGCGATCTCCTCGCGAGTGAAGCGCCGGGTCGCGACCTCAGCGATCTCGATCATCCGCTGCACCCGGTCGGCCATCGCATGGAAGTCCCGAACCGCCAGCCGCGCGTCGCCGAGCACCCGCAGGACGTCCGCTTCGAGCGACTCGAGCTCGGCCTCCGGCAGCCGGCGGTCGACCTCGAAGTGCATGATCGACTCGCGGCGGGCAGCACCGCGGGCCGGGCCCACCGAGACAATCGATCCATCCGCCGCGCGGTCGATGCCCATCACCGGGTGCACCACCTCACGGACGGTCAGCCCATGATGGCGCAGCTCCTCGGTCACGGTGTCGATCAGGAATGGCGCATCGGCGGTGTTCGCCTGGATGACGGTGCCATCGGCGCGCCAGCCGTCGCGCTGCGGATCCGGGTTGAAGACGCGCACCGTCAGGTCGCCGCGACGAGCATCCACGAAGCTGAACAGCCCCGAGATGAGCGCGGCGAGCGACGGTACGGCCACCTCACCGGCTTGACCCGCCCGCGCGCGCTTGGCGTACGAGCGGACGAACGCTGCGAGCCGGTGGTCGGCAGCGCCGTCCAGCCGATCCAAGAGCGCGGCGGCCAGCCGGCTGGCGGGGTCAGTGGAGGGCGGCGCGACAGGCGAGGCAGGGTCGCTGCTCACGGCGTTTGATCGTATCAGCCCGCTCCGGAAGGACGATCGACAGGCGGTTCACCACATCTTCACCAACCGATCACCGTCGCGAGACCCACTGCTCCCGGACCGATGCGCACACTGCCGCCGTGAATGCAGAAACCGAAGGGAGAATCGTGAGGGCACCACGACGTTCACTACTTGCCGTAGGGCTCCTGCTCGTCCTCGTCGCCGCCGGCTGCGGAGGCCGCAGCGGTTCGGGGGGCACAGCCGCACCGGCCGCGAGCACGACTGGCCTGACCGGCAAGATCGAGATCGATGGCTCGAGCACCGTGGCGCCGCTGGCCCAGGCTGCGGCCGAAGCCTTCCGCGGCTCCAACCCGAAGGTCGACATCACCGTCGGCGTCTCCGGCACGGGCGGAGGGTTCGAGCGCTTCTGCGCCGGGGAGACCGACATCAGCGACGCCTCGCGCGAGATCAAGACCGACCCGGCCGACAAGGAGGCCACGGTCTGCGAACAGAACGGCATCGCCCACACAGAGTTCCTGGTCGCCAACGACGGCCTTTCGGTGGTCGTGAACAAGGACAACGACTGGGCCACGTGCCTCAGGGTCGACCAGCTGAAGAAGATCTGGGAGCCGAAGTCCAACGTCACCAACTGGAACCAGGTCGACCCGAGCTTCCCTGACGAGCCGCTGAAGCTCTTCGGCCCGGGTACCGATTCCGGCACCTTCGACTTCTTCACCAAGGAGATCAACGGTGAGGAGGGCGCTTCGCGCTCGGACTACACAGCCAGTGAGAATGACAACACGTTGGTGCAGGGGGTCAAGGGTGAGAAGGGCGGCCTCGGCTACTTCGGCTACTCCTACTACGAGCAGAACAAGGACGAGCTGAACATCGTCCAGGTCGACGGCGGCAACGGCTGCGTGACGCCGAGCGTCGAGACGGTGCAGAGCGGCGACTACGCCCCGCTCTCGCGACCGCTGTTCATGTACGTGAAGAACGATTCCTTCACGCGGCCTGAGGTCGAGGAGTTCATGAAATACCTGATCGAGAACGAGGCATCCGTGGCCGGCACTGCGCAGCTGATCAGCCTGACCACCGAGCAGGAGGCAACGGCGATGAGCGAGCTCGAGCAGGCGCTCCAGGCAGCCGGAGCCTGATGGCAGCAGGGGACGTGATCGACACCCGGGCGCACCAGCGCCTGGGTGTCCGTCGCCGCCGCCTGGGCGAGGAGGCCATCAAGGGCGTCCTCGGCTTGGCTGCGTTCATCTCGGTCGTGACGACGGTCGGCATCGTCGTCGCGCTGCTCTTCCCGGCGCTCGAGTTCTTCCAGGAGATCTCACCGGTCGACTACTTCACCGGCACCGATTGGTCGCCGCTGTTCACGCCGGCCAGCTTCGGCGTGCTGCCACTGGTCGTCGGGACGATCTCGGCGACGTTCTGGGCCTGCGTCGTCTGCATCCCGTTCGGTCTCGGTGCGGCCATCTTCATGTCGGAGTACGCGTCACCGCGGCTGCGCTCGGTGCTGAAGCCGACGCTCGAGGTGCTCGCCGGCATCCCGACCGTGGTCTTCGGCTACTTCGCACTGACGCTGATCACGCCGCTGCTCCGCGACATCGGCATCGGGGTCGACATCTTCAACCCGCTGTCCGCCGGCCTCGTGATGGGCGTGATGCTCCTGCCTACGGTGGCCTCGCTGTCGGAGGACGCGATGACAGCCGTGCCCAACGACCTGCGCGCCGGGTCGTACGCGCTCGGCTCGACCAGGCTCCAGACATCGCTGCGGGTCGTCGTGCCGGCCGCCATCTCGGGTATCGCGGCGTCGTTCGTGCTGGCCGTTTCCCGCGCCATCGGCGAGACGATGATCGTGACGATCGCCGGCGGCGGCCAACCGACGTTGTCGTTCGACCCTCGTACGTCGATCGAGACGATGACGGCGTTCATCGCGCACACCGCGAACGGCGACGTCCCGACGGGCTCCACCGAGTACAAGACCATCTTCGCCGTCGGCATGACGCTGTTTGTGGCGACGTTCGTGATGAACATCGTTGCCAACCGCCTGGTGGCCCGCTATCGCGAGGTGTACGAGTGACAGCAATCCCACTCCCTCGCCGCGGCAAGCGCGGTCGCTGGCAGGGCTTCCTCTTCCTCGGCTTCCTGCTCGTCTCCCTGGGCATCGGCTTTGTCACTCTGGGGGCGCTGCTGGTGCAGGTGGTGGTCGACGGGGCCGGCTACCTGGACGCAACCCTGCTTCAGAACCCGCCGTCGTCGTTCGCCGACCGGGCAGGCGCGCGTCCGGCCATCCTGGCGACCATCTACCTCGGCGTCCTGGTGCTGCTGATGGCGGTTCCGCTCGGAGTCGCGGCGGCCGTGTACCTCGAGGAGTACGCGGATCGCCGCCGCTGGTACAACCGACTGCTCGAGCTGAACATCCAGAACCTGGCCGGCGTCCCATCGATCGTCTACGGCATCCTCGGCCTGGCATTCATCGTGCGGGGCATCGGCCTTGGCCGCATCCTTTTGGCCGGCGCGATGATCCTCACGCTCCTGGTGCTGCCGACGGTCATCATCGCCGCACGCGAGGCGCTGCGGGCGGTGCCAAGCTCGATTCGCGACGGCGCAACGGCGCTCGGCGCGACCCAATGGCAGGTAACCTGGCGGCAGGTGCTGCCGGCCGCGATCCCCGGCATCGCGACAGGCTCCATCCTGGCGCTGTCACGGGCGATCGGCGAAGCCGCGCCGCTGCTTTTGGTCGGAGCGGTCGCCTACGTGGCATTCGACCCCACGCTCACGGGCAGCTTCACCGCCCTGCCCGTACTGATCTACAACTGGATCAGCCTACCGCAGGAGGAGTTTCACCTGCTGGCGGCAGCCGCTATCGTCGTGCTGCTCGCCATCCTCCTGACGATGAACTCGCTTGCGATCTGGCTTCGCAATCGCTACCAGAAGAGATGGTGACATGTCGACCATGACGGATCCCGCCCCGATCACCGCGCCGTTGGCCGTCCACACAAGCGAACCGGATGCCGAAGAGACACCCGAGGTCGTGTTCGACGTTTGCGACCTGAACGTTGCGTACGGTTCGAAGCTCGCGCTCAAGGACGTCTCGCTGCAGATCCTCAAGAACCGCGTGACGGCGTTCATCGGCCCGTCCGGGTGCGGCAAGAGCACGTTCATCCGCTGCTTCAACCGCATGAACGACCTCATCCCGAGCGCGCGCATGGACGGCACGATCCTCTACCACGGCCAGGACATGTACGACGAGAGCGTCGACCCGGTCGAGGTGCGCCAGCGAATCGGGATGGTGTTCCAGAAGCCGAACCCATTCCCCAAGTCGATCTACGACAACATCGCCTTCGGCCCTCGTGTGCTGGGAATGAAACGCGACCTGGAAGAGCGCGTGGAGCGAGCGCTTCGCAATGCGGCCCTCTGGGACGAGGTCAAGGACCGGCTGAAGGAAAGCGCCCTGGGGCTGTCCGGCGGTCAGCAGCAGCGGCTGTGCATCGCACGTTGCCTGGCCGTCGAGCCGGACGTGATCCTGCTCGACGAGCCCGCGTCGGCGCTCGACCCGATCTCCACCGGGGCGATCGAGGACCTGATGGCGCAGTTGCGCAACGACTACACGATCGTGATCGTGACCCACAACATGCAGCAGGCGGCCCGCGTCGCCGACCGGACGGCATTCTTCAGTGTGGAGGTGGGCGAGGACGGACACCGAACAGGCGTGCTGGTCGAGGAGGACACGACGGCGAAGATCTTTACGACGCCCTCGGATCCACGTACGGAGGGCTACGTGACGGGACGGTTCGGATGACTCGCGCGGCGTACCAGGAGAGCCTGGCCAAGCTGGAGCAGATGATCCAGGGGGAGGGCGATCTCGTCGCGCGGGCCGTCCACGACGCCGTCACGGCTCTGCTGAACAGCGACGACGCCCTGGCCGGCGAGGTGATCGCCTTCGACGACCAGATCGACGCCGCCCATCATCAGGTGGAGCTCGCCGTCGAGCGCCTGCTCGCGCTGCAGGCGCCAGTCGCAGGAGACCTCCGGCTGATCCTCGCCATCCTGCATGTCAATCACAACCTCGAGCGGATGGGCGACCAGTGCGTGAACATCGCCAAGCTGATGCGCCTGATCCGCGAGACCGCGCTGCCCGACGACGTGACCGCGCTGTTCGCCGAGATGGGCTCTCGGACGGAGCACATGGTGCGCGTCGCCCTGGACTGCTTCGCAGCACGCGACGTCGAGCGGGCCGAGACGCTGATCGAGCTCGACGAGCCGATCGACAGGGGCAACCGGGACATGGTGGGACTCGTGATCGCGCACAACGGCAACGAGGTGCAGCGCGAGGCCGGCATCCGGGCGACGCAGATCACCCGGTGCCTGGAGCGGATCGGCGACAACGCGGTCGACATCGGCGAACAGACGGCGTTTCTCGTCACCGGCGAGGTGCGGGAGTTCGAGGACGCCTCGCACCCCTCACCGACATAACGGCGTCCGAGTTGTTCCACGTCTTCACAGCCCTGTAGAGTCGGCGTGCCGAGTCTCGTGGAGGCGATGTATCGGCGCGACACCCTCAAGGCAGGTTTCCAATGGGCAGACGACGATGGACCAACCGCGCGCCGGTGGCAGGCGTCAGCGCCCGAATCGCCGTCGGGATCTTCCTGGCGGCCGTCCTGATGGCGGCTTCCGGCCCGTCGACTGCGGAGGCCGCCGAGACGGCCTACCTGCGCACGATCGGCGGCCCGGGCCACGCGACGATGTACCCGTCGGGCCTCGACGTCGACGCGCTCGGCACCGTCTACGTCGCGGATACGGGAAACGACCAGGTGGCGGCCTACCGTGCGGACGGCACACAGATCTGGCGGACCGGCACGCATGGGCCACGGGCGCTCGGGCGCTTCAACAATCCACGCGACATCGCGGTGATCGGCGGCAGAGTGTACGTCGACGACACCGGGTACAACCGCATCCAGGTGCTCGATGCCGCGACCGGTGCTCCGCTCTCGGCCTGGCCATTCCGATTCGGATCGACACTGGGCGTCAGTGCGGGCGTCGACGGCGCCGGTCTCCCGGTGATCCTCGTCACCGAGGACATCAACAACCGGATCCTGGTTTTTACGCCGACGGGCGCCCTGCTCCGCACGATCGCAAGCGAGATCGGCTCCGGCCTCGGACAGATGAACGCGCCACGCGACGCCGCCACCGACTCGGCGGGCAACATCTACGTCGCCGACTACAACAACAACCGGGTGGCGAAGTTCTCGCCCACCGGTGTGCCGCTGCCCGGCTGGGGCACACGAGGCAGCGCAACGGGACAGTTCATCCGGCCGTACGGGATCGACGTGGACGCGTCGAACCGCGTGTACGTCGCCGACTCGGCCAATGGCCGCATTCAGCAGTTCGCGGGGACGGGGACGTACCTGCGCAAGTACGGCTCCAATGGGACGGGCCCGTTGCAGTTCTTCCAGCTTCGCCGCGTGGCCGTCGGGGCCGGCACGGTGCCGGCGGTGTACGGCGCCGACCTGTGGGGCGCCAAGGTGCTGCAGTTCCGGCAGCCCGGCGCATACCAGCGGACATACGGGGGCGGAACCGGAGCCGACGGGTCATTCAACGAGCCGTCCGGCCTGGCCGTGGACGGACAGTTGTTCGTCACCGACAGCGTCAACCAGCGGGTGCAGCGCTTCGACACGGCCACGGGTGCCTGGCAGCTCTCGTTTGGGCACCGCGGCTGGGGGAAGCTCGACCTGCTCGGCTTCAACTGGCCGCGCGACCTGACGGTCGATCACGCGACCGACACGCTCTGGGTCGCGGACACGAAGAACAGCCGGCTGACGCAGTTCACGCGCCAGGGGCTCGCGACTGGCAGGTTCCTCGGCGCGGTGGGGGCGGGGACAGAGCAGCTCCACTGGCCGTTTGGAATCGTGGCGACAGGCGGCGACCTGATCGTCGCCGACACGGTCAACAACCGCATCCAGCGGTGGGATCTGGCGACGGGAACCACGATATGGACTCAAACCGGGTTCAGCTCGCCAAAGGACGTGGCGGTCGCCGGAGGGACGGTGTACGTGGCCGACACCATCGCCAACCGGGTCGTGAAGCTGAACGCGGCGACGGGTGCTGTGACGGGGAGCTTCGGCGGCCTTCACCAGCCGGAGGGAATTGCCCTCGACGCCACGGGGGGCATCTGGGTCGCCGACACGGGCACGAACCGGATCCTGAAGCTGTCGTCGGCCGGGATCCAGCTCGTGGCGTTCGGGCAGCTCGGGGCGGAGCATGGCACGTTCAACCTGCCTGGCCACCTCGAGATCTCCGGGACCCAGCTCTTCATCGCCGACACCTTCAACGACCGGATCGAGGTCTACTCGATCGGCTGACCTGCGGCTGCCCGGTCGACGAGCCACTCGGCGCCGTCGATCATGCCGGCGGGCAGCGGCTCTCCGGCCCGGATGCGAGCAAGCGCCTCCCGCTTCGACTCGCCGCTGACCAGGAAGAGCTTGCGGCGGGCCGCGTTCAGCGCGGGGATCGTCCACGTCAGGCGGGCCATGCCCTGCACCACGTCGGGCGGCGCCATCACCCAGCGCTCGGTCTCGAGCAGCGCGACGGAGCCCGGAAACAACGACGCCGTGTGGCCGTCCTCCCCCATCCCCAACAGCTGCAGGTCGGCGTCGGGACGCTCACCGAAGAATGCGCGCAGCAGCGCCTCGTATTGGTCGGCGTCGGTGAGGGGGTGGATCTGCGACGCAGGGATGGGGACATGATCGAGCAGAGCCGTGCGGGCGTTGAAGTGGTTCGACCTGGGGTCGTCCAGCGGTACGCGCCGCTCGTCGTTGAAGAACACGTGCCAGCGCGACCAGGTGATCCGGTCGCGATACTCGTCTGACGCCAGCAGCTTGTAGAGGCGCTGCGGGGTCGAGCCTCCTGCGAGGCCGATGGCAAAGCGCTGTGGCGCAGTCTCCATGCTCTCGAGGATGCGATGGGCCGCCGCGCGCGCGATCGCATCGGCGTCGCGCAGCACGGTCAGGTTCACGAGCCGACTGCCTCGGCCAGCGACTCCTCGAATGACGCCTCGTGACCCAGCCGATCGAGCTCCTCGGCGAGCTGCATCGCCAGATCCGGAAGCGGGAGCGCAACGGTGCGCTCGGCGAGGCCGGGGCCACCGGCGAGGCCGTAACGGTTACGGCCCATCCGCTCGACCCGGAAGACGGCGTCGTCGCCACAGAGCAGCTCGACGCGGTTCAGCCGCTTTGCGCGACGCGTGTCCAGCCCCACGTGCCTGCGCAGGCGCGCGCGCAGCCAGCCGGCAAGGAGCGCGGCCTCGTTGGGCGGGCCCGTGACCTCCACGCCGAACAGGCGGTTCAGCGCCCGCCGCTGGCTGCGGCCATCGAACAGCGCGGCGATCGCCTCCCGCCATGCCCCGGTGCGAACCCAGGCCAGGTCGGTGAGGCCCTCGGCCGACCGGTCGAGCTCCGCGACTGCTGCGAGGTCGGCATTGTCGGAGTCGACGATCACCTGCGAGGCCATCTCGGTCAGCTCGGCCAGCACCGGGTCGCCCGGTTCGGGCAGGGAGCCCTGCCACCACAGGAACACCGGCAGGTCGGCGACGAGCAGCGCCGCGACGCCGCTGGGGAGGGCGGCCCAGTCGCCCCTGATGGCAATCCGCTCGGTGCACACCTCCTGGCCGCCGCCGATCCAGCACGCGCTGGAGACCCGGGCCATCGGCCGTCCCTTGCCCCTCGAAAGCAGGAATGCCCGCAGCGGACGGCTGCCGCCGATCCGGTCGAGCACCTCTGCGGTGTCGTCGGCGCTGACCTCGCCTGCGCAGACGACGATCAGGTTGAGCGTCGTTGCGCGAACGCTCCCTGCGCGGTCGCCGCCGCGCAGCTCCGCCAGTGCGCGCTCCACCTGCGCCAGCTCGACCGCATCCGGAGGAGCGTTCACGGTCGCCGCCATCGCCGCCCCTCTCTCGCAAGCAGCTCGTCCGCCGCCTCAGGGCCCCACGAGCCGGCGGGATAGAACTGCGGCTGCCCGGTCTCCCACTGCTTGATCAGCGGGTCGCAGATCTCCCACGCACGCTCGACGGCGTCCTGCCGGGTGAACAGCGTGCCGTCGCCGCGGATGGCGTCCAGCAGCAGCGTTTCGTACGCCTCGGGCACGTCGGTGAGGAACGCCGAGCCGTAGAGGAAGTCCATGTTCACCGTTCGGATCGAGAGGATCGGCGTCGGCGCCTTCGCACCGAATCGCAGCGATATGCCCTCGTCCGGCTGGATTCGCAGCACCAGCGAGTTGGCCTCGAGGTGCTCGGCGGCCTCGCGCGAGAACGGGAGATGCGGCGGGCGCTTGAACAGCACGGCCACCTCGGTCACCCGCTTTGCCAGCCGCTTGCCCGTACGGATGTAAAACGGCGTGCTCGCCCAGCGCCAGTTGTCGATCTCGAGCTTGGCCGCCACGTACGTGGGTGTCGTCGACTCCGGCGACACGCCTGGCTCCTGGCGGTAGCCGGGCACCTCCTCGCCGGCCACGAACCCGCCCGTGTACTGACCCCGGACGGACTTCTCGAAGGTCATCGGGCGCACCGCGCGCAGAAGCTTGGTCTTCTCGTCGCGCACCGACTCGGGCTCGAACGCCGCCGGAGGCTCCATTGCCACCAGGGCGAGCACCTGGAGCAGATGGTTCTGGACGATGTCTCGCACGACACCGGTCTCCTCGTAGAACTGGGCGCGATGCTCGACCCCGATCTGCTCGGCGACGGTGATCTGCACGTGATCGACGTACGAGTTGCTCCAGATCGGCTCGAAGATGGCGTTCGCGAATCGCAGCGCGTAGATGTTCTGGACCGTCTCCTTGCCAAGGTAGTGGTCGATGCGGAACACCTGCGACTCGCGGAACGACCGGTGCACGATCTCGGCCAGCTCCTTTGCCGACTCCAGGTCGTGCCCGAACGGCTTCTCGATCACGACCCGCACCAGAGGTGCCGGCCGGTTCAGCTTCGCCGCGCCCAGGCGCGAGACGATGACAGGGAAGAAGCTGGCCGGCGTGGAGAGGTAGAACACGCGGTGGGCGCCCCCACCCATCTCCTTGTCGAGCTTCTCCAGCGTCTTCGCCAACGCCTGAAAATGCGCGGGGTCGTCGAACCCGCCGGCCTCGTAGTGCAGCATCGAGGCGAACGCCGGCCAGAACCGCTCGTCCATCTTCGTCCGCGAGTGCTCCTCGATCGCGGTCTTCGCGAACTTGCGGAACGCCGCCTCGCTCATCTGCGTGCGGGCGTACCCCACCACCGCAAACCGCGGCGGCAGCAGCCCGCGCTTCGCCAGGTTGTAGATGGCAGGCAGCAACTTGCGCTGGGCGAGGTCACCGGTGACGCCGAAGATCGTGAAGATGGCAGGCTCGGTCGCACCGCCCACCCGCAACCCCACGCGGAGCGGGTTGTCGTCGCGTGACGCCCTGCTCACTCGCGCACCACCGCGTGCCCGCCGAACTGGTTGCGCAGCGCGGCGATCGTCTTCATGGCAAACGGGTCAGGATCGCGCGAGCTGAAGCGGGCCATCAGCGCATTGGCGATGGCCGGTGCGGCGACGCTCTCGTTGATCGCCTCGATCACCGTCCAGCGGCCCTCACCCGAGTCCTCGACGTAGCCCTTCACGTGCTCGAGCTCGGGGTCCTCGGCGAGCGCCAGCGCAAGCAGGTCGAGCAGCCACGAGCGAACGACCGACGAGTGCCTCCACACTTCGGCGACCGCATGCAGGTCGAGGTCGAACTCGCTCTTCTTGAGGATCTCGAAGCCCTCACCGAAGGCCTGCATCAAGCCGTACTCGATGCCGTTGTGGACCATCTTCGTGAAATGGCCAGAGCCGACCGGGCCGGTGTGCAGCCAGCCGTCCGGCGGAGCCAGGGTCTCGAACGCCGGCTTCAGGATCGCCACGGCCTCGTCTGAGCCGCCCATCATCAGGCAGTACCCGTTGTCATAGCCCCAGACGCCACCCGAGGTGCCGCAGTCGACGAACTCGATCCCCTGCTCCGCCAGCAACTGGGCGTGGTTCTGCGAGTCGCGGAAGTTCGAGTTGCCCCCGTCGACCACGACGTCGCCGGGCTCCAAAAGGGTCGCCAGCTTCGTGATGGTCATCGACGTCGGCGCGCCCGCGGGGATCATCAGCCAGACGACGCGCGGACGCTGTTCGAGCTTCGCGACGGCATCCTCGAGCGACTCCGCCCACTCTATGCCGAACTCGTCGGCCACGGCCGGCTTACCCCCTCGCGTCCAGCCGACCACACGGTGCCCGGCGTCGCTCAAGCGATGGGCCATGTTGCCACCCATCCGGCCGAGGCCGATCATTGCCAGTTCCATCTCACCACCTCTTCGAGTGGGCGAACGTGGGACGGCGCGAACCTAGGCGGCGCCGCGATCCATCTGCCGCAGCTTGCCCGCGATGGTCTCGAGCAGCGAGTCGAACGAATCGCTGAACGACTTCACGCCTTCGATCTCGAGTTGCCGGGTGACGTCGTCGAGCACGATGCCGGCATCCGCCAGGCGCGCCAGCACGTCGCGCGCCTCGTCGAGGCCGGCGTCCACCGTCCGGCGGACGACCCCATGGTCGATGAACGCCTCGATGGTTTGGTTCGGCATCGTGTTGACGCAGTTGGGCCCGATCAGATTGTCGACGTAGAGCGTATCGGGGTAGGACGGATCCTTGGTGCCCGTCGAGGCCCACAGCGGTCGCTGGACATTGGCGCCCTGCGCTGCGAGCACCTGCCAGCGGTCGCTGGCCGTGATCTCGAGGAACCGCTGGTACGCCATCTTGGCGTTGGCGATGGCGGCCTTGCCGCGCAGATCGGAGCCCTCCGGAAGCAGCTTGTCGACCGCGGTGTCGACGCGCGAGACGAAGAAGCTGGCAACCGAGTGGAGCTCGTCGATCGGCTGACCGCGCTCGACGCGCTGCTCCAGCCCCTCGATGTAGGCCCAGTGGATCGCCTCGTAGTTCTGGAGCGAGAACAGCAGCGTCACGTTGACGTTGATGCCGGCCGCGGTCGACTCGCGAATCGCCGGCGTCCCCGCCGCCGTCCCGGGGATCTTGATGAAGATGTTGGGCCGGTCGATGCGCTTCCAGAAGCGGGGCGCCGCCTCGATGGAGGCCTCGGTGTCGTTGGCCATCCCCGGGGGCAACTCGAACGAGACATACCCGTCGACATGGCCGGTTGAGTCGTACGCGTCGCGCAACTGGTCGGCAGCGGCCTGGATGTCCTCGATCGCGAGCTGGAAGAACACGTCCTCCGGGGAGAGGCCGGAGCCTGCCAGCGCGCTGATCGCCTCGTCGTAGTCGTCGGACTCGGCGATCGCCTTCTGGAAGATCGTCGGGTTCGAGGTCACCCCGAGGATGCCGAGGTCCAGCCAGCGGCGGAACTCGCCCGAGACGAGCCATCCGCGCCGAATGTTGTCGAGCCACGGGCTTGTCCCCGCGGCGGCGAGTTCATGAAGTTGTGACATCGCTCATCGCTCCCTTGCCTGTAGGGGCCAGCACCCGCTGGGCCTCATCGGCCACGTGGCGCGGGGTGAACCCAAGCTTCTCGAGCACCACCGCGCCCGGGGCCGATGCGCCGAACCGGTCGAGCCCGACAATCGCGCCCCCCGTCCCGGCGTAGCGCTCCCACCCGACCGTCGAGCCCGCCTCGACGCTGACACGTGCGGTGATCTCGGGCGGCAGCACGTCGTCGCGGTACGACGCCGGCTGCTCCTCGAACAGCTCCCACGAGGGGAGCGACACGACCCGGCTGCGGACGCCCTCAGCCGTCAGCAGCTCGCGCGCACCGAGCGCCACGTGCACCTCCGAGCCGGTGCCGATCAGGATCACCTGCGGGTCGTCGTCGGAGACGAGGACATACCCACCGCGCGCCGCCTGGTCGAGCGGATAGGTGTCCGGGTCGAGCACCGGCAGCGCCTGGCGCGACAGAGCCAGCGCGGTGGGGTTCTGGCGGGAGAGCCCCACGCGCCAGCCGACCGCGGTCTCGTTCGCGTCGGCAGGCCTGAACATGGTGATGTTGGGCGTCGCCCGCAGGGTGGCCAGCTGCTCCACCGGCTGGTGTGTCGGCCCGTCCTCGCCGAGGCCGATCGAGTCGTGGGTGTAGACCCACAGCGCCGGGATGTTCATCAGCGCCGACAGCCGCACGGCCGGCTTCATGTAGTCGAGGAAGTTGAAGAAGGTGCCGGCGTAGGCCCGCAGGTGCGACAGGACGAGGCCATTCGTGATGGCGCCCATGCCGTGCTCACGCACGCCGTAGCGCAGGTAGCGACCCTGCGGGGTGTCGCGCTGGAAGTCCTCCCAGTCCGGCGGCTTGGTGTTGTTCGACGGCGTCAGATCGGCCGAGCCCCCGACCAGCTGCGACACCTGGGGCGCGACGGCGGCGATCACCTTGCCGGACGCGGCCCTGGTGGCCATCGGCCCGTCGCCGGGCGCGAACGACGGCAGCTCGAGCGGCTCAGGCAGCTCGTCCGAGTAGATCCGCTTCAGCTCGCCGGCGCTGGGGCTCTGCTCGATCCGCCGCTCCCACTCCGGCTGCAGCTCGGCGCCATTCGCAAGCGCCTCGCGGTAGCGGTCGTAGACCTCCGGGGGAACCTCGAAGTACTTCTCGGGGTCGAAGCCAAGCGCTCGCTTGGTCTCGGCCTGCTGCTCGGGCCCTCGCGCGTCGGAGTGCGCCCGCGACGTCCCGGCATCCTTCGATCCGAACCCGATCACGGTCTTGATGTCGATCATGGCCGGCTGCCCGGTGTGTGCGATCGCCTGCCCGAGCGCCGCGTCGATGGCCTCCATGTCGTTGCCGTCCTCGACCCGGATCGTGTGCCAGCCGTACGCGCGGTACCGGCCGGCGCGATCCTCGGTGAAGCTGAGGTCGGTGTCGCCGTCGATGGTGACGTGGTTGTCGTCGTAGAGAAAGATCAGGTTGTCGAGGCCCAGATGGCCGGCGAGCGACGAGGCCTCGCCGGACACGCCCTCCATCAGGTCGCCGTCGGTGACCAGCGAGAACACGCGGAACCCGGCGGCCTCGTCGAAGCGCCCGGCGAGGTGCTTCGCGGCAATGGCCATGCCCACAGCGTTCGCGGCACCCTGGCCGAGAGGGCCGGTTGTCGTCTCGACGCCCGGCGTGTGACCGTACTCGGGGTGGCCCGGCGTGCGGCTGCCCCACTGGCGAAAGCGCTTCAGCTCCTCCATCGGCAGGTCGTACCCGGTCAGGTGAAGCAGCGCGTAGAGCAGCATGCAGCCGTGCCCGCCGGAGAGGACGAAGCGATCTCGCCCCGGCCAGTGCGGGTCGGCGGGGTTGTGGCGCAGATGCCGCGTCCACAGGACGTGCGCCATCGGCGCGGCTCCCATCGGGAGACCTGGATGTCCGGATTTCGCGTTCTCGACGGCGTCCACCGCGAGAACTCTGACGGTGTTGACGCACAGCTGGTCGATTTCGTCGAACGGACGGGACACGGCGGCTCCTTGGGCCGGGCGATCGATACCGGATCACGTTACCACCGGTGTCATGCCCGCCTGGCAGCCCGCCGAAGCACGGGGTCCCCGCGGTAGAGTCAGGCCAGGGGCCGACATGCGACGAAGGGGGTTTGGTGGAGATTCGCGCAGGAGTCGATCTGGGCGGTACCAAGATCCAGGCCGTGGTCGTCGACGGCGACGGCGCCGTCCTTGGGCAGTCCCGGCACATGACGCCGAAGAAGGACGGCCCGAAGGGTGTGGCCGGTGAGATCGTCGAGGCGTTGCGCGACGCGCTCGCGGAGGCGGAGGTGGAGCCGTCCGCACTGAGCGGCGTCGGCATCGGGTCGCCCGGCGACATCGACGACGACGGCGGGGTCGTGACACAGGCGATCAACGTCACGCCGGACTGGACGGGGAGCTACCCGCTCGCCGGCGCGGTCGGCGAAGGCATCGGCTGTGGCAACGTCCGGCTGGGCAACGACGTCACGGTGGGCACGCTCGCGGAGTTCCGCCTTGGTGCGGGGCGGCCGTACGACTCCATCCTTGGCGTGTTCTGGGGAACCGGGGTTGGCAGCGGCATCATCCTGAACCGTGAGATCTGGAACGGCCGGGGAGCCGCCGGGGAGATCGGCCACATGGTGATCAACCAGGGCGGCGCACTCTGCGGCTGCGGGCGGCACGGCTGCGTCGAGGCGTACGCGGGCCGCGGGTCGATGGAGCGCCACGCCCGCGCGCTGACGAAGGACGGCCGCAAGACCAAGCTGTTCGCGATCATGAAGAGCCGCAAGCGCACGACGCTGACGAGCGGAGTCTGGGCGAAGGCGCTCGAGCGCGACGACAAGCTGGCCGTGGAGCTGATCGACCGGGCGACCGAGGCGCTCGGCGCCGGCATCGCCTCGGCCGTGAACCTCCTCGACGTTGACGCCGTGATCATCGGCGGCGGCCTCGGCACGCGCCTTGGAGAGCCCTACGTCGAGCGCATCCGCGAGCGGACGATGCCCCACCTGTTCGTCGACGACCGGCCGCCGCCGGTGCTTCCGGCAGCGCTCGGCGACCTGGGCGGCGCAATCGGCGCCGCACTCCAGGCCGAAGCACCCGTCGCGGCCCGCTGACGTTCACTGAGGTGCCAGGCACCTCGTTGAACAGGCTCAGGCAGGCGTGATGGACTCGTCCAGGTAGACGTCCTGGATCGTGTTCAGCACCGCGACACCGTCCTGCATGGGCCGCTGGAACGCCTTGCGCCCGACGATCAGGCCCGCGCCGCCTGCGCGCTTGTTGATCACCGCCGTGCGGACGGCCTGCGCCAGATCCGACTCGCCCTTCGACTCGCCTCCGGAGTTGATCAGGGGCACCCGGCCCATGTAGTTGTTCACGACCTGCCACCGGGTGAGGTCGATCGGGTGCTCGGAGGTGAGCTTGTCGTAGACCAGCGGGTCGGTCTTGCCGTAGCCCTTGAACGCGTTGTAGCCGCCGTTCAGCTCGGGCAGCTTCTGCTTGATGATGTCGGCCTGAATGGTTACGCCGAGGTGGTTCGCCTGGGCGGTCAGGTCGGCCGAGAGGTGGTAGTCGCCGTTGTCGGTCTTGAACGCCGAGTTGCGCAGGTAGCACCAGAGCACCGTGAACATCCCCAGCGCGTGCGCCTCCTCGAACGCCTCCGACACCTCCACGATCTGGCGCGACGACTGCTCCGAGCCGAAGTAGATCGTCGCTCCGACGCCGACCGCGCCGAGCTCATAGGCCTGCCGCACCGAGCCGAACATGATCTGGTCGTACTCGTTGGGGTAGGTCATCAGCTGGTTGTGGTTGAGCTTGACGATGAACGGGATGCGGTGGGCATAGCGGCGCGCCACGATCCCAAGCACCCCGAAGGTGCTGGCCATTGCGTTGCAGCCGCCCTCGATCGCCAGCTCGACCAGGTTCTTGGGGTCGAAATAGGCGGGGTTCTTCGCAAACGACGCGGCGGCGGAGTGCTCGATGCCCTGGTCGACGGGCAGGATCGAGATGTACCCCGTGCCGCCCAGGCGACCGGTGTTCAGAAGCAGCGACAGGTTGCGAAGCACCGGCACGGGGCGATCGGTGTCGACCACGACGCGGTCGATGAAGTCCGGCCCGGGCAGGATCAGGTCGTCCCGCGGAACCCCGTGCGCCTCGTAGGTCAGCAGGGACTCCGCCTCGTCGCCGAGCAGTTGCTCGATGGTGGATCCGCTCGTAATAGCCATGTCGAAAACCCCCTGGAAGCCCGGTCCGGTCTGCCGGCATTCTACGGTGCGCGGAGCGCCCGCTCATGCAGGCTGCTGGAGGCCGTACCCGAAACCGGTGTGGCCGCCCCACTTCTCTGCCAATCTGCGATCCCTACCCTGAGTGCATGACACTCGTGCTCTTCATCTCGGCCGTGGTCGCAACACTCGCGATCTCGCCATTTGCCGGCGTCGACTCGCGCCCCGGCGAGCCGCGCGGCTGGTGGCCCGCCGGCCAGCGCAGCTGAACCTCCTGACCGCCCGTTCGATACGCTTCTCGCGATGACTGCCCTCATCGTCGTTGCCGCGATCGTCGCCGTCATCCTGGTCTGGCTGATCCTCACCTACAACCGCCTGGTGCGGCTCCGCAACGAGACCGACCAGGGGTTCTCGGGAATCGACATCCAGCTCAAGCGGCGCGCCGACCTGATTCCCAATCTGGTCGAGGCCGTGAAGGCCTATGCAGCGCACGAGAAGGGTGTGTTCGACGAGGTCACCGAAGCGCGCGCGAAGACGCTCTCGGCGGAGGGCGTCGGCGGTGCCGCCGATGCGGCGGGGCAGACCAGCGCCGCGCTCGGGCGGCTGTTCGCCGTGGCTGAGGCCTATCCACAGCTTCGCGCCAGCGAGAACTTCGCCCAGCTGACCGACGAGCTTTCGGACACCGAGGACAAGATCGCCGCCGCGCGCCGCTACTACAACACGGTCGTGCGCCAGTTCAACACCTCGCAGCAGACCTTCCCGTCCAGCATCGTCGCGCGCAGCGCGGGCTTCCAGTTGCGGGAGTTCTTCCGCTTGGAGGACGAGGCTGACCGCGAGCCCGTCTCAGTCAGCCTGTGACGCTCCAGCAGCAGATCCGCGCAAACCGGTTCCGCACGTTCATCGTGCTGCTCGGCTTCGGTGCGCTGGTGGCGCTGTTCGTGGGAGCAGTTGCCTTCGCGTACGAGCCGGGCGTGGCGGGGCTGATCGGCATCGTCGCGATCGTCTACGGCCTGATCTCGTGGTTCGCAGCAGGCCGCATGATCGCCGCCGCCTCGGGGGCGCATCCCGTCACCAAGGCCGAATACCCGGAGCTCTACCGGGCGCTCGAGAACGTCGGCATCGCCGCCGGCCTGCGGAAGACGCCGGACATCTACCTGATCGACGACCCGGCCCCGAACGCCTTCGCGGCCGGCCGCGACCCGCAGCACGCGTACGTGGCCGTCACGACGGGGCTGCTGCAGCTCCTCGACACGCGCGAGCTCGAAGGGGTGCTCGCACACGAGATCGCCCACATCCGCAACCGCGACGTGCGGCTGATGAGCCTCGCAGCGGTGCTGGTCGGCGTGATCGCGCTGTCGGCCGACCTGCTGATGCGCATCACGATCTTCGGCGGCGGCTCGAGTCGCCGCGAGGGTGGCCTGGGAGCGATCGGGGCAGTCGTCGGCATCGCCGCCGCTCTGCTCGCCCCTCTGGGCGCGGCGCTGCTGCAGATGTCGCTGTCGCGGCGTCGCGAGTACCTCGCCGACGCCTCGGCCGCGGAGACGACGGGTGACCCCGAGGGGCTCGCCCGGGCACTCGCCGCGCTGCGCGACGACCACCAGCCGCTGCGCGCGGTCACGCGCGCGACCGCGCACCTCTACATCGAGTCGCCGCTGCGCGACCACCATGGCCTGCGATCGAGCCTGGGCGGCCTCTTCGACACGCACCCGCCGCTGGAGGAGCGAATCGCACGCCTCGAGGAGCTGGGCGGGTTCCGGCTGCCCGGCCCGCCGACGGAATGACCGCCTAGGGGTAGCGCGTCCAGGAGGTGACGGAGGCCGACGTCTGCGACGTGACCGCGACGGACTTCGTCGACTTGGCCACCGTGGAAGACTTCTCCCGGCCATGGGAGCAGCGCGAGTGGCTTTGCGCCCGCTCGAATGAGAGCGTCGGGCGAGTCGTCACCGCGGAGGCCGCGGAACACCCACTGAACGCTGTGCACGGCTTCTTGTGCACGACCGGCGTGCCTGGCTTTGCCTTCGTCGCCGACGGCGCGGCCACGGACACGGTGGCCACGGTGACCAGCGTGACCGCAGGGATCACGACAGCCCCGAAGAGCGAAAGAACGATCCGGCGAAGACGCGACATGCCGGCCACTCTACCCCCCATTCAGCCATCCGGACGTGACGCGTCGTGCAAGTTCGGCACCGGCGAGCTCGAGATCCCCCTGCTCGAGCAGTGTCGCCGCCAGCTCGTCCTCCGCGATGTCGACCTTCCCGCCCACCGCGGCCACCGGCACGGCCAAGGCGGCACAGCGCGCCACGACCGCGGCGACCGTCTTGCCATGGAGCGTCTGCCGATCGATCCGGCCCTCCGCGGTGATACACAGCGCGCTGCCGTCCAGCCGCCGGTCAAAGCCCACCTCATCGAGCACGAGCTGAGCCCCCGGTCGGGCCGTGGCACCCAGCGCCATCAGCATGGCGCCGATTCCGCCGCCCGCGCCGGCGCCGGGGAGGTCGGCGGTCGGCAGCTCAAGAGCCTCGAGGCGGCGTTCCAGCAGCTCGATGTCCTGGGGGGTGGCGCCCTTCTGCGGCCCGTAGACCGCTGCTGCGCCGTCCGCTCCCAGCAGCGGGTTGTCGACGTCGAGCGCGGCCACCAGCTCCACGCCCGCAGGCACACCCCCGAGCGCATCGCGCAGCCCGGCGCCCCCGTCGGTCGTGGCCGTCCCGCCGACGCCCACGATCACGCGACGGGCTCCGGAGTCGATCGCCTGGCGGAGCAGCATCCCGGCACCGAACGAGCTGGCGGCAAGCGCGTCCTCCTCCAGGTCCGTAACCCGCCACATGCCGCAGGCCTCTGACACGTCCACAGCCGCCTCGCCGTCGGGCAACTCGGCCCAGCGGGCCACGCACGGGCGGCCCCGGGCGTCCGACACCATCGCGTCGCGCCAGCTGCCGCCACGCGCGTTCAACAGCGCCTCCGCCGTGCCCTCTCCGCCGTCGGCGAGGCCGAGCGTCTCCACGTCGTCGTCCGTGCGAACCGTCCGCCAGCCACGGGCGAGGGCCTCGGCTGCCTCGGGGGCCGTATAGGTGCCGCGCAGCTTGTCGGGCGCGATCAGAACTCGCACGGCTGCAAACGATACCGTTGTCCTAGCGGTTGGCGGGTTCTCCATCCACCGCCAGCACTCGCGTTGCCGCTGCCTGCCAGCTTAGCACCGCCGGAGTGCCGACCCCGATGCCCAGGCTCGCAGCCCGATCGGTAGTCACCTCGGCGGTGACACCGGCGACGACGATCCGTACCCGATCGCCGAGCGGCACGACCTGCTCCACCGTCCCGGAGAGGTGGTTCACCGCCGGGTCGCACACCGGTTCGCTCAAGCCCACCGTGATCGCCCACGGGGCCACGAGCACCGACACGCGCCCGACCGCTGCCTCGGCGACGTAGACCACTCCTCCGCGGTCGAGTGTGACCGCGGTGCCCTGACCCGTGCCGCTGAGCGTGTTCGAGCCGGCGAACCGGGCGACGAACGGCGACGCCGGCCGATCGAGCAGCTCACGAGCCGTGCCGCGCTGGGCAACGCGGCCGCGCTCCACCACGACGATCTCATCCGTCAGCGACGCTGCCTCCTCGAAGCTGTGGGTCACGACCAGCGCGGGCACGCCGGCCTCGCGCAACACACCCGCCAGCTCGGCCGCCACCGTGCCGCGAGTGGCGGGGTCGAGCGCCGACAGCGGCTCGTCGAGGAGGAGCAGCTTCGGCTCGCGGGCAAGCGCCCGGGCGACCGCCACGCGCTGGCGCTCGCCTCCTGACAGCCCCGCCGGACGGGCGTCTGAGAGTCGCCCGATGCCGAGTCGGTCGAGCATTGGGGCGACGTCTCTGCCTTCAGCACCGAACTCGACGTTGCGGCGCACTGTGAGATGCGGGAAGAGCGCGTACTCCTGGAAGACGTATCCCACCCGCCGGTGCTCGGCCGGTACGTCGACACCCGGACCGAACCAGCGCTCCCCGCCGACGTCGACGACGCCGGATGCAGGCCGGTCGAGGCCGGCAATCAGGCGCAGGATCGTCGACTTGCCGGCACCCGACGGGCCCGCAATGGCGACCGGCCCATGGGCCTCGAGTTCGACGTCGAGCGCGAAGTGGCGCAACGGCCGGATCAGATCGGCGTGAAGCGTTGCGACCTCCCCCGGACGAGCAGCTTGACGGTGAGCAGCACGACGGCGCTCACGGTGATCAACACCGCGGCCGTTGCCAGTCCGGCGTCGAGGTTGTCGGACAGGCCGAGGTAGATCTCGATCGGCGCCGTGCGGGTGAGACCGGTCAGGCTTCCGGCGAAGATGATGGTGGCGCCGAACTCGCCCACGGCGCGCGCCCAACCGAGCGCGGCTCCCGCTCCCAGACCTCCCGCCGCCAGCGGGAGTGCAACCCGTAAGAAGACCCGGCCCGGACCGGCGCCGAGCGTGCGCGCAGCGCCGTACAGCGTCGGGTCGACGGCCTCGAAGGAGGCAACGGCCTGACGGAGATAGAACGGCGACGCGACGAACGTCATCGCCATCACGACGGCCAGCTTGGTGAACGGGATCTCGAGCCCGATGGCCGAGAGCTCGGCTCCCAGCAGCCCCTGGCTGCCGAACGCCATCAGCAGGCCGATCCCGGCGACGGCGGGCGGCAGCACCAGCGGCAGCTCGAACAGCGTCACCACCAGCGCGCGGCCCCGGAACCGTCGCGTTGCGACAAGGTACGCCAGCGGGGTGCCGATCAGCACCATCACGGCAAGCGACACCAGACTGGTCTCGAGCGACAGCACGAGCGATTGCCGCGCATCCGACGAGCGCAGCCCGGCGGCGAGGTCGCCGCGCAGGAAGATGGCGATCAGTGGAAGCGTCAGGAACGTCAGCGCGACCGCACCGGCCGCGACCCCGATCAGCTCGAAGGCGCCGGGCCGAAACCGTCGTCGGTGAGCACCTTCTGCCCCTCGGTTCCCGTCACCAGGTCGATCCATTGCTGTGCCGCCTCCGCGTTCTTCGATCCGGTCACGATGCCGGTCGGGTAGGTCACTGTTGCCTGGGCCGCCGGCGGCAGGTCGATGCCCTGGAGCGCATCTCCGGCCGCGGTCAGGTCGCTCGTGTAGACGAACCCGGCCTCTGCTTCTCCGAGCTGCACCTTCGTCACGATGTCGGTCACCTTCTGCTCGCGGCTGACAACGTTCAGCGCGGACGCGTCAATACCCAGGTTCCCGAGCACCGTCTCGGTGTAGCTGCCGACCGGCACCGACGGGTCGCCGATCACGAGCTTGGCGCCGTTCGTCAGGTCCTGCGGCGAGGCGACGTCCGCCGGATTCCCGGGCGGCACCACGAGGACAAGCGTGTTCGTGGCGAAGTCCGTGGTGTCGCCGAGCAGGTCATTCTCCTGAAGTCGCTCGGGGTACGTCGGACTGGCCGCTGCGAATACGTCGGCCGGCGCGCCCTGCTCGATCTGCGCGGCCAGATCATCCGAGCCGAGGAACTCGAATCGCACCGTCCACCCGGGATGCTCGAGCGCATAGCTCGCGCCGAGCTTCGTGAACGCGTCCTTCAGCGACGAAGCGGCGAACACCGTCAACGTGCCCTGCTCAGCACTTCCTCCCGTTTCGGCCCCGCCGCATCCGGCGATGAGGAGTGCGCACAGCCCCGCGATCGCGCCGACGCGTCTCACGCCCGGCCCACCATCACGGAGGTCGCCTTCACCGTGGCCACCGCCCGTACTCCGGGCCGCAATCCGAGCTCCTCCACGGCGTCGCGGGTCACGATCGAGACCACGTGATGCGGTCCCGCTTCGATCTCCACCTGCGCGATAACCCCTGATATCTCGACACTGGTAACGATGCCCTCGAACCGGTTGCGAGCCGAGAAGGCGCGGTCGACCGGCGCCGCCAGGTGACCGCCGAGCCGGGAAACCTCATCCTGGCTGACGACACGCCGATTTGCGGAGTCGCGGCCAGTCACGATCCGCCCCGCCCGCTCCCAGCGACGCAGAGTGTCGACGCTGACGCCCAGCGCTCGTGCGGCTTCCCCGACCGGTAGCATTCGTTCCACGAGTGGCGACGCTACCACCTAGGCACTACCTATGCAAAATGAACTGATCTGGCAGCCGCCACCGGAGGTGGTGCAGCACGCTCGCGTCACCGCGTTCATGCGCGACGAGGGCATCGCGGACTGGCGCACGCTGCACACCCGTGCCCAGGAGGACATCGACTGGTTCTGGGACGCCGTCGTCCGCCATCTCGGCATCGAGTTCTTCACGCCGTACGAGCGGGTGTCCGACCAGAGCGCAGGCCCGGAATGGACGCGATGGTTCACGGGCGGCACGGTCAACCTGACCCATAACTGCGTCGATCGCCATGCCCGCGCGACGCCCGACCACCCGGCCGTCATCTGCGAGCGCGAGGACGGCGAGGTCGTCACCGCCACCTACGCCGACCTGGAGCTGCTCACCAACCGGATCGCGAATGCGCTGCTGGAGCTCGGCGTCCGCAAGGGCGACGCCGTGGGCCTGTTCCTGCCCATGTCGGTCGAGGTGGTGGCAGCGTTCTACGCTGTGTGCAAGATCGGGGCGATCGTCGTGCCGATCTTCTCCGGGTTCGCAGCGCCGGCGGTCGCGGCACGCCTGGCGGATGCCGGCGCGGTGTGCGTGATCTGTGCCGACGCCGTGCCCCGCCGGGGACGGCCCGTATCGATGAAGGCGACCGTCGACGAGGCGCTCGCGGATGCGCCCACCGTGCGCCACGCGATCGTGTGGGAGCGGATGGGCAGCGACACGCCGATGACCGCCGGCCGCGACTATCGCTTCGCCGATCTGGTCGAACGGCAGCCGGGCCGGCTGAAGGCGCCGGCGCTCGACCCCGAGACGCCGATGATGGTGATCTACACGTCCGGCACCAGCGGCCGGCCAAAGGGTGCGGTGCACGTGCACGGCGGCTTCCTGGTCAAGATCGCAGAGGAGTGCGCCTTCCAGACCGACGTCCACGCAGACGACAGGTTCACCTGGATGAGCGACATGGGATGGATCATGGGCCCCAAGATCGTCGTCGGCGCGGGAGCCTTGGGAGCAACGCTCGTCCTGTCCGAGGGCGCGCCCGACTATCCCGGCCCCGATCGGATGTGGCAGCTCGTCGAGCGCCACCGGATCACGGTGCTCGGCGTCTCGCCGACGCTGATCCGGGCTCTGCGGCCGCACGGGGACGAGCCGGTGCTCAGCCACGACCGCAGCTCGCTTCGCATCCTCGCATCCACCGGTGAGCCGTGGAACCCCGATCCGTACCGATGGCTGTTCGAGGTGGCCGGTGAGAGCCGCTGTCCCATCATCAACCTTTCCGGAGGCACCGAGGTCGGCGCCTGCTTCCTCTCGCCGATGCCGGTGATGCCGCTCAAGGAGTGCACGCTTGGTGTGCCGTCGCTGGGCATGGCGATGGACGTGCTCGGGCCCGACGCCCAGCCGGTTGCGCCCGGCGAGGTCGGCGAGCTCGTCTGCCGCAAGCCGTGGCCCTCGATGACCCGCGGCATCTGGGGCGACCCGCAGCGCTACATCGAGACCTACTGGTCCCGCTGGCCGGGGATCTGGGTGCACGGCGACTGGGCGTCCGTCGACGAGGACGGATACTGGTACCTGCACGGCCGCAGCGACGACACGCTGAACATCGCGGGCAAGCGGATCGGGCCGGCCGAGTTCGAGTCGGCCGCCGTCCACTGCCCCGATATCGCGGAAGCATGCGCGATCGGAGTGCCGCACGAGGTGAAGGGCGAGGTGGCGTGGCTCTTCTGCGTGCCGGTGGGCGACGCGGTACCCGGCGAGGAGCTGCGAGACCGTGTGCGCCACGCGGTCGTCGAAGCGCTGGGCAAGCCGTTCGCGCCGGCCGAGATCCGGTTCGTCGCCGCGCTTCCGAAGACCCGGTCGGCGAAAATCGTGCGCCGCGCCGTCCGGGCGGCGGCACTCGGCGAGGACCCCGGCGACCTGAGCTCGCTGGAGGATCCACGCGTCCTCGACCAGTTCGCCGCCCCGCGTGGCTGACCCCTCCGACAGCCCTCCGAGCGAAGGGCGGCGTGCTAGCGTCTGCCGCGGTTCCCGACCGACGGAGGGCTCGAGCAGCGTGACCGAAGGCATTCTGGACGGCAAGACGGCGCTGGTGGCCGGCGTTGCGAACAAGCGCTCGATCGCGTGGGCCATCGCACAGGCGCTGCACGGAGCAGGCGCCAACCTGGCGTTCACCTACCAGGGCGAGCGCCTCGAAGACTCGGTCCGCAAGCTTGCCGACACCGTGGGCTCGGACATCCTCGTGGAATGCGACGCAGGCGACGATGCCAGCATCGAGAGGGCATTCGACCAGGTCGGCGAGCGCCTCGGGGGGCTGGACATCCTCGCGCACTCGATCGCCTACGCACCTGCGGAGACATTCGAGGGCCGCTTCATCGACACGTCGCGCCAGGCATTTGCAACCGCGCTCGACATCTCCGCCTACTCCATGATCGCCATGGCACGTGCCGCGGAGCCGCTGATGGTCGGGCGCGGCGGCGGCTCGATGGTGACCATGACGTACATGGCGAGCGAGCGGGTCTTCCCGAAGTACAACGTGATGGCGGTTGCAAAGGCCGCCCTCGAGTGCTCTGTTCGCTACCTCGCCTACGAGCTCGGCCCGGCGAGCATCAGGGTCAACGCCATTTCGGCCGGCCCGGTGCGCACGCTGGCAGCCAAGGGGATTCCGGGCTTCGGGGACATGGAGTCGGTGATCGAGCAGCGCTCCCCGCTGAAGCGCAACATCGATGCGTCCGACGTCGGCAACGCCGCGCTCTACCTCTGCAGCCCACTCGCGGCGATGGTCACGGGAACGACGCTCTACGTCGACTCCGGCTATCACGCGATGGGGATGTAGGCGTGCTCGCCTGGACAGTGCTCGGTGGCAGCCCGGCGTGGCCGAACCCCGGCCAGGCAGCGAGCGGGTACCTCGTCGAGTCGGATGTGTCCCACATGCTGCTCGACTGTGGCTCGGGCATCGCTCAGGAGCTGCGCGCGCTTGACCCCAAGCCGCTGACCGACATCCTGATCACGCATTTCCACGCCGACCACTGGTTCGACCTCGTGCCGCTGCACTACGCCTTCCGCTACGGCAGCTGGAACACCCGGCCGCGCCCGCGGCTGCACCTGCCGCCGGGTGGCCGCAGCGTCCTCGACACGGTCGCATCGGTCTGGGATGGCTCCGTCGAGACGTTCGAGGCGGCGTTCGACGTGACGGAGTACGACCCGCACGCCGATCTGACCGTCGGCGACATGCACATCACCTTCGCGCAGTGCCTGCACTACACGACGTGCTACTCCGTCAAGCTGGTCACGCCTCGCGGCACGATCGTCTTCTCGGCCGACACGGCGCCCACCGAGCGGCTGGCCCGCTTCGCGCACGGCGCGGACCTGTTCGTGTGCGAGGCGGCACTCGCCGACGCGTCGAACGACTCCAGCGAGCGCGGGCACATGGACGCAGTCGAAGCCGGCCGTGAGGCAGCCCGGGCGCGGGCCAAGCGCCTGCTCCTGACGCACGTCCCCGCGGAGATCGGCGAGGACTTCGTGCTGGAGCGGGCAGCCACCCAGTTCTCGGGACCGATCGACCTCGCGCGACCGGGGATGCGCATCGAGGTCGGCTCCTAGAGCCGCTCTCGCAGGCTCAGGACGAAAGCGTCACCCGAGACACTCCGAGCATGCCCTCGGCCGCTTTCTCAGCAGCTCGTTGAAGGCTTTCGGACATCGACGGGTTCACGGCGGCCGTCTCGGCCAGCGACTGCACGCCAAGCCTGGCGTGGACGGCCAGCGCCACCGTCGTGATCACCTCGCTGGCGCGCAGCCCGACCATCGCGCCGCCGATCAGCGTGCCGTCGTCGGGGTCGGACAGAAGCTTGATCATGCCGTCGGTCTCGCTCTCCATGACGGCACGGGGATTCGCGCGGATCAGATGCTTCGTCACCCGTACCGGCACGCCATGGATGCGAGCGTCGCGCTCCGACATGCCGGCCTTCGCGATCTCGGGCCGCGTGAACACACACCAGGCGACACCGGTGTAGCTGATCGGGTCGACGGGGACGCCCAGCGCATGCATCGCCGCGGTGCGCCCGTGCATCGCCGCCGTGTTGGCGAGCATGATCTGGCCGGTGACGTCGCCACAGGCGTAGATGTGCTCGACGTTCGTGCGGCAGAACTCGTCGACCTCGAGTGAGCCCCGGTCGGCGAGCTTCACTCCGGCGTCCTCCAGGCCGAGGTCGTTGGTGTTCGGGCGCATGCCGATGCAGAGCAGCAGGTGTGAGCAGTCCAGCTCCCTGCCGTCCTCCAGGATCGCGCGAACCTCGCCGTCCTCCTCGGTCTCGATCGCTGCGGCACGGCCGTTCTTGACGATGTCCATGCCGCGGCGCAGGAATACCTCCTCGAGCACTTCGGCGAGGTCGGGATCGTCCTGCGGGAGCACCTGATCACGCGCTGAGATGAGCGTCACACGCGACCCGCAGCGCGAGAAGAAGTCGGCGAACTCGCATCCCGTCGGCCCGGCGCCGAGCACGACCAGGTGATCGGGCATCTCGCGCAGCTCGAAGATCTGCCGCGTCGTCATCACGCGGCGGCCGTCCGGGTGCGCGAACGGCGGCACGAACGGCGAAGCCCCGGTGCAGATCAGCAACGCGTCGAACTGCAGCTCGTGGTCGACCTCGTCCACGGTGACCGTCATGGTGTTGGGGCTCGTCACGCGGCCGTGACCGGGCAGGATCTTCACGTTCGTGCCGTCCATCCGCTCGCGCACGCCGCGACTCTGATGGAGGGCCACAGCACGGGCATGCGCCAGTGTGCGCCGGAGGTTCACCTCGGGAAAGCCGCGGGCGAAGTCGACGCCCCGCTCCGAGGCACGGGAGATCTCGAGCATGGCGTCGGCCGTGGTCAGCAGCGTCTTCGACGGGATCGCGTCGGTCATCGTGCAGTTGCCGCCGAGCTGGTTGTCCTCCACCAGCGTGACCTCGGCGCCCAGGTGTGCGGCGGTCGCAGCGGCCGCGTATCCGGCCGGCCCGCCGCCAAGAATCGCAAGTCTCATGTCTCAGATCGTAGACTGCCCCGATGGACACGATCGAAGACACCCTCGACGTCGCGACCCTGCGCAAGGGCTTTCCGTCGCTCGTGCCGGGACGGGTCTACCTCGACAACCCCGGCGGTACACAGGTTCACGGCTCCGTGATCGAGGCGGTCACCGAGTACTACACCCGGTTCAACGCCAACCTGGGCGGGCCATTCGAAACCTCGGCCGAGTCCGACCGTGTGCTGGCAGATGCGCGCGCCACAGCGGCGCGGTTCCTCGGCGCCACGCCCGAGGAGGTCGTGTTCGGCGCCAACATGACGACGCTGACGATGCACGCCTCGCGGGCGCTCTGCCGCGACCTCGGCCCGGGCGACGAGGTGCTCGTGTCGGGCTTGGATCACGATGCGAACGTCACGCCGTGGGTGCTCGCCGCTCGCGATCGCGGAGCGGAGGTGCGGTTCGCAGGCTTCGATCCGGCCACGTGCCTGATCGACACCGGCGACTTCGCCGCACAGCTCTCCGAGCGGACGCGCATCGCAGCATTCGGGTACGCCTCCAACGGCGCCGGCACGGTGAACGACGTCGCCGAGCTCTGCCGGCTCGCGCGCGAGGCGGGTGCGATCAGCTACGTCGACGCAGTCCACTACGCGCCGCACGGTCGCATCGACGCTGCGGCGATCGGCGCCGACTTCGTCGCCTGCTCGGCCTACAAGTTCTTTGGCCCGCACGTCGGCATCCTGGTGGGCCGAAACGGCATGCTGGCCCGGCACCGGCCCTACAAGGTACGGCCGTCGCATGACGAGCCGCCCTCGTCCTGGGAGACCGGCACGGTGAACCTCGAGGGCATCCACGGCACCACGGCGGCAATCCACTACCTCGAGTCGGTCGGCATCGACCGGATCGCCCGGTACGAGCGAACGCTCACCGCCAGGCTGATCGAGGGGCTCGACGCAATCGACGGCGTCATGCAGTACGGCACGCGCGACCTCGACCGCCGCGTGCCGACCGCGATGTTCACCGTGGCGGGGCGCACCCCCGCCGAGGTCTCCCACGCGCTGTCCGAGCGGGGGATCTTCGTCTGGGACGGCAACTACTACGCGCTCGAGCTGATGGAGCGCCTCGGCCTCGAGGAGCACGGCGGCGCGGTTCGGGTCGGCGCGGCGCACTACACGACCCCGGAGGAGATCGACCGCTTCCTGGAGGCCGTGGCCGCGGTCTAGCGATGCGGATCGCCGGGGTCACGATCCATGCGCCCGAGCCAGGGCAGATGCTCGAGTTCTACAGCGGCTTGCTCGACCTCGACCCAGCCGGCGATGCGGGAGTGGCATGTGGCAACGGGCGGCTTGCATTCGTGCCCGGAGACCCACCGGGCTATTACCACCTCGCCTTCGGTGTTCCGCACGACCAGTTCCTCGACGCGAAGCGGTGGCTCGGCGACCGCGTGCCGCTCCTGACCGAGGACGACCGGGACGTCTTCGACTTCCGGTTCTGGAACGCCGCAGCGTGCTACGCCTTCGACGCGGCGGGCAACGTGATCGAGCTGATCGCACACCGGGATCTGCCGGCCTGCGGCGAGCCCTTCCTCGGTGCGGCCAGCCTGACCGGCATCGCCGAGGTCGGCGTTCCCGCATCCGACGTTCTGGCCCTGACCGAGCAGCTGGAGCAGGAGGCCGGCCTGACGACCTGGGACGGCGATCCGCCCTCGCCGCGGTTCACGGCCGTCGGCGCGCGCGGCGCAACGCTGATCCTCGTGCCACTGGGACGGAACTGGTACCCGACGAACGTGCCGCCCGGCCCCTGCCCACTGGAGGTCACCATCGAGGCCGACCGCGACGCGCTCCTGGATCAGCCGCAGGGGCTGCCGTACATCATCCGCTGCCGGCAGGCGACCGTGGCGTGATGGCTCGAGTCATTCGCCTCGTCACCCTCACCGATCTCAGGGACGATCGGGCGCGGCCGGCCACGAGCGGCGAGCCGGAACATGTCGAGAGACAGGCGGGCTGGCATCCCGTGCCGGGCCGCCTCGCCGATCAGCCGGCCGACCCTTCCAGCATCTCGTTCTCCGCTCGACATGAAGCCGTCCTTGACGACGGTCGCCGGGTGCTGCTCCTCGACGACCGCGGCTGGGTGGAGACACTGAGCGGTGCGGGCGCGAGCGAGCTTCCCGGCAGGGAGCTCCCGTGGGAGCACGACATCGCCGAGACAGCCCGCATGGTCGTGGGGCCCGACGAGCCCTTCGGGGGACACTCACAGGACGACATGGAGACCGACCACTGGAACGCACTCGCGGAGACCCTCCGTGGGCACAACGTCACCGTCGACCCCGCCGACCTGCGGCAGCTGCCCCACGACGTCCAGCTCGGAGAGCGGATACTCGAGCGCCTCGGCCGGAGCCGCCGCGAGGAACGACGTCCGTGACCGCACCTGCCGGCGACCTGCGCGAGGTCGCGTGGCGGTGCCTGGTGGCAGTCGGCGCCGGCGCGATCGTCGGCATGCTGATCGGCGGCCTCGGCGGCCGGCTGGTGATGCTCGTGATACGTGAGGGATCCCGCACCCTGGTGCAGGGAATGCTGACCGACGACGGTTTCACGATCGGCCGGCTCACGGCCTCGACGCTCTTCCTGGTGTTTCTGGCCGGTGTGCTCGGCGGCGTAACGGGCGGCCTCTACCTGCTCGTGCGCGGCGCGTTGCCGCGACGTGGGCGTGCGGTGATCTGGGCCGGGGCAGCGGGGCTCTTCGCCGCGGCCGACATCCTCAAGCCCGATGAGTTCGACTTCTTCGCACTCGACCCGAAGCCGTTCATCATTGCCAGTTTCGTCCTGCTCCCCGTGATGGGAGCACTGGCGATTGCGCTCGTGATCGAGCGGCTGCTGACCATCGAACCATGGTCGCGACGTGGGCTGACGGTGGCACTCGCGCTTGGCGCGGCGCCGCTTGTTCTGGTGTCGCCCGCCTTTGCAGTCGCCGCGGCGGCCGTACTCGCCGTCCGCCGCATGCCGGGACTGCGGGAGCGACTACGGCGACCCGCGAAGGTGGTCGTCCCGGTGGCGCTCCTGCTGCTCGCGGCAAGCTCGGGCGTCCAGGTCTGGCTCGACGCTGCCGAGATCGTGTCGTAGGCACTCCGGCGCCGCCGGCCCGCTCAGCCGTCGAACAGCGTGAGCTCGGGCGTGGCCTCGCCCTTCAGCACGTCGAAGTCGAGCTCGACGAACAGATAGCCTCGTGCGTCGCAGAGGACACGCGCCTGGGGCGCGATCTCGGGCGCAACGAGGATGCCCCGGCACGGTTTGTGGGCCGGGTCGAGATCCACTCTGTCGCAGTAGCGAGTGAGCTGCTCCACATGCGCCGCGACAGCGCGAGTGCGCTTCACCTCGACCACGACCGTACGGCCATCGGCGTCGCGGCAGAAGAGGTCGATCGGCCCGGTGTCGGTGGGCCGTTCCCGCTCGATCACCGACAGCCCGACCTCGATCGTCTCCGGCGCCCGCTCCAGTAGCACGTGAATCTGACGCTCGGCGTCCTCACGCTCCAGGGACGCGTCGTCGACCAGGTCGAGCGCCGAGTCCTGGAACACCTCGTGCAGCACGATCACGAGCGACTCTTCGGACGCCGGCCGGTAGACACGGATCACGTCGCCGTCCTGGCTCACCGACGTCGGCCCTGACATGTAGTTCAGCGGCTTGAACCCACGATCCGCATGGACGCACAGCGAGCCGTCGGTCTTGAAGATGATCACGCGGTCGCCGGCGCCGAGCCGGGTCGTGGCGCGGCCGTGGTAGGCGATCTCGCAGCGAGCGACCAGGAGCCTCATGAGGCACCACGATACCCGGAGACAGTCGTGCGCCCGGCGCCCGACCCGACCCGCCTACATAGCGTGCCTCCTATGATGAAACGTCTGTCCGACGGGATGACTGCCTACGCCCCAAAGCGACCGCGACGGTGTTCACTGATCGGGCTGGTCAGCGCCTGGATCGGCGTCGTCTTCGCTGTCAACGGCGGCGTGTGTGACAACGACGGCCACTGCTACGCACTCCCCGATGCGGTAGGCCGGTCCGTGCCCTGGGAACTCTTCGCCGCCGCCGCCCTCGGCGTCGGGGCCGTGTTCCTGTTCCTCGCAGCACTCTCCTTCGCCGGCCGCTTGAGCTCCCGGCAAGCAGCGCTCGTGCTGGGAGGCGGCCTGGGCGTCTGCCTGGTCCACTCGGTAGTGCTCTACAGCCTCTCGAATGTGTTCTACGACAGCGGCGAGCCGTACCGGACCGGAGATCGCGAGCTGCTCCTCGTTGCGGTGCCGCTCCTTCCGGCGCTCGGCGCCGCGCTGCTGATCGTGAGCGACCTGCGCCGGTAAGGTGGTGCGAGCGGGCGCTAGTATCGCGACATGTTCACCAAAAGCACGTTCGACAATGGCCTGCGGGTCGTCACCCATCCGATGACCGGCGCCAAGTCGGTCGCAGTGATGGTGATGCTCGCCGCCGGCAGCCGCTACGAGACCAAGCGCTCGAACGGCATCGCGCACTTCGCGGAGCACATGTTCTTCAAGGGCACCGAGAAGCGGCCCACCGCCAAGGATATCTCGGCTGAGGTCGACGGCATCGGCGGGGAGTTCAACGCGTTCACCGGCAAGGAGTACACCGGCTACTACATCAAGTGCGCCGCCGAGCACCGCTCACTGGCGCTGGACGTGCTGGCCGACCAGCTGCTCGCGTCCCGGTTCGATTCCGAGGAGATCGAGCGCGAGAAGGGCGTGATCATCGAGGAGCTGAACATGTACGTGGACACGCCGCGTGACCACGTCGACTCGGTGTACGAGCACCTCCTGTTCGGCGACCAGCCCCTCGGCTGGGACATCATCGGCACGAAGGAGACCATCCGCGCTGCCCAGCGCGAAACGTTCCAGGAGTATCTCGACACATGGTACGTCCCCCGCCGCATGGTGGTGGGCGCAGCCGGCGCTGTGAATGGCGACTTCGAGTCAGAGGTGCAGGAGAAGTTCGGGCACCTGCAGGACCGGCCCAGCGGGGAGGCTGAGCCGGCCAAGTTCATCCAGACGCAGGCCAGAGTGGCGCTCGAGACGCGCGACTCAGACCAGGCGCATCTGCGGTTCGGCGTCCGCGGCATCCAGACCACCAGCCCCGACCGCTACATCATGCAGGTGCTGACCGCGGTGCTGGGCGGCGGCATGTCGTCACGCCTGTTCATCGAGGTCCGCGAGCGGCTCGGCCTCGCCTACTACGTCTACGGCTACCACCAGGGCTACTCCGACACCGGAACGCTGTTCTCGCAGGCCGGGGTCGACATCGACCGCATCGACCAGGCCGTCTCGACGATCGCCGGCGAGTTCCGGAAGCTGGCGTCACACCCGGTGCCGGAGGACGAGCTGCGCCGCTGCAAGAACTACCTCAAGGGTCGCATGGTGCTCCAGCTCGAAGATCCCAAGGGCCTGCTGATGTTCGGGCTGCGCCGAGAGGTGCTCGAGAACCAGCTGGTCGAGATCGACGAGGTGCTGGAGGGCATCGAGCGCGTGACCGCCGAGGAAATCCAGCGGGTGGCTCGCGAGGTGATGGTCAGCGACCAGATGAACTTCGCGCTGGTCGGCCCGTTCGACGACCCGACGCGGTTCCTGGACATCATCAAGGGGTGAGCCTCCGCCTCTTCGCCATCCCGTTTTCGACGAACGTCGAGCGGGTGGCGCTTGCGCTGGGGCACAAGGGGCTGGAGCCCGAGGTCGTGATGTGCGACCCGCGCGACCGCTCGCCGATCCGCGAGGTGAGCGGCCAGGACCTCGTGCCCGTGCTGGTCGACGGCGACGAGGTCGTCACCGACTCGAGCCGCATCGTCGAGCACCTGGAAGGGCGCTTCCCCGATCCGCCGCTCTTTCCCTCCTCCGGCCGCGCCCGTGCCGCCGAGGTGCAGCTGTTCGTCGACTGGTTCGACCGGGCCTGGAAGCGACCGCCGAATGATCTCGAAGCGGAGATCCGGAAGCCACGGCCGAGCCGTTCGGCCATCCAGGAGCATCGGGCCGCGCTGGAGGGCTCGCTGCAGCAGTTCGAAGCGCTGCTCGACGGACGCCCCTACCTGATGGGCGACGCCTTCACAGCCGCCGACGTGGCCGCATTCCCGTTTCTTAGATATGGCCGAGGACTGCCGTCGGGCGACGACGAGCTGTTTCACCGGATCCTCGCCGAGAACCTGGCGCTGAAAGGCCGCTACCCGCGTATCGAGGCATGGCTACATCGAGTTGACGGCCATCCGCGGGGCGCCTGACCCGGTAAGGCGCTCCGTCCGCTCCCACTCGAGGCGACCGCCGGCCCGAAGCCGAGCCGTGACGAAGACCCCCGCGCCGAAGACTTGCACGTTCAATCCAGGCCGGCGCCACCCGTCGCACGCGTCAGGGCCTGATCTCGAGCTCGTAGTCGAAGCTCGTCAGGTTCTCGTTGCCGTCAGCGGTGACAAGGATCATGTCCTCCAGGCGCACACCGCCGAAGTCCTTGCGGTAGACGCCGGGCTCGACCGTGATCACGTCGCCGGGGAGCAGCTCCTCCGACCCGCCGAGGCCAAGGGAGGGCGCCTCATGGACCTGCACTCCCACGCCGTGCCCGAGGCCGTGGAAGAAGTCCTCGTCGAGCGACTGTCCATCGGCGAGGCCCCGCGTCGTGCGAAAGCCGGCGGCCTCGATCACATCGCAGGCGACATCCCACGGATGGCGCCCGTGCACGCCCGGAGTGATGGCCTCGATGCTGCGCTTCAGCGCCCCGAGCACCGCGGCGTGCATGACCTTCAGCCGCTCCGGCGCCTCACCCCAGCAGAACGTCCGCGTCATGTCGGCGTGGTACCGCGACTCGGTGTGCTGCGGGAAGATGTCGATGATGATCGGCTCCGAAGGATGGATGGGCCCGCTGCCGAGATCGTGCACCAGCGCGCCGCGCGGCCCCGCGCCGACGATCGGCGATTCGCCCTCGCAGCCGTGGGCCCGCAGTGTCCGTTCGATCTCGTCGCGCACCCGCTCGCACGTCAGCACCTCGCCGCCGGCCTCGAGGCCATTCGCGCCCGGTGACGCCGAGCCGATCAGCTCGCGCGCTGCCTGCATCGCCGCTTCGGTGGCACGCTGCGCGGCCCGGATGCCCTCCAGCTGGCGGTCGTCCTTGCGCCTCCGGCGCAACTCGAACACTTCGCGGTCGGGCAACAGCTCGACGCCCTTGCCGCGCAGGTAGTCGGCCAACGCGAGTGGAAAGCTCGGCGGTACGGCGACCGACGACACGCCCGCCTTCTCGAGCACTCGCCGCACGCGCTCGTGGGCGGCGTCGTGGGGCTCCCACCCTGCCTTTACCAGCTCGCGGGTACCGAACTGGTCGTCGCGCCACACCTCGGTGGCCGACGAGTCGCGCCCGATCACGTCGGCCTCGAGCACGCTGGCGACCACGATCCGCCGCCCGTCGAGCTCGAGGTAGGTGTAGGGGTCGCCGACCGAAATCCCGGTCGCGACGAACATGTCGGGGTCGGTCACCGAGTCGGCATGGATCAGGAGTGGCTTCGTCATGCGCCGCAACGTACCACGGGCGCGCGGCGGGGCTGTAGCGTCTGCGGATGACCGCAGCGCTCGTGTTGGCAGCCGGAGCGGGTCGCCGTTTCGGCGGCCCGAAACAGCTGCACCCGATCGACGGGCGACCGATGCTGGAGCATGTGCTGGAGGCGGTCGAAGGGGCCGGCGTGGAACGGTGCCTGGTCGTGCTGGGAGCACGCGCCGGAGTGATTGCCCGCGAGGTTCCGCTGCATGGCGCCGTCGTGGTGATCGCCGACGACTGGGAGCAGGGTCAGGCTGCGACCCTCCACGCCGGCCTGCGTCAGCTTCCCGACGACGTCGCGGAGGTGCTCGTCGTCCTCGGCGACGGCCCGCACCTCGACCCGGCCGCGGTGCGACGTGTGCTGCAGGCAGGTGACGGCCTCCGAGCGGCCGACTACGGCGCGGGACGCTCCCACCCGGTCGTCATTCCGCGAGAGCTCTGGAGCGATCTACCACACACGGGCGAGACGCCGGCCCGAGCGCTGCCGGCGCGCCTGGTCGACTGCAGCGACCTCCGCCCCCCGGGGGACGTCGACGAACGCCCGGCCGGCTGAGCTACGCCGCGCCGCGGCAGTGGAGCCGAACACGGTCGACCAGGCCGTCGGGAACGGGATCCCCACAGCAGACCGTCTTCACGGTGTCGCGCAGCTTCGCCTCGAAGTGGTAGCGCTCACGGCAGTAGGCACAGGTGCCGAGGTGCGTCTCGATCATGCTCACCTCATCCGGCGTCAGCTGCCGGTCGAGATACGGCTGCAGCTTGCTCTCGATACCGATACAGGGATCAAGCGTCACTCGGCACCGTCCTTCGAAGCGCGGGTCGCAAGCGCCTGCTTGAGTGCCCGCCGGCCGCGATAGAGCCGCGACATGACCGTGCCGATCGGCACGCTGAGGATGTCCGCCGCGTCCTGATAGCTGAAGTCGCCGATGTCGACCAGGACGACCACCTCACGAAACTGCGGCGGGATATCGCCCAGGGACTCGACGATGGCACCGCCGGAGAGGCGGTTCAGCACTGCCTCCTGCGGCTCCTCGCCGGCCTCGGTCAGGTGGTTGTAGAGGTAGTACTCGCTGGTGTCCTCGAGCGACTCCTGCCCCGGCCGGCGGCTTTGCTTGCGCACCTCGTCGAGATAGGCGTTGCGGAGGATGGTGGCCAGCCAGGCGGCCAGGTTCGTCCCCGGCCGGTACCCGCGCCAGCCACGAAATGCGCGCAGGTAGGCCTCCTGGACGAGCTCCTCGGCGACCTGCCGCGACCCTGACAGGCGCAGAGCGATGCGGTACAGCTGATCGGCATGCTCGAGCGCCTCCTCCTCGAACCGGACGCGTTCGCGGGCCTCGAGTGCAGGGCCGGCCCCGGGGCTTTCCCCCTCGCTCGGATCGGATGCATCGGACATGGACCTCACGCTATCAGCAAGCAGCGACATTGAACCGGACAAACGTCCGCACGCCGGTTATCATTCCCGTCCGGACAGTTTTAGTCACTTGAGCTAATATGTCGAGCACTGTGACCACACAGTTCCAGCCGCCCGCCGACCTGCTCGTTGCAGGGGCCGGGCTTGCAGGTCTGTACGCAGCGCTTCGGGCTGCCGCGCTCGGCGCTTCCGTACGGCTCGTCACCAAGGGGTCGCTGCGGGCGTCGAACTCGTTCCACGCTCAGGGCGGCGTGGCGGCGGCCATCGGCCCCGACGACGATCCCGCGCTCCACCGCGAGGACACTTTGCGTGTCGGGCGCGGCCTCTGCGACCCCGCGGCGGTCGAGGTGCTGGTGAGCGAAGGGCCCGCGCGGATCCACGATCTGATCGCGCTCGGCGTCCGGTTCGACACCGACGCGACCGGCCGCCCGGCGCTCGGCCGGGAAGGCGGTCATGGCCGGCGCCGGATCCTGCACGCCGGAGGTGCGGCGACCGGCGCGGCCATCTCCGAGCAGCTGATTACACGGGTGCGCCGGGAGCCGCTGATCGAGGTGCTTGAGCACACTGCCGTGATCGCCCTGATCGCAGACGGTGAGCGCTGTGGCGGCGCCTGGGTGCTCGGCCACGACGAGCTGAGGGCGGTTCGCGCCCGGATGACGCTGATCGCCACCGGCGGTGCGGCGGCGCTGTACTCCCGCAGCACCAACCCGCCTGGCGCGCTCGGCGACGGGATTGCGATCGCCCACAGCGCAGGCGCCACCGTCGCCGACATGGAGTTCGTCCAGTTCCATCCCACGGCGCTGGCGGCCGGCGACCGGGCGTTTTTGATCTCCGAGGCTGTCCGCGGCGAAGGCGCATACCTCGTGGGCGACGACGGCGACCGCTTCATGGCTGCCGAGCACCCGGAGGGCGAGCTCGCACCGCGCGATGTCGTGGCCCGGGCGATCCAGCGCCGCCTGGCGGCCGGAGAGGCGACCTATTTGACGCTGGGCCACCTCGACCCGGCGATGGTGCGCGGACGGTTTCCGAACCTGGTCGAGGGCGCAGCTCGTGCGGGCTTCGATCTCACCCGCGACCGGGTGCCGGTCTCCCCGGCGGCCCACTACCTGATGGGGGGCATCGCGACCGACCTCTGGGGCACGAGCTCGCTGCCGGGTCTCTATTCGAGCGGCGAGTGCGCGTCAAGCGGCGTCCACGGCGCCAACCGCCTGGCCTCGAACTCGCTGCTCGAATGCTTCGTCTTCTCCCACCGCGCGGTGGACGCAGGCCTGGCACACGATTCCGAGGACATCGACGCCTTGCCGCCAGACCGACCGCTCGCGCGCGCACCGCTGGCCGAGCTGCGACGCCGGATGTGGTGCGACGCCGGGCCTGTGAGAGACGCAGCCGGCCTTTCTCGCCTCGTCGATTGGCTCGACGAGCGCCCATCGTCCAACCCGGTGCTCGCCGCCCGGCTGATCGCGGCAGCCGCGCTTCGCCGGACGGAGACTCGCGGCGCGCACGTCCGCTCGGACTTCCCCGCCGAAAACCCCGACCTCGCCCATCGATTGTCATGGCCGGCACATCCCTCAGCAGTGTGATCGACCTGGCGCTCGCCGAGGACGTCGGCGCGGGCGACGCGACCACCGACGCCATCGTCCCGGCGCACCTGACCGGGACAGCGGACGTCGTCGTGCGCGAGCCCGGCGTGGTCTGCGGGTTCGAGCCCGCGGTCGAGGTACTGCTGCGGCTGGATCCCGCGGCGACCATCGAGATCCTGACGCCCGAGGGGACATTCGTCGGCGATGTGCCTGCGACGGTCGCGAGACTGCACGCCTCGATGCGCGCAATCCTGACGGCGGAGCGCACGCTGCTCAACCTGCTGCAGCGCCTCTCGGGAATCGCCACGGCAACCCGCGTCTACGTCGAAGCCGTCGCCGGCACCGGCGTCGAGGTGCTCGACACCCGCAAGACCGCGCCCGGGCTCCGGGAGCTCGACAAGGCCGCCGTCCGTTGTGGCGGCGGGGTCAACCACAGGCTGCGACTGGACGATGCGGTGCTGATCAAGGACAACCACGTCGCCGTCGCTGGTGGCGTCCGGCCGGCGATCGACCGCGTCCGCGCCGAGCGGCCCGATCTGCCGATCGAGGTCGAGGTCGACCGCCTCGATCAGCTCGACGAGGCACTTGACGCCGGGGCGGACTCGATCCTGCTCGACAACATGGACGCCGGAACGCTCCGCGAGGCCGTACGTCGCACTGCCGGACGGGCGCGGCTCGAAGCGTCCGGAGGCATCACGCTCGACACAATCCGCGGCGTCGCCGAGACAGGCGTCGCCGCGATCTCGGTCGGGGCCTTGACGCATTCGGTCAGGGCGCTCGACATCGCACTGGAGGTCACGCCATCAGCATCCTGATCAACACCGAGACCGGTAGCCTCCAGGAGGAGGTTCGCGCACTGGCAGCGGAGCGCAACGCCGTCATCCTGGCCCACAACTATCAACTGCCCGAGATCCAGGACGTCGCGGACGTGGTCGGCGACTCGCTCGGGCTCTCGCAGCAGGCAGCGGCGACGGATGCCGACGTGATCGTGTTCGCCGGTGTGCACTTCATGGCCGAGACGGCCGCGATCCTCGCCCCCGACCGCACCGTGCTGATCCCCGATCTGGAGGCCGGCTGCTCGCTGGCCGCGACCATAGACGCCGCGGCGCTACAGCGCTGGAAGGACGAAAATCCCGGTGCCGTGGTGGTCAGCTACGTCAACACGACCGCCGAGGTGAAGGCGCTCTCGGACTACTGCTGCACCTCGGGGAACGCCCGCCAGGTGATCGAGGCCGTCCCCGAGGACCGCGACATCCTCTTTCTCCCGGACATGTTCCTGGGCGCGTACCTGGAGCGGCTGACCGGCCGGCGGATGAAGATCTGGCCGGGGGAATGCCACGTGCATGCCGGCATCCGGCCCGAGGACGTGTCCCGGATGATGGAGCGCCGGCCAGGCGCCGACCTCCTGATCCACCCGGAGTGCGGGTGCGCGAGCCAGTGCATGTATGCGGCGTCGCACGACGCCAAGCTGGCCGAGACCACGCACGTGCTTTCGACCGAGGGCATGGCGAAGCACGTGGCCTCGTCGCCAAAGCGCGATTTCGTGATCGCAACCGAGACGGGCATCCTCCACCGCCTCCGCAAGGAGGCGCCCGAGAAGCGATTCGAGGCCATGTCGGAACGCGCCGTGTGCCGGTACATGAAGATGATCACGCTGCCCAAGCTTCGCGACAGTCTTCGAGACATGAAGTACGAAGTAACGGTGCCCGAGCCAGTCGCCGACCGCGCCCGGCTCGCCATCCAGCGCATGGTCGAGATCGTGTAGATGGGCATCCTCGTGCTCGTACCCACCGAGCATGAGCGAAGCCTGCTCCCGCCCGGTGCGGATGCCGAAGTGTGCGGCTTCGGGCTCGCGGCAGCCGGAGCCGGTGCCGCGCACGCAATCGCCCTGCACCGGCCCGACCGCGTGGTACTCGTGGGCGCCGCGGGCACCCTGCGCCCTGACACCGTCCCTGTGGGCGCCGCCGTGGTGGGCTCGGCCGTCCGCTGCGACGGGATCGGCGTCGGCAGCGGCCCCGGACGCCTTTCCGCCGCACAACTGGGCTGGGCCGCCTCCGACGAGTTCGCACTCGACGGCGATCAGGGGGTAATCCTCTCTGTGGCCGCCGCATCAGCCGACCCCGCGGAGGCGAAAGAACGTGCGGAACGGCACGAAGATGCCGTCCTCGAAGAGATGGAAGGCTATGCCGTTGCCGTAGCGGCGACACTGGCGGGCGTTCCACTCACGATTATCCGGGGCGTCTCGAATATCGCCGGCGACCGTGACGCGGGGTCGTGGCGGCTCAAAGAGGCGCTGCAGGCAGCACACGAGCGGCTGATTACCATGGTGCCGCGATGAAGCTGCGCGTCGGCCTTTCGACCTGCCCGAACGACACGTTCGCCTTCCACGCCATCCTGGAGCGGCGCATCGACCTGCGCGGTCTCGAGATCGAGCCCGTGCTGCTCGACGTCCAGCAGTTGAACGACGGGCTCTTCGCCGGGAGCTACGACATCTCGAAGGCCAGCTTCCATGCGGCATTGCTCCTCGCCGGGAGCTACGACGTGCTGGGCGCGGGCTCGGCACTGGGCTTCGGTGTCGGACCACTCCTCGTGGCTGCCCGCACCGGGGTCGAGCCGGCACCGGTAAGCCGGGTTCTCTGCCCCGGCGAGACGACGACAGCCACATTGCTCTATCACTGCCTGCATCCGGGGCAGGGACGCATCAGTCATACCGTGTTCTCCGGCATCGGGCGGGCTTTGCAGCGCAACGAGGCCGATCTCGGAGTGCTCATCCATGAGGGGCGGCTGACGTACGAGCGTGACGGCCTGGTCCTGATCGAGGATCTCGGCGCATCGTTCGAGCGTCTGGCAAACGCGCCCGTGCCGCTCGGGGGCATCGTGGCCTCCCGATCGCTTCCGCCAGGCGTTGCCGAAACGTTCGCCGCCGTGCTGCGCGACTCGATCCGTTACGGCTGGGAACATCGCGACGACACGCTCGCGACCATTCGGCGTCATGCCCAGGAGCTCGACGAGGACGTGATCTGGCCATACGTGGAGCTCTACGTGACCGACCACACCGTCGACCTCGGCCCCGAGGGGGCGTCGGCGCTTCAGGTGCTTGAACAGACGGCCCGCCGGGCAGGGATCCTGCCGAATGGTCTGCCGCCCCTGAACATCGTTGGCTGACGCCGCACGGCAATCCGTGCGGGCTGCGGTCGCTCCGCTCCCCGACAACGCCTCGCGCGCGCCCTGGGCGCGGATGAAGCGCGTGCTGCCGTTCCTCGGCCCCGCCTTCGTGGCGAGCATCGCGTACATGGACCCGGGCAACTTCGCCACCAACGTCCAGGCCGGGGCCGACTACGGCTACATGCTGCTGTGGGTGCTGCTCGGCTCGAACCTGATGGCGATCCTGATCCAGTCGCTTTCGGCGAAGCTCGGCATCGCGTCCGGCATGACGCTGCCACAGGCGATCCGGGCCAACGTCAGCCGGCGCAAGAACGTCGGTCTCTGGGTCGCTGCGGAGGCAGCGGCCATGGCGACCGACCTGGCGGAGTTCCTGGGTGCCGCGGTCGGCATGCACATCCTGTTCGGTCTGGGGCTCTTCCCGTCGGCGCTGATCACAGCCGTGCTGTCGTTCGCCATCCTGGCTGTCGAGCGACGCGGCCACACCAGGCTCGAGGCCCTGGTCATCGCCTTCGTCACCGTGATCGGCGCCTGCTTCTTCGTCGAGATCTTTATCGCCGACCCGAGCCCCTCTGGGGTTCTCCAGGGGATGTTCGTGCCCGACATCGAGTCATCCGCCGTCTACGTCGCGGTCGGCATGGTCGGCGCCACCGTTATGCCGCATGTGGTCTACCTGCACTCTGGGCTCGTGCAGCACCGCAGCGCCATCCTCGGTGGCCAGAACAAGCGCGAGCATTTCCGCCGGGAGCTGGTCGACATCGCCCTCGCGATGAACGGCGCGTGGCTGATCAACTCGTCGATGGTGATCATGGCGTCGGCGGTGTTCTTCTCGTCGGGCGCCCCGATCGACGGCCTGGAGGACGCGCACCGGACCCTGCGCCCGTTGCTCGGCGACATGGCTGCGTATGCCTTCGGGATCGCACTGCTCGCATCCGGCCTCTCGTCGTCCGCGGTCGGCACGATGGCAGGCCAGATGATCGTCGACGGGTTCATGCAGTGGCACGTCTCGGTGTTCCTGCGCCGGTTCGTCACGATGATCCCCGCACTGATCATCATCGGCCTGGGCACGAACACGCTGACGACGCTGGTTGCCAGCCAGGTCGTGCTCTCATTGGTGCTGCCATTCGCCGTGGTGCCGCTGGTCTGGTTGACAGGCCGCCGCGACATCATGGGCGACCTCGTCAACGGTCGCGTGATCCAGGCGCTCGCCGTCCTGGTGGCGGGCGTCGTGATCGCAATGAACGTCGTGCTGCTCGTCGTGACGGCTGCCGGCTGACCGGCCGCGTGCCGCTAGGTGTCAGAACGACCGAAGAACCAGCGCTCGAGCGGCCGCAGCAGCTCCCGGTCGGTGAACGGGTGCACATCGCCGACGTGGCCGTCCTCCCGGCTCACGTCGAGATCGCTGGTCACAGCCTCGTTGGCCGCCTCCAGGGCGTCGGACATCTCGTACCCCTCGAAGATGTAGTCGTCGGCGCGCACTGCCCCATCCGGCCGCTCGGTAAGGCCGACCGCACGGCCCACCGCCCACACGGCTCCGGATCGGCGCTCGATCCAGATCGTCACGACCTCTGCGCGGCCGTCATCCGCCACGCCCCGCACCTCTCGTTCGGCGAACCGGGAGGGGCTATTGCCGTTGCGCTGCATCCTGGGATCCTTTCCGAGACCGACTGTAGGTTCGCAGGAGCGACGCGCAGAGGCAAGAACAAATGCGCTCTAGACTCTCAGGCCATGCCCGACGCCGATCGCATCGTCAACGACGCCGCGACGTTCGTGCGCGAGGTCGTCGCGTCGTCCATTCGGCTCTGGGAGACGCAGGGGCGCTACCCACGTGATGCGGCGGCCAGCTCGGGGCTGACCGGCATGTTCGTCCCGGAGGATCGAGGCGGCCTTGGACTGTCCTACCCAGACGGCATGCGGGTGTTCGAGGAGCTCGGCCGGGGCGACGCGGCGTTTGCCTTCTCCCTTTCGATGCACAACGCCGTCACCGCTGCGGTGCATGCCGCAGGGAGCGACGAGCTGGTGGCTCGCTGGGGCGGCCGCCTCGCGGCCGGCGAGGCGCTGGGTGGCTTCTCCCTCACCGAGCCACAGGCGGGGTCGGATGCGACAGCGATCACGACCCGCGCGACCGAGCACCGTGGCGACTGGCGCGTGAGCGGACACAAGGCCTGGGTCTCGCTCGCGGGTGAGGCGGATCTGTTCCTCGTCGTCTGCAAGACCTCTGATGAGGCGGGCCATCGCGACATGGCGATCGTCGCCGTCGAGCGAGAGGCTCTCGGCGTCGAGTTTCCACGGCTCTACGACAAGGCCGCCTCCGCGTTCCTGCCCATCGGCGAGATGACCCTGACCGGCACGCCATGCACGCTGCTCATCCCGCCCGGATCCGGCATGCAGGCCGCCCTGGCGGCGATCGACGTCGCGCGCTGCGACATCGCTGCGATCGCCTGCGGCCTTCATGCGGAGTCGATCGACGTCGCGCTCCGGTATGCCCACGAGCGTCCGGCCTTCGGGCAGCGAGTGTTGGACTTCCAGGCGATCAGGTTCGGCTTAGCCGACGCGGAGACCGATCTCGCCGCCTCACGGCTCCTGGTGCGACAGGCCGCCGAACGGCTCGGGACGCCGGCCGGTCCTGTCGCCGTCGCCCACGCGAAGCGCTTCGCCCCGGATGCAGCCCTTGCGGCTGCGATCAGCTGCAGCGAGGTACTCGGAGCCTATGGCTGGCTGAACAACCACCCCCTGGCGCGATTCATCGCGCTTGCGAAGATGCTCCAGGTCGTCGACGGCACGGCGGAAGTGCAGCGACTCGTGATTGCGCGGGAGCTCGACCGGCGCGCAACCAGCCTGGCCAAGTCGTAGCGGAGCTAGCCGGCGAAGTCGTCGGGATTGACGTTCTCGAGGAACTTCTTGAACTCGTCAACCACGTCCTGCTGATCCTCTGGCTCCGCACCGAACTCGATCGCCGAGTCGTCGATGACCTGATCGGCGACGAAGATCGGCGCGCTCGTGCGAACCGCCAGTGCAAGCGCATCCGACGGCCGCGAATCGATCTCGATCTCGGAGCCGTTCACCTGGAGCGTGATGACGGCGTAGAAGGTGTTCTCGCGCAGCTCGGTGACCGCGATGCGGGTGACGCGGGCATTCAGCTCGCCCAGCATGTCCGCGAACAGGTCGTGGGTCATGGGCCGGGGCGTCGGCGCGCCCTGGAGCTTCATCAGGATCGCAGCGGCCTCGGGATGGCCGATCCAGATGGGCAGGAACTTGTTGCCGTCCATGGTCTTGAGGAGCACGATCGGCTGCTTCCCGACCATGTCAAACGAGACCCCGTAGATGCTGACCTCCTGCACGTCTCCGATTATGCCACCGAAGGCGGAAGACAAACCGCGATGGAGCTTGCCGGGAGATGGGCGATCCTGGATTCGAACCAGGGACCTCCGCCTTATCAGAGCGGCGCTCTAACCGACTGAGCTAATCGCC
>JAWVEN010000029.1:0-8817 GCA_033856675.1 Gaiellales bacterium | reverse complement strand
TTGCCGAACGGGTCGAAGATCGCGGCCACGTCGAGGTCGACGGCGTCGTCGTGCTTCCAGACGTTCGTCATCGGCAGCACGATCCGCTCGGCGAACGCGCCCGGCGAGTTGACGCCGACTCCGCGGGTGTGCGCGCAGAGGTGGCGCCGGCCGGCCATGCAGTTGCGGCAGCGCCCGCACACGAGGTGGCCCTCCCCGCTGACCACATCGCCGGGCTCGAAGCCGGTGACGTTCGATCCGACCTCGAGCACCTCTCCCACGAACTCGTGCCCGACCACGAGCGGCGGTTCGATCGCGCTCGCGGCCCACGCGTCCCAGGCGTCGATGTGCAGGTCGGTGCCGCAGATGCCGGCCCGCTTCACGCCGATCAGCAAGTCGTTGATGCCGGGCGTCGGGTCCGGGACCTCGGTCAGCGTGAGGCCGGGAGCGGCGTCCGCCTTCACGAGTGCGCGCACGGACGGAAAGCTACGCGACCGCGTCTCGGGGTCCGTAGTTCTCCCCTCGAAACAGCGCCAGAACCCGGATATCAGGCGAGCGACTGTGGCTTACGGTCGACGGAGTTGGTTGGAACACGAACCAGGAAGGCTGCAAATGTCCAGCACCGTTACACCCGAAGTACCCAGGGCCGCCCGTAACGGAGGCCCCAAGCCGGAAGCGCGCGTCGCCGAGGTCGTCGGCCGCCCTGCTCCCCCGAGGAGCCCGCTGCTGGCGAAGATCACGAGCCTGACGTCCATCGCGACACTCGCGGCGGCGGGCATGATGATCGTCGGCGTCCTCGCGGTGGTCGGCGGAACCTACGACAAGCAGGTCGTCCGCGACCAGCTGACGCCGCAGAAGATTTTCTTCCCGCCCGCGGGTAGCCCGGCGCTCCTGCCGGGGATCGAGCAGTACGCGGGACAGCAGCTCGTGAACGGCGGCCAGGCGAAGGCGTATGCCGATAAGTTCATCAACGTGCATCTGTCCAAGATCGCCGGCGGCAAGACCTACGCCGAGGTGAGCAGCGCCGCCATGGCCGATCCGAAGAACGCGCAGCTGGCCGAGCAGAAGACCACGCTGTTCCAGGGTGAGACTCTTCGCGGCCTGCTGCTGAACGCATGGGGTTGGAGCGTCGTCGGCACCGTGGCCACGATCGCCGGCTTCGTCCTCCTGGGGCTGGGTGCGATTCTGCTCCTGCTCCCGCTCGCAAACTGGCAGGTGAACATCAGGGGCCGGCGCCCCGCTGTCGCCGGCGCGTAGCCAGGCATCAGGTCTCGCGCGGCGCCCGCCACTTCGGCGGGCGCCGCTTTACGTGGTATCGGGGGAACGAACCATGGCGCGAATCAGGAGGAGTCCGGAGGTCCACCTCGGTCATCGGTCGAATTGGCTGAGGGCCGCGGTGTTGGGCGCCAACGACGGCATCGTGTCGACAGCCAGCCTCGTGCTCGGCGTGGCGGCGGCCGGGGCTTCGAGCACGGCCATCGTGACGGCCGGCATCGCAGGCCTCGCGGCGGGGGCACTGTCGATGGCCGCCGGGGAGTACGTGTCGGTCAGCTCGCAGCGGGACGCGGAGGAGGCGGACCTCCGCCTCGAGGAGCGCGAGCTGGCGGGCGACCCGGGCGGGGAGCTGCGGGAGCTGGCGGCCATCTACGAGCGCCGCGGCCTCGGGGCAGACCTCGCGCTGCAGGTGGCGGTAACGCTGTCGCGTGGAGGAGCGCTGAAGGCTCACGCGCGTGACGAGCTCGGGCTCGACGAGCAGCGGCGTGCGCGCCCGCTCCAAGCCGCCTGGGCGTCGGCGCTCTCATTCTCGGCCGGCGCGATCCTCCCGCTCGTCGCGATCGGCATCAGCCCACCGTCGGCGCGAGCCGTCATCTGCGTCGCGGTGACGCTTTCCGCACTCGCTCTGCTGGGAGACATCGGAGCTCGCCTCGGCGGCGCGCCCCGGCGGCGGGCCACCCTGCGGGTGCTCGCCTGGGGCGCCGTGGCCATGGCCGCGACAGCGGGGATCGGTGCCCTCGTGGGAACGGCCGTGGGCTGAGGCTAAGCCCCGACGGCCGGCCACGGGTGCCGCGGCGGTGGCTGCTCCACGCGTATGCGGGCGTCGACCACCAGAGCCCCGTCCGCGCCGACGATCACAGGGTTCATGTCGACCTCGGCGATCTCAGCGTGCTCGTCGACCATCGCCGCGAGCCGCAGCACAACGTCCTCGAGCGCGTCCACGTCCACCGGCGATGCCCCGCGGTAGCCGCAGAGCAGGGGATATGTGCGAAGCGAGCGCACCATGTCGTGCGCGTCGCGGTCGGTGACGGGCGAGACCCGCACCGCCACGTCACGGATCAGCTCGGCCGTGGTGCCGCCGCCTCCGCACGCGACGACGGGACCGAACAGCGGGTCGTGGACCACGCCCACGAGCATCTCCACTCCGGCAGGCGCCATGCGTTGGACCAGGTAGCCCTCGACGACGTGCCCGGTGGCCGCGGCGGACTCTCCCATGTCACGCGCCGCGGCGGCGACGGCCTCCCGGCCTACCAGCCCGAGCGCCACGCCCCCTGCGTCGGTCTTGTGGACGAGCGTCGGGGACACGGCCTTGATCGCGACCGGTCCGCCGAACCGCTCTGCAACCTGAGCCGCAGCGTCGGGCGTTGCCGCCAGCGCGGACTCCGGCGTGGCGAGCCCGTAGCACGACAGCAGCGTCGCAACCTCGTCGGGGCGGAGCCAGCCGGGCTCGCGTTTCAGCGCCGCGGCGATGACCGCCGCTGCCTCGCCACGGCGCAACCCGTCGAACGTGCGGATCGCGCCGGGATCGCGGCCGAGCCAGCGCCCGTAGTCGGTCGCCCGGGCCAGCGCGCGCGCCGCGTCTTCGGGGTACGCGTAGGCCGGCACGCGCGCCCCGGCCAGCCGAACGGGCGCTGGAGCGTGGGACGCGAACACGGACACGAGCGGCACCGACCTGTCGAGCGTCGCGGCCGCCGCGCAGATCGCGCCCGCCACGTCCTCGGCTCGTGTGACGAGCGGGGGGATGAAGATCGCGATGATCGCATCCACCGCACCCGAGGCCGCCATCGCCTCGATCGCCAGCCGGTATTCCTCAGGGCCCGCTGTGGCGATCAGGTCCACTGGATTGGCGGTTGACGCGGTGGGCAGCAGGAACTCCGCCAACTCGGCCTGCAGCGCGTCGGGCAGGTCTGGCACTGCGAGGCCGTTCGCCTCGCACGCGTCCGCGCACATGATCCCGAGCCCTCCGGCGTTCGTCACGATTCCCACGCGCCCGCCCCGCGGCACCGGCTGGGCGTCGAGCAGGGTGGCCACGTCGAAGAGCTCCGACAGCGTGTCAGTCCGAATCACTCCGGCCTGGCGGAACAGCGCATCCACCGTCACGTCGGACGCCGAGATCAGCGCGCCCGTGTGGGAGCCTGTGGCCCGGGCGCCCGCCTTCGAGCGCCCGCTCTTCACGGCCAGGATGGGCTTGCGCTTGCCGACCCGGCGAGCGAGGCGCGCGAACTTCCGCGGGTTACCGAACGACTCCAGATAGAGGACGATCAGCTGCGTCGCGTCGTCCTGCTCCCAGTACTGCAGGAGGTCGTTGCCGGAGATGTCGGCCTTGTTGCCGTTGGAGACGAATGAGGAGAGTCCGAGACTCAGTGCCTGCGCGTGATCGACCACGGCAAGTCCGAGAGCGCCGCTCTGCGACAGGAAGCCGACCTGCCCAGACGGCGGAAACGACGGTGCGAAGGTCGCGTTGAGGCGTACGGAGGGATCGGTGTTCAGCACGCCGAGGCAGTTCGGGCCGACCAGTCGCATACCTGAGCTGCGGCAGACCTGTACGAGCTCGCGCTGCCGGACGGCGCCTGCCGCCCCGGTCTCGCCGAAACCGGCCGAGAGGACGACCAGCGCCTTGACCCCCTTCGCGGCGCACTGGCGCGCAGTCTCCACGACAGCTGCCGCCGGCACAGCGATGACAGCAAGTGCGACCGGGCCGGGCACGTCGCCGATCGAGCGAAAGGTCGGGAGCGAGAGAACCGAGTCGGCGTGAGCGTTCACGGCGTACACGGGGCCGGTGAACCCGGCGTCCACCACATTGCGCAGGGTTTCGTGTCCGACGCTTCCCGCCCGCCTCGATGCTCCCACGACAGCCACGGACGTGGGGGCGAGGAAGGAGCTGACAGCGGCGGTCGCCGCAACGCTCTCGCGCTCCTCGAAACGATCCCGCGCGCCGCGGCCGAGGGTGGTCGGGAACTCGATGTGGATCGCGCCCGGCACCGAGTGCGTCCTGACAGCGAAGCCGGAGTCGCGGAATACCTCGACCATCCGGTGGTTCTCGGGCAGCACCTCCGCCTCGAACCAGAGGATGCCGGCCTCCTCGGCGGCCTCCGCCAGATGGGCAAGCAGCGTGGTGGCGATGCCCATCCCCTGCATCTCGTCCGCCACTGCGAACGCCACCTCGGCTCGGTCCTCGGTGGCCATGCCGTAAGTCGCGTGGGCGACTATCCGGTCGTCCCCGCGCGTCGCGACGATCCCATAGCTTCCGGGAAAGCCGGCCTCGATGGCGGCGCCGGCAGCCCAGTCGAGGTTGGCGCCGCCGGAGAAGAAGCGGAGCCGGCGGGAGTCCTGGGACAGCAATCCGAGGAACGCCCGCATACGATCTCGATCCTCCGGGGCGATCGGGCGGACGTGCACGGTCGACCCGTCACGAAGGACTACCTCGGCATCGGCGGCGAGCACGGACATCAGCCAGCGCCGATGTCGGCCACTCGCGGGTGCGAGAGCCGAACGGTCTTGAGCCCGCGGTGCGGCGGTGCGCCATACGAGCGTGCCTCCGCGAGCGCGCTGCCGGTGGGCTCGTGCCGGACGATCTCGCAGTCGACGCCGCGTTCGTCGAGGCTCCGCCGCACGGCCGCGAAGCCGTGAAGTCGTTCCGCAAGCCGGGGTTCGGTCGCTGCAGTCATCTCACTTCTGTCCGGCGACGTGCGGCATCACGACGACGGGCACGGTGGCGCGATGCAGCACGTCGTGAGACACGCTGCCGAGCGCGCTGTACATGCGATTGAGCCCGCGCGACCCGATAACGATCGCGTCGGCGTCGCGGGCCTCTGCGACGCTGGTGATCGCATCGGCCGGAGGGCCGCCGAGCAGCTCGCTTTCGAAGTGCGTCTCGAGCAGCGGGTCGTCGGTCGCCGGGAGCGCTCCGAGAAGGACCTCGCCACGCGTACGGTGCTCGTCCAGAACGTGCTGGTAATACGGATACCCGAGCCATTCCGGCGGCAGACCGTAGGAATGGACCAGGTAGACGGTGCCTCGCGGTCCGGCCTGCCGCGCAGCGTGGTCCACCGCAGTGCGCGAGGTCGCCGAGCCGTCGTAGCCGACGACTATGACGGGCCCCTCGTTGTCTGTCTTCTTCGATGTCATGGCGTGACCGTACGCCCGCTGCCTGGCTGCGCCATCCGTGCGCACCCGCGATCCTCGGTCCGTAGTTCCACCCATGTCCGGACCGGTCCGTAGTAACTACTGACCGGGATTCAGGCGCAACCCCGATGGGGACCCCCCGGTGCCGGTCTAGGCTCCTGATCACATGGAACGAACCACAGTGGTAATCGCGGATGACCACGCCGTCGTGCGTAGCGGCTTGAAGGCGCTCCTGGATTCGGAGCCCGGCTTCGAGGTCACCGGGGAGGCGCGCGACGTGCGCTCCGCCCTCACGTACGTGCGGGCGCAACGCCCGGACGTGCTCGTGCTCGACCTGAACATGCCGGGCGACGCGAGTCTCCCGGCGATACCGGATCTTCTCGAGGCCTCGCCCGGAACGGCGATCGTGGTGCTCACCATGCAGAACGATCCCGCCTTCGCTCGTGAGGCGCTCCGAGCCGGCGCACTCGGATATGTGCTGAAGGAATCCGCCAACGCGGAGCTGGTCGAAGCCGTGCGCTCCGCTACCGAGGGCCGCACCTACCTGCAGCCGCAGCTCGGGGCCCGGCTCGCGGCTGAGCCGCCGAAGCCCGAGCTCAGCGACGACGACCTCTCGAACCGCGAGACCGAGGTGCTCCAGCTGATCGCCCTCGGCCACACCAACACAGAGATCGCGGAGCAGCTCTACCTGAGCGTGCGCACGGTCGAGTCGCACCGCGCTCACATCCAACAGAAGCTGCGTCTCTCCACGCGTGCGGAGCTGGTTCGCCACGCGCTCGAGCACGGCCTCGTCGACCTCTCGAACGGAGCAGGCAAATGACTGAGAACGAAAACACCAACGTCGTCGTGGCCGGCGGAGGCGTCGCCGCGATCGAGGCGATGCTCGCGCTCCGTGACATCGCAGGCGACCGCGTGTCGATCACGCTCGTGGCGCCACAGGACGACTTCCATTACCGGCCGCTGAGCGTGGGGGAGCCGTTCGCGCTGGGGCGGGCACTGAGCCTGCCGCTCGCGACCGTCGCACGCGACGTCGGCGCCGATCTGCGCCTCGGCGCGCTCGCGTCGGTGGATGCAGACACCCATACCGCCAGCCTCGGAAACGGCGCGACGCTGTCGTACGACGCGCTGCTGGTCGCCATCGGGGCGCGCCGCGTGCCGGCGCTCCAGCACACCAAGACTTTCCGCGGCCAGGAGGACAGCGAATCCGTCCACGGACTGATTCAGGACATGGAGGGTGGCTACTCCCGCCGCATCGTGTTCGTCGTTCCGGCGGGCGTGGTCTGGGCACTTCCGATCTACGAGCTCGCGTTGATGATGGCCCAACGGGCGTACGAGATGTCGACCCCCGGGGTCGAGCTGACGATCGTGACTCCCGAGGAGCGCCCGCTGGGCATCTTCGGGCCCAACGCCAGCGATGACCTGGAGAGCATGCTCGAGGAGGCCGGCATCGCCATCGAGACCTCGGCCCGTGCGGAAGTTCCCGGGACCGGGACGGTGGTGCTGCATCCGCACGGCAAGGTGATCGAGGCCGATCGCATCGTCGCGTTGCCCGTCACCACCGCGATCCCGATCGACGGCCTGCCGCGCGACCGGGACGGGTTCATCCCGGTCGATTCGCACGGAAAGGTTCACGGTGCCGACGACGTCTATGCCGCGGGCGACGGCACCTGGTTCCCGGTGAAGCAGGGAGGGCTCGCCTGCCAGCAGGCCGACGCCGCGGCCGAGGCGATCGCGGCTCAGGCCGGCGCCGACGTGGAGCCGACCCCGTTCAGGCCGGTCCTGCGCGGCAAGCTGCTGACCGGTTCGCGCCCTCTGTACATGCGAAGCGATATCAGCGGCACGGCGGGCGATGATTCGACCACAAGCGGACACACGCTGTGGTGGCCGCCCGGGAAGGTCGCGGGGGCTTACCTAGCGCCGTACCTCGCCGCGCGTGAGCAGCAGGGACCCAGGGGCACGACGTCCCCGATCCACCGCTCACACCTCCCGCTCGAGTCGGGGCGCGGGGGTCACGGGATCGAGTTGCTCGGGCTCGATCTCGCGTCGCCGCGAACCTAGCGCACCCCTGGATAGGAGTTCCATGATCGTCACACCCATCGCCCCTGCGCACGAGGCGCCGCTCGCCGGCGCCGAGCTGGACGCACTGCACGCCTACTGGCGCGCGGCGAACTACCTCTCCGTCGGGCAGATCTACCTGCTCGACAACCCGCTGCTGCGCGAGCCGCTGACCCTCGAGCACATCAAGCCGCGACTGCTGGGTCACTGGGGCACGACGCCGGGGCTCAACTTCATCTATGCGCACATGAACAGGCTGATCAAGGCGCGCGACCTCAGCGTGATCTATGTGGCCGGTCCCGGTCACGGCGGCCCTGGCCTCGTGGCGAACACCTACCTCGAGGGCACCTATAGCGAGGTCTATCCGCACATCGGTCGCGACACCGAGGGCCTCAGGCGGCTGTTCCGTCAGTTCTCGTTCCCGGGTGGGATCCCAAGCCATGTAGCGCCTGAGACGCCGGGGTCGATCCACGAGGGAGGTGAGCTCGGCTACGCGCTGCTCCACGCCTACGGCGCCGCCTTCGACAACCCCGATCTGCTCGTGTGCTGCGTGATCGGAGACGGCGAGGCCGAGACGGGACCCATGGCGGCCAGCTGGCACTCCAACAAGTTCCTCAATGCCGCTCGGGACGGGGCGGTGCTCCCCATTCTGCATCTCAACGGCTACAAGATCGCCAACCCCACCGTCCTGGCGCGCATCCCCGGGGAGGAGCTGCGCTCGCTGATGGAGGGCTACGGCTACGCGCCGCACTTCGTGGAGGGGTCAGACCCGGCGACGATGCACGCGCTGATGGCGAGCACGCTGGGCGATTGCGCGCAGGAGATCGACGCGATCCAGAGCGCCGCGCGCGCCGGAACTGCGGTAGGCCAACCGCGCTGGCCGATGATCGTGCTGCGCACCCCGAAGGGCTGGACGGGCCCGAAGGAGGTCGATGGCCTGCCGGCCGAGGGATCCTTTCGCTCGCACCAGGTGCCTCTGTCCAAACTGGCGACGAGCCCGGAGCACGTCGTCCAGCTCGAGGAATGGATGCGCTCCTACCGACCCGAGGAGCTGTTCGACGATGACGGCACCCTGCGCCCCGAGCTGGCGGACCTGGCCCCGCGCGGCGAGCGCAGGATGGGTGCCAACCCGCACGCCAACGGCGGCGCGCTCCTACGCGATCTCGAGATGCCGGACTTCCGGCCGTACGCAGCCGACGTGCCGGAGCCGGCGCGCACCTCGACCGAGGCCACCCGAACGCTCGGCGTCTTCCTCCGCGACGTCATGCGGCTCAACGCGGAGCACGCCAACTTCCGGCTCTTTGGACCGGACGAGACCGCGTCGAATCGCCTGAGTGCCGTGTTCGAGGTCACCAACCGGGCCTGGGAAGCCGAGACGCTCCC
>JAWVEN010000028.1:0-6137 GCA_033856675.1 Gaiellales bacterium | reverse complement strand
CCGTCCGGGTGGTGTGCTTGAGCGCCAACTGCCGGCCCGGCACCAGCTGGCTGTCCGACATCCAGCTCACCATGGCATCGATGTCCTGCGAGGGCACCGGGACATTGTGCGGCCGGCAGATCATGTCACCCCGCGAGACGTCGAGATTGTCCTCGAGCCGAAGCGTGACCGACATCGGCGGAAACGCCTCCTCGACCGGACCGTTCGGCGAGTCGATGGCTGCGATTCGGGTCTCGAATCCGCTTGGCAGCAGCACGACGTCATCGCCCACCTTGAGCACGCCACCGGAGACCGTACCGGCGTAGCCTCGGTAATCGGGGTACTGCGCCGACTGAGGACGGAGGACGTACTGGACCGGGAACCGCGCGTCGATCAGGTTGCGATCGCTCGCCACATGCACGTGCTCGAGGTGGTGGAGGAGCGATGGCCCCTCATACCAGGGCATCGCTGCCGAACGGCTGACGATGTTGTCCCCACGCAGGGCCGAGATGGGGATGACGGTGAGATCGGGCACCTCGAGCTTCGCGGCAAACGACGTGAAGTCGTCCCGAATGCCTTCGTACACGTCGTTTGCGTAGTCGACCAGGTCCATCTTGTTGACCGCGACCACGAGGTGCGGCACCCGCAGCAGCGTGGCGAGGAAGGCGTGGCGCCGGCTCTGCTCGAGCATGCCCTTGCGGGCGTCCACCAGGATGATGGCCAGGTCGGCGGTCGAGGCACCGGTGACCATGTTGCGGGTGTACTGCACGTGGCCGGGCGTGTCGGCGATGATGAACTTGCGACGTGGCGTCGCGAAGTACCGATAGGCGACGTCGATGGTGATGCCCTGCTCGCGCTCCGCCCGCAGGCCGTCGGTCAGCAATGCCAGGTTGGTGTAATCGTCGCCCATGAGGCGGCTGGTGCGCTCGACGGCTTCGAGCTGGTCGTCGAAGATCGTCTTCGTGTCATAGAGGAGGCGTCCGATGAGCGTGCTCTTGCCGTCGTCCACCGAACCGGCCGTGGCGAACCTGAGCAGGTCCATCAGAAGTATCCCTCGCGCTTGCGGTCTTCCATGGCCGCTTCGCTGACACGGTCGTCTCCCCGGGTTGCACCGCGCTCAGTGAGCCGGGTCGCTGCGATCTCAGCGATGATCAGATCGATCGTGTCGGCCTCGGAACGCACCGCGGCGGTCAGGTTGGCGTCGCCCATCGTGCGGTAGCGCACCCTCGCCGTGAACGTCGCCTCGCCGTTGCGTGGCAGGCACAGCTCGTTCGCCTCGTAGAGCATGCCATCGCGCTCGAACACCTCGCGGTCGCGAGCGAAGTACAGGTCCGGCAGCCCGAGCTGCTCGGCGCCGATGTAGTGCCACACGTCGAGCTCTGTCCAGTTGGAGAGCGGGAAGACGCGGATGGACTCCCCGGCATGGATGCGGCCGTTGTAGAGGTTCCACAGCTCGGGACGTTGGTTCTTCGGATCCCACTGTCCGAACTCGTCCCGGAACGAGAAGACGCGTTCCTTTGCCCGAGCCTTCTCCTCGTCACGGCGCGCCCCGCCGAACAGGGCGGTGAACCGATGCTGCTCGACGGCGGCGAGCAGCACGGGCGTCTGGATCCGGTTTCGTGATCCGTTCGGCTCCGGGCTCACCATGCCGCGTTCGATCGCGTCCGGCACCGACGCAACGACGAGCTGCACGCCGAGCTCGTCGACACGCTGGTCGCGAATCGCTATCACCTGCGGAAAGTTGAGGCCGGTATCGACGTGCAGGATCGGAAACGGGATTCGCGCCGGCGCGAACGCCTTCTCTGCAAGACGCAGCATCACGATCGAGTCCTTGCCGCCAGAAAACATCAAGGCGGGTCGCTCACATTCGGCGGCAACCTCGCGGATGATGTGGATCGACTCGGCTTCGAGCGACTGGAGGTGGCTCAGCCGATAGTCGGGCAATTTGGTCATTCAGGCAGGTCCAGGTCCATCCCCAGCGATGCGTGGGCGGTCGATCACGGACGGTCGCGGCAGCGACGTCGGATCGCGGCAAGAATCGCCGTGATTGTAGAGGAAGCGGGCCTGAATGTCGGATCGGGCGCCGATTCCTGATCGTCTCTGATGCCGCCCAGCGACCGTGGAGTGTCCGGGCTCAATCGTACGTGGGGCTCCGTGGTACCGACGCCGGTGGCGACCGGAGAGGTCTGGTGCAGTTGGGTGCCCATGACCACCACTCACTGCCGTCGTCGGCCCGGGGACAAGCGTTGCCTCGAGGGACCTTCAGGGGAGTGACGTGGCCCGGTGCCCGGCCCTAGCCTCCGATCAGCGGGATTCCCCGCCATCGGTCGCCGAACGTTGCGGCCACCCGCGGTCACCGGCAGCGCCTCGCGCCCCCTGGCCGCCCGAGCAAGCGCCACGGGAGGCACAGCCTATGCGACCCAAGTCAGTACCCTTGTCGGTCCGCGCGATCGGCTCGCGACGGTCATCGTCCACGAACACCCGCGTCCCCGCCGGCCCATCACGCAATCGCCGCTGGCGAGATCTGATCGCCACCCTCGTCATGGTTGCCCTCGTCCCGGCGATCATGCTGCCGAACAGCAACGCCGACGCGACCATTGGACCGCCGACCATCACGGCGCGAACCATCGCGGGCAACGCGACCGGCATCTCGATATTCAGCAGAATCGCTGTTCGTTTCGACCGGCCCGTCACGGGCGTCAGCCGCGGCACATTTGTCCTGCGCGACTCCGAGGGCCGGATCATTCCCGCAACGATCGGCTACGACAGCTCGCTGCTCGCGACCCTCCTCCCCAACGACGTGTTGCGCCCGAACAGCCTCTATCGGGTTGCACTCTCGGGCAGCATACGCGACGCATCGGGTACGTCCTTGCGCGGCATCACCTGGTCATTCAGAACGGGGTCTCAGCCGAGTGCCGGCGTTCGGTTCTCACCGTGGCGCGACGTGTTGTTCACACCAGGCACCGTGGCGGGTATTCGCATTGACGGCAGCGGCGGCGTGATCAGCACGAAGGTTGCGACTCTTACGCACCGGTCATGGGCCGCTGCCTCGGGTCGGGCGACGATCAACGGCAAGACGTACCTTCTGATTGCGAATGGGATCTGGGCGGGCCACTACGTTCCCAGGGGAGCCATCGCTGAGACCCGGGCCAAGGCCGTGGTCGTCCCTGCTCCGTCGACACCGGGGTCAACGCCGGCAGCAACCGTCAGTCCATCTCAGTCGGGCAGTCCAACACCGACTTCGAGTCCGGCTTCGGCAACGCCATCGCCCACGCCGGCATCCACCCCGACCACCCCGGCAGCAACGCCGACGCCCGTCCCCGCGGTGGTCCTTCCCCCCACAAGCGGCAATGGCTTCCTCATCTCAACCGCCGAGATTCGGGCTCTGCCGACGAGCGGAGCCGCGTGGGATGCCCTCAAGCGAACAGCCGATGCGCCGGCCGGAAGCCCGAACCTGGCGGATCTGAACCAGTCGAACAACGTCCAGGTGCTGGCCAAGGCCCTCGTCTATGCGCGGACAGGAACCGCCTCCTATCGCACCGATGTGATCGCTGCATTGCGCGCCGCGATTGGCACCGAGAACGGCGGCCGAACCCTTGACGTTGGCCGTGAGCTGGCCGCCTACGTCATTTCCGCCGACCTCATCGGGCTGCGAACTGCCGATCCGGCCTTCGATGCAACGTTCCGCGCCTGGTTGGGCGGCCTGCTGGATCGCCCTCTGGCGGACGGCAACTCGCTGACCGAGACGCATGAACGACGGCCGAACAACTGGGGCACGCATGCCGGCGCAAGTCGTGCCGCGGTGGCCGCCTACCTCGGCGACACTGCCGAGCTCGGCAGGGTGGCCGCGGTATTCCGCGGGTGGGTCGGCGAACGCGCTTCATACGCGGGATTCAGCTACGGCGACCTGGCGTGGCAGTCGAACCCGAGCCAGCCGGTCGGCATCAACCCGGTCGGCGCGGTTCTCGGCGGCCACAGCGTTGACGGTGTCCTTCCGGACGACCAGCGTCGCACCGGTGGATTCACCTGGCCGCCACCCTGCGGGAACTATCCGCACGGCGCGCTCGACGGGGCTCTCCTGACCGCGGAGATCCTGACGCGCGCCGGCTATCCCGCCTATCAGTGGGGGAACAATGGCCTCCTCCGGGCGGAGCAGTGGCTCCAGTCCACGGGGTGTGCGCCATCCGGCGACAACGTCTGGCAGCTGCCACTCCTCGACGCTCGTTACGGGACCGCCTATTGGAACGGTGGCGTTGTCCAACCGGGCAAGAACTTCGGGTGGACCGACTGGCTCTACGGCCGCTGAGGCCCGCCACGCTCGAAGGAATGGCACGAGGCCGCCGAGATCCGAGGGATCCCGGCGGCCTCGACGTCGTCATGCCTCAGGGGAAAGCTGGTTGCCTCGAGGCGGTCCCGTCGATCGGCTCTCCGTGGCTCAGCGTCGTCCAGACGATCGCCGAGGGATTGGTCGCACCGAGGGGACGCGCTGGAACGAAGATGCGCGCGTAGGCAGGCATCGGCCAGCGCTGGTAGATGATTTCCCACGCGGGGTCGACGTTCGGAATCGATAGTCGGCCGTCGTGCCACGGCCACGCGGCGGGATCCAGCCAGTATGTCGCGAGCGTGTCGATCGCTGCGCGAAGGGTACCGCCGGCGCTTCCCTCGTAGGTCCACAGGTCGACCCCCCGCCGCTCGGCGATCACGGCCGCCCCCACCTTGTAGCTGATCGCGCCCTGGGTGTAGAGAAGCCCGAGCGAGCCACGTCGCGTTTCCTCTGGGATCTGGCCGGCTGCGGTGACCAGGTCCATGCTCGCCCGCCAATCGTCGAGGGCCGCGGCGAACTCCGCGCCATCTCCGACATAGTCGGCCACCGCCAGGCGCATGAACGTACCCGCGTCGCCCCAGTTGTTCGTTCGTTTCGAAGCGGCCGGCAGGATCAGCTCCGCCAGCCAGCCTCGCAGCCGTTCCTCATCGGCGACGGCGAGCGCCCCGGAGCCGTCGAGCAAGGTCGCGGCAAACACGAACGCGGGGGCGCAGCGGCTCACGAGCAGCGATGTCGCACAGTCGGAGCCGCCGGTGTCCGGACAGGTGTCGCGCGTCGCGTGGACACCGTCGACCCACGCCATGATGAATTCCGCCGACCGCTGCGCATACCGGTCGTCACCTGTCACCACCCAGGCCAGCGCCAGGGTATAGGCGTCCCGCGTGTCGTCGAGGAAGCGGCCCTTGCGCGGGCTGAGGGGATCCACCGGCTGCGGCTCGCGCGTGAGGGCTTTCTCGGCCTCCGCTAGCAGGTCGTCGACGGCAGCCCGATAGGGCTCGATACCATCGCGGGCAAGCGCCGCATGCTCTCGCAGCTGATCCGCCGACACGAGGTACCCATCTCCGACCGCCGGGGGCAGCGATTGTGCGCCACCCGAGCTGGCCCCACTGGGCAGCGGCGGGATGACCGGGCCATTCGGGCCATCGCCGGCGGTCCAGGCATACACGGCCAAACCAAGGACCAGGAATGCGATTCCTGCGCCCGCGGCGAGCAGGAGGCGGCGGTGGATCGAGGAGCGCCGGGGCGACGGCCCGACGGATGACATGGCAGCGTGGTCCTGGCAGATCGAGCGGGGTGGTAGTGTACCGGTTCCGCATGCACCTGCTCGGGGCCGATTCCTGGCTCGCCCACGAGCTCCAGGCGCGACGGTAATGGACTGATGGTCTTCGACCGCCGGCCAAAGGGGGTAGAGCGTGGTCACTCGGGTAGCACACATGGAAGCGGCGAGGGAACGCCCGTCTGCGTCCCTGCTCATCTCGGTTGCCTTCCTGCTCGTCGCGCTGGTCCCCGCGGCGGCCGTGATGGAGGTGCCGACGCCCATCCTGGTCGTGGTCGCAGGGTTCCTCGGGCTTGTCGTGCTGGCGCTCCGTCCCGATGTCGCGACCTTGCTCGTGGTCGGCATCGTGTACAGCAACGCCGCCGTGGTGGCGGTGCGGTTCCACAACGTTCCGTTCACGATTGCCGCGGGAAGCGTCTTCCTCCTCGTGGTACCCCTCGGCTACTACCTGTTGGTTCGCCGCGAGCCGCTGATCATCCCGCGCGCAATGCCCTGGATCATCGGCTATCTGCTCGTTCAGCTCCTCTCCACGATGCTATCGGCGAACAGCCCGTCCGC
>JAWVEN010000027.1:0-24426 GCA_033856675.1 Gaiellales bacterium | reverse complement strand
CTCGCAGGTCGTCGCGCTGGGGTGAAAAAAAGGGGTCAGCCCCCTTTTTTCAGAAGTCGGAAGGGCCGATCAGGTCATCTCTCAGCGCCCGCGCGAAGATCGCCGCCATGTCTTCCATGGCCTCCCGTCGTGGTCGTCCCAACTCGACCATGCGATCGGCATGGGAGCGTCCGAACCGCAACGCCTGCACGCAACCTGGAGCATGCCTCAAACGTACGTGCGCTTCGAGCGACCCGGAAGCCCCGACTAGACTCAATTACATGGAGCAGGCACCCACGCTCGCCCGCGGCTTCGAGCTGCCGCTCGCGCCCAGGCTCCCGCGCATCGGCGCGGTCGATGCCGTCGCGCTGGAGGCACGCGCGGCGGACCTCTCGAAACGCTCGATCAAGCGGGAGTCGAAGCTCCAGGCGCTCGACCTGATAGTGCGCATGACGGATCTCACGACCCTCGAGGGCGCGGACACCCCGGGCAAGGTGGCGGCGCTGTGCTCGAAGGCGCTTCGGCCCGACCCGGTCGACACCTCGGTGCCGAGCGTTGCGGCGGTCTGCATCTACCCGAACCTCGTGCCGGAGGCCCGCGCCCGCCTGCGCGGCGGGACGGTGCGTGTGGCGTCGGTCGCGACCGCGTTCCCGTCCGGCCAGTCGCCGCTTCACGTCAAGCTGGCCGACGCGCGGGCAGCCGTCGAGCTCGGCGCCGAGGAGATCGACATGGTCATCGACCGCGGGGGGTTCCTCTCCGGCCGCTACTCGAAGGTCTACGACGAGATCGTGCAGGTGCGCGAGGCCTGCGGCGACGCCCACCTGAAGGTGATCCTCGAGACGGGGGAGCTCGGCACCTACGACAACGTCCGCCGCGCGTCGCTCCTGGCGATGGCCGCCGGCGCCGACTTCATCAAGACGTCGACCGGCAAGATCAGCCCGGCTGCGACGCTGCCTGTGGCGCTCTGCATGCTCGAGGCGATTCGCGACGTTCGCGACGAGACGGGCCGCATGGTCGGCATGAAGGTGGCCGGCGGGATCAGGCAGGCGAAGCAGGCCGTCCAGCATCTGTGCGTGGTGCACGAGACGCTCGGGAACGAGTGGCTGACGCCCGACCTGTTCCGGTTCGGCGCCTCGACGCTGCTGAATGACGTGCTGATGCAGATCCGCAAGCAGAAGACCGGCGTGTATCCCTCCCCCGACGACTTCACGCGCGACTGATGGACGAGCTCGAGCGACGTTCGACGCCGGCGCCTGCCGCCTGGGACTACGCGCCCGCGCCCGAGTCGACGGACATCGTCTCGCTGAGCGAGCGGTACGGCCTGTTCATCGGAGGCGAGCTCGTCGACCCGGCTTCCGGAGAGTGGTTCACCACCATCTCGCCGGCCACCGAAGATCCGCTCGCGGAGGTGGCCCAGGCAGGGCCCGACGACGTGAATCGAGCAGTCAAGGCGGCCCGTGCCGCGTTCGAGAACGGCTGGTCGTCGCTCCCCGGCTCCGAGCGTGCCAAGTACCTGTTCCGGATCGCGCGCATCCTGCAGGAGCGGGCGCGTGAGCTGGCCGTGCTGGAGTCGCTCGACGGCGGCAAGCCGATCAAGGAGTCTCGCGACGTCGACCTGCCGCTGGCCGCGGCCCACTTCTTCTACCACGCCGGCTGGGCCGACAAGCTGGAGTACGCCTTCCCGAACCGCAGCCCGAAGCCGCTCGGAGTGGCAGCGCAGATCATCCCCTGGAACTTCCCGCTGCTGATGCTGGCCTGGAAGGTCGCGCCGGCGCTCGCCTGCGGCAACACCGTGGTGCTGAAGCCCGCCGAGACGACTCCGCTGACCGCGCTGCTGTTCGCCGACATCTGCCGTCAGGCGGAGCTCCCGCCGGGAGTCGTCAACATCCTCACCGGTGATGGCTCCGTCGGCGCCGAGCTGGTGCTCCACCCGGGCATCGACAAGGTGGCGTTCACAGGATCGACCGAGGTCGGCAAGGCGATCCGGCGCGAGCTGGCCGGCAGGGGGATCCCGATGACGCTGGAGCTGGGCGGCAAGGCCGCCAACATCGTGTTCGACGACTGCGCGCTCGACCAGGCCGTCGAGGGCATCGTCAATGGCATCTACTTCAACCAGGGTCACGTGTGCTGCGCGGGCTCGCGGCTGCTCGTCCAAGAGTCGATCGCAGAGCCGCTGGTGGCCAAGCTCAAGCGGCGCCTCGAGACGCTGCGCGTCGGCGATCCGCTCGACAAGAACACCGACGTCGGCGCGATCAACTCGAAGGCCCAGCTCGACCGCATCAAGGAGCTGGTGGCGAGCGGGGAGGAGGAGGGCGCCGAGATCTACCAGCCGCCCTGCGAGCTGCCGGACCGGGGGTACTGGTTCGCGCCCACTGTGTTCACCAACGTCGCGCAGAGCTACCGGATCGCGCAGGAGGAGATCTTCGGGCCCGTGCTCTCGGTGCTGACGTTCCGCACGCCGGAGGAGGCCGTCGACAAGGCGAACAACACGCCGTATGGACTGTCGGCCGGAGTGTGGACGGAGAAGGGGTCGCGGATCCTCTGGGTTGCCTCACGGCTGCGCGCCGGAGTCGTCTGGGCGAACACGTTCAATCGCTTCGACCCGGCATCGCCGTTCGGCGGCTACAAGGAGTCCGGCTTTGGCCGCGAGGGCGGCCGACATGGGCTCGAGGCCTATCTGAGGTTCGACTGATGAGCCGCCTGCCTGTGCGAAAGACCTACAAGCTCTACATCGGCGGCGCGTTTCCGCGCTCCGAGTCCGGCCGCACGTACGAGGCGGAGGGCCAGAACGTCGCCCGCGCTTCCCGCAAGGACGCCCGCGACGCCGTCAAGGCCGCCCGCGCGGCATTCCCCAAGTGGTCGGGCATGACCGCCTACAACCGCGGGCAGGTGCTCTACAGGCTGGCCGAGATGATGGAGACGCGTTCGGCCGACCTCGCGGCCGCCTGCTCCGGCAAGAAGGAGGTCGAGCGCGCGATCGACCGTGTCGTCTGGTATGCCGGGTGGGCCGACAAGCTCGCGCAGGTGCTCGGCTCGTCCAATCCCGTGGCTGGCCCGTACTTCAACTTCACCGTCCCGGAGCCGACCGGGGTGGTAGCAGTGCTTGCACCTGGCGAGCCTCCCCTCGAGGGGCTGGTGTCGCGGCTCGCCCCGGCGCTGACCGGTGGGAACACCGTCGTCGCGGTGGCGTCCAAGACGCGCCCGCTGGCGGCGATCGAGCTCGCCGAGGCGCTCGCCACGTCGGACGTGCCGGCCGGAGCCGTGAACATCCTCACCGGGTTCGGCGAGGAGCTCGCACCTGTGCTCGCCTCCCATCGAGATGTGAACGCAATCGACGTCACGGGCGCCGACGGCGATGCCTCCGAGCTGGAGCGGCTGGCCGCCGACAACGTCAAGCGCGTGGTGCGCGGGTCGGCGTCGGGGCAGAGTCTGTACGACATCGAGCCGCTGCTCGAGGCAAAGACGGTCTGGCACCCGATCGGCCTGTAGCGCTGGTAGCAGCAGTTAAACGCAACTGAGATGTTTGAGCGCTTAACTATCGCGGCCGATAGCTGACGGTATGGGATTCGTAAAGTTGTACGTAAATCGTGTTGCGATTCGTCCGCCGGCGGTGTAATACTCCGCCTCGTCGTGCGGCGCATGGGGCCCCGGCCGAACGACTGCCGAGCGTTGCTCGGCTTCGCGTAACCTTTATCGGGAGGATTCACACGATGCGTAAGGCACTTGTCGGTGCCAGCGTGCTCGCTGGTTTGGTGCTGTTCACGACGACCGGTTCGGCGTTCGCCGATACTTCGGTAACGCCGTGGCAGAAGGGTCAGATCTTCAAGGAGGGTGCTGCCAGCGCCACGTGGGTGAACGTTCCTGACTCGCCGAGCGACACGAATAAGCGGGCGTTCCAGGTCGTCATCCCGGCGGACGGGGCGAATGGGTGCGAGAACGTCACGGGACCGAACTACTGCTATGCCGGCTTCTATTCCAAGGCGAGCATCGGCCAGGTGCTCCCGGTGGCAAAGCAGAAAAACCTGTCCTTCGAGTTCAGCGCCTCGAATCCCACGAACGCGAGCTCGCGCATCAGCGTGCAGTTCAACAACGGGGACGTCGCCTATCTCGACCCGGTCACCTGCACGCATGACATCGCCGTGAGCGGCGGGGCGTGGAAGCGGGCCGACTTCACCGGCTTCAAGTCGGACTGCTCGTTCACGGTCGGCGGGGACACCGCCGGCCTCTACGCGGCCGACGGCACGAAGAGCGCCTGGCAGGTCTATGCCGAGACGCATCCCGACCAGTCGGTCGTGCAGCGGTACCTGGTCGTCGACGCGTCAACCGCCGGTGGCATCTACCGGTTCGACCGGATCAGCCTCGGCGTCGGCAAGATGTACACGACGAGCCCGACTGTCGCGATGAGCTGCACCAGCGAGAGCTCCTGCTAGAGACGTAGCGCGGGGGAGGGAATGCGAAGGGCCGGGGTGCGCACCCCGGCCCTTCGTCGTTCGTTCTGCTCTATCGCTTTAGCAGACGTTCTCAGTGGGGCAGTTGAGCGCCCTGCGCGGATGCTCGGTGTACATCTTGCCGGCGCCGAGCGAGACTCGATCGAACCAGTACGTATTCGTGCCCGCTGCAGGTGCACCGCCCGAATCGACGAGCAGGTGCCGAATGATGACGACCTCGTCACCGTTCGCATCCGCGAAGTTCTTCCAGGCCGAATCCGTTCCGTCGGCGCAGAAGAACCGAGCCTCATCCGCTGGGGCCGCAGGCGTCGTGCAGCCGACTTCCGTGAACCCACCGGTCGCGTTGGGTCCGTTCACCACCACTGCGCAGCCGGTCTTGAAGCCGGTGAAGTCAGCTCGCCTCCACGTACCGCCGCTCGAGGCGACGGGCTTGCTGCAATAGTCCGGGATCAGGAACAGGAAGTCACCGCTGGACAGGAACACGTTGATCCGTGTCGACGCCGTCGCAGGGTTGGACGCGGCGAACTCGAACGACAGGTTCCGCTGGTTTCCGACCGGTGTGCGGATGTTGTTGCTCGCTCGCGAGAACGCTCTCCCGAACGAACATGCTCCGAGATTCGTGTCGGAGCACGTCGCGCCATTCGGCGGAAGAACCAACCGCAAGACGCGTGTGTTCGCATCGGACGGTGAATCGCTCCCGTTCACCCATCCGAACGTGCTTCCGTTGCTGGTTTGGAATCGCATCCACTGGAACGGGCCGACGGCGGGATCCGCCATCGCACTGGATGTGACCGTCAGCATCATCACGATCATGCCGACGCCGGCTACCGCCAGTCGTTTCCTCATGGTGCCTCCCCCATTCGGCCGGGACGGACGCACGCGGTTCGGCCGAAACTCGCGCACGCGAACGCTCACCTCGCTTCGCCGTCGAGTACCAGATCGCGAAGCAACGGTTCGCTTGCTTTCGGTGTCCGGTGCCCCCACCGAGCACCAACTCCCCGCGTTACTACCAGTTGGGATACGGGTTGTGGCAGACGATACCACTTCGCGTTGCGGCCAACAACCGACGCGAAGGGCCGGGGTGCGCACCCCGGCCCTTCGTCGCTCACGCTATGGGTTGTGGACTGTTAGTTGTGGCAGATGCCTGGAGGATCGGCCACAGGGCCGACGTTGTTCGTCCAGTCGTTGCCTGTCAGCGCGGTTCCGGTGCCGCTGGAAAGATCCTGGCAGTCAAAATCTGCGCTGAACTTCGCGTTGTTTGTGTTGATGAAGTTTTCGCTTGTGCCGAGACCGAAGAAGATGCCGTCAAGGCCGGCGCTCCGGATCGTATTCCTGAACACCGATACCGCACCCGGAGCGTCATCCGTCACATCGACACCGTTTCCATCCGGATTGAGGATCTGGTTGAAGTTGATATCGACGTTCATAGGCTGAGCACCAGGCCCGTTATCTCGGACAGCGACTCCTGAGAATGGCGAGTTTCGAATGGTGTTGTTCGCGACCAGAATGCCCACGGCATTGTCGGTCATGAAGATGGCCGTAGCCTGGCTCCCGTCGTCGCCAGGAACCGTGTCGTTGCTCTGGTTCTGGCGGATCTGGATGTTCGTGTTGTTGCCGAACATCGCAACGAAGGTGCGATTGTTCAACGACTGGTTGAATTGGATCGTAACGTTCCGATTCTCTGTCGCTGGAACGCTTGCGAGGTTGATGCCCACATTCTGTTGATTCCGGATCGCATTACGGGTGATCAGCATCCGCTTCATCCCGCCGTCGCCGTAGATCCCAGTCCCGTCGACTCCTGATCCGGCGCTATTGTTGTTGCGGATCAGGTTCGTCCGGATGATGTTCTGGAACACGGCACTCGAGTTCGCATATATGCCCAGCGAGTTCCCCTGTATGATGTTGTTCTGAACGATGTGTCCGGAGTTGGCGGCTGAAAGCCAAACGCCTGATCCTGTGGCGACATTCCGGAACGTGAAACCATCGACAGTGATTCGATCTGCCATCAACGCGAATCCCCAGACGAGACTGCCTCCGCTCACAATGGACTCGTTCGCCGTTCCGCGCGTTCGGGCATCGAGGCCGAACTTGGCGCCGCGCACGGTGAGTCGCTTCGTGATCTCCACATCGCCGGCGTAGACGCCTGGGCACACCCGCACGGTGTCCAAGGGATTGGCCGCATCCACCGCGGACTGAATGTCCATGAATCCTGGGTTGGCACAGCTGGTGTTGCCGCCGACCGGTTGATCGTCGTTCACCCACTGCGTTGCTGCAAGAGCGCTGCCGGTATAGACCAGCGAGAGCCCGACCGTGGCTGCGAGCAAGAGCGCAACCCGATGTCGTATGCCTAAAGCCATACGTCCTCCCCCATCTTTGAGATGTCGATGCCGAGCCATTGGCATCGCGAGCCAGGACCTGTGCCCACCGGCCCTCTGAGGTACTGGCTCGAGGCGAGAGTATGCCACTAGTGCAACACAGCGGCAAGGTTACATATTATGTAAGTGGGCAGAGGTGTTTCGACAATCAAGCACTGTTGCGCACTTTGTCCGTTACTGAAACCAAAACCGACGTGTGCGGCGGTTCACGCACCGGCTGCTTCACTCTGTAGTCCAGCTTACATACGAAGGGCCGAGGCGCAAGCCTCGGCCCTTCGTCATTGCCTCCTGCGACGGCGCTCAGGCGCCGTGGGTTCCTCGGTCTACTTGAAGTGGGGCGCCCAGACGGCGTCCACGAAGGTGTCACCGTTGCCAGTCGCATCCCAGATCAGCTTGAAGCCGAACCTGGATCCGGTGCCCGTGCCTGGTACCGGCGTGACGCCGCGGATATTGGTGGCGCTACCCGAGCCGATCAGATAGATGCAGACCTTGCCCTTCGGTGCGGTCGGGTTCGTGGTCGAGCCGGAGCAACCGGTGAAATCACCGGGGTCGCCGCTGCCGGTGCCCACAACCTTGACGTCCACGTCGCGGATGGTGTTGTTCGCCGTCCGCTGGAAGGACGCGTCGATCCCCCAGTCGGCGCCAACCGTGCCGCCGCCCGGCAGCTGCGTGTCGAAGTCGCCGCCGACCATGCCCCTGATCGTCGGCGTCTGCTGAGCCGCGGGCGCCGCCGTGAAGCCTGAGCTCGTCACGGCAGCGTCGTCACGATGGCAGCAGCCACTGCCGCAAGGAGTTTGGTCCTCATGCGATTACCTCCCCGTTGAAACGGTGACGCCGGAGCCTGGCATCACAGGTCGGGGTTGTGCCCAGTTGGCCCGGAGTGACCCCGACCACGTGCGCGAGTATGTCACTCACGCAACGTATGTGCAACTACACAGTTAGGTGGTATGCACCACTAATCATCACATACAGCCGGCCCCCACTGTCGTGAGTTCTACCGCGGTATTAGGCGTGACACGGTCGTGCACCCACCTACCTGAGATGGCACTTCGCCTGCACCCGCCTGTCCGTTCGTTGCGACCGGCTTGCATTGGCCCTGCGTCACCGGTCGTGGGAGGCGTTCGCTGCCTGCTTCATCCGGAGGTCGAGTTCCGCACGGTGATCGATCCGAATCGGGAGTTCACCGGCGCGGGTGGCGTGCGTGAGTGGTGGGACGGGGGTTTCCGGGATCCAGGCATCGATGGCACAGGGAAGGATGCGCGACATCCCTGAAACGTGGGTGATCGTGGCGAAGGATGGTCTTATGTGGCGCTACCGGCCGGTCCGGGGCCACGAGGATGCCGTCGCGTACGCGCGACTGGTCGGTGCGGTTGATGGCGCCGTTATGGGTGAGATCTAGCCTGCCCTGGCCGCCGGGCCCCTCGAACCCTCGCCAACTCTACGTTCGCGGCCGGTCGCCGACCGCGACGAGGCGCAGGCCTACGCTCGCGGAATCGGCGCCAAGTAGTAGCCCTCAGGTCATGGAAGGTTTCTCGGAGGTCTGATCCGTACCGTCCCCCGGGCCACGCGGCTTCCGCGAACACCGGTGGGGGCCGCGCTTGCATGCGGGAATGTCGCGCTCCGCCGATCCCCGGAACGTGGAGCCTTCCTGATCGGCGGGGCCGGCATTCGTCAAAAAGGTTTTCCACAGGTCATGCGCATACGGTGGGCGATGCGCGTGGGGACGGGCAGCTGCACCTCTCTTCGTCCCCACTGGGCTCCACGCAGCTTCGGGGGCGGGCCACGAGAAAGAGAGCGTCCAAGGCCCGTCCCTCGAGGCTCTGCTCGATCGGGCCGGGAAAACTGGCGTCCCGTCTGCCTGATCAGGCAAACTCAGCGGTGATGCGAAGAGCACTCGCGGTTGCCGCCCTGGCTCTGGTGAGCGGGGCCTGTGACTACTCGACCGGCCTGGTGCCGGCGCCAGGCTCCACCGAGCCGGCGAAGAGCGTGGCAAAACCACCCGGCCCGGGCCCCGGCGGGCAGGATCGCACGCGGTTCCAGGCCAAGATCGAGCCGATCTCGCCTGAGCTCCGCGCTCGCATGACGTCCTGGCGGCCGGGGTGTCCTGCCGGGCTTCGTGACCTCCGGCTGCTCACCCTGAGTCATTGGGGGTTCGACGGCGAACCGCACTTCGGAAGGCTGATCGTCGCACGCGGGCAGGCGAAGAACGTCGTCAAGGCGATGCACAGGCTCTTCGACCTGAAGTTCGCGATCCGGCGGATGCGGCTGATCGATGCCTACGGATCCGACGACCACCGCTCGATGGCGGCGAACAACACGTCCGCCTTCAACTGCCGCTTCGTGTTCGGCACCACGCGGTGGTCGGAGCACGCCTACGGGCGTGCGATCGACATCAACCCGATCCAGAACCCGGCAGTCGAGGGGAGTCGGGTGTCGCCGCCTGCCGGCCGGTCCTACGCGAACCGCTCGCGGAGGGCCAAGGGCATGATCCATGCGGGTGACGTGGTGGTGCGGGCGTTCGCCGCTGTGGGATGGGAGTGGGCCGGATACTGGCGGGGGTTCACCGACTACCAGCACTTCTCGGCGACAGGACGGTGAGGCTCATCGAGCGTCCCGCGGGGCGTCTGACGCATCGATCCGCGGCGTGACGCGACGATCGGGGCGGCAACGCCGCCCAGGATGATCAGCACGCCGCCGAGCACGACCCCCGGGGTCAGCGGCACGCCGACGATGATGGCAGTCGTGACGACCGCGGTCACGACCTCCAGGCTGCTGACGAGCGACCCCCATGTACCCCCGATCTGCCCGACGCCGCGCAGGAGCAGCGCGTGGGGAAAGCACAGGCACGCGAAGAGCATCCCGGTGACCGCGATGCCCGTGCTGTCGGACGGCAACTTGGGGTCGGAGAACACGCACGCCACGAGCAGGAAGCCCGATGTGAGGCCACCGACGACCGACATGGCCGTCATCGGCCCGACCCGCCGCATGGTGTCCTCCGCCATGAGCAGGTAGATGGCGTAGGCGCCTCCGCTGATCAGCGAGAGGACGACGCCCGCCATGCCGATGTCGCCCGACGGGATGCCGATCGTCAGCGCGACGCCGCCGAGTGCAGCCGTCGCGGCGAGCGTGGTCAGCAGGTCGAGCCTGATCCAGCCGAGCAGCCGCGCACCGATGATCACGTACACCGGGTACGCGTAGTTGATCAGCGCGACGATGGCGGGCGACATGTCGCGGATGGCCAGCGTGAAGCCGGTCACCCCCGTGGTCACCAACACCGCCATGATGGCGAGGCGGCCGACGTTCGAGCGCACGGCCGTGCGATGCACGGCGCGCATCAGCACGAGCACCCACGGGAGCGTTGCAAGCGCTCGGATCATGAGCACCCCGGAGGCGTTGGCCCCATGGTCGTACGCGAGCAGGATCAGCACTCCGGAGCTGCCGAACAGCATCGCGCCGAGGGCCACCGGCACAAGCCCCGGCGCCAGCGGGACCAGGATGCGGGGTCTCGGCACGCCGCGATCATAGACACGGCCGAGCGCCTTCGTCGCGCCATCAGAAATGACCCGTTGTCGACGCTGGAGCTAGGTCTCGAGCGTGGCGCTGAGCTTGATGTCGACGTTGCCGCGGATGGCGTTCGACACGGGGCATCCCTCCTCGCCCTCGCGCGCCGCCTGCTCGAAGCCGGCCTGGTCGAGTCCCGGCACGCGCCCGCGAACGTCGAGGTCCATCTCGCTGATCTCGAAGCCACCGCCGTCCTTCGGCGTGAAGTGGCACACGGCCGTGATCGTCAGTCGCTCAGGGGCGTTGCCGGCCGACGCGAGCGTGCCCGAGAACGCCATGGCGTAACACGCGGCGTGGGCCGCTGCCAGGAGCTCCTCGGGGCTCGTGTTCGGATCCGGCCGCTGTGTGCGCGCCGCCCAGCTGACGGGCGCATCGGAGAGCACGCCGGTGTCGGTGCTCACACGCCCGCTCCCGGAGGTCAGATCGCCTTCCCAAACGGCAGTTGCTCGCGATTCCGCCATGTCCACTCCTTGCCTAGAGAGCGACCAGCATACCGTCGGTTCGGCGCCGGTCGCTCTCGGGCAGAGGAGCGTTCAGGCGTCGCCGTCCTTCGGTGCGTAGCGATTGTGGATCATCAGCGAGTTGCCGTCCGGATCGCGGAAGTTCGCCATGTGGCAGACCCCGCTGTCGATGGTGTCCGCGATGAACGTGACGCCGCGTGACTGCAGCTCGGCGCGGGCCCCCTCGACATCGTCGACGTGCAGCGCGACCGGCACCGTGTTGGGCTGGAAGGCGATGCCGATCTTCTCGGCCGCGACCAGCGCGATGGTCAGGTTCCCCGTCTCGAACTCGGCGCCGAGGGCTTCTTGCCCCTCACGTTGCCACACGCTGGACCGGGGCAGTCCGAGCACGTTCTCGTAGAAGTCCATCGCCCTCGTGAGGTCGGTGGTCGGCACGCACATGAAGTCGACTCCGGTGACGATGGCGGCGGCGGTGCTCACGCGAGGCTCCGCAGGTAATCGGCGAGCCGGTCGAAGCTCATGGATACGCCGTCCTTCATCCCGGTGCCGAGCGCCGCGTCGCGCGCCTCCTTGGACGGGTAGAGGATCGTCTGGGTGATCCTGGTCTTGCCGTCCTCCTCGGTGAGGACGAGCGTGTTCAGCGTTTCGGGCCAGTCACCGCCCCACGACTCGGTCGAGATGAGCCGCTCGGGCGGGTCGACCTCCCGATAGGCGCCCTGCATCTCCATCTCGCTGCCGTCGGATTGTCGCCAGACGAAGCGCCACGACCCGCCGGGGCGCAGGTCGATCTCGCAGACGGGCATCGACCAGCCTTCCGGGCCGGTCATCCAATGGGGCAGATGCTCGGGGTTGGTGTGGGCCTCGAAGACGAGGCTGCGAGGAGCGTCGAAGACGCGGCTCATGACGATCTCGAGGTCGGACGGCGTCGTGAACGTCGTCTCGCCCACTCGTGTCTCCGTGGTCATGATTCCTTCTCCTTCTGTTGGAGGTGTTGAAGATAGTCGTCCAGTCGTTCGTAGCTCTGGTCCCAGAAGCGGCGGTAGCTCTCCGCCCATGCGGCAACCTCCCGGAGCGGTGTCGCCTCGAGCCGGCACGGGCGCCACTGGGCCTCACGTCCACGCTCGATCAGGCCCGCGCGCTCGAGTACCCGCAGGTGCTTGGAGACGGCCGGGCCGCTGATCGAGAACGGTGCGGAAAGCTCCTTCACCGTCGCCTCGCCCTCCGTGAGGCGGGCCAGGATCGCGCGGCGCGTCGGGTCGGCGACGGCGGCGAACGTGGTGCTGAGCGGGTCGGTTGCCATGGCGTAGATAACCAATCAGTTATGGAACTAGTCGGTTAAATACAACTCGGACAGACGCTTGTCAAGCCCGGCACGCCCGTCCGGTTGCGGACAGCGCTCGGATTCCGTAGGGTCTTCGTGTCGATCGCAGCAATGTGTGTGGGCCGTTGCTGCAAGGGGGAGGTTCCTATGCGCGCGTTCGTGCGAGCCACTGGTCTGGCAGCGGCCGCCGTGCTGCTGCTCCCTGCTGCCCCGGCAAGCGCCGGTCAGACGGGATACCTGAGGTACGGACGGTTCGCTTCGGAGGCAGCACCAGCCGTGGCGGCCGCCACGGCAGCGTGCCCGGGCGCGGGCGTCTGTCACTTCCTCACGGTCCCGCTCGACCGGGACAATCCGGGCGGCGCAACGATCAGGATCCGCTACGAGGTGTACGCGCACACGGATCGCTCGCGGCCGCCGTTGCCGCCCATCATCCTCACAGAGGGTGGGCCGGGCGCGTCGATCATCAACGACGAGTTCGCACACGGCGCATGGGTGGGCATGCTCTCGCCCCTGCAGGCACGGCGTGACATCGTCCTTGTCGACCAGCGCGGAGTGGGGGGCTCCGGGGCGATCAACTGTCCGGCGTTCCAGAACGGAAGCGTGAACCCGTTCGTCGGAGCGGCTCAGTGTGCCCGTCAACTCGGCTTCCGCTCCGACCTCTACGCCTCGGCGGACATCGCGGCTGACATCGAGTCGATCAGACGTGCTCTCGGTGCGCGCAAGCTCGCGTTCTTCGGCTCGTCCTTTGCGACGATGGACATCCAGGGATACGCCATTCGCTACCCACGCCGACTCGAAACGGCAGTGCTCGATTCGTCGGTCGATCCGGGGCTGTACAACCCGTCAGGCGGAGCAGAGGCAGTTTTGCGCACGGTGACCCAGTTGTGCGTGTTCTCGCGTTCGTGCGCGGTCTCCCGCCTGCATCCGGCACGCGAGGTCGCCTGGCTGGCGCGGCGCCTGCGCGCCCACCCCCTCGACGGCGTCGGCGTGGACGACACGGGCGGGCGACATCGAATTCATCTGACCGAGGGCTGGCTCGTGTTCCGCGTGCTGCAGAGCGGCGCGGCCTTTACGGCGCAGTCCGAGGTGGCCGCGGCGGCGGTTGCCCTGCGTCGCGGTGATACGCGGCCTTTGTTGCGGCTCGCAGCCGAGAACGACTTCCCTGTGTCGTTCGGCACCGGCGACCCTCCGGAAGTGTTCTCGGTAGGCGCGGGCAGCGCTCGCGCGTGCACCGACCTCCCGTTCCCGTGGGACCGGAGCTCGCCGGTCGGTTCCAGGCCGGCGCAGTTCGAGGGGTACCTCGACTCGCTGCCTGCGAGCAGCGTTGCGCCGTTCTCGGTCGATGCCTGGTTCGCGCCGTATCCGATCGGGATCGGTCCGACCGAGTGCATCCGCTGGCCGGCACCGCCGCACAACCGTCCGCTCGCCGTCCCACCGGGCTCCACCTTCCCCAACGTCCCGGTGCTCGTCCTCTCCGGAGGGATGGACCAGGTCACGACAACGGGCGACCACCGGACCGTTGCCGCGGAGTGGCCGAACTCGCGGCTTCTCCTGGTGCCCGGTTCGGGACATGACACGACGCTGAATTCCAACGCCCCGTGTGTTCAGTCCATCGTCGTGAACTTCTTCCGCACCCGTTCCACGGGGAACACCGGTTGTCTGCGAACGCCCGAGTTCGCGTTCCCGACCATGGAGGCGTTCCCGATGGGTATCGCAGGAGAGGTACAGGCGCTCCGCGATGAAGCGGCGGCCGGCGACGAGTCGACCGCGCTTGACCGGAAGGCCGTCAGCTCTGCCTGGCACGCGATTCGGGACTCGATCTGGCATCAGTTCGTATTCGGGGCTCCGCCACCCACAACAGCGCCGGGTCTTCGCGGTGGAACCGTCGACATGGATCTCGTCTTCGACCCGTTCGCCGTCACGGCAACGTTCCATGGCCTCCGGTTTACCAGTGACCTCGCGGTGACCGGGGAGGTGAACCTCAACGAGATCAATCTGCTGGACGGCCGGGTGAACCTGACAGGCGCTGTGCGGGGCAGCCTGCGGCTGACCGGGCTGTGGCTGCGCCCGGGTGCGACGACACTTCGCGTTCGGGGCACGATCAACGGTCGGCATATCGCGGTGCGCGTGCCGGGCACGTGAGGAGGACATCATGAGGCACAGGCGCTATTCACTCGCAATGCTGGTCGTGGTGGCGGCGGCGCTCACGGCTCCGGGCGGCGCAGATGCGACGCCGCCCGGGCAAAACGGGCCACTGGCGTTCGAGCTCTACTCGCCGGTCCATGATTTCGCCGGCCAGGTGGCGCGGATCCAGCCGGATGGCTCCGGCCGCCGCGTGCTGACCGGGCCTATGCCGGGTGAGGCGCCGTCTCCGGATTGGTCCCCGGATGGGCGGTGGATCACCTTCGCGCGGTGCGACGGCACCGCGTCGTCATGCAATATCTGGGTGATGCGGCGCGACGGGGGCGGGAAGCGCCAGGTCACGCATTGTCTGCCGCGGTGGTGCTTCGGCAACCTGGGGCCGACATGGACGCCGGACGGCCGCTCCATCGTCTTCGAGCGAGATCAGAGGAACAGGCAGGGGGCGAACCGTCCGGGCCTCTTCATGATCGGGGCCGACGGGACAGGGCTGCATCGGCTGACACATGCCCCGATCGATCGCGATACGTCGCACGGTGATCCGCGGGTTTCGCCCGACGGCCGCTGGATCGTGTTCACCCAGGTCGTCCACGAATCAGACGATCCGAATCACCTGTACATCGTCAGCTCCAGGGGTGGTGCTCCCCATCGGCTGACTCCCGCTTGGCTCGACTCGGACAGCGCCGACTGGTCACCGATTGGAGGCCTGATCGTGTTCGCCGGCCATCCCCGCGTCCCGGGCGTCGAGTTCACGGCCAACGTGTACGTGATCCGTTCTGATGGCACCGGGCTTCGGCGAATAACGCATTCAAGAGCTGGTGAGGGGTTCGATTTCTTCCCGAACTGGTCGCCGGACGGTAGGCGCATCGTCTTCAACCATGCCGATGCGAATGTCGACGACCTGTTTACGATGAACCCCTGGGGCGGCGACGTGCGGCGTGTGACCCACACGGCAAACGTGTTCGAGATCAACGCGGACTGGGGGCCACAGCTGCAGTAGCGCCGAGGAACGACCCGCGTCGGGTCAAGGTCGAGTTCTCTGCCGTACCGTCGTGGAGCCCCGGCGGTTGAGTCCTCGTTCGTTTTGTGACATGTTGGCCTGTGAACGGTCATGTCCTTCTGGGGGGAGGGGTTATGGGCACTGGAGCGCTGAGGCGTGGGTCGGTGAGGTTCGTCGTCGTCCTCGTGGCGGTGGGTGTCACGCTCGCTGTCGTGGACACCGCGATGGCCACACCGCCTGGTGAGAACGGGCTGATCGTCTTCGCAGCAGATGAGTCGGGCAGCAGCCAGCTGTACGTCGTTCAGCCGAACGGCGATCATTTGCGTCAGATCACCCATGTGAACGGTGATGCAAGCAATCCTGACTGGTCACCGGACGGTCGTCGGATCGTCTTCGAGTGGGCGCTTCCGAACGATGCCGGAGCGGTGATCGGGGTGGTTGCTCCGAACGGCACCCATCTGCGCATGCTTTCGTCATCCGGCGGGTTCGATGGCCAGCCGTCGTTCACCCCGGATGGGCTCCAGGTCGTCTTCGACCGGTTCGACGGCAACGTGGACGCCTCGATCTTCATTCGCGCGCTGGTGGGGGCGCCTGGCATACGTCGTGTCACCGACGCGTTCCCGCATGCCGACACCGACGCAAACGTCTCTCCGGATGGCCAAAGGATCTCGTTCGTTCGGTTCCGTAACAGCGTTGAGTTCCAGCAGGCGTTGTTCACCAAAAATCTCCGCGGCGGGGGACTCCACCGGCTCACGCCGTATTCGTTCGACGTGGGGATCAAGCAGGACTGGTCGCCGGACGGGCAGCGGATCGTATTCACGAGGGACGCCAATCCAACGCCCGCGACTCCCGCTCTGGATGCCAACCTCGCCACGATCCGTGCCGACGGAACCGGCCTGAAGATGCTGACGCAGTTCAGTCACGGCATGTTCAGCGCGTTTGCGGGCTCCTATTCGCCGGATGGCGAGTGGATCGTGTTCCGGCTCGAGAACAGGCACACCGGGCAGACCGGGCTCTGGAAGATGCACCCAGACGGCACAAACCGCAGGTTGATCTTCAGCAGCCCGGACATCACGGCGCGCTTCATCGACTGGGGGCCGCGCCCCAGCTGAAGCACGCTGCCGAGGGCACTGACGCCGGTCGACTAGGGACAGCGGCCGGAGAGGGCGGCGTACCGATCGCCACACGCCTCGATCGGTTGCCCGGCGTCGATGCTCGCCGCAACGTCGGTGATCGCCTGCGCGACGATGTCGGGTTGCTGGAACAGGATCGGATGATCGCTCTGCGTCGCGACCACGTGGAGGGAGTTCGTGGAGAGGGCGGCGAGCTCCGTCTGCCAACCCATCCACTTCTTCTGGAACCCGGCCGGGGCGCCCTCATGGTGTGCCGCGGTGAGCACGATCAGCGGCAGCTCACCGAGCGCCCCAGAATCCGAAGTCTGCTTCACAGTCGCAGGCCAGTCGACCACCGTCGCGCCGTCCAGCAGTTGCTCTCCATCGTCGCCCTGATGCTCGCTCGACGAGTCGACCAGCACCAACCCTGCCACCTGCTCCGGGCTCTGGCCACTGTAGACCCGGGCCACCATCCCACCGTAGGACCAGCCGACAAGCAGGAACGGCGGCTGCTCTTTGGCCGCCGTGAGCAGCTTCGCAAGGTCGTCGGCGGCCTGGGCGGCGGAAGACTTGCCGCTCGGGTTCGGCTGGCTCAGGCCCGCCCCGGCGCGGTCGTACGAGCAGGCCCGGTACTTGGAGCCCAACGTGATGCGGACGGCCGCCCAGTCGATCTCCGTTTGCCCCAGCCCGTTCTCGAACACCACGGTCGGTCGGCCGGCGCCCTCACAGTGGAGAAAGAGGCCGTAGCCGCCGATGTCGATGACGCTGTTGATCGTCGGCGCGGGAGCGACTTTCGGAGCAGGCGTCCCGCCCGAATCCGATCCGCCACATCCTGAAAGCAGGACGACAACCGTCAACCATGTCGCCGTGCGGCGATACTTGTGCCGATTGTCTCTCACTGCGAAGCGACCATACCGCTCGCGGGAGGTGATGGCAGCACGGCCGTCGCGCTCCGACCACACGGTCGCTACATTCGGGGGTGTGGATCACCATCCAGAGTCCTCCCCGTCGACCGGCTCCATCCATCTCACGATTCGGCGACGGGTCTCTGATTTCGAGGAGTGGAGGCGGGAGCTCGATGCGCGGATACCCGAGTTCACCGCTGCGGGCGTCGTCGACTACGCCCTCTCGCGGATGCTTGACGACCCCAACGAGGTCGAGCTGGTTCTCGGCTTCCGCTCCGTCGAAACGGCGCAAGAGATGGCGCGCCGGGTCGATCTTCCCGAGACCCACGAGCGAGTGCTTCTGGGCGGTGCGCTCGAGATCGGCTCGATGTCGCTGTCCGAGGCCGTGGTGAGCGTGAATCTGACCGGGTAACCGACCCGCGGAGCTCTCAGCGCCCATCGAAGGATTCGTTTTCGAGGGCCAGAATCTGTTCCCACGGATAGCCCGGGCGTCACCCTTTCGGGGGATCTTGACGACTCGACGAAATTGGGGCTCAAGTTTTGGAGTTTCCTGCCGATACGGCGAGCGTGTCCGCGCTGAAATTGGAGACAGCGACCCAGGCTGCGGCCGGGGCGGAGGATGTCGTCCGAATCGATCCGCTGGTCGAGGAAGGACGGAAACGACCGTCGGCCACGCTGACACGGCGGGAGTGGCTCGTCGCCGCGATCAGCACCTGCGGATATCTCGGCGTCGCCCTCCTGATGCTGCCGCTGTTCGGGGTGTCGCTGTCGGATGTCACCGGCCCGACCGCTGTCCTGTTCATCGTGGCCTACGCGCTTGTGTCCCGCATCGAGTTCGAGATCGGGAGCGGCGCGGCAGTCCCGACCGAGCTCGTCCTGGTACCGATGCTGTTCGCCTTGCCGCCGGCGGCCGTTCCGCTCGTGGTTGCCGCGGCCTATGTCATCGCAGCCGCCATGGACATCGCCGAGGGGAACCTCCGGCCTCACCGGCTGCCGGTTGTGCTGTCCACCTGCTGGCATGCGCTCGGGCCGGCGATCGTGCTGGCCGTGTGGGGCACGCCGGAGCCACGCTGGGAGGACGTACCGCTCTATGTCGCGGCGCTCGGCGCCCAGTTCGCATTCGACTTGATCAGCTCGCTGATTCGCGAATCGTTCGGGTTCGGCGTCTCGCCGGCCGAGGTGATCGCGTTTCTGCGCCCGGTCTTCCTCGTCGACGCGCTGCTGGCACCTGTCGGGTTGACGGCCGCGTTCGTCGTTGCGCCGAATCCCATAGCGCTTGTCGCGGTGTTGCCCCTCGCGGTGCTCCTGTGGGTGTTCGCTCGCGACCGCCATTCGCGGATCGACCAGGCTCTCGCGCTCACAGAGGCGTACGAGGGCGCGAACCTCGAGGCGCGCCGCGACGGTCTCACCGGCGTGCTGAACCGTCTCGGCTGGGACGAGGCTGTCGGGCAGGAGCAGGAGCGGATCCGTCGTACCGGTCGGCCGGCCTCGTTGATCGTCGTCGACGTCGACGGGCTGAAGGCCGCCAACGATCGATGGGGCCATGAGTTCGGAGACGCGGTGATCCGCACCGTCGCGACTGTCCTTACACGCGGGGTTCGGTCGGAAGACGTCGTCGCCCGCGTAGGAGGCGATGAGTTCGCCGTGCTGATGCCGGCAAGCGGCGAGGCCGAGTGCGAACGGACGGTGCGCCGGCTGGGCGAGTTGATCGGGCGCCGGCGAGTGAACAGCGAACCGCTTTCGGCATCCATCGGCTTTGCCACGTGTGCCGCGTCGGATGACCTGGGCGCGGCACTGCGAAAGGCCGACGCCCGCATGTACAGGGCAAAGCACTCTGCGCACGTGACGACGTCCTCCGGCGACGATCGCCGGCGCTCCACGACCTAGCGGCCTACGCGGTCGTGGCGGCGCTCAGCGCGGCACGGATCTTCTCGACCGCTTCGCGCTCCGCGGCATCGCCGCCGCCGGCCGCCGCAGCGACGGACTCGGCCACATCCAGGACGAACGTCCGGTAGGCCTCGACCTCGTCCGGTGCTTTGGCTTCGAGCGAGCCGATCGCCTCGCGCAGCGCTTCAAGCGTCTCATGCTCGATCTCGTCAGGCCGATCGGTGAGGCCGAAGCCCGTCCCCCGTACTTCGGCCAGCTCCCGGATCAGTGCGCTGTTGCTGTTCTTGCGCGCCTCGGCAAAATGCCGCGCGAGAGCCCCCGCTTCCTTGAACTGGTCGAAGAAGCCCCGGTCGCTCAGCGATACCAGCAACCCGGCGCCGGTCGCTCCCTTTTGCAGCGCTTCCCACTCCTGCTCGGTGAAGTCGGACTTCGTTGCCATGACGCTCCTCCCGTCGACGGCTGATACACGTGGTGGGCTTCCTACCCCCGGCATCGACGTGGCGAACGTTGCGGCCGCATGGGCGGAAGCTGAGCGTCGGTGACGGTGAGAGGCCCGCCGGGTGCAACCAGTGGCAGGCGGCGGGCCTCAATCCTCGGACAGGCTGCCTCAGCGCAACAACGTGGCGGGTAGCACTTGCGTCCAAGCCGATCCTACGCCTCTGGCGTGCATCGTGCTACCCGCGGTCTTACTTGGTCTTGAACGGGTCGACGTAGACGTCGTCGATTGTCCATTCGCCGCCGGGGCCGACCGGCGTGAACACGAGGCTGACATCGGTGCTGCCGTCGCTCAGCAGTGGCACGCTGAGCAGGTTCAGGGCGATCGGGATCGGGAGCGTGGGCTGCCAGTCGGCGTCAGAGAGGACGAGCGTGATCGGCAGGCTCTGTCGCGTACCAAAGGCGTCGGTGAAGTTGATGGAGATCTCAAGCGCCGACAAGAACGAGCCGGTGTTCCGTACGAAGAACCGCAGCGTCGGGTCCTGAGCCGCAAGGCAGATGGAAGGGCTGGTGGCGGATCCGTACTCGCCCAGATAGAGCGCCCGTTCGTCCGCAGCGCCGTTGACGGTGAACGGCTTGTTGTCGCCTACGAGGCGGGTCTCGCCGTCCAGCGACCACCCAGAGCGGCGGCTCTCGAAGGCGCCACCCGGCGCCAGCCGGTAGTAGCCCGGGTCGTGCCAAGGCAGGAAGGGCTGTGACAACGACGCGCCTGCGCAGGCGCCCGTGGTGTCGGCGTGGGCAGGAGCGGCCGAGAGCGTGCACATGGCCGAGATCGCGATGATCGAAGTGATGAAGGTGCGTACTCGCATGGTGGGCCCCAGCTTTCCGTCCGAGCCGGCCGACGGAGCGGCAATAGCGGCTTGGGACTTGGTCGACGTGTCCAGATTCGACGCGGTCACGGGGGCGGTATCGGCAGGCCGCGGCAGAACTTGAGGGCCAATTCGCGATTTCGTCGAAATCCCCCAAAAGGGTGCCTGCCGGACGATCCAACTTTCGGCTTAATGCCCCTGGGACATTGGTCCTACGACCGGTGACTTTCGGGTGCAGAACGTGTCAAATGTGGAATCCATTCACAAACGCACGTCGTAACAGCCAGTGGAAGCTCTGGACGACAGGGGGACGCGAGCGCGAACGGCAACCTCCGGCCGCGACCCCGCAACGCTCATGGGAGGACGGGATGAAGCGTTCGAGCATGCGGTTCTCACAAGGACGCCGAGTCGCGGCGTTCGTTTCGCTACTGACACTTTCGGCGCTGTTGGTTGCACCATCGAGTGCGCTGGCCGCTGTGAGTGTGCAGAAAGCCCGGCTCAGCTCCTCAGGATCTCTGACGATCGAGGGCAAGGGCGCGAAAGCCAACGCAACGATCACGGTGGCGTCGCCAGAGGTGACCGTGACCGGTAAGGCGAACAGCAGCGGAGACTTCAAGTTCAGCAGGTCGGGCTACAGATCGAGCACGTGCAAGGCGAAGGTGAGCGATGGAGTGACGTCGGTTACCGTGACCCTGTCCGGCTGCACGCCATCCAGCACGCCGCCGCCGCCTCCGCCGCCGACGGGTTCGGTGCCGCCGACAGCGCTCAGCCTGAGCCATTCATCGCTGGACACCGTCGGGACACTGGCTGTCGCAGGGGTCAACTTCGCCCCGAATCCGCCGACGCCGCTCGACTTCGCGGTCCAGAGCAGTCATCCGAACTTCGCTTCGGTGCCCGCCTCCGTCCACGTCGACAGGTTCTCGGATCCGGGGAGCCCCGTCGCGTCGTTCTACGTGACGTACACGACGGCCGTCAGCGCACCGACTTCGGTCACCATCTCGGTTTCTGCGGGCGGCGTGACGAAGACCGCGCTCCTGACGCTGAACCCGCCCCGCCAGGCGATGATCACGCCGGACGTTGCCGAGCTGGGACCTGGGTTCGTGGGCGCGGACTTCACCGCCAACTCGGCCTCGACGACCACGATGACGTTCGGCCCGAACACCCTCGGCCCTGTCCGTTTCGAGATCATCGCGGGCCGGCTGCCCAACGGCCTCAGGCTCGTGGATCCGAACGCGGGCTTCACGCCGGCCAAGTCGATCCATGCCTCGGTGGCCGGTACGCCGACCACCGTTGAGACGACCACATTCACGATCAAGGCGACCGACCAGAACGGGCTCACGGCGAGCCGGACGTACACCATCAGGATCAACCCCGCGCTCTCCCTCGCGATCACTCCCGAGCAGTGGGCGCCGCTCACTGTCGGGAGCTTCGGGAACCTGTGGATCGACGGCAGTGGCGGCGTCAAGCCGTATCGCTGGGCGGTCACCGCCGGACAGCTGCCGCCGGGAATGACGCTGATCCAGGACAACCCGGACGGGTACCTCGTGCGCGTTGGCGGCACACCGACCACGGCCGGGACGTTCACGTGGACGTTACGGCTGACGGATGCCCAGGGCGCCACCGTGAGCCGGACGATGAGCGTCACTGTGGGTTGAGCAACCGAGCCTCTGGCCCGAGCGGCCCTCCCGGGTCAAGGGGAGAGCCGCTCAGGCAGTGAGCCCAAGCTCGGCGAGGCGGCGGAACGCCAGCACGGCCGCCATCGATCCCTCGCCGACCGCGCCCGCCACGCGCTTTGTGGAGCCGTGGCGGACATCGCCGGCGGCGAAGAGGCCGGGTCTGCTCGTCTCGAGTGCCAGCGGGTCCCGCCCCAGCGGCCAACCGTCCGGCCGCCTGCCGTCCTGTAAGAGATCGGGCCCGGTGAGAATGTATCCGGCCCCGTCGGTGAGAACGCCCTCGTCCGGGCACCAGGCAGTCCGAGGAGTGCCGCCGATGCAGATGAACATCCCCCGCGCCGGCCGGGTCTCCGCTGTTCCGTCCGAGCCGGCGAAGCTGACGGCGGCAAGGTGGCCGTCATCTGCATGCAGGGCCGTCGGCCGCGAGTTGAGGCGCACGTCGATCAGGGGGTGCTGCTCGATACGGTCGACGAGATAGGCGGACATGGTCTTTCCGAGCCGGTCACCGCGGACGAGCATCGTCACCCGTGCGCCTGCTGCCGCAAAGTTCATCACTGCCTGTCCCGCCGAGTTGCCTGCGCCGACGACGACGACGCCCTGGTCGCCGCACCCCTTTGCCTCGCTGCGCCCGGCGCCGTAGTAGACGCCACGTCCGAGCAACTCGTCGACTCCTTCGAGCTCGAGGCGTCGCCACTCCATCCCCGGCGCTGCGAGGACGACGGCGGCGGTGATCTCGACGCCGCCGTCGAGGATGATGGTGACGGCTTCATCATGCCCCTTGAGGTGGCTGCCGATCGCGCCGCGGAGCACCATCACCTCGGCGCCGAACTGTTCGGCCTGCCGACCGGCGAGGCGAGACAGCTCGGCACCGCCGATGCCGTCGGGAAACCCGAAGAAGTTCTCGATCAGCGACGTGTGGGTCGCCTGCCCACCCGGGACGTCGCGCTCGACGACGATCGTCGAAAGCCCGTCCGATGCTGCATACACGGCCGCGGCAAGCCCGGCAGGGCCGGCGCCGATGATCGCAAGGTCGTAGCCGGAGCGCTTCGGCCGCTCGACGTGACCCCACGCCTTGGCCAAGCTGTGGATCGTCACCGAGGTGAGGACGTTGTCGCCGTCGACGACGATCGGCAGTTGCGCGTCGGCCATGTCCAACCCGCGCAGCAGACGGTCGGCATCTGGTGTCCCCGCCTCGAGCCATTCGTATGGCTGGGCGATGCGCGTGACGAAGTCGCGCAGCCGGTGATGCTCGGGGTCGAGCCGCTTCCCGACGATCTCCAGCCGCGGGCGGATGGGGCTCACTGCGTCGACCTCCTGGGCATCGATGTGCACGGTACGACGTGGGCTCACGATGCGCCAGCGCGCGGAGGTGGTGATACGGTCTCCGACCTCATTCGACGGAAGGCGGACGAAGATGACAGACAGCAGCGTCGAGGCTCGCGGAAGCGCGCTCACCGACGAGGGCCGTGTGACGGTTGAGCGCGGCTTCGAGGTCGCCTACCGGGTCTTCGGCACGGGAAGCCACACGCTGCTTGGCCTGCACGGTGGACCGGGTGTCAGCAGCCGGTATCTGGACCGGCTCTGCGAGGTGACGGGCCGTGATCTCAAGCTCGTCCTGTACGACCAGCTCGGCGGAGGCGACTCGGATCGGCCCGACGACCCGTCGCTGTGGCAGATTCCCCGGTTCATCGACGAGGTCGAGACCGTCCGCAGCGCTCTCGACCTTGGCGTTGTCACCCTGTTTGGGCAGTCGTGGGGCGGCATGCTCGCCATCGCGTACACGCTCGACCATCCGCAGAACGTCGAGGCGCTGGTCCTCTCGAACACCTACGCGAACGGCAAGCACTACCTGCTCGACATCTCCGAGCACCGCATGTCGCTGGGAGCGGAGATGCACGCGCTGATGTTGCGCCGCGAGCTCGACGACGATCTCGACGCGGCGGACTACCAGGATGCGGTGCTGGAGCTCAACTCGCGGCACCTCCGCCGCTCGAGCCCGTATGACCCCGAGCGTTCGCGGCGGGAGTTCACCGAGATCGCGGAGCAGTACATGAACGACGTCGGGCCGGCGTACGCCCTGTGGGGCCCTCACGAGTTCAAGGGCACCGGGCCTCAGGGGTATTTCGACATCTCAGACCGGCTCGGCGAGATAGGCGTCCCTGCGCTGATCCTGTGCGGCTGGTACGACGAGCTGTCGCCGAAGCGGTGCAGCAGGCCGCTGGCGGACGGCATCGCCGACAACGAGTTCGTGGTGTTCGGGA
>JAWVEN010000026.1:0-3111 GCA_033856675.1 Gaiellales bacterium | reverse complement strand
TGCCCCTGCATCGAGCAGGGTGGATGGTGTCTGTAGGGAACCTGGTGGCGTCAGCCTGACGCCGGACACGCATCAAGCCCCTGCTCGCTCAGCAGGGGTTTTTGCTTGCCCCCGACGTCAGCAGCCGATAGACCAGAGGATCCCTGCACGTGAACATCTCGAATCCCAGCAATGCTCCTGGATCGGTCTCCATCGTCGATCTCCGGGACCGACTGACCGACCCGAACCTCATCCTCGTCGACGCTCGCACCACCGCCGCCTACAACGGCTGGCGGCTCAACGGGGAGGCGCGCGGCGGGCATGTCCCGCGCGCGGTGGCGTTCCCGGTCGCGTGGCTGGACACCGTCGAGGAAGCCGAGCTGCAGCGCCTGCTCCATGAGAAAAGCATCACCCACGGTCGCACCATCGTCGTGTACGGCGACGGGGCGGACGACGCATCGGCTCTTGCGGCCAGGCTCGAAGACCTCGGTCACGAAGACCTGTGGGTCGACGGGGCCGGCTTCTCGGCCTGGGCGGCCGATGCCAGTCTGCCGGTCGAGTCCTTGCCCAACCACGAGAAGCTCGTCCACCCCGCGTGGGTGAGCCAGCTGCTCGCGGGCGAATCGCCAGACACCTACGACGACAACGGGTTCCTGGTGTTCCACGTCAACTTCGGCGTCCCCGAGGAGTACGAGGAGGGTCACCTTCCCGGAGCCCTCTACCTGGACACCAACCGGCTCGAGGATCCCGCCGACTGGAATCGCCGATCAGCCGAAGAGCTGCATGCCACGCTCAGTTCGCTCGGCGTCTCGGCCGGCACGACGGTGGTCCTCTACGGCCGCGACACGATCGGCCACGCCAACGAGAAATGGCCGGGCCGCCGTGCGGGACAGATCGCCGCCACGCGAGCGGCGCTGATCCTGGCGTACGCCGGGGTCCGCGACGTTCGAGTCCTCGATGGCGGCTATGACCGCTGGGTGCTCGAGGGCAACCCCGTCGAGACCGTGACGCGCCACGCCAGCGCCGTCGAGCGCTTCGGCGCGGAGATCCCGCAGCGTCCCGAATTCATCGTCGACATCAGCGACGCGCGGTCGATCCTTGCGTCCGAGGATGCCGCCCTGGTGAGCGTTCGGAGCTGGCGGGAGCACATCGGCAGGACGAGCGGCTACAACTACATCGGTCCTGCCGGACGGATCGCGGGTGACGTCTGGGGCAACTGCGGCTCGGACGCCTACCACATGCAGCACTACCGCAACGTCGACAACACGATGCGTCCATATCCGGAGATCGCCGCCAACTGGGAGGCGGCCGGGATCACGCCGGACAAATGGGTGGCCTTCTATTGCGGCACCGGCTGGCGAGCCGCCGAGACCTGGTTCTACGCCTTCCTGATGGGATGGCAGCGCATCGCCGTGTACGACGGCGGCTGGTTCGAGTGGAGCGCGGACCCGCGCAATCCGATCGAGGTCGGCGAGGAGGAGGACGAGGCCGTCGCCTAGCGGGCGACGACCTCGCTGCCGGTTATCCTGCCCGGCTAGCCGTCCGACCGCCGCTTTCGCACCGTCGAACGGCGGAGGGTTGCGGCGCTGCCAACCAGCAGAGCGGCGCTTGCCCCTACCAGGACGAGGACCGAGAGCTGGATCTCAACCCCCTGGCCCTGGTCAGCCGATGTATTCGGCAGCAGTGGCGTCGCCGAAGGCGTCGGTGCCACCGGCGAGAGCGTTGGCGTTGGTGTTGGCGTCGGGACCGGCCCAGCAGCCGCGCACATGGTGCTGTCGATGGTGTCGTTGATCAGGGTCACGGTGCCGTTGCGAGCCAGGGCTCGGCCGTCGATCGTCACGTCGTCGGTCATCGTGATCGAAGTCAGGGCGAGGATGTTGCCCACCAGGGTCGAGCCCGAACCGAGGGTTGCAGAGCTCGTGACCTGCCAGAAGACGTTGCATGGCGAGCCGCCATTGATGATCTGAACCGAGCTCGCCGAGGCCGTGACCAGGTCGGAAGTGGCCTGGAAGATCCAGACCGCGTCCGCGTTGTTCTGCGCGTCGAGGATCAATGCACCCGGCACAGTGAGCGTGACGCCGCCGGCGTTGTAGACGCCCGAGAAGAGCGTTCCCATCAGTGCGCCCGCGGGAACGGTCGCGGTCGGTGCGCGCCCCGCGGCGTCGTTGTAGGCCGTGACCAGCGCGTTCTTGGCATCCAGCGCGACCTGGTCGGCCGCATGGATCGTCCCGTTCACGATGCCCGGCGGGAATCCGGTAACCGATGCGGCGGGATGGATGCCGACGTCCCCGGTGATCTCGGTGAGCCCGACGTTGGTGATCGCCGGCGTGCCCGCCAGCACGGCGAACGGCTCCGCGAGCCCGAGGCCGACGGTCGTGATGCCACCGGCCGACGTGCGACCGATGACCATGAAGGTGAGTGCAAGCGTGAGGGCCATGCCGGCAAGCATGAGCAGCCGCGGCCGGGCAGCCTGGATCGGTGAGTTCAACCTGTCGTCCAATCTGGACAGCACATCCGGGCACCCGGATGGGTGCCCGCGCGCTCGTCCGGATTCCAGTCTGGGGAGTGCGACCTGGACGGTCATTACGGGGCCGTCATGCGCGGATCCGGCCGTCAGGCGGCGTGCACCACCTCGCCGTCCACCACCGTCAGGATGACCTGGCTGCCGGCGATGGCTTCACCGTCCTCCCGCAGCAGGTCGCGATCCAGCACGATCAGGTCGGCGACCGCGCCTGTCGACAGGTGGCCGCGGTCCGTCTCGGCGTGCTCGGCGAAGGCGCTGCCCCAGGTCGCGGCGGCCAGCGCATCGGCGAGGGACACTGCCTCCGCGGGCAGCCATCCGCCCGCCGGCTCGCCGCTCGGCGTCTGCCGACGAACCGCAGCGTGGATCTCGAGCAGAGGATCGATCGGCACGACAGGCCAGTCGCTGCCAAAGGCAAGCGCCGCGCCCGAATCGAGGAGGCTGCGCAGGCGCCAGCCACTGGAGGCGACCTCGGGAGTCAGGCTGTCGCGCCAGACGTCGACCTGGCTGGCCTCGGGAAGGGCGTGCATCGGCTGCATGCTGGCGATGACTCCGAGGCCCGCGAAGCGAGGAAGGTCGGTCGGGTGCAGCGTCTCGATGTGCTCGACACG
>JAWVEN010000025.1:0-2845 GCA_033856675.1 Gaiellales bacterium | reverse complement strand
ACGTCCTCGTGCTGGAGGCGGAGGCTCAGATCGGTGGCCGGTCGAGCCGTGGCGCGATCGGCGGCCTCGACGAGACGATCGGCGCCGAGGGCTGGTACGACCTCAACCCCGACTCGCCGGAGAGCCGGCTGATCGCCGAGCTGGGCATCGAGCTGCGGCCGGCGGCGGGACGGGACGGCCTGATCGTCGGCGACCGCCTGCTCACCCCGGACACGCTCGACGAGCTGCTGGCCGGGCTGGATGTCGAGGCCGACGCCAAGGACGACCTCACGCGCACCTGGGAACGCGTGAACGCCGAATGCGCGGCGCTCGGCGACCCCGGCACCGCGCCCGCGCGCATCGAGGAGCTGCTCGCCGTCAGCTCGACCGACTGGCTCGGCGACTGCCATCCGCAGGTCATGACCTTCTACCGCCGCCTCTACGCGACGGAGTTCTCGTCGCCGCTCGACGTGCTGCCCGCGCTGTTCCTGATGTACGGGCTCCCGCGCTACGGCGGGGCGATGTCCGGCGCCTGGGGCACGTTCCTGGTGCCCGAGGGCGGCTGCCCCGACATCACCGCGGCGATGTCGGGCGCGCTGGCGACGCCGCCGGTGACATCCGCGCTCGTCACGTCGGTCGACGGCGGGGTGGTGACGTATCGCGACGGGAGCGAGCTGCGATCGGTGACCGCGTCGCACGTCGTGGTGGCCACGCCGCCGCGCGTGACCGAGCGCTTGGTGAGGGGCCTGCCGACGTGGAAGCTGGCGGCGCTGAGGCACATCGAGAGCCACCCCGGCATCGAGGTGCTGCTCACGGTCGAGCACGAGGGCACCGCGGGCTGGGACCAGCTCAGCGCGGCGTGGTCGCTCGACACGAGCTTCACGATCGTGCTGCCTTCGCAGACGTACCGCGAGCGCCAGGCCACGACGGGGGTCATCCACCTGCTCTGCTTCGGCGAGGCGGCGATGCCGTACCTGGACCGCGCCGACGACACCCAGGTGGCGGACGCCTTCGAGGCCGACTTCGTCGCCGTCTTCCCGGAGGCGAGCGGACGCGTGCGCGAGCGTTTGGTGCGGCGCTGGTCGGAAGGGGTGCCGATGCCGCGCATGGGCTACGAACACCACGTCGAGGCGCTGCTGCGGCCGGTGGGGCCGGTGCACTTCGCCGGCGACTACGTGGCCTTCGTCAGCCCCCACACGCCCGGCGGAGTCGGGCTGGAGGGCAAGTGGGAGGAGCTCACCGTGACGGTGGGCGCGAACGCGGCGGTGAGGTCGGGGCTCCGAGCGGCGGCGGAGGTTATTTCGGGGTCGAAGCGACGCTCGAAGCCGCCCGGCGCGCGGAAGAGCAGGTAGCGCGCCGGCGGTTCCGACAGGTTGGCGAGGGTGAAGTCGAGCGTGTCGTGGCGGATCATCTGCGCGGGCGTTTCGCGCTCCGCCGGTAGGGTCGCCGTTGCATGGGTCCAGTCGAGCGGATGTGGCCGGTTCTGAGCAGCCTCATGAAGGTGTACACCGCGGCCTATCGCGCGACTGGCGGGCGGATCGGTCACCGCTTGCCCAACCTTCCACCGACGCTGCTGCTCGAGCACGTGGGAGCAAAGAGCGGGACCAGGCGCACGAGCCCCCTCGGGTATGTGCCGGACGGCAGCAACCTGATCATCGTGGCCTCGAAGGGCGGCAATCCCAAGCACCCGGCCTGGTTCCACAACCTCCGCGCGAATCCCGACGTCACGATCCAGATCCGCTCCCAGCGGAGAGCCGTCCATGCGCACGTCGCGAGCGGTGGGGAGCGAACGCGCCTGTGGCCGAAGGTGGTCGCGGCCTACGGGGGCTACGCCGGCTACCAGCGACGGACCGAGCGCGAGATCCCGATCGTCGTGTTGGAGCCGGCCACGGCGCAGCACGACTAGCGCGCCCGAGAGGATTCGAACCCGTGACCTTCGGTTCCGTAGGTTGGTGAGCGAGTCCGGTGGCGTGTTGTCGGCTGGCGCTTATCGGCGCCGCTATGCGGGTGGCGATCACCCTCCGCAGTGCGAATCCTCGCGCCTGGTGTGGGGTGCGTTGCCACCTTGTTGCCACCCGGGCTACCTACGTGCTAAGGAATGAAGGGTGGTTACCTGGGGGCCGAGCACCAATCACCCGGAGCATTACGCTCGCAAGGTTCTCGAGGCCGCGATGTATCTCCACGTCACGTTCGCAAGTGACCAGTGGCTCTGGCGCGGACAGAGCCAGCACAAGTCCCTCAGGCCAGGTATGCACAGCCGTGTGTTCCGCCTACCGAAGGCACAGCAAACGGAGCAGAAAGTTCGTGACGCGACGAGAGACCTAATCTCCGCCGCGCGCAAGGCAAGACTCGACGAATTCGACGGAGCGACGCTGCCCGATATCGCTCTCCTCTCCCACCTGCAACATCACGGAGCGGCGACTCCACTGCTCGACGTGACGGTTGATCCGCTTGTTGCTCTCTGGATGGCCGCGAATGCGACCATTGCGAGCCCAGGAGCGGCGGACGACAAGACTGGCTATTTGTTCGCGATCCGTCAACCCACGGAACACATCGCGATCATGGACGCACGGCCCCACGCCGAAATCTCGGAAGCGATGCCGGCAACTGACGTGCATTGGTACCGCTCGCCAGATGTATCCGAGCGCCTTCGCATCCAGCGAGGATCCTTCGTCCTTGGGCGCCTTGATACTGCTAACGAAGCAAGCCACACAATTCCGCTTCGCGAAGGGACCCATCCTGACTGGCTCAAGAACCGAATGGCTCGTATGGGACAGAAGAACCCGGTCAAGTCTCAGAGCGACGTTTTCGCGATCCGGATCCGCGGCGCATGCAAGTCCTATCTGCGGCGCTTGCTGGCGGAGCG
>JAWVEN010000024.1:0-4058 GCA_033856675.1 Gaiellales bacterium | reverse complement strand
TCGCGCAGGTTCGCCACCTCGGCCGTCGGCTGCTTCTGGCCGGGCTCGAGCTTCTCCTTGTGGCGGTTGACCCACACGACGGGGATCTTCTTCTTCAGGCAGGGCTCGACGTCGTGGTAGTAGCTCTGGGCCACGTGGACCCAGCCGCGCTTGCCGCCGATGCGCCGCTCGGCCTCGGTGAAGTGCGCGGGGTCCGGCTTGTAGGAGCGGACCTGCTGCGCGGTGACCACGAGGTCGAAGTCGGTGCGGAAGTGGCGGCGCGTCAGCCCCAGGAGCTTGTCGTCGATGTTCGACACCAGCCCGATGTTGAACTTCTTGGCGAAGCGGTCGAGCTGGGCGTTGGTCTCCTTGAAGGGCGGCCAGGCCGGCACGGAGTCGGGCAGGAACCCCGAGCGCGAGGGCTCCAGCGGCCAACCGAGCTCCTTGGCGATCCGCACCGCCGTACGGCGCAGGACCTCGGCGTAGAGCTCGTAGGACCCCGACTGGATCTCGATCTGGATCTCGTGGAAGAGCCGGATCAGCTCGTCGCGGTCGATCGTGAAGCCGTCGCGCGCGGCCTCCTTGGTGAAGGCGTCGTAGGCGCCGGACTCCCAGTCGATGAGGGTCCCGTAGACGTCGAAGGTCACCCATTCGATCTTCTTTGGCAACGGCATGGACGCGGCATTATGCGACACCGCCGCGCTAGGGTGCCGCGCCGTGGACCTCCTCGAGTACCAGGGCAAGCAGCTTTTCGCCCGTCACGGCGTTCCCGTTCCCGACGGCGCACCGGCCTCCACGGTGGAGGAAGCGGTCGAGCGCGCGGGCGAGATCGGCTTTCCCTGCGTGGTCAAGGCGCAGGTCCAGATCGGTGGCCGCGGCAAGGCCGGCGGCATCAAGGTGGCCAACTCCGAGGACGAGGCCCGCGAGCACGCCGAGGCCATCCTGGGCATGGACATCCGCGGCCACACCGTGCACGAGGTCTGGATCGAGCGCGCCTCGGACATCGCGTCCGAGTACTACGCGTCGATCGTGTTCGACCGCTCGGCCAAGGCCCCGCTGCTGATGCTCTCCACCAAGGGCGGCATGGACATCGAGGCGGTGGCCGAGGAGGACCCCTCCGCGATCGCGCGCCTGCACGTCGACCCGCTGCTCGGCTTCCAGGACTTCCACGGCCGGCGGCTGTGCTTCGAGGCCGGGGTGGACGCCGACGTGGTGCGCCCTGTCGGCGCGCTGCTGGCCCGCCTGTACGACGCCTTCATCGCCGAGGAGGCGATGCTGGTGGAGGTCAACCCGCTGATCGTCACCGGCGACCGGTCCGTGATGGCGCTGGACGCCAAGGTCACGCTGGACGGCAACAGCCTCTTCCGCCATCCCGAGAACGAGCAGCTGGCCGACTCCTCCGCCGACGACCCCCAGGAGCGGATGGCCAAGGAGCGCGGGCTGACCTACGTCAAGCTCGACGGCGACATCGGGATCCTGGGCAACGGCGCCGGGCTGGTCATGTCCACGCTGGACGTCGTGGCCCAGGCCGGGGGCTCGCCCGCGAACTTCCTGGACGCCGGCGGCGGCTCGAAGGCCGAGGCGATCGTGGACGCGGTGGAGGTCATCCTGTCCGACGAGAAGGTCAAGGCCGTGCTGTTCAACATCTTCGGCGGGATCACGCGCTGCGACGAGGTGGCCCGCGGGCTGATCGAGGCCTTCGCCCAGGTCAAGCCGACCGTCCCCTTCGTGGTCCGCCTGAACGGGACCAACGAGGAGGAGGGCCGTGCGCTCCTGGCCGAGGCCGACCTGCCCAACGTCACGGTCGTGGCCACGATGGACGAGGCCGCGGCGAAGGTCGTCGAGCTGGCGGGCGCGCTATGAGCGTCCTCGTGGACCGCGACACCAAGCTGGTCGTGACCGGCCTCACGGGCCGGGAGGGCACCTTCCACGGGCTCAACAACCGCAGCTACGGGACCGACCTCGTCGCCGGCGTCACGCCCGGCAAGGCGGGTCAGGACGTCGAGGGCGTGCCGATCTACGACACCGTCCACGACGCGGTCTCGCAGGCCGGCGCCAACACGGCGATGGTGTTCGTCCCGCCGCGGTTCGCCGCCGACTCGATCCTCGAGGCCGCCGACGCGGGGATCGACACCGTCATCTGCATCACCGAGGGCATCCCCGCCCACGACATGCTGCGCGTCTACACGCACCTGCGCCGCGGCTCCACCCGCCTGATCGGCCCCAACTGCCCGGGCGTGCTCTCCCCGGGCAAGGCCAACGTGGGGATCATCCCCGCCTCCTTCTTCTCCGAGGGCAACGTCGGGATCGTGTCGCGCTCGGGGACGCTGACCTACCAGATCGGCTACGAGATCGCCCAGCGCGGCTTCGGCAACTCGTCGATCGTGGGGATCGGCGGAGACCCCATCGTGGGATCGGACTTCATCGACGTCATCTCCCTGTTCCAGGAGGACGACGAGACCGAGCTGATCGTCATGTGTGGCGAGATCGGCGGCGACGCCGAGGAGCGCACCGCCGACTTCATCGCCGAGAACGTGACCAAGCCGGTGGTGGGCTACATCGCCGGCTTCACCGCCCCGCCGGGCAAGACGATGGGCCACGCCGGCGCCATCGTGTCGGGCTCCAAGGGCACCGCGGCCGCGAAGGCCGAGGCCCTGGAGGCCAAGGGCGTGCGCGTCGGGCGCACCCCCACCGAGGTCGCGGCCGTCGCGGTCGAGATCCTGGGCGGGTGACGGAAGGGCCCGCCGGAGCGGGCCCCCCGGTCCGTCAGTGACCGGTTACGGCCCGGAACCCCGTGTGCTCGGGGGTGTGCTCCCAGGCCTCGTCGGTCTCCGTCAGCACCATCCGCCCCATCGTCGCGAGCGCGACGAACAGGATCGCCGAGGCCACGATGAAGTACGCGGCCTCGTTGCCGACGAAGAAACCGGCCTGCAGGACGACCGCCCCGGCGGCCAGCGCCCCGGCGATCGACCAGTGCACCGCGCGTGCCCGCCACAGCCCCAGCGCCAGCACGACCAAACCGATCGTGAGCGCGAGCCCGAGGAACAGGAACACCTGGGTGCCCGTCGTGTGCATGAAGCGGTCCAGCAGGGACGTCATCTGCGTCCTGTCGCCCGCTCCGCGCACCATCTGCCACTGCATCAGCGCCACGCCCCAGAACAGCATCAGGACGAGGGAGCCGAGCAGCGCGAGCCCGCCGCCCAGGTGCCCGAGGGCGACCTCGCGCTCGCGCAGCATGTGCATCAGGCCGAGCACGGCGGGGACCATCAGCGCGATCGAGACAAGCGCCAGCAGGTGAGCCAGGTACCACGCGTCCAGGTTGTCCGCGATGGTGGCCACCTGGGTCGCCTCGTCCATGTCGCTGGCCGGATGGATCACCATCGCGGCGAGCAGTACGAGCGGCGCAACGACCATGCACGCACCCGCCAGCGTCTTGCGGGAGTGATGTGCATCCGAGAGGTGCATCTGTGCCTCCAGAGTCGATGGGATCGAAGCGATCCCGACTGCTCCGGATACACACGCTTGTGACGGCGGTTACTAGCGCTCGGCGAGTGAACGAATAATTGCCTCGTAGAAGCCCTCGCCCATGGCCGCCTCGGTCCGTTCCACGTTCGCAAACGCCGAGATGTCGCCCGCCGCGGCATTGGCGACGAGGAACAGGCGCCCCACCACCTCGGCCACGTCGAGGTCCTCGCGCGAGTCGCCCACGGCCACGCATTCCTCGCGCGCGTACCCGCGCGCCCGCATGTGCGCGGCGACAGCGCGCGTCTTCGACACGCCCGCCGGGATCAGGTGGAAGGTGTGCGTCTGCGGGCCGATCTCGCCGTTGTCGACCAGCCGCAGCGCCGCGTGGCCCTCCGCGGCCAGCAGCTCGTTCGCCTCGGTCGCGTCGACCAGCCCGCGAAACGGGTGCGAGACCTCGCGCCCCAGGTGGAAGGGGGCGTGGTACTCGAGCCGGCCCTCGAAGTGGGCGAGCAGGAGCTCCGGCGCGCCGGTGGCTGCGATCTGGTCGTACACGCTCTCGCCCTCGCGCGGCGCGAAGTCGCCGGTGAGGAAGGTCGCCTCGCCGTCGATCACCA
>JAWVEN010000023.1:0-7948 GCA_033856675.1 Gaiellales bacterium | reverse complement strand
GTGCTGTCGAAGGCGCCGTGATCGGCGATCACGTCGACTCGGAGGCCGGTGATCTTGCCGTCCTTCGAGCACATCTCGGCGCGCATGACGTAGTCGCGAGCGAAACCGGTCGACATCAGGTTCTCGGAGCGGTTCTCCACCCACTTGACCGGCACGCCGGCCACGATCGAGCCCGCGATCGCGCACACGTACCCGGGGTAGATCGGGACCTTGTTGCCGAATCCGCCGCCGATGTCCTGACAGCGGATCCGGATCATGTGCTCCGCGAGCCCCGCGACGTGGGCGTACACGGTCCGATGGGCGTGCGGCGCCTGGTTGCCGTTGTAGATGTCCAGCTGGCCGGTCTCCGGGTTGAAGTCGGCGATGATCCCGCACGTCTCGAGCGGCGCCGGATGGCAGCGCGGATAGATGATGTCGCGCGCGACGACCGTGTCGGCCTCGGCGAAGGCGCGGTCGGTCGCCTCCTGGTCGCCGGCTTCCCAGGTCGGGCTCGCCAGGTTGTCGACCTGACCGGACTTGTCGTCACGGATCAGCGGCGCGTCGGGATCAAGCGCCTTGCGCGCGTTGACCACCGCGGGCAGCGACTCGTACTCGACGTGGATCAGGCTCAGCGCATCCTGGGCCGAGTACGGGTCGGTCGCGATCACGAACGCGACCTCCTGGCCCTGGAAGCGGACCTTGTCGCCGGCCAGAACCGCCTGCGTGTCGTACGAGATCGTCGGCATCCAGGCCAGACCGAGCGTCTCGAGGTCCTTGGCGGTGACCACGGCAGCCACGTTCGGGTGGGCCAGCGCGGCCGAGGTGTCGATCGAGAGGATGCGCGCGTGGGCGTACGGGCTGCGCAGGACGGCGCCGTGCACCATGCCGGGCAGCTCGATGTCGTCCAGGTAGGTCCCCTGCCCGCGGATGAAGCGCGCGTCCTCCTTGCGCTTCAGCCGGCCGAAGCCGATCGGACGCTCGGTCGACGGGCTTGGAAGGTTCTCGACAACGGCCATCCTCATGCCTCCGATTTCGCGCCAGCCTCGTGCTCAGCCGCCCAGCGGACTGCGCTGACAATGTTCTTGTATCCGGTGCAGCGGCAGATCGCACCGGAGATCGCCGTACGGATCTCGTGGTCGGTGGGATCGGGGTTCTCGTCAAGCAGGGCGCGCGTGGTCATCAGCATGCCCGGCGTGCAGAACCCGCATTGCAGCGCGTGACGCTCGTGGAAGCCCTGCTGGATCGGGTCCAGTTCGCCGTCGACCTCGAGCGACTCCACGGTGCGGATCTCATGGCCGTCGCACATCACCGCCAGGGCCGTGCACGATTTCAGCGGCTGGCCGTCCATGAGCACCACGCAGGCGCCACAGTTCGAGGTGTCGCAGCCCCAGTGGGTGCCCTTCAACCCCACCGTGTCGCGAATGAAGTGCACGAGCAGCTGACGCGGCTCGACGTCCGCGGAGACCTGCTCGCCGTTCACGGTCATCGAAACGTTCATCGATCAGGCCTCCTGGTGCAGGCCGCGCGCCGCCGATCGGCGCAGCGCGCGTTGGGTGAGTACGCCCGCGAGGTGGCGCTTGTAGTCGACCGGGCCGCGGCCGTCGGCGCTCGGAGAGCAGTCGGCCGAGGCGATCTCGCCGGCCTGCGCGAACAGGTCGTCCGACGGCTGCTTGCCGCGCAGGAGCTCCTCAGCGCGCGTGAGATGGATCGTCGTCATCCCGACGGCGCTGAGCGCGATGCCCGCGTCCGCGATCACCCCGCCGTCGATCCAGACCGCCGCCGACGCCGCTGCGATGGCCCAATCCCCGGCACGCCGCTCCACCTTCTCGTGTGCGCTGCCCGCCCCCGGGCGAACTGCCAGGCGGATCTCGGTCAGCATCTCTCCGGCGCCGACCGCGGTGGTGAACGGTCCCACGTGGAAGTCCTCCATCCCCACCACTCGCTCCCCGCCGGCCCCTTGGATCACGACCTCTGCCTTCAGCGCCGAGCAGACAGCCGACAGGTCCTCGGCGGCATCCGCCTGGCAGAGCGAGCCGCCGATGGTGCCGCGGTTGCGCACGACCGGGTCCGCGATCACGGTCTCGGCGTCGCGGAAGATCGGAAACTCCCGCGCCAGGAGGTCGGACTTCAAGAGGTCGACGTGCCGGGTCAGCGCGCCGATCCGGATCTGACCGTCCTGCTCGCGGATGTAGGCGAGCTCAGCGAGATCGTTGATGTCGATCAGATGCGCCGGGTTGGCCAGCCGCAGCTTCATCATCGGCAGCAGGCTGTGGCCGCCGGCGATGATCCGGGCGTCGGCGCCGAGCCGCTCCAGCGCCGCGATCGCACCCTGGACGGTGGTCGCCCGCTCGTACTCGAATGGCGCCGGAGTCTGCAACTTGCTCCTCTCGGATCAGGTGCGCCGAACCGGGAACTGCCGGCGAGCGGCCCCGATGTCGTCGCGTTGTTCGTACTGGACCGGAGCGTCGGCGCCGATCACCGGGGAGTTCGGCAGGCTCTCCGGGCTCGTCTGACGAAGGTTCGGGTAGAGCAGCCGGGCGGCCAGGCTGCCGCCCTGGACGTTGCGCAGCACCTCGCTTGCCGGACTGGCGGCGGCGATTGGCGCCTCTCGGCCGAGCCGGGCGAGCGTGAGCGTGCCCCTGGTGTAGACCTCCCCGATACGAGGCGCATCCACGGAGGCGCTGTCGGGGAAGTTGCGCAATCCCGCTGCCGCGGCCCCGGGGTAGACGCTCTCGATCAGGCCCATCGCGTCGCTGAGACCGGCCTTCTTGACGAGCAGCCCCTCGAGTAGGTCGACCCCGGCATCGAGCTGCCCGTTGATCGCGCTCACCACCTCGTTGACCGGCGCGCTCTTCGCGACGATCTCGGCCACGCCGCCGATGGCCTCGTCGAGGCCGTCGGCGATCTGCCGCAGCGCCACGATCGTCGATACGAGGTAGTAGACGAGCGCCAGCACGATCGCCAGGACCGCGATGATCATCACGACCCCGGCCGCCGGCATCAGCGCTGCCCCTCCGCGTCGTCGACGATGACGTCGAGCGAGCCGCCGTAGCCCGCCACTCCGGCAACGGTCTGCTGAACCTGATCCTGCGTGGTGAGCAGCAGCACGGCGGCGTCCAGGTCCTTCGAGCCCGCGGCGGCGACGGTGGAGATCTTGCGCACGCTCGGGACGATGCTGCGGGCCGCGTCGAGCACCCCTCGCAGCAGATAGACCACGACCGGAAGGATCACCAGCAACAGGACGGCGTCTCCGATCCACCAGAGCGTCATCGCGGCCTCCTCTCCGCCACCATCGCCGCCTTGCGCCCGATGCCCGGGAGCGCGCCGAGGATGATCTCGAACTGGGCGTTGATCGCCTTGACCGCCGGCTCAAGCGGGCGCAGGTGCTGGGCTTCGACGCCGTCCAGAGCGGAGGCGAGCGCCGCGAGATCCTGCGAGATCGCCTCGAGGCCCTGGCGTACCCTGATCAGGGCGAACGCGAGCACCGCGATCACGACCACGGCGAGCAGGACGCTCAAGAGGATGTACGTGTCGGTGCTCACGCGCCCTGCCCGAACCCGTCGGTGAGCGCGTTCATGTAGCCGTCCTGGACCACGGCCTCCTCGACGATCAGCGCCAGCACGGGCGCGGTCGCCTCAAGCTGCGGGATGTTCGCCGTGTTCGCGCCGACCTGGCCCGCGGTCTCGAGCAAGTTGCGAACCGATCGCTGGATCTTGCCCACCTGAACCAGCAGCAGGGCGAGCAGTCCGGCCACGGCCAGGGCGGCGGCGAGCCCGATTATCAGTGCGACACCCCAGGCGGTCATCGTCCGACCGCCGCCTTTCGAAGCGCGCGGGCGGAGCGCAGGATGCGGGTGCCCGAGTCGTTGATCCGCTCGATGCCGCCTAGCTCCGAGGTCTGCTGACGGACCACCTCGACCGCCTGCTCCGCGGTGGCGGCCTGCGTGGCGATCCTCATCGCCAGCGAGACGATGACGATGACGATGGCCGCCGCGACCGCGATCACCACGACTCCCATCGCGATCCCTACGACCCAACCCGTGGAAGCTGCTGTCAGCAGCGCCCTCTCCTCATCCCCAAGTCTGACAATAGCCAACGAGCCCGCTCTGGTCCACGGGCGCAGTGGGGTTGGCGCGGGGCTGCTAGCCGGCCGAGTCGACGTCCCGCTCGCGGGACGCCGCGCCGATGTCCTTCAGATCGGGCTCGGCGCCCTCCGGGATGTCCGGCCCGCCGTCGGTGGCGGCATCGGCGCTGTCGCCTCCGCTGAGGTCCACGCCGTCCTCGGTCGCCGGCTCGTCCGAGCCAGTCGTGCGCCCGAGGACCGAGCTGTCGAGCTGCGGATCCTCGTCGAGCATCTCGCGCGGAGCATCGGAGCCGCCCAGCTCAGCGGGGACGACGCCGTCCGCGGCGGTCGCGCCCCACTCCCCTTTCTCGCGGGCCTCTGCCTCGTCTGGCGTGGTTCCGCCGCGCTGCTCGCTCGGCTTCTGCCCGCCCTGCTCTTGATCGCTACCGCTCATGAATGGACCTCTACCCCCCTGGCGCGACGGCTAACTTGAGCAGTCCGGTGGAGAACGCAGACATCGCCGATCGCCTGGACGCGTTCGCGTCCTTGCTCGAGCTGGGTGACGCCAATCCCTACACCGCGCGCGCGTACCGCCGCGCAGCCACGACGATCCGCGGCATGGCGGCCGCTGTCACGTCGGCGCCGCCCTCGACGCCGGCGCGACGACGACGGAGACGGCGGGAGCTCGGGCTCCTAGCGCCTGTACCATGCAACATGTATCGTGCCGGGCGTGGACGGGGCGCGTGCCGACCAACCCGGGGTTACGAGCACCGTCGTGGAGCTCGTCGAAGCGGTTCGCACCCGCGAGGTATCGCCCGTCGAGCTCGTCCAGGCCAGCCTGAGTCGCATCCGCGAGCTTGACCCGGGCTTGAACGCCTTCCTCGAGGTCGCGTCGGATGCGGCGCTCGTCAGCGCGAAGGTCGCCGAAGCGACCCAGATGAGCGGGGAGGATCTGCCCCCGCTGCACGGTATCCCGCTCGGCATCAAGGACCTTCACGAGACGCAGGGCATCCGGACCACCTACGGATCCGTGCACTTCGCCGACAACGTCCCCGACGCGGACTCGCTACCGGTGCAGCGTCTGCGCGCCGCGGGCGCCATCGTCGTCGGCAAGACCAACACCCCCGCGTTCGGACTGCTCGGAGAGACCAAGAACCGCCTGTGCCCGCCCTGCTGCAATCCCTGGAATCCCGAGACGACGACAGGAGGCTCGAGCGGGGGGTCGGCCGTCGCCGTGGCGACCGGCATGGTGCCCGGCGCAACCGGCTCGGACTCCGCGGGATCGATCGGCGTGCCCGCCTCGTACTGCGGGGTCTACGGCATCAAGCCGACACACGGCCGAGTGCCCACGCTGCCAGCGCCGCGCGATTCGCTCCTGTTCCTGGACACGGGGCCGATGACGCGTGGCGTGGAGGACGCCGCGCTGCTGCTGGGGCTGATGTCCGGCCACGACGCGCGCGACCCGATCGCCCTCAGGGCCGGGCCCCAGGCCTATCTCGACGACCTGCGCGGAGGAGATTTGACCGACACTCCGCTGAAGGGCCTGCGCGTGGCGTACACCGGGGATCTCGGTCACTTCGCGGTCGACCCCGAGCTGCGGGATGCCACGCGAGAGACCGCCGGTCGACTCGCGGCGCTCGGCGCTGAGGTGGCCGAGGAGGCTCCGCGGATCGAGAATCCGATCGAGCTCTACATGGGCTTCTACGTCACGGATGTGCGGAGCCTGCTGGCACGCCCGGCCGACGCGGACCACATCGTCGAGCTCTTTCCCGAGACGCTGGCCGAGCTCGCCGCATATCCGGAGCTCTCCGCCGAGGACTACGCCGGACGGCTTCAGCGACTATGGGGGTTCCGAGCGGCGATGGAGGAGTTCTTCACGCGCTTCGACCTGCTCGTGACGCCGACGACTACGAGCACCGCCTTCCCCCACTCGGACCCGCCGGCGCAGATCGATGGGCGCCCGGTGGCGGCGAACTGGACCGGGTTCATGCCCATCACCACGACCTGGAACCTGACCGGCCAGCCCGCCGCCAACGTCCCGGTCGGCCTCTCGTCGCAGGGACTCCCGCTCGGCGTCACGCTGGCGGGGCGCCCCGGCGATGACCTGGGCGTCCTGCGTGCCTCGCGGGCACTCGAGCTCAGCGGCAGCTGGCTGTCCTGGCGCTCCTCCGTCGCAGCCGCCTGACGCGCGCGCGGCTCTTGCATGGTAGCCACGCCCGGTGGTAGGTTGGCATGGTACATGCATCACCCCGGCCCATGGGTGATGTGAGGACCGCATCTCGCTGTCGAAAGGAACCCGTCCATGGAGTCAGGGGTTACGCGTCGCCGGTTCGTGTCGGTTGTGGCGGCAGGCACGGTCTTGGCAGGCTGCGACACCGGAGGGTCGGGTAAGACCGCATCCAAGGCGGCGGCGGGGAAGCCGAAACGCGGCGGCACGCTGCGCGTCGGGCTGAGCGGGGGCGGCAGCACCGACACCTTGAGCCCGCTGAACCAGATCACGGTTCCGGACTACGCGCGCGCTCCGCAGCTCTTCGACCCGCTGGTGGGCTTCGACAAGAACGGTCGCCCGGAGTTCGTGCTCGCCGAGGAGATCACGTCCAACGCGGACGCCACGGAGTGGACAATCCGCGTGAAGTCCGGCGTGACCTTCCACGACGGCAAGGACCTCACGGCCGACGACGTGAAGCACCTGTTCGAGACGTCGGTGGACCCGGCCACGGGCAGCGGCGGCGCCGCGCACCTGGCCACACTCGACGTCGGCGGGATCCGCAAGCTCGACAAGCACACGCTGCGCGTCCCGTTCAAGCAGCCGTACTCCACACTCGTCGACACGCTCGCCGACTACTTCTTCTACGTGATCCCGGTCGGCTTCGATGCCAAGAAGCCGGTCGGCACCGGGCCCTTCAAGTTCGAGTCCTTCACCCCAGGGCAGGAGAGCACTTTCTCCGCCAACAAGAACTACTGGGAGACGGGCAGGCCCTACGTCGACTCGCTCGTGATGACGAACTATCCGGACGAGTCGAGCCAGGTGAACGCGCTGGTCAGCAAGCAGACCGACATGGTGAACCTGCTCTCCAACGCCTCGGTGAGCACCGTCGAGTCGAACGGCGGCAGGGTGCTGGTCGGCCGCAGCGGCGGCTTCAACCCGATCGTGATGAACGTGCAGAAGGCGCCGTTCACGGATGAGCGCGTCCGGCTGGCGATGAAGCTGATCGTGAACCGAAAGGAGATGCTCGACCAGGTGTTCGGCGGCAAGGGCGCGATCGCGAACGACATCCCCAGCATCTGGGACGACATGTACGACCACGACATCCCGCAGCACGAGCAGGATCTCGAGCAGGCCAAGTCGCTGCTCAAGCAGGCCGGCCAGGACGGGCTGCGGATCGAGTTGGTGACCGGGGACATCGCCCAGGGAGTCGTGCAGACGGCCCAGGTCTTCGCGCAGCAGGCGAAGGGCGCGGGCGTGGACGTGAAGCTCCGCAAGGTAACGGCGGCGGAGCTGTTCGGCCCCAACTACCTGAAGTGGACGTTCACCCAGTCGTACTGGGTCTACAACCCGTACTTCCCCCAGGTGGCCCTGGCAGACCTGGACAACTCGTTCTACCAGGAGACCCACTACGCGGACCCGCGCTACCGGAAGCTCTACTTCCAGGCCCTCGCGACCACGGATGAGGCGGCGCGGCGCGAGATCGCCCACGAGATGCAGCGCATCTACTGGGAGGGCAGCGGCTACATCATCCCGTACTTCGCCCCGGTCATCGACGCGCACGCCCCCAACGTGAACGGCGTGACCGAGGGAAGCCTCGGCTACTCCTTCAACCTGTTCCGGTTCAAGGACGTCTGGCTCGCGTAGTGCATGGCCGGTGACACCGCAGCGGCGCACCCGGTCCTCTGGCTCGTAGCGCGC
>JAWVEN010000022.1:0-23232 GCA_033856675.1 Gaiellales bacterium | reverse complement strand
TCAACCAAGCTGTGTAGCGTCGTTTGGCCCGCTCCGTCCGGGGTGGGGTTGAGAGTGCGACGCGGCGGCGGGATGACCCGCAACCAAGCTGGCGGCCGTTGAGGCTTGCCTTCAAACGGACCAGTCTCCCGCCGTCGCGTCGTTCGACTGGCTGGTGACCTGATAGAAGCTTGCGTGCCTTGCCCGACACAGCCCTGTCCAGGCCGGTCGCCAATCGATGAGGGGAGGCTACGTGACCTGCTGGACGGTGGCAATCGGTGTGGACACGCACAAGCAGTGGCATGTTGCAGTGGCGCTTGATCGGCTTGGTCGTTTGATCGACTCGCTGGTGGTCGACGCGACGAAGGCGGGCTACGAGGAGTTGCTTGCCTGGGCGCGGGGGCTGGGCGAGCCGGCCTTTGGGATTGAGGGATGCGGTAGCTACGGCGCCGGTCTGGCCCGGTTTCTTGCCGATCTCGGCGAGGCGGTGTTTGAGTGTGAGCGACCCAAGCGCGGTGAGCGGCGGGGTGGCAAGAACGACCTGATCGACGCAACGCTGGCCGCACGACGCGTCGTCACCGGCGAGGGCTTGAGCGTGCCGCGCGGCGGAGGCGAGCGAGACCAGCTGCGTGTACTACTGCTCGAGCGGCGCGGCGCCACCAGGGCTCGCACAGCGGCGCTGAATCAGCTTGACGCCGTGATTGTCACCTTGCCAGACGACCTGCGTCGACGGCTCGCCGCGGTGGCCAAGAAGCAGCTGGTCGAGAAGGTCGCGCGGCTGCGATCACGACCGGACGGTGCCGCTGACCCGCTGCGCCGAATCGCGCGGCGAATCCAACTGCTCAGCGACGAAATCACCGAGATCGACGGTGAGCTCGCCCGGCTTGTATCCACGACGGCACCCGCTCTGCTTGCAGAGTGCGGCGTCGGCCCCGTCTGCGCAGCCCAGTTGCTCGTCTCCAGCGGTGACCCGCGGCGGATGGCAAGCGAAGCATCATTCGCGGCGCTTGGCGGCACCAATCCGCTCGACGCGTCAAGCGGTAAACAGCGACGCCACCGGCTCAACCGCGGCGGCGACCGCCAGCTCAACTGGGCGCTGCACGTCATCGCCCTCCAACGCGTCCACCATCACGCCGAAACAGCCGCCTACTACCGCCACCTGCTCGACCGCGGCAAGACGCCCAAGGAAGCCAAACGCTGCATCAAACGCGCCCTCGCACGCCACTTCTACAACCGCCTCAAAGACCTGCAGCTAGTCGCCTTGACAACATAGAAGCGTCCGTTTAGAGATGGGCCGTGTAGGGATCGAACCTACGACCTTGGGATTAAGAGTCCCCTGCTCTACCAGCTGAGCTAACGGCCCCGGCTGGGCAGTGTATCGCCGCCGGTTCGGCCGGCAGCCCGCCTACATCCGACCGGCGGCGATGATCCGCTGGAGGAACTGCCGGGTGCGCTCCTCGCGAGGCTCGCTGAAGATCTGCTGGGGCAGCCCTTCCTCCAACACGACGCCGGCGTCGAGGAAGCAGACGCGGTTGGCGATGTCTCTCGCGAACCCCATCTCGTGTGTGGCGATCAGCATCGTCATCCCGCCGTCGGCGAGCTCGCGGATGACGCCGAGCACCTCGGCGACGAGCTCTGGGTCGAGGGCACTCGTGACTTCGTCCAGCAGCATCAGCTGCGGCCGGGTCGCGAGCGCACGCACGATGGCGGCCCGCTGCTGCTGGCCGCCGGAGAGGCGGTCGGGATACTCGTCGCGCTTGTCGGAGAGACCGAACCGGTCGAGCAACGCGAGCGCCTCGTCGCGTGCCTGCGAGCCGGAAAGGCCCATGACCTTGCGCGGCGCGAGCGTGACGTTCTCCAGCACGCTCATGTGCGGGAACAGGTTGAACGCCTGGAACACGATGCCGATCCCGCGGCGGACGCGGTTGACGTCGACGTCGCGGCCGGTGATCTCCTGGCCGCGGATCCGGATCTCGCCGCTATTGATCCGCTCCAGCAGGTTGACGCATCGAAGCAGCGTGGACTTGCCGGAACCGGAGGCCCCGATCAGGCAGATCACCTCATGCTCTGCCACGGTCAGATCGATGCCCTTCAGCACCTCGGTGTGGTCGAACGACTTGTGGACGTCCGCCAGCTCCAGCATGGGGGTCGCCTCGGCGGCGCTCATGCGGCCCTCCCCGCCTGCTGCCGCCGGCGGTCACGCGCAACGAGCCAGTCGGTGAACCTCGCCAGCGGGATGGTGCAGGCGATGAAGAGCAGCGCCGCGCAGAAGTACGGCGTGTAGTTGAAGTTGCTCTGTGCGTAGATGTTCGAGCGCTGGAACGCCTCGACGGGGCCGATCAGGCCGACCAGCGCCGTGTCCTTCTGCAGGCCGATGAAGTCATTCAGAAGCGGCGGGATCACACGGCGCACCGCCTGCGGCACGATCACGAAGCGAAGGGACTGCCACCGCGACAGCCCGAGCGACCTCGCCGCGGCCTCCTGGCTCGGATGCACCGACTCGATGCCGGCGCGGTACACCTCGGTCACGTACGCGGTGTAAACGAGGATCAGGCCGACGCTGCCCCAGAACACTGCGCTGTTGGGGACGCCGTCGAGTTGCAGCGCCGGCACGCCGAGCCCGAGGATGTAGATGACGAGGATCGTCGGGACGCCCCGGAAGAGGTCGGTGTAGATGATCGCGAGGGCGCGCAGCGGGAAGAAGACAGGCCCGGGCAGACCGCGGACCACCGCAAGGCCGAGCGCCAGCACGAGGATCACCACCTCGGCGATCAGGAAGATCTTGACGTCCAGCAGGAAGTGATCGGCGACATCGGGAAACGCCGCGCGGAAATCACTGCCGCTGAAGAACGCCCGCTTCACCTCCGGCCATCCGGAGGAGCTCACCACCGCGAGCACCATCGAGCCGAAGACGACGACGGTGCTCAGGAGGGCGACGGCGACGTATCCCGCGTTGCTTCGCGGCCGAAGCACCAGCCGCGCTCTGCGGCTGCCGGCGGGCTCCGGCGCGCTCACCTACTGCAGGACGGGGGCTTCAGCGATGTCGGACAGCCACTGCTGCTGCAGCTGGCCCAGCGTGCCGTCGTCCCGCAGCGCGGTCAGCGCCTGGTTGACACAGTCCGTCAGCGGGCTGTCCTTTTGCAGCACGAAGCTGAAGTGCTCCGGCGTGTCCGGCGATGCCGCGAACTGTCCGACGAGGTGCCCGTTGTCCAGCTGCACGTTGGCGATGTAGAAGGCCGTCGGGAAGTCGACCACCAGGCCGTCGATCTGCCCGCCCTTGAGCGCCGAGATGGCGTCGTTGGTCGAGTTGTAGACCTGCGGCTCCGAGTCCGGCTGGATCGTCGCGTTGATGAAGTCGAAGTTCGTCGTCCCGATCTGCGCGCCGAGCTTGTAGCCCTTGAGGTCGGCGATGCTCGCGGCGCTTGCGATCGGCTTGCCGGCGAGCGAAACGACCGCCTGATTGACGTCGTAGTAGCTGTCGGACAGGTCGGTGTTCTCGGCCCGCTTGTCGGAGTACGACACCTGGGCGAGGTAGACGTCGAAGTTCTTCGGCCCAGGCTTGAACGAGTTGTTGAACGGGGTGATCGACCAGGTGACCTGATCCTTCGTGAAGCCCAGCTGCTCGGCGACTGCGTACGCGACGGCGTTCTCGAATCCCTCGCCGGTGTACGGGTCGTTGTTGAACTCGCCCTTCCATTCGTGGCCCGCGCCGCCCGAGAAGTACGGGAAGAACGCAGGGTTGTCGGTGCCGATCGTCAGCTTGCCCGACTCGAGCGTCTGCAGGCTCCCTGCGGCGCACGGATCTGGCGCGGATGTGCTCGGCGCGGAGCCCGCGGGCGCGGTGCTCTCGGTGGACGACGAGCTGCCACAGGCGGACGCACCGAGGGCAACGGTGACGAAGAGGAGGGTGAGGAGCTTGCGGGCCATGGGGGTCCTTTCGGACTTTCGAACCATTCGACGAGCGCTGACAGTACCAAACTCGGGATCCAGCACTTGTCAGGCGTGGATCCGCAAGCCCTCCACGAGTCGGTGCAGCACTGCGGCGCACCGCTCGAGCTGCTCGGCGTCGATCGACTCGTCGGGGCGGTGGGCATCCGCCATGTCGCCCGGACCGCAGACGGCCGTCGGGATTCCGAGCTGTGCGTAGAGCCCCGCCTCGGTGCCGAACGACAGCGCATGCCCGGGCTCCAGGCCGAGCTCGGCGAACGCCGCGGCGTCACCGTCCAGTGCGGGGTATTCGGCGAGGGGCTGCAGCTCCGCGTCGTCGCTGATCTCGGGCAGCAGGGCGCGGGGATCCTCGCCTGAGAGGTTTCGCACCTCGAAGTCGACGGTGCAGCTGTCGGGGATGATGTTCACCGACACGCCGCCCGCGATGGGGCCGACCGAAACCGTTGAGTGGGGCAGGCTGCCCTGCGGCCTGCGCCATCGCTGCCATCGCCACGGCGAGGAAGCCCTTCATGTCGGTGGTGCCGCGCCCGGCCAGCCGGTCGTCGCCCCGCTCCTCGAGCCGGAACGGATCACCGCTCCAGTCGGCCGCGTGCGCCGCGACGACGTCCATGTGCGCGGAAAGGAGCACCCCTCCGCCATCGGGTCCCGTCTCGGCAAGCAGACTGAGCTGCGTGCCACCCGCGTCGGCCGCGATCGTGCAGCGGGCGCCCCGCGCCTCGAGCCATCCACGGACGAACCCGGCGATCTCGGCATTGGGCTGCCCGGCCACGCTCGGAAACGCGACCAGCTGCTCCAGCAGCTCGCGCGCGACCCCCTGGCTCAATGGCCGTTGTGGTGGCAGTGCGCCGGATGGGGCGGCGGCACGTCGAGCGCGGGGCTGCGGTCGAAGAAGCCGACCGGTCGCAGGTGAAACCCGCAATACGCGATCGGCATCACCGGCCAGTCCTCGAGCCGCGGGATGTGGTGCGCGCCGAACGTGTACCAGAGCACCACGTCCTCGTTTTCGAGCCCGCGGTCCTCCGCCGTCCATCGCGGCAGGCCGTCGCCGCCCTCGTGCTGGTTTGGGTGGTCGCCGGCAGGGAAGCGCTCGTCACGCCGATACGGCGTCACCCAGAGGTGATGGTCGAGGAACCGCGCCCGTTGCCGGAACTGCGAGTCTGGATGCGCCATCGGCAGCACGTTGTCGCCCGGCACGAGCTCCCACGTCACCGGCTCACCCATCCGGTTCCTCCGCGCCGGGTTCTCCACGCGCCAGCGGCGCGCCGTCAGGGGCGATACCTGGCGTTTTGCCTGCGACTCCCGCTCGAACGTCAGGCGGTGCGTCGAGAAGGCAGTTCCCTCCTCGTTGTCACTGCTGATCGGGTCGACGGCCGACTCCACCTCGTAGGCGACGTTCGGCTCCCCGTCGACGTCCATGTCCAGCCGGGCCGTGAAGAAGTGCTGGTGGTATCCCGCCGCGACTCCGGGCTTCACGAGGGTGGAGTGCCGCTGGTCCTCGCCGACCGGGACGCCGGCGGTGTGCACGATTCCGGTCAGCTTGCCCTCGAACTGGATCGTGCCGTCCTGGTACAGGTACCAGAAGAAGCCATACTCATAGTTGCCCACGGTGGCGATACATGAGACGACCAGTCGCCGCGAGCGTGCCAGGTCGGTGCGGCCGGTGTGGTCGTCGGTGTGCTTCCAGAGCAGCCCGTAGTCCTCCTCGTGGATGCAGATCGCGTTTGGCAGTCGCACAACGTTGCCGCGCGTGTCGAGCGTCGTCGCATCGAGGTAGGTGATCTCGCCGAGGCAATCGCACCCCAGCTCCAGGGCGTTCACGAGCGGCCCGACGCCGTACTCGCCGATGTCGAACACATTCTTGAAGTGCACGGTCGGGTTGGGATCGCCGTACGGGATCACCAGCTCTGCGATCGACGCGCGGTGGCAGATCGGCCGCACCTCGCCGTTGTCCTCGTAGGCGATCTCGTGCAGCACGAGGCTCTCCCGCTGTGAGAACCCGATCCGGAAGCGCCACTTCTGCCAGCGCATCTCGTGCCCCTCGAGCGTGAAGCTGGGGCCGTCGCGCTGCGTGATGTCGATCGGCTTCAGATCATCCCGGTAGCCCGTGCCACCGCCGTTGCGGTAGTCGTCGCCTTCCGGCGGCACGGGCAGCGCGCCGTGGTCGTCGATCCGCACGACTTCCATGCGGTTCAGGTCGAGGATCGCGAGCAGGCGGCCGATCGGGCGGGCGTACGGGTTGACGTCGTCCGGCGCGCTGCGAAGCCACGAGATGCAGCGGGCGAGGCGCTTCCCAGGTGCCTCGAACCGGCCGAGCGACCACGGCTCGACGTGCACGAGGTCGACCAGGTCGCCTTCGATCCCTCGTTTGGCCAGGGCCTCGAGGTACCCGGGGTCGCTCTTGCATGCGGCAGCCGCCTCGAAGAACTCATCGGCGGTGATCGCCGGCTGCAGCCCGTCGAGATCGGTCCACGACGTGATCCGGCCCTCGTCGAGCGAGATCACCGCCTCGGACGCCTGCTCCGCATCGGCGTCGAGCAGGATCAGCAGCGCCTCGCGCGCCGGGCGAGGGCCGCCGTCGCGCCATGTCCGCAGGTCGGCCTTCTCGGGCTCCAGCAGGTCGCAGTTGACGAACCGCACGCGCTCGCGCGGCGACCGCTCGTTCCTCGCGATCTCGACCACGCGCTGCAACTCGTCGGGAGACAGCGGGTCGAGCGGGTGACCGACGGCTGTCGGCCGGTCTTGCGCGGTGGCATCCATGGTCACTCCTCTGGGCCGAGCATGCCGGGAACGCCGGCGGGCGTGATCGTGCGGCGGCAGTGCTCCTTGAAGGCGGTCACAGTGCGAGTCTCGCGGATGCCGCGCGGCGACGCCAACCCAAGGCGCATCGGACGGGGGTCGCCGCGCAGCGGAACAGTCACAAGCTTGCCGCCGTCGAGCGCCGTATCGATCCGCGGGCGGGCGTTGACGATCGCATAACCGAAGTTGTTGGCCACCATCGTCCGGATCGTCTCCGGGTGCTCGGAGCGTGCGCCGATCGTCGGCTCGACTCCCGCCGCGGTGAACAGCGACATGAAGTAGTCACGGCTGATCGGCAGGTCGAGCAGGATGTGCGGCTCGGTGCGCAACTCGCTCAGGTCGACGCGCTTGCGCAGCGCGAGGCGGTGGCCCGCCGGGAGCATCGCGCGAGGGGGCAGGTCGACCAGCGGCTCGAACGCGATCTCGGTGGGCAGCTGCAGGTCGTAGGTCAGCGCCACGCTCGAGACGCCCGTCCTCAGCCGCTCCAGCAGCGTGTCCTGGTCGCCCTCGACGAGCTCGACGTGCACGCGCGGGTTCGCTCCGGTGAACTCCCGTACGAGCCGCGGCGTGACCAGTGGCGCCAGGGTCACGAGGCACGCCAGGTCGAGGGTGCCGGCGATCTCGTCGCTCAGCGTCGAGGCGAAGCGCTCAACCTCTGCGGCATGCCCCAGCAGCCGTTTGGCCTCGCCCAGGAACCTTCGCCCCTCGGGTGTCAGCGACAGCCCCTGGGCGTGATGGCGGACGAAGAGCTGCACGCCCAGCGCCCGCTCCAGCTTTGCGATCGCCGCCGACACGGTCGGCTGCGAGCTGTGCGAGCCGGCGGCCGCACGGGTGACGCTTCCAGTCTCGCCGGCCGCGACGAAGTACTCGAGCTGCCGGAACGAGAACTTCATTTCCTCACACGTCCCCCGGGACGGCGTAGCTTGGCGCCGACTTGGGATCGAGTGCGCGGGTGACGTAGTCGTCCATCTGCGGCTTCCACAGCTCCCACAGCTCGGCCAGCCGGGCGATCGGCTGATCGTCCCAGTCCACGCGCAGGTCGGTCACCGGCCACGACTCCCGGTCGCAGACAACCAGCCCTGCGGAGCGCACCGGCCCCTCCTCGCCGCCGGCGTCGAGGCCGGCCTGCAGCGCCGCGACGAGGCGGTCTCCCAAGTGCTGTTCGGGGTGCGCCGCGAACGCTTGGGCCATGGCGCTCGGGACGGCATCGTTTGCGAGCAGGTTTCCGGCTGCGGCGGCGTCCGTTTCGCAATGCGCTGTGTGCAGTCCCAGCGTGCGCTCGCCGGAGTACGCGCCGCTGCCCCCGTTGGCATCGACGGCGGTCAGCTGGCGATGCTCGATGTGCGCCGCCTCGGAAGCCACCGCCTCCACAGCCTCGGTCGCACTGCGCCCGGACTCCATCACCTCGAGCAGAAGCGCCCCCAGCCTCGGGTCGGTGACGTTCTGGCTGGCGGCGGCGCCAACGCCGGCGCGCACGTGGGCGCAGCGCGCCGCGACCGCGGGGCTGGACGACGAGACCACGGCTCCCACCATTCCGGTGCGCCGGCAGCGGCCGACGAGCGAGAACGTCATGCCCGGTGCTCCGGGATGACGGCGGTTGCGTCGATCTCGACCACCCACTCCGGCCGGGCCAGGGCGCTCACGACCAAGCCCGTCGAAACGGGGAACACGCCCTCCAGCCAGCGGCCCATCACGCGGTACACCGGCTCGCGGTAGCGGATGTCGGTCAGGTAGACCACGATCTTGACGATGTCCTCGAGCCGTGAACCGGCCTCCTCGAGCAGCATCGCAATGTTCTGCATGGCCTGCTCGGCCTGCCGTTCGACGTCGCCGGTTCCGACCGACTCGCGGGTCTCGAGGTCCTGGCCGATCTGACCGCGCAGGTACACGGTGTTGCCGGCGACGACGGCCTGGCAGAGGTCGTTGGAGAGGTTTTGCTCGGGATAGGTGTCCCGGGTGTTGAACGGGCGGATGCGCCGGTGGCTCATGTGCGCCCACCCACCGGCCTTTCGAGCACGCGGTCGGACAGCCCCGCCGACTGCTGCACGAACTGCAGTGGGCCGTCGAAGTCGAAGTTGCGATAGACCGCGCCCAGATGGGCGAAGGGCGGCGACTGCGCGAACAGCTGGAACGTCAGCCGGTGGCCCGCGTAATCCGAGTTCAGAAGGTCACGGGCGAAGGCCAGCAGCTTGCGCCGGTCGTCGGCCACCCACTGCTCGTTGATGGAGTAGTACTTCTCGAGCCAGGGCCCGGTCTCCGGGTCCCGGAAGGACGCCGCGTCCGGTGTGACGCAGATCTGCCCGCCGCACAGCTCGCGCGCGATGTGCATCATCGCCGGCAGCTGTGAGCACGCCAGCACACGGCCGGTGTAGAGCAGCGACTGGTTTGGCATCAGCAGGCCGCCGGGCGAGGTCTCTGCGTTCGCGATCGCCGCGGTCAGGTGGGCGTTGATGCCTTCGCGGTAACACGCGAGCGTCGCGAGCTTCTCCTGCACCGCCTGCTGGCGCTCGAGACCCGTTTGGCGCACGTTGAAGAGCGCGGCGCCGATCAGCATGTCGGCCACCCGCTGGATTCGCTGAGTGAAGGCGAAGGCGCTGTAGCGGTGCAGTGTCGCCCGGATGAACGTGGCCGCCCGGGTGTGCTGGTAGAAGAGCACGTTCTCCCACGGGATCTCCACGTCGTCGAAGATCACCAGCGTGTCGACTTCGTCGAAGCGGTTCGAGAGCGGGTAGTCCTCGGCCGGCGCGCGGCCGGCGAAGCCGGTGCGGCAGATGTGCTTCATGCCCTTCTGCCCCATCTCGACGATGAAGCCGACGGCATAGTCCGACAGCTCCGTGTCGCCCCAGTTGGCGATGGTCGGCTTCGCGAACGCCTGGTTGGCGTAGGCGGCGGCGGTCTCGTACTTCGCACCCCGCACGACGATGCCCGAGTCGGTCTCGCGGACAACGTGCAGGAGCATGTCCGGATCCTGCTCCTGGGGCCGCTTCGACCGGTCGCCTTTGGGGTCGGTGTTGGCGGAGACATGGAAGGGGTCGGCGTGCACTGCCGTCTCCACGTGGCGGCGGATGTTCTCGGAGAAGCGCGGGTCGACCTCGTTCAGCACGTCCTGGCCGTCGAACAGCGACCACATCTCGCCGACCGTCTCGTCGCCGACGCGGATCACGACGCCGCCCACATCGTCCATCACAGCGTCCACCGCTGCGCGTTTGGCGTGCCAGTCGTCGTGCGTCCTCGGCGGCTTCAGCCCAACCGCACTGCGCTCGCCGTCGTCGCCGGCGTAGGTCATCACGTCACGGGTCGCCTCGTCGTGCGCCATGTCGTAGATGCGCGCCCTGACGTCGACCAGCGGCTTGAACGCGGGATGGGTGGTCACATCGTGCACCCGCTCGCCGTTCATCCAAACCTCACGGCCGTCTCTGATCGACTCTCGGTACTCCTCGCCGGTCCGGATCATGCGTCTCCTCTCGTGGCCACCGGTGCGTGCAGTATGGGCGCCTGCGTTGGATTCACAAAGGAGATTCTTTCGAAGGTCTGCATCGTCAGCGACGATCATAGCGCGGTTGACGGGACCGTCTATCAGCCGGAACGTTCTGCAGCTGCGGCCGAACCGGGGTTCTTTGCGGCGATAGGCTGTCCCTCCCATGCGTGTGGTGGCCGGCGTCGACGGGTTTCCCGGTGGCTGGGTCGCCGTCGTCCTGCGCGACGGCGCGTTCCACGGCGCCATCGCCGCCACGTCGTTTGCCGAGCTGCTCGAGACGCTCGGGCCGCTCGACGCCGTGGGCGTCGACATCCCGATCGGTCTGCCCGCGAGCGCGCCGCGAAGCGCCGACCTGCTCGCGAGGCGGTTGCTGGGCCGCCGGGCATCGTCCGTCTTTCTGACGCCACCTCGTGCCGCCGTCGAGGCGCTCACCTACGACGCGGCGCTGCAAGCATGCAGGGAGCTCGGCGCTCCGGGGCTGTCACGTCAGGCGTACGCGCTGGCGCAGAAGATCCTCGACGTCGAGCGCGCTGTGGTCATCGCCGGCATGGATGTTCACGAGGTGCATCCCGAGTGCTCGTTCGCGCGCATGGCCGGTGACCGGCCGGCTGCGCCCAAACGCACCTGGGACGGCATGCAGCAGCGCGTCTCCCTGCTCGCGGCCCGCAGCATCCGGGTGCCGTGGCCGCTCGGGTTGCCGTCGCAGGTGGCGGCCGACGATGTGCTCGACGCCGCGGCCGGCGCGTGGACGGCGTCCCGGATCGCCGCAGGGACGGCGGTGCCGCTTCCTGATCCACCGGAGCAGATGCCCGACGACCGCTGGGCTGCGATCTGGCGTTGAACGACGAGGGGCCGGTGCCTCTCGGCCCCGGCCCTTCGATGCCCCCCGCGGAGTTTGAACGGCTAGTACGACTTGATCGTCATCGAGCCCTTGAAGTACGCCGCCTTCGTGGCCACGACCGTGATCGTCCCGGCCCTCGTCGGCTTGATCGAGAACGAGACCGTGCCCTTGGCGCCCGTGGTCTTGGTCTGCGCCCTGACGCCCGCGCCGCTGATCTTGACCGACGCGCCGACGACGACTGCGCCGTACGCGTTCCTGGCCGTGATCGTCACGGTCCTCAACTTGCCCTTGCTGATCGCACCGGTCGACGAGCTCAGCAGCATCTTCGCCGGCAGGCCGAGCGTGCTGGTGGCCCAGTCACCGCCGTTGCCGTCGGCGTCGACGGCCTGGACGCGCCAGTAGAGCGTTCCGCCGTTGCCGTACGCGGCCGTCGAGTACATGGTCGGCGCAAAGCTTGACGTCTGCGTCGTCACCGTCTCGAATGGCGCGGAGAACGAGTTGGTCGTCGAGACCTGCACCTTGTACTCCTTGGCACCCAGGCGCGGGTTCCAGATCATCATGGCGCGGGTGGTGCCGGTGGTTGTCGAGGCCACATCCGATGCGAGCCCGGTCGGCTCGGGGATGGTGCGCGTGAACGTCTCGGCCGTGGTCCAGTCGAGGGCGGTGTACTCACCGGCCTGCGTGCCCGTCGTCTTCGGGAAGAGCGCGCGAACACGCCATGAGAAGAGGCCCGTCCCCGTCATCGAGGTGGCCGTCCATGCGGTCGACGTTGTCGACCAGGTCTGCGTGGTCGTGGTGCCGACCGTTCGCTCCCACTGCACCTGGATCTCGTACTTGGAGGCGCCCACGACCGGTTCCCAGCGCCACGACGGGATGTCGGGCCCCGAGGCGGGGTTGATGCCCACGCCGCTCGAGATGCTCGGCTTCGGCAGGGTGTGGGTGAAGCTGCGGACGGCCGTGAAGTTGAGGCCGACATTCAGCTCGTCCATGGCCTGCACCTTCCAGTACAGCGTCCCATGAGGAAGCGCGGTGTTGGTGGTGTACGTGGACGACGCGGTTGTGATGTCGATCAGCGGGCTGCCGAACGTGTTCTGGTCGTCGACCACCAGGTGGTACTTGCGGGTGCCCTCGGCCACGTCCCATTCGAACGTCACGGGGCCGTCGACGGTCGCCCCGTCAGCCGGGGCTGTCATCACAGGCGGGATGGACTGCTTGAGGAAGTTCTGTGCTGCCGCGAGCGTCGGCTCACCGGCGGCGCCGGAGCCGTTGAAGTTCGTGGCCGGCAGAACTGCCCAGTAGTAGAGTGTCTCCTCGTCTGCGAAGGTCTTTACGGCGCTCCCCGTGCGCGGCGCGTATGCCGGGACGTGCGTGAACGCGTAGTCGACGATGTTCGTGAACGACGGATCCTTGCTGACGATGACGAAGTAGCTCTGCTTGCCGGACAACGGATTCCACGTGAAGAGCGGTGCTCGCGTGGTCGTTGATCCTGTGATCGGCAGCTTGTAGTCGTCAGACCCGAGGTACCCGGTGTTGCACGTCGGAGTGCAGACGTCACCCGCCGGGTAGCCGGTGAAGGTGAACGACGCGTTGGTGCCGCCGCCCCCGAGGTACGAGTACGTCCCGAACACCGAGCCGTTGTTCGCGGCGCGGTCGCGATAGGCGCGCACGCGGACGCAGTAGCTGTTGCCCGCGGTCAGTCCAACCGCATCAGTGGACACAGACGGCGGTGCCGGGTAGGGCTTCGATCCGTTGTGGCCGTTGCCCAGCGGTGTCCAGTATGTCGTTGCCGTCTTCGAGTTCCATGACTGGGTCGACCACTCGCAGTTGCCGGCCGTGTAGGCAGCGACGTTGACCTCGTAGTAGGCGGCGCCCGGCACGGGATCCCAGGTGATGATCGGCGTGTCGGTGGTGAGCCCGACGAGGTCTGCTCCCTGCGGATCCAGCATGCGTAGGCTGTTCACCGACGGGACGGTGATGTCGAACGCTTGCGTGAACTGCGCGCCCTGCGTCCAGTCGCCGGCCGAGCCCGAGACGTCGATCGGCCGGACGCGCCAGTAGAACGTGTTGTTCTCGAGGACGTTCACAGGAGAGTGCGTCGTGCCGTAGATCGTCCCGCTGCAGCAGATCTTTGCTCCCGACGAGAAATCGGAGGTCGGGTTGATCTCGAGCTCGTACCCCTTGGCGCCTCCCACCGGATCCCATGAGAACTGGGCGTCGAACACCTCATCCTCCGCCGCGGCATCGGTCACCGTCAGGTTCGACATTGCGGAGGGCGACTCCCAGGTGAACGAGCGCACATCCGAAGGCGCCCCGGCGTGGCCACTGGCGTCGAGAGGCGTGACCTGCCAGTAGTAGGTGCCCGGGCTGAGCTGGTCGGTGGCGAACTCCGTGCCACCAGTTGCGTTGGTCCCGGAGAGTTCTCGCACGACGTTCGCGAGGTTGATGTCGCTTGCGAGCGTGAGCTCGTAGCGCATGGCGTAGGGCACCGGATTCCAGTTCAGGACGAGCGGCGTCGGGAACGACACCGTGGCGCCGTCGGCCGGGGACGTCTGCTGCGGCGTATCCGTCCACGTCTTCGTGAACGTTCGCGGCACAGACCAGGCGGATGCCGTGCCACCCGCGTCCACTGCGCTCACGCGCCACCAATAGGTACCGTCGGGCAGTGCCTTGGTCAGCGCCGCGCGGGTGTTGCGCGTACTGAAGTCGTCGGTTCCCACGCCGAGTGGGTGGCTGTTGAAGCCGGCATCGGCGGACACCTGGAAGTGATAGTACGAGGCCCCCGTGACCGCAGACCACGAGAACACTGGCGCCTGGTTCTCGACGCTGCCCTCAGAAGGGCCGGTCAGAGTCGGCGCCGAAACGGCGGCGTAGCCAGGAGCGGCGACGACGAGTGCTGCAGCGAGAGCGAGAAAGCTGAGCAGCGCTCGTCTATGTGTGGGAATGAAGCGGCGAATCGGAGGCCTCCATAAAAACGCGGTGCACGGGAACATTGGAGGCCCCTAAGACCCCCCTCCTCATAGTTCGGCGCCGAACGGGGAGGCGTCATCACCCGACCGGGGGAGGCGTCAGCTTTTCGATCAGCCGCCGCACGGGACGCCACACCCGGGACGCGACGAACAGCCCCAAGCCCAGGAGCAGCGCAACAGGCAACACGATGCCGGCTCCGACGATCACACCGGTGACAACGGCAACCGTGCCGTCCCATGCGCGGTTGAACGCCTGGCGCAGCTCGCCCGGTTCGTCCGCATGCCCTGTTGCGTCGCTCTCGCGCATCGAGACGCTGATGGTCGACAGGTCAGCCTGGTCGTGGAGGTAGATCAGCCGGCCGCGGATCTGCTCGATCTGCCCCTGCACCCTGGACAGCTCATTCTGCACGCGGATGGTGTCGCTGATCGTCACCGCGCGGTCCATCAGCCGCAGCAGCACGTTCTGCTGCGCCGTCAGGTTCCGCTCCCGCGCTTCGAGGTCAACGAACTCCTGGCCGACGTCCTGTCCGGAGATCTCCTCCGAGCGCACAGTTCCGCCACCGAGGCGGCGGAGGTCCTTCAGTGCATCGTTGAACCGGTTCGCCGGAACCCGGACGACCACCTGGGCCACGCTCGGCTCCGCCGTCAGAACATTCGTCGAAAGAATCAGGCCGCCCAGCTCCGTGGCGACGTCCTGTGCCTGTTCGATGGCCTTGCTGAACTGGTCGCTTTTCACTCGCAGCGAAAGTCGCGCGGTCTTGATGACGGTCGAGCGCGCCTCGGGAAGGGCGAGCTTCACGGCCTGTTTCTCGCCACCCGTGGTGCCGCCTGAGTCGAGCATAGGCGCCAGCTCGGCGACACCGCCCTGGACGCCCCCTCCGGTCGACGAGTCGGACGCACCTGCACCGGAGCAGCCCACGGCTCCCGACAGGGCGACGATGGCCCCCACAACTCCAAACGCGACTGGTGCTCGCATGACTCTGCCCCCTCCTTGTTCGGAGGTAAGACATGAAGCGTTGCTGCGTGGTTCCCGTCACGCCGTCTGCTGCGTACACTTGCACGATGGAGCACGAGGAACGGCTTCCGGCTCCGGCCGAGAGACTGCACATGGAGCGGCGTCACCTGCACCACCAGTGGCGCCGTTTGGGCTGGGTGGCGACCCTTGTAGCGGTGCTAACGAGCCCAGCGCTCTACATGTGGTTCCGCGAGCAGGAGGGCTGGTCGGTCGGAGGGTCGCTCGTCGCGACGTTCTTTGCCGTGATCGCCTTCCGGGGGATGATCGACCTCGCCTCTCGCTGGATGATCCCTTCGCCGTCACTGACGATCGACGACACGGACGTGGCGAAGCAGAAGGACGCGGTCAGCCGCCGGCGCGTCTCCTTTTGGCGGTCGTGGTTCAAGTTCGCCATCTTCCTGGCCTCTCTGACCTTCGTGATCTGGGTCGTGCGCCTGCTGACGGCCGCCCCTGGCGAGTCGCCGGGCTACGTCGGTTCCTTCACGCTGATCTTCTCGAGCATCAAGTCCTTCGGGGCGTTCGGCCTGATCCTCCCGTTCTACTTCATCTTCAACTTCCTGATCCTGCTCGGGCCGCTGATGATCATGGGCATCAGCCAGATCAAGGCCTACGAGCCGGGGGACACCGACTGGGGCGTGAAGCTCGCGGACGTCCGCGGCCAGGCCGAGGCCAAGGAGGAGGTGCGCCGCGTCGTCACGTTGTGGCAGTCGGGAGAGCTGTTCGAGAAGGCCGGCGGCAAGCGGGAGCGCGGGCTCCTCATGCTCGGCGCTCCCGGTACCGGCAAGACGATGCTCTCGAAGGGCATCGCCACCGGGTTCAACTGTCCGTTCATCTCCATCCCGGGGTCAGGCTTTGCCCAGACGTTCATCGGGATGGACGCGGTGATCGTGCGGTATCTGGCGTGGCGCGCGAAGCGCCTGGCCCGCAAGTGGGGCGGCCAGTGCATCGTCTTCATCGACGAGATCGACGCCGTCGGCATGCGCCGCGCGTCGCTTGGCCAGGGCGGGCGGTTCGAGCCGAGCATCCACGACCTCTGCTTCTTCGGGCCGCAGGGTGCGCTCAACCCGAGCGGCGAGCTGCTCTACGAGTCACGAGAGTGGCGGGAGCGCATCTTCGCCGAGCGGGCGGTGCCAACGCCGTCGCCGTATCCGCAGTTCGTCAACCGGCTGAACGGCGTCGTCAACCAGATGATGCCGGGAGGCATGTTCGGCGGCGGCGGCCAGCTCGCGCTGAACCAGCTGCTGGTGGTGATGGACGGCATCGGGGATCCGCCCTTCTTCCGCCGGTTCTTCACAAACCGCATCAACACGTTCCTCGACGCCTGCTACGTCGTGCCGCAGCGGATCAAGGCGGTCCCGCTGCGGCTTCCCAGGCCGCGCCCGAGGCGCGAGCAGATCTACTTCATCGGGGCTTGCAACGTCCCCATCGAGTCTCTCGACCCTGCGCTCACCCGGCCGGGCCGGTTGGGCCGTCACGTCTGGTTCCGCACGCCGAACAAGAACGACCGCAAGGACATCTTCGACCTGTACATGGGCAAGGTCTCCCATTCGGCGGAGCTGAACACCGACGAGCGTCTGGACGAGCTGGCACGCATGACGCCCGGATACTCGCCCGCGATGATCGAGCAGGTTTGCTCGATGGCGCTGACCCGCGCGCACTATGCAGGCCGGATGTCGTTCGATCGTGACGACATCATCGAGTCGATGACGACGATCGAGTCGGGCATGGCGATCGACGTCGAGGTGCTGCCGGAGGAGTCGCGCGCGGTGGCGGTGCACGAGGCGGGTCATGCGATCGCCAGCCACGTCTACATGGAAGGTTCACAGTCCACGCGCCTCTCGATCCGCCATCGCGGCAGCTCGCTCGGCCACCATGCGGCGCGCGAGACCGAGGAGCGCTTTTCGAGCTGGCACCATGAGCAGACGGCGCAGCTGATCTGGGGCCTGGGCGCCATGGCGGCGGAGCGCGTGTTCTATGCGCAGAACTCGATCGGCGTCGGCGGGGATGTCCAGACCGCCACGGCGCAGGCATCCATGATGGTCGGGAGGTGGGCGATGGGCCCGCCGCGGATCGACCTCGACGGGCGCTTCAAGAAGCCCGAGCAGGAGGCCGAGGAGCGCCAGAAGATCATGGCGCGGTTCGAGGAGATCGGCACCCAGATCATGAACCGCGCGAGCGTCGGTGGGCCGTTCGACCACGATCCGGTGGCATCGGTGATGGGCGACCGCGACAAGCGCCGGATGGTGAGCCAGATCCTCGGCCACGCCTTCGTCACCGCGTACGCCCTGGTGCGCGCGAATCGCGACGCGGTCGACCACATCGCCGAGGTGCTCGTGCAGCGGCGCGAGTTCTACGGTGACGACGTGATTGCGCTGCTCCAGGACGCCGACCTGCAGCGGCCTGAGATCGACTACCTGGACGAGGACACGTGGCCAGTGGTGTAGGGACGCCCGAGCCGCGGCACCACCAGGGAAAGTTCCTGGTGGTGTACGTCGTGCTGGCCGTGATCCTCGGCGCAGCGGTGACGCTGTTCCTGATCCAGGCGATCACGAGCGACTCCAAGGCAACGTCGAGCTCGCAGGTGGCGGGGGGCGATGGCTGGTCGCCATGGGTACCGGCCGGCCCGACCGAGGCAGCCGAGCTGAACCAGATCGCGGACCATGTGGGCGCCCGGTACCGGCTCCCGAACGGGCACCAGTTGATCACGGTCCGTGGACAGCTGCCGAGCGTGGTACGGCAGGTGGGCTCGCAGGTGAATCCGGTCGAGGTGCAGTCGCCGGTCACGAGCATCGCGGTGCCGTTCGACGAGAACGGCCGGCTCACGTATGTCGTCGACTCGAGGCTCGCCATCGAGTTCGGGCTGTGCGGCGCCGACTCGAACTGTGCCATCCCGCCGGCCGAGGGCCCGCCCACCGAAGAGCGAGGCCAGTTGCTGCAACGGGCAGCGACCGAGCTCGCGCTGTACACGTTCGCGAACCTCCCCGCCGTCGAGGTCGTGGTCGCGATCTGGCCGGCCGATCCAGGTGGTGGGCCGACACGTCTGACGTACTTCGACCGCAGCCAGATGAAGGACGCGCTTTCCACGCCACTCGCGGCGACGCTCGATCCGGTCAACGTGCCGGAAATGGGCAGCATCCCGCCTGGGGAGCTCGAGCAGATCCATCGCTACACGGGCAACTTCTTCTCGTTCCGTTACCAGATCCAGCTCGACGGGCAGATCCAGATGGTGCTGCAGCCGGTTGGATCGGTGGACAAGATCGCGGCGCCCGCCGCCGGAGGATGAGCGGAGGCACCACGAGGGCTGCTCTCGACCGGGCCAAGCGGCGGCTCGACACGCTCGATCTCTATCCGCGTCCTGTTCGGATCGGCCGTGTTCGCATCGTCGTTGCGCCGTGGCTGTTTCGGCTGCCGTTCATGAAGCGATTCGACGGGTACGCCACCCACCTGGTGATCTTCCTTCGCAGCCGCGGGCACGTCGACGACGACGACCTCGTGACCCATGAGCTCTGTCACGTCTGGCAGATGCAGCACCACCCCGTGCGGATGCCGTTGTCCTACCTGGGTGGCTACGGGTCGAACCGCTACGAGGCCGAGGCCCGGCAGGCGGCGGACCTCACTAGGCGGCCTTGAGGCCCTCGAGCCGGTGTGGCCCCGACACGAAGACGAGCTCGGTGTTGCGGAGCTTCCCGACGGTGCCGACGCGCCGGCCGGACGGGTTGTGGATGCCGATCCGCGCCCCGACGTAGCGAGGTGAATCGACCGCCACCTCCGTCAGCTCCCCTCGCTCGGCGAGCAGGCGGCGCAGGTCGTCCAGGTGGTGAAAGCCCTCGTCGGAGAACGACACCACGACCCACGGAGTCGGCAGCGTGTCGATCAGGGTGCTGAGCGCATCCCACGCCAAGCGCCGCGAGTTGTATGCGCTACGGCGCCGTCGTACGTCGACACGCTTGCAGGCGACGCCGTAGTGCTGCGGCTGGTCGTTGCGGACGATGGTCTCCCAGACGTGGTAGTTGCCCAGGTAGGAATGCTGGTTGTACGGCGGGTCGAGGTAGGCGAGGTCGACGCCGTAAAGGGAGGGGGCGAGGTCGTTGGCGTCCTCGCAGGCCGCGAGGCCGGCCGGTCCGGGAACGGCGTGCGGCTCACGCAGCTCGAGTGGCTTGGACGCCCGGGGCGCCCATTGCTTCAGGTACGCCATCTGTACGCCGACGGTGCTGTCGACCCGGTCGGCGGCCTCCAGCAGCGCGGCCATCAGCACGGCGTGCTCCAGCTCCGATGAGGCGACGCGGTCGATTTCCGCCCGGACGGCATCGATGCGCATGCCGTTCTTTGGCTGGAAGTAGCGCGACTGCTCGCAAAAAGTCTCGGTGACGTAGCCGCGCTCGCCGGGCACGCCGTTCAGATGATCGATCAGGCTTCGCAGACGCCCACGGTCGAACCGGTCGTCGGCCTCGATGTAGGCGCGGCCGAGCACCCGCGAGTAGCTGGCGATGTCGTTGGACACCACGCGGATGCCCCGTGCTCGCAGCGCCTGGCCGACGCGCGTCGTCCCGGCGAACAGGTCGACTGCCGTCTGTGCCCCCGTCAGCTCCGCGATGTCGGCGATCATCGGCGCGAGCACGCGCTTCGACCCGATGTACTTGATCACCCCGCTGACTCTAGGGGCGCACCCGGATGAACACGGGCGTTTTAACCACGTGGGGCCCGGCCGAAACCGGGCCCCACGACGCCATGGGAGCGATCAGTTCAGGACGACGAAGCCGTCCACGTCGACGCGGTTGCTGGTCGAGGATGCGTTGCGGGTGCCGAGCACGCGCACCGTGACCGTGTGCGGACCGGCCGCAAGGGCGTTCCGCGAGAACACGATGCGGCGGTTCTGCGCCGTCGCGCTGTACAGGTCGACCGTGACGGGCGTGCTGCCGTCGATGGATACGGAGAGCCGCCCGCGGGCGCCGCCCCGGTCGCTCACCAGGCCGAATGAGCGCCCGGTGAAGTTGTAGGTCATGGTTGCGGTGCTCGCCGTGGCGAACCGCAGCGAGCCGTTCCACCAGGTGGCGGCGTTGTTGAGCGTCCACCCGGCCGACCGCGTTGTCGACTCCTGATCGTTGCGGACGACCAGCGTCGTCGTGGTGCTTGTGGCGGTGGCCGTGCCATTCGTGGCGGCGACGCGGAACAGGTATGTCCCTGCGGCCAGCTGCTGTGTCAGCGTGCGCGCGCCGGTCGCCGCGGAGCTGGTGAACGTCGTGCCACCGTTCGAGCTCCGCTGGAGCCTGTACGTGGTACCCGCGGATGGGGTGGCCGCCGGCCAGGTGAGGACCACCGGGCTTGTCTCCACGGCAGCCGCCGTGGTGCCGTTGACCGTCGGAGTCGGAGCTGTGCCGAGTGATGCCAGCGGTGCCCCGATGGTCAAGACCGCGGTGGTGTTGTCGACGGTGATGCTCAGCACTGTGGTGGTCTGCTGGTTGCCGGCGTTGTCACGCACGGTTGCACTGAGCGTGTGGCTCCCCGCGGTGGCCGTGGTCGTATCCCACTGGACGGTGTATGGAGCCGCCGTGTCCTCTGCGCCCAGCGGCGTGCCGTCGAGCAGGAACTGGACGCCGGTGAGGCCTGCGCCGCCGCTGTCGGCAGCGTTCGCCGAGACCGCGATGCTGCCGCTGACCGTCGCAGCCGCGAGCGGGGCGGTCAGGTTGGCTGTCGGTGCGGAGGTGTCAATTGTGACCGCAAGACCGGCCGACGCCGCGCTTTCGTTGTTGGAGGCATCCGTCGCCGTGGCGGTGATCGTGTGCGGCCCGGATGAGAGGCTCTCGGTGGTTACCGCATAGCTGCCGCCGGTCGCCGTCGCCCCGCCGCGTGCGGTGCCATCGACGTAGATCGTGACATCCGATCCGGTCTCGGCAGTGCCGGTGAACGTGGGTGTGGGGTTGTTGGTCAGGTTGTCTGTGCTGGACACGCCGCTGTCGCTCGCGCTCGACAGATCGGGCACCGACGGAGCGGCAGGCGGCGTGGTATCGGGCGCGGCCACGATGAAGTTGCGGACCGCCGTTGCGCCCGTGTTTCCGGCCGCGTCGATGCCGCGCACCGAGAACTGGTGAGCGCCGGCCGCGAGACTCGCATACGCCCTCGGTGACGTGCAGAGGAGGAACGCTCCAGTGTCGATCCTGCACCGCAGGGACGCGAGGTCGACGTCGTCGGAGTGGAACGCGAATGACGGCGAACTGCCGGTCGACGCACCCTCCGCGGGCGAATCGATCACGACGACCGGTCCTGTCAGATCGACGATGAAGCTCTTCGCGGCCGAGGGAGCGCTCGTGTTACCGGCCCTGTCGGTGGCCACGACCGTGAGGGAGTGCGAGCCGCCGGTGCCGAAGACGAAGGGCGTCCCGGGCGCGCACGGCTGATGAAGACCGCCGTCGGCTCCGTCGAGGTTGCATGCGAACGTCGCTCCGGCCTCGGACGAGAAGGCGAAGGTCGGCGTCCCGCTCACTGTTGCGCCGTCGGCCGGGGCGGTAATGGTCGGCGCAGCCGGCGCCGTTGTGTCGACGGTGAACTGGTGGACCGCGGGGAGGCCCGTGCCGAGTGTCGGGCTGGTCGCCCGTACGGCGAAGGCGTACGCCCCGTCTGTGAGAGGGTCAGCGGGCTGGAACGGCGACAAGCATGGCACCCACACCGCGTCCTGTCCTCCCGGCTGCAGCGAGCACTCGAACGACGCCAACGCATCGCCGGTGAAGGTGAAGGCCGGGGTGGCATCGTTGGTCAGCGACGGGTCGGCGGCGGGCTCGCCGGCAGCGTTGGTCGGTCCGGATGTGATGGTCGCGGCCGGAAGGCCGACGAGGAACATCTTGCCCATGCCGATCGGCTGGGCCGGGTCGATGATCGCTGCGTCGTCGACGACGAACACGTTGCCGTCGGGATGGACCCCGACGCCGCCCACGACGGTGTAGCCGGTTCCGAAGTTGAGCTCCGCGACATTCGTGTCCGTGTTGAAGCGATGGAGGACGTCGGTCCCTTCATCCTGGTTCTGGACGAGCGCGTCCGCCGTGCCGGCGTAGAGCAGGTGCCGGGTGAGGTCGTAGCCAAGGGCGCCGATCGTGCCCGGGACGTTGAATGACGCGGTCCCGATCGGGGGAACGGGCCCAGCCGCCGGCCGCAGCTCGCGGAGGCCGGCCGCCTCGCCGACGTACACGGTCAGAACGCCGTTCTCGTCGAATCCGGCCGCAACCGCGCCGGCGCCTCGGCCATCGGACGTTCGCCCGACGACCTCGACGACCGGCTGGCCGGGCGTCTCCGGATCGACGACCCGCTGTAGCTGCCCAGGCCGCTGAAAGACGACGTACAGGTTGCCGTCCGGCCCGATGCTGGATGCAGTCGGGCGTGTCCCTCTGCCGTCGGGCGAGATCGTGGAGATCGTATCCTCGAACTCGAACAGACCCTTGGCCGGGTTCCACTGCACGCGCACGATGTCGCTGCTCGGCGAGGCGCCGTCCGGGATGAAGGCCACCTCGTCGCCGCTTCCGGGCTCAGCCGGTGTGGGGTCGAGGAATGACGGCGCTCCAGCGGCGTCCGGTCCCGCACCGGCGCCGGCGAGCAGACCGCCGAGGCATGTGCGGCTTACGGGATCACCTGGGAACTGCGGGTGCTCGATGCGTCCGACCGATGACGCCGACGGGTCGAGGATGCGGCAAAAGCCCGCGTTGTGGTCGGACACCCACACCCGCCCGTTCGGGTCGACGATCGTCCCGGTGGAGATGTGGAGCCCGTCGGCGTACAGGGTCGAGCCTGCCGCGACGGCGCTGGTTGCGGGCATGAGCGAACCTGCCAGCAGCACTACGAGCATGAGGGTCGAACGGGCTGCGGCGCGCCGAGCGCGCAGCAGGGGTCCAGAGCGTGACATGAGGGGAGGTCTCCTTTCGGGGCCCACCAGTACCGAAAGCCGGAGCTGGCCGTGACAATCCGAGCGAGTCTTGTCGCGCCCCCTTTTGAGAACCTTTGCTCACGCTGCCGAACCGTCTGCTTTGCGGCGCGCTGTAATCTCGACCACAGTCGCGCGGATCCGCTGTTGTCCGGAGAGCTCAGCCGCGTACGTACGTGAGCACGGCGAGGACGCGGCGGTGGTCTTCGCTGGCTTGGGGCAGGCCGAGTTTCTGGAAGATGCTGGTGACGTGTTTTTCGACCGCGCGTTCGGTCACCACCAGCCGCTCGGCGATGCCGGCGT
>JAWVEN010000021.1:0-44820 GCA_033856675.1 Gaiellales bacterium | reverse complement strand
TGCTGCGTCACGCTTTCGCGCATTGCGCAAGATTCCCCACTGCTGCCTCCCGTAGGAGTCTGGGCCGTGTCTCAGTCCCAGTGTGGCTGATCGTCCTCTCAGACCAGCTACCCATCGTCGCCTTGGTGAGCCGTTACCTCACCAACAAGCTAATGGGCCGCGGGCTCATCCCAGACCGGAGGCCGAAGCTACCTTTGGTACCGGCCCCGTAAGGCCGGCACATAATCAGGCATTAGCCAGCGTTTCCACTGGTTATTCCTGTGTCCGGGGCAGATTACCCACGTGTTACTCACCCGTTCGCCGCTCGAGTACCCCCGAAGGGGCCTTTCCGCTCGACTTGCATGTGTTAAGCACGCCGCCAGCGTTCGTCCTGAGCCAGGATCAAACTCTCCGAGAACAGCTTGTGAAACGGCCTCCACTCCACCTCGAAGGCGGGGCTTCATCGACCGGTTTCGAACTGTGTCAAAGAGAATGAAACTCATTCTCTCAAAGGTCGGGACGCCCACCTGGGCGAATGCCCAGCAGTGCGCCCGACGAGGTTCCGTACGTCCCTGTCCGCGGCTTGCGCCACGGCAGCAATGGGACGCCGGACGAACCCGACGTGTGGTCACCCATGGAGCGCCGAAGCGTCCGGGGTGACCCCTGAACTGTTGAGTTTTCAAAGACCAGCGCGCCTTAGGCGCGACCTGAAAGACTACCAGCCGCCCAACCATCGGGCAAACCGCAGTCTCCAAAGAAATACCGCCCGGGAAGCCCCGCGCGGCACCTAGAGAAGTATGCCCTATGCGGCGGCGGCGCGCAAACCCTTGATGTGCAGGGGATTTGAGTACTGGAGACCGTTTTAGCCCGGTTCCGCACGGACGACAAGCCCGTGCGAGCGCCGGCCCCGGCGGAGCACGAGCACCCTCCCGCCGAGGAACGCGTCCTCCCCTGGGGTGCCGAACGCGTCCTCGAGCCGGTCGTCGTTCGCATAGACGCCGCCGCCCGCGACCAGTCGCGACGCGTCGGACGTGCTCTTCGCAAGCCCTGTCTCGACCATGAGCGCGGCGTAGCTGGGCACGTCGCCCGCAGGGTCGATGTGCACCGTCGGTGCCGCTTCCAAAGCGCGCTCGAGGAGTTCTGGCTCCAAGGCGGCGACCGGGCCGCGACCGAACAGCGCTTCGCTGACCTCCACCGCCCTCGCGTACTCCTGCTCGCCGTGCACCATGACCGTCATCTCCCGCGCAAGCGCCCGTTGACCTTCGCGCTGTTCGGGCCGCTCGGCCAGAGCCTGCTCGAGGCCCTCGATCACGTCGCGCTCGAGAAACGTGAACCTGCGCAGGTACGGGCCGGCGTCACGATCTTCAGTGTTCAGCCAGAACTGGTAGAAAGCGTACGGGGAGGTGCGCTCGGGATCCAGCCACACGGCGCCGTCCGCCGTCTTCCCGAACTTCTCGCCCGATGCCTTCACGACCAGCGGCACCGTCATCCCCGCGGCGGCCTCGCCGTGCACGCGCCTGATCAGCTCGATCCCGGCCGTGATGTTCCCGTACTGGTCGCTGCCGCCAATCTGGATCAGGCATCCGAGCTCGCCGTAGAGGTGCAGGAAGTCATAGGCCTGCAGAACCATGTAACTGAACTCCGTGAAGGAGATGCCGTCACCGTCCATTCGGGACCGGACGGACTCCTTCCCCAGCATCCAGCCGAGCGGAAAGTGCTTGCCGACGTCGCGGAGGAGCTCGATGGCCGTGAGCTGCCGTAGCCAGTCGAGATTGTTGACGAGCAGGGCGCCGCCTTCGAAGTCCAAGAAGCGCCCCAGCTGTCCGCGGATCCTGTCCGTCCATTCGGCAACCGTGTCCGCCTCGTTCAGAATCCGCTCCGCGCTGCGCCCCGACGGGTCGCCAATCAGCCCTGTGCCGCCGCCCGCCAGCGCCACCGGCCGGTGGCCTGCGCGCTGGAAGCGTGCGAGGGTGAGCAGCGGCACCAGATGGCCGATGTGGAGGGAGTCGGCAGTCGGGTCGAACCCGCAGTACACCGTCTGGCCGCCCGATTCGAGCAGCTCATTGAGCCGGTCCTCGCTCGCCGTCTGTGCGACCAGCCCGCGCCAGGTGAGATCCTCGAGAAGATCATTCACAGCAGTATCAGCCATCCAGCGCCGATGATAACCGTCGGCTCACGTACGGCGACTCAGGGTCGACGAACCGCCAGGGGTGATCAACGGCCTTGCTGATGCCGATCCGCGGCGTGGCCACAACCGTGCGGTCGCGGTCGGGGGGAAGCAGCTCGGCGACGCTGCCGGCGAGATGCGGGCCGGCGCCGAGCGCCTGGCCCACGCGTCCCGGCCCTTTCGTCAGCTCACGCAGGTCTTCGCGGCCGCGCCGCAGGCGCATCGTATCGATGCCATGGCCCGGCTCGAGCGCGCGTATCAGCACTCCGGCGCCGACGCCCTCGGCGCCGCAGACGACGTTGACGCACCAGTGGATGCCGTACGAGAGGTAGACGTACAGCCGACCGGGCGGGCCGAACATGACGGCATTGCGCCGGGTCAGCCCGGGATAGGCATGCGACGCGGGATCGTCGTCGCGGTAGGCCTCCGCCTCCACGATCGGCCCTCCGACACCCTCGACGAGGAGCGTCCAGCCAATCAGGTCATGCGCGGCGGCCACCGGGTCGCCGCCGAGGTCAAGCGTCAACGGTCAGACATCCAGCGACATCTGCGGCTCACGCGTCTTACGGATGGCCGCTGAGGCGGCTCCGGCCTCGAGCATGTCCGCGAGGATCGTGCGCTCGGTGCGCGAGGCGATCAGCGGCTCGGCGATGCCCTCCACCCACACGCGTGTCCGGCGACCGTCGCCACGGTCGTCGGCAATCGGCTCCAGCGCATAGATCCGGTCGGCGCGGGCCCATTTGCCGTAGCCGAGGAAGACCATGGGCGCAGCCGCCATCTACAGGGCCTCGATCACCTCGCGCAGCGAGGTGGAGACGTACTCCTGCTCGTCGTCTTCGAGCCCGACGAAGAACGGCAGCGCGAGCGTCGAACGGGCAACACGCTCGGTGACCGGCAGCATGCCGTCCTGCCAGCCCAGCTCGCGGTACGCGGGCTGCAGATGGATCGCCGGCAGATACGGGCGGGTGGCGATGCCGCGCTCCGCCATGCGGTCGATGACGATCACACGGTCGATGCCCTGGGCCAGTCTCACGTAGTAGATGAACCAGCTCCGTGCCTGCGGGCCGCGGTAGGGGATCTCGAGCCCCGGCGCCCCTTCGAAGAGGAGGTCGTAGCGCTCTGCCAGCCGCGTGCGGCCCTCGAGCAGCATCTCCATCTTCTCGAGCTGGGCCAAGCCGACAGCGGCGGACATCTCGTCCATGCGGAAGTTGAAGCCGACCCGCTGGTGCACGAGCCAGTCGCCGTCGTCCGAACGCCCCTGGTTGACAATGCTGCGCAGCTCGCGCGCTTCGCCGGGATCGTCGGTCGTGATCATGCCGCCCTCGCCGGTGGTGATCTGCTTGTTGGGATAGAAGCCGTACACCGCCGGGTTGCCGAAGGTGCCAACCGCTCGGCCGTCGATCGTCGCGCCGAGGGCCTCGCATGCGTCCTCGACGATCGCCAGACCGTTTCGCCGCGCGATCTCATTCAGACGCTCGATGTCGCACGGATAGCCGAAGATGTGCACCGGCAGGATCGCCTTGGTGCGCTCGGTGATCGCGGCCTCGACCGCATCCGGGTCGACGTTGAACGTGTTCTCGTCCATCTCGGCGAAGACGGGCGTTGCCCCCTGGAAGAGGATCACGTTCGCAGAGGCGATGAACGAGAAGGAGGAGGTGATCACCTCGTCTCCGGAGTCGAGACCCAGCCGGTGGAGCGCCGCGTGAAGCCCGGCCGTGCCACTCGAGCAGGACACGGCATACTCGGTGCCGACCGACTCCGCGAATGCGTCCTCGAACCGCCGGTGCACGGGGCCGAGCGCGAGGTTGCCGGACCGCAGCACGTCGAGCACCAGCTCCTCCTCGCGCGCATCCACGTACGGCCTCGCAAGCGGGATCTGGCGGGTCGTCACCATGCCTGGCCCGAGCCTACGACCCCACCGGGGTTCGCACGGGATACTCGAGGAAGCCGGCGAAGCGGTCGTCCTTCCCCTCCACGGTCGCGAAGAACAGCTCCTGGATCTCCTTGGTCACAGGCCCGCGGCCGCCGATCTCCTGGCCGTCGACCGACGCGATCGGCGTCACCTCGGCCGCTGTGCCGCAGAGGAACGCCTCGTCGGCGAAGTACAGGTCGGTCCGCACCAGCGTCGCCTCGCGCACCTCGAGCCCGAGCGAGTGCGCCATCTGCATCACGCTGTCCCGGGTGATGCCCGGAAGACATGAGTCGCTGGTCGGAGGTGTGTAGAGGACGCCGTCTCGCACCACAAAGACGTTTTCCCCGGAGCCGTCGGCGATGAACCCCTGCTCGTTCATCAGGATGGCCTCGTCGTAGCCGCCGCGTGCCGCCTCATGCTTGGCGAGCACCGAGTTGATGTACTGCCCCGAAGCCTTCGCGGCAGGCGGCAGGGTGTTGGGGCCATAGCGGCGGTAGCTCGACACCTTGCAGCGCACACCCGTCTCGAGGGCCTCCTCGCCGAGGTAGGCGCCCCACGGCCAGACCGCCACGGCGACCTCCACCGGGTTGTTGAGGGCGAACAGGCCCATCTCGCCGTAGCCTCGGTAGACGATCGGCCGCACGTAGCAGGACTCGACGCCGTTCACGGCGATCGTGTCGTGGATCGCCGCTGCCAGGTCGGGCAGGTCCACCCCGAGATCCATCTCGTACAGGCGGGCCGACCGGCGCAACCGCTCGAGGTGGGCACCCAGCCTGAACACCGCCGTGCCCTTCGGGGTGGAGTACGCACGGATCCCTTCGAACACGCCCGTGCCGTAATGGAGCGCATGCGTCAGAACGTGGACCTGCGCGTCCTCCCACGGTACGAAACTCCCGTTGCGCCAGATCTTCTCCGTCGTCTGCATGTATCGCCCTCTTCGGTCCGCGGTGGTTGGCGACTGATCGTACCGGACGCCGCCCGGGGCGGGAGTCAGACGCCGGACAGCGAAACGAGCCGCACCGACTTGATGCCGGGCTCGGAGCGAAGGCGGTCGAGCACCGTCGGCTCGGGGGGCGTGTCGACCGACAGCACCATCACGGCCAGCTCGCCCCGAACGTTGCGGGACACGTTCATGTTGGCGATGTTGGCACCCTCTTGGCCCAGCAGCGTGCCGACCACGCCGATCATGCCCGGGCGGTCGTCGTTGAGCATCACGAGCATGTGGGCGTCGAGCTCGATCTCGACCTGGTAGGGAGCGATGCCGACCAGCCAGGGCCGGTTGTCGTTGCCGATCGTGGTGCCGGAGACGGCTTCCCCCGGCACCGTGGCGACGGTCAGGAGATTGGTGAAATCGCCCGCTGTGGGCTCGGCCGACTCGACGACGCGGATGCCCATGTTGTCGGCGACCGACCGCGCGTTGACGAGGTTCACGTGCTCGTCGATGTGGCCGCGGAAGGCTCCGGAAAGGACGGCGGAGGTCAACAGCCGGGTGTCGTACTCGGCCAGCGCCCCCGAGTACGTCACCTCGATGCGGTCGAAGCCGCCGCCGGACAGGCCCGCGGCCATCCGTCCCAGTTTCGCCGCGAGGGGCAGGAACGGCCCCAGCATCTTCTGGTCTTCCATCCGGACCTGCGGGATGTTGACGGCGTTTGAGACCAGGCTGCCGGCCAGCGCGGCGACCACCTGCTCGGCCACGATCACGCCCGCCCGGTCCTGCGCCTCCTGGGTCGATGCGCCCAGGTGGGGCGTCACCACGACGTTCGGCAGCGATAGCAGTTCGCCATCCGTGTAGGGCTCGGTCGGGAAGACGTCGAGCGCCGCGGCACCCACACGGCCGTCCTTGAGCGCCTCGACCAGGGCCTGCAGATCGACGAGATCGCCCCGCGCCGCATTGACGATCCGCACCCCGGGACGCATCTGCGCGATGGTCTCCTCGCGAATCAGGTGCCGCGTCTCGCCGGTGAGCGGCGCGTGCAGGGTGATGAAGTCGGCCTGGGCGAGAACCTCCTCGAGCGTGCAGTGCCCGACGTGCGCCTCACGGAAGCGCTCCGGCGTGACGAACGGATCGTGCGCGATGACGTTCATGCCCAGCCCTCGCGCGCGTGCCGCAACGAGCTGGCCGATGCGCCCGAAGCCGAGCACGCCGAGCGTCTTGCCGCACAGCTCGACGCCGGCGAACTGGGACCTCTCCCACCGCCCGTCGATCAGCGCCGCGTGAGCCTGGGCAATGTTGCGGGCCACCGCCAGCAACAGGCCGACGGCATGCTCCGCCGCCGACACCATGTTCGAGCCCGGGGCGTTGGCGACGATCACACCGCGCCTGGTGGCCTCCGCGACGTCGACGTTGTCGACCCCGGTGCCCGCGCGCCCGACGACCTTCAGCCGTTCGGCGCGGCGCAGGAGGCCAGCGTCGACCTGCGTGGCGCTGCGAACGATCAGGGCGTCGTAGTCGGCGATCCGGTCGCCCAGCTCCGCCGCATCCATGTCGAGCTCGACGTCGACGTCGAACTGCTCGCGCAGCAGTTGGAGGCCCGCTTCGGCGATCCGCTCCTTGACCAGCACGCGCGCTCGGCCGGTTCGGCGCTGCGAGCGCTGCTCGAGTGCCCCGGCGGCCTCAGACATTTGCGGTCTCCTCGGCGAACACCTCTGTCGCGCGGGCAACGCCCGCACCGGGGACCGGCGGCCGGTAGCCCAGGTCGCTCAGCGCCAGCTCGAGGGCCGCGAGCGCCGTCAGGATGTCGAACCGGTTCATGAAGCCCATGTGTCCGATCCGAACCACACGGCCGCGGATCGGCCCGTGCCCCCCCGCCAGGACGACCCCGTGGCGGTCGCGCAACAGTGTGTAGACCTCCTGGCCGTCGATTCCATCCGGCATCAGCACCGCGGTGACCATGGCCGCGCTGTCGTCGTCGGGTGAGAACAGAGACAGGCCGAGCGCCTTCGCGCCCTCCCGGGCGCCACGGGCCAGCCCGCGATTTCGTGCCCAGACAGTCTCGACGCCCTCGCGCTCGATCATGCCGATCGCGGCCACCAGGCCGGCGACGAGCGTGACGGGCGGCGTGAACGCCGTCGAGATCTTGGCCTGTGCGTCTCGGGTGCGGGCCCAGTCCAGTGTGAAGCGGGGCGAGGTGCTCTCGGCGGCGACGTTCCATGCTCGCTCCGACACGGCGGCGAAGGCAAGCCCCGGCGGCGTCATCAACGCCTTCTGCGAGCCCGAAACGACCACGTCGATGCCCCACTCGTCGGTCGCAAGCTCGACGCCGCCGATGCTGGACACCGCGTCGACGACCAGCAGCGCGCCTGTGGGCCTCAGCTGCTCGGCGATCGCGCGCACGTCGTGGACCACACCGGTGGAGGTCTCGCTGTGGGTGATGAAGACCGCCTTTGCTCCCTCCGCGCTCGCGGCAATGCGGCCGGCGTCCAGCTTCTCCCCCCACTCCTGGCCGATGTACAGCGGCTCGACCCCGTAGGCCCTCGTCAGCTTCTGCCAGCGGTCGCCGAAGTTCCCGGCCGATGCAACCACCGCCCGGTCACCCGGTGAGAGCAGGTTGGCGACCGCGGACTCCATGGCCGACGTCCCCGAGCCCGCGAACATCAGCACGTCGCCGTCGGTGGCGTGTATGCGGCGCAGGCCGTCGAGTGCATCCCCCAGGACGACCTTGAAGTCCGGGCTGCGGTGGTGGATCAGCGGCCGCGCCATCGCCGCCTGGACCTCGGGAGGCACAGGCGTGGGGCCCGGAGTGATCAGATAAGTCTTGTCGGGTCCTGACATGTGGCCATCCACGAGGGTGTCCGCAGTGTATCGACGGGGTTCCGCCCTGGCGGCGGCGTTGGGTCAACGTGCGACCGACTCCACTCTCCCCGCGTTCGGCAACGGAAGTCTCAACGCCCCTGTGACTACGCCTGGCACCGAGGTGCCAGGCACCGGTGCCAGGCACGCGTGCCAGGCACCTGGCGTAGGCACCTGGCGTACGCGAGCGGACGTTCAGCCGGCCGGCGGGCTCTTGCGTGAGCGGCGTTCGTCGATCCAGCTGACGAGCCGCCACGCGGCGAGCGAGAAGGCGACGCCGACGAGGATGTCGACCACGTAGTGCTCGCCGCTGTAGACGATTGCGAACCAGACGGCCACGAGCTGCACCGCGATCGAGATGCCGATCCACCGTGGCAAGTCGTACCGACGCCACAGGATCAGCCCCAGCAGCGGCCACGAGGCGTGGATCGACGGCACGGCGGCGGCGATCAGGTAGGTGTTCGAGTCCTTCAACGCCACCATCGTGGTCATCCCCATGTCCTGCAGGCCTATGCGGAGGACGTCGACCGGTGCCGCAATGAAGCCCTGGTCGGCGGCGAGCCACGGCGGTGAGGTCGGCGCGAGGATCCACATGACGCTGGCGAGCAGATTCACCGCAATCAGGCTGTACATGTACCGGCGGAACGCCTCGTCGCGGCCACGCCACCAGAGGGCAAACCCGACCAGCGGCGGCACGCAGAAGTGCGAGAGGTACGCGAGCGCGCTCGCGACGGCAAGTGCGTGGTTGTCGGCCGCTCCGAACCAGTCCTGCAGGCGCATCGTCGGGAGCGTCCCGAAGCCGATCAGCCGGTCAGCGTCGATCTGCGGCGAATACCAGACGGGGAACGAGAAGTGGTCGACGATCGCGAAGGCGCCGGTGTAGGCGACGACGAGGATCGCGACGGGTGCCCAGTCGCGAATGAACCGGCCGAACCGATTCGAGTAGAGCACGACTCCGACGAGCACCATCAGCACCTGTCCAAGGCCGGGAGCGGAGCCCTCGACGAGCGCGTTCGCCGAAGTGAAGGCGGCGGCCAGCAGGACGGCGAGCGCCAGCCCCCGCCGGATCCCCAAGGCGCCTCGCGACTGTGCGGTCTCTGACCCGTCGAGCAGCAGCTCGAACCGGTCGAGCACGCGAATGCCGAACCGAAGCGGGGAGAGCAGGACGTCCACTGCCCGCCTCTATCGGCAGGCGCGGGACCCTACTTAAGCTTGCCCCGCATCAGCTCTTGCACCTGCCGTGCGTCGGCGCGACCTTGCGTGCGCTTCATGACCTGTCCGACCAGCGCGTTGATGACGCCGTCCTTGCCGCCGCGGAACTGCTCGACGAACGCCGGATTGGCCTCGATCACCTCGTCCACCATCTGCTCCAGCTCGGAGCTGTCGCCGATGCTGGCGAGGCCGTGCTGCTCGACGAGCGCCCGCGGATCGGCGGCGGGGTCGGCCTCGAGCAGGGAATACACCTGCTTGGCGATGGTGCCCGTGATGGTGCCCTCGCCGATCAGCGTGATCAGGCCCGCGAGAGTAGGCGCCGCAATGGTGTCGACCGGAGCGGGCCGGGTGTTCAGCACCCAGTCGGCAGACGCCTTCGCGTCGCCCGCGGCCACCGTGACCTGCTCGAAGTACTCGGCCAGCACCGGCTCTGCATTCAGGTCGGTGGCGTACTGCATCGGCAGTCCGTACTCCTGCACGAAGCGCCGGATGCGAGCCGCCGGAAGCTCGGGCATCTCGCTGCGGAGCTGCTCGATCAGCTCGGGCGACGGCGCGAGCGGCACGAGGTCGGGCTCCGGGAAGTAGCGGTAGTCGTGCGCCTCCTCCTTGGAACGCAGTGAGCGCAGGGTGCCGCCGGCGGGGTCGTAATGCAGCGTCTCCTGGACGATCGTGCCGCCCCGCCCGAGGATCTCGATCTGCCTCGCGATCTCGGCGCGCATGCCGTCGCCGAGGAACTTGAACGAGTTCATGTTCTTCAGCTCGGTCTTCGTGCCGAGTTCGGTGCTGCCCGCCCGGCGAACGGAGATATTGGCGTCGCAGCGCAGCGAGCCCTTCTCCATATCGCAGTCGGAGACCCCAACCGTCCGTAGCGTCGTTCGCAGCAGTCCGAGAAACGCGATCGCCTGCTCAGGCGAGCGCAGGTCGGGCTCGGTGACGATCTCGACGAGCGGCGTCCCGCAGCGGTTGAAGTCGACCAGCGATGCACCCGCACCGCCGATGCGCCCCGCCTCACCGCCGACATGGACGAGCTTTGCCGCGTCCTCCTCGATATGCGCGCGAGTGATCCCGACGCGCTCCCCATCGACCTCCAGCGCTCCGACCGCGCAGATCGGCTCGTCGTACTGGCTGATCTGGTACGCCTTGGGGCTGTCGGGATAGAAGTAGTTCTTGCGGTGGAAGATCGAGCGCCGCGGGATCTCGCAGTTCAGCGCCAGCCCGATCTGCAGCGCCTTGTCGACCGCGCCCTGGTTGATCACGGGCAGGACGCCCGGATGGCCGAGGCACAGCGGGCACGTGAGCGTGTTGGGCTCCGCACCGAAGCGGTTCTCGCATGCGCAGAACATCTTCGTCCGAGTGTTCAGCTGGACGTGGATCTCGAGGCCGATCACCGCCTCCCATCCGGCCGGGGCGCTCATCCGCCCACCCGCAGGGACAGCGGAACGGGATCGAATCCGATTGCCTGCTCGAGGGCGTGTGCTGCGTCGAGCATCCGGTTCTCGGAGAACGCGGGCCCGATCAGCTGGAACCCGACCGGCAGGCCCTCCGACAGTCCGCTAGGAATGGAGATGCCGGGCAGGCCGGCGAGGTTCACCGGCACCGTGAAGAGATCGCAGGCATACATCGCCCACGGGTCTCCGATCCTCTCGCCGATGCGGAAGGCGACCGTCGGTGAGGCGGGCGTGGCGATCAGGTCGACCGAGGTGAACGCCTCGTCGAAGTCCCGGCGAACCAGTGTGCGCACGCGCTGGGCAGTGCCGTAGTACGCGTCGTAGTACCCGGCCGACAGCACGTACGTGCCGAGCATGATCCGGCGCTTGACCTCTGCGCCAAAGCCGGCCGAGCGCGTCCGTCCGTACATGTCGACGATGGTGTCGCCCGGCTCCTCGAGCCGCAGGCCATAGCGCACGCCGTCGAACCGGGCCAGGTTGGACGACGCCTCGGCGGGGTTGATCAGGTAGTAGGCCGGCAGTGCGTGCTTTGCATTGGGCAGGGTGATCTCGCGCACGGTGGCGCCGAGCCCCTCCGCCTGACGGACGGCGTCGTCGAACGACGCACGCACCCCATCCTCGATGCCGAGCTCGAACAGGTCTGTCGGGATGCCGATCGTGACACCGCGCAGGCTATCGGCGTCCGGGAGCCGCACCGGCTCCGGCAGGTCCACCGACGTCGAGTCACAGCGGTCACGACCGACGACGATCTTGAGCGCGATGGCGGCGTCGCGAACGGTGAGCGCGAACGGGCCGATCTGGTCGAGCGAGCTGCCGAAGGCGATCAGGCCGTGACGGGAGACGGCGCCGTAGGTCGGCTTCATCCCCACCACGCCGCACAGCGCGGCGGGCTGGCGGATCGAGCCACCCGTGTCGGTACCCAGCGCCAGCGGCGCGAAGCCCGCGGCGACGGCCGCCGCGGAGCCGCCGCTCGACCCTCCGGGGACGAGCTCGGGGTCCCACGGGTTGCGCGTCGGGCCGAACGCGGAGTGCTCCGTCGACGAGCCCATGGCAAACTCGTCCATGTTGGTCTTGCCCAGCGAGATCAGGCCCGCCTCGCGCGCGCGCGTTACTGCGCGCGCGTCATAGATGGGATGAAACCCCTCGAGGATGCGCGAGCCCGCCGTCGTCTCCTCGCCGCGCACGGAGAGGATGTCCTTGAGTGCGATCGGGATGCCGGCGAAGCCCTCGCGGCCCTCCGCGTCGAGCCTGTCGGCCTCCTCCAGAGCAGCCTCCGGACGCGTGCGAAGGAAGCAGTGCAGGTGCGCATCGTGCGCCTCGATGCGGTCGAGATAGGCCTGGACCAGCTCCCGGCAGGAAAGCTCACGGCGCTCGAGGAGCTCGAGACAGCGCTCGGCGGTCAATCCAAGGGTGTCGACGATCATGAGGTCGGCGGCACCCGGAACGCGCCGTCCTGCACGTCCGGAGCGTTCGCGAGGACTTCCTCACGCGGCCAGCTCGGCCGCGGCTCGTCCGGCCGCGTCACATTCTGGAGGTCGAGCGCGTGCGCCGTCGGCGGCACGCCCTCGAGGTCGAGCGCCGAGAGCGCATCGACGTGACCCAGGATGCCGGACAGCTGCTCCGACATACGGGCGACCTCCGCATCATCCAGCGACAGATTCGCGAGACGGGCGACGTGCAGGACGTCGTCTGAGGAGATGGCCATGGCGGCACAGGATAGACGACAGCCGCGGGCCTCCGGCCATTCCCAGGCCCCCGCGGCCGCCGTTCCCGTGCTGTCAGATCACCCTGACGCCGCTTGCCTGCAGGCCCTTGCCGCCCTGCACGACCTCGAACTCGACGCGCTGGCCCTCGCTGAGGCTCCTGTAGCCGTCGGACTGGATCTCCGAGAAGTGGACGAACACGTCCTCACCGCCGTCCTGCTGGATGAATCCGTAGCCCTTCTCGTTGCTGAACCACTTCACCGTACCTTCTGCCAACCTACGTCCTCCTACGGGAACCTCAACGGCCTGGTATGGACCGCCTCTTCGGAATCGCGCGACTATAACGGGATGTGATCACGGCCGCAATCCGCCCTCGCCTTTTCAGGCGACGCGGATCATGCGGGCTGCTTCCAAGGTGTTGGAGAGCAGCATGGCGATCGTCATCGGGCCGACGCCGCCGGGCACGGGCGTGATCGCACCTGCAACCGGCTCGACCGAGGCGTAGTCGACGTCGCCGACGAGGCCCTCGTCGGTGCGGTTGATGCCGACGTCGATGACGGTCGCCCCGGGCTTCACCATTTCCGCGGTGATCATCTTGGGCCGGCCCACTGCCGCCACCAGGATGTCGGCCCGCCGCGTGACCTGGCCGAGGTCGCGGGTGCGCGAATGCGCGATGGTGACGGTGGCGCTCTGGTGCAGCAGCAGCAGCGACACGGGCTTTCCGACGATGTCCGACCGGCCCACGACGACGGCGTCGGCGCCCTGCACGGGGATGTCGTAGGCGCGCAGAAGCTCCATCACACCGGCCGGCGTGCAGGGACGCAGGCCGGGCTGGTTTGCCACCAGGCGGCCAACGCTGACCGGGTGGAAGCCGTCGACGTCCTTGGCCGGGTCAATCAGCTCGAGCACGCGCTTCGAGTCGAGGTCGCCGGGAAGCGGGAGCTGCACCAGGATGCCGTCCACCCGCTCGTCGGCGTTCCACCGTGCGACCGCGCTCTCTACCTCGTCCTGACTCGCGGTCGCAGGGAGCGACTCGTGGAACGACGCCATGCCGACCTCGCGGCACCGTTCGCCCTTGCTGCGCACGTACACCTGCGAGGCCGGGTCCTCCCCCACCAGGATCGTGACCAGGCCGGGGGTGTGACCGGTCTGGGCGGTGAAGTCGGCCGCCTCCCGCCGCACTCGTTCGCGCACCGCCTTGGAGGTTGCGGTGCCGTCAATGATCTTCGCCATGGCGGCGGACTGTACCCAGCCGGGGGATAGCGCGCGGCGGAACCCTCGCCTACTCGTGTGTGTGACGTTCCGAAGCGGCAGGCTCCCCGAAAAGGGGGAGATCCGCGAAAACCTCTCAAGGTTGTCGCTGAGCTGCCGAAAAAGGCCTCACAACATGGACACCGTCGCGTTTCGACGGAGCCCCGCGATATCGAACGGGAGGAGGTGAATTCCTTGATCGAGTACCTGAGCCGCCTCATCGCGGACCTCAAGGAGGAGAAGGGCCAGACGATGGCTGAGTACGCCGTCGTGCTGGGCGTCATCACCATCGCTGTGGTCGTCACCCTCGGCCTTCTTAGCACCAAGATCTCCAGCGTTCTGAACAGCGTGATCACCAGCATGTAAATAGTGATCTCTTGCGGGTCCTCGGCACTTCTTCCGCGTCGAGGACCCGCCTTCTCTTTCTTCTCAGTTTCGTCCCCTCCCCCCTTGTGAGGACAGTGTGTTGAAGCGACGCAAGAACAATCAGCAGGGCCAGGCGGTCGTCGAGTTCGCCGTCATCCTGCCCGTGCTGCTGCTCGTGCTGTTCTCGATCCTGCAGTTCGGCATCGTCTTCAACAACTACATCCAGGTCACCGCAGCCGCCCGTGAGGGCGCACGCAAGGCGGCGGTCAGCCGTGGGCTCGGCGCCGGCGGCGCAAAGAGCGCGGCCATCACGTCCGCCAAGGGAGCAGCCCCCGGCCTCAACCAGGCCAAGCTGTCCGTCACTTTCCCGAACAACCCGAGCTTCACGGCGGGAACCGACGTCGCGGTGCAGGTGACCTACCCCTACTCGATTAACATCCTTGGCAAGGTTGTCGGCTCAGGAAACCTGACGTCGACGACCACCATGCGCGTCGAGTAGCACCGCTCCCCGAGCTCCACGCCCACGCTCGTGCGCGTGACCGCGCACGCCGGCCGTGCGCACGCCACCGCGTTGCGCCGCAAGCCGTAACGGACTTTCGCAAGGAGCCGAATCGGCTCTCAAGTCACCCACCAGCCCTGCCGATAGCAGTCGGGCTAGGTCTTCTTCGTCCCTTAAGTGAGGCAGCCGCATGACGTACAACGTCCGTAACATCGCGATCGCGCTGGTTCTCGCCGGCATCGCGGCGTTCTTGGTGATCATGTACACCTCGAACGTTCAGAAGCAGGCGCATGATGCGCAGCAGACCACCTCGGTGTTGGTTGCGACGGGCGACGTCCCGGCCGGCACGAGCGTGGCTGACATGATCTCGAGCGGACAGCTGACGACCCGCGCGGTCGTCCAGCAGGACGTCATCGTCGGCGCGGTCGTCGACGAGCAGTCGCTCGACAGCTCGTATGTCGCCAAGCAGGATCTCTTCTCCGGGCAGCAGGTGACGCCGGCGATGTTCGTCGCGTCCAAGGACACCGGGATCACGACACAGATCGAGCATGACTTCCGCGCGATCGCCGTGTCCATCAGCAAGGTTCAGATCCTCGGTGGCACGCTGCAGGCCGGCGACCACGTCGACCTGATCGGCACCTACACCGTGCACCCGCCGAACGGTTCGGACTTCGACGTCAGCCGCATCATCGTGCGTGACGTGCTCGTCCTCCGCGCGCCGGAGGCCGACATCGCCACGGGCCAGCTGCAGGCGAACACCGACAAGCCTGAGGTCGTTCTCTCGGTGCCGGACACGATCGTCCCGAAGATCACCTTCACGCTCCACGCCGGCGAGGATGCCCTGTGGTTCGTGCTGCGACCGGGCAACGATTCCCGCGACGGCGCCACCACGCTCGCCACGGTCAAGTCCGTCATCTTCGACGGGCTGAACGACAAGCAGATCATCGACGCCATCGACGTGCCGCAGAAGGGGGCCTGAACGTGAGCGCTTCTCCCATCAAGGTCTTCATCACCGGCGCGGCCAACGGCCTCGCTGAGGTGAGGGAGGGTCTCGCAGACCACCCCGACGTCGAGCTCGTCGGCACAGCGGCTGATCCCGCCAAGGCCGGCACCAAGCTCGCCGAGTCCGGTGCGCAGGTGATCCTTCACGGCACGACCGCGACGGATCACGTGCCGAGCGCGGAGATCGAGGCCATTCGCGGTGTCACCGCGGCGCCGATCGTGCTCGTCACGTCCGCCAGCGCCAATGCAATCCTGTCCGAGGCGCTCTCGGCCGGCATCTTCGACGTCGTGCTGCTTCCGCAGCTGACGGACGGCATCGTCTTCACCATCAAGAAGGCGCACTCGCTGGCCGCCGGCCGTGCAAGCGGTGGGGCCGCGAAGGCCAGCTCGAGCCTCGACGGCCGCGTGATCACGCTGTTCTCGCCCAAGGGCGGGGCCGGTAAGACCGTGCTGGCCTGCAACCTGGCCGCCACGTTCGCCCGGCAGCACAACCGAAAGACGCTGCTGCTCGACCTCGACCTGCAGTTCGGCGACGTCGCCATCATGATGGGCATCGAGCCCGAGAAGACGATCTATGACCTCGTCATGGCTCGCCGCGAGCTCGACACCGATGCCCTGGCCGGCTACGTCACCGCCCACCAGGCCGGTGTCCACGTCCTCCCCGCCCCGCTGCGGCCCGAGGATGCGGAGCTCGTCACCGAGGAGCGTCTCGGCCATCTGTTCGCAGTGGCCAAGGAGAGCTACGACGTGATCGTCGTCGACACGCCGCCGTTCTTCCACGGCCCGGTGCTCTCGACGCTTGACCGCACCGATCAGCTGCTGCTGGTCGCGGCGCTGGACGTGCCCTCGGTCAAGAACGTCAAGCTGACGATGCAGACGCTCGACCTACTGCACTACCCCAAGGAGCGGCGGCACCTGCTGCTGAACCGGTCGGGCTCCAAGGTGGGCCTGAAGCCGCAGGAGATCGAGCGGGCCCTCGAGATGAAGGTTGAGTTCGAGGTGCCGGTCGACCGCGAGGTGGCCGTCTCGGTCAACCGCGGTGTGCCGATGGCGCTGTCGAGCCCGAAGTCGGGTTTCGGCAAGTCCCTGCAGGAGATCGCCGACAAGCTCGTTCCGCAGCGCACTGCTGCCGCGGGCGCGTCCGGCGGCCGGAAGTTCCGAAGGAAGGGATAGCCCGTGTCGCTGCAGTCACGACTCCAGGTCGCGCATCAGGAGGAAAGCGACGTCGAAGCGGGTCAGGAGGTCGGCAAGCCGGCCCCCGAGCGCGCATCGGTTGTCTCCGATCCCTTCGCAGACCTCAAGACCAGGGTCCATAAGGACATCATCGCGAGGCTCGGCCCTCGCCTCTTCAACGCGGACGCAACCAAGAGCGACACCGACTTGGAGGCCACCGTCAACGAGGCGGTGACCGAGGTGCTCGCACTCGAGAAGACGCCGCTGACGCGGCAGGAGCGCCAGGAGATCATCCGGCAGATCTCGGATGACATCCTGGGCTACGGCCCGCTGGAGCCGTTCCTCCGCGACGACTCGATCACAGAAATCATGGTCAACGACCACAGCACGATCTACATCGAGCGCCACGGCAAGATCACTCGCACGAACGCGCAGTTCGTCGACGATCAGCACCTGCTGCGGATCATCGACAAGATCATCAGCCGGATCGGCCGCCGCATCGACGAGTCGTCCCCGTATGTGGACGCCCGTCTGCCGGACGGCTCGCGTGTCAACGCGATCATCCCGCCCCTGGCGGTCAAGGGCTCGGCGCTCACGATCCGGAAGTTCCGTCGTGACCCGTTCACCATGGCCGACCTGATCAAGTTCGGCACGCTGACGCACAAGTCGGGCCAGTTCCTCGAGGCCTGCGTCCGCGGCAAGCTGAACATCCTGATCTCGGGAGGTACCGGTTCGGGTAAGACGACGACACTGAACGTGCTCTCCGCGGCGATCCCCTCCGACGAGCGGATCATCACCGTCGAGGATGCCGCCGAGCTCCAGCTGAAGCAGGAGCACGTCATCACGCTCGAGTCCCGCCCCTCCAACATCGAGGGCAAGGGACAGGTCACGATTCGCGATCTCGTCCGGAACACGCTGCGAATGCGCCCCGACCGCATCATCGTCGGGGAGTGCCGTGGCCCGGAGACGGTCGACATGCTGCAGGCCATGAACACCGGCCATGACGGCTCGCTGACCACCGTCCACGCGAACAACCCGCGTGACGCCCTGTCTCGTACCGAGACCCTGGTGCTCACCGCCGGCGTCGACCTGCCGCTGCGCGCAATCCGCGAGCAGATCTCGAGCGCCTTCGACCTTGTCGTTCAGGTGTCGCGACTGGTCGACGGCACCCGCCGCATCACCCATGTCACCGAGGTGCTGCGGATGGAGTCGGACGTCGTCACCCTCCAGGACATCTTCGTCGCGAAGGCGGTCGAGGATCCGGCCGCTGCGCAAGAGGCCGGGCACCGGCTGCTCGGGCCGCTGACCTGCACGGGCATCAAGCCGCAGTTCCTGGACAAGATGGCCGGCAACGGCGTCAACCTGCCGCCGAACTTCTTCCTGCCCGACAGTGGCGAGCGGCCTGCCGCAGCCTCCTCGGGCGTGTTCGGGCGGGCGGGCGGTCAGTGATGCGACGGGTTGCAATCCTCGGCGCGCTCGTCGCGCTGGTCGTCGTCGCGCCTGCGGCCGCGGCCACTGGCTTCTCGGTCAAGAAGATCGACACGAGCAGCTTCCCGACTGTGCGGGTCACCGTGCAGACGCCGAATCCCGGTCAGGCACCCGCGCTGAAGATCACGGAGAACGGCGTTGCGGCCCGAAATGTCACGCCGGTGGATCCCGGCGCGGCGGCGGCCATCGCACTTGTGATCGACACATCGAACAGCATGGCCGGCGCGAAGATCAAGGATGCGATCGCGGCGGCATCGGACTTCGCCGCGGCACAGCGCAACGGCAACCTGCTGGCGGTGTATGGCTTCGATTCGCAGGCCTATCCCGCGGCACGGCTGTCGACTGACCGCACCGAGATCGTGACAGCCATCAGCCAGCTCGGTACGGGCGGACAGTCGGGAACGGCGCTCTACGGCGCGGTTCAGATGGCTGCAGGCGACCTCCGCACCGCCCCGGCGCAGCGGAAGATCATGATCCTGCTCACCGACGGTGCGTCGGCGAGCGACACGGCGACGATCCAGGACGCCCTCACGGCTGCCAAGGACTCCGGCGTGGACATCTATCCGATCGGCATCGGCACCACGGGCGATGCCCAGGCGGCGCTGGTGAAGCTCGCCAAGGACACCGGCGGCACGGCCACCGCGGCCACCGACTCGGCGTCCCTCGTGGCCGTCTACGACGCGATCGCCACGGAGCTCGGATCCACCTACACCTACCTGTACCAGAGCACGGCGGCGCCGGGCGCTCCGATCGAGCTCTCGATCTCGGCCAACGGCTCGGAGCCGGTCACCCAGACGGTGAACGCCCCGGGCGACCTTGCGCCGGCTGCAAAGCGGGACACCGGCCTGCCGCTCCCTGAGGGAGCGATGGGGCGGGCGCTGATCGGCGGAACCGTCGGTCTGTTCTTCTTCCTCGCCGTCGCGTTCCTGCTGACCGCGAAGCCGAGCGTCATTCTCCATAAGCGGATCGCTCCTCATACCGGCCAGCGCAAGCGGGCCGCCATCGAGGTGGAGAACGACCCGACCAAGATCAGCCTCCTCCATCAGCTGTTCATCTCGACCGAGCGGATCATCGGCTCGCTGAAGTTCTGGGACCGGATGTCGACGCTGCTCGAGCGGGGCGATCTCCCGCTGCGCACAGCGGAGCTGTTCTACATCCAGATCGGCTCGGCGCTGTTCACCGGCGCGTTCACCGCATTCGTCCTCGGCAGGCGTGGGCTGTTCGTCCTGGCCGCGCTCGCCGTCGGGGCCATGCTGCCCGTCATGTTCGTGAAGTACAAGGCGAAGAAGCGGCTGTCGCTGTTCGAGCATCAGCTGCCCGAGACGCTGATCACCATGGCGGCGTCGCTCAAAGCCGGCCATGCGTTCAACCAGGCCGTGGCGAGCGCCGTCAAGGAGGGCGCCGAGCCCACAGCCAAGGAGTTCTCGCGAGTGCAGGCCGAGGTGCAGCTCGGCATGAACTCCGAGGCTGCCCTCGAGGCAATGGCAAAGCGGATGAACTCCTACAACTTCGGGTTTGTCGTCATGGCCGTGAACATCCAGCGAACGGTGGGCGGCAGCCTTGCCGACATCCTCGACATGGTGTCGGACACCGTCCGGCAGCGTCACCAGTTCGAGAACAAGGTCAAGGCGCTGACGGCGCAGGGCCGGATGTCGGCCTATGTGCTGCTCGCGATGCCGTTCCTGATGGGCTTGGCGATCTTCGCGCTGAACCCCGCGTACATGTCAATCCTGTTCACGAGCTCAGCCGGCAAGTTCATGGTCGCCGGATCGCTGGTGATGATGGCTATCGGCTCGATGATCATCCGTAAGATCGTCTCCTTCAAGGGGTAGCGACAATGCTGATTGTTCTTGGAATCGGGTTCTTCTTCGGCGCCGTCCTGGTGCTGATGAACGGCCTCACAGTGCGCCAGCGCGAGGTCGCAATCTCGGTCAAGCGGGCCAAGCGGTACGGCACGCGCAACCATCGTGAGATCGAGACGCGAAGGAGCGTCAACGACCGGCTGTTCGGCCCTATGGCCGGGCGGCTGGCCGGCATCACCATGAAGCTGATGCCGAAGACAAACCCCGACCAGGTGGCGAACAAGCTGCTGGCGGCGGGCCTCGCCCGCTCCCTTTCGCCGCAGGCCTACCTGGCGATGAAAACGGGCTTCGCCGGCCTGTTCATCGTGTTCGGCTTCTTCATCCTTGTCAGCAAAGCAGTCGATCCGATCTTCGGTGTGATGATCGCGTTCGGCGGCGCCGCCATCGGCTTCATCGCGCCTGACTTCGTCATCAACAGCAAGATCCGCGGTCGCAAGGATCTGATGCGAGCCGAGCTCCCGAATGTGCTCGACCTGCTGTGCGTCTCCGTGGAGGCCGGCCTCGGCTTCGACCAGGCGCTGGTCAAGCTGAACGAGCGGATGGAAGGCCCGCTGGTCGACGAGTTCGCCCTCGTGCTGCACGAGATGCGGATCGGCCAGAGCCGCACCGCCGCGCTGAAGAACCTGTCCGAGCGCGTCGAGTCCCCGGAGGTGTCGCAGTTCGCACGCGCCATCATCCAGGCCGACCAGCTTGGCATCGCACTCTCGCGGATCCTGCGCGTGCAGTCGAAGGACATGCGCCTGCGCCGGCAGCTCGCTGCCGAGGAGAAGGCCATGAAGGCCCCGGTGAAGATGCTCTTCCCGACGGTCATCTTCATCTTCCCGTCGATGTTCGTCGTCGCGCTGGGCCCCGCCGCGCTGGGCCTGATGAAGACGTTCTCCGGCGGCTGATCGAACCCCGGTACGAGGCGTGGGGAAACCGGGACCAACCCCGGTTCCCCGCGCTCCTCGTGGCTCCGCATCGTCTGGCCCGCTGATAGCCTGAGGCGGTTGGGCGACGTGGCCGAGTGGTTAGGCAGCGGCCTGCAAAGCCGTGTACACCGGTTCAAATCCGGTCGTCGCCTTGTCTTGCGCATCGAGGGCCGCCTTGCAGGGCCTACTTGATCGAGACCACCAGTAGGAGCGGCTTTGCATTCGCGTCCACCTTCACGGTGAAGGGCGCCGGCGCGAGGAACGTTTCGTTCGCCATCGGGCCGTGCCCGGTCATGACGACTCGGTACGTGCCAGGTTCGGCGTCGAACGCAAACCGACCTCGGTCGTCGGCCCGGACGCTTACGGTTTCGGCGGCGCCGACGAGCTCGAACTCGGCACCGCTGACCGGCGCATGCTCACTGCGCGGTGGTCCGCCCGATGTGACGATCCTGCCTTGAGTTCGCACGCTGTCGTGCGAGTTCCCCAGGCATCCCAAGAGCATCAGAGCAATCACCGGAACCACAGCAAGTGCAAGGGCACGGACGCCGAGTCGCATGTCGTTGTGACGGTGCTCTGCAGGCGAGGGTTCCCGCGAAGAGTCCACACTCCTAGGGATTCCCGAGACGGTTTCTTCGACACGCCGACCCGGATGACCACGAACGTTCAGTACGACGGCCACCACGATGCCGGTCGATCGCCCCATGTCCCGACTCTATGCACGTCGCGCGTGCAGAGGTGTCACGGAAGTCAAATGACGTTCACTCGAAGCGCCAAGTGGCGCGGGCCGAGCGTCAGCCCGCTGTACCGGCGTGCGGGTGCGCCGCCAGCAGGCGAGCGCTTCGCAGCGCGAGGCCGGCTTGGCCCGCGACAGCGGCGATCGTGCCGACGATCCGTGCGGGGAACTCGTCGGCGAGGATGACGAGGAGGCCACCGTCCACGGGGGCGAGGGCGGCGAAGAGCGGCGTCCCCGTCCCGGCGCTGACGGCGGGAAGCTCGGCCACGGCGACCACCTGTACCTCGAGGGCGGCGCCGTGCCCGGCGTGCATCGCGGCGATGCCGACCGACCGGACGACCTCGTCGCCGTGCGCGGCGAGGATGCGCTGGCGGCGGCTGCCGTCGCCGGCGACGATGGCGGCGGCTTCGGAGCCCGTCAGCTTGCGTGCCACGCGAACGACGTGGTCGGCGACCGCAGAGGGGGACTGATCGGTGGCGGCCTTGGTGGCGATGGCGAGCAGCGCCTGCGACACGGCGGCGGAGCGGCGCTCCTCCTCCAGCAGCCTGGCATTCTCGAACGCCACGGCGGCCTGCGCGGCGAGCAGTTCGAGCAGCCGCATCGACAGCATCGAAAACTGGTCGAGGCCGAGCTTGGAAAGCACGATCACGCCGATCGTCCGCCGCTCATAACGCAGCGGCACGGCCAGGATCGACTCCTCGATGTCGGCGCTGCCCTGGATGTCCTCGGCGAACTCGCAGTGCTGCGCGTCGGGGATGTTCAAGGTCTGCCCGCGTGCAGCAGCTGTGCCGGTGATCCCCTCCCCCATCTCGCAGCGGAGCGCGTCGAACGTCTCGCCGGCGTACTCCGAGATCACGCCACCGAAGGCGACCGGCTCGAGCGTGCGCCCGTCGTCCGCCAGCAGATACGCCCGCGCGTTGTGGTAATCGATCATCGTCCGCAGCTCCTCGACGATGGTCTGCCCGATCTGCCAAACGTCATTCAGCCGGTTCAGCTTGCCGGCCAGGGCGCCGAGCAGGCGAATCTGGGTGAGCGATTCGATCTCGTCGCGCCGTGCCGCTACGGAGCTCTCCATCCGAGCGGCGCCGACCGCGTCGGAGTAGGCGGCCGACTGATCCTTGCCTCGCTCCTTCGCCGCGTAGAGCGCCGCGTCGGACGCCGCCAACAGCTCCGTCGGATTCTTGGCGTCGTCGGGGAACGATGCAACGCCACAGGAGACCGTGATCTCACGTGGCCCCGGGAGGTCACGCACGCGCGCGCAGAGACGATCGGCGACCACCTGGGCGTCGGCCGGGCTCGTCTCGGGCAACAGGATGGCGAACTCCTCGCCGCCGACCCGGAACGCGACATCGGTGGTGCGCAGCACATCCAACGCGGCACCGCAGACGCGGCGCAGGGTGAGGTCGCCCTCCTGGTGGCCATGGACATCGTTCAGCAGCTTGAAGTCATCCAGATCGAAGGCGATCATCGACAACTGGCGCCGGTACCGGTGTGCGCGCTCGACCTCGTCGCGGACACGCTCCTGGAACGCGCGGTGGTTGAAGAGACCCGTCAGCCAGTCGGTCTGCGCCTCACGCTCCAACCGCTCTCGGCTCTTCGTGTTGTCGAGGGCCAGCGCGGCGAGATCGGCGAACTGGCAGATCAGCTCGAACTCGTCGTCGCTGAACGCCACGCCCTCGCCAAAGCGGTGAACGTTCAGCGTGCCAAGCGGCGCATCGCGCACGATCAGTGGGACGACGGCCATCGCCTCCGGCTCGTTCTCGGTGCCGGGCACGAGCTCGATACGCGGGTCGCGCTGGGCTTGAGGCACGTTCTGGGGCCTTCGGTGGTCGACAACCCAGCCTGTCAGCCCGTGCCCCATCGCGAGCGGCGCCCCGAGGATCTCCGCCGCGTACAGGTCGACGGCGTGCAGGGGCATCAGCAGGCGGTTCACCTCGTCCACCTCATAGACGGTCAGGCTGTCGTAGGGCACGAGCCGTTTGAGGCCGGTGGTGAGGCGATCGAGCAACTCCTCGGGGCTGGCTGAGCCGAGCAGCATGCGAGAGATATCGAGCAGCGTCTGGTACGACGCCAGGCGTGCGACATGGCTGTCGGACGCCGGACTGGAGCGGTCTGGCAAAGGTCCTCCGAGGCGGGAGCCGAGCGGCGCGCTGGGGTGGCGCGCCTCACCCAGTGTCCCATCAGAGGCGCTGCTCTCCCACCCCCGGACGGGTGATCCAGCGCTACCGAATGCGACGATGCGCCACCAACGTGGCCACCGACACAACGGTGATCACGAGCGTGCCGGCGATCGCGACGTGCACCGCCACCAGGCCCCAGGGCAGCCCGTTGCGGTACTGGTATTCCCCGATTGCGATCTGGCAGAGCGTCAGGGCGACGCCCGCCAACGAGAGCCGCTGGGCCAGAGTGCCCCTGGCGGTTCGCCAAAGCCAGACGGCGAGACCGGCGAAGATGATGGCGAAGGTCACCGCGGCCCGCACGTGGACGTACGCGGCATCGGAGAAGTTGCCGAAGCGCTCGATCACCTTGTCCGTGCTCCCAGGGTGCGGACCGGCCGCCGTGACAAAGGCGCCGGTTGTGATCAAGACGAGGACTGCCGCCACGGCCAGCCCGGCGAACAGCGCCGGCTTTGACCGCTCGATCGGCGCCAACGGCCGGCCGCGAGCAAGCGCGATGCCGTGCACCGTGACCCACGCTGCAGCAGCGGTGACGGCGAGTGCGAGGAGGAAGTGCGACATGACGGCAAGCGGGTGCAGATCGACGGCAACCGTGACGGCGCCGAGCGGGGCCTGCGCGACGGTGCCGGCCGCCGCCGCGAACGCGCCCCAGGCAACAGCGCGGGAGAGCCCCGGCGTCCTGAATCCGATCCAGGCGGTGACGACGGCGGCCACCATCGCCAGCCCTGAAAGCACGCGGTTGGTGTACTCGATCACGGCGTGGTGCGAGGCCGACGGCACAAGCGTTCCGGCCTCGCACGTCGGCCAGTTCGGGCACCCGAGGCCGGACGCTGTGACCCGCACGAGACCACCCGTGGCGATCACCAGCCAGAGCAGCGCGAGCGTGACCACCGCGGCGACCTGGAACGTCCTCACCGACACCACACGGCTGCGAACACGCGTAAGGGGTGACTCGGCGGTCGCCATCGAGGTCAGTGTAGATCCGGCGCCGCGAGCACCTCCCGCACACCGCGAAGTCGTCTGCCGTACCGTGCGGCAAGCAGGCCCGAGTCGAGCGCGCAGTTGAGAGGACGCGTGACGTCCTGCGCGGCGCTCTCCGCCGCTCGGACGCCCGCTGGGTCGTGCCCATGTGCGGCCGCGACCAGCTGGGCGAACTCGAACCGGGACACAGCCTCCGCTCCCGCCGCATGCACGACGCCGGATTCGCTCGACCGGGCGAGCTGGAGCAGGGCGTCTGCGAGGTCGCCGACGTGGACCGGACAGCGCACCTCGTCGGTGAAGAATCCGACGTCGCGCCGGCCTTCCAGCGCGTCGAGCACGAGCTGTTCGTGCGGCCCCGGGCGGGCGCCGCCGTAGAGCAGCGAGGTTCGGACGATCAGCGCGACGGGATCGCGGGCTGCAACCTCTCGCTCGGCGGCGAGCTTCGCCCGGCCGTAGTCGGTGATCGGGCGCGGCTCGTCGCTTTCGCGGTACGGGCGGTCTGATTCACCGTCGAACACGACGTCGGTCGACACGTGGATCAGGCGAGCGCCGGCCCGCCCCGCAGCTCGCGCGACGTTGGCAGTCCCGGCCACGTTGACCGCGTGCATCTCCGGGCCGTTAAAGCGGTACGCCGTGTGAACCACGACATCCGGGCGCACCTGGGCCAGCGCGGAGTCGACCGCTTGGGCGTCGCAGATGTCGAGTTGCAGCCCGTCCATTTCGTGGGTCAGCCACGTGCCCACGGCCTGCCATCCGGCGGCGCGAGATCGCCGGACCAGCTCGCCGCCGAGCTGGCCGCTGCCTCCGGTGACGAGGATCGTCGGAGTCTCCCCCACCCGCCGATCGTAGCCTCGAGGGCTACACTCGGGGCCTTCCCGACCGCCTTCACACACACGGAGCTCTGATGGCCACCACGCTTCCCAGCCAGGACACCGAGGCCCTGTTCGCCCGCCTTGGAATCAACGCTGACCTGATCTCCGGCGGAGACCTCGAGGTGCGCACGCCGATCACCGGCGAGGTCATCGCCGAGTTGCACTCGACCACTCCTGACGAGGCCGAAGCTGCCGTCCAGCGGGCGGTTGCCGCCTTCGAGGTCTGGCGGGACGTCCCCGGGCCACGGCGCGGCGAGCTCGTGCGGCTGTTCGGTGAGGAACTGCGCCGCGAGAAGGACGCGCTCGGCGCGCTTGTCACCCTCGAGGCCGGGAAGATCGTGCAGGAGGGCCTCGGCGAGGTGCAGGAGATGATCGACATCTGCGACTTCGCCGTCGGGCTGTCACGGCAGCTCTACGGGCTGACGATCGCGTCGGAACGGCCTGGCCACCGAATGATGGAGACGTGGCACCCGCTGGGCCCCGTCGGGGTGATCACGGCGTTCAACTTCCCGGTCGCCGTTTGGAGCTGGAACGCCGCGCTGGCGTTCGTTGCCGGCGACCCGGTGCTGTGGAAGCCCTCGTCGCGGACGCCTCTCACCGCGCTCGCCTGCCAGTCACTCTTTGCCCGCGCGGCCGAGCAGTTCGGCGATGCGCCGGAGGGCCTGCTGCAGGTGCTGGTCGGCGACGCCGGCCGCTCGCTGGTCGACGATCACCGCATCCCGCTGATCTCGGCCACCGGGTCGACCGCGATGGGCAAGAAGCTCGCGCCCCGTGTCGCAGGGCGCGTCGGGCGCTCGCTTCTCGAGCTCGGCGGCAACAACGCCATGATCGTGACCGAGAGCGCCGATCTCGACCTTGCAGTGCGCGCGATCCTGTTCTCAGCGGTCGGCACGGCCGGCCAGCGGTGTACGTCACTTCGGCGCGTGATCGTCCAGGAGTCCGTTTCAGACGGCCTGGTCGAGCGGCTCGCGCGGGCGTACGACAGCGTGCAGGTCGGTGATCCGCGCGAGCGTGACACCCTCTGCGGCCCGCTGATCTCCCAAGGCGCCTTCGAGGACATGCAGGCAGCGCTCGACCGCGCCCGCGCCGACGGCGGAGCGGTCGTGGGAGGCGAGCGCGTTCATGCCGGCCGCTGGCCGGACGCGCACTATGTCCGCCCCGCGATTGTCCGGATGCCGGGCCAGACCGAGGTGGTGCGCGAGGAGACCTTCGCGCCCGTGCTCTACGCGATCACCTACGGCGACATGGACGAGGCGATCCGGCTGCACAACGACGTGCCGCAGGGCCTCTCGTCGTGCATCTTCACCGGCGACCTGCGCGAAAGCGAGCGATTCCTGAGCGCAGCAGGCTCGGACTGCGGCATCGCGAACGTGAACATCGGTCCGAGCGGCGCCGAGATCGGCGGCGCCTTCGGCGGAGAGAAGGAGACCGGCGGAGGGCGCGAATCCGGCTCGGACGCGTGGAAGTCGTACATGCGCCGGCAGACGGCGACGGTGAACTACTCGACCGACCTGCCGCTCGCGCAGGGCATCGTCTTCACCTCGGGATAGCCGGCGATCAGTGTGGCGTGCGGCGCAGGCCGCGTTCCTGCGCCCACAGGGCGGCCTGCATGCGGTCGACCACGCCGATTCGGCGAAATACGCTCGTGAGATGCGCCTTCACCGTCTTCTCGCTGATGTCGAGGCGCCGTGCAATCTGCTTGTTCTGCATCCCGGCCGCCAGCAGCGCCAGCACCTCGCGCTCCCGCTCGGTCAGGTCGTCCAGCGGGTCACCGCCCCTACGGGCGGACAGCACCGCGCGCGCTGCACGTGGGTGCAGCGGCGATTCCCCGCGTGACGCGGCACGGACAGCCTCGACGATTTCGGCCGGTTCGGCGTCCTTCAACAGGTATCCGATCGCACCGGCGTCGAGCGCCGCGAGCACGCGCTCCTTGTCGGAGTACGACGTCAGCACGAGCACATTCGTCTTGGTCAGCCGCTCCTTCAGACGCCGTGTTGCCTCGATCCCGTCGATGCCGGGCATCGACAGGTCCATCAGCACGACGTCGGGCTCCTGCTCCAGGGCGACACGCACCGCGTCCTCGCCGTTGCCGGCCGTCCCCGCAAGCTCGATGTCAGTCGAGGCGGCAAGAAGCTGAGCCAAGCCGTCGCGCACGACGGCGTGATCGTCGACGACGACAACCCGGATCATGCGACCGGAAGCTCCAAATGCACCTGCGTACCCTCGCCCGGCTTGGAGCTGACGTCAAGGCGGCCGCCTGACGAGGCGGTCAGATCGTGGAGCAGCCGCAGGCCGAAATGCCCGTTCGCCGGCCGCTCGGTCATGCCTTCGGCGTCGAAGCCACGGCCGTCGTCCTTCACGTCCAGCGTGACTGTCCCGTTCTCCCGGGCGACGACGAGCTCCACGAACCTCGCGTCGGCGTGCTTGGCGATGTTGCGCAGCGCCTCCTGCGCGACCCGGAAGATCAGCTGCTCGGCCCGTGGCTCGAGGTCGCCCTCATCCACCCGTACATCGACCTTCGTTCCGCGCCCCGTGAGCCGGGATGCGAGGTCGGGTAGGGCCGAAGCGAGCCCGTGGTCCTCGAGGCTCGGCGGATAGATCTCGAACAGCAGCGAGCGAAGCTGACGGATGGCGTTGCGCGTGCCTGCGGCGCTCTCGGCCAAGACGTCGCGCGTCTCGGGCTCCGGAGGCCGCTGTTCCACAGCGGCGGCCATCTGGAACGACAGGCCCGCAAGCTCCTGGACGACCCCGTCGTGCAGACCGGCGGCAATCGCGCGGCGCTCCGCGTCGGAGGCGTCGATGGCGTGCTGCAGCAGCTTCTCCCGGTCACGCTGCACGTCGCGAACGCGGCGCGCCATGCGCCATGCCAGCGGTACCTGCAGCGCCGCCAGCACGACCAGCGCCGCGATCAGCAACGGCGCGAACTTGCGCCAGATCGTCTGGCCGCTGCCGGCGACCGAGGAGTATTTCTGGTACGCCTCGAACAGCACGGGCTCGCCGGTGTAGCTCGTCAAGCCCATGTACACCTCGAGCACCTTCCCCTGCTCGCGCTCGAAGAGGTTCTCGGAGTGCGAAAGGTCGCTGACGTGCGCGGCGGCGGGACCGCCGTTCAGGGCATCGAGCTGGTCATCTTCGAGATCGAACTTCTGTCCGATGAGGCGGGGCTCGTCGGAGTAGATGATCCGGCCGTCCGCCGCCCAGATCTTGACGCGCACGATCTGGTCGCTCAGCACACGGGTCTTGATGATCGTGTCGAGCACGTCCAGCTCCCTCTTGCTGCCCGCCATCACGTCCTGATTCAGCTGCGGCTCGACGATGCCATGCCCTGCGATCTCGGTGACTCGACGCGCGTCGTTGATCGCCTCGGACGTGCCGAGCTCGCGAAGCAGGTACGCGCCGCCGACGGCCACGATCACGAGCGCGGCAAGACCCGTAAGGGCAAAGCCCGCGACGGCGCGGAAGATCGTGCGGCCATCATCCATTGGAAGGTGTTGTTGATCGGAGCCCACGTACCCTTGCAGCTTGCCGCAGCCGCGCGGCATGCGCCAGTGTCTTAAGACCTATGTCGTGTTGCAACATGGACTCTCGCTCCAGGATGCTCGGGACGCGGCCACGGGACGTGGACGACAGAAGCAAGCAGGTCGCCGGCCCCTACCCACCGGGCTTGCGACCTGCTTTGCTTGCGCACGGCGGCCAGTCCTTTTGGGCCATCGGCCCAAAGGTTTCCAAAAGGTCTGACCGTTCGTTGCCATCTGCGGTAACGATACGGGCGATACGCGGATCGGCATAGACGATGGGCCCGGTCGTATCGACCGGGCCCATCGAGTCCCCCAGCGATTTCCCTGCCGACTACGCGGTGGGGCAGATCATCTCGAGCTCTTCCAGGTTGCCGTCCTCGTCGAGCTCGTAGTCCTCAACGCCTGGGGCAGCCAGCAGGTCGGCGTTGGTGACCTCCTCGACGCCGTTGCACTCACCCTCGTCCCACTCCAACTCGGACGACTCGATGCGGACGGTCGAGACGCGCGAACCGAACAGCGGCGTGATGGTGAGCGCGCCGGTGATGGCGTCGTACGACGTCACGGTGCCGAAAAGGTCGTTCTGATCCTCATCGTCCACGCCGTCGCCGTCCTCGTCACCGTCACACGTGTCCTCGGTGTCATCGTCCTCGTCCTCGTTGTTCACGCCCTCGTTGTTCCGGTCCTCGTTGCCGTCGGGAACGCCGTCGTTGTCGCTGTCGGAGTCGGAAACCTTCAGCTTCAGCTCGTTCTCGTCCTCGTCGGCGATGCCGTCGCCGTCGAGGTCGTCGTCATGGCTCTAGGAGAACCTTTGCGTAACCGCATCAATCTGCGCAGCAACGTCCGTCTGCTGGGCCTGACGACGATCGGCGTCGCCTGGGCCCTGAGATTCATGCTGGAGCCAACTGAAGGTCGACAAGGCTTGTCGTGATAGGCAACAGCGGAGCGTTACAACAGCATCGGCAGCGCGACGATGACCACTCTCCCCCAAATCGGGGGATGCACCCACCACGAATCGTGGATTCGAGTCCGGGGCGCCGACGCTCAGGCGGTTCTGGCGAGCATCGCGTCGGCCAAGCCGATGTGATGCGTGGCGCCGACCCGGCGCCAGAACTCGAGGGCATGGCGCAGGTCGGCTTCGCCCTCCGGCCGGCGTCCCGAAGCGATCAGTGCCCTGGCCGACAGCAGCCGGGCGATCGCCTCCTCCGGCCGCGCCCCCATTGCGGCGAGTGCGTTGGCAGCTTCGGCGTACTGGCCTTGCGACACCATCTCTGCCACTGCCAGCCAACGCGAGGGGCTTGGCACGATGACACGCGAAACGGCGTCGGGCCGCTCGACCAGCGCCAGCGCGAAGGCCATGATGCACGTCCAGTAGCCACCGGCGTGGGAGCCTGCCGACTCGACCAGCTCGGCGAGGAGCGCCTCGACCTCATCGACGGCCCCCGGGCCGTCCACGAGGGCCGCGATCAAAGCCGAGTCGGCCAGGAGCGGCAGTAGCACCTGCGCCTCACCCGAGCTGCGTGCGAACGGACGCGAGATGGCCAAGTCGGCTTCTGCACCAACGAGGTCTCCGCGGGCGACGCGCATCTTCGCCCGGACCTGACGAATCCACGCGGCCATGTAGTGCGGAGCGCCCGCGTCGACCGTCTCGATGAACCGGTCGAACAGCTCCCCGGCGTGATCCCAGCTGCCCGCCAGGTAGGCATGGATACCGAGCTCGGCCTCGAACCAGCGGATGTTGTACTGGTCGCCGAACCGCGTCGCAGCCTCAAGGCCGCGCTGCTCGAGGTCTGCGGAGCGTGACAGCTCGCCGAGGTCGGCGAGAACGCTGGCGAGGTTCTTGTACCCGCGGACCATCGAGACCGCAGCGTTCAGCCGTTCGGCGATCTCGATCCCGAGCTCGAGGTCCGCAAGCCCTGACAGGTCACCTCGACCGACGCGCGCTGTGCCCGTCGTGATCAGGGCATGGGGACGAATGTCGTCGAGGCCCAACTGATCGGCGATCTCGACCGCGCGGTTCCCGAGCTCGATCGTCTCGTCGAACTGGTCGCGAAGCATCGACCTGATCGCGAGGCGCGTCAGCGTGATTGCCAGCATGTGAGACGGCTCCGCTTCGGCGACGATGTCCCGTGCCGCCGCCTCGTGCAGGGCGGCCTCCTCTCCTCGTCCTTCGTTCCAGACGACGAAGCTCATCAGGAGCTCGGCGAACGCAGCCAGGTCGAGCCGGCCGGCTGCGATCAGGCGGTCCCGCGCGCGAGGAAGGGCACGAATGAGCGGATCGTCCGGGTGACCGATTTTGGAGTTGGCCGCCGCGACAACCAGCTCCGCCCATTCGGGATCCTCCTCGGGCCACAGCTCGAAGGCGGCCATGTACTGGTGGTGAGCCACGGCCAGGGAGTTCAGAGCCCCAGCACGATCCGCCGCATCCCGAAGCGCGATGCGCGTCCTGCGCTCGAGGTCATCGGTCGGTTGACCGCTATCGCGAGCGTACTCGAGCGCGCTCATGTAATGGTGGGCCAGCATCTCCGGCGCGTTTTCCCGGTCGGCCGAGAGCGACTCGATCCACTCCGCAGCGCGCCGGTGCTTCTCCGCCCGCACGGCTCTGGGGATCTGCCCGTAGGCAATGTCCCGTACCAGGACGTGGCGGAATGCGTACTCCGTGTCGCCTCCGACCGACGACCGGCGCTCCCGCCGAAGCATCTCCCGCCGCTCGAGGCCGTGCAGACGATCCTCGACCGCGTACCGGTCGGAGTCGCTCATCGCCGCCAGCGCCCCTGCCCACACAACCTTGCCGAGCACCGCGGCGTCCTGCATGAGCCGCTTTTCCTCGGGTGGGAGATCGTCCAGGCGCGCGGCGATCAGCCCCTGGACCGATTCCGGGACCGGCAGATCTGCGGTGTCGGCAAGGCGCCATCGGTCGCCGTCGTGACGCAGGTGCCCCCGGTCGATCAGCATGCGGACGTATTCCTCCGCGTAGAGCGGGTTGCCGGACGCGGAGGAGAGCAGCGTTGCCTGGGTATCCGCCGGCAGCACCGCCTGTTCGAGCAGCGCGGCGATCAAACGCGCGATGTCCTGGTCGGCAAGAGGCGACAGGGCAACCGTGAGGGCGTTTCGCTTGCCCCCACCCCACCCGCGGCGGCGGTCGAGCAGCTCGGGCCGGGCGGTGCACACCACGAGCATCGGCACACCGCTCGCCCAATCCGCCAGATGATCGATGAAGTCGAGCAGCGCATCGTCGGCCCAGTGGAGGTCCTCGAACACGAGCACCAGCGGCGCCTTGTCCGCGAGCGCCTCCAGGAACCGGCGCCAGGCAGATGCAGCTTCGCTGAGCCGGTCACCCTCGACGGCGGGATCGGCGCCGACGCCCGCCAGCGCGCGCACGTGCTCTTCGATCCAGGCCGCTTCGCCATGGTCCGGGATCAGATCGGCGACCGCACGCCGCAGCTTGTCCTCGGCATCGTGAGCAGAGTCGGAGTCGAGGATTCCGGCCTGCGCCTTCACCATCTCGCCCAGCGCCCAGTAGGTGACGCCTTCGCCGTAGGGCAGTGAGCGGCCCTGTCGCCAGGTGATGAAGTCCGGATCGCGCTCCGCCGCCTGGAACAGCTCCCAGACGAGCCGGCTCTTGCCGATCCCGGGCATCCCCACCAGCGTTACGAGCTGCACAGCGGATTCCGATCGGCATCGGCGCAGCGCATCGAGCAGAAGATCGACCTCCTCGGAGCGGCCCACGAGCGGAGTCGTCGGCCGCTGCACCACATCGACACCGAAGCGGGCGCGAGCCTCGAGCGCCTGCCAGGCGGGCACCGGCTGCGCCTTACCCTTGGCGTCCACCTCCGTCAGACCGCCATAGGTGATGGCGCGGTCGGTGGCTCGATACGTCGTCTCGCCGACGAGGATGCCGTCGACCGGGGCCGCGGCCTGAAGGCGCGCAGCCGTGTTGACGACATCGCCCGACGCCATCCCCTCCCCGCGCGCCGGGTCGGCGCCCAGGACGACGAGCGCTTCGCCGGTGTTGACACCCACGCGCATGTGCAGGTCGAGTCGGGGCACCTCGTCGTTCAGGCGCTCGATGGCGGCCCGGATTGCAAGCGCGGCGCGCACGGCCCGCTCCGGATCGTCCTCATGGGTCACCGGCGCGCCGAACACCGCCATCACCGCGTCGCCGATGAACTTCTCGACAGTGCCTCCGTAGTGCTCCAGCTCGTTTCGCAGCAGCGCGTGATACGGGGCGAGCGTGCCACGCACATCCTCGACGTCCATCCGCTCGCTGCGGCTCGTGAAGCCGACCAGGTCGGCGAAGAGCACAGTGATGACTTTCCGCTCCTCGCTGCGGGACTGGGCTGAGATCTGCGCCCCGCAGGCGCCGCAGTAACGGAAGCCGTCAGGGTTCGGCTGGCCACAGGTCGGACAGGTCGCCATAGCACCGACCAGTGTAGGACGCCCCGGAACCGTGCGTGCGATACCTTCTCCACACACACGAGAGGAGGAACGATGAGCGTCAAACTCGGCGAGACCGCACCCGACTTCGAAGCGCAGACCACGGAAGGCCCGATCAGCTTTCACGACTGGATCGGTGACTCGTGGGCGGTGCTGTTTTCGCATCCGAAGGACTTCACGCCGGTCTGCACGACCGAGCTCGGCTACATGGCGAAGGCCAAGCCGGAGTTCGACCGGAGGAACGTCAAGATCATCGGGCTCTCCGTCGACCCGACGGACAAGCACGAGCAGTGGGCGAAGGACATCGAGGAGACACAGGGCACAGCACCGAACTATCCGATCATCGGTGACGCCGATTTCAACGTCTCCAAGCTCTACGGCATGCTGCCGGCGGAGACAAGCGGGGATGCAGCCGACCGCTCGCCGCTCGACAACCAGACGGTGCGCAACGTCTTCGTGGTCGGGCCCGACAAGAAGATCAAGCTGATCCTCGTCTACCCGATGTCGACCGGCAGGAACTTCGACGAGGTGCTGCGGGTGATCGACTCGCTGCAGTTGACCGCCAAGCACAAGGTCGCCACGCCCGTGAACTGGCAGCAGGGCGAAGACGTGATCATCACGTCCGCGGTCTCGAACGAGGAAGCGAACGAGAAGTTCCCCGGTTACAAGACCGTCAAGCCCTACCTACGCACCACGCCGCAGCCTTCATGAGCTGATCGACGGGAGGGCCGCGGAGCGCCGGCGATCCGGCGCCCGCGGCCCGTCCGTTTCCGAGCGGCCCGCGCACGGTGGGAACGATAGGGCACCACGGGCATCAAAGGCGTATGGTTGAGCCGTCCAAGCCGCTGCGAGTACCCCCTGACACGCCGTCAGAGCCTGTCGAGTGTGCGCAAACTCCGCGCAGCCGTCATGACAGTGCGGCGAGGGCACGTTCGATCTCGCGCCGGATACGCCGCTCGAGCGCGGTGATCGCCAATTTCGTCCGGCTCGCGAGGCGCGTCTCGATCTCCGAGGCGAGGCTGTCCCTCTGGCCTTCGACGGAGGTCTTCAGCGTTGCCGTGATCTTTCCTCGCTCGCTGGCGAGGCGTTGCCCGATCTCGGCGGCCATCTTATCTTTCTCGCCTGCCAGGAGGGTCTGCAGCTCGGCGGCGATCTTCTCCCGCTCGCCGCCGAGGCGCTCGGCGATTGCCGCGGCCATCTTCTCCCTCTCCCCAGCGAGTCGCTGCTGCAGCTCGGCTGCGATCTTCACCCGCTCGCCGGCGAGGCGCTGGGCGATTGCCGCGGCCATCTTGTCCCTCTCCCCAGCGAGGCGCTGCTGCAGCTCGGCTGCGATCTTCACCCGCTCGCCGGCGAGGCGTTGGACGATTGCGTCCGCGACGTTCTTCTTTTCGCTGTCCAGGCGGCCATTCAGCGCGTCCATCACGCCGTTCACGCCGCTGCTAACCACCATGCCACCGGTGCTGAGTGAGGAAATGACAAGCAGCAAAGCCAGCTTCTTCACGGTTACCTCCCGCCTTCGGGCGCTGTGGATGACAGATGCGGAGCCGCGACAGTCACGCCCGGAACGATGGCCGGCAGGGCGCCGGGGCACGAGACGAACCGGCGATCAGCCGACCTCGGCGGCCTATCAGAGGCGCGTCCCGCCCGGCGCCGGCGAGGCGCTTCTGCAGCTCGGCTGCGACCTTCTCCCGCTCCCCGGAGAGGCGCTTCGCGGGGGCGTCCGTGACGTTCTTCCTCTCGCTCGCCGTCCACGCCGCTGCTGACCACCACTCCATGGGCTTTCTCCCTGTTTCAGCGCGTCCATCATGTCGAGGCGGCTGCTCAGTGCTCGGTTCCTTCGGGACCGAGCTGCGCCACTGGCGGCTCGGGTCTACTCGCCTCCGCCGTACGCTGCGTTGACCATGTCGTTGGTCGCCTTCGATTGCACGAGCGAGGCTTGGAGGGTTTGGCGTCCGGTGCTGGAGAGTGGTCCGGTGGTCAGGAGGGAGGTCAGGAACGTCACCTCTTGCGCGTAGATCGGCAGCGTGTCCGCCATCCCGTCTGCATAGTCGGCACCATCACCCTCCGGATCGAGCGAGACGATGGACTTGAGCATGGTCTTGCGTTGGGCCATGGTCAGTGACTGCGTGGCGTCGATGCCGATGCCGACTTGTAGTCCCGCGAAGAGCTTTGCCGACTGGTTGACGATGAGGTGCTCAACAGCGAGCACAGCGATCACGGACACCGGACCCGGCAGATCGTCAGACTCCGGGTCGACGGGGGGCGCTCCGATCTGGGCCATGCCGGCTTTGTGAGCACGTTCGAGGTAGATGCGGAGATTGCCAAGCGAGTTCGACGCTTGCTTGTAGTCACGGCGCGCCCGGTAGGTGGTGGCGTTGGCCATGGCGATTCGTGCCTTGCTGAGCGGCCGCGCAACTGACGCGGGAGGTGGAGTGACGTCGTCAGCGGGCGCCAGAGCCTTGCCCTTGATCGGCGGAAAGCTGCTGGGCGTATTCGCCACGGCCGTCTCCGTCGTGAGAACCATGGCAAGCGTCAGAGCCATGACCAGAGCGGGCAGAGCAACGACGAGTTGGCGCAACCGAATTCGGCGAGATGCCGGCATGAGCGGGACTCCGGGGTAGGGGACGTTTCTGCGGCACGTTCAACCACGGTAGGCACGGCCGCGCCCCCATTCGAGAGCCCATGCGGATCACCTGGTGGCGCGTGCTTATCAGTGCAACCCGCACTCAACCGCCGACGTGCGAGCACACCGCGCACGGCGGCATTTTGCCTCCTCAGTCATGAGACGGCGAGCTCGTTCGCTGGATCGTAGATCCCGGGTAGCACGGGCTGACCGGTCTAGATCATCTCTGGTAAACGGCTTCTGCGAGGAGCGGCTGAAGGGACTCGAACCCTCGACCTTCTGCATGGCAAGCAGACGCTCTAGCCAACTGAGCTACAGCCGCAGACGGCCCCAGTATACCGCGAGCCTCCGTCGTGGCCGGCTAGTCGACAGCCAGGCGGCCGAGCGCCTCGCGCTGCTTCACGTCGAGCTTCTGGAGCAATGCGAGCAGCCGTGCAACGTGCTCCTTCTTGTCCTCGACGATGCGCTGGACGGCTTCCTTGGCCTCCTCGTCGGACAACGAGAAGGCCTGCTCTTCGTAGCGGTTGATGGCGAGCAGCTCGTCGGCCAGGTTCTCCCTCAGGGTTTGCAGGTCGGCGGTCAGCTCGGTCAGTCGCACGCGTTTATCCCTTTCGTCTCTGCGGTCACGGCCACTCTACTCGCCGCGCACGGCGAGCACTCGGAGGAGGTCGTCCACCCGTGCGTCGACGGTCTCCAGCTCCCCCGGAGCCCGGGCGTAGTCGTCCATCACGCCATGCTCGGTGACGACTGAGACGAAATGCACCCGCGCCGGAATGTCGCCGCGTGAGGCGAGCTTCTGCGCCGCCGCGAGCCCTGCCGCGGCGCCCAGTTCGGCCCAGACGCCCTCGGCCTCGCCGAGCGACATACGGGCGGCCTCGAGCTCTGCGTCGGTCACCCGCACCACCAGGCCCTCCGACTCCATCACGGCTTCCAGCGTCTGCACGGTTCCTGTGACGCCGGCCAGTGAGCGCGCCTGGCTGGCAATGTCGCCGCTTGGGCTGACCCAATCCTTGCCGCCGGCAAGGGCGCTCGCAACCGCGCCGCCCACCTCGACGGCAACCATCCGTGGGGTCGCGTCGACGGTTCCCCACTCCGCCATGTCGCGAAAGCCGCGCCAGATCCCCTGGATGCCGTCGCCGAGCGCCGCCGGCACCGCGACCAGGTCCGGCACCTTCCACTGCAGCTGCTCGGCGATCTCGAAGGCGATGGTGCGGTAGCCCTCGATTGCGATCGGGTCGCCTCCGATCGGAGGGTTCGCGCGATTCGAGGTCGCACGCCACCCCAGCACTCGCTCGGCGTCCGCGAGCAGCGACCAGCGATTCTCAGCGCCGGAAACACCGACCGCGCGGCCGCCGACCCATTCGATCGCGTCGAGCGCGCGGCTGCCCTCTGCGTCGGCGTCCAGCAAGGCAACCGACCGCATGCCGCCTCGGGCGGCATATGCGGCTATCGACGCTGCGAGCGATGGTGGGCCTGCACAGGCAACGGTGACGTCGGGCGTGTCGATCTGCGAAACCGAGATGGCGGCGTAACGGTCACGCCAGGAGCCGGTGGGGTTGATCCGTTCGTCCTTGATCATCAGCCGGCGCAGCCCGAACTCGCGGCCGAGCCCATTCACCGTCATGAGCGGCGTGCTGCCCTCGCCCAGCGAGACCAGGCGATCCCGGCTCACCGGCAGCTGAGATGCGTACCGGTGGAGGCCATCCCCCGACAACCGGCCCTGCTTGATCGACTGCATCCGCTGATACACCGGCGCGACGTTGGACGGTGCGCCCTCCGCTGAGCAGGATGGACAGCCGGCCGGCATGGGCACGACCGGGTAGCGACGACTGCACCGCAGACACTCGAGAGCGGTAGGAGTTGCCACGCGGCTGAGCATACCCGGCTTGACGGGCAGCCCTTCGGGGCTGTCTACTACAGGGATGATTTACTGCGTAATTCCCCGCGAGCTCGAAGGTGAGCTCCTCGAACGGCTGACCGAGTACTACCGCGAGAACCCCGAGGTCGAGGTGATCGTGGACAGACGCGAGAGCGCCGTCAACGATCGGCGCCGCGACGACGCCAACTCGTCCGACGAGCGGCGCCTGACACGCGATCGGCGCCGAGCCCGGGCGGCCGGCACCTTCCCCCGCACCGAGGGGTTCTAGAACGCGGATCTAGGGCGGCTTCGGGCGCGGCGCCGCCCAGCGGCGGTCTGCATGCCAGCGCTGGATGGTGCGCCTGCTCGGTGGCTGCGCGTTCTGATACGTGGCACTGAGGATGCGCCGCTGGACGTTGTCCCGCGAGTCGCCGGCGTGCCACAACTGCTCCGCACGGAGCCGCAACTTCGGCCAGGCGTAGCTTCCGGGCCGCTTCCGCCGCGGTCTTGGCTTCAACGCGGCCATGTGCGCGTCGAGCGCCCTGTGCCGCGCCACGGTGAGACACCCGTTCGCGCGCCAGATCCCCATCAGCGTCACCACTACGTCCCTACCGCTTCGACCCGTCAGGAACTCCATGCTGGCATGCGCCTGGCACATCCACACCTCGACGCCATACCCAAACGTCACCCGCTGCGTCCTCCCCCGCGTCCTGTCGACACAGATCGCGCAGACCGGCTGCTTCGTCGGCACCTTCCGTGCTTTGTAGAGCGAAAACATGGCTGGGAGGAGGGTGACAGGACAGGCGTCACACGTGGGTCACGACGTGTCACGGTTACGTGGGGAAACCCAAATGGCGTTCACTCGCAACGCCAAATGGCCATCCCTACCGTGCCCGAATCACCACCCCCGTGCCCAGCCGAAAACCTGCCACAGAGAACAAACGACGCCCACTCGCAACGCCATGGCCACCCCACGGCGTCCGGATCACCACCTGCTACCCAGCCCAAACCCGTCACAGAAAACAAACGACGCCCGCTCGCAACGCCAAATGGCCATTACCGCAGCGATGAGCGGCCCGGCCGCTGCAAGCGCCCTCCGCGAATCCGCTGGTGTGCCCGTGCCGGCTAGCTGGCGAGGGCGACGGTGCCGTCGGCTTCGGCTAGAGCGTTCCAGTCGCAGAAGCGGCCGTCGAGCTCTTCGAGCTCTTCGCCTCGGCGCTGGAGGGTGACGGTCTGGGCGCCGAGCATGTCGACGCGGTACTGGTACCAGGAGAGATCCCAGGCGACGGTGACGACGACCTCGCGGTGGCTGCGGCGCACGACGCTGACGCGTGGATCGCCCAGCGTCCGAGCGATGCCCGAAACTGTCCGTGGGTGCGTGCTCTCGTTGAACAGCTCGAGGCCGGCCTCGACGGCATCTTGGGGATCGTCCGGGAGGAGCTCCGGGTCGAACGGCTCGGGTGCCGTCAGGTCCCTTCGCCTGGGACGGATCAGGCCGCGCAGGCCCTTCTCGCGGCGTCTTCCGAGCTGCACCGGCAGCGCGGGGCTCCCCTCACGCGTCCACCCCCGCGCCTCCGCGGCGTCGACACACAGCTCGCATACGAGGGCGTCTGCCTCGCCCAATCGCCGGTAATTGACGAGTCGCTCACCGAGCAGCACTGTGCGACCACAGACTGCGCAGCTCGTTTCTCTGTCGGTTCTCCGGATCTCGATCATGACGAGCTTGCCAAGAGCTTCGCGGCGCGCGGAGTGTATCGCACACCGTGTTCGGTTGTGGCGATTTTGCGGGGAAATCGTGAAGGGTTTCGAAGGTCTGTTGCGAGGCACTGTCGGAGACGGGTAAGGTTTCGGCGGCTCGTCTCCGGGCGCCTGCAGAATGGCCCGACGGACACGGGGGGATTCGTACCGTGCTGACTGAAGGCCATGCACAACATCACCGAGCTCGCCGCCGCAACGCCGCGGCCGCAGCGCTGATCGCGTGTCTTCTGGCCGCCGGCTCGCCATCGGCTGCTGATGCCACCCCGCTGCAGCAAACGCGAGCGGAGGCGGCCCAGGTGATGGCGCAACTCGACCTGCTGCAGACCGAGCGATCGGCGGCGGTGGAGCGGCAGCAGGCCGCCGAACATCGGCTCGGCGTTGCCCGTGCTGCGCTGGCCGCGAGCCGCCTGCAGATCGCAGCCGCCGAAAGCAGCCTCGTCAAGGCGCAGGCGGCGCTCGGCGAGACGCTGATCAGCTCGTACAAGGGCCAGTCCGACGACGCGGTTGCCTACGTGCTCCTGGCGGGGTCGTTCGCAGAGCTGCTCGACCGAGTCGACGTGCTGCAACGGGCTGCCGACGGAGAGCGGGATCTGACCCAACAGATCTCCGCCACCACGGTCCGGCTCGAGCAGGAGCGCGCCGCGGCCGCGCGAGCCACTGCCGCCGCCGAGAAAGCAGCCGCGGAGGCGGGGGCCGCGCGGGCAGATCTCGACCGTGCGATCGCCGGACAGGCGGAGATCCTGAACGGGCTGAACGCGCGCATCGTCGACCTCCTCAACAAGGAACGAGAGCGGCGGGACACGCTCGCGAGCTCGAACGGCTCGCCCCCACCGTCGGGTGGCGACTCCGGTGGCGGCGGCGGATCGGGCCGCGTCTTCTATGGTGAATGCACCTGGTACGGGCCGGGGTTCGAGGGCGACCCCACCGCATCGGGCGAGATCTTCGATCCCAACAAGCTCACGGCGGCCAGCCCGTGGCTGCCCTTCGGCACGCGGCTTCACGTCACCAACCTCGCCAACGGGCTCTCCGTGGACGTGCGCGTGAACGACCGTGGGCCGTTCGGCCGCGGAGTGCTCGACCTGTCCGCCCGCGCTGCGCAGATCGTCCATCTGTCAGGCTGGCAACAGGTGCGGATCCAGATTCTGAGCGGGCCAGGCGTGGCCCGCGGCGTCAGGCCTTGACCATCTCCTTCTCGCGCTGTGCCGCTGCGATCACGCCCTGCGCGGCGTGCGCCGGCACTTCCTCGTAACGCAGGAAGGTCATGGTGTAGTCACCGCGCCCGCCCGTCATCGATGTCAGGTCGGGCGCGTAGGTGAGCACCTCGGCCATCGGCACCTCGACATGGACGACGGTCGCGCCGGCGCCTGGGTCCATGCCCAGCACCCGGCCGCGCCGGCTCGTCATGTCACCGATGACGTCCCCCACGTTCTCCTCCGGCACGGCGATGTCCAGCCGCATGATCGGTTCGAGCAACACCGGGTCGGCTTGGCTGACGGCCTGCTTGAAGGCCATCGAGCCGGCGATCTTGAACGCCATCTCCGATGAGTCGACCGTGTGGTACGAGCCGTCCACCAGCCGGACGCGCACGCCCACCACCGGCGCGCCGACCAGCTCACCACGCCGCATCGACTCCTGGATGCCCTTGTCCACGGCCGGCCGGAACCCCTGCGGGATGACGCCGCCGACGATCTTGTCGACGAACTCATAGCCCTCGTGGGTGTCCATCGGCTCGATCTCGATGTGGCAGTCACCGAACTGCCCGCGGCCGCCCGTCTGCTTCTTGTAGCGGCCCTGGGCGCGCGCCTTGCTCCGGATGGTCTCGCGGTAGGGAACCCGCGGCGGCTTCAGCTCGACCTCCACACCGAAGCGGCGGTGCATCCGATCGAGCACCGTCTCGACGTGCATCTGCGACAGCCCGGCGACGATCGTCTCGCCGGTCTGCTCGTCGCGGTGGACGTCGAGCGAGGGATCCTCCTCCGCCAGGCGGCGCAACGCGGCGTGCACCTTGTCCTCGTCGCCCTTCGCCTTCGCCTCGACGGCGAACGACACTACGGGCGCCGGCAGCGCGATCGGCTCGACCGGCGCCGGCTTGTCGACATCGGCGAGGACATCGCCGGTGTTCGTCTCCTTCAGCTTCGGGACGGCGCCGATCATGCCGGAGCCGAGCTCGTCGACCGGGGAGTGCTCCTTACCCTGGAGCAGCATCAGCTGGCTGATCCGCTCCTTGCTGTGCGTGCGGCTGTTGACAAGCTGCGAGTCGCCGGTCAGCGTCCCGGCGAACACCCGCAGTAGGCTGATCCTGCCGCTGTAGGGGTCGGCGATCGTCTTGAAGACGTAGGCCAGCGTCTCTGCCCCGCCGCTCTCCGGCACGTTGCGGGCCCTCGCGGGGGACGGCAGCCCCTCGACGATCAGGTCGAGTAGGCCGTGCGAGCCGATGTTGCGGGTCGCAGCACCGCAGCCGACCGGGAACACCTGCCCACTCGTGACCAGTTGCTTGAGCGCCGCGGCCATCTCCTCGCGGCTGATCTCGCCACCCTCCAGGTAGCGCTCCATCAGCTCGTCCGACGTTTCGGCAACCACGTCCATCAGCTTGTCGTGGTACTCCTCCGCAAGCTCCTGCATGTCCTCGGGGATGGGCACCGATTCGTCGTGGCCGGAGGCGTCCTCGCCGTGCAGATAGGCCACCATGTGCACGAGGTCGACGACACCATGGAACTCGTGCTCCGCGCCGATCGGGATCTCCACCGCGACGCACGTGTCCGACAACCGCTCACGAAGCTGCTCGAGTGCGGTGTAGAAGTCGGCTCGCTCCCGGTCGAGCAGGTTCACCAGCACCAGGCGCGATGTGCCGAGCTCGTCACAGCGCCGCCACAGCCGTTCCGTCCCCACCTCCACTCCCATCACGCCCGACACGGTGACGATCGCCCCCTCGACGACCCGCAGCGCCGACAGCACGTCGGCCTGGAAGCTCTGCTCCCCCGGGGTGTCGATCAGGTTGACCAGGCGCCCCTCCCACTCCAGGTGCGTGACCACCGCGGAGATCGACATGCCGCGCCTGCGCTCGTCCTCGTCATGGTCGGACACCGTCGACTGCTCGGCGACGCTCCCCAAGCGGTTGATCGTTCCCGACTCGTACAGCAGCGCTTCGACCAACGACGTCTTGCCGGTTCCGCGGTGTCCGATCACCGCGACATTGCGGATCTTGCCGGGCTCCTTGTGAGGCATTGACAGGCCTTTCGGGCGAGGTGAGGTTGGGCGCTCACCTTACCCGCACCGGTACGGGCGGGACAAGACTTCGGCCGCGCGCGGAGTTACCGGTTGCGCTCGAGCGAGGCCCGCTCCAGGCTGCCCTGGAGCTTGGCCTTGAGGCGGAGGACCGCCTTGGTGTGGAGCTGCGACACGCGCGACTCGGTGACGCCAAGCACCTCACCGATCTCGCGCAGTGTCAGCTCCTCGTAGTAGTAGAGCGTGATCACCGTGCGTTCGCGCTCCGGGAGCTTGCCGATCGCCGAGGCAAGGGCCTCTCGCACCTCGGTGCGCGTCATCTCGAGCGAGGGGTCGTCGGCGTTCGGGTCCTGCAGGGTGTCGATCAGCGAGACGGTGTCGCCGCCGGAGGAGCTGATCGTCCACATCTCGTCCAGCGCCGCCACCGAGGAGCGAGAAATCTGGGTCAGGTTGTCCTGGAACTCTTCTTCGCTGATGCCGAGCTTCGCCGCGATCTCCTCGTCGGTCGGCGGCCGGTGGAACCTGTTCTCGAGCTCGGCGATCGCGCGCTCGATCTCGCGCGCCCGGCTGCGCACCGACCGTGGCACCCAGTCCATCGAGCGCAGCTCGTCGATGATCGCGCCCTTGATCCGGCTGATCGCGTAGGTCTCGAACTTGATCGCGCGGGCCAGGTCGAACTTCTCGATGGCGTCGATCAACCCGAAGATGCCGTAGCTGACCAGGTCGGCTTGCTCGATGTTCGGCGGGAGCCCGACGCCGACCCGGCCGGCGACGTACTTCACCAGCGGCGAGTAGTGCAGGATCAGCCGCTCTCGCAGCGAGGCGTCACCGCTGCCCTTGAACTCGCGCCACAGCTCGGCGATCGCATTCTCGACCTCAGCCTTGTCCAGCTCGACGCCGGCCACCGTGGTCGTGCCGGAGGCGCGCCCCGAAGTCGTACCCGAGGCGCGCGAGGACGCGGCACGACCGGCGGGCGCCACAGTCGTGGCTGCGCCCGCCCCGTCACGCTCGGGGGTGCGCCTGGTCATAGGTGGCCTTCAGCCGTTCTGCCGAGACGTGCGTGTACATCTGTGTCGTTGCGAGCGTAGCGTGCCCGAGCAGGTCCTGGACCGTTCTGAGGTCAGCTCCGCCCTCCAGCAGATGTGTCGCGGCGCTGTGCCGCAGCCCGTGCGGGCCGAGGTCCGGCGCGCCATCGACCGCACCGAGGTGGCGGTGAACGAGCCTGCGGACCGTGCGAGGGTCGATCCGCCGGCCCCGCTCGCCGACGAAAAGCGCGGGTCCGGCCGCGGCCTTCACCATCAGCGGGCGACCGCCCTCCCGCCACGCGTCGAGCGCCCGCTGCGCAGGTACGCCGTACGGCACCGAGCGCTCCTTCGCGCCCTTGCCCAGGACCCGAACGAGTCGGCGCCCGTCATCGACGTCGTCGAGGTCCAGCCCGCACAGCTCCCCCACCCGCAGGCCGCTGGCGTAGAGCAGCTCGAGGATCGCGCGGTCGCGAACGGCGAGCGGCTCATCGCCCTCGGGCGCCGACATCAGGTCCGCGGCGTCCGCCGCCCGGAGGACCTTGGGCAGCGGCCGGCGCACCTTCGGCCGGGCAAGCCGCACAGTCGGGTCCGCCTCGACGAGCCCGGCGCGAGCGGCCCACGCGAAGAACGCGCGGGCGGTCGAGGTACGCCGGGCGAGCGTGGTCGTCGCGCGCCCGCTCGTGTGCTGGCGGGCCAGCCAGCTGCGAAGAACCCCGAGGTCGAGATCGGCCAGCTGCTCGAGCCGCATGCGCTGCGCGTGCTGGAACAGTGCGTCGAGGTCGGCGAGGTAGGCGCGGACGGTGTGCGCGGACAGGTTGCGTTCGTCCGCGAGATGCGTGGCGAAGCCGGCGCG
>JAWVEN010000020.1:0-154568 GCA_033856675.1 Gaiellales bacterium | reverse complement strand
CCATACCAGCCGCCGACCGGGTTGTCGTCCGCGCGCGCCCAGGCCTCCACCGTGCCCTCGCCGGCCGGCTTCTGCTCGTCGGCGCTTCCCAGCGGCACCCAGTCTCCCCGCTCCTTCAGCATCTCGTGCAGGTCGTCCAGAGCCTGCAAGTGGTATCGGAGCTCCGTCTTTCCCACGATCACGACGAGCGCCGGCGGCTCGAGCGCATCGTCACGAAACGCCTGGTACTCGGACTGCCCGCTCGGAGTGGCCAGGGTCCAAGCATCCTCGCGCGTACCGCTTCCCTGTCCATCAGGCGATCCCATCGCACCTCCCAGCTTCGGGGCGGCGAGTCTATCCGACGGGCATGGTTCATCACGAAAGCTGAGCCGTCAAACGCTCGACTGCGCTTCTGAGCAACGCTTCGTAGCCGCGGAGTCCACGACCCGCGACGACGTCGAGCTGCCGGAGCGCAACGAGCAGTCCGAGCAACGGAACGACGGTCTCGTGCTGATCGGGGAGCTCTGCGTGCTCCGCGTACCCCTCCAGCAGGCTTGAAAGCGTCGGGACCTCGAGCTGCGCAGCGTGCGCGGCGAAGTGGCCGGCGTCGAAGAGTGGCGGAGCGCCGCGCATCTCGCCGAAGTCGATGATGCCGGCATACCGGTCTCGGTCGACGTAGATGTGCGTCGCGTCGAAGTCGCCGTGAGCAAGCCGGCTTTCGGCTCTTTCGAGCAAGGAACCGTAGGTGGCAATGACGGAGCGTGCTCGATCCGCAAGGGCACGGCCGAGGGCGCCGGGCTCGAGTCGATCGAGCATCGCCGGGACGGGGTCGAGCAGCAGCGCCCGCGCTGTGGGCAGATCGGCCGCCAGGGACGAAGAACGATCGCGGCTGACGAACCCAAATCCCTCGACCCGCAGCTGACCGATGATCGCGACGTCCCTGCCCGCCCGTGTGACCACACGGCGCAGAACGTCAGGCGAGAGTCCATGCGCGGCGGTGAGTGGCCGCCCGGGCATCTCGGTGACGACGAGCGCACCTCGCCCCAGCGGCTCCCGGATCGGCTCGACGGCCACGACCTCAGGTACGCGGGCGCCCCGGCGGCGGAGCTCTTCGTGCACCCATGCCTCCGCCGCCATGTCCTCACCGATCCCCTCGGCCAGCCGCACGTAGAACGTCGTGCCGTTCCGCGACACACGGAAGACATCGCTCGTGCCACCGTGCCCGGCCGCCTCCACGCTAGGGGCTCCCGCCCCCGGAAGCCACCGATCCGCAACTACGGCCACTGCGCTCTCGACACTCACCGTTGACACCGAACCTCCCGCCTGCCCAGGGCCGCTTTCGTAGCATGGCCCGACGAGCCCGCGACACTTGACCGATCCCGCCGCTACTCCGGGATCACGAAGCCGTCGACGATGACCGTCGTTCCCTCGACGCTCTCATCCCGCAGGTGCCTGACCTGCGAGTAGTCGTGAGACTCGTACCAGGCGTGCGCGGCGGCCTTGCTCTCGAAGCGGATGATGATCGTGACGGGCTCGGGGTCGCCCTCTGTGGCGTCCGAATCGTGGTCGGCGACCAGCAGTTCCCCGCCGTATGCGAGGACGGTCGGGACGACAAGCTCCGCATACTTCGAGTACTCCTCACCGTTCGTGATGGTGAAGGTACTGACGATGTAAGCGCTCACATGACCTCGCTTTCGGACCTGTTTGTGGGCTGAGCGTGCTGCAACGAGTTGCTGTTGCCTGGACAGGAATCAGCGCCTAAGTGCGACCCTACCACCGGTTCCGGGGCCACGGCGCGGCACTGGACAGCCGTGCGGTAAGGAGTACCCTGACCCTCCCCCGCCTCGGAGAGCCTTTTGCGAGAGATTCGTCGCACCCATCTCTATATGTCTATCGCCGATCGGCTACTCGAGGGCATTCGATCGCGACGCTACCCGCCGGGGAGCACGCTGCCATCGGAGCGAGTTCTGGCCGAACAGCTCGGTGTCAGCCGAAGTTCGGTGCGGGAGGCGATCCGTGTTCTGGAGCAGGCGGGTGTGCTGAGCGTCCGCATGGGCAGCGGCACCTACGTGAGCGACGACGGGGGATCAGAGGCCGCCGCGCTGCGGGTGCTCGCCGCCCTGCAAGGTGACCACAGCCCGCTCGACATCATCGTCGGCCGGCGGGGCCTCGAGCCCGAGTGCGCCCGACTCGCTGCGCAACACGCTCACGCCGGCGACCTTCGCGAGTTGCAGCGTCTGATCGCGGCGCAGGCGAAATGCGTCGCAGACGGGACAGACCCATCGGAGGCCGACCTCGACTTCCACCTGGCGCTCAGCCAAGCGTCGCACAACTCGGTGCTGGCGGCACTCGTCGAGCACCTGACCGAAATGATGAGGCGCCAGAGTCTCTGGCGCGAGATCAAAAGCCGGTCGCTCAGCCATCCGGGCCGGACGGAGCGCTACCTCGCCGAGCATCGCGAGATCCTGGAACACGTCTCAGAGCGCAATCATGATGCTGCAGCAGAGTCGATGGCAGCTCACCTCGACAGCATCGCAGCGGGTCTCCGCGACGAAGTCGGCTGAGCCCTTGACGAGGCGATGCTCGACTCCTACAGTGCGCCTGTCAGGTGGTCTGACCACCTGACAGGCCGGGCTCTTTCCGGTCGGTTGAGCCTCGCTTCGGCGAGAGCCGCGCTGTTCAGCGGCACGCCAACACTCCAGGGAGGAGCTGCACATGGCAGACATTGACCCCTCGCGGGCCGAGCTCTCCAACTTCGGCGGACACTCGCGCCGGAACTTTCTGATCGGCGCCGGTGGCCTGCTTCTCGCGGGCGGAATGGCGGGGTGCGGCGGCGGTTCCAGCTCCTCCACCCCAGCAGGCAGCTCAGCCGCGTCGGGCGGGCCCAAGCGAGGCGGCATCCTCCGCGTCGGCCTGACCGGTGGCAGTGCGAGCGACATCATCGACGGCCAGACCATCCTCGCGAAGCCTGACCAGGCGCGCCTCGTCACCGGGTTCGAGACCTTGCTCACCTACGACGACGATTACACACTGTCCAACGATGGTCTTGCCGAGGAGGTCACGGCAGAAAAGCCTGACCTCTGGACGATCCGCATCAGGGAGGGCATCGAGTTTCACAACGGCAAGACGATGACCGCGGCTGACGTCGCGTACTCCCTTCGGCGCGTCATCGATCCTGATCTGGGCCTGCAGGGAGGCCCCGGCCTCGCGTCGATTGACCCAAAGGGCATATCGATCCTCGATGACCGCACCGTACGGGTGCAGCTGAAGCAGGCTGACTCGACGATCGCAGACCAGCTGGCGCAGTACTCGAACGGCATCGTCCCGGAGGGCTACACGGCTGACAACGACCTACGGTATGTCGGCACCGGCCCGTACAAGGTCACGAGCTTCACCCCGGGCCAGTCCAGCTCGCACGCGCGCAATGACAACTACTGGCGCCCCGGCCAGCCATACCTCGACCAGGTCGAGTTGATCGATTTCCCCGATCCCGCTGCACAGGTGAACGCGCTGCTGGCAGGTCAGGTGGACGCGATCACCGACATCCCCTTCGCGCAGATCGACGTCGCGAAGGCCAGCGGGCTGTCGATTCTCGAGTCGGAGGGAGCGGCATGGGTGCCGATCTGCATGGCTATCGACATGGAGCCCTTCACGGATGTGCGCGTGCGCCAGGCGTTCCGGCTGATGGCCGACCGCGAGCAGATCGTCCAGCAGGTGATCTCCGGGCATGGACGCGTCGGAAACGACCTGTACGCACCGTTCGACGCGTGCTACAGCAGCGATCTGGCGCAGCGCGAGCAGGACATCGAGCAGGCCAAGTCGCTCCTCAAGGCGGCCGGCAAGGAAGGCCTGGTCGTCGATCTCCACACGACCGACGGTGCAGCGGGCATGGTCGATCTCGCCAAAGTGTTCGCCCAGCAGGCGAAGGACGCCGGGGTCACGGTGAACATCAAAATCGACCCCAACTACTACGGCGATCAGTACCTCAAGCTGCCGTTCTCGGTCGACTCCTGGAACACGCGCGGCTTCCTCCCGCAGGTTGCGATCGGAAGTCTGCCGACCTCGCCGTACAACGAGACCCACTGGCCGCCGAAGGACTCCAACTTCATCAGCCTGTATCAACAGGCCCTCGCCGAGACCGACACGGCCAAGCGCTGCGGCCTCATCCAGGACATGCAGCTCATCGAGTACGAGCAGGGCGGCTACATCATCCCGTTCTTCAACAACTTCGTTGATGCGTACAGCCCCAAGCTGAACGGGCTGAAGGAAACACGGGCTGCGCTCAATCTCGACACATACGCACACGGATTCCGTACGGTCTGGCTCAGCTGAGCGGCCGTGGCCGCACAGGGGACGACGTCGATATGCAGGAAGGGAACAAACCTTTATGAGTCCGAGGATTTTTGACGGCCCGGAGCTGGTCAAACGGGTCGATGCAACGAGATTTCTGTGGGGCGACGAGACATCTCACTTCGTTTCCGACCTCATCTATGGGCGCGGCGCTCGCATCGCCGCGATGATCTATTCGTTGCGTCCGGGCGAGCACTTCGGCGCATCGGAGATGTGGAAGCCCCTGTACGACCAGCACCGTGTGTACTTCGTCGCGCGCGGCTCCCTGACTATCCAGGATCCGGAAAGCGGCGAGGTGGCCGTCGCCGGTGCGGGTGAGGCCATCACGTGGCGAGGCGCCAAATACCACTTCGGATACAACTTCGGCACCGAGGAGACCATCGTCCTCGACTGGTACGCACCGCAGGAGCGCGGCCCCGATGAGGCGGAGCTGCCGTTGTCACGAAAGAAGCGAGATCTCGGCGACATCGTCGACGGGCGCGAGCATCTGCTCAAGCACTGGCCCGACGCGCTTCAGAAGACCCGCGGCGCCGACCTCGAGTCCGGGGCCATCATCCGGGTCTCCCCCGCCGACGCGCTGCATTTCGTCCATGGCAAACAGTCACCGATGCTCGTGTCGATCCTGGCGTCCAGCGACGATCTGACCGCCGGCACCCTGTCGCTTCGACCCGGACTGATGAGCGAGCCCGAGGAGCACCCCGGCGACGAGGTCGTGTTCTCGCTTGGCGGCTGCCTGCACGTCTTCCTCCCCGACACGGGCGACTGGTTCGAGTTGGATCCGTACGACTGCGTGTACCTGCCGGAGGGTGTCCGCCACCAGTACTGCAGCTACGGGGAACACGTCTCGCACGCCGCGTTCTGCGTCGTGCCGCACTACCGGTGACGATGAGGGGGACGATGCATATCGCCGTGATCGGGCTGGGGACCATCGGGTCCCCCATGGCCCGTCACCTTCTGAAGGCAGGTCACGCTGTCACTGTTCATAACCGCACCCGCGAACGCGAGCTCCCCTTCGTCGAGCTCGGCGCGCAGCGCGCCGCATCGCCGGCTCTCGCGGCGCAATCGGCGGACGTGGTCTTGACCTGCGTATCCGACACCCCGGATCTTGAATCGGTCCTGCTCGGACCGAATGGGGTCGTCGGAGGGCTGACCTCTGGCGGCCTCGTGATCGACTGCTCCACAGTCTCCCCTACGGCGACCGCGCAGATCGCAGCTCGTCTGGCCGAGCGGGGGATCGGGATGGTCGACGCCCCGGTCTCGGGCGGCTCGGAGGGCGCCGAGCGCGGGACCCTCACGATCTTCGCCGGCGGGAACGCCGCCGACGTCGATCGCGCGCGCCCGATCCTCGAGGCATTCGGCTCCAAGATCACCCATCTCGGTCCCAGCGGCTCGGGGCAGATGGCAAAGGCGGTCAATCAGGTGATGATCGCCGGCATCTTCGGTGGCGTGGCCGAAGGCGTCGCCCTTGCCGAGGCGGCCGGGCTGCCCTCGGAGGCATTGCTGGAGGCGCTCTCGGCGGGCGTCGCGGGCTCGTGGGTTCTCCAGAACCGCGCGCCCAACATGTTCGCAGGCACCTATCCGCTTGGATTTCGGACGACCCTCCACCGCAAGGACCTTGGAATTGCGCTCGATGAGGGGCGCGCGCTGGGCCTTCCGCTCGCCATCTCGCAACTCGTTGCCTCGCAGGAAGATACGCTGATTGCGACCGGCCACGGCGAGGAGGACATGAGCGCACTTGCGCGCAGCGCACGGGTTCAATCGGAAGGATGCTGACTCCCGCTGTGACGCCTGAGCCGGCCAGACACGGACGCCGCTTCGATGGCCGCGTGGCGATTGTGACGGGTGCCAGCAGCGGCATCGGGCAAGCGGTCGCGGATCGCCTGGGCGGCGAGGGCGCCTCGCTGATGATCGTCGCTCATCCCGCCGATCAGCCCGATCTGGAGGCGACAACCGCGGCGTTTCGCGATCGAGGCTACGCGGTCGAAGCCGTCCTCACCGACATCGCCGACACGCATGCCGGCGAGGACCTCGTGGCGAAGACCGTGGCGGTCTACGGAACGCTCGACATCCTCATCAACAACGCCGGCACCTCGTATTACGAGAACATCATGTCGGCGCCGCCGGAGCACCTGGACAGGACGATCGCCGTCAACGTTCGCGGCACGTATGGAATGTCGCTGGCCGCAGCGCGTCTCATGGCGGCTGCAGGCGGGGGCGCCATCGTCAGCAGCGCCTCGACGGCCGCGTTCATCGGCGAGGAGTTCCAGGTGACGTACAACATGTCAAAGGCGGCGATTGTTGCCATGACTCGATCGCTCGCCGTCGATCTCGCCGGGCACGGCATCCGGGTGAACGCAGTTGCTCCCGGCTGGGTCGTGACCCGATCCACCAAGCGGATCATCGCCGATTCGAGTCAATGGTCGAAGCATCGATCCCGGATTCCGCTCGACCGGCCCGCAGAGCCGCACGAGGTCGCGGCCGTCCACGCGTTCCTCGCGTCGGACGACGCGTCATACGTGACCGGGGCTGTGTACGTTGTCGACGGAGGCATGACCGCGGGCTTTCGCTACGGCGACTGGCAGGCGGTGCAACCGCCTCCGCAGCGATTGACGGTGGGCATTCCCAACCTCCCCGCCGACCTGCGCGAATCCGACAGCCATGGAGGTGGCCCATCGTGAATGACAGCATCCAGCCGCGTCCAGGGACGGAGATTGCCGACGGTGTCCGAGTCTTCCAGTCGCCTCTTTGGCAGACGAACGCGACCGTGATCGAGTCGGACTCGCACGTGCTGCTTTGCGATCCCGCCATGTTCGTCCCGGAGATCGAAGCGATCCGCCGGTACGCCCTCGCAAGGCCGGAGCGCTCGGCGACGGTCCTTCTGACGCACGCCGATTTCGATCACACCTCCGGAATCCCCTACATCCCTGAGGCCACCGTCGTCGCCGGCGAGGACACCGCCGAACGAGTCGCAAACGGTGGAGCGGCCGACTACCTCATCTCCGCCGGGCAGGAATGGGGCGCGGAGTGGCGCTCCGATGTGCGGGTCGACCGTGTCGTCTCCGGAGGGTCACGTTTCGAGTGTGGGCCTTGGACGATCGAAGCGATCCCGGCAGCGAGCCATGGCCGTGAAGGGACAGCATTCGCCGTGCTCGAGCCGGGGGTCATGTTCGTGGGCGATCACCTCTCGGCGATCACCATTCCGTTGCTCGCAAACCTGACGCGTGCAATCGCGGCGATGGAACTTCTCGTCGACGCGTTGCATCGGCTCGACCTCCGGTTGGTCGTCCCTGGGCACGGCCCCGTGCACTCGCTGCCGGAAGCACGGGAAATCGCAGAGGCCGATCTCGCCTACCTGCGGGCGATCCGCGAGGCGGCATCCGAAGCACTGCAAGAGGACCAACCCCCTGGCGAAGCGCTGCTCTATGTCTACGCCGTCGAGCCTCCACGACCTGACACTCCGGATTTCGCCATCTACGGCATCCGCACGGCCAACGCGCGCCTCGCGCTCGAGGAAGCGCGCCAGGGTGAGCATCATGTTTGAGCTGACCGGCAAGACAGCGGTCGTTACGGGAGCAAGCCAGGGCCTCGGCCTCGGCTTCGCCAGGGCGCTTGCGTTGCAGGGAGCGCGCTTGGCATTGGTGCATCGCGCGGATCATGACCCTGCAAACGCGGTTCAGGCCGTTGAAGACGCCGGGTCCGAAGCTCTTGGCATCGCGGCGGATGTGACCGACGCGGCAGCGGTCGAGGCCCTGCGGGACAGCGTGCTTTCGCACTTCGGCGCGGTCGACATCCTGGTCAACAACGTCGGTGGCTTTCCAACGGCGCCGCGGCCTCTGGTCGAGATGTCCGACGACGACTGGCAACGGTCGATCGACCTCAATCTGACCAGCGCGTTCCTCTGTTGCCGAGCGTTCGTCCCCGAGATGCAGCGCCGACGCTACGGGAGGGTCGTCAACATCTCGGCGAGCCTGTCCGCCGCGACAGGGATGCCGACGAACTCCAACTACTCCGCGGCGAAGGCCGGTCTCATGTCGATGACGAAAGCGCTCGCGCGCGAGATCGCCCGCGACGGCGTGACCGCGAACGTCGTCGCGCCCGGGCTGATCCAGACACCCATGCACGACGACGGCGCGGCGCTGGGCTGGTGGTCGGATGAGGACGAGATCGCCGGCATTGCCAGCGGCCGGCCTGGAACCGTCGACGACGTCAGTGGAGCGGTCGTCTTCTTCTGCTCGGACGAAGCCCAATGGATCACCGGTCAGACGCTTCACGTCAACGGGGGATCATTCATGGGTTGAGACGACGCGCCGGCGTTGTCCACACTGGAACCGCACTCTGGACCGGCACGCCTGTGCAAGGATTGGCTCCGCATGTGGGATCCCGCCGCCGAGACCGCCGACGCAGCCTCTGAGGCGGAGACGATTGCAGCCAAGCTGCCCGGGCAACTCGCCTACGTCGCGGAGACGAGCCCGTTCTACCGCCGACTGTGGAAGCAGGCCGGCGTGGACGCCGCGAAGGTCCGCATCCTGGATGACCTGGCCGCGTTGCCGTTCACCGAGAAGGACGATCTGCGGCGATCGCAGGACGACCACCCCCCGCTCGGCGAGACGCAGGGCGCCCCGTTCGACGAGATCGTCCGGATCCAGTGCACCGGCGGCACCACGGGTATCCCGATGCGAACCGGATTCGCTCCGCAGGACATTGCCTGGCTGGACGAGGTGGCAGCCCGCTGCGTCCGCTGCGCCGGCGGACGACCCGGCGACCTGGTGCTCGAATGCATGAACTACAGCCTGTACGTGGGTGGGGTGACCGACCACATGGGGTTCGAGCACGCCGGCCTGTGCGTCCTGCCCTATGGCGTCGGCAACTCCCTCCGGCTGCTGGAGCTGGTCACTGCCATGCGGACGCCGTGGCTGCTCTACTCGACGCCTGCGTACTCCTTGCGGCTGGCCCAGGTGGCGCGAGAGCACGGGATGGAGCCGAGGGAGCTGGGATTGCGCAAGTGCATCTTCTCGGGCGAGGGCGGCCTGCAGGTGCCGGGGTTCCGCGACCTGATCGAGCAGACGTGGGACTGCGTCGCTCAGGATCTCTACGGGCTGTCCGAGACAGGGTGCATGGCTGTGGAATGCGAGCATCGCACCGGCCTGCACATCCTCACTCGCGGCCACTATGCAGTCGAGCTGATCGAGCCGTCCAGCGGCGACGTGCTGCCGATGGAGGACGGCGCCGTCGGCGAACTGGTCTACACGAACCTCGATCGACGGGCCAGCTATCTGGTTCGATACCGCTCGCACGACCTCGTCCGGATCCACACCTCACCGTGCCCGTGCGGCCGCACGGGGCCGCGGTTCTCGCACGTCGGCCGCTCGGACGACATGTTCATCGTCCGGGGCGTGAACGTCTTCCCGCTGGGCGTTCAGGACGTGCTCTACGGCATGCGGCCGGCCCTTTCGGGAGAGTTCCGGATCATCCTCGACCAAGCCCCGCCGATCGACTACGCCCCGCGACTTGTCGTCGAGCGCGGCGATGACGAGTCTGCCGACCTCACCGAGCGCGTGACACGTGCGGTCCAACAGCGGCTCGGGTTCACCCCCGCGGTGGAGCTCGTGCCGGCCGAGACGCTCCCGCGGGCCGAGCGCAAGTCGAAGCGCCTTTTCAGGGTGTATGACGGCGAGGTGCCGGAATGACCGTGCTGCGCGAGGAGCGGGACGGCCGCGTGGCCGTGCTGACCCTGAGCCGGCCCGAGGCGCGGAATGCCCTCTCCACCCCTCTGGTCGAGTCGCTCATCCAGACCCTTCAACGGCTCTCGGACGACGACGACTGCGGGTGTGTCGTCCTCGCCGGCGACGGTCCGACGTTCTGTGCCGGAGCTGACCTCCGCGAGCTCCGAGCCGCCGATGCGGACACATTTGCCCGGTACATCGACCGCCTGAGGGTGCTTGCCGGCGCCTTCCGCCATCTCGGGTGCCCGGTGGTCGCCGCGGTGCACGGCCACGCCATCGCCGGAGGGTTCGAGCTGGCGTGCATGTGCGACATCCGCGTGGTGGCCGACAACGTTCAGATGCGCGTCGGCGACCTCGAGATCGGGCTCAGCCCCACAACCGGCCTGTCGTGGACGCTGCCTCGCCTCGTCGGTCTGGGCCGCGCTCGGTGGCTGATGTATGCCGGTCCGACGCTTGACGGCGCATCGGCCGTGCGGATCGGGCTCGCGGAGGAGATGGTCCCCGCTTCCGGCCTTCACGCACGCGCAGCCGAGATGGCCGCGCACATCGCGTCGCACCCGGGCATCGGTGTGCGCCGAACGCGCGAGCTGCTCGACCGGGGCGCAGCCTCCACCTACGACGAAGCCGTGGCGGCCGAGCTGGTCGCGGAGGCAGAGACGTTCGCACATCCCGCGACTCGCGCCGCCATCGATGCGTTCTTCGACCGCCGTCGCTGACGGGCTTGCCGAGATCTGGGTGTGCTCGCACCGCGTCGGGGGTAGGGCGACGGCGACGAGAGGAGTCGCAGATGACAAAGCCCAACAAGCAGCGCGCAAAGCTCGAAGGCGTCCCTCCGGGCCGCGAGCACGTTCACCCCGCTGAGCCGCTCCAGGTGATTGCCCACGAGAGGCCACCCGACATTCCCGATCCCCGGACGAAGGCCCGGCGAAAGGGCAAGGTCACGGCCGACAAGTACAACCAGTAGCCACAGCGGCTGGTAAAACGACGTGAGCCCGTCCCAATCCGGATCACCCCGCCGTTGCCTAGCGCAGAAGCGAGCGGTCGAAGAAGGAGACGACCCGCCGCTCGTACTCCTGCGGTTGCGCGTCGATGCCGTTCATGTGCGTGGAGCCGGGAACCTCCCAGAGCTCCTTCTCCCCCTGCGCCGCCTTGTGGAAGGCGGTGTTCGCGGGCTTCTCCTCCGGCTGCCCGTGCTCGCCGTAGACGAAGAACACGGAGCCCTTGATCCTCGGCACGAGGCTCATGAGGTCGGCGGGCGGAACGTTGTCGGTGAAGACGGTGGTCGCTGCGGTGATCATCCCGAAGAAGTACGCCTTGGCCAGCTCCGTTTCGGGGTTCGCGAACTCGTCTCGGATTGATCGAGTGCTCGCGCCCTCGGAGACGATCGCCTTCAGGTCACTCGACTCGGCCGCCGCCTCGATCATCATCTCCCCACCGACCGACAGGCCGATCCCGCCGATCCGATCCGGTTCGACGTCGGGACGGCTCTGCAGGAACGTGACCGCCGCATGGACGTCTCGCTCACCGTGCCAGCCCAAGATGTTCGGGTCGCCTTCGCTCTCGCCCTCGCCACGGCGGTCGAAGACAAGCACGCCGTATCCATGCCGGGCAAGCATCTTCGCCCGCTTCTGGGTGTCCGCCCGACCCGGGAACGAGATCACCGCGGCGCCGTTCTGCGAGGGGATGTACCAGCCTTTCAGCAGCAGCCCATCGCTAGTTGTGAACTCGACGTTCTCGTACCTGGCACCGAGGTCTGCAGTCGGAACGTGTGCACGTGCCGCGTGGGTGATGATGTAGGCGCCGGCAAGCGGGAAGAGCACCAGGGCGACGACGACCGCCGCGCCTGCTGTGCGAAGTGCTCGCCGTCCGTAGCGCCGCCACAGCCGGTCGCCGAGCCGGCGCGATGTCCACAGCTTGAAGGTCCCCAGACCGACCAGCACAAACCCGGCGGGAATCGACAGGAGGCCGGTGTAGTCGTCGCCCGATGGCCCGACCTCGCGCGTGTAATAGACCGCCTCCGTGCCAACGAGCACGCCGAAAAACCCGGCCAGGAGTGCGATCGCTGCGCGTGCGCCCGGCCGCGCCCGGCCGTAGAAGACAGCGGCTGTGGCAAGCAGACCGAGGAGGAACGCGCCGCCGAACAGATGGTCGACGGCGGATGTCCCAGGATTCGGCTGGAGGAAATTGTCGTCCGCAACGTGGAGCGCCACGACGGCAATCGAGCCGGCGGCAACGGCGGCTTCCCTGGCAACAGGCAGGCGGATGGCTCTCAGCCCCGCCCAGAGGGAGGCATGCGTGTGCTCGTCGGCGATCGTGGTGCTCATGGGTTCTCCAGTGGTTGCGTCTCGGGTCGTGAAACTGCTCTCGGAGCGTGCATGAGCAGCGCCTACGCCACCATGGGGAGGGCCGAACAGCGTGGTGCGGCGGACAGGTGTCCGAGGGTTCGCATATGCGAACCAGGGCGTTTCGTGTTCGCATACGAAAGCGGCTTGGTCGACGCTCGCGATCAGCAGGGAACCGTCCGGCGCTCGCCTCCGTCCAAGCTGTATGCGGCGGGCAGGGATCACATTTGCATCGCTGGTCGTCTCGGCGGCCATCGCGGCGGGGTGCAACAGCACGAACACTGCGAAAAGCGTGCCCTCGACACCTGCCACCGAGCAGGACACCACGACCACCGCCACGCGACCGCAGGCGAAGAGCGAGATCTACGCGGCTGTCATCCGGCAGCTCGTGACGGAGGATCATGGCTTCGGCGGCGCGCCGTCGCCATACCGCCATGTCTATGTCCGAAACGCCCCGGTGCAGGGTGCCGGCAACGCCATGACGAGCCACCTGCGACCGAGGGCCGGGTTCGCGGAGCCGACGCTCACCGCGATCGCATCCCAGCTCGGAGATCTCCCGCCGCTGACGTTCGTATCAGCATCGAGGCAGGCGACGGTCGGCAGCTTCCGCAACGGTGGGTGGCCTCACGCGAAAAACGGTGGAGTGTTGATCACGCTTGGCCCCATCCGGTGGGTTGGCCGTCGAACGGTGCTTGTCCCGAACAGCCGCTGGGCCACCCCCCTGAACGGCCAATGGCTGACCTATCGCCTCAAGCACAGCGACGGGTCATGGCGGGTGGTGGGCACCGTCGGGCCTGTCGCCATCTCCTGAGGCAAGCGACGCCGCCAGCGTGCGGCCCGGGAGAGCCGCACGCTGACGCACACCGTTCACTCGCCGCTGTCGGAGCCGGTGTCGAGCGAACAGCTGCCTGTGACGTCGTCGTACTGGACGTTGTCGCCTGTGATTCCGGCCGCGTCGCACGCAGCCTTCTGAGCCGCAGTGTCGGCGGCGGACTCGGGCGCTCCGCCCTTCTCCGACTCCGCGGGCTCATTTGCCGGCTCGGCGGCCTCGTTTGCCGGCTCCTGTGCCGACTCGGCGGCCGGCTCCTGTGCCTGTGTCGAGTTTGCCGGCGGTGTCGGCGACGAAGACCCGTTCGCCGCCAACGCGATCCCGGAGCCGCCGATTCCAAGCGCTGCAACAGCAACGAACGTCGCCAGCAGCCTGTTGGATCGTCCCTTCATACGGTCCTCCCTGTGGGTGACAGGTTCATGCGCTCACCATAGGAGGCGTTTCTGAAATCGCCGTGAGAAGCCGAAAGCCGCCCAACGAGGCGGCTTTCGGGGCATGCGCTGGAGAGGACTTGAACCTCCACGACCCATCGGGTCACAAGGCCCTCAACCTTGCGCGTCTACCAATTCCGCCACCAGCGCGAGGGCGTTTCGCAGTTTACAGCAGGAATCCGAGCAGAATCCCGTTCGCAACGAACAGGGCTGCGACCAGGACTGTGAACCGGTTCAGGTTCCGCTCCATCACCGCGGTGCCGCCGAAGCTGCTCTGCCCGGGGTTGAACATGCCGGAGAGGCCGGCGTCCTTGCCGGAGTGCATCAGGATCAGGACGATCAGGATGACCGACAGCAGCATCTGGGTGAAGGAAAAGACGAATTCCACGACGTCTCAGTCTACCAGCACGGTTCCGGGCGGCCCCTCGACCAGCTCGCCGATCTGCGGCCATCCGAGCCGGTCGGCGGCGTCCCTGGGCAGCGCCGCGAGCAGCCCTCCGGCAGTCTGCGCATCGCACACCAGCAGGCGGTCGGTCTCCTCGATGCCGTCGCCGAATGTCGCATAGGCGCCGGCCAGCTCAAGGTTCGTGCGCGTCCCGCCGGGAACCACCCCGCGGTCGGCGAGCGCTCGTACGCCTGGCAGCAACGGCACATCCGAGACGCGGATACGCGCGGCCAGCCCGGAACCGTTCGCAAGCTCGCGGGCGTGCCCGACCAGCCCGAACCCCGTTACGTCGGTGACGGCGTGCGGCGGTCCTGCCTCTGCCAGCTGTGCCGCCGCCCGGTCGTTCAGCGTCGTCATCGATGCCACGGCGGCATCGACGACGGATGCCTCGGCCGCGCCTTGCTTGATGGCGGTTGCAACGATTCCGGTGCCGATCGCCTTGCTGAACACGAGGACGTCGCCGGCCTGGCCGCCGGTGTTCGTCCAGATGTGGTCAGGATGGACGAAGCCGACGACTGCCATGCCGTACTTCGGCTCCGCATCGTCGATCGAGTGGCCGCCCGCGACGGCGACTCCCGCCCGGCCCGCCGCCTCCAGGCCCCCGCGGAGGATCTCGCCGAGAAGCTCCATCGGCATGGTCTTCGGGAACGCGACGACGTTGAGCGCGAACGCCGGGGTTGCGCCCATCGCGTACACGTCCGAGATCGCGTTGGTGGCGGCGATCAGCCCGAACGTGAACGGGTCATCGACGATCGGCGTGAAGAAGTCGACCGTATGCACGACGGCCAGCTCGTCGGACAGGCGCCAGACGGCGGCATCGTCGAGGGACTCCGGGCCCACCAGGAGCGCGTCCGGCCGCGGCGGAAGTGGAAGCCCGCGCAGAACCTCGGTCAGCGCCCCGGCGGGCAGCTTGCACGCGCACCCCGCCCCGTGTGACAGCTGCGTCAGGCGGATCGTCTCGGTCGCCACGCCCAAGAGTGTAGATGGGCGCCGGAGCCGACTCCGGCGCCCATCGACCGTCAGCCGGCCTGTGGCGATGCCGCTCGGCGCCGCACCGCAAGCAGCGCTCCGGCGGCGGCCAGGAGGACGACCGTGGCGAGTCCCGCGGTGAGCGCCCAGCTCTGGCCCCCTGCGTCCGGACCCTTGGGTGGGAGCGCGGGCGCAGGCGCCTCCGGTGTTGCGTTCCAGACCCTGGCGGAGAATGTGGTGGTGTCGACGGTGGCCCTCTCCTGGCTGTCGAGCCAGACGGTCAGGTGCCCGCCGTCTGCCGACACGGTCATCCCGTTCGAGCTCGACGCGATCGGGGGGAGATCGATGCAATGCGCCTTGCCGTTCGCCGTGTCGAGCGCATGCACGAACATCTTCTGGCCGTTCTGCTGATACAGCGTGTAGGCCCACACCCCATCGGCCGACATCACCCGCGCGACCGCAAACCCGCTCATCCGCGGCCCTTCCCAGGGGTCGGCGACGGGCTTCCTCAGCAGATGGCCGGACTGGACGTCGAGCGCCCGCACGCGATAGGCGGCGGGGCTGTTCGGGCGTGGGTGCTCGATCAGATACAGGATCCGGCCGTCAGGCGACAGCGCGTCATAGGTGAAATCCCCGCGAAGCTCGATCATGCGCTCGGTGCGGAGCGATCTCGCGTTCAAGACTGCGAAGCCGCTCGTGCGCTTCGGGTACGCGGACGCAAAGCGCTCCAGCACCAGCACCTTGCCGTCGAACGAGAGCCCTTCGGGCGTGCTGCCGGCGACCGCTGGGGCGCCGTAGAGGCCGCGCAGCATCTTCCATCGCGTGACGGTTTGGCCGCCGAGCGCCTGGACAAGCGTGCGGTTGTGCGGAAGCGTGAGGGCGATGTACGACGAACCGCCGCCGCGGCTGGTGAGACCCACGCCGTCGAGTGGTCCCGTGCTGCCCTTCCCGCAGTCGATACAGGCCTGCGCCGCCCCTCCCGACAAGGCCATCAGCACTCCGGCTGCGGCCGCCGCTGCGATCAGCCGTCTCATGGGTCCCTCCATCGTTCGACGCATGGTGTACGGAAGAGACATCTCCCAGCGTCCCGTTATCATCACGCCGTGGCCGAAATTGACCCAGATCAGGCGGCCGAGCGGATCAAGAAGCTGATCATCGTCGGGGACAACCGCCTGAAGCAGGGCGGCGACGACAAGTTCGAGAAGGCTCGCGGCACGTTCCGCCAAGCGCTGAGACTGACGGAGGAAGCCGGCCTCGAGGCGCGCTTCCGGGGATTGATCGAGAAGCGGCTCGAGAGCCTCGACACACTGGCCTCTGGCGGACCCTGACTGCTCAGGCGCGCTCGGTGAGCGCCTCTTCGAGCTCGCGTCGCTCAGGCGGGCGGGACCAGCGCCTCCGAACGGTGCCGTCAGCGGAGACGTAGAGCACGGTCGGCGTACCGCGAACAGCGGCAAGCGGCGACTGCAGCTCGATCACGGAGACCTCTGAGCGATGAGGCGCCACGGCCGCGGCCAGACGGTTCAGTGAGATCCTGCTTGCCGTGCTGGCCGGGGAGGAGTACTGGACGAACACCCCTCGCGGCGGCAGGCGCTCAAGCCCCAGGGTCTCCGGGTCCACGCGGACGGCATCCTGCGGCCGCCGTGCCCGCCGTCCCGCGACGAGCACGACACCAGCGCCGAGGCCGGCGCCGCCGAGCAGAAACATGGCCGGGTCAGCCATGTGATGAGGATACCCGGGCGAGCAGTCGTTCGACCCTTTCTGCCTGAACGTTCAACTCGTGGCCCTTCGCGACCTCCACGGCCGCGTCGTTCGGTACCGGAAGGGCGGCGGCGCGGCGCATTCCCTCCGCGATCGAGTCGACATCGAGCGGGTCGACGAGCACACCGCAGGCCTCGTTGACGTACTCCGGCGGACCGCCGACGCGGGTGGCGACGACCGGCCGGCCGGTCGCGAGCGCTTCGAGCAGCGCCTGGCCCTGCGCCTCCACCATGCTCGGCTGGCAGTAGACGTCGCATGCCGCAAACAACGCCGGCATCCCATCCGCCGGCACGCGGCCGATGAACGTGACGCCCGGCGGCGCCTCCGCCCGTAGCTCGGCCGCGAGCGGCCCGGCGCCTGCGACGGTCAGTGTTCCCTCCCCCAGCCGGCCGAACGCCTCCAGCAGCCGGCGAATGTTCTTCCGCTCGTTGAGCGCGCCGACGAACAGGAACCGCGGCCCATCGCCAGGCGCGCGTGGCGCCGGAGTGAACGCGGTCATGTCCACGCCGCAGTCGATCACCTCGACCTCGCGAGGCGTGCCGGGCAACCGCTCGGCGAGGTACTGCGAAACAGCGATCACCCCTGCGGCGCGCTCGACGACTCGGCGTGTCAACGCCCCGACCAGTGGGATCTCGCCGACGTTGGCTACGTCACTGCCGTGCGCCGTGATGACGAACGGCCGGCGAAGCGCCATCGCTACAAGGCCGGTCGGCACGAGAAAGTGGGCGTACACCACGTCGGGTCTCCGCCGGCGACTCAATCCATACGCGCGCCGCAGGAGGCCGAGGTAGGTGAACGGCGTCGCGAGCTTGCCACGCTTACCGGGGCCAAGCACCGCCCGGTCGATCTCATGCCCCCGCTGCCGCAGCGCCTCCTCGAGCCGCGCCACGAACACGCCGTACTCCGGCCGCTCCGCGGTCGGATACATGTTGGAGAGGAGCAGGATCCGCAAGGTGCGGACTCTAATGCTCTGCACCCGCGTGGATCGCACAGGTGCCTGGCACCGGTGCCGGATGACGGTGCCTGGCACCGGTGCCTGGCACCGGTGCCAGGCGTAGTCACGGCGGATGTGAGGGGTTCGATGGTGATCCGTGACATGGCAAAACACGCCGCAAATGGCTCAACCATGCAGATTCACGGCAGTTTCGGCGTGGTCGCGTGAATGTCACGGAACTGGCGCCGCACGGTGACAAGTTGCAAGCGAATGGCAGTGACAGTGCCAGGCACCGGTGCCAGGCACCGGCGTCAGGCACCGGCGTGCGTCCCCCCGGCACATGCGCGTTTGGCGTCCGCCACGCCGGGTAGCGGTCCGCTACCGGTCGGAGGAGGAGCGATGTCAGACCCACATACCCGTCCCGTACGTCCGCCATCGGAGTACTCGGACGATCCACGACGCGAGTTCGGCAAGCCGGGAGGCCCGTTCGGAGATCCCGCGGGAGAGGCGGCGCACGGCGACGCGACGCTCTCCGATCGCGATCCGTTCGTGAGCAAGGAGGAGGGCAAGGTGCTCAGCTACCTCGGGCGGGGACCGCGAACCATCGAGGACATCATGGAGCACACGGGCCTCGATCGTCGCCCCCTCGAGCGGCTGTATGGCCGGCTCTACGAGAAGGGCTGGCTGGAAACTCTGCCCGACGGGCGCTGGCGGCCCACCGACGGGGCGCCCCGCTGGGGGCCCGAGGACTAGGTCAGGCCTGCCCTTCGAGCTTGGCCTCGGCACGCCGGCGGCCGACCTCGGACAGCACCACGATCAGCAGCGACAGGGCAATGATCAGCCCTGCGATGGCCACCGTCTGTGGCCGCAGGTGCGGCGTGCGGGCATTGTTGTAGAGGTAGGTCGGGAACGTGTTCTCGCCCGGGGGCACGAGGAAGTTCGCGATCGCCACCTCGTCGAACGAGATCGTGAACGCGATCATGAATGACGACACGATCGACGGGATGATCAACGGCAACGTGATGCGGTAGAAGGCCGAGACCGCGCTTGCGCCAAGATCGCGTGCCGCCTCCCCGATGGACGGGTCGAGCGTGTTGAGCCGCGGCAGGATCACCAGCACCCCGTAGGGCACCGAGATCAGGACATGCATCACCAGCAGTGCGGTCAGCGACTGCTGCAACCCGAGCTCGCGGAGGAAGATCAGCATCCCGATGCCGAGCACGACGTACGGCACCACGAGCGGCAGCATGATCAGCGCGACCATCAGGCGGCGGCCGAAGAGGCGCGGCGCGGTCAGCGCGAGCGCCGCCATCACGGCCATCAGCGTGGCGAGGGCCCCGTTGAACGCCGCCAGCACGGCGCTGCGCTTGAGCGCGTCGACGAGCAGGGTGTTGTCCAGCGCCTGGCGGTACCAGTCGAGCGTGAACCCCTTCAGAGGCAGCACCGGTGAGTTGTTGTCGTTGAACGAGAAGATGACGAGCACGACCAGCGGCGTGTAGAGGAAGATCACCATCAGGCCGAAGTAGCTGCCAAGCGCCACCTTCATCAGTCGTCCGGCGGTAGCGGTCATCCGCGGCTTCCCCGAAGGTCAGCGGTCAGGTATTTCGCAGACGCTGCAATCAGCACCACCACGACGATCATCAGCCACATCGACAGCACCGATCCGAAGTTCCACCGGTTGCCCGCAACGAACGCGTCGTAGATGAAGTTCCCGAACATGCTGTCGTCGGGCCCGCCGACGAGATACGGAGTGATGTATTCGCCGGTGGTCGGGATGAGGACGAACACGAACGCTGCGATCACGCCTGGAAGGCTGAGCGGCAGCGTCACCTTCAGAAAGGCGAGAAAGCGGTTCGCGCCGAGGTCCTGCGCCGCCTCGAGCAGACGCCTGTCGAGGTTGTCGAGCACCACGAAGATCGGCAGGGCGACGAACGGGATATACGAGTACGCCAGCACGAGCCCGATCGCGAACTTGCTGTGGTAGAAGAACGTGATCGGGTTCGCCGGGTCGACCACGCCGATCCGCTCGAGCACTGAGTTGACCGTGCCGCTGCCCGGCAGCATGACCGTCCACGCGTACACGCGCAGCAAGTAGCTGGTGAAGAACGGCGCCAGCATCACCAGCAACAGCGTGTAGCGATGCTTGCGGGCGATGAAGGCCAGGAAGTACGCCAGGGGATAGGCCAGGATGACTGCCGACACGGAGACCAGCAGCGTGATCATCATCGACACCTTGAAGCGGTCGAAGTAGATCGCTCCGGTTTCGCGCAGCGGCGCATAGGTGTCGAAGCTCAGCCAGTTGTTGGGCAGGAAGTCCTTCCAGTTGTCCCAGGAGTACTCGATCGGCGGGTAGACCGTGTTCGTCAAAAGCCCCACGCTGTACATCGCAATCAGCACCACCGGCAGGACCAGCAGCGTCAGCAGATACAGCGTGACCGGGACGCCCAGCCACGCCTTGCCGGGGCGCGGAATGCGCCGGCCCACCGCGAAGGTGGGCCGGCGCGAGGATTCAACCTTTGTTGCCATGTCAGTCGCCCAGGGTCAGGAAGCCTTCACGTCTTCCCAAACCTGCTGATAAGCAGCACGGTTCTGAATGAACTGCTCCAGGTGCACTGGCGGTGCGACGCGGTTCGGATCGCCGAAGTTCAGCGTCTCGACCGCCTCAGGCTGTGCGTAGGCGTCCTTGTTGTCTGCACTGGCGACGTTCAGGTCTTCCTTCGTGACCTCGAGGTTCGCGCTCGCGTAGACAAATGTGTTCGCCAGGTCGACGCAGGCTTCCTTGCCGATGAACGAATCGACGTACTCGTGGCAGTGGTGGTAGTTCTGCGTCCCCTTGCCCATGGTGTAGCCGCAGTACCAGGCCAGGATGCCCTGGGACGGGTTCATATACCCGGTGTCGAGCCCGGCGACGAGCATGTCGTTGAAGTCGTTCGGCCAGGCATACGTGATCCAGATGTCGCCCGACTTGAATGCCGGCTGCATATCGTCGTACTCGAGCTTCCAGTAGAACGCGTTCAGCGACTTCTGCTCGATCAGCTTCTGCTTGGCAGCTTCGAGCTCCTCGTCTGTCATGTTGTACGGGTCCTTCACGCCGTTCACCAGACCCGCGATCTCGACCGGGGTGGAACCGCCGTCCCACATGGAGATCTTGCCCTCGTACTTCGGATTCCAGAACAGCTCCCACCCGGTCGCGTCGGCCGGATCGACCTTGTCCTTGCGGTACATGATGCTCGAGTAGCCACTGTCCCACGGGATCCAGTACTGCTTGCCGTCGACCTCGCCCACCTTGGTGACGTTGGGGTCGAGCTGCGCCCAGTTGCTCAGAAGCGACGTATCGAACGGCTCGACGAGGCCGGCATTGACCCAGTCGTTCACGTAGCCGATGCAGGGGTGCATGAGGTCGAACTGCGTTCCCGCAGCCACCTTGTTTACCGCCACGTCGTCCGACGGAAACGCCGTGTATGTCAGCGAGTCGGCGCCGAACTTGTCGACGTACGCCTTGCCCGGGACGGTCATCCCGTAGGCCTCCTGCGCCTTCGTGCCGGCAGCCTCGTAGCCCTGCCACTCGTAAATGCTGAGCTTGCCAGGCTCCTGTCCGATCGGCGGCCGCGTCGCGGTCGTCCCATCGCCGCCGTCTCCGCTTCCTCCCGAACTTCCGCAGCCGGCCAGTATGGCCGCTCCGCCCAGTGAGGCGGCGCCGCTCAGAAAGCCTCGGCGGTCCAGTCTGCTGGTCATCAGACCTCCAGTGAGAACATCACGTAGGAAAGAAGCGCAGAATCTAGCGATAATGGCGGTCGGAGTCTAGAGAGCAGGACGACAATGACTGGAAGCCCCTTCCAATATTTGAGCCCGATTGGCGCTCTCGTGATCGCCCTGCTCGCCGCCGGCTGCGGGTCGGAGGACTCATCGGGCTCGGCTCCGCCGGCTCCGCTTCCGACCCTGGCGGCCGACGCCCTGCCCGGGCTGACGGCGGAGCAACGACCGATTGGCATCGCTCTCCTCACACACGATGCACCGATCGACGGGTTTGCCGACAAACTTGCCGGCTGGGGCTTCGAGCACGGGACGCAACGCGAGTTCACCGGCAGGTCGCCGACGTTCACCAATGTCGTTTCTCGCACGCTCCAGTTCCGTTCTGCGACAGGCGCACAGGCCTACGTCCAGCTGGTCGCCGACCGCGTCGGCGACTTCTTCGGGGACGGGTCGAAGGTGCGAGCACTCGAGCAGGGAGGGCGCAGCGGCTACCTGATCCGCGCCGCAACCTGCGGCTGTCACCGTGAGACCCCGCTGCTGATCGCCGTGGTCAGTCGCCGCGATCGGGTGAGCTGGCTGTACGCCAATGGGCCCCGCGCGAAGCCGAAGACGCTAGAGGCACTCCTCGCTCGGGCGCCCTAACGGCCGCCGGACGCGGCCCGGCACCCTCAACGCCGCAGCTGTGAGGAGGCTGAGCACGGCGAGCAGGACGTACGCGGTGCTGTCGCCGGCCGATCCGCCGATGGCGGGGCCGACGATCGGCCCGATCACTGCCCCGATGCCCCAGACCAGGTTGACGATGCCCATCACCAGTCCATGGCCGAGCCCGGCCGCGTCAGCTCCATCCGCTCCCAGTGGGTAGCCGATGCCGTACAGCACCGACATCACGGGCGAGGCGATCACGAGCATGACGGCGAACGGCACGGTGCCCAGCGGAGCCAGAAGGATCAAAAGCAGCGCAGCCAGAACGACGCAGTCGACGAGTGCCACGGTCGGCCGCCCGACGCGGTCACCGATTCGACCCGTGGCGGCGATCGCCACAGCCCCGATCACCGCCCCTGCCGAATACAGCCACCCAATCGACGTCTGCGACACATCGTCGGCCCCGAGGTGGAGGGGCATCAGCACCTGAAGCGTACCGCCGACGACCGCCACCAGCGTGATCACGAGGAGACTCGCGGCAATCATCGGCTCCGACGCGGCCGCCCGCAAAGCAGGGCGGAAGCTCCGCTCTCGACTGGGGGAGGTCGGTGCATCGCGTTGGGTCAGCCCCCACCAGGCGAGTCCAAGCGACAGCACGGCGGCTCCCAGAAACGCTTCGCGCACGCCGACGGCGCTGGCCACCACGCCGCCCAGCAACGGCCCCGCGACCAGGCCGGCGGTGGCCGCAGCATTGGCGAACCCGATCTCGGTGCCTCTCCGATCCTCCGGGGTGCTCTCTGCCAGCCATGCCAGGGCGGCGCTCCACACGATGGCCGAGGCGATCCCCTGCGCGATGCGCGTTGTCAGCAGCAGTGGATACGTCTCGCTGAGCGCGAATCCGGCCGTCGCGGCGGCCATCAGCACGGAACCGACGACGGTGACGATCTTGCATCCGATCCGGTCGGCCAGGTGCCCGACGGGCACCGCGAACAGCAGCACGGCGGCGCTGAAACCGCCGAACAGCAGCCCGGACTGCACCTTGGAAAGGTCGTGGCGGTCGGCGAAGTCGGGCAGCAACGGCACGATTGCCGAGTACATCGCCAGATCGAGCGAGACCACCAGCGACACGAACAGCGTCAGCCGTCTCACAGGAACACCGTCTCCCCGGTGGTGGAGTCGAGGAGACCGAGCTGCGCGCTGCGGGCCTGGATCGGCAGCGGCGCCGCCCGGATCACGGCGACCGCATCGCCGCAGCAGTCGGCAGGCATGGCCATCGCCACCGTGCAGTGGGGCACCCAGGCGCCGGGCCGGTACTCCGGGCATACGGCGACGCCACGCTCGCGCAGGAGCTCAGCGACGTCGGCATGCATGCGAAGCAGGCTCTCGGTCGGCGTCACTGCAAGGAAGAGCACGGGGTCACCCCCGGGGAAGAGCCCGATGGCGTCGAGCGCAAGCACCTGCGGCCCGGCCATGCGCACGATCTCCGCGAGGTCCGGGCCCAGCGCACGGAGCGCCTCCACGTCGCCGCTGACGACCAGTGAGACGTGGGGCTCGACGCGGCCGTCGAGCAGCGACGCAAGCGAACGAACGCCCACCTGCTCGAGGCCCCGCCAAATCTCGCGCACCGCCGCGTCCGCGCCGTCGTCCAGTGTCAGCTCAAGCGCCAGCGCCACGTCTTGACGGTACTCCTTGCCCGATCACCAGTGGCTCCCCAGCGCAACGGTGACCTCCTCGCTGTTGATCCCGCTCGCGCCGTCGCTCGCCAGGAAGGCGATCGCCTCGGCGACCTCGTCCATCGTCACCACGCGCCCCGCTGGGTAGGACGCCGCCTTCTCCCTCCAGGCCTCCTCCACGTCGATGCCGCGCTGCGCCGCGTGCGCCGCGACCGAACGCTCCGCCATCTCCGTCCGCACCCAGCCGGGGAGCACCGCGTTGGACGTGACCCCGTAGGGCCCGGCGTCCTGGGCAACCGACCGCATCAGCCCGAGCAGCGCAGCCTTGGAGGTGCAGTAGGCACTCATCTCGCGGTCCGCGCGGACACCCGCCGTCGAGCTGACGAAGATGCATCGCCCGAAGCCCCGCTCCACCATGTCCGGCAGGGCGGCGCGACAGAGGTGAAACGGCCCGTCCACGTTCACCGCCATGGTGTCGCGCCAGACGTCGAGAGGCTGCTCCCAGACGACGCGCTCCGCCGCGGAGCCGATGCCTGCGTTGTTCACGAGGATCTCGATCGGCCCCAGCCTGCTGCGAGTCTCCTCGACGATACGAACGCAGTCCTCCGGATTGCTCAGCTCACCTGTGACGTACGCGAGGCCGAGCTCCTCGAGGTCGCTCTCAGACCGCCCTGTGGCCATCACGCGGGCGCCGCGCGACGCCAGCAGCCGGGCAGTTGCCCGGCCGATTCCCCTGCTCGCCCCCGTCACGAGCGCCACCCGCCCCGTCATACGAGGTCCCTCGGGATCGAGCGCCGCCATTCCCGTTCTCGCACCATCTCGTCTCCTTCCCACGCCGTCAGCGTGCTCTCGACGTGGAAGAACTCCGCGTCGCATGTCGTCCGCCCAGTCGCCTCGATCGTGACACTCCAGTCGTCGGCCTCGCGCGAATAGGTGATCCGCTCGAGGCACCACACCTCCGCAGACAGCGGGTCGCCTTCCGCGAGCCGGTAGCGGGCATCGTTCTCCCACACCTGGCGGATACCCTGCGGGTAGACGACGTCGGATCCCGAGCCCCAGTGGAAGCTCATCTCGGTGCTGCCCTTGTGCATGTCGCGCATCACCGTGCGGGAGGTGTGCCCGGCTGAACGGATGTCGGCCGGCAGCTCGGGCGAGGTCTCGGGCGCGCCGAACGGCTCGGCGTCCGAGCCGGCCGACGCCGGGATCTCCGGGAGCCTGATCACGGTGTCACCACCCGTGAAGATCGTCAGGGTGACGGGCTCGGGCGAGGGCCAGGCCCATGGCCAGTACGTCGGAGAGATGGCGACCCGGATCCGGTTGCCGCGGGCGAACACATGCCCTGCCGAATCCAGCTCGACGCCGATCTCGTAGCGCTTTCCCGGCTCGAGCGGCTCGGGATGCTCGTGGGAGTCGCGGTGGCAGAGATTGAGGAGACCGCGCGTCACCAGCGTCGATTCGCCGTCCGGAAACACCTCGCACAGCCGCACGCAGACCAGGGCCCGGGGGCGGTCGGACGCCACCTGCAGCGTCACCGCCGGGAAGCCGAGGGTATGCAGATCCGACTCGAGCGGCGGTGAGTCGAACACCAGCGACATGCCGTCTTCCGCACGCTGGTCGTCGGCGTCGTCCGCCTCCTCGCCCTCGCCGCACCAGGCACCGCCGTCGAGCCCGCAGGTCTGCCGGCCGACGATCGTGCGCACCTGCTCGCCGGATGGTTCGGCATCGAGCGTGCCGTCGTTCAGCGCGAAGACGCGCTCACTTGCGTTCGTCGACAGCCAGGCGATATCGGTCACCCACCGGCCGGGGCGCTCGTCATAGGTCGTCTTCGGCCGTACCGAGTCCTCCACCCAGGCGTGCAGCATCGGCTCGTCCATGATCCCGTTGTCCTCGCCCTTCAGCCAGTGATCCCACCAGCGCAGGCACTCCTGGAGGTAGCCGATCGCCGGTCCAGGCGACCCGGAGTGCGGCCAGCGGTGGCCCCACGGCCCGATCAGGCCCTTCCGCGGCGACGTCAGGCCCGCAAGCATGCGCGGGATCGCATTGGTGTAGCCGTCCTGCCAGCCGCCGACGGCGTAGACCGCGCACTCGATGGCGCCGAAGTCCTCGCAGACCGAGCCCTGCTTCCAGTACTCGTCACGTCGCTGATGCTCGAGCCAGGTGTCGCCGTGGGGCTCGTTCCCGTCGATGCGCTGCAGCCACAGGTCGCGCCAGCGGTCGCCGACGATCGCAGGATCGGGCGGCTCGCCGTTGGCCATCAGGAGGTACGTCGCCCAGTGCTGCATGTCCATGGCCTCAACCAGGCCACCCTTGTAATGGACGTCGTCGGCGTAGCGGTCGTCGGTGGAGCAGAGCGTCATGATCGCCTTCAGCGCAGGAGGCCGGTGGGCTGCGACCTGGAGGGCGTTGAAGCCGCCCCACGAGATGCCCTGCATCCCGACGGCCCCGGTGCACCACTCCTGCGCTGCGATCCACGCGATCACCTCCACGCCGTCGGCCTGCTCCTGCGGCGTGTACTCGTCCTCGGGGATGCCGTCGGACTCACCGTGGCCGCGAATGTCGACCCGAACGCCTGCGTACCCGTGGCCGGCGAGGTAGGGGTAGACGAGCTCGTCCCGGAGGGCGGTGCCTTCCCCCTTGCGATACGGGAGGTACTCCAGAACCGCGGGCACAGGCTCGGTTTCGACCCCGCCCGGAAGCCAGATCTTTGCCGCCAGCCGAGTGCCATCCGAAAGCGGGATCCACGTGTTCTCGATGACGCGCACGCTGCGCGGAAACTCAGTCACGATCGCCATCCGGCCGCCCCTCCTCGAGATCCAGTGCGTACGAGCGAAGCAGCAGCCCGTCCTCCACGATGATGTCGGATTCCGGCGTGCGGCGGAACCCGAACCGTTCGTAGAGCCGGTGGGCAGCCGTCATGTTCGGCGTTGTGAGCAAGGACAGGCGCCGCTTCCCGTCCCGTCTGGCACGATCGACGCAGGCCTCGACAAGAGCGCCCCCGACGCCTCCGCCCTGCGCCTCCGGAGCAACGGCAAGCATCCGGAAGCAGGCCTCGTCGAGCGCCGAGAACTCGGCATACGGATTGGCGGGATCGCCGACGTAGGTGACGCCTCCGAGCACCTGCCCGTCGTCCGACACGGCAACCAGCACCTCGGCTTCCCGGGCTCTGGTCGTGACGTCGCGGAGTTTCTCGGCATACCCCTCCGACGTCGGACGCCCCGCCAGCTGCGCATAGGCCCGCACGGTGAGCTCGCCCAGGGCGGCATGCTCGGCAGCCGACACGTCGCGGACGTCCATGGCGGCGAACGATACCGGCGAGGTTGCGCCCGGTCGCCTTGACCGGGCGCGATGCAGCGGTTACCGTCGCGGCGGGTATTTGGGGATGAAGAAGGGCCGAGGGGCTGCCAACGTGACACCTGCCCGTGCCGCGCTTCTGGCTGCGGTGGTCGCGCTCGTTGTCGCACTTGCGTCCACGGCGTCGCCCGGTTCGTCGGCCCACCGGGCAGTTGGCGCGACGGTGCGCGTTGACCAGCTCGGCTACGCCATCGGAGAGCGCAAGATCGCCTTCCTGATGGCGGAGGCAGACGCGGCCGGAGCGCTGTTCAAGGTGATCGACGCGAGTGGCGCCACGGTGCTCGACGGTCAGGCAAGCCCGAGCCGCGGTGCGTGGAATCGGCGCTTCGGAGCTGTCAACCCGCTCGACCTGACCGCGTTGCGCACGGCGGGGACGTACCGCATCCAGGTGGCCATCGGCGGCGGCACGGCGCAGTCGCCGGCCTTTCGCATCGATACGCGGGCGACACTGTTTCGACCCCGTGTCGCCGATGCGGTCGCCTTCTTCCAGGCGCAGCGCGACGGGGCAGACGTGATTCCCGGCGCGCTCAGCCGCAGAGCGTCGCATCTGACGGACCGCAGGGCACGTGTGTACGCGCAGCCCCGCTACGAGAACGCCGACAGTGACGTCATCGTGGGCAGAGCGCTGCGGCGGATCGGCGGCCCGGTCGACCTCGCCGGTGGCTGGTTCGACGCCGGCGACTTCATCAAGTTCACCCACACGACGGCGTATGCCGAGACGCTGCTGCTCGCGACACAGCGAGAGCTCGGCTCGCATGCGCCACCGTCGCTCGAACCCGAGATCCGGTTCGGGCTGCGCTGGCTGAAGAAGGCATGGCGCCCGGGCCCGGGTGTGATGATGATCCAGGTCGGCATCGGCTCGGGCAACACGACGGGCTCGTTCCTGGGCGACCATGACCTCTGGCGCCTCCCCGAGAACGACGACGCGCTGAAGGGCCGCGACACGCGGTACCTCAGCCACCGCCCCGCGTTTGCCGGCAACACGCCCGGAAACCGCCTGCCACCCAACATCACCGGCCGGTGGGCCGCGGCGTTTGCGATGGCGGCGCAGGTCGACGCGGCGGCAAACCCGGCGCGCGCGCGGCGAGAGCTTGCGGCGGCGGCCGAGGTGCTCGGCCTCGCCAAGACCGCTCGCGTTCGGCCGGACGATGTCGTGACTGCACTGCCGCATGCGTTCTACCCCGAGTCCTCGTGGCACGACGACCTGGAGCTCGGAGCCGCGGAGCTCGCATTGGCCGCACAGGCGCTCGGGGACCCCCGTGCCGGGAGATGGCTGCGTCAGGCGGCGAGGTGGGCTCGCGCCTACACCGCCTCCGAGGCGGGCGGGGACACGCTCAACCTCTACGACACGAGCGCGCTGGCCCATGCCGACCTGGTCCGAGCCATCCGTGCGGCAGGGCACCCGGCAGGACTGGCGATGACGCCGTCTCGGCTGCTCGCCGACATGCGCGCTCAGCTCGGACGCGGGCTTGACAACGCCGCCGTCGATCCGTTCCGTGCCGGCGCTGCCTACGACGAGTTCGATGCCGCTCCGCACACGTTCGGGCTGGTCGTCACCGCCGAGCTGTACCGAAATCTGACCGGCAGCGACGGATACGCCGGATTCGCCACAGCACAGCGGGACTGGGCGCTCGGCGCGAACCCGTGGGGTGCATCGCTGATGATCGGCGTCGGCACCACGTACCCGCGGTGTCCCCAGCACGTGGTCGCAAACCTGTCCGGGCGTCAGGACGGGCGTCCTCCCATCCTCCGCGGCGCGGTGGTCAACGGCCCGAATGCCGCCGACCTGTTCGCGGACGGGCTGGGAGAGTTCTTCGGGGAGGGCCACGCATGTCCGCCGGACGGGCACGACCGGTTCCGGCATCTGACGGCCAACGGCAGCCGATACGTCGACGACGTGAGGGCATGGCAGACGGTGGAGCCCGCGATCGACTTCACCGCCGCGGCGGCGCTGGCCTTCGCGTTGCGCAGCGGCTAGCCCAGGCGGCGGAGCAGGCGCCGTCCGGCGCGCACAAGCGGGGCAGGAACCCGCGATCGCACGCGCAGCATGGCCGCTGCCACACGCTTGACCGCCAGGGCGCGACGCGCGGAAAGACGCTCGCCGGCACTCGCACGACCGACCTTCCGGCCGACCGTCATCGTGCTCGGGACGAACTGGACGTCTGCAAAGCGGCCGCTCCGGTAGACGCGTGCATCGGCGACGCGGCTCGATCCGGCAAACCCGATCGTGTCGTGCATGATCAGGTAACCACCTTCGACGAGCCGCGGCTCCCAGAGGTCGAGGTCGAGCGACACCATGTCGAAGGTGTGCTTTCCGTCGATGAAGAGCAACTCGACAGGCTCGTCGGCGGGGATCACCCCCGCTGCCGCCTGCGATGTCAGACAGTGGGTCGTGATCGCGTCGTCGACCCCGGCGCGAGCGATGTTGTCGCGATAGGCCGCGAGCAGCTTGCCGGTTCGCGGGTCGATGGCGTGGACGCGAACACCGTGGCCGGACGCCTTTGCGCCCATCGCGAGGCAGATCGTCGAGCGGCCCTGGTGCGAGCCGATCTCAACGATCGACCCACGCCCGGTGCATTGCCTCGCGAGGGTGTACAGCGTCTCCGCCTCTTCGTCGGAGAGCCAGCCCGTCACGCCTTCGAGGCGACGGCGAAGATCGGCGATCTCCTCAGGCGGGGCGCCCCTGCCGGTGCGCGGCAACCTCGTCACGTCGGGCCTGACTCTACCCGATGCCTTATGGGCACGGGAAGCCGAGACCGTCTGAGCGGCCCGCTACTGTCGCCCGGGATGGAACAGCCGACCACCTCACCGCCGGAGCCCTCGTGCCGGGCGGGCATGCGGTCCGCGCCCACCACCACCGCCCAGAGCTCGTGCCCTCGCTGTGGCGGCGAGATGGCTTCGTCAAGGCCTCGTGGCACTGCCCGGATTGCCGCTACAAGGAAGGCTGCTGCTGAACTTGTGACCGAGCGTGAAGGGTTCCGCCCCGGTGCAGGCGGGTAGGGGCACCGCGTGGAGGCTCTGTCGCGAAACCTCGGATCGCGGGCCGCGAATCGCCGGGCCGAAATCCTCCGCGACCTCCGCACCAGGCTGCGCGAGCATGAGGTGCTGACGTATGCGAGCGCGATTGCGTTCCAATGCCTGATCGGTGCGGCAGCGGTGGTGTTCCTGGGCATCGCGCTGCTGCGGCCCCTCGGGCTCGAGACCGTGTGGAGCGACCACGTGTCGCCGGCGCTCGAAGGCCGGCTGCCCGAGCCCATCTACCGTGCGATCGCCTACGCCGAGCGTACGGTCACGTCGCATTCCGGCACCGGGCTCCTCCTGTTCGCGCTTGTGATCGTCGTGTGGGAGGTGTCGGGAGCCATCCGGGCGATGATGTCGGCCCTCGATCGGATCCACGGCGGTGAGGACGAGCCGCGAGGATTCGCCGAGCGGTTCGTGGTGTCGGTCTGCCTCTCGGTCGTCGTCTCGCTGCTGCTCCTCGGCGCGATCTTCACCGGCTTTGCAGGCAGCGCTCTGCCAGGGTGGCCGAGCGGCACCGGGGGGACGCTCCTTCGGCTGCTGTCGAGCACGGTGCTGGTCTGGGCGGCGGTGACCGTGGTGCTCGCGGTGGCGCCGAGCCGCCGCCGGGGACGGCTCCGCTGGGTCTCAGCCGGATCGGCGCTCACGGTTGTGGGCTGGATCCTCGCATCCGTTGGGTTCCGGTTCTACATCGCCTCGGTGGTCTCGTTCGGGTCACCCGAGGGCGTGCTCGCCACCGTCCTTCTGACGACCGGGTATCTGTATGTCTGCGCGGCGATCTTCCTGCTCGGCGCCGAACTGGACGACATCTTGATCGCCGGCCAAGGCAATCCCGTCCGAGGCACGGTGCAGCAGGACTGATCAACCCGGCGAGGGCCGCCTTCGCTGCAACCGCTGCCAGGCGATGTGGCCAGTGAGGGCGATCGTAACGCCCACCACGCCCACCAGGCCGAACGCCGTCAGCGGCCGCTCGGCGCTGCCGCCGACGACGTACGCCAGCGTGCCGATGCCCGTCGCCCAACCGACGCCGCCGACAGCGTTCCAGACCAGGAACGAACGCCATCTCATCGCGCTCATCCCCGCCATCCAGGCCACGGTGAACCGAGCCACGGGGAGGAAGCGGGCAGCCACCACCGCGGGGCGGCCGTGGCGGTGGAAGAACTGGTCGGTCTCCTTCAGCCAGCGCTTGCGCCGCTTCCGCCCCCAACTGCCCCAGAGCCACACCCGCCGGCCGAAGCGTGCGCCCGCCAGGTAGCCGAGGTTGTCGCCGCTGATCGCCGCGGCAGCCGCGATCAGCAGCACGAGCGGCAGAAACAGCACTCCATGTGCCGCCAGCACCGACGCCGCCATCAAGCTCGACTCTCCGGGAAGGGGAAGGCCTGCCGACTCGAGTGCGATCAGCGTAAACAGCAGGGCATAGGCTGCAACCGGCGGGACGTCCGCGAGGTCGAACGGCATGCTCGCATCGTACGCACGGGCGGTCACTGGCTAACCCTCGTGTTCCGATGACGTAATGTGGCCCGGTGAACGAGCCGCCGCTGTTGCACCTCTCCGAGGCCGAGGTGGCGGAAAACCTCCCGAGTCCGGCCGAGGGAATCGACATCGGGCGCCGCGCGCTCGAGGCCCTTGCCGACGGCCGGGCCGAACTGCCGCCCAAGCCCTCGGTTCACCCGCGCGAGGGCGCATTCGCAAACGCCATGCCGGCATACGTCGCCGACGACGATCTGCTGGGGCTGAAGTGGATCACTGCCTTCTGTGACAACGTGTCGGTCGGGCTGCCGACCATCAGCGGGCTGGTGGTGCTGTCTGACGCGACAACGGGTATCACGCTCGCCGTGATGGGAGCGTCGGAGCTGACAGGCGCGCGCACGGCCGCCGTCTCAGGGGCGTGCATCCAAGCGCTGGCGGCGCCGGATGACGGTCACGTCGCCTTCACAGGCGCCGGTGTGCAGGCGCGGACGCATCTGGCCGTGCTGGAGCACCTCGGCCATCTGGATGTGAGGGTCTACGCTCGCCGAAGTGCGTCGGCCGAGTCGCTGGAGGGATGGGCCAAGGTGCATACACCGGCGGTGCGGCTCCGCTGTCTCGCGACGGCGGAAGAGGCAGTGGACGGCGCCGCCGTCATCATCACCGGTGTGCCGATCGGCGCCGAAGGCACGCTGCTTGCGCCGGCGTCCATCCGCCCGGACGCGCTGCTGCTGCCGCTCGACTACAGCACGTCGGTCGGATCCGACATCGCCAACGACGCCGCGCTGTACGCCGACGACGTCGGGCAACTGCTGACCTACCGCGACGACGGGGCGTTCGCCGGCTACCGCGACCCGGACGGCTTCACCGGGGAGGCGATCCGCCGGCCACGGCCGGCCGGGCGAGTCGTCTGCCAGAACCTCGGAAACGGCGCGGCCGACCTGCTCTTCGCGGACCAGGTGTACCGCTCTGCCCTTGCGGCCGGCGCGGGCACTCAGTTGCGCCGGTAGGGCGAGAGCCCCAGCCTGCCGAGAGCCCAGACCGACCCGACGGAACAGGCGACCATCACGACCACCGCCCAGGCACCCGGGACGGTGAGCGCGAAGAAGTCGCGAGCCCCGCTCGAACCGAGCATTGCCAGGTACCCGCCGAACAGCGCCGCGGCGAGGACGACCACGATGGCGGCGTAGCGCCGGCTCGACTGCATCCGCTCTGCGTCGAGCACCAGCAGCAGGTAGAGGCCAACCGCGATGAACACGGTCATGGCCGCTGTACGACCTTCCGTGTCCGAGTGGCCGCGGACCTCGTGGACCGCCAGGTAGGCGGCCACGGTCGCGGCACCCATCACCACCCCGGCCGGCACCGAGAAGCGCATCACCCGCCTCAGAAAGTCGCCCTTTTCCGGCGGAGGAGCACCCGGCGCAAGGGCAAGGACGAAGCCCGGGATTCCCACGGTGAAGGTCGCGGCGAGCGAGAGGTGCCTGGGCAGCAGCGGGAACTCGCCCGTCCACAACCCGAACGTCGCGATCACGAATGCGGCGAAGATCGACTTGGTCACGAACAACTTCGCGACGCGCTGAACGTTCGAGATGATCTTCCGCCCCTCGGCGACCGCCTCCGGAATCGCGCCGAACCGGTCGCTCACCAGGACGCTGTCGGCCACGCTCTTTGCCAGCTGGCTGCCACTGCCGAGGGCGACGGCGAGCCGCGCGCCCTTCATCGCGGGCACGTCGTTCACGCCGTCGCCGATCATGGCAACGTACGCGCCGCGCTCCGTGAGCGAGCCGATCAGCGCACGCTTGTGCTCTGGCGTCAGCCGCGCGAAGACGGTTCCGCTCTGAGCGGCTTCGGCGAGCGCCGCCGGGTCGGTCGGCAGCGACGAGCCTTCGGTCACGCCGCCTTCGACGTCGATGCCGACGCGGCCTGCCACGGCGGCGACGGTGGCCGGGGAGTCGCCCGACATGACCTTGACCGCCACGCCCTGCCGGTGCAGAAACGCGATCGTGTCGACGGCGTCCGGGCGCAACTGCTCTTCGAGCACGATCGCGGCCAGCGGCGTCACCGACGGCGCGGGATGGTCGGCCGCCTCCGCGTCGATGGGCTGCGCAGAGCGCCCGAACACGAGCACGCGGCGTCCCTCGCGCTCGTGCTCCCCGACGATCTCCGGCACAGCGCCGCCAAGCAGCACGTCGGGCGCTCCGAGCACCAGCCACTCCCCGTCGCGCGCCAGGGCACTCCACTTCCAGCGCGACGAGAACGGCACCTCGACGTCGGGCCGCCATTCTTCCGCGGGGAGCCCGGCGGCGATCGCATCGAGCGTGGCGTTCCGGGACGATGCCCCGGCCGCATAGGCGCTCACAAGCTCGCGGGCGTTGTCATTCGGGGAGATCGGGACGATGTCGTGCAGAGACAGGCGTCCGTCGGTGAGCGTGCCGGTCTTGTCGAGGCACACCGTGTCGACGTTCGCCAGCGACTCCACGGCGTTCATGTACTGCACCAGCATGCCGCGCGCGCTCAGCCGCATGGCGGCAAAAGCGAACGTCAGGCTGGTCAGAAGCACGAGGCCCTCCGGGATCAGCGTGACGATGCCGGCGGTCGCAGTCGCCGCCGATTCGCGAAACGGCAGGTGGCGATGTTGGAGCGACCAGACCAGCGCAGCCCCGAGCGGGACCATCAGACCGACCAGCACGCGCAACAGCCGGTTGATCTGCAGCTCCAGGGGCGAGCGCTGGGCGGTGTCCTCGCGTGCGGCGCCGAGCAGCTTCCAGGCGTAGCTGTCGGCGCCCGTCTGCTCGGCGACGTAGCGGCCATTTCCCTCGACGCAGTAGGAGCCCGACAGCACCCGGTCTCCCGGCGTGCGCGAGACCGGCACCGACTCACCGGTGAGCGGGCTTTCGTCGAGCATCAACCCGAGGGAGTCTCCGACGGTCCCATCGGCGATCACCTGGTCGCCGGGCCGCAGAGCGACGAGATCGCCGTCGGCAACGTCGTCGAGGGCGACGAGCTTTTCCTCGCCGTCGCGGACGACGCGGGCGCGGGGTGCGACGAGAAGTGCCGCTCGGTCGAGCGCCCGCTTGGCCCGCAGCTCCTGGAGGATGCCGATCGACGCGTTGCCGACCAGGATGACTGCGAACAGGCCATCCGCGTACTGGCCGCTGGCCAGGATCAACACGAGGAATGCGGCCAGGATGAGGTTGAACAGCGTGAGCGTGTTCGAACGGACGATGCTCGCCACCGAACGGCTGGAGGGAGCGTCCGGCTGGTCCCCGCGTCTCTCCAGCCGACGGCGGGCCTCTTCCCCGGTCAGCCCGGCCGAGCCGGCCGCGACGGCCTGCGGCTCGACAGTCACGGGGGTCAGTGTAGTGTCCGCGCCATGGGCGACGAGAGCCGACCGCTGGTCGGTGTCATCATGGGATCGCGGTCCGACTGGGACACCATGCGACATGCCGTCGAGACCCTGGAGCGGTTGTCGGTGCCGCATGAGACACGCGTCGTGTCGGCCCACCGAACGCCCGATCTGGTGTTCGAGTATGCATCGACGGCGCGTGACCGAGGCCTCGAGGTGCTGATCGCAGGAGCCGGCGGCGCGGCACACCTGCCCGGCATGACGGCGGCCAAAACGAGCCTTCCGGTGCTGGGCGTGCCCGTGGAGTCGAAGGCGCTGTCGGGCATGGACTCACTGCTCTCGATCGTTCAGATGCCGGCGGGGATACCGGTGGGTGCGCTTGCGATCGGTCGCGCCGGGGCCGTGAACGCCGCTCTGCTCGCTGCGTCGATCCTTTCCGCGCACCACACCGGGATCCGTGAGAGCCTCGATCGGTTTCGCGAGCAGCAGACCGCCGACGTCCTCGCAAACCCCGATCCTTCGGCCTGATGCGGCTGGGCGTCCTGGGAGGCGGCCAGCTGGCCCGCATGCTGGCAATGGCCGCGCTTCCGCTCGGGATCCGCACAACGGCCCTTGACCCCTCCCCCGACGCGTGCGCCGGAGCGGTTGCGGAGCTGATCCTCGCGCCCTATGACGACCCCGAAGGGCTCGATCGCCTGGGCCAGGTGAGCGACGTCGTCACGAGCGAGTTCGAGTCGGTGCCCGCGGAGTCGGCCGATCGCCTGGCCGGTCTTGCCGCGGTGCGGCCGAACGCCCGAGCGCTCGCCGTGGCACAGGACCGGCTCCACGAGAAGCGCCTGTTCACGGAGCTCGGCATCGACACGCCGCGTTTCGAGGCGATCGCGTCGCAGGAGGACGTCGACCGGATGCAGCCGCCCGGCGTCCTCAAGACCCGGCGGTTGGGGTACGACGGCAAGGGGCAGCTCGTGGTGCGCGAGGAGTCGCAACTCGAAGGCGCCTTCGAGCAGCTGGGCAAAGCACCGCTGATCTGGGAGGAGCTGGTGCCGTTCGAGCGGGAGTTGTCGGTCGTGGCCGCGCGCGGCGTGGACGGGTCGACCGTGGCGTACCCATTGGTCGAGAACCACCATCGCGATGGGATTCTCAGGCTCACGCACGCTCCGGCGCCGGGGCTCGGCGCCGAGATGCAGGCGCTCGCGGAGGCGTACGCACTGCGGCTGCTCACCGAGCTCGACTACGTGGGCGTGCTCGCGTTGGAGCTGTTCCAGCTCGGGAACCGGCTGATGGCCAACGAGATGGCGCCGCGCGTCCACAACTCGGGCCACTGGACGATCGAAGGCACCGAGACGAGCCAGTTCGAGAACCACGTCAGGGCCGTCTGTGGCCTTCCGCTTGGCTCAACGGCGCAGCGGATGACGTGCACGATGGTGAACCTTATCGGCGGGGCTCCTGACGTGGCCGATCTCGCGGCCATCGAGGGCGCCCATATTCACCTCTACGGCAAGGCGCCACGCAGGGGTCGCAAGATCGGCCACGTCACGGTGACAAGCGGTGAGGGCGGCTGGCGCGCAGTTGCGGAGCTCGCCGAGCAGGCCGCGGACGGCTGAACGCAGTTGCTCAGTGGCAGGCCGTGGACCCAGTATCGGCGAACGGCCCGCTTTCGGCCACGAACCGCCACGAATAGCGCTTCGCGAGGAGATCCAGGTGCAGAACGCCGAACGCCTGACCCCGCTTCTGGCTTCCGGGAACGGGATTCGGCCCGAAGCTGTGGAGGCTGTGCCCGCCAGTGCCGACGACGAACTGCCGGATGCCACTCACACCCGTCGCCCCTCCCGGCAGTTTCTTCCCGAACCGCTCATAGCTGTGCGCGTGCCCGTTGAGGACGACGTCGGCGCGGTGGGCGTAGAGCGCGGTCCAGAATGGGGCGACCGTCCTGTTGCTGCCGCCCAGAACACTTGACCAACGCGGCTTGTGCCAGAACGCAAGCAGGCACGGCTTCTTGTTGGCTTTGAGATCCGCTGCCAGCCACTGCCCCTGCGCCGACGACGGGCCGCAGCCGCCGACCCGCGCGCACTCCGAGTCGAGACTGACGACGTGCCACGTCCCGATGTCGAAGCTGTACCACGTCGGCGCATCAGGGGCGAGGCCCCAGTAATCGCGGTAGCCGGCAGCATTGGCTGTCCCATACTCGTGATTTCCCGGCGCGGGCTTGGTCTTGGCCTTGTAGGCACCCCAAGTCGGGTCGTACGAGCCGTTGAACTCGTCGAGCGTACCGACGTCGTACTGCAGGTCTCCGAGCGCGAACACCCAGTCCGCCGGCTCGAGCAGGGTCGCGACCTCGCCATGGCGACACGTCGTTGCCGTCACCGTGTACGGCGCGCGGCATGCGACATCGCCCGCGGTCCGAACGGTCACGGCGTTCGCGCTGGACGGAAACGCCAAGGAGACGACGAGCACCGCTGGAAGCAACTTCATAGGTGACACGTTATCAAGTCAGAGAACGGACGGTACGCAAACACACCCTCCTGGCACTGGCACGCGAACGCGGTTTCGTGAGGTCCAGGCCAAGGCGAACGGCCCGTCCTGCTGTCCGGGAGGAGCAGAGCGGCGGCGAAAGCCGGGAAGGGGACTCGAACCCCTGACCGTCCGCTTACAAGGCGGAAGCTCTACCAGCTGAGCTATCCCGGCAACAGCTCAAGTTTACCGGGGTCGACCTCGAGTCGAGATTCAGGCCACGACTCGACGTGACTGCAGGTGGACCAGCACCTTGCGCTTGACCCGCTGAAGCGCGTTGTCGACCGTCTTCGGGTCGCAGTCGAGCATGGCGCCGATCTCCTCGTAGCTGCGCCCCTCGAGGTAGCACGTCAGCACCTGGGACTCGAGGGAGGACAGCGTGCTTCCGAGGCACGACAACAGGCTCTGGAGCTCTTCGGTCGAGATCACGCAGCTGGCCGGGTCGTCGACCGCCGGCCCGGGAAGCGCATCTCCGAGCGTGCAGTCGGCCTCCGACTCCTGGCCGGCAGGCGTGTGGCTGAAGGAGACATAGGTGTTCAGCGGCGCATGCTTGAACCGGGTTGCGGTCTTGATGGCGGTGATGATCTGGCGCGTGATGCAGAGCTCGGCGAACGACCGGAACGACGTCTCCTTGTCGGCGCGGAAGTCGCGCACGGCTTTGAACAGGCCGACCAAGCCTTCCTGAATCAGATCATGGGAGTCGCCACCCGCGAGGAAATACGAGCTCGCCTTCAGCCGCACGAACCCTTCGTAGCGGCGGATGATCGTGTCCATGGCCTTTTCGTCGCCGTGTCGCGCGGCGGCGATGATCGCCAACTCCCCGTCCCGCCACGAGCGGGTATGGGGCTGACGTGCAGCCGCTGCATTGGATCTCGCCACCACTCACCTCCGATGAAAAACGCCCGACAAAACGACCACTACCCTCAATGAGGCTCACGCTGAACATCAAGTTTAACTTGAGGGATGGGAGTTTATCGCTCGAGTCGGCGTTGTCAAGCGCCGCGGTCGCCGCGACGAAGCCGCTCGAGCGCTTCGCGCACCGCGGGATCGAGGGTGTCGGCGAGCTGGAAGCGCTGTCTGGGCTTTGGGCCGGGCGAATCCGAGCCCCCCGGCGAGCCCAGGCGATCGACGTATTCGCGAGCGCTCATCGCATGCACGCCTTCCCGCTGGGCGACGTGTCGCAACACCGTGTCCGAGGAGACGACCGTCACGTCCCGCTCGTTGTGATGGCGGTGTGCAAGCCGTTCGATCACCGTGTCGGCGGTCTCCCCGCCGGCATGGCGGATCGATGTGCGGCCGATCGTCCGCTCGGGCCCGGCACCGTCGAACACGAGCATCGTGTCGATCCCGCTGCGCGACGCGTGGTCGACCACCGCGGTCACGAGCTCGGCGCGCACGCGCTCGTACTCCTCGCGCCCGCCGTGCACGTGCGCGACGTTGTCGCCGTCCACGATGAACAGCGGCTCAGCCACCGCGACGTTGCCGTGTCGCCTCGAACAGCAGCACCGCGCCCGCCGTGCTGACGTTGAGGGACTCGACCTGGCCACGCATCGGGATCACCGCCGCCGCATCGCACACGTCGCGGACTCGCGGCCGCAACCCGCGCCCCTCTGCTCCCAGTACGAAGATCGTTCCGTCGCGATAGTCGTGCGCGTCGTAGGGCTCGCCGCCCTCCATGGCGGCCGCATAGCTCCACAGCCCGGGGCGACGCGCCCTGATCAGGGTGTCGGCGAGATTCTCGACTTGAGCGATCGGGAGATGCTCGATGGCGCCCGCAGACGCACGCGAGACGGCGGGCGTGATCCCCGCAGACCGCCGCCGCGTGATCAACAGGCCATCCGCACCGGCCCCCTCGCACACCCGCGCGACGGCACCCAGATTCTGTGGATCCGTCACCTCGTCGAGCGCAACCAGCAAGGCTCGCTCGCGGTTCAGCAGCTCATCCGGATCCGTGTAGGGATAGGGCGCAACCTCGGCAACCACACCCTGGTGATCGTCGCTCCCGGCTCGCGACGTGAGCTCGTCCCACTCCCCCGCTCGTGCCTCATTCGGCATCCACTCCAGCCCATCGCGAACCCGCTCGGCGACCCAGATGCGCAACACCTCGCGCCGGCCGCGAAGTGCTTCGCGCACAGCATGGCGCCCGTAGACGATGTCAGCCATGACGGTAGAGCCGCGGGCCGCGGTCGGTGTCGCGAAGCTCCCAGCCGGCCGCGGCAATCTCGTCGCGCAGCCGGTCGGCCTGCTCGAAGTCCCGTTCGCGCCGGGCCGCCTCACGCTCCTGCGCCTTCGCCACCAGGTCGTCGGGCGGTGGCTCCTCCTCCGCCAGGCTGCCGAGCCCCAGCACGCCGAGGATCTCACGCACCGATCCTGCCGCCTCGGGCCCTGCGTCGAACAGCAGCGCCAGCGCCCGCGGCGTGTTGAAGTCGTCGTCGAGCGCCTCGACCACGGCCGCCTCCAGCTCGGCATCGCGGCCTTCGCCACCGTCGCGCAGGCGATTGCGCAACGTCTCCGCGGTGGCCCTTGCCTGTTCCAGCGCATCGTCGGTGTAGTCGACCGGGCTCGCGTAGTGCGCACGCAGGAAGAAGACCAGCAGCGTCTCCGCGCCCCAGCGGTCGAGCACCTCGTGCAGCGGATCGATGTTTCCGAGCGACTTCGACATCTTCTCGCCGGAGAGGCGCAGCATGCCGTTGTGGGCCCAGACCTGCGCATACGGCCGCCCAGCCGCTCGGGACTGGGCAACCTCGTTCTCGTGGTGGGGGAAGATCAGGTCGCGGCCACCGCCGTGCAGTGAGAACTCGCGCCCTAGCCACCGCTCCGACATCGCCGAGCACTCGATGTGCCAACCGGGACGGCCCTTCCCCCATGGCGAGTCCCACGCCGTGTCCTCGTCGGGCTTGTTCGCCTTCCACAGCACGAAGTCGAGCGGGTCGCGCTTGTGCTCACCAGGGTCGACGCGTGCCCCCTCCAACTGCTCGTCGGGGTTGCGTCCCGACAGCCTGCCGTACTCCGGAAAGCTCCGAACGGCAAAGTAGACGTCGCCGCCGGACTCGTATGCGTGACCGTCTGCGATCAGCTCCTCGATCAGCGCCACGATCTCGGTCACCGTCTCGGAAGCCAGCGGCTCGCGGTCGGGCCGGCCAATGCCGAGCCGGTCGGTGTCCTCGATGTAGAACCGCGTCATCTCAGCCGCAAGCTCGTCGGAAGGCTGTCCCAGCTCGCGCGCGGCGATGTAGATCTTGTCATTGATGTCGGTGATGTTCTCGACCAGCGTCACCGGCTCGCCGCGCCACTCGAGGTAGCGCTTCATGAGCTGGAACACGACGAAGGGCCGCGCGTTTCCGACGTGGATGCGGTTGTAGACCGTCGGGCCGCAGACGTACATGCCGACGCTGCCGTCGGCTCCGGGGGTCAGTGGCCGCACATCACCGGTGAGCGAATCGCGCAGTCTCATGCCGCCCTCCGGATGGTCTCGTCGCGGGGCAGCGCTGCCAGCACGGCCCACAGCTCGGGCCCGCTCTCACGACCTGTCAGGGCGCGGCGCGCCTCGCGCAGCGGCACGCCGCTTTGGCGAAGCTCGGCGACCAGGTTCCGCGCCTCCTGCTCGGAGAGACTCTCCGGGTAGCGTTGTCGCACGGCTGCCAGCTCGGGCAACGGGTGGGGGCTCGGCGACTGGACCACGCACGCCACCAGGTCGCCTGCCTCCGCGAGGGTGTGCACGCCGCGAAGGGCGGGCGCCAACCGGGCAACTTGCGCAGGGTCGGTCCCGTCGGGGGCGAACGGCAGCACGCGCTCGACGAGGTCCGAGTCGGGCAGCCGGCGGAGGTGCCCCGTCGAGAGGCTTCGCAGCCGCTTGGCCTCGAGCGTCACCTCGCCCCGCGCCAGCCGGTGGACGTCGAAGCGGCCGATCAACTCGTCCATGTCCATCACGTCTCCAGGGCCGGAGCTCGCCACGAGCGCGAGCAGGTTCGCGACGGCCTCGGGCGGGTAGCCCTCCTCCCGCAGCGCGGCGATCGATGCTGCGCCGGAGCGCTTCGAGAGCTTTCCGGCGTCGCCGCGCACGAGGGCATGGTGGAGGTAGACGGGCGGCTCTGCCCCAAGGGCCCGGATCGCCGCCGCCTGGAGCGGTGTGTTGGACAGGTGGTCGTTGCCACGGATGACGTGCGTGATCCCCAGATCCACTTCGTCCACTGCCGTGGCCCAGTGGTAGGTGGGTCGCCCGTCGGAGCGAACCAGCACGAACGACGGGACGCCGTCGGGCTGCAGCCACACCGCCCCGTCGCGCATGAATGCACCGGGCGCGCTTCTCGCAGCATCGACGTGACGCTCGGCACGTTCGCTCTGATGCACCGGCCCCTCGTCCCAGTCGAGCCCCAACCAGCGCAGATCACGCTCGATCTCCTGCTCCGCCCCGGGCACCGTGCGCGTCGCGTCGGTGTCATCGATGCGCAACACGAGCGAGCCGCCCTCGTGGCGGGCGAAGAGCCAGTTCGCGACGGCCGTCAGCGCGCTGCCGAGATGCAGCGATCCGGTTGGGCTGGGGGCGAACCTGACGCGAGGGGCGGCCATCCCCCTACGCTAGATCATCGGACCGGCGCCCGGCCGCGGCCCGCTCCAGGCCTTCGCGTAGCGTGGGACGCTCGGCGAGCAGTTCGCGAACCGCGGTTGCCGGCACGACCAGCAGCCTGGCGTCCTCCTCCACGATCGCGCTCGCTCCGCGGGCGCCCTGTCCGAGCATCGCGAGCTCACCCAGTACTTCCCCGGGCCCGAGCTCGCCCAGCGGCTTGCCGCCACGGCCCACCCTGACACGACCGGCCAGGATGACGAACAGCGATCCGGCCGTCGCTCCCTCGCGGATCAGCACCTGCCCGGCCGGAGCGTCCTGCTCCTGCCCTCGTGCGGCCAGTGCCTGCTGGTCTTCGTCGGAGAGGTCGCCGGCCATGGCGCGATTGTCGCATGCCTGCGCCGCAAGGCTTCGATCAGGTATGACACGGCCTGTGATGACGTCGACTGAAGGACACGGAAGAGTGCTCGTGACCGGGGGCCTCGGGTTTATCGGGTCGGCGCTGGTGCGCGCACTCACGAGCAGTGGGCAGGACGTGCTGAACGTCGATCTCGAAACGTACGCCGGCGATCATCGAAGGCTGGCGGGCGCCGGTCCGGGGCGGGTGGAGACCCTGTGCGTCGACCTCGTGGATGCAGGATTCACCGACGTCGTGGCAGGCGAGAGGCCGAAGCTGATCATCCATCTCGCGGCCGAGACGCATGTCACGCGCAGCGAGGGTGCGGAGGACGTCTTCTTCCGCTCCAACGTAGCGGGCACGGAACAGGTGCTGGAGGCCGCGAGTTCGGGAGGCGTGCCGCGTGTCGTCCACGTGTCGACCGACGAGGTCTACGGGCCCTGCGATGGGCGGCCGTTCGCCGAGATCGACAAGGCGGCCGGCGAAGGCCTCGCCACGAGCCCGTACGCCCGCTCCAAGGCGGTCGCCGACGATCTGGCGCTGTCCTACGCCGATCGCCTCGACGTCGTGGTGGCGCGCCCCACGAACTGCATCGGGCCGTGGCAGCACCCGGAGAAGGCGATTCCACGATGGGCAATCCGGGCGCTGCAGGGAGACCGGCTGCCGGTGTGGGGCGACGGCCGACAGGTGCGAGACTGGATGTTCGTCGACGACGCGGTGAGCGGGATCCTGCTGATGGCGGAGCGCGGCGAGCGCGGGGCCGCGTACAACGTCGGCCCCGCCGGGGAGGACATCCCCAACGTCGACATTGCTCGGATGGTGGCGCGCGAGGCCGGATTGGACGAGAGCGCCGTCTACCTCTCCGAGTACGACCGGCCCCAGCACGATCGACGTTACGCGGTCGACACGGCCCGCATCAGGGAGCTCGGCTGGCGCCCGAGCCGTGACCTCGTCTCGGCGATCGCGGAGACGGTCGCCTGGTACCGCGACCACCGGGACTGGTGGACGAGTCACGTCGCGGACGCGGAGGCCCTCTATGCCGACTGAGGCTTCGTCCATCCCCGGGGTGATCATCCATCGCCCGCAGGTGCACAGCGACTCTCGCGGCCGCTTCGTCGAGATCTTCCGCGCCGTCTCGATGCCCGAGGCCTTCGTGCAGTCGAACCACTCCACTTCTGTGGCGGGCGTGCTGCGAGGGCTCCACTACCACGAGCGCCAGGCCGACCTCTGGTACCTCGCGACGGGCCGCATGCAGGTTGGGCTGGCCGACCTGAGGCGCCGCGACCGCCCGCCGCACGTCGAGACCCTGGTCTTCGACGGCACCGAGCCGGCGAGCATCTACATCCCCAGCGGCGTCGCCCATGGGTATCTCGCACTGACCGAAATCGAGCTGATCTACTGGGTGACGAGCGAGTACGACCCGGATGACGAGCAGGGCGTGGCATGGGACGACCCGGAGCTTGCCGTGCCGTGGCAGCTGTCCGGCGACCCTGTGCTGAGCGACCGCGACGCCCGGAATCCGAAGCTGGACTGGGAGCTGATCCCATCGTTTTCGTGACAGGCGCCGGAGGCCAGCTGGGACGTGCGCTTCGCGACCGCCTTCCCGACGCGGAGTTCCTCACCCACAGCGACCTCGACGTGACAGATCAGCGCGCTGTGCAGAGTGCGCTCAGCGGCGCCGACCTGGTGATCCATTGCGCCGCGATGACCGACGTCGACGGCTGCGAGGACGACCAGGATACGGCGGAGGCGGTCAACGCGTACGGTGCAGCCCACGTGGCAGCGGCAGCCGAGCGGATGATCCTGATCTCCACTGACTACGTCTTCGACGGCACCAAGGACGGCGAGTACGTCGAGGACGACGTCCCCAACCCGATCAACGTCTACGGGAGCACGAAGCTGGCCGCCGAGCACGCCGTCCTGAGCACCCGACGGGCGCTGGTCGTGAGGACGTCATGGGTGTTCGGGGAGGGCCGGAACTTCGTCAGGTCGATCGTGAACGCCGACCGGAACGGGACGGCGCTTCGCGTGGTGGGCGATCAGCGCGGCCGTCCGACCCATGCGAATGACCTTGCACGCGCTGTCGCATACCTCGCTGCGCGGAGCGACGACGGGATCGTGCACGTGGCCGGCGACGGGCAGCCGTGCACCTGGGCGGAGCTGGCAGAGGCCGCTGTGGGCCACGAGGTCACCAGGGTTTCGAGCGAGGACTGGGGCGCAAAGGCTCCGCGGCCACGAAACAGCGTGCTCTCACTGGCAAAGGCGCGCGAGCTGGGAGTGCCGCTGACAGACTGGAAAACCTCGCTCGCGGCATACACGGAGGGACTCCGATGATCGGTGTGGTTCTGGCCGGTGGGCATGGCACCAGGCTGGCCCCCATGACCAACGTGGTGAACAAGCATCTGCTGGACGTCTTCGACCAGCCGATGGTCTACTACCCGCTCCAGGCGCTTCAGCGCTCAGGCATCACCGACGTCGTCCTCGTCACCGGTGCGGAGATCGAACAGTTCAAGACGCTGCTCGGCGACGGGTCAGGGCTGGGCCTGAACATCGAATATGCGCAGCAGGACGGCGCCGGAGGCATCGCCCAGGCCCTCGGGCTGACACAGCCACACGTGGGCGACGACGCACTCGTTGCCATCCTCGGCGACAACCTGTTCCAGGACGAGCTGGCACCGTACGTGCAGACGTTCCGGGAGCAGGAACGGGGCGCGCGGATCCTGCTGAAGCAGGTGGCGGACGCCCGCCGCTTCGGTGTTGCCACGATCGACGGCGACCGCATCAAGAAGATCGAGGAAAAGCCGCAGAACCCGGAGACCGACATGGCCGTCACCGGGTGCTACATGTACGACAACCGAGTCTTCGACATCATCTCGACCCTGCGGCCATCCCAGCGCGGGGAGCTCGAGATCACCGACGTGAACAACACGTACATCGCGGCGGGAGAGCTCCAGTACGACATCCTCAACGGTTGGTGGACCGACGCGGGAACGGCCCCCAGCAAGCTGAAGGCTTCGATCCTGGTCGCCCTGAGCAAGGGCGTCACCTTCCACGCCTGACGGCCGGCCGCCGCCGATAGCGGCGGCGACCGGCCCATGCCATCAGGACGGGTCGGCCCCGTCGAAGGCAACGGCCTGCACGCCGTATTTCGGCGCCGCGGCCATGGTGCGCGCGACCTCGTCGTCGCCGACCGCGGGCGCCGGCCCGTCGTCTATGGCCGGTCGGCCGGACTCCCGGAAGAAGCCCTCCATGCCACCGCGCGTGAACCCGACAAGGACGCGACTCGGTGTCTCCGACGTGTTGCGGAAGCTGTGGACCGCTCCCTGGGGCGCGTAGGCGAACCCGCCGGGGCCCAGGATGTGCACGACGCCGTCGACCGTGACCTCGAATGTCCCGTCGATCACGTACCAGAACTCATTCTCGCGCGTGTGGACATGCGGCGGAGGGCCGCCACCGGGTGAGCTGAGGTTTTCGAGCAGCACGAGGGTTCCGTCCGTGCTGTCGCCGGTCGCCTTCAGCGTCATGGTGTCGCCGACGATCCAGATTCGCTCTCCGTCGCCGGCGGCGAGGGAGTAGCCCGACTGTGTGTATGTGGGTGTGTTGTTCATGCGACCCAGTATCGGCGCCAGACGAATGCAGCGCCACTTCATCAACTACTACTCGTAGTAGAGTTGCTTCATGTATCTGCGCGACATCGCCCGCCTTCGAGCCTTCGCGCTGGTGCTCGATCTCGGTTCGGTCTCCGCCGCGGCGGACGTCCTCGGCTATACGCAATCTGCGGTCTCACAGCAGCTAGCAGCCCTGGAGCGTGACGTCGGTGCGGCGCTCGTCGATCGCTCGCAGCGGCCTTTGCGCGGCACCCCTGCAGGAGACGCACTACGCCCGCACGTCGACCGGGTCCTCGCCGCCGTCGGCGGAGGCGAGACGGTGGTCGAGGACATTCGCAGTGGAACACCCCGTCTTCGACTGGCAGCGTTCCCGAGCGCCCTCTCATCCTTCGTGCCCGGCGCGGTGCGAGAGCTGCGCCGCAACCACGGCGACCTCATCGTGCAGGTCATCCAGCTCGAGACCCGCGAAGCTGTCGCGAGCGTTCGCGCGGGGGACGCCGACCTGGCGGTCGTGCACCACATGGCCGGGACAGCAGGTCCGGCGGTCGCCGACCTGGAGCGTCGCCGTCTGCTCGTCGACGACCTGTTCGTCGTGGTGCCGGAGCGGCACAGGCTGGCACGACGGGACTCGGTCAGCGTAGGCGACCTCCGAGACGAGCCGCTCATCCTCCCACGACGCGACACACCCGCCGGACGGTTCCGGTCCCTCGTCGAGCACCTGTGCGCGCAGGCAGGGTTCGCCCCGCGGGTCGCCTACGAGCTCGATGACCTGCCGGCCGCACAGGCATTCGCCGCTGCCGGGATGGCGGTCGTCCCAATGCACCGCCTGACGCTCGGCACCGTCCCAGCGGGCGCGATTGCTCGGCCACTCGCGGAGCGCCCGGCCGGCAGCCGCACCGTCGAGGCTGTCGCCCCGGCCCCGCACCGCACAGCCGTCGTGGAGGAGTTCCTCGAGCGGCTCCGCGACGCCGCTCGGCTGTACGAGCTGGCGGGCGGCCCACGCGCAGCGCGTGCGCGTCGCTGACGCGACGGTTGGGTGCTCGTCTAGTCTCTGCCGGTGCAGCAGCTGCTTTTGGCGTGGTTCAGCCAAAACGTGAGGGATCTCCCCTGGCGGCATACCCGCGACCCGTACGCCATCCTGGTCTCGGAGGTGATGCTGCAGCAGACGCAAGTTGCGCGGATCGTCCCCCGTTACGAGGCGTGGCTCGAGCGGTGGCCCACCGCGGAAGACCTCGCTGCGGCACCGCCGGCGGATGTGATCCGCGAGTGGTCGGGGCTCGGCTACAACCGGCGGGCGGTCAACCTGCACCGATGCGCGCAGCGTGTTGTCGAGCTCGGTGACTTCCCGACCGATCCGGAGGAGCTGCAGCGGCTGCCCGGCATCGGGCCGTACACGGCGGCTGCCATCGCCTGCTTCGCCTTCGGCGCTCAGGTGGCGGCTCCCGACACGAACGCCCGGCGCGTGCTGGAACGGCTCGGCACGCCAGACCTGCCGCCACCTTCCGGGCGCGCCTACGAGTGGAACCAGGCGCTGTTCGACCTGGGAAGAGAGATCTGCATCGCGAGGCGGCCACGCTGCGGACAGTGCCCGCTTGCGGATGGCTGCCCGTCGCGTGGAATGACGTTCGCGCCGCTGCGGAAACAGAAGCCGTTCGCAGGATCGTTCCGGCAACGGCGCAGCGCCGTGCTTCGCCGCCTCACAGGCGAGGCATCCGTACCCTCGGGCGAGCTCGACAGCGAGGCGCTGAGCGCACTCGTTGCCGACGGGCTCGCTGTCATCGACAACTCGGAGGCACGTCTTCCATGAGCCGCATCCATTCGGTCAAGGCGACCGCGATCAACGTCCCGATGGTGGCGCCGTACCGGTACTCCTTCGGCTCTCTGGCGAGCTTCACGACCACTATTGTCGAGGTCGAGGACGATGACGGCGTCGTCGGCATCGGAGAGACGCCGCATGGGGATCTCGCCGGGGTGGTCGAAAGCCTCGGCGCGCGCCTCACGGGACTCGCACCGGAGGAGCTGAACGCGTGCGAGGCAGCATGCCTCGACCGCACAGGGTACTCGCCGTGGACAGATGCGGCCCGCGACCGGCGCGCGTTCGGCGGGATCGAGATTGCGCTCTGGGATCTCCGCGCTCGCCGGGCAGGCGCGCCGCTGGTCGACCTGATGGGCGGCCGCGTCCGCGACGAGGTGCCGTTCACCGAGTACTTCGCATTCCGGGACGGCAAGGAGGAGACGCCTGCCGACGTGATCGCGTACTGCACCGCCCTGGCCGAGCAGGGTGTCCCGTGGTTCGAGGGCAAGGTCGGTGTGGTCGACGAGCACACCGAGCTGGAGATGATCGCCGAGCTGGTCTCGCAGGTTGGCGCCGAGCGCGTCGTCCGGCTGGACGCGAATGGTGCCTTCACCGTCGCGACGGCGCGGAGGGTTTGCCGGCGCCTGGCGGAGCTGGGCATCGGGTGGCTGGAGGATCCCTGCCGCACCCTGGACGAGACGGCTCGCCTGCGTCAGGACGGGGTACCGGTCTCGTTCTCGACGCATGAGGTCGACCTCCCTCGTGCTGCTCGTACCGGAGTGCCCGACGGCATCTGCGCCGACATCGCGGAGCTCGGCGGCATCCGGCGGGCGCAGGACTTCCTGCGCGCATGCGATGCGCTCGGCATCGATTTCTGGTGCTACAGCGGCGATGCGGGAGTCATGACGGCGGCATACCTGCATCTCACCGGGTCCGAGCCATCGATGATCCGGCCCCACCAGGCGCTGTTTCGTTTCACGGCGGACGTCGTCGTCGAGCAGGGCCACTTCCGCCCTACCGCCGGCGTCCTGCCGGTGCCGACGGAGCCGGGGCTCGGCGTGACGCTGGATCGCGACGCCCTTCGCCGCTTGGCGGAGCGATACCGCTCGGAAGGCGCCATCGCGAGCGGCCGCCCCGACGAGCGCATGGGTGCCGCCTACCGGCGGCGCTGAAGAGTAGGCTCCGTACCAGACGATGGCGACGATCCTGATCGCGAACGACGGCTCGAGGCTGGCCGGGCAAGCCCTGAACGAGGGTCTAGCGCTGGCCAAGGATCTCGGAGATCGCGTCGTCATCGTGACGGTCTGGCAGATCCCCGTTGGTGAGTTCGGTGCGCCCTACCCGCCGTTTGCCATCGACGAGCTGATCCGGGTGGAGAAGGAGCACGCCGAGAAGGTGCTCGACGACTCCGCTGCGCGAGCGAGGGAGCTCGGCGTGGAGGCCGAGACGGAGCTCCGGGAGGGATTTCCCGCCGAGGAGATCTGCGCGGCCGCAGACGAGCGTGGTGTGCGGCTGATCGTTCTCGGCTCACACGGCTGGGGCGCGATCCGCTCGATCCTCCACGGCAGCGTCGCGGCCGGCGTGCTGCATCGAGCCAAACGGCCGGTGCTGCTCGTCCGCGGCCAGGACGACTAGCGCGTCGAGAGCAGCCGGTCCACGACCTCGGGCAGCGTGTCGAGGCTCTGGATCTCCGCGTCCGCGTCGATGCCCTCCGGCGCCGGCAGCTCCGTTCGGTTCAGCCACACCGCGAACATGCCAAAGCTCTGCGCGCCGGCAACGTCGATTGCCGGCTCGTCGCCGACGTGCACCCACCGCTCCGGGCCCAGGCCGGCCAGCTCGACGGCGCGCCGGAACGGCGCCGCGGCCGGCTTCAGCTCCCCGGCGTCCTCGGCGTGCACGATGAACGCGAAGCGCTCCGCGATCGCGAGCCGCTCGAACGGGAAGTTGCCGTTGGTGATCGCGCCGACCACGTGCCCTCGCCCAAGCAGCTCGTCGACGACCGGCTCGACGTCGGAGTGGACGCCGACCACATCGGCACGCGCCGCGAGCAGCTCGTCCGCGAGCCACTCCGCCAACTGGTGGTCGTCCCAGCCGACCGCGGCGAGCGCGCGGCGCATTGAGATCCGACGCAGTTGCTCGAGCGTTCCGTGCATCTCCTCGCCGACCAGCTTCCGGTGACGGTGCAGATCTTCGACCGTCAGCACGCCGGCCAGCTCCGGGTGTCGCCGCTCGAGCGACACGATTGCCGCCGCGAGCGCGCCCTCCATCATCGGCCCGAACTCCCACAGCGTGCCGTCGAGATCGAACGAGACGACGCCTGTCAGCTCGCCCTCCGAAGCAGCGCGGCCGCGTGGCAGACGGCGCCCTCGCCCCGTCCGGCGAAGCCCAGACGGTCGGTGGTGGATGCGCGCACGGTTACGCGATCCCGTGCGGTGCCGAGCGCCTCTGCCAGCCGGTCGCGCATGGCGTCACGATGAGGCGCGATCCGCGGCGCCTGCATGATCACGACGGCGTCCACGTTGACGATCGCCCACCCCTCCGCAGCAAGGGTGCGCCACACCTCCGCCAGCAGATCGATGCTGGAAGCGCCCTCGAGCGAAGGGTCGTCGGACGGGTAGAGGGTGCCGATGTCGTCCTTGCCGGCCGCTCCCAGCAGCGCGTCCGTGACGGCATGAGAGACGAGATCGGCATCGGAGTGGCCGACCAGGCCCCGCTCGTACGGGATCTCGACGCCCGCCAGCACGAGCGCCCTACCGGCCGCGAAGGCGTGCGCGTCGAACCCGATCCCGATCCGCTGCTCGTCAGCCATCGAATGCCACCTGCCTTGGCTCGCGGCGGTCGAACACCGTGATCGTCCGGTAGCCGGCGTCGCGCAGCGCCGCGAGCGCACGATCGAAATGGCGACCCACCTGACCCGGAGCGTGCGCATCGGAGGCAAGCGTCACGGGCACCTCTCGGCGGTGCAGCACCCCGAGCAACTCGGGGTCGGGGTAGAGCTCGCCGAGCACGCGCCCATAGCCCGCCGTCGAGACCTCCGCGCAGACGCCCGCGGCAGCGAAGCTGTCGGCCATGTCCTCGTAGAGCCTGATCGGCTTGGGGTCGGGCCGATGCCCGAACACCTTGGCGAGGTCGGGATGCGCCATGACGTCGAAAAGCCCGCTGGCAGCCGCTCTGCAGACGGCGTCGACGTAGAGCTGCCAGACCTCGGCGATCGAGTGGCGCTCCCAGACCGGCGCCAGCTCCCAGTCGACCGCCAGCCCGGCGATCCAGTGCACGGACCCGAGCAGCAGATCCCACGGGCGGCCGTCGAGCAGCTCACCGATCTGCCCCTCTCGCCCCCCCAGGTAATCGACCTCCAGACCGACTTTCACCGGCAGCCCGGCGTCGCGCGCGGACGTGACGGCGCCGTGGTAGGTGTCGAGGTCGGCAACGGCGTCCTTCTGCCAAAGGTCGTGATCGAACCAGGCACGTGCCTGGCGAAAGCGGAACACGTGGTCGGTGAACGCGATCTCGTCGATGCCGGCCCCGCGGGCGGCGTCGACGTACCGCTGGACGTGCTGGAGCGAGAAGACCTCGTCGGTGTATGGGTCGTCGTCATCCACCAGGTGCATGTGGTAATCGGTCAGCACCTGGCCTCCGCGGCGGCAAGGTCCTCGGTGTCGGTGATCTTGACGTTGCCGCGCTCGCCGGCGACCACCGTGACGGAGCCTCCCGCCCGCTCGATCAGCGACGCGCAATCGGTCGCATCGGCGCCCGCGCCCGCGAACGCAGAGCGAAGCGCCTGTGCGCTGAAGGCCTGCGGAGTCTGCACCGACACCAACTGCGAGCGGTCAAGCGTCTCGACGACGCGGCCATCGGCGACGCGCTTCACCGTGTCGGTGAGTGGCAGACCGGGCACCGCTCCGTCCGAGTCGAAGATGCCCTCGAGCACGCGCGAGACCAGCTCCGGGGACGCAAACGGACGTGCCGCATCATGCACCAGAATCAAATCGGCGTTTGCCGGCACCGCGGCGAGCCCTGCGGCCACGGACTCCGCCCGCGTGCGCCCACCTGTCACTGCGGCGGCAACCTTGCCGGCCGCAAGGTCGTCGGCAAGCAGGGTCGCCGGTTCTTCCCACCCCTCCGGCACGACCAGGATGATCCCGTCGACTGCGGGATGGTCGTCGAGCATCTCGACGGAATGGGTCAGCAGCAGCCGCCCGCAGAGCTTGACGAACGCCTTCGGCCGATCGCTGCCGAGACGGGTGCCCGCGCCCCCGGCGACGACGATGGCCCAGGTCTGCAGCAGGTCAGCCACGCGTCGCGCTCAGTCTTCGCCGGCGATCTTGGTGAAGATGATCTTGCCTGACGGCTGCTGAAGAACGGATGTCACCTGCACCGGCACCGTCTCGCCGATGCGCTCGCGGCCGCGCTCCACCACGACCATCGTGCCGTCGTCGAGGTAGCCGACGCCCTGCGCCGACTCCTTGCCCTCCTTGATCAGCTGCACGTCGAGCCGCTCGCCCGGGAGCACCGCCGGCTTCAGCGCATTTGCGAGATCGTTGACGTTCAGCACCTGCACGTCCTGGATCTGGGCCAACCGGTTCAGGTTGAAGTCGGTGGTCAGGATCGGCATCCCCCGCTCCTTGGCCAGCTTCAGCAGCTTCGCGTCCACGTCGGCCACCTGCGGGAAGTCGACGTCCGGCGTCGCGACGCTGACGTCGCTGCGCAGGTCCTGGACGACTTGGAGGCCTCGACGGCCGCGAGCGCGCTTGAGTGGGTCGGCCGAGTCGGCGACCTGCTGGAGCTCTCTCAGCACGAACTCGGGGACAACGAGCTCGCCGGCCAGGAAGCCGGTGCGGACGATGTCGGCGATGCGGCCGTCGATGATGGCGCTCGTGTCGACCAGCGTCGAAGCGTTCGAGACGGGACGGTCGCCCTCACCGTCACCGATCGAATGCACGCCGACGAGCCGCAGGATGCCGCGGTGCTTCTTCGCGGCCGTGAACGCGAACAGATACGCGAGCACGAGCACCAGCGGCAGCATCACCCATTGGCCGATGTATGGCAGGGCGCTGACCGGCAGATAGAGCAACGCCGAAACCAGGAGCCCTACCAGCAGGCCGACAGCGCCCACCGTCAACTCTCCGGCACTCCGGGATTGTGCGGCTCGCTCGACCCTCTTGAACCCGCGTGCTAGGGCCTTTCCCGCAAGACCGCCGACCATCCAGCCAACGGCGAAGGCGAGGAAGACGATGATGCCGAACGCGGTGTAAGCGTAAGAAGACGAATCGAACCGGTCAACCAGATGAAAGGCACGGCCCGCGTAGATGGCACCAAGCACGCCCAAGAGAGCCAAGACGATTCGTGATGTGAACACCATCGCCTGCTCCCCCCTCGGGAGGCACTGATTTGGCCCGGCCCCGGTTCGGCTGGCGGCCTCCGGAGCGCAGACTCGGGACGTAGAACGTTAGGCGCGCGCGCGTCGGGCGGCGCCGATTTCCTCAAGCACCTCCTCGAGGAACTCGCGAGCCTCCTCTTCCTCCATCCCCTTCGCATACATCAGCTCCGAGGCGAGGATCCGCTTGGCCTTCGAGAACATCTGCTTCTCGCCGGTCGAGAGGCCCTTCTCCTGGTCACGCTGGGCGAGATTGCGGACGACCTCGGCCAACTCGAAGATATCGCCGGTCTTCATCTTGTCCCGGTTGTGCTTGAACCGGCGGTTCCAGTTCTTCGGCATCTTCGTGCCGTCACCGCCGAGCACATCCAGAACGTCATCCACGGTGCTCTCCCCGATGACCTTGCGCAAACCGGCCCGGTCGGCGCTGTCAGACGGGATCATGACAGTCATGTCATTGTGGATGATCTGAATGGTGAGGTACTCGCGCTCGTCACGCTCTTCTTTCTTGACGATCGTGCCCGCACCGTGGTGCGGATATACGACCTTGTCGCCAACCTCGTACACGTGACGTCGTACCTCCTCGCCGGAATGCGGTCCGGCACCTCGAGTCCCTCCAGCAAGAACTGGATGATACCAGACTCAGGGCGGCTACCGAACGGGCCAAGGGCATGTTGCACGACCTGCAACACTGGCCGACAGGTGCCAGGCACTCACGGCCAAACAGTCGTTTATCCGTTAGTAGATGCACCACTAATGCTTCACGTCCGTAACGTCCGTTAGTGTCTGGCACCATGGACACGATGGCCATCGAGTTCCTGGAGGCCGGCAGCTACGTGCAGCACTCGAGCGAGACCTTGAACGCCTGGCTCGCTCGGCGGGGCATCAGGAGCACCCCTGGCGACGAGGCGATCTGGCCGTTGAACGAGCTGTTCGGCGCCGTGTGCGATCTGCTCCAGTCAGCCGCACGGGGCGAGCAGCCGCCGGCACAGGCGATCGACCTGGTGAATGCCGCCAGCGCCGGAGCGCCCTTGGCCCCGCAGCTTCACTGGCCGCCCGATCATGCGCCCCGCGTGTGGGAGACAACCGCCTCGTCGTCGGAGCAGTACGTCCAGGGCCTGATCGCCCGCTCTGCGATCGAGCTGACAACGCTGGCCGGCGCCGACCGTCTGCGGATGTGCGCAGCCTGGCCGTGCGAGCGGCTGTTCGTGACGCAGAACGCACGGCGACGGTGGTGCTCAGAGACCTGCGGCAGCCGCAAGCGAGTGGCGCGTCACGCGGCCAAGCAGAAGGCTAGAGATTCAGATACCGGTCGACCAGGTTCTGCTCCTGGAGCCGGCGCAGGCCCTCCCTGATCTCTCGCGCGCGGACAGAGCCGACCCCGTCGACTTCCTCCAGCTCGTCCACCGACGCGCGGACGAACGCCTCCAGGCCGTTGAAGTGCCGGACGACATGCTCGACGACGTGCTCCGGCAGGCGGGGAATCTTCGACAGCACGCGGTATCCCCGGGGAGCCACCGCGTAGTCCATCGGGTTCACCGACCGCGGGTAGCCGAGCACCTGTGCGAGCTCATCGAGCTCCAGCAGCTCCTGGTCGGGCATTGCCGCCAGCTGAGCAAGCACCCGGTCGGCCCCACCGGTCACCTCGGTGACCTCGTAGTCGAGGATCACAGCCAGCTTGTCGTGCGGCACCCACTCGGTCATCTCATCGAGCTGGATCTTGATCAGCCTGCCCTCGACGCCGAGCTCGACCACGTTGCGCTCGATCTCCCCCACCATCCGCGTCGTCATCTCCGCGCGCTGCAGCGCCGTGAGGACGTCGTCCAGCATCACGGCGCTCTGGAATTCCAGCGCAGTGAGCCGGGTGGAGATCTGCTCCAGACGGGCGCGGTACGTGTCGAGCGTCGTCAGCGCCTGGTTGGTCTTGGCCAGGACTGCCGGGATCTCCTCGAGCTGGTAGCGAAGGTCGCCCACGTAGATCGTGACCACGTCGCGCTGCTGGCTGATCGAGACGGTCAGCGCCCCGGTTTGCTTGGCCACGCGCTCGGCGGTGCGGTGGCGCGTCCCCGTCTCTGCCGACGGGATCGTGGGATCCGGCATCAACTGGACGTTCGCGTAGACAATCCTGGTCGAGTTCGAGTTGAGGATGATCGCGCCGTCCATCTTCGCCAGCTCGTAGAGCAGGTAGGGCGAGAACGCCTGGTCGAGCCGGATGCCGCCCGAGAACAGGAACGACAGCTCGGCCGGCTCGCCGATCACGATCAGCGCGCCCTCGCTGCCGCGCAGGATGTCATCGATGCCCTGGCGCATCGTCGTGCCCGGCGAGATCCGCCGCAGCGCGTCGGTCAGCCTGCTGTCGCGGCGGGGATCGGGCACCAGCTCGCTCACTCGAAGGCCTCCTGGATTGCCTGCTGGACGGTCGTTGCGGTGAGGACAGCGACACCCGCTACGGGAACCGTACCCGACGGCGCAAGAGCGACGGTGGAGCCGAGCTTCGCCGCCTCCCGCAGGCGCCGTTCCGCCTGTCCGACTGCACGGACGCGACCGGTGAGCCCGATCTCGCCAAAGCACGCGAGCCCCGCGCGGGGCGCCACTCCACGGTGTGCGGAGACGACGGCAACAGCGACCGCGAGATCCGCCGCCGGCTCGTCGATCCGAATGCCGCCGGCGACGTTGACGAACACGTCGCTGGCCCCGAGCGCGACGCCCGCGTGCCTGCCGAGCACCGCCAGGATCATCGACAGCCGATTGCGGTCGACGCCCGTCGCCGCACGGCGCGGCATCGCCACGTCGGTCGGTGCGACCAGCGCCTGAAGCTCGAGCAACATCGGGCGCGTACCCTCGATCGCCGGCAGCAGCACCGAGCCGGGCCCGCCGCCCGCGTCGGCCGCGAACGCAGCAGACGGATCGGTGACAGCCTCGAGGCCGCGATCGGTCATCTCGAACAACCCGATTTCGTTGGTGGAGCCGAAGCGGTTCTTGGCGGCCCGCAGGATCCGCAGGAACCGGTACCGGTCGCCCTCCAGGTAGAGGACGGCGTCGACGAGATGCTCGAGCACACGCGGACCGGCGACGGCGCCCTCCTTCGTCACGTGGCCGACCAGCACCACCGCGATGCCATGGCCCTTTGCGATCCGCAGGAGCCGGTCAGCCGATTCGCGCACCTGAGCGACGCTTCCCGGTGCGGATGCCAGGTCGGAGGACGACAACGTCTGCACGGAGTCGACGACGCACACGTCCGGGCGGCGCCGCGTGATGGCCTCGCAGACCGCCTCGAGCTCGGTCTCGGCCAGGATGTCGATGTTGTCGACCGAGTGAAGCCGCTCGGCGCGCATCCTCACCTGCGCCGGAGATTCCTCTCCGGAGACGAGCAGGGTCGAGCGCCCGGCTGCGCCCATCGCCCCGAGCGACTGGAGCAGCAATGAGCTCTTCCCCACGCCGGGCTCGCCACCGACGAGCACCACGGAGCCGCGAACGAGGCCGCCGCCGAGGACGCGGTCGAACTCCTCCGACCCGGTGTGGATCCGCTGCGCGCCGTCGGGCTCCACCTCACGCAGCGGGCGCGGCTCCGCGCGCCGCGTGACGGCTCGCGCGGTTGCCCTGGACGCCCGATCGCGGACTTCCTCGACGAGGGTGTTCCACTCCTCACAGGCACTGCAGCGGCCGAGCCAGCGGGGGCTCTCGAAGCCACAGGCGGTGCAGGTGAAGACGGTCAGCGTTCGCGACATAGGGCTCACCATTCTGGCAGCCGCCTCGGTCAGCGCACGCTGAACACGAGGAAGCGATCCAGCCGCCGGACGAGTAGTGCCCGCACGGTGGGCTGACTGTCCGCGAGGCGCACATCGACCGCGAGCGTGGCAGCGAGTACGTCGGGCCCGCAGCGCCCCGCGATGGCCCGTCCCAGTGGATCGTGCGCGAGGGGTGCCGCCCTGCCGGCGGACGGCCGAACGTCGTCCCGGCCGGGAAGCCCCACGCGGGCCAAGTGCTTGGTCGCCTCCACCGATCCCGCGTCCGCGTACCCGAGCGCTCGGGAGACGTTCCCCGACTGGAGCGCGCCAACGTAGGCCACTGCGACAGCCTGCGCGATCGTCCGATCCACCGCCGACACCAGACGCGTACGCCCGGCCGCGGGACAGAGCGGGAACCCGGTCTCCGCGTCGACCACCTGCGCCGCCGGAGGCGAGCCCCCCAACGCCAGGACGACAAGTGCCGCAAGTGCGACGACAATGCCCATTGCCCGCGCGTCCGGCCGTGGCATGCGCAGAGCATACGGCCGGGCGACATCGGACGGGTGTCGCGTTACTCCGTGGAAACGCCTTGGTCGGCCTGCAGGCCCACCGGCACCACCGCGCGGAAGCACCAGCGGGCGTCGCGGCGCAGCCGTGACACATGCCGTGCCTGGTCAAGCTGGCCGGAGAGTCGAAGCTCTTCTTCGTAGGCGCCGAGGAGCTCCGAGACGTCGGCCTCACGCGTGTCGTCGAGCGGCTCCAGCGCCACTTTCGCGCACTCCGCGAAGCGGTTGGTGATGGCCGCCTCGTCGAGCCCCTGTTCGGGCTCATGGCGTACGTACACGACGCCGCCCGTCATGCCTGCGAACGCCCAGGGGCCCGGATCGCCCAACACGACCGCGCGGCCCGCGGTCATGTATTCGAACGCGAAGCCCTTGATCTGGGCCTCGCGGGCGGAGGGCTGTGAGGGCACCGGCCAGCTCGGCTCGGCTCCGATCACCAGGTCGGCTCCGGAGAGGCGGATGCCTGCGCGGGCGTCAGCCTCGCCCTGGACGATGAAGGTGCCCTGCTGCGCTCCGTACGCAAAGCCCTTGCCCACCGAGCCGCCACGATGCTCACCGTGGATATCCGGTGCCTTCAGGACGACGACCTTCGCACCGCACGCGCCCTTTGCCGCGCCGTCCTGCGCCCCGCCGCGCACGCGCACCGAGAGCCCCGCCGGCGCGAACGCGGCGAGGCCCGCCCCCGCAATCGACCCGGGTGAGACATCGAGCTCGGCGACGCGGTCGTCGAACTCGGGCTCGAGCACAACCTGCGAGCAGGCCGTCAAGAGCGCCCGATCGCTGCCGGACGCGACCAGCGGCATCCGCACGACGCGCCCGCGCTCAGCTCGCAGGCGGCCGACGAGGGCATGGGTGAGGTCGGGCCGCCGGGCGCCGGGCAGGCGGCCCGGAGCCCATGGGGCGGGCACCAGCATCGCGGAGAGGTCGAGCAGGTCGTGGCCGCGGCTCTGCACGAGCAGGTCGCTGCGCCCGACCAAACCCTGTGCGCTGCGTGCGCCGAGAGCCGCCACCAGCCGGCGCAGCTCGTCTGCGGTGGCGGAGAAGAAGCGGGAGAGCCGCGTCACGGCGTCGTTTGGCTCGACCGGAAGGAAGCGCTTGATCCCCCGTGCGGTGGCTTCCTCGGCGTTCTCGATCTGCGTCGCGATGCCGACGTGGCACGTGTCCGACTGGCAGCCGCGGCAGATTGTGCAGCCGAGCGCGACCATTGACATCGTCCCGAATCCGACCCGGTTGGCGCCGAGCAGCATCAGCTTCAGCACGTCGGCCGCGGTTCGCACCCCGCCGTCGGCCCACAACTCCACCGAGCCACGCAGGCCGGCATCGCACAACGCCCGGTGGGCAAGCGTGACTCCCAGATCGCTCGGCATCCCCGCGTGGCGCAGCGCGTGGCGGCGCGCGGCGCCGGTACCGCCGTCATAGCCGGACAGGGTGATGACGTCGGCGCCGGCCTTGGCGATGCCAACCGCGATGGTGCCGATCCCCGACACCACCGGTACCTTCACGCCCACCCGCACGCCCGGGTTGGAGGCCCGAAGCTCCTCGACGATCTGCGCGAGGTCCTCGATCGAGTACAGATCGTGGTTGTTGGCGGGCGAGATCAGGTCGACCCCGGCCGCGGCCGACCGCGCGGCAGCCACCTTGGGCGTGACCTTGGTGCCGGGCAGGTGCCCGCCCTCGCCGGGCTTCGCGCCCTGCCCGATCTTGATCTCGATCATCCGGCAGGAGGCGAGCATCCGGGCATTGACGCCGAAGCGGCCGGAGGCAACCTGCTGGGCGCGGTTGCGGGGGCTCCAGCCGAGCAGATCGGGGAGCTCGCCGCCCTCGCCGTTCATGGCGATGATGTCGAGACGTGCGGCAGTTCCGAGATACGCCCGGAAGGCCGCCTCGCCCTGCGACCCGAACGACATGGCGCTGATCACGAACGGCAGGGCATGCTCACCCACGGTGAGGTCGACCTCTCCGATCGGTGTGCTCGCCGCACCCGTCCGCGTGTCGAGCAGGTGGCGCAACGCAACGGGGTGCTCGGCCTCCAGCGCGGCGGCCTGCGCCGACAGATCCTCATAGGCGCCGGCGCCGTTTGCCACCGCCCCGGCGGCTTTCCACAGCTTCGGTGCCATCCGGAAGACCTGGGACGCCCGCTCGGCGGGCCGGGACACGGAGGGCGCGCGCCGCCCCGGCAGCAGCGCCGGACACGGGAACTCGCGAGCGGCGTCGGGATGCAGCCCGATCGAGCAGAACGAGGGGCCATATCCGGCGAGCTCGTGCGTGCCCATCGTCGAGAGCACCTTCTCGAGGCCCTTCTCGAGCGCCTTTCGCAGGGCGTCCGCCCGCTCCGGCCCCGCGAGGGCCCACAGCGCCCACGGCTCCACGGCGACCGCGCCGGTGCCGAGGGCGAGCGCGATGTCGTGGAGATTCCGAAGGCCGCCCGCGGCGAGACCGACCGACGCCTGCCGCGCCAGACCGCGCTCGCGCAGGCGGCGCATCACGCGCGCCAAACCCAGATGCGGGTCGACGTCGGACGCGAGCCGGTCGTCCAATAGCACCAACTGGGCGCCGTCGCGCACACGCGACTCGACAATCTCCGCAGCGTCCTCCGTGATGCCCAGCCGCTGCCACGGCAGGCCCTCCGCGGAGCCGAGCAGCGGCGAGCCAAGCAGCCAGGCGTCGGCCCGCTCCCCGGGCTGCGGACGGGCCCCCGCGAGGACCGCGAGCGAGAAGTGCTCGCGCTCACGGTCACGGTCGATCGCCGGGTTGGTGACCACGGCGACCTCCTCCTTGAAGTGATCGGAGACCGTGGGGCGCTCGTCAAGCGCCGCGAGCGGGCCGTCGTAGCCCAGCGACCCGATCGGCTCCTCGCCTGTGTCGGCCATCGCCTCGACGATGGCGAGGTCGTCCCGGCTGAAGCCATGCGCCGCCGGATCGATAGCCGAGGCGACGTGGAGCGGAACTCCCGTGCGCCGCAGGCGGGATTCGTGCGCGGCGCCGGCCAGCGGGCTCGAGAGGGAGGGGGTCACAAAACCCGCCGGCCGGCACAGATCGACCAGCACGCGCTCGCCCGCGGCGAGCGGTACCGGCTCGGCATCCATCTCGCTGATGCGAAGGACACCCGGCTCCGATGAGAGCCACAGTTCTTCGGGTGTGCTGAGCTGCCACAGAGGACGCAGCCCGAGGCGGTCGACCGCCCCGACCAGGGTGGTGCCGCTGCGTGCGATCAGCCCCGCGGGGCCCTGCGCCAGCGGTCCGCACACCGCGCGGTGATAGTGCTCGAGCTCGGTCTGCGGATGCACTGGCGGCAGCAGCATGGCCACCACCTCCGCCAGCGGGATGCCCCGCTCGAGCAGAACGCCCACCAGCAGGTCGAGATCCTGCGTGTCGCTGCCGCCACGGATCGGATCCGCGCCGAGCAACGGGAGCTCCAGCCGCAGGCGGCGGATGGTGTTGATCTCCCCGTTGTGGGCAATCCGGCCGAACGGCTGCACGCGCTCGAACGCGGGCAGCGTGTTCGTCGAGTAGCGGCTGTGGGCGACGGCCGCGCGCGTCGCGAAGAGGGGGTGCTCGAGGTCGCGGGCAAACCCGGTCAGTGTCTCGGGGTCGCCCAGCACCTTGTAGACACAGCTCGAGCGAGAGAGCGATGCGACGTGCACGCCCGCCTTCTCCAGCGCCATCCACGCGGAGAAGAGCGACTGGCCGACGGGGACGCTGAGCGCGGCCTGCCAGAGATCGGGCGTACCGTCCCGGCCGCTCGGCCCGATCGCCGAGTGGTCGACGTCCTGCTCCGCCAGGTGCACCACCTCGAGCCCCGTGTCGGCAAGGACCCGCTCGGGATCACCGCCCGCCAGGTGCGCCACGGCGAACTCGGGCGACGCCGGGAGGATCGATCCAAGGCGGTCGGCCCAGAGCCGGCGGGGGATGTCGACCAGCACGCCGCAGCCGTCGCCCTCGCCGCCGATTCCGCCTGCCCGGTGCGCCATCCGGCCCAGCGCCTCCACCGCCCGCAGCAGCGGTGCGGCCGACGCCTCGCCGTCGCGTGCGATCACCGCCGCAAGCGCGCACGCGTCGTGTTCCGGGAGATCCCTCCGATTCGCCATCGAACCCGTAGTGAATCAGACGTATCGGACAAACGCAAGAAGTGAACCAAATGTTTCGGTTCTGTGAAGCGATCACAAAACCGTCACAAACGGCGCACATCACCCGTCACTACGCCTGGCACCGTGGTGCCAGGCACGGGTGCCAGGCACCGTTGTTTGGCGAGGTGCCTGGCACCGGCGCCAAACAGCGTCAGTAGGTGCCGAACTGGCGCCAGAGCCGCTCGGCGAGGTCGCGGCGCGCCTCGCGCCCGCCCGCGCGCGTGGCGATGGCGGCCGCGAGCGACTCCACCAGCACGATGCCGGGCGCCGCAGTGTCGAACTCGCCTGCCTCGGCGGGCGCACAGACGAGCACGTGCGTGGCCAGGCTTGCCGCCGGCGCCATCATGTCGTCGGTGATCAGCACCGATTCGCCGCCCGCCTCGTGGAAGCTCTCCAGGACCTGCGACGTGATGCGGGCGTAGCGACGGAATGTGAACGCGAGCAGCCGGTCCCCGGGCTCGAGGTCGATCAGCTGGTCGGCAATGCCCGGCTCGCCTGCGGCGATCGGCCACGCGTTGGACAGCAGAGGGTTCAGCAGGTAGTACGCGTACTCGGCGAGCGCCGCCGACTTGCGATGCCCGAAAATGCCGAGCTTGCCATCACCACGGCTGAGCAGGTTCACGGCCGCGTCGAACTCGCCTCGATCGACACCACTCCGCAGCGCCGCGATGTCGGCGCCGGCGCGGTTCGCCACCGCGTCGATCAGGTCACCGGCCGGGCCCGTCTCAGGCAGCTGCGGAGAAAGCCGCGCAATCGCCTCCGCCTTCAGCGCCTCGTGCAGACCGCCGAACCCGTCGAACCCGACCCGGACGGCAAATCGGACGACCGCCGCCTTGCTGACGCCGGTCTTGGCCGCGAGGGACTCCGCCGTTTCGAACGGCGCCTCCGCGGGTCGGTCGAGAATCTGATGTGCGATGCGGCGATCATTCGGCGACAGGTCGTCGAGATGCGCCCGGATCCGCGAGGCGACGTCGGTCACGAACGTCCATGGTACTGCCCCGGCAAGACGCCGAGGGGCGCTCCTTGCGAAGCGCCCCTCGGGAAGCGTCTGCCCTGTCGACGTTGCCTAACCGGGCTGGTTCTCGCCCGACTCGTCGTCCTGGTCGTCAGAGGACTCGTCGGATGACCCGCCTTCGACAGGCACCAGGTCCGCTGGAGGTGCGTCCGGCACGTCGACCGGCTCGATCACCTGCAGCGAGACCTCATCATCGCCGTCGACGTGGTCGACCAGCACGGTCGACCCTGGCTGGAGGCTGCGGCTGAGGATGAAGTCGGCCAGCGGATCCTCGATGAAGCGCTGGATCGCTCGCCGCAGCGGGCGCGCGCCCATGGTCGGGTCGTAGCCCCTCTCGACCATCATCTCCTTGGCCGACTCGGTCAGCTCGACCGAGACCTCGTGCACCTTCATCTGCTCGCGGACGCGCCGCATCAACTGGTCGACGATGCTCTTGATCTCTTCCTTCGACAGCTTGTGGAAGACGATCACCTCGTCGATGCGGTTGAGCAGTTCGGGCCGGAAGACCTTCTTCAGCTCACCCATGATGCGGTTCTTCATGTCGTCGTACGAGACACCGCCCTCGTCGTCTGCGACGGTGAAGCCGAGCGTCGTGTTCTTTGCGATCGATGCCGCGCCGATGTTGGAGGTCATGATCACGATCGTGTTCTTGAAGTCGACGTGACGTCCCTGTGCGTCGGTCAGGCGACCCTCCTCCAGCATCTGCAGAAGGATGTTGAACACGTCCGGGTGCGCCTTCTCGATCTCGTCGAGCAGCACCACGGAGTACGGCTTGCGCCGCACAGCCTCGGTCAGCTGCCCGCCCTCGTCGTAGCCGACGTAGCCCGGAGGCGAGCCGACGAGCCGGGACACGGCGTGCTTCTCCATGTACTCCGACATGTCGACCTGGATCATCGCGTCCTCGTCTCCGAACAGGAACTCCGCCAGTGTGCGCGCGAGCTCCGTCTTGCCGACGCCGGACGGACCAAGGAAGATGAACGAGCCGGTCGGCCGCTTGGGATCCTTGATCCCTGCACGGGCACGTCGGATCGCCTTCGAGACTGCCTCGATCGCGACGTGCTGGCCGATGACGCGCTTGTGCAGCTCCTCCTCCATCCGGACGAGCCGCTGCGACTCGGCCTCGGTCAGCTTGAAGACCGGGATACCGGTCCACATCGACACGATGTCGGCGATCTCCTCCTCGGCGATCTGTGCCTGGTCGGCCTCGCCGGAGGACTTCCAGTTGTCCTCCATCTCGCGCTTCTTCAACGTCAGCTTGCGCTCGGTGTCGCGGAGGTTCGCAGCCTTCTCGAACTCCTGCGCCTCGATCGCCGCCTCCTTCTCCTTGCGCACCGTCTCGATCTCCTCGTCGAGCTCCTTGTGCACAGGAGGAGCGGTCATCAGCTTGATCCGCATCCGCGACGCTGCCTCGTCGATCAGGTCGATCGCCTTGTCGGGCAGCTGGCGGTCCTGGATGTAGCGGTCGGACAGCGTGGCAGCGGCCTGCAACGCCTCATCGGTGATGCGGACGCGATGGTGGGCCTCGTAGCGGTCGCGCAGACCGCGAAGGATCTGCACGGTGTCGTCGATCGACGGCTCGTCGACCTTGATCTGCTGGAACCGCCGCTCCAGCGCCGAGTCGCGCTCGAGGTACTTGCGGTACTCGTCGAGCGTGGTGGCGCCGATGGTCTGCAGCTCGCCGCGCGCGAGGGCCGGCTTGAGGATCGAGGCCGCGTCGATCGCGCCCTCGGCCGCACCCGCGCCGACGAGGTTATGGAGCTCGTCGATGAACAGGATGATGTCGCCCCGCTGACCGATCTCCTTCATGACCTTCTTCAACCGCTCCTCGAACTCGCCGCGGTACTTGGAGCCCGCGACCAGGGCGGCCAGGTCGAGCGTGTAGATCTGCTTGCCCTTGAGGAGCTCAGGCACCTGGTTGGACGAGATCCGCTGGGCGAGGCCCTCGACGACGGCCGTCTTGCCGACGCCCGGCTCGCCGATCAGCACCGGGTTGTTCTTGGTGCGGCGAGACAGGATCTGCATGACGCGCTCGATCTCGTTCTGGCGCCCGACCACGGGGTCGAGCTTGCCCTCCGACGCCAGCTTGGTCAGGTTGCGGCCGAACTGGTCGAGCAGCTTCGAGCTCTTCTGCCCCTTCTCACCGGCGGCTCCTGCGCCCTGCGTGCGCCGGCCGGGGCCGGACAACATGCGGATGATCTCGTTGCGGATCTTCTCCGCATCGGCATCGAAGTCGAGCAGGATCCGTGCGGCAACGCCCTCGTTCTCGCGCACCAGCCCGAGCAGGATGTGCTCCGTGCCGATGTAGTTGTGACCGAGCGACAGCGCCTCGCGAAGAGCCAGCTCCAGCACCTTCTTCGCGCGCGGCGTGAACGGGATCTGGCCGGTCGTGACCTCGTCGCCCTGACCGACGATGCGGGCGACCTGCGCGCGCACCTCCTCGACCGTGATGTCGAGGGAGTCGAGCACTCGCGCAGCGAGACCCTCCTCCTCACGCAGCAGGCCGAGCAGGATGTGCTCGGTGCCGATGTAGTTGTGCTTGAGCGTGCGCGCCTCGTCCTGTGCCAGGACGACGACCTGACGGGCACGCTCTGTGAAACGTTCGAACATTCCTCGTGCCCTTTCTTCTCTCGCTCGGTGACTGTCTAAGAAAGACTTTAGTGAATGCGTGATACCGGCCCGTCAAATCGCCCGCGGAGCGGCGCGGAGATGACAGTCCGGTTCGGGAGTGAGACCTGCTGAGTATACCATCGGCACTGTGTACGGCTCCTTCCCTTAAAGCCGGATTTGTGGCCTGTTTCGGCGTTTGCGCCTGACCTCTTTAGTGCGGGTTCTCTCACCGTTCGCGCAGAGCCGGAAAGAGGATCACCTCGCGGATCGACCGCTTACCCGTGAGCGCCATCATCAGCCTGTCGATGCCCACGCCGAACCCGGCCGTCGGCGGCATGCCGTACTCGAGCGCCAGCAGGAAATCCTCGTCCATCGGCTGCGTCTCCTCGTCACCGGCCTCGGCGTCGCGCAGCGCCGCCTCGAACCGCGCCCGCTGGTCGAGCGGATCGTTCAGCTCCGTGTAGCCATTCCCGATCTCCATGCCGTTCACGAAGGCCTCGAAGCGCTCGACCACCGCCGGGTCGCCGGGCGACCGTTTCGCAAACGGCGATAGCTCCACCGGGTAGTCGATCAGGAACGTGGGCGCCGTGATATTCGGCTCGACGAAGTGCGACAGCAGATGATCGACCGCCTGCGCCCAGGTGTGATCGGCCGTGGTGTCGACGCCACGCTCCTGCATATGACGTATCAAGCGGTCCGTGTCGCGGTCGGCCATGGGGTCGATGCCTGCCCCCTCGGTGATCGCCTCGCGCAGCGGCAGGCGCCGCCACGGCGGGGCGAAGTCGACGTCACTGCCGGCGGCGGCCGCCGCGGCGCCGACCACCTGCTCGACGAGGGCCATGCCGTCGTTGTAGTCGGCGTATGCCTCGTACCACTCGAGCATCGTGAACTCCGGGTTGTGCTTGAAGCTGACACCCTCGTTACGGAAGTCCTTGCCAAGCTCGTAGACCCTCTCGAGGCCGCCGACGATCAACCTCTTCAGGTACAGCTCGGTGGCAATTCGCAGGTACATCGTCCGTTCGAGCTCGTTGTGAAAGGTGGTGAACGGCCGGGCCGCCGCGCCGCCGTAGATGGGCTGCAGCACCGGGGTCTCGACCTCGATGAAGCCCCGGTCGTCGAGGGTGCGGCGAATCGCCGAGACGGCGCGCGAGCGCGCGATCGCATCGCGGCGTGACTCCTCGCTCGTGATCAGGTCGACGTACCGGTGGCGGTAGCGCAGCTCGGTGTCGGTCAGCCCGTGCCATTTCTCGGGCAGCGGGCGCAGGTTCTTGGCCAGCAGCGTCCACTGGGCGACGTGCACCGAGAGCTCTCCGCGGCGGCTGCAGAAGACCTCGCCCTCGATTCCGACCAGGTCGCCGAGGTCGATGTCGGTCAGCGTCTCGTACTCCTCGGTGGTGTCGACGGTCGCGTGGAGCTGGATCCGGCCGGTCACATCCTCGAGGTCGAGGAACATCGCCTTGCCGTGCCCGCGGCGGCCCATGAGCCGGCCCGCCAGGCGCACGCGCTCCTCGGTCTCGGCGCCGGCCTCGAGCTCGCCGAAGCGCTCCCGGATCGGTGCGACCGCCGTCCGCCCCTCGAAACGGGCGGGATACGGATCACGCCCGCCCTGTCTGACCCGCTCGACCTTCTCGATCCGGTCGGAGCGGATCGTCTCCTCGGTGTCGTGGCGCTCGGTGCCGTCCGGCTGCGGGGTCGGTTCGTCCATCCGGCCCGGCAGTCTACGTTCTGAGCTGGCTACGCGGCCTTGATCGAGACGATCTGGAGCTTGATCGAGCCGGACGGTGCGGCCACGTCGACCACATCGCCCTTCTTGTGCCCGAGCACGGCCTTACCCACCGGCGACTCGTTCGAGAGCCGGTTGTTGGACGGATCGGCCTCCGCCGAGCCGACGATCTGGTACTCGTCGGTCTCGCCGTCGTCGACGTATTTGACCTTTACCTTGGAACCCACCGAGACGACGTCCTTCGGGATGTCGCTGGTATCGATCACCCGTGCGGCCCGCAGCTGCTCCTTGAGGCGGGCGATGCGGGACTCGAGCAGCGCCTGCTCGTTCTTCGCATCGTCGTACTCGGAGTTCTCCGAGATGTCGCCGAACTCGCGCGCGGCCTTGATCCGGTCGGCGACCTCGCGTCGCTTGACGGTCTCCAGCTGCTCGACTTCGGCCTTCACCTTCTCGTAGCCGTTCTGGGTGAGGATGACGTCCTTCTCCACCACAACTTCCTTGGTTTGGGAGTATGCGGAACCTGTGCCCGACCCCGCTGATATGCGACACGCGGTATCGACGAACCGCCGATTTGCAGCGGTTTTTCGCTCGGCCGACACCGCGGGACGCGGGATTGTACCTCCACGTCACAAAACTTTCAAGCTCGGGCGTTGGTACCCTTCCCAGCCAATGGGCAGCCTGTCATCACCGTGGCGGATCGGCGACATCGAGATCCCATCGCGTGTTGTCCTCGCGCCCATGGCAGGGGTGTCCGTTCAGGCCTTTCGGCGCCAGGGCAGACGATACGGCGCCGGGCTCGTGTGCAGCGAAATGGTGTCGTCGTGCGGTCTGTCCCACGCAAACGAGCGCACGCTGGGCTATCTGCGCATCGCCGGCGACGAGCATCCACTCGCGGTGCAGATCTTCGGTTCCGAGCCCGACCGGATGGCCGAGGCGGCGCGCATGGTGGTCGATGCAGGCGCTGACATCGTCGACATCAACTTCGGCTGCCCCGTCCGCAAGGTGACAAAGACCGGGGCCGGCGCGAGTGCGCTCGAGGATCACGACCTCGCATGTGCCCTCGTGGGGTCGGTCGTCGACGCAGTCGACGTCCCCGTGACGGTGAAGATGCGCCGCGGCGTTCGCAACGGCTCCCGGACGGCGCTCGACCTCGGCCCCAAGCTGGAGTCGCTCGGCGCCGCGTCGCTGACACTGCACCCACGGTCGGCCCAGCAGATGTACACCGGCACCGCCGACCACAGCCTCACGGCCGAGTTGGTCACGCGCGTCTCGATCCCGGTGGTTGCATCCGGCGACATCGTCGACCGCGCGAGCGCCGAGCGCGTGCTGGCCGAAACCGGTGCCGCCGCCGTGATGGTCGGCCGAGGCGCCCAGGGCCGCCCATGGGCGCTGCGCGAGATGCTGGGCGAGGAGCGCTACGAGCCCGAGAGCGCGGAGATCGTCGGCGAGCTGGTGCGGTTCATGCGGGAGGTCGTGCGGGAGATGGGCGAGGAGCGCTCGGTCGGCTTCCTGCGCAAGTTCTACGGCTGGTACCTGCGCGGCACGCCGGGCGCGAGGGAGCTCCGTGCCGTGCTGACCCAGGCGCCCAGCGTCGAGCTCGCGGAAGCAATGCTGCTGGAGGCGTGCCCCGAGGCGCTGCCGTACGTGCGGATGTTCGAGGACGAGCTGGAGTCACTCGGCGACATCGAGACCGACCGGTTGCTCGACCTGCCGATCTCGATCTACGGCGGGGGCTGACCGACCGGCGCTGAAAGGATGTCTTCGGCGGGGCCACCGAAATGACCCCGCCGAAGACCACCGGCCTCAGAGGCCCGAACGCGCCAGGTAGTTGTCCTGCTGCGGAACCGGGAAGCCCTCCCCGAGCAGCTTGATGCTGCGGTAGTTCGCGTTGTATGCAACGAAAGCTCGGTCGCCTGCGGCGAACACCTCGATGTAGTCGCCGATGAACGAGCCCGTGAGCAGCGGGTCCGCCTCGGATTCGTTTGACGAACCGGTCAGGCGCTTGCGCATGGTCACCTCCCCGGTCGCCGGATCGACCGCCACGAGCTCGACGTCCTGGCGATTGTGGAACATCGGGTCGAAGCGGTTCGTGAAGTAGGCGACCGCAAGTGAGCTCCCGCCGAGATTGGCCGAGATGGACGGGAAGTAGTTGTCGCCACCCCTCGACAGCACGCTGCGGCGCCACGTGGCGCCTGCGTCGTCGGACCAGGCGAGGTTGATGCGCGGCTCTTCGCAGATGTTGTCCAGCGGACGCGCGCGGCAGCTGTCCCAGGTGAGGAACACCCGGGGATGGCCGTTCACCATTCGCACCTCGTTCTTCGGAATCGTCGCCACGCGGAAGTCATTCGCGTGGAGCGGATTCAGATCCATGTCCTCACGCGTTATCAGCCGCATCGGTCCAAAGTGCGTGCTCCCGGGCTCCGCCACCCGCAGCCAGTACCACTGGCGACTCGGAGGCTGACCGCCTGACGAGAGGAAGTTGTCCTCCGCCCAGGTGATGTACGTGCGACCGTCGGGCCCGATGGTCACATCGCTGAACTGCAGGCTGTCCTGGTTGCCGCTGATCAGCATCGGGCTCGTGCAGCCCGTCAGATCGGCCTTGCACCGCACGGCCTTGATCTGGTTCGTGAACGGCAGTTCGCCGCAGCCCGGGATGATGCAATGGAAGTCGCTGTACGTCACCCAGACGACCTCACCGGCCGCTCCGCTTCTGCCGACGGCCATCCACTCCTTGTCGAGGAAGTGATCGGGAGCGGCTGTCGCGACCGCTCGGCGCGTCGGCCAGCATGACGGATTCGGGCCACCGGGGCACGAGCCGAGCGTCGCCGGCGTGCTTCGGTAGACCGCGATGCCGTTTGGCCCCTGGTCGAACTGGTCGGTGTACGCAAGGCTCGCGGCATAGGCACGGCAGCCTTCACCAAAGGCGTCCACAGGATCTCCACCCGAGGGCACCGTGGTGCCCGAGATCTGGACGGGTGGAAGCAGTCCCTCGTTCGCGACGGTCGCTCCTCCGTTGCGCGAAAGATGCCACCCGGTGAAGTTTCCCTGCGGGTCGATCAGACCTCTGTAGTCGTTCGTCCCTTCCAGGACGTTCGCCCCGCAGACGCCCACGGACTCCTCGTTCTGGGGCAAGCCGACAGTGTCGTGGTTGAAGACGTCGCCGAGGATTGCAGGCGCGGCGCTGGGCGCGGTGGATCGAAGCACGCCCGAGGCACGCACAGCCGAAAGGCGGTCGACCACGGGCCTCAGGAACTCGGGCGCTTGAGCTGGATGAGCCAACGCCATGCGCAGGGTGACGATCTGCGAGAACGGAGACTGCACGGACGAGCGCGCGTGCGGCGCCGCCGAAGCAGGTATCGCGACGAGTACGGCGGCAGCCGCCGAAAGGACGCCGAAGCGCCCAACACGTCTACGGAAGTGCGATGTCATGTCGATCCTTTCTCATGTAACTCGACGAAGGGGTGACATCACCTTGAAGCGGGCTCGAGCGCGTGGCGGCGCCCGCGACTGTTCCGAGCGGAGGCCAAACGAGCGCGCGTCACGACGAACGGCAGTCGCCGCCACGGCCGCAGCGATACGGATCACCCGTCGCCTCCTCCCCCCGGGGCACGGTCTTCGCGATCCTATCTCCTTGATATCGCGTCCGCATACGTGCGCACATCACGGTGGCGAAGTCGATTGGCGAATCGGCCTCCGGTACCATTTCTGCGGATGGGCAAAGACGCGCAGCAGCCTGACGGACAACGGCTCTCGCGCCGCGCGCTGATCGGCCTCGCCGGCGCCGCCGGAGGGGGCGTTCTGCTCGGCGGTGGCGGCTACGTCGCGCTGCGCGACGGCGGCGAGACGGTCGCCGAGGCGTCCCCGGCCATCGAGCCGTTCTATGGCGCTCACCAGGGCGGCATCGTCACGCCACAGCAGAAGTACCTGCACTTCGCGGCGTTCGACGTCACCGCAATGGGCAGGAGCGGCCTCGTCGAACTGATGCAGCGCTGGACACAGACAGCCGAAGGATTGACGGCAGGCACGACGCGCGGCATCGAGGATCCGCGCCGGCTGACTGTCACGTTCGGCTTCGGCACAAGCCTCTTCGACAGCCGGTTCGGGCTCGCCTCCAGCCGGCCGGAGGCGCTGGTCGACATCCCGCCCTTCAAACACGACAAGCTCGACGCAGGGGTCTCGGACGGCGACATCTGCGTGCAGGTCTGCAGCGAGGACAAGGTCGTGGCACTCCACGCCGCCGGTGCTCTGGAGGCTGCAACACGCGGCAGCGCCCGCATGAAGTGGGCACAGGAGGGCTTTGTCCGCGACACGCTGCCGGGCGAGAAGACGCCTCGCAATCTGTTCGGCTTCAAGGATGGGTCGAACAACCTCAAAGTGGCCGACGCCGCCAAGATGCAATCCAACGTCTGGGTGTCCGACGTGGACGGGCCGTCATGGATGGCCGGTGGCACCTATCTGGTGTCGCGCCGGATCCTGATGCAGATCGAGGAGTTCCTGCCTGAGTCCCCGCCGCTGCAGGAGGACACCTTCGGCCGCAGCAAGGCAACCGGTGCGCCGCTGGGCGAGGTGGGCGAGTTCACGGCGGTCGACCCTGCCAAAGTGCTCGCCGACAGCCACATCATGATGGCCAACCCACGCAAGCCGGGAAGTGAGGCCGAGCGAATCCTCCGCCGCGGATACAACTACACGAACGGCTATGACCCGCAGCTCAGCTCGCCCACCGGAGGGCTGTTCTTCCTCGCCTTCCAGCGCGACCCGCGCCGCCAGTTCATCCCGATCCAGCAGCGGCTCGACCACGGCGACCGGCTGACGAAGTACGTCGTGCATCAAAGCAGCGGCATGTTCGCCGTGCCGCCGGGAGTCGCCGCGGGCGGATTCGTCGGCGAGTCCCTGCTGAGATGAGTTTCGGCCCGCCCGGCGGTCTGTACGAGGACGTTCACCGAAGGGGGATCCAGATGGGACAGCCAGTCGTGCACTTCGAGATCATCGGGCAGGACCCGGCGAAGTTGCAGAGCTACTACTCCGACCTGTTCGGGTGGGAGATCGACGCAGACAACCCCATGAACTACGGGATCGTGCAGCGGGAGGGCAACCTCTCGCCGGAGGGGGTCGGAATCGGAGGCGGCGTAGGCGGTCCGGGCCCGGACGGCTACCCCGGCCACGTCACGTTCTATGTCGCGGTGCCGGACGTGGAGGCGGCGCTCGCCAAGGCGGAGAGCCTCGGCGGCTCCCGCGTGATGGGCCCCGAGCGGATGGAGGACGCGAAGATCGTGATCGGGCTGTTCACCGATCCGGAAGCCCACCTGATCGGCGTGATCACGCCGCTTTAGCGGCGCCTCAGACCCGGTTTCGCTCCCAGATCAGGCGCAACCCCTCGAGCGTGAGCCACGGCTCGACGCGATCGACGGTCTCGCAGTGCGGCGTCACCACCGCGGCGAGGCCGCCGGTCGCGATCACCCCCACGTCGCCGCCGAGCTCTGCCGCGAACCGCCTGACCAGGCCGTCGACCAGGCCGGCGTAGCCGAGGATCGCGCCGGACTGCATGTTCTCTGCCGTGTTGCGGCCGATGGCGTGCTCGGGCGCCTTCAGCTCGATCCGGAACAGCCTCGCTGCACGCTCACCGAGGGCATTGACGGCCACCTCCAAACCGGGGGCGATCGCGCCGCCGACAAAGGCGCCGTCGGCCGACACGGCGTCGAAGTTGATCGCCGTACCGAAATCCACCACGACGAGGGGCCCCGGCTGCAGGGCGAGTGCCGCGACGCAGTTCGCGACGCGGTCGGCTCCCACCTCGTGCGGGTTGTCGACGCGAAGCTCGAGGCCGGTGCGCACGCCCGGGCCGACGATCAGCGCCTCGTGGCCGAAGTGCGACCACGCCGTCTCACGCAGCGCCTCAGCCAGCTGGGGAACGCCCGACGACGCCACGGTCGCCGAGATGTCGGCAAATGTCCGCCCCCGGACGGCAAGCAACCCGTGCAGCTCGACTGCGAGCTCGTCGGCGGTCTGCGACCGCACGCTCGCCGTGCGCCAGTGCTCGGACAGCGACTCGCCGTCGTACAACCCGACGACCGTCTGGGTGTTGCCCACGTCGATCGCGAGCAGCACTATTCGTCGGTGAGCTCGAACCCGGACGGCAGTGTGGTGTCCAGGTCGTCGTCGGTCTTCAGCTCCTCGATTGTGACGTCCTGCGTGGTGTGCACCACGGTGCGCGGAATGATGCGGGTCGGCCGGCTCTTGTCCCACACCCATACGTCCTCCATCGTCAGGCGGGCGTACGGGTAGGACGGCTGATCGTTGCGCTCGATCTCGAGCCGGTTGCAGAGGTAGGTGGCCTCAGCGGTCAGCACGCACCACTTGAAGAGCCCGAAGACCGTGGCGTACTCGCGCTTCAGCCGGAGCTCCAACTCCGCGTCGTATTCCTCGAGGTCATCGATGTGCGACATGGGTCGAAGTCTACGCCAGCGGTACCCGCCCGGCGAACTCGCGGCGGGTCACTCCACCGGCTCTGCGGCCGCGAACGAGGGCCGGGCGATCAGCGTGTCGCGCCACCGGACGAGGTTCGGGTACGGGGAGATGTCCATCCCTGTCCTGGTCGTGCGAAACAGCGCCGGTGCGGCGGCGCAATCCGCGATGGTGAACCGCCCAAGAGCAAATCCGGTATCGCCCACGATGGCGTCGAGCGTGCGCATCGTCGGTGCGATCTCGGCCTCGGTCGCCCGGGCGGTTTCGGGATCGGGCTCCCGGGTGCGGAACCCGCCCTGCGGCGTGAAGCCCAGGGCATCGACCTCAACGCGGAACAGGGCCGGGCGGAACGTGAGGGAGAACCGGTCGAGGAACGCGTCGACCATCCCCCTCTGCGCAGGTTCCACGGGATAGAGGTCGTCACGACCCTCGCGGTTCGCGAGGTAGCGAAGGATGGAGTTCGACTCCGTCAGCACGAAGCCGTCGTCGTCCAGCGTCGGGATGCCGCCGATCGGATTGACGTCGACATACCACTGAGGCCGTGGGCGCTCGATCGGCACGGTACGACGCTCGTAGGGAAGGCGCAGCTCGGCGAGCAGGAACCGCACTTGAGTGCGTTGGACGAGATCGGGTGGTCGTAGAGCGCCAGCATGGCGCTCGAATCTACACGACGCCGGGAATCAGGCGCTTGGTTCGAGCGGCGTACGAGCCGTACTCGTCCGGGAACTCAGCGCGCAGCGCTTGCTCCTCGTAATGCGTGCGCACCAGCTGGCACAGGGCGCACACGGCCAGGGACGCCGCTGGGAGGAGCCGCCCATCCGAGCCCACGACCATTCCGAGCGAAGCGGTGAGCTCGCCGAGATAGAGCGGGTGACGGACGAACCGGTACGGCCCGCGTGTCACGAGCCCGCGAACATCGGGCAGTACGCCGAAGCATCGTCCCAGGACGCTGACCGATACCAGGGCAAAGACGAGACCGCCGAACAGCAGCACGGTGCCGACGATCAGCCAGATGCCGCCGTGACTCGTGTCGGAAGGAAGACCGGTGCCGATCATCGCGAGCTGGGCGCCGATGGCGGCCACTGCCCCGATCGGCGCTCCCCTGCGAAGCGGAATTGGCCGGACGTTGACGAGCACGGTCAGCATCGCCCACAACGATCCGCTCAGGAAATGGAACAGGAACTCCGTAACGGTCTCATCGGTCAGGCACTTGCGAAAGACCAGCGTGGCCATGACGGCGAAGAGAAACGTGGGGATCCCTCGGGATCCGAGCAGATGAAGGATGCGGGGCAGCCGCGGCACACCGGGGGTATCGGCGGAGGCGCTCCGCGGCTTGAGCCTGACCTATTGGATCAGCGGCTCGCCGGTGGAACGGACGCCCTGCGGCGCGAGATCCGCGAGCAACTCGCGCACCGTCGAGCCCGCCAGCGGCAGCTCCGGGGCGACCTCAGAGAGGGGCCGCAGAACGAACTCGCGCTCATGCGCGCGCGGGTGCGGCAGCGTGAGCCGCTCGCTCTCGAGCACTGCGCCGTCGTACCAGATCACATCGAGGTCGAGCGTTCGCGGCCCCCAGCGGATCGTCCGCTCACGCCCGAACTCCGCCTCGATGGCCTGGAGCCCGTCGAGCAGCGCGAGCGGCTGGAGGTCGGTGTCGAGCGCGACGACGGCGTTGCGGAATGGCGGCTGGTCCTCGAGACCGACGGGCTCGGTGTCGTACAGCTGTGACGCGCCGGCGATCTGACCCAGCGACCGCAGCCGGACCGCGGCAGTGCGCAACGTGGCGGCCGGGTCGCCCAGGTTGCTGCCCAGGCCGACGTACGCCCGGGTCACTCGAAAGGGTGGACTTGCTGACAAACCCTTCACAAAATCCTCACATATGGCCATGCTGTGAGCAGGCCAGGTTATTCGCGTTTCCCGGCCGACTCCCAAAGTCCCGCAAGGAAGGTGCCATGTCGACCCTCATGGAACTGACCATCGTGCTCGTCGTTTGCCCCGCGCTCCTCGCGGCATGGGCGGATGCACGCTATCCGACCATCCGGCCCACTGAGCTGCGGACGACCGCGCTGCACCTCGGGATCACCGGGCTTGTGTCCTTCGTGTTGCTGCGGCCCGCATTGGCCGGCATCGACATGGTGCTCCAGGGCGCACCCGGAAAAGCTGCTGCAGTCACGCTCGCCTGCGTCGCGATCACCTATTGCCTGGTGGTCACGCTGTGGATCATGCGCTCGGCTGCCGAGTTCGCCCGCGGCTCCATGCGCTAGAGCGTCCTCTCAGGCGGGGGCAGGCTCCCCCCCGCCCGACAGGACGCTCCTGCGCAGGGCGAGAACCGCTCAGACGGCGACGATCTCACGCAGGGTCGCCGCCGCCTCCGCGCGGTTCTTGGCGTTCAGCTTGCGCAAGATCAGCTTCACGTGCCAGCGCACGGTCTCGGGTGACAGGAACAACTGCTCCGCGATCTGCGCGGTTGTCTGCCCGGTTGCGATCAGCTGCAGGATCTCGAGCTGTCTCGGAGTCAGCCGCTCACGGTGCGGGAACCGACTCGCGAGCGCGACGCGGCGCTGTCCGTTACGAACGTCGCGCAGCAGGTGGCCCGTCATATGGCGCGAGAGCGCTGCCTCGCCGTCCAGGACGCCGCGGATGGCGCGTCCCAGTCGCTCGGGTGCCTGATCCTTGGTCAGGAATCCATCGGCGCCCGCGCGGACGGCGGCGAGCATCTCGTCGGCGTCATGCGAGACGGTGAGGACGATCGAACGCACCTCACCGACCTCCGCCACCTGCCGGACGAGATCGACACCGAGGCCATCGGTCAGAAACAGGTCGACAAGCACCACGTCCGGTTGTGTCGACTCGAGCACACGTGTCGCCTCGTCCACCCTGTCAGCCACGCCGACGACGGCGAACCCGTCGGCTTCGAGCAGCGCGACCAACCCTCGCCGGTAGATGGGGTGATCTTCCACGACAACTACCCGGATTTGCCTCATACCCAATGTTATACGGGTGGACCGTGGGGTGCGAAACCCCGCCCACAAAACCTTTACGCCCGCCGCTCCACGGTGACGGCGACATCCGTGAACGGGTGGGTGATGGGCGCCTGCGGCTTGTGGACGGTCACAGCGACCCGCGCAGCGGCGAACGTTGCCATCAGATCATCGGCGATCACCGCCGCGAGGCGCTCGAGCAGATCGTACGGGCCGCCTCCGGCCAACTCGACGACGCGGTCCGCCACGGCGCCATAGTCGATGGCGTCCTCCAACCGATCGCTGCGGGTCGCATCGGCGAATCGCGACTCGAGGACGACGTCGATGAAGAACGTCTGACCGCGCTCCTTTTCCTCCGCGTGCACACCGTGGTAGGCGAACACCTCCAGGCCGCGCAGCTCGATCACCGGGACGCTCACCGGCGTGCCCCCCTGACCGCTGCCGCCACGTCGAGCGCCTCCCGGGCGGGGCCCACGTCGTGCACCCTGAACATCCACGCGCCGCGATCGTGCGCCGCCAGGTTCGCCGCGATCGTCCCCGCCAGGCGCTCGCTGTCGGCACGCCCGGTGATCTTCTCGATGAAACGCTTCCGCGACACGGCGATCAACACGGGGTATCCCAGGCGGACAAGGCTGTCGAGCTCGTGGAGCAGCACCAGGTTGTGTTCCATCGTCTTGCCGAACCCGATACCCGGGTCGATGCAGATCAGCTCGCGCCGGATCCCTCTGCTCTCGGCGTAGTGCGCACGCTCGAGCAGGAACTCGGCCACCTCACCGACGACGTCGGCGTAGCGCGGATGGTCCTGCATCGTCTTCGGGGTGCCCTGCATGTGCATCAGGCAGAGAGGGACGCCGGCGGCCGCGACCACAGCAGCCATCTCCGGATCGTGCCGCAGGGCCGAGACGTCGTTCACGAAGGAGGCTCCCGCCTCGATCGCCTGCCGCGCCACCTCCGCCTTCATCGTGTCGATCGAGATCGGCACGTCGGTGCGCTCGACCAGCCCTCGAATCGCCGGCAGCACCCGCTGGAGCTCCTCTTCCAGCGATACCGGGTCCGAGCCCGGCCGCGTCGACTCCCCGCCGATGTCGATCAGGTCAGCCCCGCGTGCGGCCAACTCGAGCCCATGGGCGATCGCCGCGTCCGGGCCGAGGAACTGCCCCCCGTCCGAAAACGAGTCCGGCGTGACGTTGATCACGCCCATCACCGCAGGCGCGGGGAACCGGCGGGTCAGCTCCGTATCCGGCGGGTTGGGGGGCGGCTCGGTTGTCGGCTCGTCCGGCGGATCCACGAAGGTCACAGGCTCGGGCATCCTCCGGGCGGCAACGACGACGGTCCCTGCGAGGAGTGCCCAGAAGATGACGCCCATCCACCACGGCTGGTTGAGCACGGTGACAAGGGTGTTCCAGGTGCCGTGCAGGGCGACGCCGGGCAGCAGCGAGCCGGTGCGGCGGCGCAGCCATGCGAGGAGGATGCCCCAGAGCGTGAACAGCACCAGCACGAAGACCTCGAAGTGCGCCCCCGCCCAGAGGGCCGCTGACGCCGCCGCGCCGATCCAGAAGCCGAACCGCCTCGCCAGGCCCCCCAGCAGGAAGCCGCGGATCGAGACCTCCTCGATCCAGGGTGCAAACACGATCGCCGACGCTGCGACGAAGAGCTCATAGCCGGTCGACCCGCCGAACAGGTCGTCCTCCGTCGGCTGCTTGATGTCGAAGAGCGCATTCGCTGCAGCGGAGACGAACAGGGCGACCAGCGCCAGGCCGAGGAAGATGGCGACGGACGATGCGATGCGCCGCGCCGGAGCCACCCCGAACAGGCTCCATTCACGGCGGCGATAGGCGAACGCCAGCTCAAACGCCACGGACACCGCGAGCGGTATGCAGGCGAGGCAGATCGAGGCGAGCACCACGCCGGCCAGCACCGACGGCCGGCGCTCGTCGCCGAACACGATCAGCGCAGGCGTCAGAACCGCTTGCGACACCACGAACAGCGTGACACCGGCGAACACCCCGCGCCCCCACCCAACGGGTTGACGGTCGGCGATCACGCTGGCGAGTGTAGCCGCTGGCCCGCTTTGGCCCGGCTCTTCCGGCGGTTGGTAGAGTCACGACCGCTGTGGAGACATCCCACACCGCCGTCGAGGCGCGACTGCTCGACGCGGCGCTGCGCCCGGGGTCGCACGTGCTCGAGGCCGGCTGCGGGCGAACGACGCGAATGGTTGCGTTCCGCGACCGCATCGACCGGCTGGTCGGGGTCGATCTCGACTCTTCCGCAGGCGAGGAGAACTCGGCGCTGGATGAGTTCGTGACGGCGGACCTCACCAAGCCGCTGCCGTTCCTCGACAACAGCTTCGACCTGGTCTATGCGAACTTCGTCGTCGAGCACCTGGGCGACCCCGCATCCACGCTTCGCGAATGGCACCGAGTGCTGCGACCGGGCGGGGCCCTGCTGCTCGTGACGAGCAACCGCGCCAACCCCTTCATGGCGGCCGCCCGGGCGCTCCCGCAGAACCTGCGCGTCGCGATCAAGCACCGCTCCGCAGGGGCGGATGACCGCAATGTCTTTCCTGCGCTCTATCGGGCGAACACGCCCAAGCTTCTCTCGACGGCCACTCGCGAGGCCGGATTCGAGCCCGAGGCGGTCATCTACGTCGGAACGCTCCATGCGTACGGCGCTCGCATACCGGGCGCCGGCGCAGTGCTGCGGATTGCCGAGCAGGCGCTGCCCGAACGGCGTCGGTCGACCATCGTCGCCCTCTACCGAACCGGCGGCCGACCGTAGCAGAGCGTTGTCGCACTCGGCAGCGGCCGAGACGCCTCAGGCGCCCTGTGGGCCGGCGTCCGGCGGCTTCTGCAGCGAGCTCGGCAGCGGCAGTCCGATCGTGCGTGGACGCGACGGCTGCTTCACCGGCTGCTCCTCCTCGGCGGGCGCGTGCTTCTCGTGATCCTTGAAGACCTCTTCGGCCGCTGTGCCGGTGAGCAGGTCCTGGAACTGCCCGCGATCGATCGTCTCGTACTCGATCAAGATCTTCGACAGCCGCTGCAGCTCGTCCATGTGCTCCGAGAGCACCCGGCGGGCGCGCTCGTGAGCGTCCTCGACGATGCGCCGGATCTCGTCGTCGATCTCGCGGGCGATCTCCTCCGAGTAGTCGGCCTCGTGGCCGAAGTCGCGGCCCAGGAACGGCTGCGTCGAATCGCGGCCGAAGGTGCGCGGGCCGAGCTTCTCGGACATGCCCCACCTGGTGACCATGCGCTTGGCGGTGTCGGTGGTCTTGTTGAGGTCGTCCTCGGCGCCGGTGGTCACCTCGCCGAACACCAGCTCCTCGGCCGTCCGCCCGCCCAGGTTTTTCGCGAGGCCGTCCATCAGCTCGATGCGCGAGCGCATGAACTTGTCCTCGCTGGGCAACGTGATCACGTAACCGAGCGCCATGCCGCGACCGACGATGGAGATCTTGTGCACCGGGTCGTTGTGCTCGAGATAGTGACCGACAAGCGCGTGGCCCATCTCGTGCACGGCCGTGATCTCGCGCTCCTTGGGCGACAGCAGCCGGGTCTTCTTCTCCGGGCCGGCGATCACCCGCATGATGCCCTCCTCCAGCTCGAGCGTCTCGATCTGGCGCTTGCCCTTGCGGGCGGCGAGCAGGGCTGCCTCGTTGACGAGGTTCGAGAGATCGGCGCCGGTGAAGCCAGGCGTCTGGCCGGCGAGCGCCTCGAGGTCGACGGCCGACGAGATCGGCTTGCCGCGCGAGTGCACTTCGAGGATCCTCTTGCGGCCGACGCGGTCGGGACGGTCGACGACGACCTGGCGGTCGAAGCGACCGGGACGCAGCAGCGCCGGGTCGAGGATGTCAGGGCGGTTGGTGGCCGCGATGAGGATGATGTTGTCCTTCATCTCGAAGCCGTCCATCTCGACCAGCAGCTGGTTCAGCGTCTGCTCCCGCTCGTCGTGACCGCCGCCCATGCCGGCACCGCGATGGCGGCCCACCGCGTCGATCTCGTCCATGAAAATGATGCACGGCGAGTTCTGCTTGGCCTGCTCGAACAGGTCACGGACGCGGCTCGCGCCGACGCCGACGAACATCTCGACGAAGTCGGAGCCGGAGATGCTGAAGAACGGCACGCCGGCCTCACCTGCAACGGCGCGGGCAAGCAGCGTCTTACCTGTGCCCGGAGGACCGAACAGCAGCACGCCCTTGGGGATGCGCGCGCCGAGGGCCTGGAACTTCTTGGGGTTCTCGAGGAACTCCTTGATCTCGTGCAGCTCCTCGACCGCCTCGTCGACACCTGCGACGTCCTTGAACGTGATCTTCGGCGAGTCGACCGACATGCGCTTGGCGCGGCTCTTGCCAAAGCTCATCACCTTGCTGCCGCCACCCTGCACCTGATTCATCAGGAAGATCCAGAAGCCGAAGAACAGCACGAACGGCAGGATGTAGGTGAGGATGCTCCACCATGGCGAGCCGCCTTGTGGGGTGCCGTCGATGGTGGCGCTGGTGCTGTTCGCCTCCACCGCGGTCAGGGCATCGTCGAGCAGCGTGTCGCTGGGGATGCCGATCGTAACGGCCTTCTCCCCTTGTGGCTGCGTGGAGTACTTGATGTTGTTGTCGCCGATGTTGGTCTTGACGTACGTGACCTGGCCGGCCTCGGCGGCGGCGACGAAATCGTTCCAGTGGTTCGTCTGCTTGCTACCCGAACTGTCGATGATCATCTTCTGCGCGAAGAACGCCAGAACGACGACGACGATGATCGGGAATGCTGCGCTTTTGAAGAATCTGCTCACCGGGTGCTTCGCCTACCTGCCGTTTGGAATGCGCTGAACGATACCACGGGACTTTTCCCGAACATTGGGCCGAAATGGGCGCTCCGTAACCGATATACGGCCCGCGCAGGCCCGGCGGTTCACCCCCGTGTGTGGAGTATCGGCAGGCTGACCGACACCCTTGACGGCCCACCGCAAGCGGCTAGTCGAGCTCCTCGGGAATACGGGTCTCGTCGAGCGCCGCGACGTAGGGAAGGCTGCGGTAGCGCTCGACGTAATCGAGGCCGTAGCCGATGGCGAACCGGTTGGGGATCTCGAACCCGACGTAACGGCAGATGATGTCGGTCTGACGGCGCTCGGGCTTCGTCAGCAGAGCGCAGACCTCGAGCGACGCCGGTCCGCGGGCCTCGAGGTTGCGCACCAGATAGGAGAGCGTCAGGCCGGAATCGACGATGTCCTCCACGATCACGACATGGCGCCCCTCGATGTTGGCATCGAGGTCCTTGAGGATCCGCACCACACCCGACGAGTCGGTGCCGCTGCCATAGCTGGAAACCGCCATGAAGTCCATCTCGCAGGGGACGGTGATCTGGCGTACGAGGTCGGCCATGAAGAACACCGCGCCCTTCAGCACGCCGATCAGCAGCGGCTCGCGGCCTTCGTAATCGCGTGACAGCTCCTCGCCGAGCTCGCCGATCCGCCGCTTGAGCGCCTCTTCCTCGACCAGCACCTCCGCGATCAGCCGGTCAGGGTCAAGGGCGGCGGTCAGATCCGACGTCATGGCCGCGCAGGATACCGCGACGGTGGCCCAAAGCTGAGATGCGACCGGTCGCGCAAGGCCTCGAGGTCGGCGGCGAGCGACAAACGCTCGACGCCCGAACGCCGGTCGGCGAGGTCCTGAAGCCGGATTGTCAGCTGCTGCGGCAGGCGAAGCGGCCTTCCCGCTGCCTGCTCCGCCGCCTCGCGCAGCACGAGTGCGCGGAGCGCGCGCGGCAGGTGCGCCACGGCGTCGAGATCGATCGGCTCGCGCACGTGCTCGACGGCCAGCTCGGTGACCAGGTCGTCGAGCTCCCCCAGCAACTCCGCCGACCGCGCCAGGTTGCGCTCGGCTCCCGGATGGACGCGAAGCAGGGCCGGCAGCACCTCGTGGCGGATCAGGTTGCGGCGGATGGCGCGGTCGCCGTTCGTCGCATCCTCACGGGCCTCGAGCCCGCGCGCCCGGCACCAGGCACGAGTCTCCGCGGCCGTCAGGCAGAGCAGCGGCCGGCGAAGATCGCCGGACCGCGCACGCATCGACCGGATCGCGCGAGGCCCTGACGAGCTTGCCATGCGATAGAGCACCGTCTCGGCCTGGTCGGACATCGTGTGCCCGGTCGCAATCGGCCGGCCGCCGGCATGCCGCCGCGCCGCCTCATACCGCGCCTCCCGCGCACGCGCCTCGATGTTGCCTTGAGCAGAAACGTCGACCGGGACGACGGTGGCGCCAAGACCGGCACAGAACGCGGCGTCCTCGAGCCCCGCCTCTCCCCGCAGGCCGTGCTCGACATGCAGCGCCTCGACCTCGTGGCCGAGCTCCTCCAGAAGCCCCCACAGGCAGAGCGAGTCCGCACCGCCGGACACGAGGGCGAGCACACGTTCCCCAGGCTCGAGCACCGAGTGCTCGGCGATGTACCCGCGGACGCGTTCGCTAAGGCTGGTTGACGGGGTCATCGGAGCGGACGAACCGCCTGACATACGTCGTGCCGAGCTCGATGTACCTGGCATGAGCGGTCTCGGCGGCGTCGCTGTCCCCCGCCGCCTCCGCACGCTCCAGCTCGGCCTGAAGCGACGCCAGCTTGTCTTCGAGGCGCAGCCGCAGGACGTCCTCGCGGCTCAGCTCATCGTCCCGGCCCATCAGACCCAGCGCGCGTGGGCGCCAAACATCACGGAGATCCGACAGACGTGGCTCCGCCTCGAGCCGAGCCCAGCCGCTCACGGCGACCGGCCGAAGCAGCGTCGTGTCGAACCGCCCCTCTCCGCCCGGCACCGATCCCTCACCGGGAACGAGGCGCCCGTTGCATTCGCAGCACGGCTCGAGCATCGCACCGACCTCCTGCTCCAGCCCGCCGCTTCCGAGTCCGAAGTGCTCGGTGCCGCGATAGGCCGCGCGCACGAGCCCGACCTCGACGGAGCGCCGTCCGAGATCTGCTCCGAGACCGCACGATTCGCAGTGCCAATGATCGGTGCGGGACACCGGTGGAGGTTAGACGAAGCCCGCCAGCGAGCGGCGAAACGCAAACGGCGCCTCGAGCATCGGCATGTGACCGACGTCGGGCAGGATCCGGCGCTCGCCTCGAAGCGCGTCTGCCAGCTCAGAACCGTTCATGAGCCCGTGGACGTCTCGATCGCCCCAGACCACGAGCGACGGGCAGCCGACCTTCGCGGCGATCGGCCTCAGATCGAGCCCGTCCAGCACCGGCAGCACACCGGCGACCTGCGCCGCCGCGTGCGCCGCGCCGCGGATGAGGCGCTCGCCGAGCTGTGCATCGACGGCCTGCGGCCGAGCCATGCCGACGAACCAGCCGAACACGAAGCGCCTGCCGGCCTCACTCTGCGCGAGTGGACGGGCCAGCGCCCGCGCCGCCGCAGCCACGACCGGTGCCACGGGAACGAACGCGCGCGTGATGCCGACCTCGAGCGGCGCGATGCCGATCGACGACACCGCCACCACGGAGCGCAGCTCGTGGCGTGCCGCCCAGTACACGGCCAACGGAGCACCGAACGAGTGGCCGAGGACCGCCGGTCGCTCGATACCGAGCTCGCGCATGAGGGCGGCGAGCACGTCGGACGCCGCCTCGAAGGTGAACGGCCGGATCGGATCCGACCCGCCATGTCCAGGAAGCCCCGGCACGATCACCCGCCTCGTCCGCGCGAGCGCCCGCGCCAGCGGCTCGAGGTACGCGGGAGACCCCAGCAGCCCGTGGAGAAGCACCACTGCCTGCCCCTCACCTCCGTCGAGCAGCTTGACGCGCAGCCCGTCGACGGCGACTGTACGGACGTGCACGGCGAGGACGCTAGCAGCTACCGGCGGCAGAGCTTCGAGGCGTGGCAGCAGGCCGCGACCGGGTGGGAGCGCGAGCGGGACCTGCTGTGGCGCGCGACCAGAGATCTCAGCGAGTGGATGGTCGACCACGCCTCGCCGCGGTCCGGGGAAACGGTGCTGGAGCTCGCGTCCGGCATCGGTGACACGGGGTATCTCGCGGCCCGGAGGATCGGCGCCGGGGGCCGGCTGATCTCGACCGATCGCGCCCCGGGAATGCTCGACGCGGCGAGGCGCCGGGGCGCCGAGCTGGGCGTGACGAACGCGGAGTGGCGCGACCTGGACGCCGAGCAGATGGACCTTCCCGACGAGAGCGTTGACGTGGTCCTGTGCCGCTGGGGCTACATGCTGATGGCCGATCCGGTCGCCGCAGTGCGCGAGACGCGTCGTGTGCTGCGCCCGCGCGGAAGGCTGTCGTTCGCCGTCTGGGGCAAACCGGAACTCAACTCCGCACCGACCCTGATCCCCGAGGTGCTGACCGGCCAGGGTCATCTGCCTCCCGGCGACTCGGCAGGCCCGGGCATGTTCGCCCTATCCGACCCTGCCGACCTGCGGGCGCTGGTGGAGTCGGCGGCGTTGCGCTTGACCGACATCGCCGAGGTGGCGGTGGATTTCCGCTACGCCGACGCCGACGAGTTCTGGCGGGTGCACACCGGGCTCTCGACGATCGTCACCCGTACCCTGAGCACCCTCGACGAGGGTCAGATCGACGAGGCGCGGGCCGCAATAGTCGAGCGGCTGGAGCCGTATGCGACGGATGACGGCATCGAGATCCCCGGAGTGGCGATCGGCGTCGCGGCCCGAAAATGACCTGAGGGCAAGGTCTCAGGCGGCCAGCGTCCGCCCCCCGCCGGCCTGCTTTGCGCGGTACGCCGCGTCATCCGCAGTGCGGTACAGATCGTGGGTCGAAATCCCGGCGCCGGCGTCGACAGCGGCGCCGCCGGAGAAGCGAAACCGCCCGACGCTCAGCTCGTCGAGACGCCGCCGCGCGCGCTCCGCGACCCACAACGCCGCATCCAGGCCGGCGCCTGGGAGGATCACCGCGAACTCATCGCCTCCCGGCCGGCAGGGCAGATCGCTCTGGCGGATCGAGTTGCGAAGTGCCTCGGCGGCGAGCCGCAGCGCCTCGTCGCCCGCCAGATGCCCTCCGGCGTCGTTGATCGCCTTCAGGCCGTCGAGGTCGATCACGAGCAGCGCCAGCGGGTCGCCGGTCCGGGCCGCGCGCGAGCGCTCTTCTTCGAGCCGCTCCTCGAAGGCACGCCGGTTGTAGAGACCGGTCAACTGGTCGCGGAGGGCCAGCTCACGGGTCTGCTCGAACAGCATGGCGTTGTAGATCGCCGTCGCCACGATGTCGCACACCGCCTGGCAGAACTCGAAGTCCTGCGGGCTGAACGAGCGGTCGTTCACGTCTGCGATCTGCATCAGGCCGATCGTCTGTCCACGTGCCACCAGAGGCAGCAGCAGCGCGGCCCCGAAGCCGAGCTCACCCAGCAGCTCCCGCTCCGCCGCGTCGTCCCGCGGGTTGAAGCGCCTGATCTGCCGTGGCACCTGGGTCTCCAGGACCTCGTGCGTCGCCGGCAAGCCGGCAACCGACACCTCGTCGCTCCCTGAGACGAGCGAGTTGGTGTGGTGGGAGTGCTGCACGAGCATCACCAGCACGTTGCGCTCGCGGTCCCACTTGGAAACCGCGGCCCCCGTGGCGCCGGTCAACCGCGAGATCCGCGAAACGAGCTCCGACAGCACCTGGTCCAGGTCCAGGCTGGAAGAGAGCGCCCGGGAGAGCTCGAGCAACGCCTGCAGTCTGTTCGGGGGCGCCATCGTGTAATTGATCAATCGTCCGGCAAGTCCCCAGGTTGACCCCGGGGACTCCACCACCAACCGGTTTTGGAGACCGATATCCCCCAAATCGGTCATCGCGGCCGCCCACTTGACGGTAAGCTGCCGCGCCATGCCGATTCACCTGCGTGCCGAGCCCGGCGATTACGCGCCGGCGGTCCTGCTTCCCGGTGACCCACTGAGGGCCAAGCGCGTCGCAGAGGAGTTCCTCGACGATGCGCGCCAGGTCAACGGCGAGCGCGGAATGCTCGGCTTCACCGGCACCCACCAGGGCACACCCGTCTCGGTGCAGGCCACCGGCATGGGCTGCCCCAGCGCTGCGATCGTGATCGAGGAGCTGATCCAGCTCGGAGCAGAGCGGCTGATCCGGATCGGGACCTGTGGCGGCCTTCAGCCCGGCCTTGGGCTGGGCGAGACCATCATCGCGCTGTCTGCGGTTCCCGGCGACGCCACCGCTCTGCGCTACACCCAGGGCGAGCCACATGCGCCGACGGCGCACTTCGGGCTGACGCACGGCGCGATTCACGCCGCCAAGGGGCTCGGCATCCGGCCACACGTCGGCGCGATCGCCTCATCGGACACCTTTTACGACCCCGATCCGGGGCGCCACCACCGGTGGGCCGAGCGCGGCGTGCTCGCCGTGGAGATGGAGGCCGCCGTGCTGTTCACGATCGGGGCGCTGCGGGGTGTCAAGACGGCGTGCATCCTGACGGTGTCGGATCTCGTGACGGGAGACGCACCCGTCCGCATCGCCGACGACGACCTCGTCAAGGGAGTGGAGCGGATGACGCTGCTCGCCCTCGCAGCTGCTATCGACCCGAAGGCGTGAGCGTCACCGCGATGATCGTCAACCCGGCGTCCGCGAACGGGCGGACGGCGAAGCGCTGGCCGGACATCGCCATGCGGGCCCGAGCGCACGGCCTCGATGTGGATGTGCGCATGACAGAGCGCAGGGGCCATGCGACCGAGCTGGCGCGCGCCGCCGCCGACGAGGGCGTGGAGCTGGTGCTCGTCGTGGGCGGCGACGGCACCGTCTCCGAGGTTGCCAACGGTCTGGCCGGGCACGCCAGCCACACCGAGCTCGCCGTGGTGCAACGCGGGTCGGGCTGCGACTTCATCCGTACCTTCGGCATCCCGAAGGACGCGGACAGCGCACTCGACGTGGCTGTGAATGGCCCCGCGCGGACGATCGACCTCGGCCGGGTCAGCTTCACCGGCCACGACGGGGCGCCGGCCGAGCGCTACTTCGCGAACATTGCCAGCGCTGGGCTGACCGGCGCGGTTGCCGACCGCGTCAACAGATCGGGCAAGCCGTTGGGGGCAACCGTGGCGTTCGGCTGGGCGGCGGTGGCGACGTTCATAGGGCACCGCAACTCGCGGTTCGTCGTCGAGATTGACGACGAGCGGATCGACCAGGTCTGCAACAACGCCATCGTCGGCAACTGCCGGTACTTCGCCGGCGGCATGAAGATCCTGCCCGACGCCGATCCTTCGGACGGGATGCTCGACGTGCTCGTCTGGGGCGACGTGTCAAAGGCCGACCTGGCGCGGAATATGCACAAGCTCTATCGCGGCACACACACGACCCACCCGAAGGCGACAATCCGCCGCGCCCGCAGAGTGGTCGTCACGCCGGACGTTCCGTTGCCGATCGAGGTGGACGGGGAGCAACCGGGGCGAACGCCGGCCACCTTCGAGATCGTTCCGTCAGCTCTCCGTCTTCGCGCTCCCCGCGGTTGACGCGCGCCGTGGCTTCGGCTTCATCGCGTCGACCTTGTGGGTGAGCGCCACCAGCGCCGTCTCGATCCGGTCGAGCTGCACGGAGAGCCGCATGATGTCCTCGCGGGTGGCGGGCAGCTGGCTCTTGGCGGCATGCGCCGCCTTGTGCGCCCGTTCCCGTGTCGCCGACACGACCGGGCTCCCGGCCATGTCCTCGGTGACCTCCTTCACGCGTCCGATCAGGCTGTTCTGGTCATTCATCCGGAACCCCTTTCGACGAGTCGCATTGCGGCCACACGACCGTATCATGCCCAAACATGGCCCAGACAACGCCTCCATTTTGGACGCCCCTTCGCGTGCGCTTCGGCGAGACCGACGCGATGGGCGTCGCCAACAACGCCGCGTACCTCCAGTTCTTCGAGATCGGCCGGATCGAGTTCCTGCGCGCGTGCGGCCACAGCTACGCCGAGGTCCACGACGGCGGCATCGACATGGTGGTGGCCGAGGCGGGGCTCAGGTACCTGCGGCCGCTGCTGTTCGACGACGAGTTCCGCGTCGAGTGCACGCTCGCCGAGCTCTCGCGCGCGTCGTTTCGGTTCGAGTACCGCCTGCTGCGGGGCAAGGAGGTCGTGGCAACCGGATTCACGCGGCATGCGTGCGTCGCGCGTGCGACGCTTCGGCCGGTGCGTGTCCCGGCCTGGCTGACCGAGCTCGGCGCCGGCTTCAGCCCTCCGGCCAGCTGACGCCGCCGTCGATCGAGCGCAGCAGCTTCGCGCCCATCGCGGCGAACGCGAGGCGGTGGTTGCGAGGGTCGAACGCAACCGCATCGACCGCGCCGGGGAACACCACCCGGAATGTCTTTCCTCGGTCGACCGATAGGTACAGCCGATCGCCCGCCACCAGCATCCGGTCCTGGTCGTCGGTGGTCATCGCCACCGCCCTGGCATCGGCGACGCCGTCCACCCGGCTGAACGTGGCCCCATCGTCGAGCGAGCGCCAGAGCCCGTCCGTCCCTGCGGCGACATAAACGATGTCGGGATCGATCACCTCGTCGCGCACTGCCGAGATGCCGATCGCCGTCGAGGGAAGCCCCTCTGCGCGCAGCCGCGCCCAGTGGCGGCCGGCGTCGACCGAGAGCCACAGCCGCGCGAAGCCGTCCAGCCCGTAGAACCGGTCGGTGCGGTGGTAGGGCGTCGCGATGGCGGTGAACGACACCGGCGTCATACGCGGCGGCGCGAGCCGCGCGCCGCCGTAGCCGCCGAACTGCACGCCCCGCGGGCCGACGACACCGACGCCCGTCTCGCCGAACGCGAGACCGACGGCGTCGCCGGCACCTGGAACCGCATGCCAGGAATGCCCGCCGTCGCGCGATCTCCACGCCTGATCGCCCGTCGCTGCCCAGAGCGTGGCCGAGAAATCCGGGGCCACTGCGAGGGCCTGCGCAGGGCTTGGCAGCGCGAGGGTGCTGGGCGACGCGCCGCTGCACCCGACGGCACCCGCGACCAGCACCGCGAGGGGCCATGCTCTGCTCCCAAGGGCGATCCGCATACACCGACAACGGTAGAGGATCGTTCGATTTCGCCGCATGACCGGCAGAGACCGAACGGGGGTGGCAGCCGGAGCGCTTTCGTGCCAGAGTGAGATCGCCCGGCGCGGGCGCCGCCGTTTCTTCCGACCGTGAACCCACAGCAGCTTTCAGCCGTTTCCCGCCTTCGAGGCATGCTCGAGGTGACCCGGCTGATTCGCAGCGGCGACAGCATCGAGACGCTGCTCGCCGCGATCGCGCGCACGACCGCCGAGTCGCTTGGGTTCGCCACGGTGGCGGTCAACCTGTACCGACCCGAGTGGGACGACTTCACGATCACCACCGTGCACGGCCGCCCCGATGTCCAGGAGCGGCTGCTCGGCGACACCCGGGGCTGGGACGTGTGGAACCGCGTGCTCGACGAGCGGTTCCTGCGCCGCGGCGCGTACGTCATCCCCCACGGAGTGTTCGACTGGGACCAGCTCGCACCGAACAGCTACGTGCCCGAGCTCCCGCACACCGAAGCCTCGGGCGCGTGGCACCCGGAGGACGCGTTGCTGGTGCCGCTGAAGCACTCCGAGGGCCACCTGCTGGGGATCCTCGCCGTGGACGAGCCCGAGTCCGGAACGCAGCCGACCGACGACGAGCTGGACGTGCTCGTTGCTCTCGCCGCGCATGCGGCGCTGGCCCTTCAGACAGCGCAGGAGCGCACCGACGCGGCCCGTCACCGCACGGCGCTCGAGCAGCTCCTGCTGGTCTCCTCGCAGCTGACCGAGCTGGTCGCGATCGACGACATCCTCCAGGCAATCTGCGACGGTATCCATGTCGCGCTCGGGTTCGAGAACGTGTGCATCGACCTGCTGGACAAGACCACCGGCACGTTTCAGGTGCGCGCATCGCACGGCTGGGCGGTCGGCGACCCGGCGGTCAGTGCGCCGATGACGCAGGAGGAGCTGAAGGGGCTTCTGCGGCCGGAGTTCGAAGTCGCCGGCTCGTACCTGATGACCGCGGAACAGGCCGAGGCACGCCTGGCGCCGATGCACCGGGTCTATCACTCGCAACGCTCCGGGCGTGGGCCGCACGCGTGGCAGGATCACTGGCTGATCGTGCCGATGTTCGACCGCGGCGGACAGCTGATCGGGCTGATCTGGGTCGACGACCCGGCCGACCGCCTGCTGCCGTCGGAGGCACGGCTGCAGGCACTGCGCGTGTTTGCAAATCAGGCGACCTCGGCACTCGACTCCGCAGCGCAGTTCGAGGAGATGCAGTTCCTCGCCGATCACGACCCGCTCACGCGCCTGCTGAACCGCCGGACGTTCCAGCGGCAGCTCGAGCTCGAGAGCGCGCGCTCGGCCCGGTACGGCCGCCCCTTCGCATTGGTGGTCGGCGACGTCGACCGGTTCAAGCGGCTGAACGACCAGCATGGCCACCAGGCCGGCGATGAGGCGCTGGAGGCGATCGCAGGCGTCCTCTTGGACGGCCGCCGGGAGGTCGACAGCGTGTATCGGATCGGTGGGGACGAGTTCGCGCTGATCCTCCCCGAGGTCGGCGCCGACGAGGCAACCGCGGTGATCGAGCGGATCCGCGAGCGGCTGGCAACCAGTGCCGACGAACGGCTCGCGGGGCTGTCCGCGAGCTTCGGCGTCGCGGTCTGCCCCACCGACGCGCACGACCCCGATGCGCTGTTCCGTGTGGCCGATGCGGCGATGTACAGGTCGAAGCCGCCGGAGGACGACGACCGCCTCTCCTACGCCAGCTGAGCGGCGCGTCGGCTTCGATACACGGCGTAGGATCCTCTCCGCGAAGTCGCCCGATTCAGAAGGAGTGGATTTGGATCTCAGTCTGACCGACGAGCAGCGCGCCATCCAGGACACGGTGCGCGAGTTCGTCGACCGCCGCGTGCTGCCGGTGGCCCAGGAGAACGACATCAACCACCACCTCGACATGGGAATCATCGAGGGCATGGCGGAGCTTGGCCTGCTGGGCGCGCCGATCCCACCCGAGTACGGCGGCGCCGGCCTGGACTTTGTCTGCGAGGCGCTGATCTGCGAGGAGATCGAGCGTGGAGAATCGGCGTTCCGCACGCTGATCTCGGTGCACGTCGGGCTGAACTCGCTGTCGCTGCTGAAGTTCGGCAGCGAGGAGCAGAAGCAGAAGTACCTGGTGCCGATGGCCAAGGGCGAGAAGCTCGGCTGCTTCGGGCTGACCGAGCCCGCCGCCGGCTCTGACGTCGCTGCCATGCTGACGACCGCGATCCGCCAGGACGACGGCACATACCTCCTGAACGGCCAGAAGAACTGGATCTCCTACGCCACCGAGGCGGACTACCAGCTGGTGTTCGCGAAGACCGACCCCGACGCGGGCCACCGCGGCATCTCGGCGTTCATCGTCGAACGCGAGTGGGAGGGCGTCGACGCGCGCCCGATCCCGCATAAGCTCGGCATCTGGGCGGGCTCTACCGGCGAGTTGTTCTTCTCGAACGTCCAGGTCCCCGCCGAGAACCTGGTGGGCAAGGAGGGCGAGGGCTTCAAGGTCGCCATGAACTCGCTCGACCAGGGCCGGTTCACCGTCGCCGCGGGGGCCGTGGGAGTCATCCGTGCCTGCCTCGAGGCGTCGGTGAAGTACGCGAACGAGCGCGAGACGTTCGGTCAGCCGATTGGCAAGCACCAGTTCGTGCAGGACATGATCGCCGACATGGTGCTCGGCTACGAGACGTCGAGGCTGCTCGTGATGCAGGCCGCCTATCTCAAGGACACAGGCGTCCGCAACACCCGCGAGACGTCGCTTGCGAAATGGCACGCGACCGAGTCGGCATTCAAGGCCGCCAACCTCGCCATCCAGGTGCACGGCGCATACGGATACTCGGCCGAGTATCCGGTGGAGCGGTACTTCCGCAACTCACGGGCACCGATCATCTACGAAGGCACCACGCAGATTCATAAGATGATGCAGGCCGAGCACGCGCTCGGCTACCGGAAGCTCAATGGCTGACGCCACCGAGCGGCTGGTCGAGCTCGAGGATGGCGTTTCCCTGAAGATCGTCGAGGTCGGGACCGGCTACCCGCTGATCCTGCTGCATGGTGGCCCGGGACTCGACCATCACTCCCTGCACCCGTGGCTCGACTCGCTCTCCGGAGCGGGGCTTCGGCTGATCTACGTTGACATGCGCGGCCAGGGCGGGTCGGACCGTGTGGATCCGTCGACGCTTTCGATCAGCGTGTTCGCACGCGACGTCGATCGGCTGGCACAGGCTCTGCAGCTCGACGAGTACGCCCTGTTCGGCCACTCCTTCGGTGCGATCGTGTCGCTCGGCCACGCGCTGGAGCGCGGCTCGGCAAGCCACTACGTGATCTCCGCCGGCGCCGCCTCCTCGGAGTCGCTCCTGACCGACGTCGAGCACCAGATCGAGCGGTTCGAGCCGGCGGAGCTGCGAGATCAGATCAAGGCGTCATGGGCCGCCGAGCCGACCGTGGCGACCGTCGCGGAAGCACGCGAGCTGATGGAGTCGCAGATGCCGTTCCACTTCTGGGAGATGGGCGACGCCTACCGGACCTTCGCCGAGCGCGATGAAACCGTGTACGCGCCTGAGGTCCTGGCGCACTTCGCGTCTGATGGGTACGGCGGGTTCGAGTGGGTCGACCATCTGCGCTGGATCTCGAAGCCCATGCTGGTGGTCGTGGGCCGATTCGACCGCACCTGCACCTTCGAGCGCTCCGAGGAGATCCATCGCGAGGTGCCGGGATCCCAGCTCATTGTGATCGAGAAGGCCGCCCACATGACACAGGTCGAGCAGCCAAAGGCGCTGCAGGGCGCGATCCGCACGTGGCTGACCGGCCAGGGCGTAATCGGCCAGGAAGAACCAGAACCGGCCTAGGTACGGCTACCTGAAGCCTTCGGCGAGGACCTGGTCGACGTGCACGGTGAACCGGTGACCGCGATGAGGGTCGCCGACGGCGATACGCCCGATCGGGAGCGTGCCGAACCTCCCGTTCACCGACAGGGCCCTGGTGCGGTCGACCGTCACCACCGACCGGTCCACCCCGGCCTTCAGGCGCAGCCGCAGCTGCAGGCTGTGCCACGTGTTGCGGCTGACGGTGACCGGCGTGGCGCGCGTCCATCCCCTGACGCCGTTTCGGAACCGCACCCGGCCCTGCGTGCCGACGGACACCTCCGCGAGAACCCTGCCCCGGTCGTCCCGGATGGCCGCCAGCACCGTTTCGGTGCGCTGAGACACGATGCGGAACTGCAGGTCGAGCTGCACACCGGTTCGCCCGAGGCGAATCTGCCGGCCGAGGAATGCCGGTCCGCCCGACGCGCTCAACCGTGCCGATCGTACACCGGCGAAGGCACCGCCGCTCTGCACGGAGGCTCCTCGATGCGACGTCCACCGCGCCAGTGTGCCGCCCTCGAAGTCGTCGGCAGCCAGCTGCTCGTAGGCAACGCCCGACGCGATGCGAAAGGCGGTGACGGCGGCGTTGGCAGGTTGGGACTCACGCTCGTCTGTCGCCTTGCCGGGGCTCTCCCACAGGATGTTCGCCGGGTCGGAGATCGACCGCAGCACGTAGTCGCCTCCCGGTGGGATGGAGCCGCCGAGGTCGATGAACTGCCCGGGCAGCCGCGCGGAGTACCAGTCCCCCCACCCCACCGAAATACCCGACAAGCCTGACTGGGTGCAGTTCGCGTACACCCTGCCGGGCGGGCCTCGGCCGGTTGAGATGTGGAAGGTGTCGAGGAGGCAGAACGACACCTTCTTCGACGTGCGAAACGGCGCCCCGGTCGTCCGGCCGCTCGCGACCCAGGCGTCGTAGCCGGCCCGCGTCCACAGCTCATACCGGGCGAAGTTCTCGAGGTGGAAGTGATTGTGCGACGGATGGAAGACGAACCGTCCGACGACGCGTCGGGCTGCCAGTCGCCCACGGGCGTCGAGCAGGCGCTGATAGGCGATGGCACTCGTGGCGTCGACCGGCTTCGCACTCAACTCGAGCGGGCCCTGACCGGCGTTCCACGCGGTGTTGCCGAATCGCAACAGCCGGTGCGTGCTGCCGCCGATCTTCGCCTTGGTGAAGTACAGATTGTCCGGCGGAAGCGTGCGCAGGTTGGGATAGCGCACCGGCCCGGCCGCGACCGCCGAAGGCGTGCCGCCCAAGAAGAGAGCCGCGGCGGCGAGCAGCGCCGGCGCCCGGACAGTACCGCCTCGCATGGGTCGCAGCCTACATGGGTCATTCTCAGAAGGTTCATACGGGACTGATCCGCCATCCTCGACAACGCTTCGGGGTGGGTATACACTCGCGCGGCGCGCGGTAATGCCACTTGGCACCAGCGGGATTCGAAGCGGTGTGCGTACGCCGAGCGTAAGACCCATACGTGTGGAAAGGCGATGTGCAGTAAGTGCCTCACCCCAGCGTTGCTCGTAGCGGTCGTCGACCGGTGGACTGATGGATCAGTCGGTCGAGAGGATCGAGAACGCGCAAGCCGTCCCTGTCGCTCCGAACATCCTGATCATCGTCACCGACGATCAGTCTGTGGGGACGATGCGACGCGACGTCATGCCGAAAACGCGGTTCTACCTCCGCCGGCAAGGACGTACGTACACCAACTTCTTTGTGACCGCGCCCATCTGCTGCCCATCACGCGCAACGATTATGACAGGCCGCTACAACCACAACAACGGGGTCACCGGCAACACACGGGAGCGGTTCCGGTTGGACTTCGACTCCACATTGCAGCACTACCTGAGCGAAGCGGGATACCAGACCTGGATCAGCGGCAAGTTCCTTAACGCCTGGTCGATCAGATACGCCGGCCGACCGCCGGCCTGGGACAGGTACACGATCACCAGGGGTGGCAGCCACCACAATACGTGGTTCCGCCACGGCCAAGGTGACGGGCCGGGACGACGCTTCATGTATCGGCCGTACGCCGATCAGCTGATCGAGCGTCAGGCGCTGAGGTACGTGCGACGCACGGAGGAATCCGACGCACAGCCGTGGTTCGGATTCCTCTCGCTGACCATCCCCCACGGACCGCCAATCGCAATGGACCACTACGGAGATCTCCGATTCGCCGCCCGCCCCCCGAACAGGGCCGAGAGGGAGCGGAGCATCGCCGACAAATGGCCAGGGTACGCCGAGCACGGGATCCAGGGAAATCCGCATTTCATATCAAAGGCCTGGATCGTTCAGTTGCAGATGCTCCGTCATGCCGACGACGTGATCGGCCGCGTAATGGCGCAACTGGGCGATCAGAACGAGCTCGAAAACACGATTGTCGTATTTCTTTCAGACAACGGTTACATGTTCGGGGCACACCGGCTGAAGGGCAAGCGCCTGCCGTATACCGAGTCAATCAAGGTCCCGGCTCTCATCCGCTGGACAAAGCACATCCAGCCGGGGTCGGTGGACATGCGTTTCACAGCCAATGTCGACCTTGCGCCGACGCTCCTTCACGCCGCCGGGGTGACCCCCGACCCGGCTTTCCCATTGGACGGACGAGACCTGTTCGACCCCTCGTGGGAGCGCGACTACATCCTGACAGAACACTGGAAGGAGGCGAGCCGGACGACAGGCCGATGGCGGCCGGGGTGGGCTTCGTTGCGGTCGCGCGACTGGCAGTACATCGAGTACTTCTCGAATGGCCGAACGGTCTTCAGGGAGTACTACGACCTGCGCAGGGACCCGGCCCAGCTCCAGAACAGGCTGGCAAGGCGACAGACCGACGCGGGCCCGCGCATCGCGAAGCTGCACGCGTTGCTGACGCAGGCCCGAACCTGCGTCGCAGAAGCTTGTCCCTAACCATGGGTGGGCTCACACGGCCGGTGTGCGGCCGGCATACGCCTCCGGCCGGCGATGATCGAGCGCGGGCAGCCGTTCGCGAACGCGCCGCTGCTCCTCGAGGTCGAGCTCCGCGACGATGACGCCGTCCCCCTCGGGCCCCGCCTGCGCGATCACCGTCCCCCAGGGATCGATGATCATGCTGTGCCCGTAGCGGGGCATGCCGTAGTCGCCCGGGTCGCCATGCTGTGCGGCCGCGAGCACGAAGGCCTGATTCTCGATGGCGCGAGCGCGCAAGAGCGGCTCCCAGTGCGCCATCCCCGTAAGCAGTGTGAAGGCCGCCGGAACGGTCAGTACGAGCGCGCCCGCCTGCTCCAGCGTCCGGTAGAGCTCCGGGAAGCGCACGTCGTAACAGACCGTGAGCCCGATCGGCAGGCCGGACAGCTCGACGGTCACCGGCTCTGACCCCGGCGCCGTCCCGTCGGACTCGCGGTAGACCTTGCCGCCGACCTCGACGTCGAACAGGTGCACCTTCGTGTACGACGCGGCGATGGTGCCCTCGCGGTCAAAGGCGATGGAGACGTTCCCCACCTTGTCACCGTGGCGGATCGCGATCGAGCCGCAGATCAGATCGATGCGGTGGCGGCGGGCCCACGCGGACAACGCGTCGACGGTGTCACCGCCGTCGAGGCTCTCGGCGTAGCCGAGCAGCGCGGGCCCATCGGCGATCGCGTTCCACTTCTCGGGCAGCAGCACCAGCTCCGCGCCTTTCGCCGCCGCCTCGGCGACAAGCGGCTCCATCCGCTCGATGTTCTCCTGCTTGTCGCGCGACGCCCTGAACTGGACGCAGGCTGCCATGACGCCGCTCACGAGGGTGCTCCAAGCGTTTCGGGCGCGCGCTCGTCATCGCGCAGCATGGCGAAGAACGTCCACGTGAACGCGACGAACAGCAGGATGCTCTGCTCGACGGCCATCAGCATGCCTCCGATCTGCTGGTCCTCCAGCGGCGTCTGCCCGAACAGGTGCGGCGTCCCATCGTAGTACGGGTAGAGCGGCGAGGTTGCGAGAGCGATGAATGCGGCGACCGGCGCGGCGACGAAGAAGGCGACGGCCAGGTAGACGAGCTTCGGCGTGGGCGCCATGCGGCCGGGGACGATCACTGGCCACCAGAACGCCAGGCCGGCAGAGATGAACAGCAGATGCTCGACACCGAGCGCCCAGCGGTTCTCCAACGCGTAGTCGTAGACGGCCGGGACGTGCACCACGTACCAGACTGCGAGCCAGTAGGTGAGGGCGAATCCAGGATGTGTCACCACACGCACCCACCGGTGGCGCTCTGAGGCTGCGGCCATGGCGGCGGTGAAGCCGAGGATCAGAAGCGGCGGGGCCCAGTCGGCCAGCATCACGTTCTGGAGCAGGTGGAACGACAGCATCGACTCGATGGCGACGTGCTCGATCGGTGAGAGCAGTCCGGCGGCGAGCACGGCAAGGCCGGCGAGGAAGCACGCGCGCCGCCGGCCCGGCACGTGGAAGACGCGACTTGCCCAGAGGTATCCGACTGCGAAGACGACGATCGCGGCCGCCCACTCTGGGTGGTTCGGGAACTGCCACGCATCGAAGCTCGTCTCGAGGAGCATCCCTCAGCCTGCCTGCGTCAGCGGTGCCATCGTCAACCCGAAGCCCGACAGCTGCTCCCAGTAGAGCTCGGCCTGCTCGAGCTGTCCCGTCCAAACGATCGCCTTGCCGCTTTTGTGGATCCGGTTGGCCATGGCCATGCCTGTTTCGAAGGTCACGCCCGGGATCGTCCGCGCAAGCGCGAACGCGACGCCATCGAACGTGTTGTGGTTGTCGTTCTTCACGATCACGAGCCAGGGCCGATCGGAGCCCGACCCGGGGCCGGTGTCGCGCGCACGCGGCTTCTTGACGGGCGGCGTGACCGTCGACATGGCCCGAAGTCTACGCGCGCTCAGCCCGGCGGAACTCCGCCCGCCAGCGGGCAAGCCCGGGCTGATCGGCGGCTTCGAGACGCTCGACCCCCACGGCGCGGAGATCGTCGTCCTGCGCTGCGAAGGAATCGATTTCAGCCCGCGTCAGGGGCCACGGCGGCCCCTCCCACGGGGCGGTCTCGTCCCTGCGGGCAGTCGCGATCACGAGCAGCGTCCCGCCTGGCGCCACCATGCGGCTGACCTGGGCGATCGCCTCGGCCCGTGGCGGGTCGGGCAGCGACTGCACGGTGATGATCTCGACGACCAGGTCGAAGCTGCGATGCCATCCCTCAGGCGGGCTCAGCAAATCTGCGGTGAGGTACTGCACCGGCGAGCCGGGGAACCGCTCGATTGCCGTGCGGATGGCCGTCGCCGCGACGTCGAACGCGACCGTCTCGAAGCCGAGCCCTGCGACGTGCTCCGCGTCGTCGCCATACCCGCAGCCGACGACGAGCGCGCGCTTTCCCGTGCCGTCGAGCATCTGTCCCTGCGCCCACTCGACGAGCAGCGGATGAGCCTCCCCGTCGTCCCACGGCACGACGGCCTCACCCCGGTCTGCTGCGGCGTATAGGCGGTCGAACCACCCCGTCGCATCGTCGACGCCGAGCGCCTCAGCCGCGAGGCGGTTTGCCGATTCGCGTTCGTTCGGTGCCATCCAGCAAGAACCTTACGGGACGTCGCCGTGTGGGGCGGGTGTCCCTACCCGTCCCCACACGGCCTTGCCCACACCTCAGTGTGTGTCGATGCCGTGGTAGGGCGGCACCTTGACGGTGCGGTGCCCCGGAGTCCCGCCCAGGATCACCAGCCGCAGCTGCGTGTTGTTCCCGGTGTTCGCTTCATGAATGACGCCGGTGGGATTCGCGAACAGCCTGATGAAGTACTTGCCGTTCTTCAGGCCCGTGATGTCGAATGACTGGCCGGGCAGGCTCTGGTAGTAGGTGTCGCCCCAGCCGACCGGCAGGGTCTCCCGGATCCACAGGGAGCCCACGTCGCCGCATGCGCCTGGGAGGCCGATCAAGAACGGATTCCACTCCGCGTTCGGGGCGGTCAGGTCGATCGCGTCGGTGGGCACCAGGCAGAACGCCTCCTTCTGGCTGCGCACGATCTCGGACTTGGTGGAGTTCAGCAGCGAGTACTCGACGAACTGCTTGAAGTGCCAGTGCTCGTGCCCGCCTCGCGAGTCGAATGCCATCGTGCCTGCCGCCGCGCGTCCAACCGCGACCCCATCCTTGTAGAAGTACTGGAACGCGTCCATGATGTTCTTCCCGGGACGCCGGAAGCCCTCGACCACCAGAGGGGCGGGGCCGCGATTCCACACGTTGGCGCCGAACTCGAGATAGTCGCGCTTGAGGTGGCGCGCGATGCCGATGCTCCAGGAGGGCAGTGGGATGAGGTCGGGGAGGGAGCTTGGATCGGGAGCCGTAACAGTCGGAGCGCTCGCGGGTCCTCCGGCGTCGCGATGGCGGGTCGGCCTGCCGTGGCCGCAGGGCGGCTTACAGCCGTCGGTCGCCTTGACGACGTGCAGCTTGACGGTCGTCGAGGCGTCCTTGGGAGTGATGTTGAACAGCTGGGCATACCGCTTCGGGATGTTGATCGTGAGCGTGTAGCGGCCGAGTGGCAGCTTCACGGTCGGCGAGTCGAAGAAGTCGAGGCTGGTCGCCCAGCCGCGGTCGATCCCCCAGACCATGCCCTTGGTGAACGGGTTGGTGCCACAGAAGACCGGGAACGTCGGCACGGGCGGGCCCGAGTCATCCACTCGCTGGACGTTGTACCCGGCGGGGCAGAACGTCCGGTCGGCAGTCGCCACCACCTTGCCCTGCGCGTTGCGGACGGTGTAGCGCACGAAATCGCGCAGGCCGAACCACTCGTTCACCACCCATGCCGGGAGCGCCCGCCGCGAGGATCCGATCACCTGATGGGCAACGATCGGGTCGGCGTACGTCTCCCTGGACGCGTCGACACGGAAATCCCCGCCGGTCGCCGAGACGTAGGCATGAACGTCGAGCGTGATGGGCTGGTCCCTGAACTTCTGGAGCTCGACCGACGTCGTGGCGGTGAAGACCCGCAACTTCGGGGGGGCGGGTGGCGCGGCCGATGACGACGCAGCCGTTGTGACGAAGACGGCCAGCATCGCGGCAAGGCCGAGCGACAAGCGACGGTGCATGAATACTCCTCGGTGTTGCAACGGGTCAGACGTACGTGCCTACGACATCCATCTTCTCAGCAAAGTTCCGAGGCGTGGGTAACGGTTTGGTCACAAAACCGGTGCGAAGATGTTCAGGCGGAACCCGGTGAGCCGAACCCGCCGCCGCCCGGCGTTCGCACGTCCACGACATCGCCGGCCTTCAGCTCGACGCTCAGCTTCGCCGCCACCCTGCGGCCGTTGATGCGGTTCTCGCCCGGGGCGCCGTCGCCCCCGCCCGCCGCGCCCTTCGGTGCGTGACGGCGCCGCTCCGTCAGCAGCGACATCCGGCAGTCCTCCAGCACCCGCACCACCCGCTCGATACCGTGCCCCCCGCGATGACGGCCGGCGCCGCCGCTGCCGTGACGGAGGGCATAGCGCTCCACCCGCAGCGGATATTCGCGCTCGATCGCCTCCACCGGCGTGTTGAGCGTGTTCGACATAGCAACGTGGACCGCGTCCGGCCCGTCGGCGCCGGGACACGCACCCTGGCCGCCCGCCATCGTCTCGTAGTACGTGAACCGGTCGTTGCCGAACACGAGGTTGTTCATCGTCCCCTGCCCCATTGCCGGCACCGGCACCGCCTTCCCGAAGGCCGCCATGACGACGTCCACGATCCGGCTCGACGTCTCGGTGTTGCCTGCGACGACAGCAGCGGGAAATCCGGCGTTCACCAGGCAGCGCTCCGGCGCTCGCACCTCAACGGGCTCGAAGGCGCCGCCACTTGCCTCGAGATCCGGCGCACAGACCACCCGCACGACGTAGTAGACCGCGGAGCGCGTGACCGAAAGCGGGCAGTTCAGGTTGCCGTCCATCTGCGGCGACGTGCCGTCGAAGTCGACGACGACTCGCGAGCCGCGGATCTCGACGGCGGTGCGGATGCCGACGTCCGTGCCGTCCGCCGCCTCGACGACGTCCTGTGCCTCGAACCGCCCCTTCGGCAGCTTGGCGATCGCCGCCCGCATCCGCCGCTCGGCATACCCGTGCAGCTCGTCCATCCCCCGCAGGAGCCGCCGCTTGCCGTGTCGCTCGGCGAGCTCCCGCAGACGGCGCTCTCCGATGGCATGCGATGCCGCCTGCGCGCGCAGGTCGGCGAGTCGCTCCACCGGCTTGCGCATGTTGGCGACCAACAGCCGGACGACGTCCTCGGTCAGGCGAACCGGCGGGATGATCACGCCCTCCTGATGAAGCTCGCGAGAGAAGGCGGGAAGGCTCCCCGGCCACATGCCGCCCACATCCGCATGATGCGCGCGGGACACGAGCACCCCGAGGTCGTCGACACGGGAGACGAGCGTGATGTCGGGAAGGTGCGTACCGCCGGTGTACGGATCGTTGACGGCGAACAGCTCACCCGGCTCCGGATCGAGCTCTAGCACTGCCGCGACCGCATCCGGCATCGCTCCCAGGTGGACGGGGATGTGCTCGGCCTGCGAGATCATCCGACCGGCGGTGTCGAAGACGGCGGTCGAGCAGTCGCGGCGCTCCTTGATGTTGGCAGAGTGCGCGGCGCGAATGAGAGCGGCTCCCATCTCCTCCGCGACGCCGCGCAGCGCCGAGGCAAGCACGCGCAGGGTGGCAGGATCGGTCATCTCGTCACGCTCCACCCGCCGTCGGAGCCCATCCGGGCCGTCCAGCCATCGGCGACCCACAGCGTGGCCCCGTCCAGGTGCACAGCCGCGGGGCCCGTCACCCGGCGCGGACGCTCACCCGATCCGAGCGAGAGCGGCTCGCCCTGTGAGACGACCGACGCGCGGACATTCACGACCTCGATCGGCGCGTCGGGATCGGCGAATCCATACCGTTCCCGGTGGCGCTCGTGGAACCGCTCCACCAGGGTGCCGAACGGCTCCAGCAGCAGGTCGAGCTCGAACCCCTGCCCCGTGTAGCGGAGGTCGCACGTCGCCGTTCGCACCGCCGCTCGCTGCGTGCCGGGCCATGGGATCATCCGCCGCAGCTCCGCCGCGCGCAGCTCTGCAAGCGGACGCATCACACCCCGGACGGCGTCGCGCCGCCGGTCGCCCGCCGCGATGCCGAGCGCCGAGAGCACACCACTCGCCGGAGGCACGAGCACCTTTCGCATCCCCAGCTCGTCGGCGATATCGCACGCATGGAGCGGCCCCGCGCCCCCGAACGCGACCAGAGTGAACTCCCGGGGATCGTGGCCGCGCTCGACCGACACCACGCGAATCGCCCGCACCATCTCACTGTTGGCGACGGCCAGCACACCCCGGGCAGCGGCCGTCACGCCCGCGAACGGGCCGGCAACGCGGCCGAGCGCCTCGCGGGCCGCGCGCATGTCGAGGCGGATGGTGCCTGCCAGCGGCACCTCCGGATCGAGCCGGCCCAACACGAGATTCGCATCGGTCACCGTCGGCTGCTCGCCCCCCATGCCGTAGCAGGCCGGGCCGGGCCGGGCGCCCGCGCTTCGGGGGCCGACCCGGAGGGCGCCGCCGTCGTCCAGCCACGCAATGCTCCCGCCGCCCGCGCCGACCGTGTGGATGTCGAGCATCGGCAGTCGCACCGGCAGCCCATCCACTTCACGCTCGGTCGACCGTCCCGGCGCGCCGCCGCGCAGGAGCGAGACATCGCAGCTGGTGCCGCCCATGTCGAACGCGATCGCGTCATTCGCGCCGAGCGCAGACACCGCGGCCACGCCGCCGGCCGGCCCGGACAGAAGCAGCCGCGCAGGATGGGCAGCCGCCTCTGCCAGCGAGGCCAGACCGCCGCTCGACTGCATCAGGTCGGGCTCGGGAAGGCCTTCCGCGTCCGCCTCCTCACCGAGGCGGGCCAGGTATTTCGCGACCACCGGCCCGAGATAGGCGTCCATCGTGGTCGTCGACGCTCGCTCATACTCCCGGTACTCCGCGGCGAGCTCGTGCGATGCAACGACGAAGGCGTCAGGCAACTCGGCGCGCAGGAGATCGGCGACCGCCTGCTCATGCCGCGGATCGGCGTAGCTGTGAAGCAGGCAAACCGCCACCGCCTCCACTCCCGCCGCGCGAAGGCGCTTCGCCGCCCGGCCGACCGACCGGGGGTCGAGAGGCCGCTCCACGCGGCCGGGAACGAGCCGTTCGTCGACCTCGGTCGAGAGCTCCGCAAGCGGCGCCGGACGCGCGACGCAGGGCTTGTAGAGCTCCGGGCGTGTCTGGCGGGCAAGGTGCAGCAGGTCTCCGAATCCACGCGTCGTCACGAACCCCGTCTTCGCCCCGCGGCGCTCCAGCAGCGCATTCGTCGCGACGGTGGTGCCATGCCCGAGATGGGCGACGTCACCCGGCCCGATGCCGGCCGGCTCGAGAGCACGCCGGACACCCTCCAGCACGCCCCGGGACTGGTCGTCGACAGTGGTCGGCACCTTCACCGTCACGAGGCTGCCGTCATACACCAGCGCCACGTCCGTGAACGTGCCGCCCACGTCCACGCCGACCAGAGCTCGCATCGGCCGATGATAGAGGCCGGTATCCTCGTCCGTGATGCGAGCGCTTGATCTTCCCACGTGGCCGGACGGCGCAAGGGTTGCCGTCTCGCTGACCTTCGATGTCGACGCAGAGTCCGCATGGCTCAGCACGGGCGAGCAGTACCGCCGCCGCCTGTCGTCGCTGTCAGAGGGCCGGTTCGGCATCGCCCGCGGCCTTCCCCGAATCCTCGCGCTCCTGGAACGGAACGGACTTCGTGCGACGTTCTACGTCCCCGGCTGGACCGCGGAGCACCACCCGGAGGCGATTGCAGCCGTGGCGCAGGCCGGTCATGAGGTCGGTCACCATGGCCACCTCCACCTGCGTGCCGACCGCGTATCGCCGGCGCACCAGGAGGAGGAGGTCGAGATGGGCATGACGGCCTTGAAGGCACTCGGCGTCAACCCGATCGGCTATCGCTCGCCATCGTGGGAGCTGACCCCGGAGACGTTCCGGCTGCTGGTCGAGCACCGGTTCCTCTACGACTCGAGCTGCATGGCCGACGATCGTCCGTACGTCGAGGAATACGACGGCCTCGAGATCCTGGAGCTGCCGGTGCACTGGTCGCTGGCCGACACGCCCCACTTCAGCTACAACGTCGACGACGGCGGGACGATGGCCAGCCCATCCGCGCTCGACACCGCCTGGTGGGACGAGTTCGAGAACGCGCTCGCCGAGGGCCGGCATCTCGTCTTGACGATGCATCCCGAGGTGATCGGCCGCGCCCAGCGGATGGCAGCCCTCGAGCGTCTGGTGGATCGCATGGCTGCCACAGGCGCCGTTTGGTTCGCCCGGATGGACGAAGTGGCGACGCTCATGACGCGGCAGTCCTGACAAGCCTATGCTTGAGCGGACATGACGATCCCCCACCACCACTCAACCGAGCCGACGCCCGGCGAACGCGGAGCGGGATTCGGGCGTGCGCAGGCGGAACGAATCGCGCGCACGGTGGAGATCTATGACCGGCTGTTCGAGGCGAAGACCGGGCTTGGCCGCGCCGAGATCGCACGGTTCGGCGATGAGGCACTCGACCGCATCGGTGCGTTCGCACCCGACCTCGCCGACGAGATCGAGGGCATCGCGCAGGGAAGCGGCGTGAACGTCGCCGCCATCGCGGCGCTGAACGCCCGTACCGAGCTGCTCTGCGCCGGGCGCGGCGAGTGCTCGACCATCGCCTGCCTCGGCGATGTCACCGCCAGCGGCGAGCCGATCGGGATGCAGACCTGGGACTGGCACGACGCGATCGCAGACAGCTGGGTGCGGTGGACGATCGACCATCCCGACGGCCACCGCGTCGAGACCATGACCGAGGCGGGCATCGTCGGGAAGATCGGCGTGTCGTCGGCCGGGGTCGGCGTGCTGTTGAACATCCTCGGGCACCGGGACGACGGCCCGCCGCTCGGCATCCCCGTGCACGTCCTCACCCGCACCGTGCTCGACCGGGCCGCCAACGCCGTCCAGGCGCTCGAGATCCTCACCACCGCGACGGTCTCGGCCTCGAGCGCCGCGACCGTGGTGGCGGGCGACGAGGACGGCGGAGCCGTGTGCGCGGTGGAACTGTCCCCCGCCGGGCCCGGGTTCGTCACGCCCGACGATCGCGGCATTCTCGTGCACACGAACCACTTCGTGGCCGAGCCGGGACGCTCGGGCGACACCATGGTGCGCGAGGGGCCGGACTCCGTGCTGCGGCTCGACCATGCGCGCCGGGCGATGGCACGCCTCGAGACCGGCAACGTCGACGAGGATGCGATCCTTGGCGCGCTCCGCAGTCACCGCGGCGGTTCCGGGGCGATCTGCTGCCACCCAGCCGCCGGCGCCCAGTTCGGCGATCGCTGGGCGACGCTGGCGACGATCACCGTCGAGCCGGTGCCGGCGCGTATGACGCTCCGCCGCGGCGGGCCCTGTCAGGCGGAACCGGCGACGCTCGTCAGCGCGACGGCGTAGCTGCTTCGACCACGGCGCCTGCGGCGATGCAGTCCGCCTCGCGCCACGGCAGCGCGGCGATCTGGCAGCCGACCGGAAGGCCCGCCTCGTCGGTGCCGCACGGCACGCTGATGGCCGGCCAGCCGAGGACGTTGAAGATGCCGGTCATTGCGCACATGGCACTCGTCACGTCGATGTCGTTGCCCGCGAAGGGCACACGAGTATCACCGATCCTCGGCGGGGTCATAGCCTGGGACGGCAACGCGATCAGGTCGATCCCGAGATCGGACATCATCTGCAGCATGCGGGCCTGGTAGCGGAGGCGCACCATCGAGACCCAGCCCGCCTCGACACCGGAGAGCCGATCGGCCTCCTCGAGGTCGCGGACAACGTCGGCGCCCATCTCCGCCCGGCGCTGCGGCCAGTACTCGTACATGGCCCCGGCCTCGTCGGCGACATAGAAGCTGTTCTCGCCGATTTCGGCCACCGGCCAGCCGAGGTCGACCTCGACGACCGCCGCGCCGGCATCTCGCAGCGCATCGACCGCCTCGCGTACCCACGCGGCGATGTCAGGCGCCGTATGCTCGAAGAAGTACGTCTCCGGAACGCCGACAGTCATACCGGACACACCCCGGCCGACCGCCTCGCTGTAGCGCTCGGCCGGCACGGGCACTGTCCGTGGATCGCGTGGCGAAGGCCCGGCGAGCAACTCAAGCACGGCGGCCGCGTCGCGCACCGACCGCGTCATCGGGCCGCAGTGGTCGAGGCTCTGGCAGAGCGGGTTGATGCCCGCCAGGCTGACGCGGCCGAAGGTCGGCTTCAGGCCGACGATCCCGCAGCACGAGGCGGGACAGCGGATCGAGCCGCCCGTGTCGGTGCCCGGGGCCACAGCGACGATCCCTGAAGCAACGGCGGCTCCCGAGCCGCCGCTCGAACCGCCCGGGACCCGGTCGGGGTCGTGCGGGTTGCGGCAGGTGCCGAAATGAGGGTTCGTGCTGGTGGTGCCCCACGCCAGCTCATGGGTGTTCAGCTTGGCGATGCAGATGCCGCCCGCAGCGGCGAGCCGCTCCACCACGTCGGCGTCGCGGCCGGGCACGTGGTCACGAAAAAGCGCGCTGCCATACGTCGTGCGGATATCGGCGGTGTCGATCAGATCCTTCCAGCCAACCGGAACACCGGCCAGCGCACCCACGCCATCGCCCCTGGCGACGGCGGCGTCGACGGCATCCGCCTCGGCGAGAGCCCGATCCTCGGTGACCAGCCACACGGCGCCGAGCTGGTCGGCCCGCGCCGCGCCGAGTGCCTCCTCCGTCACCTCCCTCGCAGAGCGCTCGCGGTTTCGAACGGCCTCTGCGACCGACAGCGCGTCGGCGGTCACATCTTGCCGCCGCGCCCGGGGAAGATCACGTTGCGGAGCATCTGCAACAGGCGCTTCCACCATGGCCCTTCGGGGAGCCCACCACCGGCGATGATGCCGCTCATGCGGCCGCCCCCGCGAACCGGTCGGCGCGGAAGCGCTCGCACTCGGGGGGCAGGGTCTTTCCCTGCGCGAGATCGGCGCAGTAGCGGCCGAGCAGCGGGCCGAACTTGAACGCATGCCCGCTGTCGCCTCCACAGACGACAACGCCGTCGATCTCGTCGAGGATGAAGTCGCCGTCCGGAGTCATCGTGTAGAGGCACGCCTCCTGGTGGATGACGCGGGGCTCGATTCCCGGAAGCCGTTCCATGACGTGCCGGCGCACTTCCTCGACAAGGTCGGGGAGTACGGGGCGCGTCTCGGTCTCGGGGTCGAAGGGCCCGGGTCGCGCGCTGTCCTTCGCCATCTTCCACCCCACCCCAGGCGTCACCAACCCATACCAGAGACGCGGGTCCTCGCCGCCGTGGTCGATGTAGACCGGCCGGTCCTCCGGCACCGCCGGGAAGTAGTGGATCTGCTCGATCTGGGCGTGCACCGGCAGATCGTACAGATGCGACAGCCACGGGCCGAGGCACGCCACGACGACATCCGCGTCGATGGCCGATGGATCGTCGATCCGCACGCCCTCGCGCACGTCGATGCCCTTGCGCAACGCCGCCAGCGCATCATCCGCGAGGACAACCCCGCCATCGGGCGTCCACAGCACGCGCTCACCGAACCTGGCCTCGGGGAACATCCGCTGGGCCTCCGCGGGCTCCAGCCACTCGAACGGCTCGCCGCACCGCTCGAGCGCCTCGGCGTGCAGCTCCACCCCGCTCCCGAACTCGAGGATGCCCGTCGGCCGGAGCAGGGACGGATCGAGGCGCTGCCACTCGTCGATCGCGCGCCTGCCGAGGCGGACGTAATCGTCCTTGCGATAGGTGGTGCGGTAGATCCGCGAGCGGCCGGTCGAACCTCCGAGCGGCGTCCCCACGCGGTGCTGCTCGTAGACGGTGACCTGGAAGCCGTCCTCGCGCAGCGCACGCGCGGCGGAGAGCCCGATCAGGCCGCCGCCGACGACGACGGCAGTACCAGTGGGCACTAGTTGGCTGGTTCCGTGGCGCTGACCATGCCGCGGAGCTGGCCGCTTTCGTGAAGCTCGGTGACGATGTCGCAGCCGCCGACGAGCTCACCGTCGACGAACAGCTGCGGAATCGTCGGCCAGCCGCTGTGGCCGGACAGCTCCTGGCGGATCCTCGGATCGGGAAGGATGTCCATGGCCGCGAAGTCGGCGCCGGCGTCCCGCAGGCACGCGACCGTCTGTGCGGAGAAGCCGCAGCGCGGCATGTCCGGGGTGCCCTTCATGAACAGCATCACCCGATGCCCCTTGATGGCGCCGAGAACCTCTTCGCGGATCTGCTCGTCGGTGACGATCATCCAGTGACCTCCGTCTTGATCTTGAGCGCGTGGATCGGCCGGCCCGGTCCGAGCAGGTGCTCGACGGCGGAGTTCACCATCCGGTGCTGGTCGATCAGCGACAGGCCCGCGAACTGCGGTGCACGCACATGCGCGAACAGATGATCGCCGCCCGACATGTCCTCGACTCGGACGTCGGCACCCGGCAGTGCGACACGCAGAAGCTGCTCGATTTCGCCGATCTCGGCCATGCCGAAAGATTAGCGATTGGTTGCAAACGCCCAGAGAGGAAGGGGAAGGAACGGCTACGCTTCGCGTTGAAAACCAGGTGTAAAGGCCTCAAGGAGGGGCCCCGCCGAATGCTCTTCTATCTGCTGTTCGCCATCCCGCCGCTGATCCTCGGCCTCATCGCGCAGAGCTGGGTCACTCGCACGTTCAACCAGGCGTCGAAGATTCCGACGTCGTCCGGGCTGACGGGCGCAGAGGTCTGCCGCCGATTGCTGGCATCCGGGGGGCTGAACGTCGGCGTCGAGCACATCGGTGGCTCGCTGACCGACCACTACGACCCGCGCAGCAAGGTGATGCGACTGTCGGACCCGGTGGGTCGCTCGAGCTCCGTCGCCGCCGTGGCAGTTGCGGCGCACGAGACCGGGCACGCGTTCCAGGACGCCAAGGGCGACCTCTCGTTCCGGCTTCGTACCGCGATCGTCCCCGCCGTGAGCTTCGCGTCCAACGCGTGGATCTTCGTCCTCATGGCAGGTGTGTTCTCCGGCGCAGTCGGCCTGATCTGGGTCGCCGTCGCGCTGTTCGGCGCCGTCGTGGCCTTCAGCCTCGTGACGCTGCCGGTCGAGTTCGGCGCCAGCCGCCGGGCTATGGCGATGCTGACCTCGCAGGGCATCCTCGCTCCGAACGAGGTACCGATCGCGAAGAAGGTGCTGACCGCCGCCGCGATGACCTACGTCGTCGCCGCGATCTCGGCCGTGTACCAGCTCGTCGTGCTCTACCTGCAGACGCGCGACTAGCGCCGACGACCAACACGATTTCCGGGCAGCCTGCCGCACAGGCGCGCTGCCCGACGCGCTTCTTGCGGCACAATGAGGCCGCGATGCGCCTTGTGTCGTTCAGTGTCGAAGACGGTCCCATCCGGGCCGGTGTGCATGTCGACGGCAACGTCGTCGACACCGGCCTGCCGATGCGTCGCCTGCTCGGCCGGATTCCGGGATTGCCGAACGTCGGCCGCTACCCGATCGACGACGTGCGGATCCACCCGCCGGTGCCGGACCCCGGCAAGATCATGTGCATCGGCCGCAACTACCGCGACCATGCTGCGGAGCAGGACGTCGAGGCGCCAGAGGCGCCGATGGTGTTCGCAAAGTACGCCTCGTCGCTGATCGCAAATGGCGAGCCGATCGAGCTCTCGCCGCTGTCGGACCGTGTCGACTGGGAGGCGGAGCTCGCCGTCGTGATCGGCCGCAGCGGGTACCGCATCCCCCAGCGCCAGGCGCTCTCACACGTGGCCGGGTACACGATCATGAACGACGTCTCCGCGCGCGACCTTCAGCGCTCGGACGGCCAGTGGACGCGCGCCAAGAGCCTCGACACCTTTGGCCCGATGGGCCCAGAGCTGGTCACGGCGGACGAGGTCGGAGACCCGCACGCGCTTCACATCCGGTCGCTCGTAAACGGCCAGGTGATGCAGGACGCCGAGACCGGTCTGATGATCCACCGCATCCCCAAGCTGATCGCCTATCTCTCTGAGGCGTTCACGCTCGAGCCCGGCGACATCATCGCCACGGGCACGCCGGCCGGCGTGGGAGCGTTCCGGGAGCCCCCCGTCTTCCTGCGCGCCGGCGATGTCGTCCGCTGCGAGATCGAGCGGATCGGCGTGCTGGAGAACCACGTGGTCGAACCACGAATGAAGATCTGATGGCCGGGGCTGCAACGCGTACCGCAGGAGACGCCGTGAGGGTCGAGACCGTGGAGCTGCAGCTGGACGGCCTCGACGTCCTGGGCGACGTCTCGTTCGGACTGGCGGCGGGCGAGCGCCTGGCGGTCGTCGGCCCCAGCGGCTGTGGCAAGTCGACACTGCTCCAGGCGATCGCCGGGCTGCTCGAACCGGACAGCGGGTCGCTCGAGGTCGGCGGCCGGCGCGATCCGGCCGGCCGGCTGGCGGGCTGTGCGCTGATGCCCCAGGACGACCTGTTGCTGCCATGGCGCTCCGCCCTCGACAACGCAGCACTGGGCCTGCTCAATGCGGGCATGCCGCTCGGTGAGGCGCGGCGGGTCGCGGCGCCACTGTTCGAGCGCTTCGGCCTGGGCGGGTTCGAGGTCACGCGCCCCGCGGGCCTTTCCGGTGGCATGCGCCAACGCGTGGCGTTCCTGCGCACGTTGCTGGCAGGCAAGGAGGTGCTGCTGCTCGATGAGCCGTTCGCCAGGCTGGACGCGCTGACCCGCGAGGAGTTGCAGGGCTGGCTTGGCGACGCCCTCGACCAGGAGCCGCGAACGGTCGTGCTGGTCACACACGACGTCGACGAGGCGCTGCGCCTGTGCCGCCGGACGGTTGTGCTCTCGGCCCGCCCGGCACGTGTCCTGCTCGACGCGCCGTCTGCCTCGCTGACGCGCGACGCCGTGCTGGAGCGGCTGCGCCAGTGAGGCGCTACGCCTGGATCCTGGTGCTGGGCCTGCTGCTCGTGCTGTGGGAGGCGCATGTGCGTGTGCGCGGCATCCCCGACTACCTCCTGCCCGCTCCCAGCGCCGTCGCCGAGGCGCTGTGGGATGAGCGCTCCGCGCTCGCATCGCAGGCACTCGTCACCGCCCGCGAGATGGTGCTCGGCTTCGCCGCCGCCGTGGTCGCCGGGCTCGGAGCCGCGATCGTGATTCAGCGGCTGCCATGGCTGCGAAACGCGGTATACCCGCTGCTGGTCGCCTCGCAGAGCGTTCCGGTGGTGGCGATCGCGCCGCTGCTCGTGATCTACCTCGGATTCGGACTGGCCCCGAAGGTGCTGATCGTGGCACTGGTCTGCTTCTTCCCCATCACTGCGAATGCGCTCGACGGGTTCGCCTCGGCGCCACCGGACCTGCGGCGCACGATGCTGACGCTGAACGGGCGCCCGCACAGCATCTTCTGGCGCGTAGAGTTGCCGTGGGCGGCGCCGAGGATCTTCACGGGAGCCCGGATCGCCGCAACCTATTCGGCCGTGGCGGCGCTCTTTGCCGAATACGCAGGCGGCTCCGGCGGCCTGCGAGAGTCGATGCAGAACCAGAACCTCGACACGCCGCTGATCGGCGCGGCGATCGTGCTGCTCGCAGCGCTGGCGCTGATGCTGTTCGCCATCGTCACGCTCGTGGAGCGACTCGCGCTTCCCTGGGCCCGCGAGGGCTAACATGCGGCCGTACACGTTTGCCGGGGAGTCCCGCCGGGGCTGAGAGGGCGCGTCATGCGCCGACCCGCCGAACCTGATCCGGATCATGCCGGCGAAGGGATGCAAGCCATGGCTCGACGACGCACTGCTCTCAGGTTCCTGTTCCTCTGCCTACTCACCGCGGGGTGCGGCGCGGGCAGCGGCTCGCAGGACACGTCTGCGCCAACCCCCGACGCGGTCACGGTGCAGCTTGACTGGTACCCGAATCCCGACCACGTCGGTCTGTTCACGGCCGCCGACAAGGGCTTCTTCGGGCGCGAGCGGCTGGAGGTGACGACGCGAGCGCCGTCCGACGTGTCGGATCCGGTGAAGCTCGTGGCCACGGGGCGCATCGACCTCGGCATCTCCTACGAGCCGGAGCTCTTCTTCGCGCAGCAGCGAGATGTGCCGGTGGTCGCGGTGGCGGCGATCGTCCCCACGGCGCTCAACTCCATCATCACCCGCGGCGACCTGGGCATCGACGCTCCCGGCGACCTCCGCGGGCACACGATCGGCGTCGACGGCAGTCAGTCCACCGATGCGTATCTCGACACCGTGCTGCGCACGGCGGGCCTCGATCCCGAACAGGACGTCGAGCGCGTCGACGTGGGCTTCAACCTGGTGCCGGCACTGCTGGGGAAGAAGGTCGACGCGATCATCGGTGCCTTTCAGAACATCGAGGGCGCACAGCTCGAGAGCCGTGGCCTGACGCCGACGGTGTTCCCGGTGGACCGCTACGGCGTGCCGCCCTACGACGAGCTGGTGGTGGTCGCACACCGCGACCGTCTGCGGGACGACGCGGCGTACCGGTCGGTGGTGCGGCGCTTCGTGCGCGCGCTTGCGGCCGGCACCCGCTATGCGAAGGAGCACCCCGGCGCGGCCCTCGAGGTGATGCGTGACCACGCGTCGCGCGATTACCGCGACGTGCTCGAGCGCAGCGTCCCCCAGACGCTGCGGCTGCTCGACACCACACAGCTCGATCCCGTGGCGTGGGACCGGTTCGGAAAGTGGATGGAACAGCAGGGCCTGCTGGAGTCGCCGCCGGACGGTGCGGCGCTCGTTGCAGCGCCCTAGACTTCTCCTCCGTGAGCACGGAGTCGCTGAAGGGCCATTTGCTGATCGCCGCCCCGGCGCTGCTCGACCCGAACTTCCGCCGCTCGGTGGTGCTGATGCTGGAGCACGCCGACGAGGGTGCGATCGGCGTCGTGCTGAACCGGCCGTCCGACACCGAGGCTCGCGAGGCGGTACCGGATCTGCGGCCGGTCCTGCTCGACGACGACCCCGTCTTCATCGGGGGCCCGGTCGAGCCGGGAACGGTGATCGCCCTCGCCGACCACACCGATCCTGACGGCGCCGACACGGTCATCGGGGGGACGATCGGCTCACTCGAGTTCGACGACGATCCAGACCGGCTGTCGGACTCGGTCAGCCGCGCGCGGGTGTTCGCCGGTTATGCCGGCTGGGGCCCGGGACAGCTCGAGGATGAGATCGAGGAGGAGGCGTGGTTCATCGAGCCGGCCATCCCCGCGGACGTGTTCTCCGACGATCCCGAGCGCCTGTGGGCGACCGTGCTCGAACGGATGGGGAGCCGCTACCGGCTGCTCGCGCGGATGCCGGACGACCCGCGCTGGAACTGATCCTGCCGGGTGTGGCAGACTCGGCCGACAGCGGAACCGCAAAAGGAGGCCGAGATGAGCACCACGCAGGAGGGCACAGGCTGGAAGGTCGACCACGTCGACGCGGTGCCTCCCGTCAAGCCGGACTGGCCGGCGACGTGGAAGTCGATCCGCCATCACATGGGCATCGAGGCATTCGGGATCAATGGGGTGACGAAGGACGCCGGGAACGTGTTGATTCCCGAGCACGACGAGTCCAAGTCAGGCCAGCAGGAGGTCTACTTCGTCCATCGCGGCGAGGTCGAGGTCACGCTGAACGGCGAGACGATGAGGGCAGGCGAGGGCTCGGTGATCGCAGTCGAGCCGAGCACATCCCGCAAGATCGAAGCCACCTCCTCCCCGACCACGCTGCTCTGCATCGGCGGCACGCCCGGAAAGGCATACGAAATCGGTAAGTGGGAGCTATAGAGCCCGGGTCGATGCCGCGCCATGCGACCCAGACCGGCCGGCGAGCATGCGGGCTGCAGCCTCTTCCGGCTTCGCGCCCATCTCCGCGTAGATCGCGGCCGACTCGTCGAAGCGGTGCTCGGCATGGGCAATTGCGGCCCGATCCCACGGCGTCTTCATGCGTGCGGCCGACAGACGGTCGACGAGTTCGGCGGCCCTGCCGACCGCGCTCAGCGCGACGACAGCATCGGGCAGCGTCCAGGCCGCCCAGAACACGTGATCGGGCCGAAGCTCGCCAAGCAGCTCGGTCGTGAGCCCTGCGGCCTCGCCGCCGCCCTGATGAAGCTCCATGCGGGCTCTGAAAGCGAGCGCGGGTAACAGGTCGTATGGATGGCCGGTCAGCCGCGCGAAGGCAAGGGCGCGTACGGCATCGGTCAACGCCCCGCCGGCGTCGCCCCGGGATAGTCGCATCCGGCCGCGGACGATTCGCATCTCGGCCTCCAGATGATGAGGCGAGCCCTCCTCGATGGTGGCGAGGTAGTCGTCGGCTTCTCGTGTCGCCTCGTCCCACGCGCCACTCCAGTACAGGTGTGCAACCTGTTCTGCGCGGAAACGCCTGACCTGTACCGGCACGCCGAACCGCCAGGCGGCCCGCAGCCCGTCGGCATGCAGCTTGGCCGAGCCTCGAAGGTCACCGAGGCGCTTCCGCACATCGGCGAGGTTGCCGTAGCAGGACAGGGCCACGACGGAGTTCAGGTCCAATGCGAGCGAGAGGGCGCGCTCTACATCGGCCACGCCGTTCCGGTCGCCTCCATGGATTCGCCCCATCCCCGCGAACTGCAGTGCCTCGGCCTCGATCTCATCAAGCCCCTCGCTTCTGGCCAGCATGAGCGCCTGGTCGAGCAGCTGCGCACCTTCGTCGTGCAGATCCGGGTCGAGGATGCGGTGCGTACCGGCCCGGCACAGCACGAGCGCCTTCGCAGGCGAGGCGGGACGCTCCATCAACAGCTTCAGTGCGCGTTTGTCGGCTTCGCGGGCCTCGTCCATGGGCCCGGCCAGGGCGAGCAACCAGCCAAGCATCGACTCCGCCTCGGCGGCACCCTCGACCTCGCCGGCGGCCACGAGCGCCGCCGACGCTTCGTGCAGGGCCTCGGCGGCCGGACGGTCGCCCAGGGCGAGAGCGACCGCCCGCGAAAGCAGCAGCCGCGGGCGCTCAGACGAGTCAGGCCGGTACAGTGCGAGCGCTCGCGCAAAGAGCTCGGCAGCGCGGTCGTGCGCGTGAAGTCCGAGCGCACGCAACGCCGCGTTGCGTACGGCGTCGGCGGTCGTGGCGCGGAGCGCCGGGTCGGTGACACCGGCGCCCAGCGACAACGCCGACTCGTAGTGGTGCGCAACGATCTCGACGCGACCGCCGCGGTTGCCGCTCAACCGATCTGTCCAGTGCCCCGCGCGAAGGTGAGCCTCGCCGCGGCGTGCTCGGACGATCCCGCCATACGCCACCTCGCGTACGAGCGCATGTCCGAACGTGTACTCCAGCTCGCCGTCGACCGAGGAGTCCCTCCGCCGCCGCACGAGCTCGCGCTGCTCGAGCCGGCGCAGCGCCTCGGTGACAGCCCAGACGCCCCTGCCCGCCACCGCCGCGACGGCACCGGGCCAGAACACCCGGCCCACCACGGCCGCGTCCTGCAATACCGCTTTGTCGTCTGGCGTGAGTGCGTCAACCCGCGCCGCGATGATGGCCCGGACAGACTCGGGTACCGGCAGCGCACCGCCGACGCCCGGCGCGGCTTCGGCGTCCTGGGCGCCACGATCGATCAGCATGCGGACGAACTCCCCGGCGTAGAGTGGGTTTCCGCCGGCGTTCGCAACCAGCAGCTCCCGCTGACGCGGTCCCAGCTCGAAGTCGCCGCCGAGGGTGCTCAGCAGCTCGCGAATCTCCGCAGCCGAAAGGGGGCTGATGTTGATGACCGTCGAGCGCGGCGTCGCGGCCCAGCCCGGGCGCCGCTCGAGCAGTTCACCGCGTGCGGTGGCGAGTACCAGCATCGGCCCGGTCGACCATTCCCGCAGGTGCTCGATGAAGTCGAGCAGGGCGTCGTCGGCCCAGTGGATGTCCTCGAAGGCGCACACGAGCGGCGAGCGAGCGGCGATCCCGTCCAGGAACCGGCGCCAGGCCGCGAAGGCCTCGGCACGCCGGTCGCCCCGAAGGTCGGCGCGGGCCTCCAGCCCCAGGAGCAGCCGCAGGTGCTGCTCGACCCAGCTTGCCTCGCCCGCGTCGAGCAAGGCTCCAACCGACGACGAAAGCTTGGTAGACGCAGCCTCGGCGTCATCTGACTCGAGGATGCCGGCTTCGGCCTTCACCATTTCGGCGAGCGCGAAGAAGGTGGTGTCCTGGCCGTAGGGCGGTGAGCGTCCCTGACGCCACCGTGTCACCTCCGGCTGGGCTGCGAGATGCCGGACGAGCTCCCACACGAGGCGGCTCTTGCCGATGCCCGGCGCACCGACCAGGGTGACCATGCGAACACCCGATTCCGTTTTCGCGTGCGCAAACTCGGTGATCAGCGACGACAGGACGTCCTGCCGGCCGACCAGAGGGCTCGGTTCGCGCCCTCGCACATCGACTCCAAGGCGTGCACGGGCCCGCAGTGCGCGGCGCGCCGGCACGGGTTGAGCTTTCCCCTTCGCGTCCACCGTGACGGGTGGGCCGTACTCGATGACGTCCCGTGTCGCCCTATATGTCGCATCACCGACCAGCACTCCGTCGACCGGCGCCGCCGATTGCAGCCTCGCCGCGGTGTTCACGACGTCGCCGGACGCGACGTGCTCCCCCGCCGCCGCGTCGGCAGTGAGGGCGACCAGCGCCTCTCCGGTCTGCACCCCCACCCGCACGTGGAACTCCGACGCGGTGCTCTGCTCGTTTCGGGCAAGCAGTGCGTCGACGATGCCGATCCCCGCGCGAACCGCCCGCTCGGCGTCATCTTCGTGGGCCGCCGGCGCGCCGAACACCGCCACCGCGGCATCACCGATGAACTTCTCCACGGTGGCGCCGTAGCGGCTGAGCTCTTCGAGGACGAGCGCGTGAAACGCCACCAGCCGGTCGCGCACGTCCTCAACGTCCAGTCGCTCGGCAGTGCTCGTCGAGCCGACCAGGTCGGCGAAGAGCACGCTGATCAGCTTCCGTTCTTCCTTGCGAGCGTCCGACTCGAGCGCCGTGCCGCAGGCTGTGCAGAACCGAGCGCCCACCGGATTCTGCACGCGGCAGGTGCCACAAACAGGCATGGTGCGAGTGTAGAGCGTTTACCCGGCTTGTTGAAGTCGTCACAAGGTTGGAGTACCGTCGGCCCTATCCGGACTGGGAGGGCACGATGAACGAGCAGGCACGCGAGGACACGGTGTTCGTCGAGCTGGAGGTACCCCCCGAGTTCAAGAAGGACGGGGCTTCGGTATTCGCCTCGTACATTCCGGTGGCCAACGACGAAACGGAATCGCTGCTCTACGAGCCACTCGAACTGCTTCGAGCCAACGTCAGGAATGTTGATCTCAGCGGCGACTGGAGGATCTCGGTGACGCGCGACAATGCGCAGTTCTCGGTGCCAAGGCTGCCGACGAGAGGCCCGCGCCATCACCTCTGCCTCTGGCTCGTAGCCGCGGAGGCCCGCACCGTGCATCTCCTCATGCATAGGGCACAGCCGCCGGAGGCGTAACAGTCCTGATAAGGCGACCGACACACGTGCGTATCGCCTCGGGCGGCCATCCGATCGTTCACAGGAATGGTGCCGTGCGGACGTCCGTCCTCGTGTCCTTCGGCGTCCTGATACTGCCGTTTGCCTACGCCGGCGGCATGGGCCTGGTGACGTTCGTCGTCGTGTGGGCCGTCGTCGCCGTGCTGGTGGTTCGACGACTGCTGTTCGGCGCGCCGCCGAAGCGGGACCGTCACATCGTGTGAGCGCCCGCAGATCGGGCATGTTGAGCGCCGCGACCCGCGTTGCGGCTCGGCCTCCTTGGTTCTGCTTCTTGGTCCGGTCAAGCATCGATGCCCCCAAGATCGGGGCGGAAAAAAGCGCCGGCGCCGACGCTACAGCACTGGATCCGTGACAACTGCGTCGCTACATCCGGAGTAGCAGAAACACCATCACGACCAGCGCGACAGGCGTAAGGCCGCGGAAGTGTCACACGTTTCGTACGATCTCAGCGGTCCAACGCGTCCAGGCGGCTGGAGGCTCACACCGTGGCAACTCCCAGGCCTGACCGAGCACACAGTGAGATACCCCTTCGAGGGATGCTGCCTCCCCCAAAACGAGGATGCGCGTGTGACCCCTTCGAGCCGATGCAGCCTTCGAGCGGCGGCCGGGCGCCCCGTTCATTGCCTGTACATCGCAGAACCGGGGGACACGCTCCTTGCTTCGCCACCTTTCACTCCTGCTTGCCATCACCGCAGCCGCGCTCGTCGCCGGCTCGACCGCCACCGCCGCACCTCCGCCCTCCTCCGGCTCCGGCGTCCGCCTCGGGCTGTCGCTGCAGATGTACTCCGGGCGTATCACCAGCGCCGCGCAGGCCCAGAGCCTCGCGAAGGCGCACTCGGTCATCTCGCTGCGGTCGGATCAACTCGGCCCGTACGGCCCGGTCATGCACGCGGCGAACCAGGAACTGCGCCTGTACGTGTACCTGAACGGCATGTTCGCACAGGCCCCCGAGGGCAAGCACTTCCCGACGGCCTGGTACATGAAGGATCGCAACGGCAAGCGCATCCGATCCCGCGGCTGGGGTAACTGGCTGATGGACCCGCGCGGGCGAGCCCCGCACACCGAGTTCGGCGTGACGGCTCAGAGCTGGCGCGACTGGGTCGCCGAGCGATGCCGCCTGCTGGTCGCCGGCGGCCAGTTCGACGGCTGCTTCCTCGACATGCTCGGATCGGCGCCGCTCTGGTCGGGCTACAACGAGCGCGGGCGCGTGCCTTCCCGCGGCTCCCGCGGCCTCCCGTTCACCGCCGGCCAGTGGTTCAAGGGCATCACCGGCCCGGTGGCCAAGCGCGTTTCCGAGGTGGCCGGCGTCCCGGTGTACGGCAACGGTATCGGCAGCGGCGCGCGCTTTTACGGCGGCGCGCTCGGCCCTAGCAAGCTCCTGCTCGGCTTTGCCGCCCGTGGCGATGCCGAGACGTGGCTGCGCACCCCCAAGGAGTCGATCAAAGCATTTCCTGGTGGCGCCGAATGGCGCACCGAGGTGCAGATGCTGGCCGACTCCAGCGCCGCCGGACGGCCCGTCAACGCGACCGTGAAGACCTGGGTCAAGGCTCCTGAAGGCCTGAAGGGCCGGTGGCGCCGGTACGGGCTCGCCAGCTTCCTGATCGGCAATCGGGGCAACGGCACCTATGAGTTCTCGGCATCGGAGAAGATGCCGACCGACGAGAGCGCCTCGCCGATCTACGACGTCCAACTCGGTGCACCGCTGGTCACCCACCGCAACGTCCTCGACTACTACGGCAAGGGCGGCGTGTACCGCCGGGGCTTCGAGAACGGCGTCGTAATCGTCAACGCCAGCAAGAAGACCCGGATCGTGACCTTCTCGAACCCGCTCTACTCGCGGGCCGGCAAGGGATACGGCACGCTCAAGATCGGCCCGCGCGACGCTGTGATCCTGATGCGCACCGCCTCCTAGGGCCGCTTAAGAAGCCTAGGGACCCGCCCACCGGGCCGATCCCTCCAAGACATCGGGGCGCCGAGATTTGAAATCGGTCGGGCAATGTCGGCGGAGTCCCCCGCTAACGCTTGAAACCCGTGATATGCAGGTGTTTCCGGGGCCTCGATCGAGCGAACCTCCCAAGGGTCGCCACCGCGTGGCAGGCCACCGGCCAGACCTCATACAGACCTAGTTGGAGATCGGCATCTCACCTCGCCCTACCACAAGGGGAAAAGACGCCCGCGCAAACATGCTACATTCCACACAAGCGACAACAGAGGTCGATGTGGCTTCGATCCGCAGCCGCGTCCGCGGCAAGCAACTCGCCGGTCGATTGATGATCGTCCTGGCCGTCCTCGTGCCCGTGGCGTGCGGCAGCGCCGAAGAGGCGGCCGGGCCCAAGCCCTCCGCGACCCCGTCCACCGACACGACGACCCCCTCGACCGTGCCGTTGGCCACCGTCGACGAACTCCCGCAGCCGGTGGCAAACACCCGCTCGGCGATCCTCGCCGCAGCGGCGGCGCGTGACTACGACGCGCTCGCACCTCTCGTCGAACCCCGCCGGTTCCTCTCCGACTTCGGCTTCGGCGTCGACCCTGTCGGGCCATGGCGCGACCGTGGGACAGAGGCTCTCAAGGCGATGGAAACCTTGCTCAACATGCGGCACAGCGTGAAGGAAACGAACGAGGGCACGCTGTACCAGTGGCCACGGTTCACCACGGACTCCGACCCAACCGAGATTTCGCCGGCCGAGCGAGAGGCGCTCTTGACGATCCTGGACGAGCGTGAACTCGAGGCCGCGTCGCTCTCCGAGACCGGTTACACGGGCCCCCGCATCGGAATCCTGGCCGACGGCTCCTGGTGGTTCTTCATCACTGAGATCGGCGCATAAGTCCCAGCAAATGGGATAGAACCCCGCGTGGCACCTGTTGCCAGGAAGGACTTGCCAGCGAGGCACTCGTTCCCTTGAACCCACGCCTCCAGCCCCCGAGATGCCGGCCTTCTGCGGCCGAGGCTGTCAGTGGGCCATCGCACGCGGCTACTCGTCCTCAAAGTGGCCCCAAGTTCGTCTCGTTTAGCAGGCGAAGCGCGTGGTGTCTATCTCGCGTCATTCGGGTGATCGATGACAGTTCGGCCAGTACGAGCCTCAGCGAGGGGACAGGTGACGTGACATACCGGTAGCCGATGGAGTAGCCGTGTCGCTTGTAGAGCCGGTCGAAGAGGAAGCGCACGCGAGGGAAGTGGCAGATCGAACAGACAGCGATTACCTCCGATCCGCCCTCGATCCTCTGCAGGAGCTCCAATGACCGGACGGCGTTCTCGGCTGTGTTGGTGGCCCTCGGCTCGCGGATCAGTGCGACGTCTTGACGACCCTTCCACTCCGCGGCCATCTGATCGGCTTCGGTCGGCCCGCCGTTGGATGACCAGCCGGTGAAGATCACTGCGCGCGGCGTCGTTTCGCCTGCAAGCGACTCGGCTCGTCGTACAGCCGCGCGGCAGATCGCGCTGATGCCGTGTGAGCCGTCATCGCCGATCTCGTGGTAGCCGAGGACGACGATCACGCAATCCGATACGCGGCCGTTCGGCCTCGTCGTGGCATCCTCTGCGGGCGTTTCTGACCTGTTTGCCCGTTCGCCGCTGAGGTGGATCCGTTGGCGGATCCGGAGTCGTCTGCGCAGGCGCACGACGGATGTCCCTTTCGCCGGGGAAGCCGCGTGAGGCGGCGTCGAGAGGCACGGTAGGCGGGGTCGGTGGTCTGGTGGGGGACAGACCGGTGAGGTTCTGGTGAGAACCAGGTGAGGGGATGACCGATAGGCTGGTGTGCCTTGACCAGCGACGATGATCCGGTGGGGATGGGCCTGTTCTTCTACCCGCGTGGCGGCTCGGCGCGGGTGGCTGGTTACCTGTCGCGTGCGCTGGCTGCGCACGGGTGGCACGTGACGCTCGCGAGCGGGTCGCTGGGCGGGAGCGGGGCGCTTGGCAACGCTGCGACAGTCTTTGCCGGTCTGGACATCGTGCCGGCCGCCTACGACGATGCGGTCGCCCGCTGGGAGCGGGGCGAGGATCCGATGGATGCGCCGTTTCCGATGCATCCCTCGTTCGAGGCCCGAGCCGGCGTCCCCGACCGCGGATTCCCGTGGGTGTCGCCGGCGCAGGGTGAGCGGATGGCCGCGGCGTGGGCGAGCCTGATCGTCGGATCCGGTGGCATGGCGCGCGCGCGGCTGCTGCACCTCCACCACCTGACACCGATCCACGACGCCGTCGTGTCAGCGCTCCCGGGCGTGCCGTTGGTGACGCACTTGCACGGCACCGAACTGAAGATGCTCGACGCGATCGCGCGTGCAAAGCCGGAGATCATCGCAGGCCCGCATGCCCAGTGGTGGGCGTCGCGCATGCGCGCTGCCGCGCACCGGGCGGCTGCGACAATCACCATCTCCCCCTACGACCGGGGCGAGGCCGTGCGGCTGCTCGGGCTTGACCCGGCGACCGTCCACTGGATCCCAAACGGCGTGGACGTCGAGCGCTTCACCGCCCACCGGCCCAGCCTCGAGGAACGACGGTCGCACTGGCTACGCTGGCTCGTGCGCGACCCGCACGGCTGGGATGAGGCGACCGCAACCCCGGGCAGTGTGGCCTATGCCGAAGCCGAGGTGCTCGACGCGTTCTTCGATGCCACCAGCGGAGAGGCGCGGCCGGTGCTGATGTTCGTCGGCCGCTTCCTGTCCTTCAAGCGCGTACCGCTGCTCATCCGGGCATATGCCCGCGCGCGCGAGCGGATGTCCGTGCCCGCACCGCTCGTCATCTGGGGCGGCGTGCCCGGCGAATGGGAGGGAGAGCATCCGCATACCGTGGCCACCCGCGAGCGCGTCGACGGCGTCTTCTTCACCGGGTGGCGCGGCCACGACCAGCTTCCCCTCGGCCTGAACTGCGCCGACTGCTTCGTCGCACCATCCAGCGACGAACCGTTCGGCCTGGTGTACCTCGAGGCGATGGCCTGTGAACTGCCCGTGATCGGCACGCTCAGCGGCGGCCCGCCCAGCTTCGTCAACGTCAGGCCTGGCGAACCCGACGGCTGGCTCATACCACCCGACGACGAAGCGGCCCTGACTGACGCGATGGTCGCCGCCATCGACGCTCCCGGCGAGCGCACCCAACGCGGCATCAACGCCGGACGCCACGCCCGCGAGGGGTTCTCCTGGCACCGCGTCGCAGGCCGCCTCGCCGCGCTGTACCAACGCCACGGAAACAAGCGCACCAGCCGGCACCACCACTAGACGCAAAGACCGGTAAGGTTCCCCCACTCCCGCCGCATCACGCTTCGACGGTGCAGCCAGGCAGTGTCGGCGGGCGGTTCCCTCCTGGCGTGGCCTTTGAGACCCATAGGGTCGGGTTCGCCACCCACACAAACGGCCACGGCTCGGTTTCCGAAATGCGAGCCCGACCCCTGGACGCACTGTCGCGGATCGACCTCTAGTCGCGGCGCAGCTCGGCCAGAGGCGGAAATCGCTCCCCCTCGACCTCTACAGTCACGTCTAATCGACGAGAGTTGATGAAGATCAGAGAGCCTTGGCGGAACTTCTTCCTCTCGCTCTGCCACCCACCGCCAAGGTATTCCCCCATCCCATGAGGGTGGGGGCAAGGTTGCCTAGCTCGAAGATGGGTGGGGGAAGTCCCTTCGGGCCGGCTGCTCGATCCCGACCCCCACGAAGAAGGTAACGGATCCGAGTTGTGGCGGGAAGACTCGGAGGCTCTCCCTTCTCGCATTTTGCGGGCGTGGCATGTTCGCTGCGGCCTCCCCTTGGTGACTGGGAGCCCCGTTTAAGCTTTCCTGGTGTGGCCGCGGTGTGGTCCTGACCGCCGAACGAGTGCCGCGAGCCCGCTTGTGGATTCAAGAGGCGGTTTCCCGCGCGAGAACCACGAACGGCGGTGCCTAGAGCGACCAGTCAACTGCCACGTTGCGCCCGCGGAATCAGGCTGCGGGCTCCGGGGTCGCACCCCGCCCCGCCCACTGGGAACTCCGCTCTCAGCTGATAGCACCGCGGCTGAACGATTGCATCGCCACTCGTGCCCGTCTGCGCCAGTGCGCTTGCGAGCGTGCCGACATCCCTGCCCATGTGAGGTGGTGGTCGCCACCCTCGGCATTCCACATCGCTTCGGCCGCGCGCTCGACCGCTTGAGCATCCATGAGATCATGCAGGTGGACGTCTGGCTCGCTGCCCTGCGTGCGCTTCGGCATCTTATCCCCCGATCAGTTGGAACCGCACCGATGATGAGGGGGTCTGGGGGGCACCGTATCCGTTCAGCCCGCGGGAGTCGACCGGGGCGTCCAGGTCGGGTTGTTCGTTCGTCGCGGCATGTGTAGTGCCCTTGCCAGCGATTCGTGACCGACGACTGACCGCTGACCGCTGGTCGGTCGTTGTTGAACCACCCGCCGCGCCCGGGTCACCGCGCTGTTCGCACCCCGCCGTTGTGGCAGGCGCAAGGATTCCTGGGGCGCGGCTGTCCGACGAACGTTGCCTGGCCACCCGCCAGTTACGACTGATGTACCAGCGTCGTGCCAGACTAGCTTTCGGCTCCGAATGACCCCTCCGCGGGTTGGGGGGCCGGCCGGAGTCCCTGAGAGACTCCGGCCGGGTTGTTCCGCCATGCCGCCGATCCAGACGGCCGCGTTTTGGTGAGCCCGATGCTCACCCCCGGGCGTACTGGGTGCCGGCAGGTTCCGAGCATCGAAGCGGGCACAACAGGCGACGACCACGACCTTCAGATCGTCGCGCCGATCCCCGACGAACGCTGAGCCATGCAGTGCGCGCGGTGTGCCTCGTACCGATGCTCGCCGCGCGCCGGGTGCCGTTTTGGTGCCAGGAGCCAGACCTCTCACAGACCTACCCGGCCCGGAAGCACTGAGGGACCGGCCCACCGGGGCCGATCCCTCCAAGACATCGGGGCGCCGAGATTTGAACTCGGGACCTCACCGACCCGAACGGTGCGCGCTACCAGGCTGCGCTACGCCCCGAGGACGAACGCCCTGATTATCGCACAGCCGGATCGGCCGGCCCGCCGCCGGCGGCCCGCCGCGCGCAGTAGGCGTCAAACGCCATCATGCGCCGCAGCCAGTCGCTCTGGGCGTCGACCTCGATGTCGTAAATCATCCGATCGAGCTCGAAGATCAGCACTGCCTCGTCGAGGCTGCGCTGAAGGCGGGCCCGAAGACCGTTCTGGTGGTTCTGCGCGAACGCCTCACGCCGAATCCGGCGCGAAGACGGCTCCGGCAGATGCCCAGCCAGTCGCTGCTCGAGTGACACTGACCTCCCCATGTAACGAGAGTGCCCGCGATCCCGAGCGTGCGCAAGGGGTGGGGTGCAAGACCACCCCACCCCTTGGCCGCACGTCTCAGTGGACCGGGGTCGACTCGTACGACTTCTCTTCGAGCAGCGCTCGGATCTCGTCCTCGCCGCTGTGCATGTCGGGGTGCATCTCTGCCATGTGCCTGCGAGTCTCCTCGACCAGTTCTTCACGGTCGGCGGCCTCGAGGTGATGCCCACACTCACAGTCGATCGCGCGCATGCTCTTCCTCCTCGGTCGGATTCGGAGAGAGCCGGGACCCTAGCCGAAATCCGGCGCTTGGCCGGATGGCATATGCTCCCGCGCCGGAATGCCCGACCGTGACGAGATCGTGCGCTTCATGAGCGACCTGCTCGAGGCGTCGGAGTACCCCGACATCCTGCCGGTCGGCCTCCAGGTACCGGGGACGCGCGAGGTCTCCCGCCTCGCGACCGGGGTGAGTGCGTCGCTGGAACTGTTCGAGCGGGCGGCGGCGGACAGTGCCGAGATGGTGCTCGTCCACCATGGCCTGTTCGTCGGCTCCGGACCACGGCCACCGCTTTCGGAGCGCGAGAAGTTGCGGCTGAAAGCGCTGTTCGATCATGACATGTCTCTGGCCGCTTACCACCTCGCGCTCGACGCGCATCCGGAGGTCGGCAACAACGCAATCCTCTGCGACCGGCTCGGGATTCGCGACCTCGAGCCGTTCGGGCAGGAGGGGCCGCGGACGATCGGCTTCATCGGGCATCTCGCACCGCCGACGACAATCGGAGAGCTGGTCGACCGTGTGCGCGAGCACGTGACGCCGGCACCGCTGGTCTTCCGTGACGGGCCTCCGGTCGTCAGCCGCGTGGCGGTCATCAGCGGCTCGGCATCCGGACACATCGCGGCGGCCGCAGACGCGGGCGCGGACTGCTTCATCACCGGCGAGCCGAAGGAGCCGGCCATGGCTGATGCTCGCGAGGCCGGGATCCATTTCGTTGCCGCCGGGCACTACTGCACCGAGGTCTTCGGCGTCCAGGCGCTCGGGGAACGGGTCGCCGAGCGGTTCGGGGTCGAGCACGTGTTCGTGGACATCCCGAATCCGATCTGACGGCTTCGATGACCCTATCCGGTGATTGACGATGTCCGGCAGCGCGGCTACGATCCGGACATGGATAAGCGATCGGAGCAGGCCTGAGTTGGCCGCGATCAGCGACAACCCAGGGGTAGCCTGAACCCACCGAGCGAGCACGCGCGGTGGGTTTTTTGTTGCCCGAACGACCCACATAGGGGGTAGGACGCATGGCGAATCATCTGACGCCGGAGGAGCTCTCAAAGGAGTTCAACCTCAAGCGCGAAGAGATCATCCGACTTTGCCACGAGCAGCACGTCCCGATCTACCACGGCAAGATCGACAAGAGTCTTTTCGCGGCCGTTCGCGAGACGATCTCCCTCCCGGCGCAGTAACCGCCATCTCACGCTGAGGCCCCGGCACGGACGCTCCGGCCGGGGCCTTGCGTATGCTCGCAGCCCCTTGACCCGTCGCACCTGCGTCATCCTGCTCGTCCTCGCGTTCGCGCTGCTCGCGTCGCCCGCTGCTGCGTCCGCGTCGCTTGGCGGCAAGATCTCCTCGATCGTTCAGTCGTCGCGGTACGCCGGGCCGGGGACAGGAATCGTGATCATCGACGACACGGCCGGACGCGTCATCTACCGTTATCGCCAGACGAGCCAGTTGAAGCCGGCGTCGAACATGAAGCTCACCACCGCCGTGGCTGCGCTCTCACAGATCGGGGCCGGCACCCGCCTCTCCACGAGGGTGTACCGGACGGGGACGCTTTCGGGTGGGACGCTCACCGGCAGCCTGTGGCTGGTCGGCGGCGGCGACCCGACCTTCTCCACCCGGCTGTTCGGGAACAAGGCCTTCGGCGGCCGAGCGGGGAGCGTCGGAGATCTGGCGGACGCCGTGCGCGCCGCGGGCATCAGGCGCGTGACCGGCCGCGTGGTCGGAGACGAGAGCGCATTCGACGACGCCCGGACGGGGCCGCTGTGGCCGCCGTCCTACTGGATCGAGTGCCCGCCCATCTCGGCGCTGTCGGTGAACATGAGCCTGCGCGAGTATGGCCGGCCCCACACGTATTCGAGCCCCGCTGCGCGAGCAGCCGACGTGTTCCGCAAGGCGCTCATCAAGCGCGGCGTTCGAGTCGACAAGGGGACGCGAGTCAAGGAGAAGCCGTCGACGGCGGTGCTGGTGGCCGGCGAGAACTCGCCGCGAATCTACCGCATCGTCCAGCGCATGAACCAGCCGTCCGACAACTATCTCGCTGAGGTACTGAACAAGGGCGTGGCCGTCGCAACCGGTCGCCAAGGGACGATGCGAAACGGCCGCATGCTGCGGCGCGCGTACCTCGAGTCGCTCGGGATCGACATGACCGGCGCCCGCCTCTATGACGGCTCCGGGCTCTCGCCGGGAGACCGCCTGTCGCCACGCCAGATCCTCGGGTTGCTGCGCCAGACGCTGAAGCAGCCCTTCGCCGCAGTGTTCCGCAAGTCGCTGCCCGTTGCGGGTGTCAGTGGGACACTCCGTCGACGGATGCGGTCGGGGCCGGCCTACGGAAACGCTCAGGCGAAGACCGGGACGCTCAACGACGCCTCGGCGCTGTCGGGCTACGTCCGGACGCAGAACGGTCATCGGATGATCTTCTCGATCATCATCAACCGATCGAGCCTCAACATCGATGCGGCGCGAGCGCTTCAGGACCGCATCGTGCAGACGCTCGCCGGCGCATCGCCCCGAGGCTAGCTCTCGCCTTCGAGCTCGTCCAAAGTCACCACCAGCACGCCGAGCTTCTCGGCCTTCTCCCGCTTCGAGCCGCCGCCCTCGCCCGTCACCAGGTAGTCGGTCTTCTTCGAGATCGAGTCGGTCACCTTGGCCCCGAGCGCCGTCAGGTGCTCGCGGACGGAGTCGCGCGTGTGCCCTTCGAACGATCCGGTGACGACAACGGTCTTTCCCGACAGCGGCCCTTCTGTGGGAGCCGCGCTGCGGGCCTGCTCCAGGTTGACACCGGCGTCCCGTAGGCCGGAGACGACCTCGGCGTGCTCCTCGTCGAGGAACCAGCTCGAGACCGCCTCGGCGATCACCGGGCCGATACCCTCGACCGCGGCGATGTCCTCCGGGGTGGCCTCCGCCAGCGCGTCGATCGACCCGAACTCGTCGGCCAGAAGCTGCGCGGTGATGCCTCCGACGTGGGGGATGCCGAGCGCGAACAGCACACGCCCGAAGGCCCGGTCGCGGGAGCCGTCGATGGACTCGATCACGTTGTCGGCCGACCGCTGTTGGAACCCCTCCAGCTCGAGCAGGTCGTCGGCGCTGAGCTTGTAGAAGTCCTGCGGCCGCGCGACCAGTCCGGCATCGAGCAGCCGCTTCACCAGCTTCTCGCCGACTCCGTCGATGTCCATGGCGCCGCGGCTGACGAAGTGCTTCAACCACTCGTATCCCTTTGCCGGGCAGGCGCGGTTGGGGCAGCGGTGCATCACCTCGCGCTCGGGCTTGACCACCGGCGTGCCGCACGCCGGGCAGTGCTCGGGCATCTTCCACGGCGGGTTTCGCTGCGAGCCCTCTTCGAGGTACGGCCCGACGACCTGGGGAATCACGTCTCCCGCCCGCTGCACGATCACGCGGTCGCCCTCGCGGATGTCCTTGCGGTTGATGTCCTCCTCGTTGTGCAGCGTCGCCAGCGACACGGTGACGCCGCCGACGACGACCGGGTGGAGCACCGCGTACGGATTCAGCGCGCCGGTTCTGCCGACGTTGATGCCGATGTGCTGCAGCGTCGTCAACGCCGTCGTGGGCGCAAACTTGTAGGCGATCGCCCAGCGCGGGTCACGCCCCACCGCTCCCAGCCGGCGCTGCTGATCGAAGCTCGACACCTTCACCACGCAGCCGTCGATGTCGTAGTCCAGGTCGGCCCGGCGCTCCTCCCAGCTGCGAGCCGCCTCGTGCGCAGCATCGAGATCGTCGTGCACGGCGACGCCGATGTTGACCCTGAAGCCATTCTCGCGCAGCCACTGGAGCGCATCCCAGTGCGAGTCGACGCCGAGCGTCTCGTCGCCCACCACCTGGTAGGTGAAAATCGACAGCGGCCGGCGTGCTGTCACGCCCGGGTCCTGCTGGCGCAGTGAGCCGGCGGCCGAGTTGCGCGGATTCATGAAGGTGGGCAGACCGGCCTCGGCGCGCTCCCGGTTGACCTGCTCGAAGCCCCTCAGCGGAAGGTAGACCTCGCCACGCACCTCGACGGTGCCCTGGTGGGGGATCCGCAACGGGATGGCACGGATCGTGCGCAGATTCGGCGTCACGTCCTCACCGACGACGCCGTCGCCGCGCGTTGCTCCGCGGACGAACGATCCACCCTCGTAGAGCAGGGAGATCGCCAGGCCGTCGATCTTGGGCTCGGTAACGAGCTGAACGGACTCTTCATCGAGCATGCGGCGGATGCGCTCACCCCATGCCCTGAACTCATCGTCGTTGCGGGCGTTCGCCAGCGACAGCATCTGCCGGCGGTGCTGCACGGCGGGGAACTTCGACGACGGCGTGCCGGCCACTCGCTGGGTCGGCGAGTCCGGCGTCACGAGCTCCGGGTTCTCACCCTCCAGCTCCCGCAGCTCCCTCATCAGCCCGTCGTACTCTGCATCGTCGATGCTCGGCTGATCCAGCACGTAGTAGCGGTGATCGGCGTCCCCGATCCGGTCGCGCAGCTCTGAGATGCGGTCGGCAGCGCTCATGCCGCCACCTCCGCGGGAGAGTCGAACACGCGATGCGGCCGCTCGGCGACGAGCACGTCACGCGAGAAGATCTCGCCCCACGCTGCCGCCGCGGCCGCCACTCCAGCCGCGTGAGCGGCCTGGATATCGAACGGCGAGTCGCCGACATAGATCGCGTCGGCCGGTTCCGCACCGAGCAGCCGCAGCGCAAGCAGGAGCGGCTCGGGCTCGGGCTTGTGAGACTCGGTGTCCTCCTTCGCCACAATGACGTCGAACAGCGACGTGTCGAGCCGCGCATGCTCGAACCCAAGCTCGAGCGTCGGCCGTATCTTCGCCGTGACGACGCCCAGCCGGGCGCCGGAGGCATGCAGGCGCTCCAGCATCTCAGGCACTCCGGGGAACACGCGCAGGAGCTCGGGATGCCGCATTCGGTTGTGTTCGACGTAGACGTCGAACAGCTCCTGCGCACGTTCTCCGGCCAGCTCCTCGGCCTGCTGAACGAGTGTGCGGCCGATTCCCGAACGAAGCACGTCGTCGGGCGGCACCGCGCCGAGCACTGCGGCCGTCGCGTGCCGGAACGAGTCGAGGATCAGCTCCTCCGAGTCGACCAGGGTGCCGTCGAAGTCGAACAACCAGATGCGATGCATTCCCACCTGCGCCATGGTAAATCGGCTCCGTGTGTTCGTGCGTAGCCTTACGTGATGAGGTACGGGGTGGCTCGAACGGCGGCGTGGCGAGAGCTGCTCTGATTCCGGCGAGACGTCAGCCGGCGCCGGGATGCTGCCCGTTGGCGCTGATGACGTTCAGCGTCGTCGCGATCGCCCACAGCCACGGAGAGAAGAGCGCGCGCTCCCACAGATACGGTCCACGGCGTGCCACGCAGACCCAACCCGATCCGAAGCATGACCGGGAAGATCAGCGTCCCGATGATCGCTCCTGCCGTAAACGCGATGGAGTCGCTCGGAGGCAGGTTCGGCAGCATCGCCACAAGCCACGCGACTCCGCCCGCCAGAGTCCACGAGAGAGACGGCCGGTACGGCACGGGCCTGGCAGGGGGTGAAGCGACCAGCCGGACACCGCACCGACCGCAGAACTGCCCGAGCGGACCGCCTGCCCCGCAGGCGGGGCACGCTTCCACCGCGTGACTCCACTCGGTGGTCGCCCCCACACATCGGCACGAACGCGGAGATCGATAAGCCGTCATGATTCCGCGTTGGTGATCGTCACCTCGAGCCCCAGCTTCTGGGATGTGCTGATGCGCGTTCCTCATCTGCCCCATCTCGGCCGTCAGGTGACGAGTGCCGAAAGCTGCGAGCGTCCCGGCGGCGGAGCGGTGGGTACCGCAGGCTGGGCGGCGCTGCTCGGCGCTCGGGTCGGCGTCGTGGCTCCGGCGGACGGTGCCGACGGCGTGCGAATTCGCTCAGCCGTCGAGCGCACGGGCATTCTCGCGGCCTGGCTGCCGGGCGAGACCGTCCGCTGCCTGATCCTGCTGACACCTGACGGCGAGCGGACGATGATCAACCAGCAGCCCGTGCCGGTGCCCGGGGTGTTGACCGGCGATGCCGGCGCGCTGCTCGGCGAGGCGGCGGTGTTGTGGTCGGACTGGCGGGACGAGGAGACCGCTGCGGCGGTGCACCGAGCCATGCCGGGCGGCCTGCGCGCGACCGCGCTTCGCCGCTTCCGCCGTGAGCTCGCAGCGGGACGGGATCACGAGATCGTCATCGGGACCGGAGCCGACGGCTTCTTACCCACCGACGCGGAGCTGGGCGCATGTGGCTGCATGTTCTGTGTGATCACCGACGGCCCCGGTGGCGGCTCCTACTGGACCAGCCGGAGCGGTTGGTCACGCTTCGACGCGTCACCCCTCCCGAGCGGCTTCGTTGACACTTGCGGCGCGGGTGACGCATTCACGCCGGCGTCCTCGTTGCGTTGAGCAGGGGCGGGAGCGCCGAGGAAGCTGTACGGCTGGGCGCGGACACCGCCGCCCGGGCGTGCTGCCAGGCCGGCACGTTCCCGTTGACGCAGTAACGTTCTTCAGCGGCACCCCGGCCTCCGCGAGATGGCCGGATTCGCTCAGCAGCGGCTGCTCGCGGTAGGCTGGCAGCGCCATGAAGCGCCTCATGCTGCTGCGCCACGGCGAGACCGTCTGGAACGCCGAGAAGCGATTCACCACGCGGACCGACATCGGTCTCAGCGAGGTCGGAGTCGAGCAGGCACGCCGCGCGGCCGAGGCGCTGTCGGAGGTGACCGTCGACCGGATCTACACGTCACCGCTCCTCCGCGCTGCGCAGACGGCTGAGATCATCGCCTCGCGCCAGGCGGAGCCACCGCCGGTCGTGCCCGATCCGCGACTGGTCGAGGTCGATGCGGGCCCGTTCGAGGGCCAGACACAGGACGAGCTCGAGGCCAGCGCGCTGTCGGCGGCCTTCGCGCGCTGGCACACCGACGGCGAGGTCGAGTTCCCCGAGGGCACCGAGAGCTTCGACGATGCGCTCGGGCGGGTCTCTGCCTTCATGGCCGAGCATGAGGATGAGGACGGTACGACGCTGATCGTCACGCACGGCTCACTCGCGCGACTCGTGATCGTCAGCTACTTCCTCGGCGGGCCGCCTCCCTTCCACCGGCGGCTGTGGCTCGACAACGGCCGGTTCGCGGTGTTCGAGTGGCGAAGCGGCATTCCGAAGCTGGTCGGCTTCAACACGCTCGAAGTCGGGTCGAGCGACATGGCACCCGCCTGAGGCGCTACTCCACGAGCGACCAGGCGCCGAGCGCATCGATCCCCTGCGTGCTGGTGAGATCGAGATGGATCGGCGTGACCGCGATGCGCCCCTCGGCGATGGCACGGAAGTCCGTCCCCGGCTCGTCGTGATACGACGCGTCGTCGCCGTAGATCCGGTAGCGGCGGCGTCCGTCCTCGTCGGATTCGAGCTCGAGCCGGTCGCGGTAGATGCGCCTGCCCAGCCTGCCGATGCCGACGCCGGCAGGCTCGGCGGGAACGTTGACGTTCAGGATCGTCCCGCCGGGGATCCCGTGCTCGATCACCTCGCCGACCAGCCGGCCGAGGAAGTCCGCCGCGGGCGCGAAGTCGTAATCGTCGTGGCGGCGGAAGTCGGAGCCAGACGCGGTCGGGGCGCCCTGCGAGATGGCGATCCCCGGAATGCCGAGCAGGAGGCCCTCGAAGGCCGCCGCCACGGTGCCCGAGTAGGTCACATCGTCACCCAGGTTGTAGCCGTAGTTGATGCCCGAGACGATCAGATCGGGGCGCGGGCGATCGCCCACGAGCCCCAGCTCGCCGAACCGAACGCAGTCCACAGGCGTGCCGTCGGTGGCGAAGCCCTTCGACCCGTCTCGCAGCTCCACCTCTTCGACATGCAGCGACCTGCTGATCGTGATGCTGCGAGCCGCCCCGCTGCGGTTCGAGTCGGGAGCGACCACCGACACCGTACCGTGCTGCTCGAGAGCCTGCTTCGCCTGGAACAGGCCGCGCGAGGAGATGCCGTCGTCGTTGGTCAGCAGGATGTGCATGCGTCCTCACCCACCGTAGTCGACCCGAACGAGCGTCAGCCCATGCGGCGGCGCTGTCTTGCCGGCATCGGAGCGCGGCCTGCCCTCGAGCAGCCGCCGGAAGCGCTCCGGGTCGGGCCGTTCGAGCATCGTCCCGACGAGGATCCGCACCATGTGGCGGAGCAGCGCATCGGCCGTGATGGAGAACGTAAGCCTGTCGCCTTGACGCTCCCACCGGGCAGCGAGCACCGTGCGCTCGAAGAAGGAGTGCTGAGTCTCGGTCGGCGTGAAGGCCCGGAAGTCATGGAGGCCGGCAATCTCGTCCGCACAACCCGTCAGCGCCTCATCGTCGAGGCGCCGCGGGTGGAACAGCTCGTACCTGCGGTGAAGCGGGTCTGCAACAGCGCCGTTGTTGATGCGGTAGACGTAACTGCGCGAACGCGCGTCGGCACGGGCGTCGAAGCCGTCAGCCACCGCGTGAACGTCGAGCACGGCGACGTCCTTCGGGAGCTTCGAGTTCACGGCCCCGGCCGACGGTTCGCGCTCGAAGTCGAACGAGGCGACGTTTGCCGCCGCATGCACGCCGGCGTCCGTACGCCCCGCGACAACGAGCGACGCACCCCCGAGAGCCTCGGACAGCACACCGGCCACCGTCCGCAATCCGGGTTGCGATGCCCAGCCGCGGAAATCGGTGCCCTCATAGGCAAGGGTCGCTCTCAGACGCGGCACCGCTACTCCACGCGGAAGCCGCGCAGGGCGGTCGCGAAGGTGCCGCGCAGTCCGTCGAAAGCCCCGTCGGCCGCGGATGCGACGATCGTATAGCCGACCCCGTCGAGCACCATGCACCAGATACGCTGGCGCATCGTACGGCCGCTGTGCGACCATCGATACGTCATGCGCACGGCGCGGTGCCCGGCGACCGTCGTCTCACGATCCTCGAGCAACTCGATCCCGTCGAAGCCTGCCCGCACCGCGGCGTCCTGCATGCCGGCATAGCGGGCAATCGACGGGCCCTCGCCGAGCTCGTCACGCGTGACCACGAGCGACGGCGAGCCCTCGCCGTCATCGGGACCGACAAACGTCAGCACCGACCGGTCAGTCCACCCGGCGGGCAGACCGAGCCGGACGACGTTACGGTCGCGCTGCGGGTTCGTGGTCGACAAGCTCGATGTACACCATCGGAGCCGCATCGCCAGGACGCGGGCCGAGCTTGACGATGCGGGTGTAGCCGCCCGGCCGCTCGGTGAACCGCGGCGCCACCTCGTGGAACAGCCGGTAGACCGCTTCCTTGCTCCGCAGGTAGGCAACCGCCTGGCGCTGCGCCGCGACGTCGCTTGGATCCTCGCGAGCAAGGGTGATCAGCTTCTCGGCGATCGGGCGCAGCTCTTTGGCCTTGGCCTCGGTGGTGCGAATGCGGCCATGCTCGAACAGCGATCCCGCCATGTTCGAGAACAGTGCCTTCCGATGGGCCGGGTCGCGACCCAGCTTGCGGCCGGTACGCCGATGCCTCACTCGGACCCCCGCAGCGAGATGCCGTGAGCGGCCAGGGTCTCCTTCACCTCTTCGATCGACTTCTTGCCGAAGTTCGGGATCGCCGCGAGCTCTGCCTCGGTCTTGCCGACGAGGTCACCGATGGTCTCGATGCCGACGCGCTTCAGGCAGTTGTAGCTGCGCACGCCCAGCTCGAGCTCCTCGATCAAGATGTTCTCCATGCCATGGGCACTCGGAGCTGCAACATCGGCGCTCCCGCCGTCAGGGCGGATGGCCAAGTCGGCGGCGTCGATGTCGGTGAAGATCGACAGGTAGCGGATCAGCAGCTCGGCGGCATCCTTGACCGCGTCCTTCGGGGTCATCGAGCCGTCGGTGGTGATCTCGAGCTTCAGCTTGTCGAAGTCGGTGCGCTGGCCGACGCGGGCGGCGTCGACGTCGTAGGAGACGCGGCGCACCGGCGAGAAGATGGAGTCGACGGGGATGACCCCGATCGTCGTCTCCGGGCCCTTGTTGCCCTCCGCCGCGACGTATCCGCGCCCGCGGGCGATGGTCAGCGTCATCTCGAAGCGCGCGCCGTCGCCAAGGTTGCAGATCTCGAGGTCGGGATTCAGGATCTCGAGGTCGGCGGGCGCCTCGATGTCGCTCGCCCGGACGACGCCGGGCCCGTCCTTCTGCACCTGCACCTCGACCTCACCGGACTCGCCATGGAGACGGCAGATCAGGTTCTTCAGGTTGAGGATGATGTCGGTGACGTCCTCGCGCACGCCGGGAACCGACGTGAACTCGTGCGCAACGCCCTCGATCTTCACCGAGGTGACAGCCGCGCCCTCGAGCGCGGACAGAAGCACCCGGCGGAGGCTGTTGCCGAATGTGTAACCGAAGCCGCGGTCAAGCGGCTCGACGACGAAGGTGCCTGTCTGCTCGCCGGCCTCTTCGGACGTGATCTTGGGAATGAAGTCAAGCATGTGTGTGGAATCGCCCCTTGGGTCTTACTTCGAGTAGAGCTCGACGATCAGCTGCTCCTGGACCGGCGTATCGATGTCTGCGCGGTCGGGAAGCCGAAGCACCTTGCCCGTAAGGTTGTCGTGGTCGGCCTGCAGCCAGGGCGCGACGGATGCGGTGAGATCGGTCGCGTCGGTGACGGCTGCGCGCGCGGCGGCCCCCTCGCGCAGCGAGATCACGTCGTCGGGCTGCACCTGGTAAGACGGGATGTTGACCCGCTTGCCGTTGACGACGAAATGTCCGTGCCTCACCAGCTGGCGAGCTTGCGAACGCGAAGCCGCAAAGCCAAGCCGATAGACCACGTTGTCGAGCCGCAACTCGAGCATCCGCAGCAGGTTCTCGCCGGTGATGCCGCTCCGACGGCTGGCCTTCTCGTAGTACGTGCGGAACTGCTTCTCGAGCACGCCGTAGTAGCGGCGGGCCTTCTGCTTCTCACGCAGCTGCAACAGGTACTCGGATTGCTTCGTGCGGCCGCGGCCGTGCTCCCCTGGCGGGTAGGCGCGGCGCTCGATGGCGCACTTCTCGGTCAGGCACCGTTCGCCCTTCAGGAACAGCTTCATGTTCTCGCGGCGGCACTGCTTGCACTTGGGAGCGATCATGCGGGCCATCAGACACGCCTCCGCTTGCGCGGCCGAACGCCGTTGTGCGCCTGCGGCGTGACGTCCTTCACCCCAAGGATCTCCAGCCCGGCGGCCTGCAGCGAGCGGATCGCCGTCTCGCGCCCCGACCCCGGCCCCTTGACGAAGACCTCCACCTTCTGCAGTCCGTGCTCCATCCCCTCGCGAGCGGCAGCGTCAGCCGTCACCTGAGCGGCGAACGGCGTCGACTTGCGCGAGCCCTTGAAACCGACTGCGCCGGCGCTCTTCCACGCGATGACGTTGCCCTCCTTATCGGTGAGGGCGACCAGCGTGTTGTTGAACGAGGTCTTGATGTGCGCCTGACCGATCGCAACGTTCTTGCGGGCCTTGCGGCGGACGCGGCCACGAGTGCCGCCTCTACGGGGTGCTGGAGGCATTCAATCCTTTCCAATGGCGAGCGAAATGCGTAGCAATGCGAGGACGAGGGAGGGCACAGTGCTCTGCACGGGCCCGACCGCTGGACGACGCAGTGCGATGCATTGCAGCCGTCATCTACTTCTTGCGCTGCTTGCCGACGGTTTTCTTCGGCCCCTTGCGGGTGCGCGCGTTGGTCTTTGTGCGCTGGCCATGGACCGGCAGTCCTCGCCGGTGCCGAAGGCCGCGATAGCAGCCGATTTCCATCAGCCGCTTGATGTTCTGAGAACGCTCGCGACGGAGGTCGCCCTCGACCGTGAGGTTCGAATCGATGTGGTTGCGGAGCTGTGCGACCTCTTCTTCGGTCAGGTCGCGAACCTTGGTGTCCGGGCTGATCTTCAGCTCGGCGAGGACGTCGTTCGACGTCGACCGGCCAATGCCGAAGATGTAGGTCAGACCGATCTCGACCCGCTTCTCACGCGGGATGTTGACGCCTGCTATACGTGCCATCAGCCCTGCCTTTGCTTGTGTCGCGGGTTGGTGCAAATCACGAGCACGTTGCCGTGGCGCCGGATGATGCGGCACTTTTCACACATCGGTCTCACGCTCGGTCGAACCTTCAAGTCACAGACTCCTTCGGGAACAGTGCCGCAGGGGGAGATTGCAGGGCCTCGGGCACACGGAGGCATCCCAGCGGGCGACCCTGAAGTCTAGCATCAGACGGCCGCCCGTTGAGCGCGTGCCGGCAGGGTCAAAACGCGGGGTCCATTGTCGGTGATCGCGACTGTGTGCTCGCAGTGCGCGGACAGGCTGCCGTCCTCGGTATAGACCGCCCACCCGTCCTCGCCGCCCCGCACTGACCAGCCGCCGGCGGTGATCATCGGCTCGATCGCGAAGACCATTCCGGAAGCCAGCTTCGGGCCCCGACCGGCAGGTCCGTAGTTCGGGATCTGGGGATCCTCATGCATGCTGCGGCCGACGCCGTGGCCTACCAAAGCGCGGACCACCCCGAACCCGCGCTCCTCGACGACCGTCTGCACCGCGTGGGAGATGTCGCCCAACCGGTTGCCGGCACGGCACTGAACGATGGCCGCCTGGAGCGCCTCCTGGCACACCTCGATCAGCTCCAGTGCGCGCTCTGGCACCGGGCCGATCGGGATCGTGATCGCCGAGTCCGCCACATAGCCGTCGAGCGTCACGCCGACGTCGACCGACAGCAGATCGCCGTCCTTGAGCTCATACGGGCCGGGGATCCCGTGAACGATCATCTCGTTCGGGGAAGCGCAGATCGAGCCCGGAAACCCTCTGTAGCCCTTGAACGTCGGCACGCCGCCGTGCGATCGGATGTGCTCTTCGGCGAGGCGGTCGAGCTCACCCGTGGTGACGCCGGCCCTGGCCTCGTTGCGCAACAGCTCGAGCGTCGACGCCACGACCACGCCCGCTCGTCGCATCGTGTCCACCTCGGCCGCGGTCTTGCGGACGATCACGCTGCCGCCCCCTCGTGGTTCGCGAGGAGCTCGTCAACCGACCGGGCGACGTGGTCGCGTGACTCGGCGGCGTCGATGTGGGACACGAGGCCGCGCTCTCGGTAGTAGTCCTCGACCGGCTTTGCGGCCTGGACCCACTGCTTCTCGTAGCGCGACCGGATCACATCCTCCCGATCGTCCTCCCGCTGGTAGAGCTCCGAGCCGTCCTCGTCGCAGACGTTGCCCTCTTTCGGCGGCATTGTGTCGACGTGGTACACATGCTCGTTCGCGGTGCAAACTCGGCGGCCGGAGAGCCGCTTGACGAGCGTCTCGAGCGGGATGTCGAACACGACAACCGAGGCGATGGAACGGCCGAGATCGTCGAGCATCGCATCGAGCGCCTCAGCCTGTGCAAGCGTGCGCGGAAAGCCGTCGAGCACGAAGCCACGCTCGGTGTCGGGCGAAGCCAGTCGCTCGCGGAACATGTCGATCATCAGATCGTCGGGCACGAGGTCGCCGCGCGCCATGATCTCCTTCGCCTTCAGGCCCAGCGGCGTGCCTGCGCGCACGGCTTCCCGCAGCATGTCGCCTGTGGCGATATGCGCGATGCCGTGCTCGTTCGCGACGCGCTCCGCCTGTGTGCCCTTGCCGGCTCCGGGGGGACCCATGAAGATCACATCCATGCTCATAGGACGCGGTATCCCCTCACTCAGCGCAGGAAGCCCTTGTAACTACGCATCGACAGCTGGGATTCGATCTGTCGCATGGTGTCGATCGCCACACCCACGACGATCAGTACCGATGTCCCGCCGAGCGCCTGTGCGGTCGCCTGGCTGAACCCGCCGAACTTGATGAACAGCGTCGGGGCGGCTGCGACCAGTGCAAGGAAGAGCGCTCCGGCGACGGTCAGCCGCACGAGCACGGACTCCAGGTACTGCGCGGTCGGCCGGCCGGGCCGAATGCCAGGGATGAAGCCGCCGTACTTCTTCAGGTTGTCGGCCTGTTCGAGGGAGTTGAAGACCACCGCCACGTAGAAGAACGTGAACGCGAAGATCAGCGCTGACTCCCCGATGATGTAGGGCCACGACGTGACATTGAACCAGCGCGCAATCTGCGGCCCGAGGTCGCCCGGGACGAGACGGCCGACGGTGCCCGGCAGGATCATGATCGCGGAGGCGAAGATGACCGGGATCACGCCCGCCATGTTGACCCGAAGCGGCAGGTAGGTCGAGCCGCCCGAGGTCATCCGCCGGCCGACCATGCGCTTCGCGTACTGGATGGGGATCTTGCGGATGCCCTCCTGCACGTACACGACTGCGGTGATGATGGCCAGGATCACGATCGGCAGCGAGATCCGCTCGAACGCGCCACCGTTCCACCATGCGCTGATGCCCGCGGGCGCGCTGGTCAGGATCGACGCGAAGATCAGCAGGCTCATGCCGTTGCCGATGCCGCGCTGCGTGATCAGCTCGCCGAGCCACATCAGAAGCGTGGCGCCCGCCGTGAGCGTGACCACGACGAGCACGTAGCTGCGCAGCGAGCGGTCGACGAGGATGTCGCCGGACGAGCTGCCTCCGAGCAGGCTCGAGCCACTTGCGAACGCGTACGCATAGCCGAGGGCCTGGGCGGCGGCCAGCGCGACCGTCAGGTAGCGCGTGTACTGGGTGATGCGCCGCTGCCCCAGCTCACCCTCCTTTTGCAGCGCCTGCAGGGAGGGGAACACCGGCGTCATCACCTGGAGGATGATCGACGCCGTGATGTACGGCATGATGCCGAGCGCGAACACCGAGAGGCGAGTGAGGCCGCCGCCGGAGAACGTATTCAGCAGGTTCAGGAAGTCGCTGGAACCGACCGAGAGCGCATCGGGGTTGACCGCCGGCGCGGGCAGGTGGGAGCCCAACCGGTAAAGGCCGAGGATCGCCGCCGTGAAGAGCAGCTTGCGGCGAAGATCAGGGACCCGCCAGGCGTTGAGAAAGCTCTCGAGCACCTACTCCGTCTCTTCTTCAGCAGTCCCGTCGGCGCCGTTTGGTTCATCGACCGCCTCGGCGGCGGGCTCTTCCGTCGCCTCGGGCTCGGCAGCCTCGACTGCCTCGGGCTCCTCCGCAGCAGGCGCTTGCACCTCGGCCTGCGCTGCGGCCGCCTTGGTCGTCTTGCGCTTGGAGGGTTTGGCGGGCTTGGTCTCTTCCGCCTGCTCCGCGCCGTTCCGGCCCAGCCGCACGACGGTACCGCCGGCGGCCTCGATCACCTCGACGGCCTTCGCAGAGAACCCATGGGCACGCACAGTCAGCTTCTTCGTGAGCTCACCAGTCGCGAGGATCTTGATCGGGTGCTTCAACGACCGCACGACCCCGGCCTGCTTCAGCAGCTCGGGGGTCACCTCGGCGCCGGCGTCGAAGCGCTCGAGCTCGTGCACGTTCACAGGCGTCGTGAACGTCCGGAACGGGCCGAGCGGCATCGACTTCTTGTGGTTCGGGCCCCGGAGCTTTCCGAGCCGCATGTACAGCGGCATCTGCCCACCCTCGAAGCCGGGGCGCATGCGATGGCTGCCGGCCCGCGACTTCTGGCCCTTCTGCCCACGACCCGACGTCTTGCCGTTGCCCGAGCCGTGCCCACGCCCGACGCGCTTGCGCTCGCGATGGCTGCCCTCTGCCGGCTGCAAAGTGTGCAGGTTCAGTTCTTCGGCCATTACTGCGCCTCCTCGACTTTCACCAGCGACGCGACTTTGCGCAGCATTCCCTGCAGCACAGGCGAGTCCTCGTGCACCGCGGACTTGTTGATGCCGCGAAGCCCGAGGGCACGTAGGGTGCCACGATGCTCCGGCCGGGTGCGGATGGTGCTGCGCACCTGGGTTACGAGCAGCTTCGCCATCAGGCGCTGCCCTCCGCCGCCGCTGCCTCTGCCGCAGCCGCAAGTGACGTGGTCCGGGCCGCTTCGGCGGCCTCCTTCTCGGCAACCACCTCGGAGTGCGGCTTGATCACCTCGCGGACCGTCTTGCCACGAAGCCGTGCCACCTCCTCCGGGCGCTTCAGGCTCTTCAGGCCGTCGACCGTCGCCATCAACAGGTTGATCGGGTTCGCGGTGCCCAGCGACTTGGCCAGGATGTCGCGCACCCCGCCCAGCTCGAGCACGGCGCGCACGCCGGCGCCCGCGATCACGCCGGTCCCCTCGGAGGCCGGCTTCAGCATCACCTGGCCGGCGCCGTAGCGGCCGACCACCTTGTGCGTGATCGTGGTCTTGTACTTGGGCACCTGGAACAGGTTCTTCTTCGCGTCCTCGACCGCCTTCGCGATGGCGGAGGGAACCTCGTTGGCCTTCCCGTAGCCGACACCGACGCGGTCGACTTCATCGCCGACCACGACCAGCGCCGTGAATGAGAAGCGACGGCCGCCCTTGACGACCTTCGCCACTCGGTTGATCTTGACCACGCGCTCCTGCAGCTCGCGGGTATCTCGATCTCGCTCGTTTCGAGGCATCTAGAAGCTCAGTCCCCCTTCGCGGGCGGCGTCGGCCAACGCCTTCACCCTGCCGTGGTACAGGTAGCCGCCCCGGTCGAATACGACCGTTGTCACGCCGGCGGCCTTCGCGCGCTCGGCGATCAGTTTGCCGACCACGGCGGGCGCTTCGGCCCGCTTCGTGCCGGAGGTGTCCTTCTCTCGACTCGAGGCCGAGGCCAGCGTGTGGCCGGCCGCGTCATCGATCAGCTGCGCGTAGATGCGGGCGTTCGAGCGGTACACGGCCAGCCGGGGCCGCTCGGCGGTCCCGGACAGCTTCGACCGCACCCGGCGGTGCCGCCGCAGTCGTGCCTGTTCCTTTGTCTGAACGCTCATGCGCGCTTCCCGACCTTCCTCTGCACGTGCTCACCCGCGTAGCGGATGCCCTTGCCCTTGTACGGCTCGGGGGGCCGCCACTTGCGGATTTGGGCGGCGATCTCGCCGACCCGCTGCTTCGAGATTCCGCGCACGACGATCTGCGTCGGCTGCGGCACCTCGAACTGGATGCCTTCCGGCGCCTTCACGGACACCGGATGGGAGAACCCGAGCTGGAGCTCCAGGTCGCTTCCCCGCAGCGCTGCACGATAGCCGACACCCTGAATCTCGAGCCGCTTCTCGTACCCGTCCGTCACGCCGACCACCATGTTGGCCACCAGCGACCGGGCAAGCCCGTGGAGCGCCCGGTGGTCGCCGCGGTCGGTCGGGCGCGCAATGACCAGCGTGCCGTCCTCCTGCTTGACCGTCATGTCCCGGCTGATCCGCTCGGAGAGGGTGCCCTTGGGCCCCTTCACGGTGACGGTGCCGGGCGCGATGTCGACTTCGACACCGGACGGCAGTGGGATGGGTTTCTTTCCGATTCGGCTCATCAGGTCACCATACGTAGCACAGCACCTCGCCGCCCACGCCCTTCTCCTGGGCCTGGCGGCCGGTGACCACGCCGCTCGACGTTGACAGAATCGCGATGCCCATGCCGCCCAGCACCTTGTGCGGGCGATCCTTGCGGGCGTAAATCCGGCGTCCCGGCTTGGAGACGCGCTTCAGGCCGGAGATCACGCGCTCGCGGTTCGGGCCGTACTTGAGGGTCACCGTCAGCGTGTCGTGGACGTCGCCACGTTCGATCTGGAAACCCTCGATGTACCCCTCGTCCTCGAGAATGCGGGCGATCTCCTTCCGCATCCCGGAGCTCGGCATATCGACCTTCAGGTGCAGCGCCTTGTTGGCGTTGCGGATTCGAGTCAGCATGTCTGCAATCGGATCAGTAATCATCTCTTCGCCTCACCAGCTGCTCTTCGTCATGCCCGGGATGACGCCCTGATGGGCCAGGTCGCGGAGACAGATCCGGCACACGCCGAACCGGCGGTAATACGCCCGCGGGCGCCCGCACCGCGAGCAGCGATTATGGGCCCTGGTCTGATACTTCGCCGGGCGCTGCTGCTTGACCCTCAGTGACTCTTTCGCCATGTCCTCTTGATACCTCTCAGTTCGCGAACGGCATGCCAAGCGCGCGCAGAAGCGCCCGCGCGTGGTCATCCGTCGTCGCGGAGGTCGTGACCGTGATCGACATGCCACGCACCTCCTGGATGTCGTCATAGTCGATTTCGGGGAAGATGATCTGCTCGCGGACGCCCATCGAGAAGTTCCCGCGGCCGTCGAACGAGTTCGGGTTGATCCCGCGAAAGTCGCGGATGCGAGGCAACGCAATCGTCAGCAGGCGGTCGAAGAACTCGTACATGTAAGCGCCGCGCAGCGTGACCTTGCAGCCGATCGGCATGCCCTCGCGGATCTTGAAGCCGGCGATCGACTTCTTGGCACGCGTGATCAGCGGCCGCTGGCCGGTGATGATCGCGAGCTGCTCGACCGCTTCGTCGAGCGCCTTCGCGTTCGTCTTCGCCTCGCCGACGCCCATGTTGACCGTGATCTTCTCCAGGCGCGGAACGGCCATGACCGAGCTGAGGCCGAGCTGCTCCTGCAGGGCCGGACGGATCTCGTCGTCGTATCGCTCCTTCATCCGGGGAGCCGGTATCTCGACGGTGCTCACTTGTCCACGTCCTTCCCACAGTTGCGGCAGACCCGCACCTTGTTGCCGTCCTCGTTCACCCGGAACCCGACCCGCGACGGCTTCCCGCACGCGGGGCAGACCAGCTGCACGTTGGAGATGTGCAGAGGCGCTTCCTTCTCGATCACGCCGCCGGGGATGACCTGCTGGCTGCCCGACCGGCGCGGAGCCGGCCGCGGCTTGGTGTGCCGCTTCACCATGTTGATCTTGTCGACGACCACGCGGCGCTCCTCGGTCAGGACGCGCTTCACGGTCCCCCGCTTCCCGGAGTCCTTGCCGGCGATCACCTCGATGTTGTCGCCCTTCTTGATCTTGTTCTTGATTGCCACTCAGAGCACCTCGGGAGCGAGGGAGACGATCTTCATGAAGTTCCGCTCGCGCAACTCACGCGCGACCGGCCCGAAGATGCGCGTCCCTCGGGGGTTTCGCTGGTTGTCGATGATCACGGCCGCGTTCTCGTCGAAGGCGATGTACGTGCCGTCCTCGCGGTGATGCTGCTTCTTCGTGCGCACCACCACAGCCGTGACGACCTCGCCCTTTTTGATACTGCCGTTCGGGGTCGCCTGCTTGACGGTGCCGACGATGATGTCGCCCACACCGGCATAACGCCGCCGGCTGCCGCCCTTGATGCGAATGCATAGGAGCTCGCGAGCGCCGGTGTTGTCGGCGACGCGCAGCCGGGTCTCGACCTGGATCACTTCGCCACCTCGACGATCTCGGCGACGCGCCAGCGCTTCGTCTTCGAGAGCGGGCGTGTCTCGACCAGGCGCACGATGTCGCCCACCTTCGCGTCGCCCGCCTCATCATGCGCATGCAGGCGAATCGATCGGCGCATCATCTTCTTGTACTTGGGGTGAGGCTTCAGGATGTCGACGCGCACGACGACTGTCTTCTCCATCTTGTCGGACACGACGGTCCCGCGGCGCTCCTTGCGCCGGCCCCGTTCCACTGTCGTGGTCTCGTTCTCGGTCATCACGCCTGCACTTTCTGTTCTGCTGCCCGCTCGTGGATCAACGTGAGGATGCGGGCGATGTCGCGCTTCACACCGACCAGCGCTGCGGAGTTCTCCAGCGCACCGGTCGCATGCTGGAAGCGAAGGTTGAAGAGCTCTTGCCGAGCTTCGTCCAGCCTGCGCTCGAGCTCATCCTCGGTCAGCTCTCTGAGATCACTGGCCTTCAAAGAGATCCGCCTCCCGCTTCACGAACTTCGCTTTCACCGGCAGCTTCATGGCAGCAAGACGCAGCGCCTCGCGGGCGAGCGGCTCCGGCACGCCGGCAAGCTCGAACATCACGCGTCCGGGCTTGACCACCGCGACCCAGTGCTCCGGCGACCCCTTGCCCGAGCCCATGCGGGTCTCGGCCGGCTTCGCAGTGACGGCCTTGTCCGGAAAGATCGAGATCCAGACCTTGCCACCGCGCTTGATCTTGCGGGTCATCGCGATACGGGCAGCCTCGATCTGGCGGTTGGTGACCCAGCCGGACTCGAGCGCCTTCAGCCCGTACTCGCCGAACTGCACGCGCGTCCCACCCGTGGACAGCCCCCTGCGGCGGCCGCGGTGCGGCTTGCGGTACTTGGTTCGCTTTGGCAGCAGCACTACGACTCACCTCCCTCGGGGGCCGGCTTGTCAGCGGGGGCCGGCTTGTCAGCAGGGGCCGGCTTCGGCGTTGCCTCCTTCTGGGGCGCAACCTTCTCGGGGGCCGCCGACTCGGGAGCCGGGCTCTTCGGTGCATCCTGACCCTCGGTCTGGGGCTTCGGCCGGGCACGACGTCCACCCGCACCGGGTGCCGTCTCGGGGGCGCCACCGCCGCCCGCGCCGCCACCGCCACCACCACCACCAGGACCGCCGCCGCCGCGCGGGCGCCGTCCACGGCCTCCGCCTCCGCCTCCGCCGCCGCCGCCGGCACCGCCGCCTCCACCGCCACGCCGCTGCGGGCGTGCGGGGCCGAGCTGCTCGGCGTCACCGGGCCGGCCACCACGCCGCCGGCGGGTGTCGACCTCGCCGAGGCGCGTCCCTGCGGAATCGCGCTCGAAGCCCTCGGGCATGATCTCGCCCTTGTTGATCCAGACCTTGACGCCGATGCGGCCGAACGTCGTCTTCGCCTCTGCGAAGCCGTAATCGATGTCGGCGCGCAGCGTGTGCAGCGGGACTCGCCCCTCGCTGTACTGCTCGGATCGGGACATCTCGGATCCGCCCAGGCGGCCGCCGCAGCGGATCTTGACGCCCTGGGCGCCCGACCGCATCGACGAGGACAGCGAACGCTTCATCGCCCGCCGGAACGACACGCGGTTCTGGAGCTGCTCGGCGATCGACTGTGCGACCAGCTTCGCGTCGAGCTCCGGGCGCTTGATCTCGGTGATGTTGACCTGCACGGCCTTGCCCGTCATGTCGTGCAGCTCCTTGCGGAGCGCGTCGACCTCAGAGCCCGACTTGCCGATGACGATGCCGGGACGGGCCGTGTAGATGTCCACGGTGATCTTCTGCTTGTCCTTGCGGATGTGGATATCGGACAGCCCGGCATGCGACAGCTTGCCGTAGATGTGGTCACGGATCTTGAAGTCCTCGGCCAGATAGCCGGCGAAGTCCTTGTCAGTCGTGAACCAGTTCGACTTCCAGGTGTGGATGATGCCGACGCGCAGGCCGCCGGGGTGAACCTTATGGCCCATTACGAATCGGCCTCCTTCTTCTCGTCGTCGGTGGTCTCGTCGTCGGTCTGTGCCTCGCCCTCCGGTGCCTCCTCGGCCTCAGCCGCAGGCTCCTCCTCGACGGCGGGCTCCTCAGCCGCGGCCTCGGCGACAGGCTCCTCCGCAGCGTCGGCTGCGGGCTCCTCCTCGACCGCCGGCGCTTCCTGCGCAGCAGCCTCCTCGGCTGCCGCTGCAGGTGCCTCATCAGCGACCACCTCTGCGGCAGCTGCCTCCTCGGCCTCCGCCTCCTCGGCCGTCGCCTCAGCAGCGGCAACCGCCGCGGCCTCGGCCTTCGGCTTGCGGGAGCGCTTCGGCTTGGCGGGGACCTTCTCCTCAGGCGCGGCCTCCTCGGCCACGGGCTCCTCAACCGGCGTCTCCACAGGGGCGGGAGCCGGAGCGGCCTTCGCCGGCCGTGCACGTCGCTCGCGCGTGGGAGAGATCTCACCCGGGAGCGCGGGGCTGACAGTGATCGTGATGTGGCACGTGCGCTTGCGGATGCGGTTGACGCGGCCGCGCGCTCGGGGGCGCCAGCGCTTCAGCGTCGGGCCCTCGTCGGCATAGGCGGCGATGACGACCAGCTCTTCGACGTCGTGTCCGTTGTTGTTCTCGGCGTTCGCGATCGCCGACTTCAGCACCTTGCCGGCATCCTTTGCGACGGCACGGGTCTGGAAGGCCAGGATCGCCTCGGCCTCCGTCGCCGAGAGGCCACGGATGTGCTCCAGGACGAGCCGCGCCTTGCGCGCCGAGGAGCGCACGTAGCGCGCCTGCGCCTTGATCAGCTCTCGTTCTTCGGTTGCCTCAGGCACCCCTACCGACCCTTCAGCCTGCTCGTGCGGTCATTGCCGTGTCCCCGGTACGTACGCGTGGGGGCGAACTCGCCAAGCTTGTGGCCCACCATCGACTCGGACACGAACACGGGAACGTGTTTGCGCCCGTCGTGCACCGCGATGGTGTGGCCGACGAACTCGGGGAAGATCGTCGAGGTCCGCGACCAGGTCTTCAGCATGCGCTTCTGCTTCGACTCGTTCATCTCCTCGACACGCTTCATCAGCTTGGGGTCTACGAAAGGCCCCTTCTTGCTCGACCGGCTCATCGGCCACCCTTCCCTCTCTTGCGCGACCGGACGATGTCCTGCGTCGATGCCTTCTTTTTGTTCCGCGTGCGGAAGCCAAGCGTCGGCTTGCCCCACGGGGTCACCGGATGCGAGCCCTTGTTCTTGCCCTCGCCGCCGCCGTGCGGATGGTCGACCGGGTTCATGACGGTGCCGCGCACAGACGGCCGCTTGTTCTTCCAGCGCGACCGGCCGGCCTTGCCGCCGGACTCGTTCTGGTGCGTCTCGTTGCCGAGCTGTCCGATCGTGGCGCGGCACGTCTCCTGGATGCGGCGCATCTCACCGGAGGGCAGCCGCAGCAGTGCCATCCCGCCTTCCTTGGCGACCAGCTGAGCCGAGCCGCCGGCGGAGCGCACCATCTTCGCGCCCTGTCCCGGCCGCAGCTCGACGGCATGGACAGTGGTACCGGTCGGGATCGACCCGAGCGGCAGGGTGTTGCCGGCACGGATGTCAGCCCCGGGGCCTGACTCGACCGTCTGCCCGACACGAAGCCGGGTCGGAGCGAGGATGTAGCGCTTCTCGCCATCGGCGTAATGCAGAAGCGCGATCCGCGCTGAGCGGTTCGGGTCGTACTCGATCGAGTGAACCTTGGCCGGCACGCCGTCCTTGGTGCGCTTGAAATCGATGATGCGGTAGCGGCGCTTGTGCCCGCCACCTTGATGGCGGGTCGTGATGCGCCCGTTGTTGTTACGCCCACCGTTCTTCGAGAGCGGCGCGAGCAGCGTCTTCTCGGGCTCGGTCTTCGTGATCTCCTTGAAGTCCGAGACCGACATGAACCGCCGGCCTGGGGAGGTGGGCTTGAACTTGCGTACTGCCATTGTCTTCGCCTCCTCCTAGACGCCCGGTCCGAATGCTTCAATGGTCTGGCCCTCGGCGATCGTGACCACGGCCTTCTTCCAGCCGGGACGCGTTCCCGAGTGTGCGCCGCGCCGCTTGGGCTTTGCCGGCACCTTGCTGATATTCACGCGCGTGACCGTGACGTCGAAGATCGACTCGACGGCCTGGCGAACCTGTGTCTTGTGCGCCTGCGGATGCACCTTGAACGTGTACTTGCCACGGTCGCCGATCTGGCCGTAGCTCTTCTCGGACACGACCGGCGAGATCAGGATCGAGCGGGGATCGCCGTTCATTCCTGCTCACCGCCTTCCAGGACGGCCAGTGCGGCCTTCGAGATGAGCAGCGACCGCGCCCAGACGAGGTCGGCGACCTCGAGCTCGGCGACGTCGACCACATGGGTGCGCTCCAGGTTGCGAAACGGGCGGCCGAGCGTCTCGTCGCCCGGGCCTGTGACGACCACCAGGGGCCGCTCCGTGCGCCAGCCGGCCAGGAGCTCCGTCGCAGCCTTCGTCTTCGTCTCCGTCCACTTGGCAGAGTCGAGCGCTGCCAGAGTGCCATCGGCGGCATGCGCCGACAGCGCCATGCGGACGGCTTTGACTCGGGCCTTGCGGTTGACCTTGCCGGTGTGGTTGCGTGGGTGCGGGCCGAACACGACACCGCCGCCCGCCCATTGCGGGGCGCGGGTCGTACCCTGCCGCGCCCGCCCGGTGCCCTTCTGGCGCCATGGCTTCGCGCGGCCGCCGGCCACGAGGCCGCGGGTCTTGGTCGAGTGGGTGCCCTGCCGGTGAGCGGCGAGCTCCGCCTTGACGACCTCGTGGAGGAGGGCGTCGTTGCGGTCGACGCCGAAGACGTCGCTCGAGAGCTTCGCCTTGGCCGTGCCGCCGAGGGTGGGTGCTGTCAGTGCCGCCACTACGAATCGCTCCTGACTTCCACGATGCCGCCGACGGCGCCCGGGATGGCCCCGGCGATCAGCAGCAGGTTTCGCTCCGTGTCGACCTGCGCCACGCGGAGACCGAGCTGCGTGACGCGCTCGTCGCCCATGTGCCCGGCCATGCGCATGCCCTTGAACACCCGTGACGGAGTCGCGGATGCGCCGATCGATCCTGGCTTGCGGACGTTGTGCGAGCCGTGGCTCTTCGGACCGGCGCTGAAGTTGTGGCGCTTGATCGTGCCGGCGAAGCCCTTGCCCTTGGAGCGGCCGCTGACCTTCACGGCCTCTCCGGGCTCGAACGCCTCAACCGTCACGGTGTCGCCCACGGACAGCCCGTCGCTGTCGCGGAACTCCACCAGGTGACGGTGGGCGGCGACGCCGGCGTGCTTCAGATGACCCAGCTCCGGCTTGGAGAGCTTGCGCTCCTTGACCTCGCCGAAGGCAAGCTGAACGGCCGAGTAGCCGTCCGTCTCCCGGGTCTTCACCTGCACCACCGGGCAGGGTCCGGCCTCGACCACCGTCACAGCGGTGACGATGCCCGTCTCCTGGTCGAATAGCTGGGTCATGCCCAGTTTCTTTCCGATGATGCCCTTCATCGCCATTAGAGCTTGATCTCGATGTCGACCCCGGCGGGGAGGTCGAGCCGCATCAGCGAGTCGACCGTCTTCGGGGTGGGTTGATGGATGTCGATGAGCCGCTTATGCGTGCGGATCTCGAAGTGCTCGCGGGAGTCCTTGTCCTTGAAGGGGCCACGGATCACGCAGTAGACGTTCTTCTCGGTCGGCAGCGGAACGGGACCCGAGACGGTTGCCCCGGTCCGCTGTGCTGTCTCGACGATCGAGCGTGCCGAGAGGTCGACCTGCGTGTGGTCGTACCCCTTCAGCCGGATTCGGATCTTCTGCTGAGCCACTGTTCGGTCTCGTCCTCTCCGGCTACTTCAGGATCTTGGTTACGGCGCCGGCGCCGACGGTGCGGCCACCCTCGCGGATGGCGAACCGCAGGCCCTCGTCCATGGCGATTGGCTGGATCAGCTCAACGGTCATCTCGGCGTTGTCGCCCGGCATGACCATCTCGACGCCCTCGGCGAGCTCGACCACGCCAGTCACGTCCGTCGTGCGGAAGTAGAACTGCGGCCGGTAGCCCTTGAAGAACGGCGTGTGACGGCCGCCCTCCTCCTTGGAGAGCACGTAGACCTGCGCCTCGAACTGCGTGTGCGGCGTGATGGAGCCCGGCTTGGCCAGCACCTGGCCGCGCTCGATCTCCTCGCGCTTGACACCGCGAAGGAGGCAGCCGACGTTATCGCCGGCCTGACCCTCGTCGAGCAGCTTGCGGAACATCTCGACGCCCGTGACGACGGTCTTCTCGACGGCCTGGTGAATGCCGACGATCGCGACCTCGTCACCGGTGTGGACGACGCCCTGCTCGATCCGGCCCGTGGCGACAGTGCCGCGGCCCGTGATCGTGAAGACGTCCTCGACCGGCATCAGGAACGGCTTGTCGATGTCGCGCTCCGGCTCGGGGACGTACTCGTCCACGGCCTTCATCAGCTCGAGGATCTTCGGCGTCCACTCGGCGTCGCCCTCGAGCGCCTTCAGCGCCGAGACGCGCACGACCGGGATGTCGTCGCCGGGGAACTCGTACTTGGAGAGCAGCTCGCGGACTTCGAGCTCGACGAGCTCGAGGAGCTCCTCGTCGTCGACGGCGTCGGACTTGTTCAGCGCGACGACGATGTACGGCACGCCGACCTGGCGGGCGAGCAGGATGTGCTCACGCGTCTGGGGCATCGGGCCGTCGGTGGCGGAAACCACGAGGATCGCACCGTCCATCTGCGCGGCGCCGGTGATCATGTTCTTGACGTAGTCGGCGTGACCCGGGCAGTCCACGTGTGCGTAGTGCCGGTTCTCGGTCTCGTACTCGACGTGCGCCGAGTTGATCGTGATGCCGCGAGCCTTCTCCTCGGGAGCCTTGTCGATCTCGTCGAAGCCGGTCGCCGCGGTGCCGGTGCCCGATTCGGCGAGCACCTTCGTGATCGCCGCGGTCAGCGTCGTCTTGCCATGGTCGATGTGACCGATGGTGCCGATGTTGAGGTGCGGCTTATTCCGCTCGAACTTTGCCTTGGCCATGTCTCTTGGTCTCCTTTGTCCGGCCCTGGCTAGGCCTGGCTCTCCATGAGCTTTTCAGCGATTGAGTTGGGAACTTCTGCGTAGTGGAGGAACTGCATCGTGTAGGTGGCCCGGCCCTGGCTCATGGTGCGGACGTCGGTGGCATAGCCGAACATCTCGGCCAGTGGCACCTTCGCCCGGATCACCTGTGCGTTCCCGCGCGGCTCCATGCCTTCGATCTGGCCGCGCCTCGAGTTGATGTTGCCGATCACGTCGCCCATGTAATCCTCGGGCGTGACGACCTCGACGGCCATCACGGGCTCGAGCAGCACCGGGCGCGCACGCCTCGAGGCTTCCTTGAACGCCATCGAGCCGGCCACCTTGAACGCCATCTCCGACGAGTCGACGTCGTGGTACGACCCGTCGACCAGCGTCACCTTGATGTCGACGACCGGGAAGCCGGCCAGCACGCCCGCCTCCATGGCCTCGCGGATGCCGGCGTCGATCGAGGAGATGTACTCCTTCGGGATCGCGCCGCCGACGATCTTGTTCTCGAAGACGTAGCCGCCGCCCTGCTCGTTGGGCCCGAGGTTCACCACGGCGTCGCCGTACTGGCCGCGGCCGCCGGACTGGCGAACGAACTTGCCGCGCACGTTCTCGACCGGGTTGCGAACGGTCTCGCGGTAAGCCACCTGCGGGCGGCCGACGTTGGCGTCGACCTTGAACTCGCGCATCAGGCGGTCGACGATGATCTCGAGGTGCAGCTCGCCCATGCCGGCGATGATGGTCTGGCCGGTCTCCTCATTGGTGCGGACGCGGAAGGTCGGATCCTCCTCCGCGAGGCGCTGGAGAGCCGTGGCGAGCTTGTCCTGGTCGGCCTTGGTCTTCGGCTCCACCGCGACGTCGATCACCGGGTCGGGGAAGTCGATGGCCTCAAGCACGACGGGGGCGTCCTCCGCACAGAGCGTGTCGCCGGTGGTGGTCTGCTTCAGGCCGACAGCGGCGGTGATGGAGCCTGCGGCGATCATGTCGACGTCCTCGCGGTGGTTCGCGTGCATCTCGAGGATGCGGCCGACGCGCTCCTTGCGACCGGTGGTCGAGTTGAGCACGTAGGAGCCCGAGTTGAGCTTGCCCGAGTAGACGCGGAAATAGGTCAGCTTGCCGACGTAGGGGTCGGTCATAACCTTGAACGCCAGGGCCGAGAATGGCGCGTCCAGGCGCGCCTCGCGCTCGGTGGGCTCGCCTGTCTTCGGGTCGACGCCGGTCACAGGCGGGACGTCCACCGGCGAAGGCAGGTAGTCGATGACAGCATCGAGCAGGGGCTGCACGCCCTTGTTCTTGAATGCCGAGCCCAGCAGCACGGGCGTGATCGAGATGTCGAGCGTGGCGGCGCGAAGCGCGGCGCGCAGCTGCTGCTCCTCGACCGGCTGATCCTCGAGGAAGGCGATCATGATGTCGTCGTCATGGTCGGCGGCGGCCTCGATCATGTCGTGGCGGTACTGCTCGGCCTGCTCGGCGAGCTCGGCGGGAATCTCGCCCTCCTCCCACGTCTGGCCCAGCGGGTCGACGTAGCGGATCGCCTTCATGGTGACCAGGTCGATGTGCCCCATGAAGGAGTCCTCGGCGCCGATCGGAATCTGCAGCGCCACCGGCTTCGCACCGAGGCGGTCGACCATGGTCGCGATCGCGTTGAAGAAGTCGGCGCCGGTGCGGTCCATCTTGTTGATGAACGCGATGCGCGGAACCGCGTACTTGTCGGCCTGCCGCCAGACCGTCTCGGACTGCGGCTGGACGCCTGCGACGGAGTCGAACAGCGCGACCGCGCCGTCGAGCACGCGAAGGGAGCGTTCGACTTCGACCGTAAAGTCCACGTGCCCGGGCGTGTCGATGATGTTGATGCGATGATCGCCCCAGAAACAGGTCGTCGCGGCGGACGTGATCGTGATGCCGCGCTCCTGCTCCTGCACCATCCAGTCCATCGTCGCGGCGCCCTCGTGGACCTCGCCCATTTTGTGGCTTCGGCCGGTGTAGTAGAGGATCCGCTCGGTCGTCGTCGTCTTGCCGGCATCGATGTGGGCCATGATGCCGATGTTGCGGACGCGATCCAGCTCGTCCATCTTCGGCACGCGGCTGCCGGTCTGCGTCTGCGTCACTGCCATGTTGCTACCACCGGTAGTGGGCGAAGGCCTTGTTCGCCTGCGCCATTCGGTAGATGTCGTCCTTCTTCTTGTAGGCGCCGCCCTGCTGATTCGTTGCATCAAGGATCTCGGCGGCGAGCTTCTCGAACATTTCCTTTTCCCGGCGCGAGCGGGAGAACGTCACGAGCCAGCGCACGGCAAGCGTGCGGGCGCGGCGCTGCGGGACCTCGATCGGCACCTGGTAGTTCGCGCCACCGACGCGCCGTGAGCGAACCTCGAGCACCGGGGTGACCGACTTGACTGCGCGCTCCAGCACCTCGACGGGGTTCTGACCCGTCTTCTGACCAACCGACTCGAGGGCCTGGTAGACGATTCGCTCGGCGTTCGACTTCTTTCCGTCGAGCATCACGCGGTTGATCACCTGCGTGACCAGCGTGGAGTCGTACACCGGGTCGCGAAGCAGCGTGCGCGGCGAGATCTCAGCTCGACGTGGCATCAGCCACCGACCTTCTTGGCGCCGTACTTCGAGCGCGCCTGCCGGCGGTCGTTGACGCCGGAGGTGTCGAGCGCCGCACGGATGACCTTGTAACGCACACCAGGGAGATCCTTGACGCGGCCGCCACGGATGAGAACCACGCTGTGCTCCTGCAGGTTGTGCCCGACACCAGGGATGTACGCCGTGACCTCCATGCCGTTGGTGAGCCGGACGCGCGCAACCTTGCGCAGCGCCGAGTTCGGCTTCTTGGGCGTGACGGTGTAGACACGGGTGCACACGCCCCGCTTCTGGGGGGCGCCGCGCAGTGCCGGCGTCTTGGTCTTGGCGACCGCCTTGACGCGCGGCTTTCGTACAAGCTGATTGATCGTGGGCATACCTGGGACAGGCTCTTCCGTTTGGAGGCAAAAAGAACGCAGCCCAAATGGGCCGCGACCGGAGACTTTAGCACAGGCCGCTGGTCAAACATCCCGCAGCGGGAGGCACATTGTACGCTAGTCCAATGCAGTGCCAAGCGTGCGGTACGGACAACCGGGACGATCGGCGATTCTGCCGTGAATGCGGCAGCAC
>JAWVEN010000019.1:0-19294 GCA_033856675.1 Gaiellales bacterium | reverse complement strand
TCCGGTTGATCACGCGCCGGTAGAGGTCGTTCAGGTCGGAGGTGGCGAAGCGACCGCCGTCGAGCTGCACCATCGGGCGCAGCTCCGGCGGGATCACCGGGACGCTCTCGAGGATCATCCACTCCGGTCGGTTCTCGGACTTCGTGAACGCCGAGACGACCTTGAGGCGCTTGATCGCGCGGGCCTGCTTCTGGCCCTTCGAGGTCTTGATGGTCTCCCGCAGCGATGCAGCCTCCAGATCGAGGTCGCGTGAGCGCAGGAGCTCGCGGATCGACTCCGCGCCCATCCCGCCGCTGAAGTACTCGCCGAAGCCGTACGGGCTCCCGAAGCGGTCCTTCAGCTCACGGAACAGCGCCTCGTCGGAGACGATCTCCTGGACCTCGAGCTCCTTGAACTTGATCCACGTGCGGTCGAGCCGGTCGATCGAGTCGCGGGAGTGGTCCTCCACGTCCTTCTTGCGGGCCTGGATGTCCTGATAGGTGTCGCGCACCTTCAGCGCCCACTGCTCGATCGCCTTCACGTCCTCCTTGGACATGCGGCCGTCGGTGCGCAGGCAGAGGTCGTTGGCGGTCTCACGGAGCTCCTTTGCGTCCGTGGTCTCACCCTGTTCCACCACCTCACGCAGCAGCCCTGCGCCCAGCTGGCGCGTCTTGTCCAGCGCCGGCGCTGCGCCGGGGCCGGCCTCGACCAGCTTGGCGATCCACTCCTGGTCGCTTTCCTTGAGGTTGACGTCCTCCCCGCCGAGCCAGCCCAGCCGCGCCTTGGCGGCGTTCTTGGCCTTCGTCTTCTCGGGGCCCTTCGACTCCTCGATGGCGGTCAGCTCGTCGGCCAGCAGCTCGCGCGCCGCCGCACCCCACCCGGCGACGTTGTCGAGCTCCTTGGGCCCGAGCCGGCGGTCGTCACGCACCGCCGAGTCGCGAACCAGCTCGCGCACCTTCTTGGGGTCTTCGCCGGCGATCCGCTTCGAGCTCTCGGCCAGCAGGCCGTTCGCAAGCGTCCGCGCCTCTTCGAGCAGCGGCAGCCCTGCCTCCTCGGCCCAGTTGTTGAGCGTGCGGGCCCAGTATTCGTCGTCCTCGTCGAAGTCCTTGGTGGAACCGTCGATGAAGTGCTGGCGGCGGCGCTGCATCCGCGTCTCGAGCGCGGCGAGCAGCTCTTCCTTGTCGAGCGCCAGGCGCTGCTTCTCCTGCTCGACCTTCTCCTCGAGCTCGGGGATGGCCTTGTCCCGCGCCTCCTTGTCGACCGCGGTGACGATCGAGGCGGCGAAGTACAGCACCTTCTCGAGCTCCTTCGGAGCGATGTCGAGCAGGTAGCCGATGCGTGACGGCACACCTTTGAAGAACCAGATATGGCTGACCGGCGCGGCGAGATCGATGTGGCCCATCCGCTCGCGGCGGACCTTCTGGCGGGTCACTTCGACGCCGCAGCGCTCACAGATGATGCCCTTGTAGCGGACGCGCTTGTACTTGCCGCAGTAGCACTCCCAGTCCTTCGTCGGACCGAAGATGCGCTCGCAGAACAGGCCGTCCTTCTCGGGCTTGAGCGTGCGGTAGTTAATTGTCTCCGGCTTCGTCACCTCACCGGACGACCACTCCCTGATCTGCTTGGGAGAGGCAAGTCCGATTCGGATTGCATCGAAATCGTTGATGTCGATCAACGGTTGGTCTCCTCGCTCACGCGGTTCGTGATGATTCCTTTGTGCGGCCGTGCGCTGTGACTATGCGGCATTACTCCTCGACTTCCTCGAGCTCGGCGACGGGAACGACCTCTTCGTCGTCCTTCTCGAGGCGATCCAGGTCTTCCTCGACGAGCACCTCTCCGAGCACCTCGTCGTTGGGAAGCGCCAGCTCGCCGTCCTCGTCGAGCCGGTCGACGCCCTCCTCCACTTCCTGCGCCTCGGGATCGCGCGGCGCCGCCCTGCCGGCCACCGGCCGCAGGTCGATGCCGAGCTCCTCGGCTGCCCGGAGCAGCTCGTCGTCCTCCTCGCGCACCGCCACGTCGCCGCCGTCCTCGGCGACAACCTTGACGTCCAGCGCGAGCGACTGCATCTCCTTCAGGAGCACCTTGAAGCTCTCGGGAATCGAGGGCTCGGGGATGTTCTCGCCCTTGACGATCGCCTCGTAGGCCTTGACGCGGCCGACGGTGTCGTCGGACTTGATCGTCAGCATCTCCTGCAGGGTGTAGGCGGCGCCGTATGCCTCGAGCGCCCAGACCTCCATCTCGCCGAAGCGCTGGCCGCCGAACTGCGCCTTGCCGCCCAGCGGCTGCTGGGTCACGAGCGAGTACGGCCCCGTCGAGCGGGCGTGGATCTTGTCATCGACCAGGTGCAGCAGCTTCAGGATGTACATGTAGCCGACGGTCACTTCCTGGTCGTACGTCTCACCCGTCCGCCCGTTGAACAGGCGCACCTTGCCCGAGCAGCGAGACCCGGCGGGCCCCTTCTTGTCGATCCTGAACTTGACCGGCTGGTCCTTGTTGTTGTCCTGCCAGTCGATCAGCGCCTGGTCGACATCCTCGGGCGTGGCACCGTCGAACACGGGGGTGGCGACGAACTGACGCTCGCCGTTCTCACCGCCGTGTGCCGCCGCCCAGCCGAGGTGGGTCTCCAAGATCTGGCCGATGTTCATCCGCGACGGCACGCCGAGCGGGTTCAGGATGATGTCGACGGGGCGGCCGTCCTCGAGGAACGGCATGTCCTCCTCGGGGACGATCTTCGAGATGACGCCCTTGTTGCCGTGACGGCCGGCGAGCTTGTCGCCCTCGGCGATCTTGCGCTTGGTTGCCACGTACACCCGGACGAGCTCATTCACGCCCGGCGGCAGATCGTCGCCGCCGCTGCGGGAGAAGGTCTTCACGTCGATGACCTTGCCGCCCTCACCGTGGGGCACCTTCAGCGAGGTATCGCGGACCTCGCGCGCCTTCTCCTTGAAGATCGCGCGGATAAGCTTCTCCTCGGCCGTCAGCTCGGTCTCGCCCTTCGGCGTCACCTTGCCGACCAGCAGGTCGCCCGACCCGACCTCGGCGCCGATGCGCACGATGCCGTTCTCGTCGAGGTTCCGCAGCGACTCCTCGGAACGGTTTGGGATGTCGCGCGTGATCTCCTCGTCGCCCAGTTTTGTCGAGCGGGCGTCGACCTCGTACTCGTGGATGTGGATCGACGACAGCACGTCGTCCTTCACGAGCCGCTCGGACAGGATGATCGCGTCCTCGAAGTTGTAACCCTCCCACGACATGAACGCGACCAGCAGGTTCTTGCCGAGCGCGAGCTCGCCGGCGTCGGTGGACGATCCGTCCGCCAGCACCTGGCCCTTCGAGATGCGCTCACCCAGTCGGACGACCGGCTTCTGGTGGATCAGGGTGCCCTGGTTCGACCGGCGGTACTTGACCAGGTCGTAGGTGTCGTTGCCGTCCTTGTGGGAGAGGATCACCTTCTCGGCGTCGATGTACTCGACCTTGCCCGCGCGCTGCGCGAGCACCACGTCGCCGGTGTCGATGGCGGCGCGGTACTCGAGGCCGGTGCCGACCAGCGGCGCCTCGGTCACCATCAGCGGCACCGCCTGCCGCTGCATGTTCGAGCCCATCAGGGCCCGATTTGCGTCGTTGTGCTCGAGGAACGGGATCAGGGCCGTCGCGACCGACACGATCTGCGCCGGGTCGACGTCCATGTAGTCCACCTTGCTCGAGTCGACCTGCACGGGCACGCCGTCACGGGTACGGCAGAGCACCGGCGAGACCAGCTTGCTGTTCTTGTCGATCTCGGCGTTCGCCTGGGCGATCGTGAACTTCTCCTCCTGGAGCGCATCCAGATACTCGATCTGCTCGGTGAGCTTGCCCTTCTCGATCTTGCGATACGGCGTCTGCACGAAGCCGTGCTCCGACACCTTCGCGTAGCTGCCGAGCGAGCCGATCAGGCCGATGTTCGGGCCTTCCGGCGTCTCGATCGGGCACATCCGGCCGTAGTGCGTCGGGTGCACGTCGCGCACCTCGATCGGCGCACGCTCGCGGGTCAGGCCGCCGGCGCCGAGCGCCGACAGGCGCCGCCGGTGCGTCAGCCCGGCGAGGCAGTTGGTCTGATCCATGAACTGGGACAGCTGCGAGGAGCCGAAGAACTCCTTCAGCGCCGCGGCGACGGGGCGGATGTTCACGATCGTCTGAGGCGTGATCGCATCCTCGTCCTCGGTCGTCAGTCGCTCGCGGACGACGCGCTCCATCCGGTAGAGGCCGATCCGGAAGGCCTCCTGGATCAGCTCGCCGACTGTGCGCAGACGCCGGTTGCCGAAGTGCTCGTACTCGTCGAGATCGTGCTCGATCGGGTCGCGCTGAAGCGCGGCCGAGTCTGCGGCGTAGTCCTTGCTCTCCTCGGGGACGCCGAGCTTCACAGGCAGCTGCACCAGGCGGCGGACGAGCTCGACGATGTCGCCGGTCGTCAGCACGCGGCACTCCGGCGAGACGTCGACGCCGAGCCGCATGTTCAGCTTGTAGCGGCCGACCCGCGTCAGGTCGTAGCGCTTGGAGTCGAAGAACAGCGCGCGCACGAGGTTGCGGGAGTTGTCGACCGTAGGCGGCTCACCCGGGCGCTGCTTCTTGAAGACCTCGATCAGCGCGGCCTCCTCGGACTGCGAAGGGTCCTTCTCCAGCGTCATCCGGATGAACGGGTTGTTGTCGAACAGCGCGAGCAGTCCCTCGTCGGTCTTGTCGATCTCGAAGCCGGTGTGCTCGTCGACCGGCGGCAGGGCGCGCAGCAGCGTGGTGACCGGCAGCTTGCGCTTGCGGTCGATGCGGACGTTGACGAGGCCCTTCTTGTCGATCTCAAGCTCGAGCCACGAGCCGCGGGAGGGCATCAGGTTCGCAGTGAAGACCTGCTTGTCGCGATCCTTCGGCTCCATGATGTAGGCACCCGGCGAGCGCACCAGCTGCGTCACGACGACGCGCTCGGTGCCGTTGATGATGAAGGTGCCCTGGGCGGTCATCCAGGGGAAGTTGCCGAGGAAGACCGTCTGCTCGCGAATCTCGCCGGTGTCGAGGTTGGTGAACGCGACCTTCACGTTCACGGGCACCTCGTACGAGAGGTCCTTCTCGCGACACTCGTTTTCGGGCACGACCGGATCGCCGATCGTGTATTCGCCCAGGCTGACCTCGAGCCGCTCCGAGTAGTCCCGGATCGGCGAGATGTCGTCGATGGTCTCGCGCAGCCCCGAAGTCTTCAGCGATGCAGGAACAGCAGGGTCACCCATGAACCACTTGAACGACGCCTTCTGGATGTCGATCAGATTGGGGACGTCAAGCACCTTCTCCAGCCTGGAGAACGACTTACGGACACGGGGCGAGGATGTTTCAGGCAACGCAAAGCCTCCCGAAGGGCTAGAGGGGGAAATCAGACGGGTCGAATCCGGACCAACGGCGCAACCAGGAACCCTATCAGGGCGCCTGAATCCGCGCAAACATGCAGGCCGGTCCCGCCCGCGGGATGGGCTTCCGCGGCAGGTGACCTGGGCGAACTGTACGCCGCGCGCCGGTCCTGGTCAAGTCGCAGAGAGGCTCAGTGGTACTTCCAGTCTCCCGAGGCGACGTACGCCCGCGCCTCGTCACGCACCGACTCGAACGAGACCTTCAGCGCCTTGCGGAACGCCCCGCGCACCTGCCGCGGGGTGAAGTCGACGATGCCATGCGAGGCGAAGGCCTTGCCGAGCCGCCGCAGAGCTGCTACGCCGCCGTGGTTTTGGACGATGACGTGCACCATCGCCAGCGAGTCCTGGCTCGCGAGCAGGCCCGCCTTCCCGGACAGGCCCCACAGCGGGGCCGCCGTCGACCAGCGGGCGAGCGACGGGTACGCGGGGTACGCGCGCTCGATGTCGTCCAGCGGGAGGATGAATCCGCGCGTTGCCAGGTAGCGGTCCTCCTCGTAGGTTGCGACGCCGTTGGTCAAGCTCGTCGGCCCGCGTCCGAGCATCTCGCGGGTGGCCAGCATCGTCATCAGCGCGACGACCGAGCTGGAGCGGCCGACCTCGTCGACGGCCGCGTACTGCCGCAGGAACACGTACGTGAAGTCCTGGGCCAGCGTGCCGAGCGGCGTCTGGCGGCTGACGCCGACGCCGGACAACTGCTCGCCCTGCTCGCGGTCCTTCACCAGGAAGATCAGCGGCCGCGCCGCTGCCGGCCCCCCGCCATAGGTTGAGGAGAGGTGCGGCACCGCAGCATCGGCAGCCTTGAGAATGTCGGTTGCCGTGCCTTTGGCGGACTGCAGCCCGTAGACGACTGTCGCGCGCCTGCCGGTGAGGAACCGCGGGCGCTGGAACAGGGACAGCCCGGCCGGCGCAATGCCCAGCCCTTCGTCGTGCGTTGCATCGCTCGCGACGCGCCAGTCCGAGTCCTCGTGCGTCATCACCAGCACTCGCCGCCCGAGCGGCACCCATGGCGTGCGGCTCGAAAGCCGCGCGCGCAGGTCAAGCCCGACGCCGACGGCGCCGTCCGGATACCCGGCCTCGAGCGGCTGGTAGGCGGGCGTGGCGTCGATGCGCGCAATCGGGATGGAGCCGAGCCAGCGGTCGAGGCGCGAGAGGCTGCGAAGGGCGCGGTCGTCAGGTGCCGCGACCAGCCTGCGGGCGGCGGCGGTCCTGCCCAGCGCGGCGTCGCGCACGTACTCGACCGCGACCGGCACAGCCTCCGGGAAGAGCTCCACCGGCGTCGTCGGCGCGCTCGCCGGGGACTGGGTGGAGGAGCCGGTCGCCGGGTCTCCCGACGAGGCCGGGGGCGCGCTGGATCCGCCGTTGCAACCCGCGACAACCAGTGCCACGGCTGCGATCGCCGCGGCGCGCGCACCTCTGCTCATCGCGTGCCGTTCATCGCCACCATCTCAGCATGAACGCCGGCGGCCACCCGGGCAAGTCCTTCCCGAGACGCCGGAGGTGAGGAGAGCACCGCCAGCACCATCTGCCTGCCGTCCTCCTCTATCAGGGCCACGTCGTGCAGCACCCGCCCTGTCCGCCAGCCCTGCTTGCATGCGACGACCCGGTTGGCCGGAGGCAGCAGCCGGGGGATGATGTCGACGTGCTGTGACCTCGCGAGGGCCGCGACGGTGCGGCGCTCACCGGCGCGTCCGAGCTCGGCCATCAACCGCGCCATGTCGGTAGCGGTTGTGGTGTTTTCCCGGCCCTCGGCGATGGCTGCGTCGTCTGACATCAGCCGACGCAACCGAGTGGCGGCCAGGCCCAACCGGTCGGCCTCGGCGTTGACAGCGTCCATCCCCAGCAGCCCGATCAGCGCGTTCGCTGCTGCATTGTCCGAGACGGCGAGCATGAGCAGGTCGAGATCGGCGAGCGTGACCGCCGTCGCATCGTCCAGGCTCTCGAGCACACCGCCGCCCGCGGTCCGCGGAGCGGCACCGGCGGGGACGCGCGCCGACGGGTCGACCCTGCCCGCGCGGACTGCGCGCCACAACGCGAGCGACACCAGCAGCTTGATCGTGCTCGCAGCGGGGAGCACCACGTCGGCATCGCGCTCGATCGTCCGCCCCGAGGGCAGATCGATGGCGCAGACCGAGATCAATCGTCGCCGTCGAAGACGCGGCGCACGGTACGCACCCGCTTCTTCAGGTCGGCCGGATGGGCCTCCTCGACCACCTTTCCGGCCTCCTCGGTGGCATGCACGAGCCGCCCGCCCTCGAGCGCAATGGCGATGTGGTCGCCGTAGCACAGCAGGTCGCCGGGGCGCACCGACCGCAGTGACACTTCCTGGCCCGCCTCCTCCTGCTGGTTCGCGTTGCGAGGGAGCAGTGTGCCAAATCGGCGGTGCACGGCCTGTACCAGGCCGGAGCAATCCAGCCCTTCGGCCGTCACCCCGCCCCACTCATACCGCGCGCCAAGGAACATCAACGCCGCTTCGGCGATCGCCTCGCCGGTTGCCTTGCGGCGCGCAGCGGCGAGCGGCTCGGTGCGCAAGCCCGGCGCCGGCAGCCACGTACCCATGTACCGGTCGGCCGCCTGTGGCACCACGACAACGTGGGCGCGCTCCTTGGGCAGCGGGTCGCCAAGGGCTTCCGAGAGCAGGTAGCCCTCATAGCCATCGGCCAGCACGACATGCGCCCAGCCGTTGCTCTGCTCGAGCACATCGACCGGGTCGGCGAACAGCGCTTGGGTGTGTTGCTCGGCCGAGGCGTCCGGCTTATCACGGAGGGACGCGAACGGTTGGATGCAGGATGCTTTTTCCACAGACATCGGATTCTAATTCGGTTCGGCCGTCCGGGTACGAGTGAACCGCGATTTCGCCGGTGCCCGGCTCGGGCAACGCCGGAGCCGGGCACCTGTCGCGAACGCGCGCTACTTGACCTCGACGGTGGCGCCGGCCTCCTCGAGCTTGGCCTTCATCTGCTCGGCCTCTTCCTTGGTGACGCCCTCCTTGACCGGGGCAGGCGCGTCGTCGGCGACCGCCTTGGCCTCCTTCAGGCCCAGACCGGTCAGCTCTCGAACGACCTTGATCACCTGGATCTTCTTGTCACCGGGCGACGTGAGGACGACGTCGAACGCCGTCTGCTCCTCCTCAGCCGCCTCGCCGCCGCCACCGCCGGCGGGAGCGGCCATCATCACAGGAGCCGCCGCCGCGGCGGACACGCCCCACTCCTCTTCGAGCTTGTTCTTGAGGTCCACGAGCTCGAGGACGCTCAGCTTGTTCAGTTCTTCAACGATGTTCTCGACAGCCATCTGTCGTGATCCTTTCATCCGTCTTCATCAGGCGGCAGCTTCCGCCTCTTGTCGTTTCGCGATGTATGCATCCAGCACCGCCACGACATCGCGTAGCGGAGCTGCGAGCACACCGACCGTGTTCTGCATCGGGCCGGCAATGGCGCCCACGACCTGCGACAGCAGGACGTCGCGCGGCGGCAGCTCTCCGAGCTGCCGGACCTGGTCGGCCGTCAGCGTGTGGCCGTTCATGACGCCGCCCTTGACTGCCAGGATGCGCGTCTGCCGCGCGACCTCTGAGAGTTTCTTGGCAGCTGGAACGGGGTCGTCGGCGATGAACGCGATCGCCGTTGGTCCTTCCAGGAACTCGACCAGCGTTGGGCGCTCGGCCTGCTCGGCGGCGAGCCGGGCAAGCGTGTTCTTCGCGACATGGAACGACGCTCCGGCCTCGCGGAGCGCGTTTCGGATCTCGGCTGTCTGCGTCACCGTCAGACCTCGATAATCGGTGACGATCAGCGCCTTCGACTCCTTGATCTGAGTCACCAGGCGCTCGACGATCTCGCGCTTCTCTTCTCGTTGCATTCAGTCACCTCCTCTCGTTCCGCTCGCGTCCGCAATGGAGGCGGACGCAGGCGAAGCGAGAGCTTCGTGACTGGTTCCGGCCTCGGTCGGGTGGTGGTTTGAGCCAAGTGGCCCCGACGGTCTTTGGCGCGGTGCGCGCGGGTTTTCGTACTGGAGCAGTGTACCGGCGGTTACGCCTACACCGCGGCGGCGGTCTCCTCCATCAGGTCACGCACCTTCGACGTGTCGAGCTTGATGCCCGGGCCCATCGTCGAGGCGATCGTGATCGAACGCAGGTAGCGGCCCTTCGCAGCGGCCGGCTTCGCCCGCAGGATCTCCTCCAGCACGGCCTGGTAGTTCTCGACCAGTGCCTGCTCGCCGAAGGACTTTTTCCCGAGGGCGAGATGGATGATCCCGGTGCGGTCGGTGCGGTACTCGACCTTGCCCGACTTCACGTCGCCGACGGCCTTGCCGATGTCGAACGTGATCGTGCCGGCCTTCGGGCTTGGCATCTTGCCCTGCGGACCGAGGATACGACCCAGCCGGCCGACGACGCCCATCATGTCGGGCGTGGCAACGGCGACGTCGAAGTCGGTCCAGCCCTCATTGATGCGTGCGGCAAGATCCTCCGCGCCGACGAAGTCGGCACCGGCGTCCTCGGCCTCCTTGGCCTTCTCACCCTGTGCGAACACCGCGACCGTGACGGTCTTGCCCAGCCCGTGCGGCAGGAACAGCGTCCCACGCAGCTGCTGGTCGGCGTGGCGCACGTTGACGCCCAGGCGCATGTGCACCTCCACCGTCTCGTCGAAGCTCGACGTCTCCAGGCCCTTCAGCGTCCGCACCGCCTCGAGCGGCGCGTACAGCCTCTCTCGGTCGACTTGCGACCGTGCCTGCGTGTAGCGCTTGCCGGCCATCAGCGGACCACCTCCACGCCCATCGAGCGGGCTGTCCCCGCGATCACCTTCATCGCGGCGTCGACGTCGTTCGCGTTCAGGTCGGGCATCTTCCGCTCGGCGATGGAGCGAAGCTGCGCCTGCGTGATGGAGCCGACCTTGGTGCGGTTGGGCTCACCGGAGCCCGACTGGATGTTGAGTGCTTCCTTGATCAGCACCGCCGCCGGGGGCGTCTTGGTGATGAACGTGAACGAGCGGTCTTCGTAGACCGTGATCTCCACGGGCGTGATCTGGCCGGCGTTTGGCCCCTGCGTCTGGGCGTTGAACGCCTTGCAGAAGTCCATGATGTTGACCCCGTGCTGGCCGAGGGCGGGGCCCACCGGCGGTGCCGGGTTCGCCTGCCCGGCAGGGATCTGCAACTTGATGATCTTGATGACCTTCTTGGCCATCGGCTACCTCCTGAGTGGTTCAAGCGCGGCGCTTGCCGCTCCCACGATCGCGAGTGTGGGTTGCTAGATCTTCTTGACTTTGTCGAACTCCAGCTCGACAGGCACCTGCCGCTCGAAGATCGACACGAGCACCTTGAGCTTGCCCTGATCCTCGTTGATCTCGGCGATCTCGCCGTCGAAGTCGGACAGGGGGCCGGAGATGACCTTCACGCTCTCACCCAGTGAGAACTCGGCCTTCTGCTTCGGCGCCGGCGCGGCCGCCGCGGTGTGGAGCATGCGGTCGACCTCGGGCTGGCTCAGCGGCACCGGCTTGTTCTGGGCGCCGACGAACCCCGTCACGCCGGGCGTGTTCTTGACCAGCGTCCAAGCTTCGTCCGTCAGGTCCATGTTGACCAGCACGTAGCCCGGCCACAGCCGGCGCTCCGTCTGCACCTTCTGCCCGTCCTTGGTCTCGACCACGGACTCGGTGGGGACGACGACGCGCCGCACCGTCATCTCCTGGTTCATCGACTTGATGCGGTGCTCGAGGTTGGCCTTGACCTTGTTCTCGTGCCCGGAATAGGTGTTGATCACGTACCAGCGAAACATCGCGTTCCTGTCACTTCTGGAGGTTGACGAGCTCAGACACGAGTGCTCCGAAGACTCGGTCGAGACCGTAGAGATAAAGCCCGACGATGATGCAGGCGCTGATTACGACCGACGTCGACTGGATCGTCTGCTGACGGTTCGGGAAGTCGACCTTGCCAAGCTCACCGCGAACCGACGAGACGCCGCCTCGAAGGCCCTTCAGGAACCCTCGGCGCTCCGTGGGCTCGCCACCCGACTGGCTCTTCGGCTTACCGGCGAGCGGCGCCGACATGCTGCGTCGGTTGGCAGGCTGGGGCTGCCGGCGTCCACGTGCCACGCCTAGCGAGTCTCCTTGTGCGGCGTGTGCTTTGCGCACCAACGGCAGTACTTCGAGAACTCGATCCTGTCAGGCGAGTTGCGCTTGGACTTATTCGTCTGATAGTTGCGGCGCTTGCATTCTTGGCAAGCGAGCGTCACGAGAACTCGGACACCTGTGGCCACGGGAAACCCTCTCGTCGGATGAGTGAAAGCAAGGTATCACAGGCCCTGAGCGACTCAGCGCGCCTTCGCCGTTCCATCATCGGGGATGGCAAACCGAAGCGCGGCGCCCTGCCCGGGACCTGACTCGACCCACACCTCGCCGCCCGCCGCCCTGATGCGGGCGGCAAGCACGTGCAGCCCGAAATGCAGCGGATCCGGCCTGCTCCGGACGGATTCGACGACGAACCCGACCCCGTCGTCGACCACGGAACCGCAGACGCCGCTGCCATCCTCGCGCAGGACGACCGCCACCCTCGTGGCACGGGCATGCTTGCGGACATTCGCGAGCGCTTCGCGGACGGTGCGAAAGACCAGCTGCTCGAGCGCAGCGGAGTGGCGGCCGACGGTTGCCTCCGCCTCCCACCCGATTCCGGCGTCGCGTGCCATGCGCTCGACCAGCGCCGGGATCGCAACCGAAAGGCCGGAGCGGTCGAGGTCGCGCGGGTGCAGCTGGAAGAGCATCAGCCTCGCACGGTCGACGGCGTCGCTGAGTTGACGTCGTATCTCGCCGATATCCGCGGCAGCCGGCTCGTCGTCGCGGAACCGCTCCTCCAGGCGGTCGAGCCGCATGAGACCGGCAACGATCACCTGCAGCGTGTCGTCATGCAGCTCGGCAGCGACCCTCCGGCGCTCCCGGTCCTCGGCCTGCAGGAGCTCGGCCAGCAGCTCACGGGAACGCCGTTCGCTCGCCTCGAGCGCAGCGCCCTGCCCGGTACGGTGCACGAGGATGCCCGCAACCTCGAGCAGGAACCGGTCGACGCTGAATGGCTTGACCAGGAACGGGCCAAGGGGCGCGACCGCCTCGGCAGTCGAAGGGTCGGCCGAGCCGCTGATCATGATCATCGCCGTGCCGGGATGGGCGGCGGCGACGTGCTTTGCCAGGCTCACCCCCGACTCTCCCGGCATTCGGACGTCGCAGACGACGAGCGTAAAGTCACGCTCCTCGAGCAGTGCTCGGGCCTCGTCGGCCCCGGCGGCGCTGATCGCGGTGTAGCCCTCCCTGCGCAGCACCGTCGAAAGCAGCACGCGATCCTGCACGTCGTCGTCGACGACCAGGACACTCGGGGCCTCACGCCGGACGGACGTACTCACGTGCGGTCGCCTTGATCCAACAGTTCGCGCACCTTTCTCGCCAGCTGGTCACCGCTGAAGGGCTTTTGGATGTACGCCATGCCCGGTCCGAGCACATCGGTGTCGCCGGTCTGCTCGTCGGTGTAGCCCGACATGAAGAGCACGCGTGTGTGCGGCTGGAAGGTACGGATCCGCTCGACGGTCTGCCGCCCGCTCAGGTCGGGCATCACCATGTCGCTCAGAACGAGGTCGATGCGCAGTGAGGGTCGTTGCGCAAGCTGGATCGCCTCCGCGCCACCTCGTGCCGCAATCGCGATGTACCCGCGGTCCTCGAGTAGCCGGGTGGCAATCAGGCGAACCGAAGGGTCGTCCTCCACGATCAGCACCGTCTCCTTGCCCTGGCCCGCGGACGCGGGAGGGGGTGTCGCCGGCTGCGGGCTCTCGGCGGTCAACGGCAGAAAGATCGCGAAGCAGGTGCCCTTGCCCGGCTCCGTGTTGACCTCGATATGCCCGCCGGACTGCGTGACAATCCCATGGACGGTCGCCAGCCCAAGGCCCGTGCCGCGGTCGCCCTTGGTCGTGAAGAATGGCTCGAAGATCCGGCTCGCCGTCTCGGTGCTCATCCCGATGCCGGTGTCGGACACGCGGAGACGCACCCGCCCCTCCGGGATCTCGTCGTCGGGCGCGTCCTCGGACAGGCCGATGTCGAGCGAGAGGCGACCGCCGTCGGGCATCGCATCCCGCGCATTCACGGCGAGGTTGAGAATCACCTGCTCGATCTGACTGCGGTCGGCGCGGATGTGTACCTGCCGGGGTGCGCAGTCGACGCTCAGCTCGACATCCTCGCCGATCACCCGCCGCAGGAGCGGCTCGATCTGGGAGAGCGACACGCACAGGTCGAGCACCTCGGTGTTCAGCGCCTGCCGGCGGCCGACAGCAAGCAGTTGCCGGGTCAGGTCGGCGCCGCGCTCGGCGGCCTTCAGCATCTCTCCGACATCTGTCGCTGCACCCTCGTCGTGGCGCTCGATCCGGCGAAGCGCGAGCTCGCCATACCCGCGGATTGCGAGCAGCAGGTTGTTGAAGTCGTGTGCCACGCCGCCGGCCAGCCGCCCGACCACCTCCATCTTCCGGGAGAGGGCCAGCTCGTGCTCCAGCTCGCGCTGCGGTGTGATGTCACGGAAGTGGATCGAGAGCCGCTCGCGGGTGGGATAGACGTGCACGTCGAGCCAGAGCCCGAGGCCGGGAACGTCCGCCTGGAAGTGCGCCGGTTGCTGCGATGCCATGGCCCCTCGGAACCGCCGTTCGAAGACCGTCCCCACCACGTCCGGCACGACCTCCCAGTACACGCTTCCGACCGCCTTCTCAGCAGTCACGCCCCCGAGCCGCAGAGCTTCCTCGTTGGCGTACTGAATGATCCATTCGCGATCGAGCGACACGAACGCGTCGGCGATGGTCTCGAGGATCTCGTTGGTGCGTTCGGATGCGATCTCGGCCCCCTCCCGGGCCCGGCGCTCGGCATCGAGCAGCTCACGGGCCGCGGCAACCGCGCCGCGCCGCTCCGAGTCGACGGCCGCGAGCACGAGTCCTGTGATCACGATCGCAGCGATGAAGCCATCGAGCAGGACGAGGTGCGTGAGGTCGTCAATCCCCGCAAGCGGCCCATAGTTGTGAACCGTCGCCCAGCTCGCCGGCACGGACACGCACGCCCCGAGGACGGCGACGGCCTGGCGGCCCTTGAAGAGGGCAGCCCAGACGAACAACGGGAACAGCAGGTAGAGCCGCGAATGCTCTTCCAGCCAGGGGCTGAACACCACCGTGGTGACCGCGGCGCTCGCCGCAGCGAGCGTCATCCCGTGGACGAGGTCCCACCGTGTCAGAACCGGGCGCGCCTGCGAAAGCATGATCACGAGCGGGGCGATCGCGAGTACTCCCGCGGCGTCGCCGAGCGCCCACACGCTCCACTGGTGCGCAACGCCGCCCTCGGGGATACCGCCCGTCACGGTGAGCGACGCCACGCCGAGCGTCGCCGCCACAACCGGCGCGATCACGGCCGCCGCCGTGAGGCCGACCACGTCCAGAACCCGGTGGAACGGCTGCGCCCGGTCAACCATCAATCGGAGCAGCCACGCGCCGGCTACAGCCGCGAGCGACGTCGCGACGGCGAGCGGCAACGCCACCTCGGGCCCGGCGGCAAAGACAGCGTTCAGCAAGACCGTACCGGCGAACACGCCCGGCCAAAGCCCCAGTCCACCGAGAAAGAGCAAGCTCACCGCGAGCCCGGCTGCCGGATAGATCGGTGAGACGTAGTCGACCGCTCCAAGCTCGAAGCCCGCCTTTGCAACCATGGCGTAGGCTGCTGCGACGGCCGCAAGCTTCCTGAGCTCGAACATACGGTTGCGTACGGTCACGGCCGTACGGTAGCGTACGGTTTGTGTCGAAGTCCAGACTTGGCCCAGCCGACTGGGCCCGCGCCGCTCTCGACGCCATCGCCGAAGGCGGCCTGCGGGCCGCGGCCGTTGAGACCCTTGTCCCGCGCGTCGGCGCGTCGAAGGGGAGCTTTTACTGGCATTTCGCCGACCATGCCGCGCTGATCGCCGCAGCGGTCGCGCTCTGGGAGGAAACGGCGACGGAGGCGCTGATTCGCGACCTCGAGAAGGTGCGGGATCCGCGCGAACGCCTGAGGCAACTGTTCACCGTCGCGTTCGGCGACGCCGGCGCCGGCCGCGTCGAGGTGGCGCTGGCGGCCGATCCGGAGCACCCCTCGATCCGCGCAACGCTCTACCGGGTCACTGTCAGGCGTCTCGCCTTCGTGGCAGATGCCTTCGTGGAGCTCGGGTACACCCAATCGCAGGCACGTCATCGCGCGCTGGTGGCGTACAGCTCGTACCTGGGATTCTTCGCTGTCCGGGGCGGCAACCCGGCGTCGGTACCGGTCCAGGGACGAAGCCTCACGATCTTCGTCAGCGAGCTGCTCGACATGCTCACATCGCCGGAGGGCGCGAGCGCTCGCCCGGTCCAGGTGCGATCGAGTAGCGGTGCACGACGCCGTTCGCCTGAGTGAGGTACTCGTAGCCCCACCGCGCATCGCCATGCTCGAAGATCGCGCTCCCGTACATGCGGGCCAGGCGAACGAGATCCTCCATCGCCTCGACCTGCAGCACGGAGTCATCTGTGTGCGGCGGCGCAGCAAGCGGCGTGAGGAGCTTCCCGTACCGGATGGCGATCCGTGACGGTTCGTCGTACCACTCGACGCGGCGGCGCATCAGCAGCCACGCGGCCAGCGCGATTACGGCGCCTACCGCAGCCGCCACCGCCGCAAGCGGGCGCAGCTTCGCAAGCTTCGAAGCCGGCGCTGATGCGGGCCGGCCCGTGAGCGAACGCTCCTCCGTCTGCGCCAGCGAGTCGTCCTCACCCGCCGTGGGAGCGGTCAGGCTCAGCGGGAACGTCGCGCGGAAGGGCTCCTCCTCCAACGGCACTCCGTCGACTGTCCCCTTCAGCTCCACCACTGACTCGATCGTCGCGGTGTACGGCGCGCCCGGTACTCCGGTGAGCCCGTCCACGGTGGCCGTCAGGCTCCGAAGCTGCGCGAGGTCGACAGGCCCGCGAACGGCGACGCTCGGCCCGGTGAAGGGCTTCGGCGGCGCGAGCACGAAGGTGCGCCGCCATCCGGCGCTGTTCTCGAGGCGAAGCCGGAGCACAGCCGTGCCGTGCACCGCTGCGTCGCGCGCCGTCTCGAGCCGGTAGACGTACCGCACCGAAAGGCGCGGCACCATGGCGGGGAACAGCGGGTCGGCGCTCGTCACCTCGCCGTCCGGATACACGACGCTCCGGGGCACCGGTGCCGAGTAGTCGAACTCGACGGTGTGGGTGTAGTCGGACGGGACCTTCCCGGGCTTTGCCTGGCCCGGTCGCAGGCTGAAGGCAACGCTGCCGGCGGACAGGAGCGCGATGCCCATGGACGCAACGGCGACGGTCAGAAGTGCGCGCTCGAAGCCTCGCAGGCGGTTGCTCTGCGGCGGTCGACGGCTCACCTGCTGCCTCTCCTGTGCGGCCGGCGAGGCGCCCGCGCGGCGCTTGCGCCGCCGCTGGAGGAGGCCGGCGAGCAGTAGGCCGCCCACCGCAAGCACCGCGCCGTGGACCGGCTCCTGGAACCAGGCGAGGACATTGCCGCCGACCGGGACCTTGAACCACAGCACCCCCTTGATCTGCGCGCGAGTGGCGACGCCGGGATCCCGCCATCCCAAGTTGTCGCCCTGGAAGATGAATCCGTCGTCACCCTGGGTGGCAACGATGCGATGCAGGAACGTGGCTTTCGCGTCGGCATTGCGATACGCGGCCACGTCGCCGACTCCGAGATCGGCATCCTGTCGAAGGACGACGAGCTCGCCGGCATGGATGGTGGGCTCCATGCTGATCCCGCTGACGGCCATGCTCGAGAGGGTGCCGCCGAGCTGCACGGGTGCGAGGCCGGAAAGCCACAGCACCGCCATCGCGATGACGGCGGTGACGGTGAGGAGATGGCGGCGGCGAGGGAGGCGCATTTCATGGAAACAGACGTGATTCGGTCTACGACTGGGCGGCGACCGAGAGCTCGTCCTGCGCGTGGACCGTGGCCTGCGGCGCGTTCGAGTTGCAGGTGAAGACTGCCCAGATTTTGAATCTCACCGCATCGAGCTTGTGCGGGTCGGCCGCGTTGTGCGTGTAGCGAAGATTGCTGAGGGCGTAGCCGTCCACGTTGTGAGGACAAAATGCTCCTTTGATGTCGACCGCGCTGCAACGCGTACCGAGGGGCGATGGTGGCCGCCGGCGGCTTGGCGGCCACCATCGGAGTCCCTCGGGTTCGGTCTGCTAGGAGTGAGCGACGACCGAGAGCTCGTCCTGTGCGAGGACCGTGGCCTGAGGGGCGGTCGAGTCACAGACGAAGGCTGTCCAGGTCTCCTGACCGGAAACCGCGCGTACGGAGGCCGTGGCCGGGGCGTTGTCGATGCAGTTGTAGTACGGGCCGGCAGCGGCGAGGCGAGCCTTCACCATAGAAGCCGGGCCGTCCAGCGTGAAGCCGACCGAGTCGATCAGGTTCGGGTCGGTGGAGTCGTAGGTGTAGCTGACGCTGCTGATCACATAGCCGCTGACCGTCTGGGTCGCGGCACCCGCGCGGCCGGCCGTCTCGAGGCCGGTGATCGAGCCCAGGAAGGCATACGAGGACAAGCCGACGACGCCGACGGCTGCCAGGACGGTCACGACCCGGCGGATACTGAAGTTGAACATGGTGCTCCTTTTCGAGGACTTGTGCAGCTGCTTGTGCAGCGCATAGAAGTCATCGGAGCCGGGCGGAGCCGCGAGCGTCGCCAATCAGTGTGAACCGCAAACGGCTGTGCCGATTCGCACGCTCACCACATTGGGGTAGGGCCATTGCGTAAACCGCATCGGTGCGACGCGGAATCCGCGCTATTGTGCCGGTCGTTCCGTGTTGGACCAGTCGATCACCTGCATGCTCGTGGACGACCACCCCGCCGTCCGCGATGCAGTCTCCCAGTACCTTGGGATGAACGGTGTAGAGCTCGTGGGCACCGCCGAGAACGGCGGCCAGGCCGTTGAGCTCGCGAGCCGCTCCCACCCTGACGTCGTCGTCCTCGACCTCGCTCTACCCGACACGTCCGGCATCACCGTCGCGCGTGAGCTGACCAAGCACGGCAAGAGTGTGGTCGTCTACACGGGGCGACTCGACCTGTCCGACTTCCACACGGCGCTCGGCCTCGGTGTTCGCGGATTCGTGATGAAGGACTCGCCGCTCGCCGACCTCCTCCGCGCTGTGAATGCGGTCGGCCAGGGGAGCTCGTTCATCGATCCGTCCCTGCACGACTACGTCGCAAAGCGCCCCCGCGTGCCATACCAGCCGACGGCCCGCGAGCTGGAGGTGCTCAAGCTGCTCGCCGACGGCGAGACGATCGACGAGATTGCCGAGCGCCTGCACGTCTCTGCATCGACGGTCCGCGCCCATACGGGGTCGGTCGTCGAAAAGCTCTCGGCGAAGAACCGCACGAATGCGGTCGCCGTCGCGCTGCGACAGTCGCTGATCGCCTGATCCGGACCGCCGTTCGTTCGGCCGGCGGTGTACGCTCCGTCGCCCGATCCAGGAGGCCACCATGAAGGTCGTGCACTGCCCATGCGGAACGGACGTTTCCGGTGAGACCGACGATCAGTTGGTCGAGAACGTCGAGGCGCACATCCAGAGCGACCACCCCGAACTCGCCGGCTCCTATTCGCGCGAACAGATTCTGGGGATGGCGCACGACCACTGACCCTGGATGGGCGCGGCTCGAAACCGGGCGACGGGTCTGATGTCCGAAGCCAGTTTTTTCACGACTTGTTATCAAGACCCTCACTCCATGAACATTGAATTCACATGCGACTGGAGTAGTCTGAAATCATGGCAATCGACGAGGTACTCGATACTTCTGCGCCGAACCGGCCATCGATAACCCCGAAACCGGCAGAACCGGCTCCCCGGCCACCTACAGCGTCACCGCCTGTTGAAGGGGCA
>JAWVEN010000018.1:0-13581 GCA_033856675.1 Gaiellales bacterium | reverse complement strand
TCCGACCCTGGATTGACGGCGGGCCCGACTACGCCCTAGGGTGAGACGGTGAGTTCACTCTGCCGCGCACCTGAGTGAACTCCCGGCATGCGCGTCCGCGACGTTGGTCGGCCCGGCGGCTCGGGAGGGGACGCCCGTACAGCCGCCGCTCGTGAGACAGCTCCGTCACGTGCGGCACGCTCGGCCGTGTGGCTCGACTCCTCGATGGGCCCGAGCCACGGCCGCCCGTTGCGCCGCACGGGAGGGACGACGCGACACATGATCGGGCGCGGCAGCGCAGACGCATGCCCAATCCCGCGCTGACACAAGCGCAGCCACGGTCGTCCTGAGGATCTCGACCTCGAGCCACGACCTGCTGCGCATGGTTCTCCGCGATCGCCGCTGGTCGCTGCTCGCGTTCACGCCCGATGCTGCTTGCGGCGTGGCGGAGGGGGGACACAGTGTCCCGCCTCGTGACGCAACAAGGGGCACGGCGTGACTTGCTGGCCTGGGTGCGGTTCTCAGACGATCCGTCCCGCCCCGCGAAGGGTGAACGCCGGTGTCAACAGACCTGGAACGTAGTCGAGGAGGAACGTCATGAGGTCCCGCTGGTATCACCGGCTGAAGCGCACGGCCGGCGCGCTGGTCCTGGTCGCCGTCGTCGGCGTCATCGCAGGCTGCGGTGGCGGCGACGCGAACAGCAGCAGTGGCAGCAGCAGCGACGCCGCAGCTTCGAGTCAGCGCAACGAGCCGCTCAAGGTGGCCGCTGTCTACACGGTGCCCCTGGAGCAGCAGTGGGCGTCAGTCGTCGACCAGGCGTTCAAGGACCTGCAGAAGTCCGGCGACGTTCAGTACACGCCCAGCGAGGAGACGTCGCCTGAGGACATCCCGCGCGTCGTTCGCCAGTTCGGCGCTGACGGCTACGACCTCGTCTTCGTCGAGTCCTATCAGGCCGAGGAAGAGGTCCGTGCCGCGGCGGACGAGTACCCCAAGACGAACTTCCTGGTCGGCTCCAGCCTGCCGGCCGACGACGCGCATCCGAACGTCGGTGTGTTCGGCACGCACGTGGAGGAGTCGGCCTACCTGTGCGGAATGCTCGCCGGCGGGATGACCAAGTCGAACAAGCTCGGATTCCTCGGCGGTTTCCCGATCCCCGAGGTCAACTGGCTCGGCAACGCCTTCATCCAGGGCGCGCGCGACGTCAATCCCAAGGTCTCCTACGTCGTCTCGTACCTGAACTCGTGGTTCGACCCGGCCAAGACCACCGAGCTCGCCGAGGCGCAGATCGAGAGCGGCGTCGACGTGATCTACGCCGAGCGGACGCCGGCGGTCGATGTCGCGGCCAAGAACGACGCGCTCGCGGTCGGGAACATCACCGATGTCGGCAAGCAGTTCCCCAAGACCGTCCTGTGCAGCGCGCTCTGGGACATGCACCCCACGATCAAGACCGCCGTCGAAAAGACACGCGACGGCAAGTTCGCTGCGGAGGACTACTCGCAATACATCAAGCTCTCCGCGGACGGCAACAGGCCGGCCGAGCCCGGCGCCTCGCTGAAGATCCCCGCCGACGTGCTCAAGCGGGTCGAGGAGCGCCAGCAGGCGATCGAGGCGGGCGAGTTCGAGGTCAAGGCGGACGACAGCAAAGTCCGCGGATAGGCGGACGGGAGCTCGCATGGCCACTCCCGACTCAACATTGGCCGTGCTGGACGACGGTGGCGCCCGCTCCACGCAAGCCGGTTCCGGGGAGCGGGACGTCCTCCGCATGGAGGGCATCACCAAGCGGTTCGGAGGCGTGCTCGCGAACGACGCGATCGACCTGCGCCTCGCGCCCGGCGAGGTGCTCGCGCTGCTCGGCGAGAACGGGGCCGGCAAGACGACCCTGATGAGCATCCTGTTCGGCCACTACCGGCCGGATGCCGGGCGCGTGTCCGTCTTCGGCGATGAGCTGGAGCTGGGCTCGCCCCGGGCGGCGGTCAAGGCGGGCGTCGGGATGGTGCACCAGCACTTCACGCTCGTCGAGGCCCACACCGCTCTCGAGAACGTCCTCGTGGGAACGGAGTCCCTGAGAAGCCTCCGGCGGGATCGGCGCGACGCAGCGGCGCGGCTCGAAGAGCTCTCAGCCCGATTCGGGCTTCCGGTGGATCTCCAACGGCGGGTGTGCGATCTGTCGGTGGGGGAGAAGCAGCGTCTGGAGATCCTCAAGGCGCTGTACGGCGACGCACGCATCCTCATCATGGATGAGCCGACAGCCGTGCTCGCGCCGTCGGAGGTCGACGGTCTGCTGGAGTTCCTGAAGGGCTTCGCGGAGCAAGGCAACTCGGTCGTCTTCATCTCCCACAAGCTCCAGGAGACGATGAGTGTCAGCGCCAGGGTGCAGGTCCTGCGCCAAGGGAAGACCGTCGCGGTCAGGAGCACGGCCGAGACGTCGCCCGCGGAGCTGACCGAGCTGATGGTGGGCCGGCCGATCGAGCGTCTCGTGCGCCGGCCCAAGCCACCGCTCGCGCCCGTCCTGCAGATCGGCGGTCTCACGGTGCACCGGGACGACGGCCGGCCGCTGCTCCGAGATGTCTCTCTCACGGTGCACGAGCACGAGACGGTGGGAGTGGCGGGCGTCGCAGGCAACGGGCAAGCCGTCCTCGCAGACGTGATCGCGGGCGTCCGCAGCTGGACCAGTGGCAGCGTCGAGATCCTCGGCGTTGAGGCCGGGAGCTCCGGTCCCCGCGACCTTGTGGAACGCGGGGTCGCCCGCGTGCCGGAGGATCGGCTCGGCGCGGGGCTCAAGCCCGACCGGCCACTCTGGGAGAACCTGATCGTCTACGACTACCGGGACTACCAGCGACTGGGCCTGTTCGACTTCCGCAAGGTCCGGCGCGAGACGGCGCGCCTCATCGAGGAGTTCGGCGTGAAGGCTCCCGGCTGGAAGGCCGAGACGCGGCTGCTCTCCGGCGGCAACCTCCAGAAGCTCGTGCTCGCGCGTGAGCTGTCGCGGGATCCTCGCTTCATCGTGGCCAGCCAGCCGACCCGAGGACTGGACGTCGGCGCCATCTCCGAGGTCTACGATCGCCTCATCGCCGCCTGCGACGCGGGCGCGGGCATGCTCGTGATCTCGGAGGACCTCGACGAGGTGATCACGCTCTCGGACCGCATCGTCGTGATGTACGAAGGGCAGGTGGCGGCGACGCTCGCGGCACGCGATGCCACGCCGCGGCTTCTCGGCCATTACATGCTGGGCGGCACCGACGACGGAGCGCCGCGGTGATCCTCGAGGTTCGTGAGCGGCCCAGTACGAGGTGGGCGCTGATGTCGCCTGCGCTTGCAGTGTCGGCTGCCCTGCTGGTCTCGGCGCTCCTGGTGGTTGCGGCCGGCGCCCCGGTCGTTGCATCGTTCGAGGCGCTCATCCGAGGCGCGTTCGGCTCGAAGTTCGCCCTCCTCGAGACGCTCGTCGTCGCCACGCCGCTCATCTTCACCGGGCTGAGCGTCGGCATCGCGTTCAGGGCACGGCTCTACAACATCGGCGCCGAGGGGCAGCTCTACGCCGGCGCCCTCGCGGCGGCCGCCGTGGCCACCGGGAAGGTCGGACTCCCCGAGAGCGTGCTGCTGCCTGCGGCCCTCGTCGGCGGGTTCATCGGCGGCGGTGTCGCCCTCGCCGTGCCCGCCATGCTCAAGACCCGGCTTCACGTGGACGAGGTCGTCACGACCCTGCTGCTGAACTTCATCATCCTGCTGGTGGTCAGCCTCGTGGTCCTCGGCCCGTGGAAGGACCCGCTCTTCGCGTCGGCGTCCGTGCCCGTTCTCGCCGACGCGAAGCTGCCGCGCTTCACCGGGACGAGGCTCGGCTACGGCATCGTGCTGGCCGGGGCCGCGGCCGTCCTGCTGTGGATCCTCATCCACCGGACCGGGTTGGGCTACCGCATCCAGGCCATCGGGAGCAACCGGCGCGCGGCCGAGTTCCACGGCATCTCCGCGACCCGGACGATCCTGACCACGGCGCTCATCTCCGGCGGCCTGGCGGGCCTCGCCGGCACGGTGCAACTGCTCGGCAACTCCTACCGCCTGTCCGAGGGCCTCGCGATCGGCTACGGGTACGCGGGCATCGTCGTCGCGCTCCTGGCGCGGCTGCACGCGCTCGGCGTGCTCGCCGCTGCGGTCTTCTTCGCGGCGGTCAAGACCGGGTCGGACAACCTCGCGCGTGAGTTCACGGTGCCGCCGGCGATCGCCGACGTGATCCAGGGCCTCGCGCTGCTCTTCATGCTCGCTGCGCTCCTGCTCGTCAATTTCCGGATCCGGAGGGAATGATGGAGCTGTTCAACCACATCGGCGACATCTTCGGCTCGGGCGGCTTCTTCGAGGCGACGCTCCGGATCAGCGTCGTCTTCCTGCTCGGAACGCTGGGGGAGCTCGTCTGTGAGCGCGCCGGCGTGATGAACCTCGGCGTCGAAGGCATCATGGTGCTCGGAGCGATGACCGGGTTCACCACGGTCTATCTCCTCGGCAATCTGTGGCTGGGCGTCCTGGTGGCGCTCCTCGTCGGAGGGCTCGCCGGATACGTGCACGGCGTCTTCAGCGTCAAGCTGGCGCTCAACCAGCACGTGACCGGAATCGCGCTGACGTTCCTGGCCTCGGGGTTGGCGTTCTTCGGCTACCGGCTCCTGACGGAGCATGCGGACGTGAAGACCGAGCTGCCGAAGATCGAGCCGTTCGACTCGGTGGCGATCCCGCTGCTCTCGAAGATCCCCGGGGTCGGGCCGGTGGTGTTCGACCAGACGCCGCTGGCCTACCTGGCCTTCCTCCTCGTGCCTGCCATCTGGTACGTGCTCACCCGCACCCCGGCGGGGCTCGCATTGCGGACCGCCGGCGAGAACCCGCTGTGCCTCGAGAGCGCGGGCATCAGCTCGCACCGGGTCCGCATGTGCGCCGTCGTCGTCGGCAGCATGCTCATGGGGCTCGCGGGCGCGTACTTGTCCACCTCGTACTTCAACGCCTTCCAGCCGGGCATCGTGTCCGGTCGGGGGTGGATCTGCGTCGCCCTGGTCATCTTCGCCAACTGGCGCGCCGGCCGAGTCCTCGTCGGAGCGCTCCTCTTCGCGGGCGTCGAGGCCGTCGCGGTCCGGATCCAGGCGCTCGGGATCGATGCTCCGAGCCAGCTCTTCCTGATGCTCCCGTACGTCCTGACAGTCGTCGCGCTCGTCGCCGTCGCCAGAAGGGCCTCGTACCCGGCGGCCCTCCTCGTGCCGTTCCGGCGTGGCGAGCGGGTCTGATGCCGGCCGCCGGCTAAGCCGCGACGAGCAGACGTCGCGCCTTGAGCGCGACGAGCAGGGCCGCACGATGCGTCGCGTCGTCGAGCGGCCCTACGAGCTCCTCGATCGTCTCGAGCCGCCGGTACAGGGACTGGCGGCGCAGGAACAGCAGCTTGGCGGCCTCGACCTTGGACCCTCCACAGAGCAGGAAGACCTCCAGCGTGCGCGCGAGGTCACGCGCCCGTTCGGCGTCATAGGCCAGGAGCGGGCCGAGGAGCTCGTCGACGATCGCGTGGAGCTCGGGCTCGTCATGCCAGGTCGACAGCAGCCGTTCGAGCGTGAGGGTGGACGCGGGGATGATCGGGTCCGACATCCGAAGCCTTCGGGCGAGAGCGAGGGTCTTCCGCGCTTCCCGCAGGGTTCGGCCGGCGTCGCTCAGCGCCTTCACCGGTGGGCCTGTCGCGATCGGTCCCTGCTCCCACGCGGCGGCCTGTCCGGTGGCAAGCACGGCCGCCAGCAGGTCCTGGGCCATTCGCTCAGGGTCGGCTCCCGCCGGCAGCGCCAGCAGAAGGAGGAGATCCCCGTCGAGCACGGCGGGCATCGCAGGGATCCGGCGCTGACCGAGCGCCCCGACGATCGCGTCGATCAGGCCCGGGAAGACCGGCAGGGCCAGCCCAGCCAGCTGCGCGTCGAGCGGGGGGTGGAAGCCGGCGAGCTCCGCTCTGGCATGGAGCCCGGCGCCCCCTGCGGCACGGCCGTTGAGTAGGTCGTGCATCAGGTCGCGCCGCACCCGCTCCTGCGCGGTGACCACCTCGCGCGACCTCAGGAGCTCCAGGACAACCGCGGTCGGCAGGCGCTCCAGGAGCAGCCGAGCCGTCGCCTCGAGGCCCGCGGGCACCTGTCCGAGGTAGACCGTTCCCCACCGATCTCCATGGATGGCGATGTCGGTCTGCATGGCGGCAGCGCGCACCAGGCTGACAGGGTCGTCCACGGGCCCGATGCCCGCGGCGGCGGCGATCCGCCCCACGCGCGTGGCAACGACCAGGGGCGCATGAACGATCTCCGCCGCAGCCTCCAGCAGCCCCTGCAGCCCGATCTCCTCGAGCAGGGCGTCGTTGAGCAGGCGCCCGACGTCGTCGGCGAGCCGCATCTCCGCGGCTCGCAGATCGACCAGGCGCGTGTGGACCTCCTCCATGATCGGCATGAAGGGCACGGCGGACTTGAAGGCGACCAGCGTGAGCCGACGTCGGCCCGCCGCCTCCTTCATCTCCGGCGGCACGACGCGAAAGGTCCGGCCGAGCTCCAGCGCCAACGCGGCAACCTCGGCATCGGCGAGTTGGTCGATGTATCGCACCCGGTCCACGGAAGAGGCCGTGCCCAGCGCGAGGCCCGTCGTGAGCAGCAACTCGCCGCCGCGCAGCAGCGGGGCGACGTCGAAGATGTCACCGTGGTGCACCCACCGGACCGGTGTGTCCAGGCCGGTGCCTTCGACCACCATCTCCGGATCCCCGATGCGCGCCATCGGGAGCTCGAGGATCTCTCGGAGCGTGATCACGCCGGAAGGCCGAACGTTGCCAGCGACCGGCGATTCCAGGACGTCCGAGGGAGACACGAACTCGCCACCGTACCTAGGCATCCGGCCGATTGCCACCGGCTCCTGGGCCGATGACGCCGTGTCACCCGCGCCGCAGCCGAAACCTGTCGGCGTGTCTCTGGTGACAGCGATGGCCAAAGCTCAGGATCGACCGGGATGGTGCCCATCGGACAGTCCGCCACCCCCTCGATCTCGGAGCCGGGGACGTGAAGCCGCCCGTGTTCGCCTACCACCGCCCGGACACGCTCGACGAGGCGCTCGCGACCCTGGCCGATGCCGGCGACGAGGGCCGCGCGCTCGCGGGCGGGCAGAGCCTGATCCCACTGCTCAACCTCCGCATGGCACGGCCCGACGTGGTCGTGGACCTCGGACGGCTGCGCGAGCTCGACTACATCCGGGTCGACAACGGCTGGCTTCGCGTCGGCGCGATGACACGGCAGCGGACCCTGGAGCTCGATGCGACCGCGGCGGAGCACGCGCCTCTGCTCCGCGCGGCGACTCGGTGGATCGGCCACCAGCAGATCCGTACTCGCGGCACGGTGGGCGGCAGCATCGCCCATGCGGACCCCGCGGCGGAGTTGCCCGTCGCGGCGCTTGCGCTGGGGGCGGAGATGGTGGTCCGGGGGCCCGTGGGTGAGCGCATCTGCCCCGCGACCCAGTTCTTCGGCGGCTTCTTCGGCACCGCGGTCGAGCCAGGCGAGATCCTGGTCGAGGTCCGCTTCCCGCGCCTCGGCTCGCGCTGCGCCTTCGTCGAGGTGGCACGGCGCCACGGAGACTTCGCCATCGCCGGTGTGGGGGTCGCGATGGACCTCGGACCGGACGGTCGCATCTCGCGAGCGGGCGTGGCACTGGCCGGGGTGGGGCCCGCGCCCCTCAAGGTGGCGCCGGCCGAGGCGCTCCTGCGCGGCGAGCAGCCGTCTCCCGAGCTGTTCGAGGCGGCCGCCCAGGCGGCGGCGGAGGCCGCTCAGCCCTCGTCGGACATCCATGGGAGCGCGTCGTTCCGGTTGCACCTCGTTCGCGTCCTCACCACCCGCGCGCTGAGCCAGGCACTTGCCGCGCCCGCGCCCGACCTTCCTCCCGTATGAGCGCCACCGAACAGCACATCGAGATCGCCGTGACCATCAACGGGCAGACGAGCCATGCGACCGTGCCGTCGCGGATGCTCGTGTCGGACCTGCTCAGGCACGAGTTCGGGCTCTACGGGACGCGGGTCGGATGCGAGCACGGGGTCTGCGGAGCGTGCACCGTCCTGGTCGACGGCGTGCCCGCGCGGGCGTGTCTCATGCTCGCCGGCCAGGTCGACGGCGCGACGGTCACGACCGTCGAAGGGCTCGCCGAGCACCCGGAATCGCTCACGCCCGTGCAGCAGGCCTTTCACGAGGAGCATGCGCTGCAGTGCGGCTTCTGCACGCCGGGCTTCCTGATCTCCGCCACCGACTACGTCGAGCGCCTCACCGAGATGCCCACCGATGAGGAGATCCGCGAGGCGATGGCGGGCAACCTCTGCCGCTGCACCGGCTATCAGAACATCGTGCGGGCGGTCCGGCGAGCGGCGAAGCAGCGGCTGGAGGGCGCGACCCCGTGAGCGTCGAGGTGAGAGCGCGCGAGCGGACCACCTGGGTGGGCGCGCGCCGCAAGCGCGTCGAGGACCGCCGGATCCTCGTCGGTGGAGCCCGCTACACGGACGACTTCGATCCTCCGGGCGTGCTCGAGGTCGCGTTCGTGCGCAGCGCGATGCCCCACGCGAGGATCAGCTCGATCGACACGTCGGCGGCGGCGCACACGCCCGGGGTGCACGCCGTCTTCACCGGAGCGGACCTTCGCCGGCTCGGCTTCGGCGAGCTGGCGGTGAAGTGGATCTACGACGGGCAGCGCTGCCTGAGCCAGCCGCTGTTCGCCACCGACAAGGTCCGCTTCGTCGGAGAGCCGGTCGCCGCGGTCGTGGCCGAGAGCCGCTACGTCGCCGAGGACGCCGCGGAGCAGATCCTCGTGGACTACGAGCCGCTCGACCCCGTCGTCGACGTCAAGTCCGCGATCGCCGCAGGCGCGACGCGCGTCTTCGACGACTGGGACGACAACGTCATGGTCCGTGCGGTGCTCGGCGGGGGGGACTTCGAGCGCGCGGCCGCCGAGGCCGACCTCGTCCTCCGCGAGGAGTTCGCCAGCCATCGCCATACCGCGGTGCCGCTGGAGGGGCGTGGTGCCGTCGCCAGCCTCGACGCGCTCACCGGGATCCTGAGCATCCACACGAGCAATCAGGCTCCTCACCGCGCGAAGACGCACATCGCCGAGTACCTCCGGTGGCCCGAGCACCGTGTCCGGGTCATCGCTCCGGACGTCGGCGGCGGCTTCGGCGTCAAGGATCGCGCGGCCGTCGAAGAGGTCTTCGTGGCCCTTGCCGCCACGCAGCTCGGACGCCCGGTGAAGTGGGTCGAGGACCGGCGCGAGCACTTCGTCTCGACCAACCACGCCCGCGAGCAGGTTCACCAGGTCGAGGTCTACGTCCGCCGGGACGGCCGGATCCTCGGCCTGCGGGACCGGCTGCTGTCCGATGTCGGGGCATACGCGAGCACGGCCGTCGGCATCGGCCCGACGATCACGAGCGCGGACCTCCTGCCGGGCCCCTACGACATCCAGTCGTATGAGGTCGAGCTGCTGGCCGTCGCGACGAACAAGGTCCCGAGCGGCGGCTACCGAGGGTTCGGCCAGCCGCAGGCGACCTTCGTCATGGAGCGGATCATCGACCGGGTGGCGGCGGAGCTGGGCATCGACCCGGCCGAGGTGCGCAGAAGGAACTTCATTGCGCCGGATGCGTTTCCGTTCACCACCGCGACCCAGGTCACCTACGACAGCGGCGACTACGAGACCGCGCTCAACCGCGCGCTCGAGCTGCTCGACTACGACCGCTGGCGGACGCGGCAGGCCGCCGCCAACAACGGCGCCCGGCTCATCGGCATCGGCCTGAGCTCGATCGTCGAGATGACGGGGGAGGGGCCGTCGCCGGCGTTCGGGCGCCGGGGCTCGCGGATCAGCGGCTACGAGCACGCGTCGGTGGAGCTCGACTCCCAGGGCTGCGCCACGGTGTCGCTGGGGCTGTCACCGCAGGGTCAGGGCCACCAGACGGTCTTCGCCCAGGTCTGCGCGGATGAGCTCGGCATCCACCCCGAGCGGGTGCGGGTCGTCCAGGGCGACACCGCCATGACGCCGTACGCGGTCGCCGGCGCGATCGGGAGCCGCGGCGCCACGCTCGGGGGAGCCGCGGTGATCACCGCGTGCCGTCGGCTTAGGACGCGACTGCTCCGCATGGCCGGCCACATGCTCACGGCCTCCGCGGAGGACCTCGAGATCGTCGACGGCTTCGTCTGCGGTCGGCACGACCCGCAGGTCGAGCTGGACCTGGCGCACGTCGCGTCCGAGCTCCTGCTCGGCCACGACCTGCCCGAGGGCCTCGACCCGGGGCTGGTCGAGCACGCGATCTTCGACCCGACGTCGCTCGCCTTCTCGTTCGGCACGCACGCCGCGGTGGTCGAGGTCGACGTCGACACCGGGCTGCTGGACATCCTCGACTACGTGATCGTCTACGACGCGGGCCGCGTCATCAATCCGCTGATCGTCGAAGGCCAGCTCGTCGGCGGACTGGCGCAGGGAGTCGGAGCTGCGCTGCTCGAGGAGCTCGTGTACGACGCGGACGGGCAGCTCACGACGACGACGTTCATGGACTACCTCCTGCCGACGTCGGTCGAGGTCCCGTCCGTTCGCGTGGAGCTGATGGAGACACCGGCTCCCTTCAACCCAGGAGGTATCAAGGGCGTGGGCCAGGGATCGACGATCGCTGCGCCGGCGGCCATCGCCAACGCGGTGGAGGACGCGCTGCGCTCCCGCGGCGCCGTCGTGCGCCGGACCCCGTTGTCACCCGATGTCATCTGGTCCCTCGCGCGCGACCGGTCAGTCACCCCTGACGGAGGAGTCACATGAACGACAAGCTCATTCGCGGAGGCACCGTCCTCACAGATCCGGCCGCGTTGCCCGACGGGGGCCTGCTCGAGGAGGCGGCGGTTCTCGTCCGCGGAGACTCCGTGGCCGAAGTCGGACCCTACGAGGAGCTGCGACAGCGCCATCCGCAGGCCGAGCAGATCGGATCGGCGAGCCACGTCGTCATGCCGGGGCTCATCAACACCCACCACCACGGCTGGGGCATCACCTCGTTCCAGCTCGGCACGCTCGACGACTACCTCGAGCAGTGGATCCCGGTGATCTGGGGTCTGAAGCCGCTCGATCGCTACCTCGAGGTGCTCTACGGCGACCTGCAGAACCTCCGCTCCGGGGTGACCACCCATCTTCACGCCGCCTACTTCCGCGACTGGGCGTACAGCCGATCGTTCAGGGATCACACCTACGCCTCGCTTCGCGCGCACGCTGACAGCGGGATCAGGACCTCGTACGCCGTCCAGGTGCTCAACCGCAACACGTTCGTCTACGAGGACGACGACGAGTTCCTGCCGAGGCTGCCACGCGAGCTCGCCGAGACGCTGCGGGAATTCGTCGGCCCGACAGGCTCGGACGCCGTTCCCGACGACTACTTCGAGCTGCTCGAGACGATCCACGCGAAGTTCGCGGACTCGTCACGGACGCGGATCATGCTCGCTCCCGTGAACCCCGTGTGGTGCACCGACGCGCTCCTGCAGCGTGCGCGTCAGACCGCGGACTCGCTCGGGACCGGGCTGCACATCCATCTCAACGAGACGCCCTTCCAGCGCCAGTACACGAACCGGCTCTACGGCCGGACCGCCGTTGCCCATCTCGAGCGGCTCGGCATCCTCGGACCCGATGTCTCGCTCGGCCACGCGGTCTGGCTCGACGAGAACGACATGGACATCTGCGCGGCGACCGGGACGTCGATCTGCCACAACCCGACGTCGAACCTCCGTCTGCGCAATGGCATCCTGCCCGTCGCGCGGATGCTCGAGAAGGGCGTGAACGTCTCGATCGGCATGGACGGCAACAGCTTCGCCGACGACGAGGACATGCTCGCGGAGATGCGCCTGGCGCACAAGCTCAGCCTCCTTCCGAGAGGTCTCGAGCCGGCGGGCGCGCCGACATCGTTCGACATCCTGCGCATGGCGACCGTCAACGGCGCGCGCTCTGCGGGCCAGTCGCCCGCGATCGGCAGCCTCCTTCCGGGCTCGAAGGCCGACATCGTCGTCCTCGACGGCGGTCGGATGCGATACCCGTACACCGCCCCGTCGATCCACGTCGTGGACTCGATCCTGTATCGCGCGAAGCACGGTGACGTGGAGACCGTGCTCGTCGATGGCGAGGTCGTGCTGCGCGACCGCCAGTTCGTCAACGTCGACGAGGCCGAGACCGCACAGCGCCTGCGAGCGTTGGCCGAGGCGCCGCCGTCGCCGGAAGTGGCCCGCTGGCAGCAGGCGATGGCCGAGCTTCAGCGCCACACGCGCGAGTTCTACACGGGGTGGCCCGCTGTCGAAGAGCGGCCGTGCTACGCCGTCAACTGCGGTCACGAAGCCGCCGCGCGAGTCCCTGTCGCAGCTCTGGAGGAGGAGGCGTCGTGAAGCTCGAGAACTCGTTCCTCGTCCCCGCATCGCTCGAGCAGGCGTGGCCGACCCTGCTCGACATCCCGCTGATGGTGGGCTGCATGCCCGGTGCGCAACTCGTGGGTCCCGTCGACGATCGGACCTGGGAGACGAACATGAACGTCAAGTTCGGTCCGATTGCGTTGACGTTCGGCACGCACGTGACCCAGGACGACGTCGACGCCGAGGCGTATGTCGTTCGGCTCAAGGCCAACGCGCGTGAGCTGCGGAATCGCGGCGGCGCCCAGGCAACTGTCGTGTCCAGCCTGCGCCCGGATGGCGAGGCGACGAGAGTCGACATCGACACGGAGCTGCTGCTGTCGGGACCAGCGGCGCAATTCGGCCGCGGCCTCGTGCAGGACGTCTCCACCCAGCTGATCGACCGATTTGCGGAGAACATCCGCGCCGTGCTGGCTGAGAGGCAGGCGCCGCGCGAGATCGGTGAGCCCGGCGGCGCCCGGAGCGCGGCCGCACCGGCCGCGACGGCGCCTGAAGCGAAGCCGGTGTCCGGACTGAGGATCGGCCTGCGGGCGCTGCGGATGACGCTTGCCCGACTGCTCCGGCGGCTCAGCCGTCGCGCGGCCTGACGCCGATCAGCACGAGTCCGCGCGCGGCGGTCACGCTGGCCGTCGGCGCTCAGGCGGATTCCGCTCACCAGGAGCCGTGGGCGCGGGCGTTGGCTGCTCGCAGGGCGCCGACGTAGCCCGAGCGCTCGTATGCCGCCTGGTCGGTGCCGGGCGGGACGGAGAGCATGCCACGCAGCTCGTCGACCGATCCGAACCCTTTGCGGGACATCCAGGTCGACAGGCCGTCGAGCAGCGCGGTCGCGTAGTCGGGGCCGCGCCGCAGCAGGGCCGAGGCGGTCATGACGACGTCCGCACCGGCGAGCAGGTACTTGGCGACCTCACCGGGCCCTCGACGCCTCTCTCGGCTGCTCGGCCTGGACGCCGGCGCGGCCGCTGCGCTCAAGCTCGCGGCGCTGCGCGGAGAGTCGGCCGGCGACGCGCAGGGACGGCTGTGGACGGCGCTGAAGGCAGCTGCGGGAGCGTCGCTCGCCGAGCGCTACTTCGCCAATCGGACCGACGGTCTTCGCCCATCCAGCGGAGAGGATCTCCTGGTCGCGACCATCTGACCGATCGAGCTCAACGCTCGACGCGGTAGCGGATGTGCGTGGCGT